>NZ_JAIVKX010000008.1 GCF_020524285.1 Alloyangia pacifica
AAGCGTTGATATGCTAGGCTTGATCCATCGAAATGAACCAGTGCCGCCCGCATATCTCTTCAGATATCTGCGATGTCAAAGAGCGTGAGAGACAAAACCAGACCAGTGCGCCCTAACTTCCGGCGCGCCCGCCTGCCCGTCTCTCGAATTCCTGTCCGCCTCGTCTGCGCCAGCCCCGCGTTTCCGCTCGCCGCCGCCCCGTCTGGCGTCCCGCTCAGCGCCTCAGCGCCGCCGGTGAGGGGCCTTTTACGGATACCCCCCGGGGCCTGCAAGCGGATTTTTCCGGGGAAGCCGAAGTTTTTTGGAATTTCCTCGAAATGCGGGCAATTTCAATAGGTTGATTAGCATATTTTCTGCGCACCCCCGCAGATCGGCGGGCTTTCCGCAGGGTCCACTTGAGCGGCCAAAACCCACATCTTGCGGCGCCCACAGGGTTATCCACAAAGCCATCCACCCAGAGCCCGGCAGACACCCGAGTCACGGGCCGAAACGGACGAGTCGCAGCAGACTCGGAGAGCCATCCAACATGAGCAGCAGAGGCGCATGGTCCGGCCTGCGGGGCTGCTGCGCCCCCGGATCGAACCCGGATCGAAAAAGGGCGGCCGCTTGCACGACCGCCCTGACACATTCGGAGCTTTCCGGCCTACCCCCCTGCCCTCTCGGCCTCGGCGTTTTCCGCCTCGATGGCCGCGGAGATGTCCTCGGCGAGGTTGGCCAGGTGCTGGTCGAGCGCCGCGTCGACCGCTTTCGGATCGCGGGCACGCAGGGCCTCCATGATCGCACCGTGGTGCGAGACCACCCGTTCGCGGTTGCGGCGCATGGTGGCCGAGAGGAACCGCGCCCGCCACAGCCGGGCGAGATAGGCGTGGTGGGTCTCGGCCAGGGCCGCATTGTGGGCGGACTCGGCGATCAGCCGGTGAAAGGCCATGTCCATCTCGAAGAGATCGAGCGCATCGACGTGGTCATAGGCCTCGGCGATCTTCTCGTTGAGCTCGGCGAGGCGCGACAGGTCCTCCTCGGTGGCCCGTTCGCAGGCAATCTGCGCCGAGAGCTTTTCCAGCGCCAGCAGCACCACGACCTGGTCGTGCACCTCCTTGACGGTGGGCCGCGCGACGATCGGGCTGCGCGACGGGCGCAGCACAACCAGCCCTTCCTGCGCGAGGATGCGGATCGCCTCGCGCATCGGCGTGCGGCTCACCCCCAGATCGGCGGCATTGTCGCGCTCCTTGATCGCGGTGTCCGGCGGCAGCTTGCCACGCAGGATATCGCGGCGCAGCTGCGCGGCGATCTGCTCGGCCAAGGTGCTCTCGGCAGGGCTTTCGGACATGTCTGGCCTCTCAGTCTCGGCCGCATCGGCGGGCTTGCCCGCCGCGGCGCATCTCTAGTGCTCCGCGGCGCGGAGCGGTCCGGCGTATAGACCGAGGTCCCCCCTGAGGGGAAGGAGACCGCCGATTTCTGATTTGGTATACCAAAAATTGTTGATTGTCGACCCCACCCTGAGGTAGCCTCGATTCCAGATGGTATACCATCCGGCGCTGTGAGGGAGCGCCGCAACCGGGGGAAAACCCCAAACTTCTGGGAGGAAGACATGAAAATTAAGACCCTGCTGAAGGCTGCAACCGCGGCCACGGTCCTTGCTGGCCCGGCGCTGGCTCAGGACGTGACCCTGCGCATCCAGACGCATTACAACCCCGAGCAGACCTCGGGCAAACTCGCGGCGGAGTTCGTCGAGGACGTGGAGACGATGTCCGGCGGCGCCATCGACATCGAGATGTTCTACGCCTCCTCCGTGGTGGCCACCGTCGAGACCTTCGACGCGGCGGCCAATGGCATTCTCGACTGCGACATGACCGGCGGTGCTTACCAGACCGGCAAGAACGCCGGCTTCCAGTTCGTCGGCGACATCATGGGCGGCTACGACACCCCCTACCAGCAGCTGTCGTGGCTCTATTACGGCGGCGGGCTCGAGCAGGCGCAGGAGCTCTACAACGAGTTCGGCATGCAGCTCATCGGCTGGTGGGTCTACGGCCAGGAATCGCTGGTCTCCTCGACCCCGATCGCCGGCCCCGACGACCTGAAGGATTGGAAATTCCGCTCGCCCCCGGGCATGGAGACCGAGATCTTCGCAAACCTCGGCGCCTCGCCGATCGTGATGGACTTCACCGAGGTCTTCACCGCGATGGAAACCGGCATCATCGAGGGCACCGACTACTCGGGCCTCGCCAACGACGAATCCATCGGCCTGTTCGACCTGGCCAAGCACGCCACCTACCCCGGCTTCCACTCGATGCCGTCGGACCACCTGGCGTGCAACAAGATGGTCTGGGACGGCCTGTCGGACCAGAACAAGCGCATCATCGAGACCGCCATGGAAAAGCTGGCGCTGCGCTCGGCTCTCTACTTCGAGAAGGCCAACAACGAGGCGGCCGCCCGCCTGACCGAGGCCGGCGTCACGCTGCATGACTGGTCCGTCGAGGACCGTGCCGCCTTCCGCTCCGCCGCCCAGGCCGCCTGGGATGTCTGGGCCGAGAAGTCGCCGGAAGCCAAGGCCCTCGTCGAGAGCCACAAGGCGTACCTCGGCCAGCTCGGCCTGATCTCGACAGAGTAAGGCACGCGCAGCTGACCTGAAAAGGCCATGCGGCGGGCCCGCCCCCGGGTCCGCCGCTCCTTTCTCAAGAACCCTGTGACTCCTCCGAAAGGGTTAACCCATGTCCCATGAAAGCCTCTGGCTGGGCGCGCTGCGCGGACCGGTCCGGCTGCTTGCCCTGATCAGCTCCGGGCTGGCGCTGGCCGTCTTTGCCTGGCTGATCCTAAGCCAGTTCATCTCCGCCGAGCCGATCGGCATGTACGAAATGCTCCGACCCGAGGGCCGACCGGTTGTGTCGGTGATGCTCTGGTCGCTGCTTGCCGCGCTGGTCTTCGGCTCGGTCTACCTGTCCGACCGCCGCGGCTCGATCGAAATCGAACCCACCGGCCCGCTCGACATCCTGTCGCTGGTGCTCTCGCGCCTGTCGATGATCGGCATCATCGCCGTCGTGCTGGTGATGTTCTACGAGGTCGTCGCCCGCTACGTCTTCGAGAAGCCCACGCTCTGGGCCAACGAGCTGTCGCTGTGGATCGCGTCCTTCGTGTTCCTGCTGGCCGGGCTCTACTCGATGCAGCAGCGCAGCCACATCCGCATCTACATCATCTACGACATGATGCCGCGCTGGATGCAGAAGCTGGCCGACGTCATCTCGGTCTCGCTGATCTGGGCCTTCTTCTTCTGCCTGCTCTGGGGTGGCTACAACGAGGCCATGCAGAAGCTCGGCCGGATGGAAACCTTCGGCACCGCCTGGGATCCGCCCCTGCCGGCGACGCTCAAGATCGGGCTCATCATCATCATCGGCCTCGTGGCCCTGCAGGCGCTGTCCAACCTCATCGCCGACTGGAACAAGGCCCCCGAACACCATTCGCCCGCGGACGAGATCGACGAAGTCGAGATCGAGAACATCCGTCGCACCCTGGAGGACTGACTTACATGGTGGATATCGGCACAATCAGCCTGATCCTGCTGCTGGCGATGTTCGCATTGCTGGCGATCGGGATGCCACTGGGCTTCGCCTCCGCCTTCCTGGCCGTCGCGACCCTGGTGATGAAATTCGGCCCCGACCTGCTGTTCGGGCGCTTTGGCATGGGGCCCTTCGCGGTGCTTGGCCAGGCGGTCTACCGGCAGATGGTGAACTACGTACTCATATCGGTACCATTGTTCATCTTCATGGCCTCGCTATTGGAACGCTCCGGCATCGCGCGGGACATGTACAGCTCGCTCAACGTGTGGCTGTCGCGGACCCGTGGCGGCATCGCCTTCGTGACCTCGATCATGGCCGTCATCATGGCCGCCATGTCGGGCATCATCGGCGGCGAGGTCGTGCTGCTGGGCCTCATCGCCCTGCCGCAGATGCTGCGGCTCGGCTACAACCAGAACCTCGCCATCGGCACGATCTGCGCCTCCGGCTCGCTCGGCACGATGATCCCGCCGTCGATCGTCCTGATCTTCTACGGGCTGGTCACCGAGACCTCGATCAAGGCGCTGTTCACCGCGTCCTTCCTGCCGGGCTTCATGCTGGCGTCCTTCTTCATGATCTACATCTTCATCCGCACCCGGATGAACCCCGACGAGGCCCCCCTGCCCCCGGCAGATCCGGACGCCCCGGCGGGCGGCGAGAAGGCCCTCATGTTCCTCGGCTTCCTGTCGCGCTTCGGCATGTGGATCGTGGCGGCGCTCACCCTGCGCGCGCTGTTCTTCACCGTCACCGGCGCCAACGTGGTGACCGAGGGCGTGGACCCGATTCCGCTCGGCATGGTCTCGGACATCCCCTGGCTGGTCGGCGCGCTGGTGATTTTCGCCATCGTGGTCTTCTTCGTGGTCGGCCGCGAGCGCACCGCCGTCGGTTGGGAGATGGGCAAGGGCCTGATCGCCCCGACCGTGGTGATCGGCGTCGTCCTGGGCTCGATCTACGGCGGCATCACCGGCATCACCGAGGCCGCGGGCATGGGCGTCGTGGCGGTCTTCGTCATCGGCCTCATTCGCCGCGAGATGAGCTTCGAGGTGGTCTGGGACGCGGTCATGCGCACGCTCAAGTCCACCGGCACGATCATCTGGGTGACCATCGGCGCGGCAGCGCTCGCGGCGGCCTACACGTTGGCGGGCGGCCCGACCTACGTGGCCAACATGATCGTCGGCTCGGACCTGCCCACCATGGGGATCATCCTGGTGATGATGTTCATCTTCCTGATCATGGGGATGTTCATGGACTGGGTCGGCATCGTGCTGCTGATCATGCCGGTGTTCCTGCCGATCGTGCTGCGCCTGCCGCCCGAGGAAATCGGCTGGCTCGGTCATGTCGACAGCAACTATGTCGCCATCTGGTTCGGCGTGGTCTTCTGCATGAACATGCAGGTGAGCTTCCTCTCGCCGCCCTTCGGTCCCGCGGCCTTCTACCTGAAGTCCGTCGCCCCGGCGCATATCTCGCTGACCGACATCTTCCGCGGCTTCCTGCCCTTCATCGGGCTGCAGCTCCTCGCCCTCGGGGTGCTACTGGCCTGGCCGCCGATCGTCACGCTGTTCCTGTAACGCGATCCAGAGGGGGCGGCGCGCGCCGCCCCCTCGCTTGACCCTCCCGCGCGGAGGGCAGAGAGTTTCCCCACCGATCCCCGCCCGAGCGCCGCTGGCCCCTGCGCGCCGCGCCTCAGCCGGAGACCTCCCCAGCCGCTCCATGGAGCTTCCGCCAAGATGAAAACCGTCCGCCTCTCCGAACATGACAACGTCGTCACCGCAGTCGTCCCGCTGGAAGTGGGCGACGAGGGCGCGACCACGCTGATCCCGCGCGGCCACAAGATGGCCGTCACCGACATCGCCAAGGGCACGCCGGTGCGCAAATACGCCCAGATCATCGGCTACGCCGCCGAGGACATCCCGGCGGGCGCGCATATTCACACCCACAACCTCGAGTTCCGCAACGTCGAGGCCGACTACGAGTTCGGCACCAACCTGCGCCCGGTGCCCCCCGCCGAGACCCAGGACACGTTCATGGGCTACCGCCGCTCGACCGGCCGCGTCGGCACCCGCAACTACCTCGCGATCCTGACCTCGGTGAACTGCTCGGCCACCGCCGCGCGGATGATCGCCCAGCACTTCACCCCCGAGAAGCTCGCCGACTACCCGAACGTCGACGGCGTCGTTGCCTTCGTGCATGGCACCGGCTGCGCCATGGGCGGTGACGGCACCGGCTTCGAGTTCCTGCAGCGGGTGCTCTGGGGCTATGCGCGCAATCCCAATATCGGCGGCGTGCTGATGGCAGGTCTCGGCTGCGAGGTGATGCAGATCGACTGGCTGATCCAGGCCTACGGGCTCGAGCCCGGCCCGCTCTTCCAAAAGATGAACATCCAGGACGAGGGCGGGCTGCGCAAGACCGTCGAGCACGGCATCGCGCAGGTCGAAAAGATGCTGCCCGAGGTCAACAAGGCCACCCGCACGGAATGCCCCGCCTCGGAGCTGATGGTCGCCCTGCAATGCGGCGGGTCGGATGCCTGGTCCGGGATCACCGCCAACCCCGCCGTCGGCTACGCCTGCGACCTGCTGGTCGCCCAGGGCGGGACCGGCGTGCTAGCCGAGACCCCCGAGATCTACGGCGCCGAGCACCTGCTCACCGCCCGCGCCGCCACGCCCGAGATCGGCAACAAACTCATCGACCTGATCCACTGGTGGGAGGATTACACCGAGCGCAACCGCGGCTCGATGGACAACAACCCCTCGCCCGGCAACAAGAAGGGCGGGCTGACCACCATCCTCGAGAAATCGCTCGGCGCGGCGGCCAAGGGCGGCACCACGCCGCTCAACGGCGTCTACAAGTACGCCGAGCAGGTCACCGCCAAGGGCTTCACCTTCATGGACAGCCCCGGCTACGACCCGGCCTCGGTCACCGGCCAGATCGCCTCGGGCTGCAACCTCGTGTGCTTCACCACCGGGCGCGGCTCCGCCTTCGGCGCCAAGCCTTCGCCGTCGATGAAGGTCGCCTCGAACAACGAGCTCTACCAGCGCCAGACCGAGGACATGGACGTCAACGCCGGGCGCATCCTCACCGAGGGCGCGACGGTCGAGGAGGTCGGCCGCGAGATCTACCAGATGTGGCTGCGCATGGCCTCGGGCGAGCAGAGCAAATCCGAGGCGCTGGGGCTGGGCGACTACGAGTTCGTCCCCTGGCAGGTCGGCGCGGTGATGTGACCCCCGGGCGCGCCATCCGAAGCGAGAAGGCACGCGATGTAGGCCCGGCCCTTCCGGGCTCGCTCGGCCCCCTCTCCGCCGCCATGCATGTGCCGCGCCGCCGGGCGTTCAAACCCGCAGGCCCGGCTGTGCATGCAATTCGGCGGGCACTGCCTTGCGCTGCGGCAGCGCTGCGCTCATGGTGCCGCAAATGATCGACCCCTCTGCAAGCATCTGAAAGGCCCAGATTATGTCCCTCTTTCCGGCGCGGGCGCGCTGAGCCATGGTGATTGCTCCCCGCGAAGACCGCACCGGTTTCGGCCTGATGCTGATGGCGCTGGCCGTCATCGGCTTCACCTGCATCGACACCTCGGCCAAATGGCTGCTGCAGCACGGCCAGCCCGCGCTGCAAGTGGTCTGGTGCCGCTATGCCGGGCATCTGGTGCTGGTGCTGCTGACCTTCCTGCCGCGCGAGGGGCGCGCGCTGTTCCGCACCGAACACCCGTGGAAGCAGACCCTGCGCGCCGCGGGGCTCTTCGGCAGCACCATGCTCAACTTTCTCGCCCTCGCCTACCTGCCGATCACCGTGACCACGACCATCATGTTCGCCGGGCCGATCCTGGTGACGCTGCTGGCGATCCCCTTGCTGGGCGAAAAGGTCGGGCCGCACCGCATCGGCGCGGTCTGCGTCGGCTTCCTCGGCGTGCTGGTGGTGATGCAGCCCTGGGGCGCCGAGTTCCACCCGGCGATGCTGCTGTCGGTTGGCGCGCTGAGCTGCGCGGCGGTCTATTTCATCCTGACCCGCCAGCTCGCGGGCAAGGAAAGCAATGCCACTTCGCAGGTCTGGGGCGGCGCCCTGCCGACGCTGCTGCTCGCGCCCTTCGTGCTGCCGGACTGGCAGGCCCCGGAAAGCGCGGGCACCGGCGTGATGCTTGCGGTCATCGGGATCTTCGGGGCGGTGGCGCACATGATGGCGACGGCGGCACACCGCTACGCCGATGCCTCGGTGCTCGCGCCCATGGTCTACCTGCAGCTGATGAGCGCGGCGGCGGCGGGGCTGCTGATCTTTGGCACCTGGCCGACGGCCTGGACGCTGGTCGGCGCGATGATCATCATCGGCGCAGGGCTCTACATCTGGCACCGCGAACGCAAACGCGGGGTGCCCCACTCGAAGATCCCGCCGCGGCTCTGACCGCGGCCTCCCGCGCGCCTGCGCCACCGGAAGGCGCAGGCACATTTCCTCCTTGCGGCAGTGGGGCTTACCACCGGGATATCTGAGCACATGCAGGCTGCGCGGCGCCCCTGGCGGCGCACGGCTTGCATCGCGCCGCGATTCCCGCCATGTTCTGAACAAGTGTTCATTTCCGGGGTTGGGAGGCCCCGGTGCCATCGGGAAAGGGAGGCCCCATGGAGTTTGCACCGAGCGAGGAGCAGCAGGCGATCTTCGATATGGCGAAGGCCTTCGGGCAGGAGCATATCGCGCCCCATGCCCGCGACTGGGAAGCGGCGGGCACGATCCCGCGCGATCTCTGGCCGAAGCTGGCGGAACTGGGGTTCGGCGGGCTCTACGTGTCCGAGGAGAGCGGCGGTTCGGGGCTGACGCGACTTGATGCCACGCTGGTCTTCGAGGCGCTCAGCATGGCCTGCCCCTCGGTGGCGGCCTTCCTGTCGATCCACAACATGTGCGCCAAGATGATCGACGCCTATGGCTCGGAAGAGCTGAAGGCCCGCGTCCTGCCCGGTGCGCTGACCATGGAGACGGTGCTCTCCTACTGCCTGACCGAGCCGGGTTCGGGCTCGGACGCCGCGGCGCTGCGCACGAAGGCGGAAAAGAGCAATGACGGCTACCGCCTCACCGGCACCAAGGCGTTCATCTCGGGCGGCGGCTATTCCGACGCCTATCTCGTCATGTGCCGCACCGGCGAAGACGGGCCGAAAGGCATCTCGGCGATCCTCGTCGAGACCGGCACCGAGGGTCTCAGCTTCGGCGGGCTCGAGGACAAGATGGGCTGGAAGAGCCAGCCGACGCGGCAGGTGCAGCTCGACGGCTGCGAGGTGCCGCTCGGCAATCTGCTCGGCGAGGAGGGCAAGGGCTTTCGCTATGCCATGGCCGGGCTCGACGGCGGGCGGCTCAACATCTCCGCCTGTTCGCTCGGCGCGGCGCAGACGGCGCTCGACGCCACGCTCGACTACATGGCGGAGCGCCGCGCCTTCGGCACCAGAATCGACCAGTTCCAGGCGCTGCAGTTCCGCCTTGCCGACATGGAAATCGAGCTGCAGGCGGCGCGGGTCTTCCTGCGCCAGGCGGCCTGGAAGCTCGACACCGGCGCGCCCGATGCCTCGACGTTCTGCGCCATGGCCAAGAAGTTCGTCACCGAGGCGGGCTCGAAGGTGGTCGACCAGTGCCTGCAGCTGCACGGTGGATACGGCTACCTCGCGGACTACGGTATCGAGAAGCTGGTGCGGGACCTCCGGGTGCACCAGATCCTCGAGGGGACCAATGAAATCATGCGCATGATCACCGCGCGCAGCCTGATCGGAAGCCGATGACCGAGATCCTGACCCGCAAGTCCGGCCGCGCCGGCCATATCACCCTCACCCGCCCCAAGGCGCTGAACGCGCTGAGCTGGGAGATGTGCCTCGAGGCCGAAAGGGCGCTGGATGCCTGGGCCGCGGATCCGGACGTGGCGCTGGTGATCCTCGACGCCGAGGGCGAGCGCGCCTTCTGCGCCGGGGGCGACATCGCCGAGATGTACCGGCGCGGGCTGGACGGCGACGTGGACTTCGGTCGCCGCTTCTGGGCCGACGAGTACCGGATGAATGCCAAGCTCGCCGCCTACCCCAAGCCCATCGTCGCCTTCATGCATGGCTTCATCATGGGCGGCGGCGTCGGGCTGGGCGGGCATTGCTCGCACCGGGTGGTGGGCGAGAGCGCGCAGGTGGCGATGCCCGAATGCGGCATTGGCTTCGTGCCGGACGTGGGCGGCTCCTACCTGCTGGCGCAGGCGCCGGGAAGGCTCGGCGCGCATCTGGCGCTGACCGCCGCGCGCATGGGCCCCGGCGACGCGATCCACGCGGGCTTTGCCGACCTCTTCGTACCCGAAGCAAGCTGGTCTCTGGTCAAGGAACGGCTGATGGAAACCGGCGAGACCTCGGCGCTCGAGGAAGCCGCGCGCCCTGCGCCCGCGGGCCCGCTGGCGGCGGCGCAGGGCGAGATCGACGCGCTCTATGCCTCCGGTGACCTGGTGGCGATCGAGGCCGCGCTTGCGCAAGCGGAGAGCGATCTCGCGCAGGCCGCGCTGAAGCAGGTGCGGCGCAATTCGCCGCTCTCGATGGCGACGACGCTGGAGATGCTGGCGCGGCTCGGCCCGGCTCCGGACGACATCCGCGCGGCGCTGGCGCAGGAGTACCGCGTCGCGCATCGCATCATGCAGCAGGGCGACTTCCTCGAAGGCGTGCGCGCGCAGCTCATCGACAAGGACCGCAACCCCCAGTGGAGCCTGCCGCTGGACGGCGTGCCCCCGGAGAGGGTCACGGCGCTGCTGGCGCCCCTGGGAGAGGACGAGCTGGCGCTCTGAGCCTTGCGCATCGGGCACCGGCGTTTTTGGGGAGGAGAGAGACATGAAAATCGGCTTCATCGGGCTGGGCAACATGGGCGCGCCCATGGCGGCGAACCTGATCGCGGCGGGCCACGAGGTGACCGGCTTCGACGTGGCGGGCGTCACCGTGGAAGGCGCGGCGCAGGCGGGCACGGCGGCAGAGGCGGCAACGGGCGCCGAGGTGGTGATCACCATGTTGCCCAACGGCGCGATCCTGCGCAGCGTCGCGGAAGAGATCATCCCGGCGATGGCACCGGGCGCGGTGCTGCTCGATTGCTCAACCGTCGACGTAGAGAGCGCCCGCGCGGTGGCCGAGCAGGCGCAGGCGGCCGGGCTCGGCGCGCTCGATGCGCCGGTCTCGGGCGGCATCGGCGGTGCGGCGGCGGGCACTCTGACCTTCATGGTCGGCGGCTCGGAAGCGGCCTTTGCCACCGCCAAACCGCTCTTCGACATCATGGGGCAGAAGGCGGTGCATTGCGGCCCCTCGGGCAACGGCCAGGCGGCCAAGATATGCAACAACATGATCCTGGGCGTGACGATGATCGCCACCTGCGAGGCCTTCGCGCTGGCCGACAAGCTGGGCCTGTCGCGCGAGGCGATGTTCGACGTGGTCTCGACCTCTTCGGGCTACAGCTGGTCGATGAACGCCTATTGCCCGGCGCCCGGGGTCGGACCGCAATCGCCCGCCGACAACGGCTACAAGCCGGGCTTCGCCGCCGAGCTGATGCTCAAGGACCTCGGCCTGTCGCAACAGGCGGCCGCGGCAGCGGACGCCGACACGCCGATGGGCGCACAGGCGCTGGAGCTCTACCGGACCTTCGTCGAGGATGAGGACGGGCGCGGCCGGGATTTCTCGGCCATGCTGCCGCGCTTCGAGACGCGCGGGCGCGGCTGATCCCCTTCCGGAGCGGCAGGGGGCTCGGCCCCCGCCCTTCCGGGCTCACCCGCAACTATTCAAAGAGACGAAGCGCCGGGCCTCTCGGCCCCCTCAGGCGCCGTAGTACTCGCGGTACCACTCGACGAAGCGCCGCACGCCCTCGGTGACCGGCGTGTATTGCGACTCTCCCGCGAGCCGGGCGAGCAGCGTGGTGTCGGCCCAGGTGGCCGGCACGTCACCGGGCTGCATCGGCAGCAGGTTGCGCTTGGCCGGCTGTCCGGCCGCCTCCTCGATCGCCGCGATGAAGGCGCCGAGCTTCACCGGGCTGCCATTGCCGACGTTCACCACGCGCCAGGGCGCGACCGGCGAGAGGCTGTCCTCGGGGCCGGCGGGCGCGCCGCGTTGCGGGGCCACCGGCGCGAGACGGAACAGCGCCGCGACGAGATCGTCCACGTAGGTGAAGTCGCGCATCATGTCGCCGTGGTTGTAGACATCGATCGGCGCGCCCGCGAGGATCGCCTTGGTGAACTTGAACAGCGCCATGTCCGGACGCCCCCAGGGGCCATAGACCGTGAAGAAGCGAAACATGGTGGTCGGCAGGTCGTAGAGATGCGCGTAGCTGTGCGCCATGCTCTCGGTCGCCTTCTTGGTCGCGGCGTAGAAGGACATCTGGTGGTCCGTCTTCATCGTCTCGCGATAGGGCATCTCGGTGTTCGAACCGTAGGCCGAGGAGGTCGAGGCGATCAGCATGTGCTTCGGCGGGTAGGCCCGCGCAGCCTCGAGCAGCTCGAAGGTGCCGGTAATATTGCTGTCGAGATACTCGCGCGGCTTCTCGATCGAGTGCCGCACCCCGGCCTGCGCTGCGAGGTGGTAGACATAGTCGAAGCGGTGCGTCTCGAAGAGCCCCATGAGCAGCCCGCCGGTTTCCACCCGCCCCTCGACGAAGCTGAAACCCTCAGCCTCGAGCAGCGCCAGCCGTGCGCGCTTCAGCGCCGTGTCGTAGTAATCGGTCATCGCATCGAGGCCGACAACCTCGTGGCCCTCGGCGAGCAGGCGCTTGCAAAGATGGAAACCGATGAAGCCGGCGGCGCCGGTCACGAGAGTCTTGGGCATCAGGGGCCGCCTCATTCTGTCGTCGCGCCCCCGATAGGCCAGACCCCGCCGATTGTAAATCGCCGGGGCCGCTCGCGGCGGTCAGCCGCGCTTGAAACGGGGCCGTTGGGGATCAGCCGCGCCCGATATAGGGCATCCCCGGCGCCATGACGGTGACGAACTGCACGTTCGCCTCCAGCGGCAGCGTCGCCATATGCATCACGGTGCTGGCCACGTGCTTGGCGTCCATCACCGGCTCCACGGCGATCGAGCCGTCGGCCTGCGGCACGCCCTGGGTCATCTTCTGCGCCATGTCGGTGAGCGCGTTGCCGATGTCGATCTGGCCGCAGGCGATGTTGAACGCCCGCCCATCCAGCGACAGCGAGCGGGTGAGGCCCGTCACCGCATGTTTCGAGGTCGTGTAGGGCGCCGAACCCCAGCGCGGCACATGCGCCGAGACCGAGCCGTTGTTGATGATCCGGCCACCCTGCGGGTCCTGCCGGCGCATCCGGCCAAAGGCGGCGCGGGCGCAGAGAAACATGCCGGAGATATTGATCGACGACAGCTTCAGCCAGTCCTCGGCCGGGATCTCGTCGATCATCGCGCCCGGCACGTTGACGCCAGCGTTGTTGAACAGCGCGTCGATGCGGCCCCACTCGGCCATCGCCTTGTCGAAACCGGCCTCCACCGCCTCGGGGTCCGCCACGTCGAACGGCAGGACCAGCGCGTTCGGATTCCCGTCCGCGGTCTCTTCCAGCGGCGCCTCGCGGCGACCGACGAGGCCGACCTTCCAGCCCGCGTCCAGGAACGCCTTCGCGGTCAGCCGGCCGATGCCGCTGCCCGCACCGGTGATGATGATGCTCTGCATGAAACTCCTCCCAAGAGTACGGCGCGGGCGTTGGTCTCGCCCGCGCCGGAACAGGTTCGTGTCAGTGGTTGTCGCGCGGCAATGTGCGGGCGACCTTCTGGTAGGCCGTCGCCAGCTCGAGGCAGCCGCCGTCGGAAAGCTGGCCCACGTTCTTGCGGTAGATCTCCTGCCAGGGGGTCTGGTTGACGATCTCCGGCGGGGTCCAGTCGGCCTTGCGCTTCTGCCATTCGGCGTCCTCGACCAGCGCGTTCATCGTGCTGGCATTGAGATCGAGCCGCACCATGTCGCCGGTCTGCAGGAAGGCCAGCCCGCCGCCGACCACCGCCTCGGGCGAGGCGTTGAGGATCGAGGGGCTTTCCGAGGTGCCGGACTGGCGCCCGTCGCCGACGGTCGGCATGTGGTTGATGCCCTGCCGGATCAGCGCATCGGGGGGCTGCATGTTCACCACCTCGGCCGAGCCGGGGTAGCCGACGCAGCCGACGTTGCGGATGAACAGGATGCAATGCTCGTCGATCTTCAGGTCGGGATCGTTGATCCGGTCGTGGTAGTCCTCGGGGCCTTCGAAGACGATGGCGCGGGCCTCGAGGATGCCCTCCTTGCCCGGCTCCGACAGGAAGCGCTTCTGGAAGTCCTCCGAGATCACCGAGGTCTTCATCAGGGCGCTGTCGAAGAGGTTGCCCGAGAGCACCTTGAAGCCGGCATTGCTGCGCATTGGCGCGTCGTAGGTCTTGATCACGTCGGTATCGAGACTTTCGAGCCCGGCGAGATTGGCCCCCATGGTCTGCCCGGTGGCGGTCATCGCCCCCTCGTGGATGCGCCCGGCCTTCTGCAGCTCGGCCATCACCGCGGGCACGCCGCCGGCGCGGAAGAAGCTCTCGCCGAGGTATTCCCCGGCGGGCTGCATGTTGACCAGCAGCGGCACGTCGAAGCCGATGGTCTCCCAGTCCTTCACGTCCAGCTCGACACCGGCGTGACGGGCGACCGCCTGCAGGTGCGGCGGAGCGTTGGTCGAGCCGCCGATGGCGCCGTTGACCACGATGGCGTTCTCGAAGGCCTCGCGGGTCAGGATGTCCGAGGGTTTCAAATCCTCGTAGACCATGTCCACGATGCGCTTGCCGGTCTGATAGGCCATCGCCATGCGCTCGCGGAACGGCGCGGGGATCGCCGAGTTGCCGGTGAGCGACATGCCGAGCGCCTCGGCCATGGCGTTCATCGTCGAGGCGGTGCCCATGGTGTTGCAGTGCCCCAGCGAGGGCGCCGAGGAGCAGACCCGCGACATGAACTCGTCGTAGTCGATCTTGCCTTCCGACAGCAGCCGGCGCGATTCCCAGACGATGGTGCCCGAGCCGGCGCGCTTGCCCTTCCACCAGCCATCCAGCATCGGCCCGCCGTTGAGCGCGATGGCCGGAATGTCGACCGTCGCCGCGCCCATCAGCATGGCCGGGGTGGTCTTGTCGCAGCCGGTGGTCAGCACCACGCCGTCGAGCGGGTAACCGTGCAGCACCTCGACGAGGCCGAGGTAGCTGAGGTTCCGGTCGAGCGCCGCGGTGGGCCGCTTGCCGGTCTCCTGAATCGGGTGCACCGGGAATTCCATGGGAATCCCGCCCGCCTCGCGGATGCCCGCCTTGATCCGGTCCATCAGGAAGACGTGGATCTTGTTGCACGGCGCGATGTCCGAACCGCTGTTGGCGATGCCGATGATCGGCTTCTCCGCCTGCAGCTCGTCGCGGGTGTATTCCTGGTTCTGATAGCGCTCGACATAGAGCGCGGTCATGCCGGGATTGTTGGGGTTGTCGAACCACTCCTGCGAGCGGAATCGCTTGTTGGCACGTGTGTCGGACACAGGTCGCTTCCTCTCCTTTGCGCGCCTCCCCGCGCGCCTTTCCCAGACGCGTCGCGAGACGCGCTCGTTCTTGCAGCAGCTTCCCAATTTGGTATACCAAATGCAAGAGCAATCATGGGAGGAGCGATTGCCAATGCGTGCCAGGCCGTGGCGCATCGGAGTATTTCCGTTGTTTTACAATACACTGACCAGAGCTCTCACGAGATCCGCAAGGTCGCCCGCATGACCCGCGCCGCCTTCTGGCAGGGCTACCGCGACTGCACGCCCTTCGTCGCCGTGGTCATTCCCTTCTCGCTGCTCTTCGGAGTCGTCGCCCGCGATGCCGGGCTCGACATCCTGCAGGTCATGACCATGTCGGTCCTCGTCATTGCCGGGGCCTCGCAGTTCACCGCGCTGGCGCTGCTGCAGGAGCACGCGCCGGTTTACATCGCGCTCACCGCCGCGCTGGCGGTGAACCTGCGCATGGCGCTCTACTCGGCGGCACTGGTGCCGCATGTGGGTCATGCGCGGCTCGGGGTACGCGCGCTGATGGCCTATCTCATGGTCGACCAGGCCTATGCCGTGGCGGTGAAGACCTACGAGGAAAAGCCCGGCATGAGCCGCGAGGAGAAGGTCGCCTACTACTTCGGCGTGATGGCCCTCATCTGCCCCTTCTGGTACGGCTGCACGCTGCTCGGCGCGCTGATCGGCACGGCGATCCCGGCCTCGCTGCAGCTCGATTTCGCCGCCCCGGTCTGCTTCATCGCGATCACCGCGCCGCTGTTGCGCACGCTGCCGCACATGCTGGCCGCCGCGGTCTCCGTGGTCTGCGCGATTCTCTTCGCGGGCTTTCCCGCCGGGCTCGGGCTGATCGCGGCGGCGCTGGTGGCAATGCTGGTCGGCGCGCAGACCGAGCTGGCGCTGCGCCGCCGCGCCGCGCGCCGCGCCTCGGGAGGACGGGCATGATCGACGACGCGACCTTCTGGACGCTGACCCTCCTGCTGGGCATCGGCACCTTCCTGATCCGCTTTTCTTTCCTCGGCTTCTTCGGACGCCGGAAGCTGCCGGACTGGTTCGTGCTGCACCTCAAATACGTCGGCGTCGGGGTTCTGCCCGCCATGGTGACACCGCTGGTGCTCTGGCCGCAGGCGACCGGCGGCGAGACCGAGCCTGCGCGGATCATCGCCGCGCTGGTCACCTTCCTCGTGGCGCTGCGCCTGTCGGTCACCGGCGCGCTGGTGGCGGGGATGGGCACGCTCTACCTGACGCAGGCGCTGTTCTGAGCCGAGGCCGAGCGAAAACCGGGGCGGAAAAGAGAGAGGGCCGGCCCCCTCCTCCGAGACCGACCCTCTGCGAAGCGCCACCGGCTGCGAGGGCGGCGGGCTTCGCGGTTTGCCGGGCGGAGACGAAACGCGCCCCGGCAATATGATGTTGTGCCAAATTCTGATCTGCGATGACCCAGATGGCGGCGCGCGCCGGGGATCTCTGCCCATTTCCCGAGCGACCCTGCGGGCACGCTCACGAAACTGCGATTCTCCGATACGGCTTCGCGACTTCATGGTACCGATACCACCGGGTATGAGAGCGCGTCAACAGGGGCAGGCAGGCGGATCATGGCAGACGGCAGGAAATGGGTGACGATGGGCGACGTGGCCGCCCGCGCCGGGGTCGGCAAGATCACCGTGAGCCGCGCCCTGCGCACCCCCTCCAAGGTCAGCCCAGCGACGCTGCGCAAGGTGCAGGCGGCGGTCGACGAGCTCGGCTACGTGCTCGACGAGACCGCGGGGGCGCTCAGCTCGCAGCGCTCGCGGGTGGTGGGCGCGCTGGTCTCGACGCTGGAAGAGCCGGTCTTTGCCGCCACCATCCGCGGTCTCACCGAGGGGCTGGGCGCGGGTGGCCTGCAGCTGATGCTGGCCACCACGCAATATGACCCCGAGACCGAGGCCAGCCTGATCTCGACCATGCTCGGACGCCGCCCCGAGGCGCTGGTGCTGACCTCGGACCGCCACACGCCCGCCGCCCACGCGCTGCTAGAGCGTGCGGGCATCCCGGTGCTGGAGCTTTGGGGCCTGCCCAATCCGCCGGTGCATGCGGCGGTGGGATTCTTCAACCGCGAGGCGGGCGCGGCGATCACCCGCCACATGATCGAGACCGGGCGGCGGCGCGTCGCCTTCCTCGGGCTCAACCGCGAACATGACACCCGCGCGCAGCTGCGGCGGCAGGGCTATGTGGATCTCTGCGGGCAGCTGGCGGAGGAGCGCATCGTCGCCGTCACGCCCCGGCCCGGCGTCGCGGGGCCCGACCTTGGCGCGCAGGGGCTCGGCGTGATCCTGCAGCGCTGGCCCGACACCGAGGCCGTGGTCTGCGTCAGCGACATGCTGGCCAGCGGCGCGCTCTGCGAGGCCTGGCGGCGCGGGCTGGACGTGCCGGGACAGCTGGCGATCTCGGGCTTCGGGGATTTTGACATGGCGAGCCCCGCCGCGCTGGCGCTGACCACGGTGCATATCGACGGCCTGGCGATCGGACGCCGCGCCGCCGAACTGATCCTCGCGGGCGAGTTGCCCAAGGGCCTACGCGAGAACCTGGGCTTCACCGTGGTGCGCCGCGCAACGAGCTAAGCACGCGGAACGCAAGCCGGGCGGGCGCCTGCCCGAGGGGTGGCGCTGCGACCTTCGAGGTCCGCGCTTTATCGCAGCCAAGTCCGGGCGACCTTGTTCCACTGCACCTCGACTTCAAAGCGCCAGCCCGCCGGGACGGCGTCGTCCATCGGGCTCGAACCGATGGCGCCGCAATGGACGACTGCTCGCCCGGCGCCGCCGGCTTGATTCCGGGCGGATTGGCGCAAGTGCGATTGAAGCGCTCTACCCTTCCCCCTTCTTCACCTCCTCGGCCAGATCGATCCCGCCCATTTCGGCGATGCGGTCCGACAGGCTCGGCACGTAGTCCGCACCGTGCCCCGTCGCCTCGGCGGTGGAGAAATAGTGCCGGGTCGCGCTGGCGATCAGCGCCGGGGCATTGACCTTGGCCGCCATGGCGTTGGCGTAGCGCACGTCCTTGCCGCCGTTGAAGATGCTGAACTTATGCGCCTCCATGTCCCGGTCCACCGCGTAGCGCATGAAGGTGTCGAAGAACCCGTTGCCGAGGCGGCTCGAGCCGATCACCTGACGAACCGTCTGCGGCGAGATGCCGGACTTGGCCGCCAGCACAGTCGCCTCGGCGTAGAGCGCGGCGTAGCTCATCGAGATGAGGTTCATCACCAGTTTCATCTTGTGGCCCGCGCCCACCCCGCCGACGCGGTTGATGTTGCCCGCCCAGCATTCGATCACCGGCAGCACCTTGGCAAAGCTCTTGTCGTCAGCGCCGACCATGGCATCGAGCTGGCCCTCCTCGGCCTCCTTCGGGGTGCGGCCCAGCGGCGCGTCGACCATCGCCCCGCCCTTCTCCGCCAGTTCGGCGGCCAGCGCCTCGGTCGAGGCGGGATCGGCGGTGGAGCAATCCACCACGATCAGTCCCGGCCGCGCGCCCGCGAGGATGCCGTCCTCGCCGCGCATGACGCCCTCGACCTGCGGTGAGTTCGACAGGCACAGGTGAATGATGTCGCAGGTCTCGGCCATCGCCTTCGGCGAGGCCGCCTCCTGCGCCCCCTGCCCCACCAGATCCTCGACCGGCGCGCGGTCGCGGTTGCCCTTCACCCAGAGCGGGTAGCCGCCCTTGAGGATGTTCTTCGCCATGCCGTGGCCCATCAGCCCGACGCCGATGAAGCCCACTACGGGTTTGTCGCTCATGAAAATCTCCTCCCAAAGATGTCTTACAACGAGGCGGTGATGCCGCCGTCGACGAACAGCGTATGGCCGTTCACGAAGCTCGAGGCCGGGGCGCAGAGGAAGACGCAGGCGCCCACCAATTCCTCCACATCGCCCCAGCGGCCCGCCGGGGTGCGCTTTTCCAGCCAGGCGCTGAACTCCGGATCGGCGACCAGCGCGGCGTTCAGCGGCGTCTTGAAATAGCCCGGCGCGATGGCGTTGCAGTTGAGCCCGTGCTTGGCCCAATCGGTCGCCATGCCCTTCGTGAGGTTGGTGATCGCCCCCTTGCTGGCGGTGTAGGGCGCGATGCCGGGCCGCGCCAAGGCGCTCTGCACCGAGGCGATATTGACGATCTTGCCGGCGCCGCGCCCGATCATGTGACGCGCGCAGGCCTGGCCGACGTAGAAGGCCGAATAGACATTGGTGCGCATCAGCCGATCGAAGGCCTCGGGGTCGAACTCCTCGAGCGGGCCGCGGTGCTGCATGCCGGCGTTGTTGATCAGGATGTCGATGGGGCCCTGTTCGGCCTCGTAGCCGTCGATGGCTGCGCGGGCGCCCGCGTGGTCGGTGACGTCGAAACCGAGCGCCTCGGCCGCCAGCCCCTCGGCCGTCAGCGCCGCGACCGCCTCTTCCAGCCGCTGCGGATTGCGGCCGTTCAGCAGCACCTTGGCACCCGCCTGCGCGAGACCGCGCGCCAGCGCGTAGCCGATACCCATGGTCGAGCCGGTCACCAGCGCGGTGCGGCCCGTCAGATCAAACAGGGACATATTCGCTCCTCTTCCCGTGGTCCCGCCGCATGCCGCCGGGCCTGCGGGGATCCGCATCCCCCATTGACAAAACGGGGCGGGACCGTATTCAGGAAAATGGTATACCAAATGACCCCGGATGCAAGGACGGAGCCACGGGGACGGGAGAGGAAGAGGCGAGGTGAGGAGACCCGGCGCAGCCCTGTTGGACCGAGAGCGCGGCCCATGCTGAGCTTTGCCGCTGCCGTGTTCCTGCTGTTCATCACCCCCGGACCGGGAGTGCTGTCGATCGCCGGGGTCGGCTCGGCCTACGGCTGGCGGGACGGGCTGCGCTACGGCCTCGGGCTCTGGATCGGCACCAACCTGGTGATGACGCTGGTGCTGACCGGCTTTGCCGCCATCGTGCTGTCGGTGCCCGCCGTTCGGGTGGTGCTGATGGGTCTGTCGGTGTGCTACCTGCTCTACCTGGCGGCGCGCATCGCCCTGGCGGGCAGCCGCATCGCCTTCATCGAGGCCAAGACCGCGCCGGGCGTGCGCGCAGGCGTGCTGCTTCAGGTCATCAACCCCAAGGCCTATGCGGTGAACACCGCCATGTTCACCGGGTTTTCCTTTGCGCCAGAGAGCCTTGGCTTCGAGACCGCCGCCAAGATCGTCATCATGAACGCGATCTGGATCCCGGTGCACCTGGCCTGGCTCAAGGCCGGCGTCACCCTGCACCGGCTCAACCTCAGCTACCGCACGCAGCGGCTGATCAATTACGGCATGGCACTGGCCATGCTGGGCGTCGTTGCGCTGGCCCTCGTGTCGGCCTTCGGCGGAACCTGACACTCAGACATCGACTATTCGGGAGGACCTTTAGAATGACCAAATATACCGGATGCTGGCCCGTGGTGCCGACGCCGTTCCACGACGACGGCTCGCTTGATCTCGAGGGCATGAAGCGCGTTCTGGATTGCACCATCGACATGGGCGTCGACGGCATCTGCATCCTCGCCAATTTCTCCGAGCAGTTCCTGCTGTCGGACGACGAGCGCGCGATCCTCACCAAGCTCTGCGTCGAGCATGTGGCGGGCCGCGTGCCGGTGATTGTGACGATCTCGCATTACGCCACCCCCATCGCGGTGGAGCGCGCGCAATACGCCAAGGACCTCGGCGCCGACATCGTGATGATGATGCCGCCCTACCACGGCGCGCTGATGAAGGGCACTGCCGAGCAGACCTTCGAGCAGTTCCGTCAGGTGGGTGAAGTGGGCATTCCGATCATGCTGCAGGACGCGCCACTCTCGGGTGTCGATCTGCCGGTGCCGCTGCTGGTCAAGATGGCCAACGAGATCGAGATGCTGAAGCTCTTCAAGATCGAATGCCCGCAGGCCGCCGCCAAGCTGCGCAGCCTGATCGCCGAGGGCGGCGCCGCCATCGAGGCGCCCTTCGACGGCGAGGAGGCGATCACCCTGCTCGCGGATCTCGACGCCGGGGCGACCGGCTGCATGACCTCAGCGATGATCCCCGACAAGATCCGACCGATCGTCGTGGATTTCCTCGCCGGCAACCGGCAGGCGGCGATCGACGGCTATACCCGCGTGCTGCCCGCGGTCAACCATGAGAACCGCCAGTGCGGCTTCCGCTCGGCCAAGCACGCCATGCAGGTCGGCGGCGTGATCAAGTCGGCCTTCTGTCGGCACCCGATTGCCCCCTTGCATCCGGACACCGCTTCGATGTTGATCGAGCTGATCAAGCCGCTCGATCCGCTCGTGCTGAACTGGGGCAAGTAAGGCTGCCTCCCCGGCTCCGTCACGCCACACGGCGCGACGAGAGCCAGGCGAGCGCCGGCCCGTGGGAAGGCGCTGCAAAGATTGAGGTCAGCACTTTATCCCGGCCAAGTCCGGGCGGCCTCATTTCGTTGCACGAGGGTGACAAAGCGCCAGCCCGCCCGGACGGCGTCGTCCATCGGGCTCGAACCGATGGCGGCATGATGAACGACCGCTCGCCCGGCGGCTTCGCCGCGATTGCGGGCGGGCCTGCGCCCGGCACCCACACTTGGAGACCTGAGAAATGACCCTCTTCACCCCGCTCGAACAGCTCCTCGGCGACCGCCTCTCGACCAGCGACGCCATCCGCGAGCAGAACGCGCGCAACGAGGCGCATTTCCCCCTCGCCCTGCCCGACGCCGTGGCCTTCCCCGAGACCACCGAGGAGGTCGCCGCCATCGTCCGCTTCTGCGCCGAGACCGGCACGCCGATCACCCCTTTCGGCACCGGCACCTCGCTCGAGGGGCAGCACCTGGCCGTGCAGGGCGGCATCAGCCTCGACTTCTCGCGCATGAAGAAGGTGCTGGAGGTCAATGCCGAGGATCTCAACGTGGTGGTTCAGCCCGGAGTCACCCGCACCGAGTTGAACGAGGAACTGCGGGCCACCGGGCTCTTTTTCCCCATCGACCCCGGTGCCGATGCCTCGCTTGGCGGTATGGCGGCCACCCGCGCCTCGGGCACCACTGCGGTGCGCTACGGCACCCTGCGCGAGAACGTGCTGGCGCTCGAGGCGGTGATGTCCGACGGCAGCATCATCCGCACCGGCACCAAGGCGCGCAAGAGCTCGGCGGGCTATGACCTGACGCACCTGCTGGTCGGCAGCGAGGGCACGCTCGGCATCATCACCGAGCTGACGCTGAAACTGCACGGGATGCCCGAGGGCATCGCCTCGGCCACCTGCCGCTTCCCCTCGGTCGAGGACGCGGTGAACTGCGTGATCCTGACCATCCAGTCCGGCCTGCCGATGGCGCGGATCGAGCTGGTGGACGAGATGATGGTGCGCGGTTTCAACATCCACGCGGGCTCCGACCTGCCGGAGCAACCGCATCTCTTCGTCGAGTTCCACGGCAGCCCGTCGGGCGTCGCCGAACAGTCCGAGAGCTTTCGCGAGATCGCCGAGGACTT
The DNA here is from genome assembly GCF_020524285.1 of Alloyangia pacifica. Taxonomy (GTDB): domain Bacteria; phylum Pseudomonadota; class Alphaproteobacteria; order Rhodobacterales; family Rhodobacteraceae; genus Salipiger; species Salipiger pacificus_B. Next base: position 22,486 of record NZ_JAIVKX010000008.1, read on the forward strand.
CGGCATGGAGGCCTGGGCCGAGGCCAATACCACCGAGGCCCGCAACGCCCTGTGGAAGATGCGCCACGCCGCGCATTTCGCCTCCGCCGCGCTGCGCCCCGGCGCGCAGTACGGCACACTGGCGACGGATGTCTGCGTGCCGATCTCGCAGCTCGCCGAGGCGGTGCTGCAGGCGCAGGCCGACGCCCGCGCCGCGGGTCTGGTCAGCACCATCGTCGGCCATGTCGGCGACGGCAACTTCCACTGCGCCGCGCGCTTCGATCCGAACGACCCCGCCGAGGTCGAGGCCGTGCACGCCTTTGCCGGCAAGCTCAACGAGACCGCGCTGCGGCTCAGCGGCACGGTGACCGGAGAGCACGGCATCGGCATCGGCAAGCAAAAGTACATGAAAGCCGAGCACGGCCCCGCGCTGGACTGGATGCGGCGGATCAAGACGGCCTTTGATCCGCAGGGCATCCTGAACCCGGGCAAGCTGCTGCCGCCCGCGGACTGACGGTCCGCCCCCACACCCGAGATACAAGACTGAAGACGGAGGAGACCCCCATGCTGCCGCAGAGCAACCCCACCCCCGAGGCGCTTCTTGTTGGCCGCGTCTGGCGCCCCGGCGTCGGCCCGGCTCTGGTCGCCCTGCGCGGCGAGATGCTGGTGGACATCACCAGCAAGGCGCTGCCGACCATGCGCGACCTGATGGAAAGCGACGACCCCGCTGCGACACTGCGCGCCGCCACCGGCGAGGAGATCGGCACGCTCGCGGACCTCACCGCAGGCTCGGCCGAGGGCGCGGGGGACGACGTGCTGCACCTGCTGGCCCCCTGCGATCTGCAGGCGGTGAAAGCCTCCGGCGTCACCTTCGCGCAGTCGATGGTCGAGCGGGTGATCGAGGAACAGGCCGCGGGCGATCCCGACGCCGCCGAGGCGATCCGCGCCAAGGTGAAATCCATCATCGGCGACTCGCTCTCCGGCATCGAGCCAGGCTCCGAGAAGGCGATGGAGGTGAAGCGCGTGCTGCAGCAGGAAGGCATGTGGTCGCAATACCTCGAGGTTGGCATCGGCCCCGATGCCGAGGTCTTCACCAAGTCGCAGCCGATGGCGGCGGTGGGCTGGGGCGCCACGGTCGGCCTGCACCCGATCAGCAAGTGGAACAACCCCGAGCCCGAGATCGTTCTGGCGATCAACTCGCGCGGCGACATCCTCGGCGCGACTTTGGGCAATGACGTCAACCTGCGCGACGTCGAGGGCCGCTCGGCGCTGCTGCTCGGCAAGGCCAAGGACAACAACGCCTCCTGCGCCATCGGCCCGTTCCTCCGCCTCTTCGACGAGGACTACACGCTCGACGACGTGCGCAAGGCGGAACTGACGATGACGGTAACCGGCGAGGACGGCTTCGTGCTCAATGGCGCGTCGTCGATGAGCCAGATCAGCCGCGACCCGGCCTCGATCGTGGCGCAGACCATAGGCCGCCATCACCAGTATCCCGATGGCTTTCTTTTGTTCCTCGGCACGCTCTTTGCGCCCACCGAGGACCGCGATGCCCCCGGTCAGGGGTTTACACATCACGTCGGAGACGTTGTAAGCATTTCCGAACCCGCGCTCGGCGCGCTGCAGAACACCGTCCGGCTCTCCACCGAGGCCCCGGAATGGACCTTCGGCACCGGGGCGCTGATGCGTAACCTTGCCCGGAGAAATCTTCTGTGACCGCTTTCCTCGCCCTCGGAGAATGCATGGTGGAACTGTCGCAGGCCGGAGACGGCCTCTACAAGCGCGGCTTCGCCGGCGACACGTTCAACACTGCATGGTACGCCCGCCGCCTGCTTCCGGAGGAGTGGACGGTCAGCTACGGCACCTGCGTGGGCGAGGACGCTGTGAGCAGCGAGATGCTCGACTTCATCTCGGGCGAAGGCGTGGATGTCTCGACCATCCGGCGCATCCCCGACCGCACCGTCGGGCTCTACATGATCTCGCTCGACAACGGCGAGCGCAGCTTCTCCTACTGGCGCGGTCAGTCGGCGGCAAAGCTGATGGCCGACGACCTGAGCTGGCTCGACGGCATCCTCAAGGGCCGCGAGATGATCCATTTCTCGGGCATCACCCTGGCGATCCTGCCGCCGAAGCAGCGCGAGGCGTTTTGCGGCGCGCTCTCCCGCGCCCGCTCGAAGGGGGCGATCGTGTCGTTCGACACCAACCTGCGCCCGCGCCTGTGGGAGAGCACCGAGGCGATGCGCGCCGGCCTGACCATGGGCGCGCGCACCGCCGACATCGTGCTGCCGAGCTTCGACGAGGAGGAAGAGCTCTTCGGCGACGCCAACCCCTCCGAGACCATCGAACGCTACCGCAAGGGCGGCGCCGACATGGTGGCGGTGAAACAGGGCGGCGCCGCGCTGCACCTGTGGCAGCGCGAGGCCGGGCAGCACGAGATTGCCGCCGAGACCGTCGAAACGGTCGTCGACACAACCGCCGCGGGCGATAGCTTTGCCGCCGGGCTGCTCGCCGGGCTGGCGCAGGGCAAGTCGCCGCAGGACGCCGCTGCCGAGGCCATGCGTCTCGCCGCCAAGGTGATCCAGGCGCGCGGCGCGCTGGTGCCCTCGATCTTCGGCTGAGCCGCGCGCGGGCGGCTTGGCCCGCCCGCCACAATCTGCCGCGACGACAGGGGGCGTTGCGGCAGAGGGGCGATCGGTTCTTGTTGACCTCGACCGGTCTCCGGGACTTAGGCTTTTCACGACCGCCCCGCCTGACTTTCCCCAAGGACGCCACGTGACCGCTCCTGCCGCCAGCCCCCTGCGCCGCTTCATCCTCGCCAGCGGCATGACCAACCTCGCCGACGGCGTGGCCGTGGTGGTCTGGGCCTGGCTGGCGACGCTGCTGACCCGCGATCCGCTGCTGGTCACGCTGATGCCGATCACCCTGCGGCTGCCGTGGTTCCTGTTTGCCCTGCCCGCCGGGGTGGTCACCGACCGGGTGGACCGGCGGCGGCTGATCCTCGCCATGGACGTGGTGCGGGCCTGCGCCTTTGCCCTGGCCGCCCTCACCATATGGCGGGCCCTGCCCCTCGCCCCCGCGCCGGACACGGGCACCGCCAGCCCCGGCCTCTTCACGGCGCTGCTCGGCTGCGCGCTGCTCGTGGGCACCGCCGAGGTGTTCCGCGACAGCGCCGCGCAGACCATGCTGCCCGCCATCGTGCCGCACGACCAGCTCGAGCGCGCCAACGGTCGGCTGTGGAGCGTCGAGATGGTCGGCAATGCGCTGCTCGGGCCGGCAGTCGGCGCGTTCCTCATCGCCTCGGTGGTCTGGCTGCCCTTCGCGCTGAACGCGCTGTGCTTCCTGCTCGCCGTGGGTCTGATGCATTCGCTGAAGGGCCAATTCACCCCCCGCCGGACCGGCGGGCGCGACTGGAAGAGAGAGCTCGGCGACGGGCTCGCCTTCCTGCGCGGCTCGGCCTTGCTGCGGCTCCTGGCGGTGATCACCGGCGTGTGGAACCTGCTGCACCAGATGGTCGTCATCGCGCTGGTGCTGCACGTGCAGGAGAACCTCGGCCTCGGCGCCTCGGGCTACGGGCTGATCCTCGCCGCGGGGGCGCTCGGCGGGGTGCTGGGCGGCTTCTGCGCCGAGCGCATCGTGCGCAAGCTGGGCAATGGCCCCTCGGCGCAATGGATGACGCTGGCCTCGGCGCTGGCCTTCGCCGCGCTGCCGCTGGCGCCGAACGGCTGGGCGGTGGCGGCGGTGCTCGCCGCCTTCGAGTTCTGCGGGCTGGTGTGGAACACGGTCTCGGTCTCCTACCGCCAGCGCCACGTGCCCGACGCGATCCTCGGGCGGGTCAACGCCACCTACCGGCTCTTCGCCTGGGGGATGATGCCGATCGGGCTGCTGCTCTCGGGCCTGGTGATCCGCGGCGCCGAGGCCCTGATGCCGCGCGGTGTGGCGCTGCAGATGCCCTTCTTGGCGGCGGCGGCCGGGGTGATCGTGCTGACCGCCTGGGCCTGGCGGCGGCTCGACGCGGGCTTTGCCGACGCCGGCGCGACGGGCACCGGTTCGGCCTGAATGAAACGGCCCCCGCCACGGGCAGGGGCCAAATCTCTTCGAAGAGACTTGCAACGTCCTTCGACGGACGTTGCGCCTCGGCTCTCCCGGCTCAGTTCACCGGGGTCAGCAGATCCTTGCCGGCGAGGAAGGCCGCGATATTGTCGCGCTGAAGCTGCCCCATGGCGGCGCGCGTTTCCTTGGTGGCCGAGGCCTGGTGCGGCTGCAGCACCGCGTTCTCCAATGTCAGGAAGCGCGCATCCGGGTTGGGCTCGTTGAGGAACACATCGAGGCCCGCGCCGGCGATCTTGCCCTGCTGCAGCGCCTCGATCAGCGCCTCCTCGTCAACCGTGGTGCCGCGCGAGATGTTGATCAGCACGCCGGTCGGACCCAGCGCCTCGATCACCTCCTTCGACACGTAGCCCTCGGTGGCCGGGCCTCCGACGAGGGCGATCACCAGGAAATCCACCTCGCGCGCCAGCGACACGGGATCGGCGTGGAAGGTCCAGCCCGGCGTCTCCTTCTCGGAGCGCGCGTGGTAGTGCATCTCCATCTTGAAGGCCGCGAGACGGTCGGCGATCTCGCGCCCGATCCGGCCCATGCCGAGGATGCCCGCCTTCTGCCCGCTCATCTTGCGCTGCAACGGGTGCGCCCCCTCCTTGCCCCAGGCGCCGGAGCGCACCCGCGCCTCGGCGCCGCGCATGTCGCGGCAGTAGTCGAGCAGCATGGCCACGGCGAGGTCGGCCACGTCGTCGTTCAGCACGTCGGGCGTGTTGGTCACCTTGATGGCGCGCGCCGAGGCGTCCGTGACGTTGATCGCGTCATAGCCGACGCCGAAGTTGGCGATCAGGCCGAGGCCCGGGAAGGCGTCCATCTGCGCGCCCGCGAAGGGGGCGTGGCCGTAGAAGGCGATGGCCTTCACGCCCTTGCGGGTGTCCGCGTCCAGCGCCTGCGCGGCGTCGAGGCTTTCCACGTGGGTCCAGCCCAGCTCGGCCAGAGGCTCGCGGCTCATCTGGTCGGGCTTGCCCACTGCCAGTACGTCCGTCATCTCGATGATCCTTTCAGCTCAAACCAGCGCCGCGCGCAGGGGGGCGAGCCAGCCGAGGCCCGCCGCCGTATCCCCGCCGCGCGGCTTGTATTCCGCGCCCACCGGCGCCGCCCATCCGACCTCGGCAAAGGAGGCCAGCAGGCGTTCGAAGCAGATCTCGCCGCCATCGGGCTCGCCACGATCCGGCACCGCGGCGATCTGCACGTGGCCGATCATCGGCAGATGCGCCTTGAACCGCGCGGTCAGATCCCCCTGCATGATCTGCGTGTGATAGCAGTCGAACATGATGCGCAGGTTGTCGCGCCCCATCGCCGCGACGATCTCGGCGGCATGCTCGACACGGGACAGGTGATAGCCCGCCACGTCGCGATGGTTGATCGGCTCGATCAGCACCCCCATGCCCGCCGCGCCCGCGAGATCGCAGGCCAGCGCGAGCGTCTCGCGGTAGGTCGCCTCGGCCTCCGCGCCGCCATCGGTGCGGCCCGCCATCACGTGCACGTTCCGCGCCCCGATCGCCTCGCCATAGGCGACCGCCTGGCGCACCGCCGCGGCGGCGTCCTCGCGCCGCTCCAGCAGCGCGGCGAGCCCGAAATCGCCCGCGGCCACGTCGCCCGGCACGGTGTTGAGCCCGAGCATGTCAAAGCCGGTCTCGTCGAGCGCCGCCTTCATCTCCTCGGGCGGCACGTCATAGGGGAAATGGCACTCCACCGCGTCGAAGCCGTCGCGCGCCGCGGCGCGGATGCGCTCGGGCAGCGGCAACTCGGTGTAGAGAAAGCCGATATTGGCCGAAAACTTCATGTCTCAATCCCAGTCCACGTCGAATTTCGTGACCACCTGCTGCACCTGCCCGGAGGTGAGCATGCGCGGCCTGTGCCCCTGCAGCAGCAGCGCGAGCTTGGCGGTCTCCTCCAGTTCTTCCATCGCGTAGACGGCGGCCTCGAGGTCCTTGCCCGCCACCACCGGGCCATGGTTGGCCAGCACCACCGCCGAGCGCTTGCCCGCCAGCCCGCGCACCGCGTCGCCCATGGCCGGATCGCCCGGCACGAAGAACGGCAGCAACCGCACCTTGCCGAGCCGCATCACCGCATAGGCCGTGAGCGGCGGCAGAAGGTTGTCGGGATCGATGTCGGGCATCATCGACCAGGCCACCGCGTGGCTCGAATGCAGGTGCACCACCGCCCCGGTCTTGCCGCGCGTCTCGTAGAAGGCGCTGTGCAGCGGCATCTCCTTGGTCGGCTTGTCGCCATCGATGAGGATCCCGGCCGCATCGAAGCGCGAAAGCCGCGCCGGATCGAGGCTGCCGAAGCTCGAGCCGGTGGGCGACACCAGCAGCCCACCATCCTCGGTGCGCGCCGAAATATTGCCCGAAGCACCGCCGGTGAGGCCGCGTTGGAACATCGACGCGGCCATCTCGCAGATCTGCTCGCGCAGCTTGCTCTCGCTCATGCCCCCTGCTCCATCACGCGGGCGGCCTTGGCAAAGAAGTCCTCGGCCCCGAAGTTGCCGGACTTCAGCGCCAGCACCATGTCGCCCGCGCGCATGACCGGCACGCCGGGGTCGATCTCCGGCCCGATCTCCAGCGCCTCGGGCGCCAGCGCCTCGACCACCGCGCCCGAGGTCTCGCCCCCGGCGCTGATGATGCGCTTCACACCCTTGGCGGCCAGCGCGGCCGCGGTCTTGGCAAAGAGCCCCTCCAGCGCGGCGGCGACCGTCTCGCGGCCATGCCTTTGCTGCGCCTCGGCCACGGTGGCGGGCTCGGCCGAGGAATAGATCAGCGGCAGCCCGTCCTGCGCCAGCGCCCACTCGGCAAGCGTGTCGGCCTCGAGCCCCGCCAGCGCCTCCTCCGCGGTGACCTCGCGCTTCGGTCCCGCGTGGGCGGCGACCTGCGCACGCGTGGCGTTCGAGCAGGAGCCCGAAAGGGCGACCACCTGACCGCCCTGCCCCGTCCAAGCGCCAGCCTTGCCGGACAGCGCGAAATTGCCCGGAAGGCCGAGCGCGATGCCCGAACCGCCGGTGAGCAGCTTGGTCCCCTCGAGGGCCCTGCCCCAGGTCAGCAAGTCCTCGTCGCGGATCGCGTCGGCGATGACGAAGCCGCGGCCCGCCTCCGCCTCGGACGCCAGCGTCGCGCGGATCGCCTCGGCCCCCTGCCAGACGGTGCCGGCGGGCACATGGCCGACGCCGCGCGAGACCTGCGCGGCGAGCACGCGGCGCAGGTCGGGGTCTTTCATCGGCGTCAGGGGATGGTTCTCCATGCCCGACTCCGACAGCAGGTGATCCTGTACGAAGAGGTGGCCCTGGTAGATCGTCCGCCCCGTCGCCGGGAAGGCCGGGCAGAAGATGACGCTCTCGGTCCCCAGCGCGTCGGCCAGCGCCTCGGCGACGGGGCCGATATTGCCCTCCGCGGTGGAATCGAAAGTCGAGCAATACTTGAAGAGAAACTGCTCGCACCCCTGCGCCTTCAGCCACTCCAGCGCTTCCAGGGACAGCTTCACCGCCTCGGCGGCGGGAATGGAGCGCGACTTCAGCGCCACCACCCCGGCCTCGACCTCCGGCGCGGCGTCGGTCTTCGGCACGCCGACGTATTGCACCGTGCGCATGCCCTGCTTGACCAGCGTGTTGCCGAGATCGCTCGAGCCGGTGAAATCGTCGCCGATACAACCCAGCAGCATCAGTCGTCTCCCGGCAATGCGAGGCCCGCCGCGCGGGCATAGACCTTGATCACCGCGGCGTCGTCGATCAGCCCGTCTCCCGCCACGGCGGCGGCCTTGAACTGGGTCAGCGCGGCCTCGGTCATCGGCACCGGCAGCTGCGCCTCGCCGGCGATGCCGCCGACGATGCCCAGATCCTTGGGCCAGATGTTCACCGCCGAGCGCGGCGTGTAGTCGCCCTCCACGACGTGAGGGCCGCGGTTCTCGAACATCCAGCTGGTGCCGGCGGAGGCCGAGATCACCTCGACGATGCGCGCCGGGTCGAGCCCCTGGCTGATGCCGAGCGCCATTGCCTCGCCCATGGCCGCGATATGCACGCCTGCGAGCAATTGGTTCACCGCCTTCATCGCGCTGCCCGCCCCGGCCTCGTCTCCCAGCCGGTGCACGGTGGCGGCCATGGCGTCGAGCGCTGGCTGCGCGGCGGCGAAGGCCTCCGGCGTGCCCGAGGCCATGATCGAGAGCTGCCCCTGCGCGGCCTTGATCGCGCCGCCGGAGATCGGCGCATCGAGGTAATGCAGCCCCTCGGCCGAGGCGAGGCCGGCGAATTCGCGCGCCTGGCTCGGCGCGATGGTGGCGCAGGAGATGATCGCCGCACCCTCTGCCAGATGCTCGGCCGCGCCGCCGGAGCCGAAGAGCACCTCGCGCGTCTGCGCCGCGTTGAGCACCACGCAGACCAGCACCGAGCTCGCGCCCAGCGCCTCTGCGAGGCTGCCCGGCGCGCCCCCCTCGGCCTCGAAGGCCGCCGTCCGCTCGCTCGAGATATCCAATCCGTGCACCACATGCCCGGCGCGCAGCAGCGACTGCGCCATGCCCATGCCCATCGAGCCGAGCCCGATCACCGTGATCTCTGCCAAAGTGCTCCTCCCGCAAAATGGTATACCAAATGAGGATGGAGCCTGTGAGTGGGAGAGTCAATGCGGGTGGTTGCGGTAACGTGGCAGGTGGCCCGGTCCCATGCTGCGCGCCGGGCAGGTCACGCGGACCGCGACGCGCTCCGCTCCCGCGCCGAAGGCTCGGCAAACCGCATGGAGCAGCGCTCCGTTAGCGAGGGGCGCTGCCCCTCGCGCTCCCCGGCGTATTTGGAAAGAGAAGAAGGGGACGACCGCTGCGAGCGGCCGACATGGAAAAGCCGCGCTTGACGGGCGGCGCGGCTCTTGCAGGTTTCCGGCGAAGCGACCCTCAGGCGCGGTGGGCGCCGTCGGCGAGGGATTTCACGAAGGCGAGCACCTCGGAGACCGGCTTGCCCTCGGCCATGGCGCCGACGATGGCCGAGCCGACGACGCAGCCGTCGGCGACCGAGGCGATGCTCTCGGCGGTCTCGGGGGTGCGGATGCCGAAGCCGACGATGACCGGCAGATCTGTGCCCGCCTTGATCCGCGCGACCTCGGGGCCGACGTCGGTGGCCTGCGCCGCGGCTGCGCCGGTGATGCCGGTGATCGAGACGTAGTAGACGAAGCCCGAGGTGTTCTGCAGCACCTTGGGCAGGCGCTTGTCGTCGGTGGTCGGCGTGGCGAGGCGGATGAAGTTGAGACCCGCCTTCTGCGCCGGGATGCAGAGTTCCTCGTCCTCTTCGGGCGGCAGGTCGACGATGATCAGACCGTCGATGCCGGCCTCGCGCGCCTCTTCGAGGAAGGCGTCCACGCCGTGGCTGTAGATCGGGTTGTAGTAGCCCATCAGCACGATCGGCGTGGTGTCGTCCGCATCGCGGAAGTCACGCACCATCTGCAGCGTGCGGTTCAGCGTCATGCCCGCCTCGAGCGCGCGCTGGCCGGCGAGCTGGATGGTCTCGCCATCGGCCATCGGGTCGGTGAAGGGCAGGCCCAGCTCGATCACGTCGACACCGGCCCCCGGCAGGCCGCGCACCAGCTCGAGCGAGCGGTCGTAATCGGGGTCCCCGGCCATCACGTAGGCGACGAAGCCCTTCTTTCCCTCGGCCTTCAGGGCGGCGAACTTGGCGTCGATGCGGGTCATGGCGGTCTTTCCCTTCAGAGGCGCGTCACAGGCTGGTCAACGGCGGAAGGCGCGACGCCTTCCAGAATGTCGCGAAACCTGTGCCGGATACCCGGGGGAAAATCAATGGGGTGAAAATCGATGGCCGCTCTGGACCTTCGCGGCTTTGGGTTGAATGCTGTGCCCGAGGAGAGAAGGAGGACGACATGCGCATTCTGTTCACCGGCGGCAGCGGCAAGGCCGGGCGGCACGTGGTGCGGCACCTTGCAGACGCCGGGCACCGCATCCTGAACGCGGACCTTGCGCCGCTCGGACACCCCGGCGTGCACGACCTGATCACCGACCTGACCGACCCGGGGCAGGTCTGGAGCGCGATGACCTCACTCGCGAGCTTCGACGAGCTCGATGGCGGCGGCGCGCAGCCTGCGTTCGACGCGGTGGTGCATTTCGGCGCCCTTGCCCGCATACTGATCAAGCCCGACTGCGAGACCTACCGGGTCAACACGATCTCGACCTACAACATGCTGGAAGCCGCGGCGAAGCTGCGCATTCCCAAGGTGGTCTTCGCCAGTTCCGAGACGACCTACGGCATCTGCTTCGCGCGGGGCGAGCGCAAGCCCGAGTATCTGCCGATCGACGAGGAACACCCGGTCGTCCCCGAGGACGCCTATGCGCTGTCGAAGGTGTCCAACGAGGTGACCGCGCGCGGCATCCAGCGGCGCAGCGGGCAGGACATCTACGGGCTGCGCATCTCCAACGTCTGCGAGATCGAAGACTACCACCGCGATTTCCCCGCCTACGCCGACGATCCCGCGCCGCGGCTGCGCAATATCTTCGGCTATATCGACGTGCGCGACCTGGCGCAGATGGTCAGCCGCTGCCTCGAGACGGACGGGCTCGGCTTCCAGCTTTTCAACGTTGCCAATGACGACCTCGCCGTACCGCAGGACAACGCGGAGATCCGCGCACGCTTCTACGACGACGTGCCGGTGAAAAGCCCGATGCAGCCGCGGCAGGCCTTCTACAGCAACGCCAAGGCGCGGCAGATGCTCGGGTTTTCACCGCAGTACGACTGGCGCAGCGCGCTCGGAAGCTGAGCGGCGGCCGGGATTTGACAGGTATCAAGGTGCGGCGCAGGCTGGGGGTCCAGTCTGCTCGCAGACCGATGCCGAAGGGAGCCGCCATGACCGAGATGCCGAAAGCGCCCGATCCCGAAGAGCCCGTTGCCGACCTCGAGCCCGACCCCGGGGCGCCGCCGCTGCCGGAGACGGCCCCGACCGCGACCGCCGCGCTCGAAGCGCCGGTGCATGTGGCGCGCCGGCGCGGGCCGACGCCGGACGAGATCCGCCGCGCCTTCGAGACCGGCGAATATCCCTATACCAAGAAGATGGCGCGGCGCAGCTACGAGCTGCAGAAGGCCCGGTTGCAGGCCGAGCTGCTGAAGGTCCAGCTCTGGGCGCAGCAGACCGGGCAGAAGTTCGTGCTGCTCTTCGAAGGGCGCGACGCCGCCGGCAAGGGCGGCACGATCAAGCGCTTCACCGAGCATCTCAACCCGCGGCACGCCCGCGTCGTGGCGCTCAACAAGCCCAGCGTCGAGGAGCGCGGGCAATGGTATTTCCAGCGCTACATCGAGCACCTGCCCACCGCCGGCGAGATCGTGCTCTACGATCGCTCGTGGTACAACCGCGCCGGGGTCGAGCGCGTGATGAGCTTCTGCGAGCCGAATGAATATCTCGAGTTCATGCGCCAGACACCGGAGCTGGAGCGGATGTTCGTGCGCTCGGGCATCCAGCTCTACAAGTACTGGTTCTCGGTCACGCGCGACGAGCAGAAGGCGCGCTTCAAGAGCCGCGAGACCGACCCGCTGAAGCAGTGGAAGCTCTCGCCCATCGACAAGGCCAGCCTCGGCAAGTGGGACGAGTACACCGAGGCCAAGGAGGCGATGTTCTTCTACACCGACACCGCCGACGCGCCCTGGACCGTGGTGAAATCCGACGACAAGAAGCGGGCCCGCATCAACTGCATGCGGCATTTCCTGTCGACCCTGGACTACCCCGGAAAGGACCGGCACATCGCCACGCCGCCCGATCCGCTGATCGTCGGCGGCGCGGCGCATGTGATCCATCGCTCGGAGCATATCCTCGGCGCGACGCCCGGGCCGAACGGCAGCGCCTGAGCGCAGCGCTCAGAGCCGCCGGCCGAGCCAGTCCTGCAAAGGCTGCAGCCGGGTGTAGCATTGCAGCAGGGTCGTCACCGGATCGGGTGTCAGATCGTCGTAGAGATCGTCGATCCACAGCACGCAGCCCGGGCGGCGCATCAGTTCGGCGCGCGGCCCGGGCGGCACCTCGACGGCGGGATCGGGGGCCGGATCGAGGCGGGCCCCGGTACGCGCGATGATGCCTTCGAGTTCGTCCCCCTCGCGTCCCATCAGCGCCGCCTGCCAGGCCAGCATCTGGCGCGCGTCGAAGCGCAGGATGCCCGCGCCCGCGGTGGCGTAGTCCTTCGACAGGGCGAAGTACCATGCCCGCCCGTCCGGCAGCGACCAGAGCGCATGCAGATGCGTGTGGAACGGTTGCTTGTCGTCGCTGTAGCGGACGTCGCGGTGCGGGCGGAACAGCTTCGGTCTCGGCTGATCTCCGCTCAGCACCTCGAGCTCGGGGGTCAGCTGGGCCATGATCATCTCGACCGGGCGCTTGACCTCGCTGTCGTAGCGCTGCTTGTTGGCGTGAAACCAAGCGCGGTCGTTGTTTGCCTCGAGTTCGGTCAGAAAACACCGGGCCTGAGGCGCGAACGCCGTCAGATCAATCAAACTAGCCATCAAAAAACTTCCCAGGGGAATCATGTCTCAAATAAGGCCACTCTAACATGATCGCGCGGAATGGCATGCCCCAAGGTCAATTGCACAATAATCTCTCGCCCGCGCCGCTTTGGCGCCTGCGTCTCGGCGCCGCGCTCGCGGCGCTGATGAGCGCCTCCGCCGCACTGGCGCATCCACATGTCTTTGCCGACGTCGGGCTGGCGCTTGCCCTGGATGCGGACCGGCAGGTGACCTCGGTCGAGGTGACCTGGCGCTACGACGATTTCTTCTCGCTGCTTATCCTCGAGGACATGGGGCTCGACCCCGACGGCGACGGCCTGCTCACCCCGGACGAGCTGACGGCGCTCGAGCGCTTCGACCTCGACAACTGGTACGAGGGTTTCGAAGGCGATCTCTACATGTACTCCGGCGGCGCGAAGCTGGCGCTCGGCGCGCCCGAGTTCGTCTCCGTCTCGATCGACGCGGGGCGCATCACCTCGGTGCACCGGCGCAGCGTGCAGCCCGCCCCCGCCGACGGGCTGGTGATCGAACCCTACGATCCGACCTATTACATCGCCTTCGAGGCGAGCCTGCCGATCACCCTGCCCGCCCCTTGCCGCGCCACGGTGCATGCGCCCGATCTCGACGCGGCGGCGCAGAAGATGCAGGCCGAGCTGGCGCAGATTCCCGAGGACCAGTTCCTCGAGATCGAGCCGGGCCGGGACTTCGCCGACCGCATCGAGGTGACATGCGCCGGATCCTGACCGTGGCGGCGCTCGGGGTGCTGGGGCTGGCGATCTGGCTCTGGGGCTTCGGCGGAGCCGACCGGATCGCGCTCATCGCGATGGAAGGCCAGCGCGAGGCGCAAAACGCCATGGCCCGGGGCCTGCGGGCGCTGCGCGCCGGCGAGCCGGGCGCCCTCGCGGCCCTGATGGCGGTCTGCTTCGGCTACGGCTTTTTCCATGCGGCGGGGCCGGGCCACGGCAAGCTGCTGATCGGCGGCTACGGGCTGGGGCGGCGCGTCGCGCTCTGGCGGCTCTCGGCGCTGGCGGTGGCCTCGAGCCTCGCGCAGGCGGCAGCCGCGGTGCTGCTGGTCTACGCCGGGGTCTGGCTGCTCGGCTGGGGCCGCGAACAGATGACCGCGGCGGCCGAGGACTGGTTCGCCCCGGCAAGCTACGCGGCGATCGGCGCGATCGGCCTCTGGCTGCTGCTGCGCGGCGGGCGCAGGCTGTGGCCCGCGCGCAAGGCGCCGCATGCCCTGCCACACGACCACGACCACGACCACGACCACGACCACGACCACGACCACGACCACGACCACGAGGGCATCTGCCAACGCTGCGGCCATGCCCATGGCCCGAGCCTCGAGCAGGCGCAGAAGGTGCACTCGCTGCGCGACGCGCTGCTGCTGGTCGGGGCCATCGCCCTGCGCCCCTGCACCGGCGCGCTCTTCCTGCTGATCCTGACCTGGCGCATGGGCATCGGCGGTGCCGGCATCCTCGGCGCCTTCGCCATGGGGCTCGGCACGGCGAGCGTGACACTGGTGGTCGCCCTCGCCTCGGTCACGCTGCGCGAAGGCGCGCTGACACGGCTCGCCACCGGCCCCGGCACACTCCGGGCGCTGGCGTTGCTCGAAGCCGCGGCGGGCGCTTTGGTCACAGTCATGGCGGTGCAGCTTCTGCTCCGTTCACTCTGAGGTTGCGCGAAGCCCCGCCGCCTCCTAAAGCCCATTTATGTCGCACGAGCTCCCATATTCCGCCCACATCCGCGCCGTTCTGGTGATGGGCCTGCCGCTGATCGGCGGGCACCTGGCGCAGCTGACCATCGGGCTCACCGACACGGTGATGATGGGCCGCTACGGGGTGCCGGAGCTTGCCGCGCTCAGCCTGTCGATGACGGTCTTCTCGGTGCTCTTCCTCTTCGGCTCGGGCTTTGCCTTCGCGGTCATGCCGATGGTCGCGCAATACGCCGCGCGCGGCGACGAGCCGAACGTGCGCCGCGCCACCCGCATGGCGCTCTGGCTGTCGATCGGCTTCTTCCTGCTGGCGTTGCCGCTGTTCTGGTTCTCCAGGCCGCTGCTGCTGCTGCTCGGCCAGACCGAGCTCGTCGCCGGCAACGCCCAGACCTATCTGCGCATCGCCGGCGTCGGGCTGCTGCCGGCGCTCGGCGTGATGGTGTTCAAGAGCTACCTCGCGGCGCTCGAGCACACCCGCGCGGTGCTCTGGATCACCGTCGCGGCGGCGGTGGTCAACGGGCTGGCCAATTACGCGCTGATCTTCGGCAACTGGGGTGCGCCCGAACTGGGCATCACCGGCGCCGCGGTCGCCTCGCTCTGCGCCCATGGCGCCGCCTTTGCCGGGGTGATCCTCTATGCCCGGCTGCGCCTCCCGGAGCACCAGATCTGGTACCACTTCTGGCGCCCCGACATGGAGATGCTGCGCGAGGTCTTCGCGCTCGGCTGGCCGATCGGGCTGACCACGCTGGCCGAGGTCGGGCTGTTTGCCGCCACCGCGGTCATGGTCGGCTGGCTCGGCACGGTGCCGCTGGCGGCGCATGGCATCGCCATGCAGCTTTCGGGCGCGATCTTCATGATCCACCTCGGCCTGTCGAACGTCGCCACGGTGCGCGCCGGGCAGGCGATGGGGCGCAGCGACCTGTCCTACCTGACCCGGGGCACCATGGCGGCCCAGATCCTGTCGCTGGGGATCGTGGTGATCACCGTGCTGCTGTTCCTCGGCATCCCCGAGACGCTCATCGGCCTGTTCCTCTCGCCGGACGATCCCGACCGGGCACAGATCCTGCGTGTCGGCACGCTGCTGCTGGCGATGGCGGCGGTGTTCCAGCTGGTGGATTCGATCCAGGTGATCGTGCTCGGCGTGCTGCGCGGAATGAAGGACACAAAGGTGCCGATGCTGATCGCCGCGGTGTCCTACTGGCTGATCGGCATGCCGGTGGCCTACGTGCTGGGCTTTCCGCTCGGCTATGGCGCGGGCGGCGTCTGGATGGGGCTGAGCCTCGGCCTCGGGCTGGCCTCGGGGCTGCTCTACTGGCGCTTCTGGCACCGGCAGGTGCCGCATCTGTCGGGGCTCACGCTTGCAAGGGGCGCGGACGGCGACTAGAAGCGGCGCGATCATACGCCAAGCCCGAGCCAAGGAGCACGACATGGGATTTCGCATGGGGATCGTGGGTCTGCCCAACGTGGGCAAATCGACCCTGTTCAACGCCCTGACCAAGACCGCCGCCGCACAGGCGGCCAACTTCCCCTTCTGCACGATCGAGCCCAACGTCGGCGACGTGGCGGTGCCCGATCCGCGGCTCGACACGCTGGCCGAGATTGCCGGCTCGAAGCAGATCATCCCCACCCGGATGACCTTCGTCGACATCGCCGGCCTGGTGAAGGGCGCGTCGAAGGGCGAGGGCCTCGGCAACCAGTTCCTCGCCAACATCCGCGAGACCGACGCCATCGCCCACGTGCTGCGCTGCTTCGAGGATGACGACGTCACCCACGTCGACGGTCGCGTCGATCCGGTGGCCGATGCCGAGACCATCGAGACCGAGCTGATCATCGCCGACATGGAGAGCCTGGAAAAGCGCCTGCAGAACATCGTGCGCAAGGTGCGCGGCGGCGACAAGGAGGCGGTCCAGCAGGAGCGCCTGATGAAGGACGCCATGGCGATGCTCGAGCAGGGCAAGCCGGCGCGTCTGGTCGAGGTCGATGCCGAGGATACCAAGCAGTGGCGCATGCTGCAGCTGCTGACCTCCAAGCCCGTGCTCTACGTCTGCAACGTCGACGAGTCCGAGGCCGCCACCGGCAATGCGCTGTCGCAGAAGGTCGCCGAGATGGCCGCCACGCAGGGCAACAGCCACGTGGTGATCTCCGCCAAGATCGAGGAAGAGATCAGCCAGCTCGACGCCGAGGAAGCCGAGATGTTCCTGTCGGAACTGGGCCTCGAAGAAGCCGGTCTCGACCGGCTGATCCGCGCCGGCTACGAGCTGCTGCACCTCGAGACCTATTTCACCGTCGGCCTCAAGGAGGCCCGCGCCTGGACCATCAAGCACGGCACCATGGCGCCGCAAGCGGCAGGCGTGATCCACGGCGACTTCGAGCGCGGCTTCATCCGCGCCGAGACCATCGCCTATGACGACTACGTCGCCGCCAAGGGCGAACAGGGCGCCAAGGAAGCCGGCAAGATGCGCGCCGAGGGCAAGAGCTACGTGGTCAAGGACGGCGACGTGCTGCACTTCCTGTTCAACACCTGAGCCAGACCTCCGGTTCTGAACCCATCTCGCGCGGCGCTCCCCACGGAGCGCCGCGTTTTTCGTGGCCTGGCCCGGTGCGCCCGGATCACAAAGTCTTCCAGGACATCGGAGCGCGCGCCTGTGGCATGGCATCGGCTGGCATGGCATCGGTTTAGGGCATCAAATTGGATGATCCCCAGATATCCCGAAATTTGGTTTATGATTTATTAATATCCGTGAGCGGCCTCACCAATATACCGCGCCACCTCAATGCCGACCTATATTCCGAAAAATTCTAACTAAATTCTAGAATAGATTCCGCGGAAACTCGGAAAGCATATTTGACTCCAATTATCGAAAACCCAAAAATAAAACCACTCACTTTTCCATTAACAATTACCTTCAGGGAACCTCACCATGAAGACATGTATCATTGCGGCGGCCGCCGCAGGCATCGCCTGCGCAGGCCCCGCGACAGCCTTGACCGTCACGTCCACATGGGATGCCATGGACCTGGCGAATACCCTTTTCCTGAACTCCCCGGGAACGCTGATCCAAGACGCCGAGATCTGGCAAAGCGGCCCGCAGGCGGGAGTCTTCGGCAACGGCAGCGGCACTTACGGGCTGCCTCAGAGCGGCATTGTCCTCAGCAGCGGCAGCGTCGATGCCTATGGCGACGGGCCGAACAGCGGCCCGAGCATGAGCTATAGCTTCGAAACGCCCGCCACCGACGAGCAGCATGAGCTTCTGGCGCCGATCACCGGGCAGGACAGCCATTTCGACGTCGTGCAGCTGACCATCGACTTCATCCCCAGCGTGTCGTCGATGACCTTCTTCTCCACCTTCGGCTCAGAGGAGTGGCCTGAATACGCCGGCTCCAGCTTCACCGATGGCTTCGGGCTCTACGTCAACGGCGTCAATGTCGCCGGCGCCGTCCCCACCGGGGGTGACACACCGCTGGCGATCAATATCAACCATCCCGATATGACCGCGTTTACCGGCACCGAGCTCGACGGCGTGCTGGCCCCGGAAGGGAACCCGGTCCTGCAATTCGACGTGCCGGTGGTCGCTGGCCAGCTCAATACCTT
The DNA here is from genome assembly GCF_020524285.1 of Alloyangia pacifica. GTDB lineage: Bacteria > Pseudomonadota > Alphaproteobacteria > Rhodobacterales > Rhodobacteraceae > Salipiger > Salipiger pacificus_B. The sequence goes on from NZ_JAIVKX010000008.1 coordinate 40,330, forward strand.
CGACATCATTCTGGCAGACGCCGGGGATGATGGCTACGATACCACCGCCTATATCTCGAGCTTCGTGCCGAGCCCCGGCGGCGGCGGCACGGTGAACGACGGCAGCAGCGAATTCGCCGCGCTGCTGCCCGACAATCCACCGGACCCGGAGACCGGCGCCTTCGTCATCACCCTGCCGGAGCCCCCGGTCGAGGACGTGGTGGTCTGGATCGACCCCCCGGTCGCCGTGGGCTACACCTATTCGGTCACCGACGCCTATTTCGACACGATCACCGCGCCCTCCCTGGCCGCGGTGCCGGATCTGGATGGCTACATGATCAGCGTCGGCGGCTTTGACTTTGCCCTCGCCGCGGCCCAAACGCTGGACCTCTCCGCCCTCGGCCTGAGCAATGTCAGCGAGTTCGTGCTCTCCGGCATCGACCCGTCGCTGATGCTGGATCCCGGCGACACGCTGGCCTTCCCGCTTGGGGCGAGCTTCACGGGCATTGGCGACAACGTCGCGGTGACGATGATGCCGACGGTGATTGACTACGAGCCCGACATCTCGCCGGTGCCGCTGCCCGGTGGCACGCCGCTGCTTCTGACCGGCATGTTTGGCCTTGGCCTGCTGCGCCGACGCAACCGCGGCTGACCCCACGACCCGCGCGGGGCGCAGCACAGGCGCCCCGCCCCACCGCTACCGCTTCGCTTCAGGAGATCCTGCATGCCCCCCATCCCCCCTGGCCCGCGCCGGTACCGCGCGCGCCTGGCCGCCGGCCTGCTGGCCGCGACCGTTCTCTCCAGCCCGGCCGCGGCCGCCGACAGCGACGGAAACTTCGCCTACAAGGGCGCCGGCGGCCAGACCTGCGGCGTGTTCCGCGCCAGTTGGCAAGACGGCTCGCGCGACCTGTCGCTCTACGGCGGCTGGATCGACGGCTACCTCACCGCCTACAACCAGTCGCAGCCGGAAACCTTCGACATCGCGCCCTGGCAGACCACCCAGACCCTGCTCGGGCTGGCGCGGTCGGTCTGCGCACAGCTGCCCGAAGACACGGCCTTTACGCAGGCCGTCTGGCAGCTGGTGCAGGCCCTGCAGCCGATGCGCCTCGACCGCCTGTCCAAGGCCGTGGTGCTGACCGACGGAGAAAGCCAGACCGCGATCTATACAGCGCTGCTGCCACGCGTCCTCGCGCGGCTCTCCGCCGAGGGGCTCAGCCCGGGCGAGCCACAGGACACGGAATTCCCCGACCGGCTCGCAGCATCCCTGACCAGCTATCAGGAACGGCACGGGCTGGATCCGAGCGGGCGTCTCGACCAGCGCACGCTGTTCACCCTGCTGGCCACGTCAAGCTGACTCAGGCAAAGGGCGCGGCCCCGACCGGACCGCGCCCTGCGTGTCATTCCAAATACGCCGAGTTCCAGACGCACTGCGGGGAATGGACCACGGGGCCGCCAAGATGCGCCCAAGCGCCGAAGGCGCCGAGGGGCCGCGCCCCTCCCCTGCCCGGTTCAGGCCGCCGCGGCCTGCCCCGCCTCGAGCCCGGCGGCCTCGTCGCAGCCGAGCATGATGTTGAGGTTCTGCACGGCGGCGCCCGAGGCGCCCTTGCCGAGGTTGTCGAGCACCGCCACCAGGGTCACCGCCCCGGTCGCCGGGTTGCCATGCACCGAAAGCTCCAGCGCGTTGGTGCCGTTCAGCCGCTGCGGCATGACGCGGGGCTCGTGCACCAACGCATCGACCACCGACACGAAGCGCTCGCCGGCATAGGCCGCCTTCAGCGCCGCCTCCGCCGCGGCCATGCCATCGCTGCCCATGGCGGGCAGCTGCACCGCCACAGCCATACCCTGCGCATAAGCGCCCACCGACGGCACGAAGACCGGCACCGCGCTCAGCAGCCCGTGCTTGACGATCTCCGGCAGGTGCTTGTGGCCCTGCCCGGCGGCATAGAGGAACGAGCCCGAGGTCTCGCCGCTCTCGTACTCGGCGATCATACCCTTGCCGCCACCGGTATAGCCCGACACGCCCGAGATCGCCGGGCCGGAGGCCGGGTCGATCAGCCCCGCGCCGACAAGCGGGCGGATCAGCGCGATGGCGCAGGTCGACCAGCAGCCGGGGTTCGACACGTATTGCGCCCCGGCGATCGCGGCGCGCTGGCCCTCGGCCATCTCGGCGAAGCCGAAGACCCAGCCCTCGGCGACACGGTGCGCGGTCGAGGCGTCGATGATCTTGGTGCCATGCGGCTCGGCCAGCGTGACGGTCTCGCGCGCGGCATCGTCGGGCAGGCAGAGAATGGCCACATCGGCCTCGGCCAGCGCTTCGGAGCGCGCCCCGGCGTCCTTGCGTCGGGCCGGGTCCACCTGAACGAGCGTGATGTCCGCGCGCTGCTCCAGCCGCTCGCGGATCTGCAGACCGGTCGTGCCGGCCTCGCCGTCGATGAACACCTTGTGGGCCATGGCCTCTCTCCTTGGGTAAACGTGGCGCCGCCATAGCACGGGCGGCGCTGCAGATAAACTATCCTGCCCGCGCGCCGGATCAAAAGCCTTCGAAGGCTTTTGCAAGTTTCTTCGACGAAACCTGCCTCAGCCCTTCTCGTGGAAGAAATCGTAGATGCGCTCGGCCAGCGCCTCGCTGACACCCTCCACCGCCTTGAGATCCGCCAGGTTGGCCCGCGCCACCGCTTTGGCCGAGCCGAAGTGCTGCAGCAGCGCGCGCTTGCGCGTCGCGCCCACGCCGGGAACCTCGTCGAGCGGGTTGGCCATCTGCGCCTTGGCGCGCTTGGCCCGGTGGGTGCCGATCGCCCAGCGGTGCGCCTCGTCGCGCAGGCGCTGGATGAAGTAGAGCACCGGGTCGTTGCGCTGCAGCGCGAAGGGCCGCGTGCCGATGCGGTGGAACTCTTCCTTGCCGTGGTCGCGGTCGACGCCCTTGGCGACACCGACCATGGGAATGTCCTCGACGCCGTATTCCTGCATGATCTCCCAGACCGCCGAGACCTGCCCGGCGCCGCCGTCGATCAGCAGCAGGTCGGGCCAGAGCCCCTTGTCGCGCTCCGGGTCGTCCTTCAGCAGCCGGGTGAAGCGGCGCGTGAGCACCTCCTTCATCATGCCGAAGTCGTCGCCCGGCACCAGGTCTTCGCCGCGGATGTTGTACTTGCGGTACTGGTTCTTCAGGAAGCCTTCCGGCCCGGCGACGATCATCCCGCCGACGGCATTGGTGCCCATGATGTGCGAGTTGTCATAAACCTCGATGCGCTGCGGCGGTCCGTCGAGGCCAAAGGCCTCGCCCACCCCGCGCAGCAGCTTGGCCTGTGTCGCGGTCTCGGCCATGCGCCGGGCAAGGCTTTCGCGGGCATTGCGCGCCGCGCCCTCGACCAGCTCGGCCTTCTCGCCGCGCTTCGGCACGGCGATCTCGACCTTGCGCCCGAGCTTGCCCGAGAGCGCCTCGGCCATCAGGTCGGCATTCTCGATCTCGTGGGAGAGCAGCAGCAGCCGCGGCGGCTCCTTGCTGTCGTAGAACTGGCCGAGGAAGGCTTCGAGCACCTCGGCCTCCTCCACGTCCTCGCCAACGCGCGGGTAGAAGTCGCGATTGCCCCAGTTCTGGCCAGAGCGAATGAAGAAGACCTGCACGCAGGCCTGCCCGTGCTCCATGTGCAGGGCCACGATGTCGGCCTCCTCCACGCCCTGCGGGTTGATGCCCTGCACCGACTGCACCTGCGTCAGGGCCCGAATCCGGTCGCGCAGCGCCGCCGCGCGCTCGAATTCCATGGCCTCCGAGGCCGCCATCATCTGATCGGCGAGCCGCGCCTGCATCTCGGTGGACTTGCCCGTCAGGAAGCGCTGCGCATCCGCGACGGATTCCGCGTAGTCCTCGCGGCTGATCTCGCCGGTGCAGGGCCCCGAGCAGCGCCGGATCTGGAACAGCAGGCAGGGCCGCGAGCGACTGTCGAACATCGAGTCGCTGCAGTTGCGCAGCAGGAACACCCGCTGCAACTGCGTGAGCGTGCGGTTCACCGCCCCGGCGCTGGCGAAGGGACCGTAATAGGCGCCCTTCTCGGTCTTCGCGCCGCGGTGCTTCTTGATCTGCGGGAAGTCGTGCCCGGTGGTGACGAGGATGTTCGGGAAGCTCTTGTCGTCGCGCAGGAGCACGTTGAACTTCGGCTTGAGCTGCTTGATCAGGTTCTGTTCGAGCAGCAGCGCCTCGGTCTCGGTGCGCGTGGTGAGGAACATCATCGAGGCGGTGTCCGAGATCATCCGCGTGATCCGCCGCGAGTGCTGCGCCGAGGGCCGCGAGTAGCTCGACACCCGGGCCTTCAGGTTGCGCGCCTTGCCGACGTAGAGAACCCGGCTCTGGTCGTCGAGCATGCGATAGACCCCGGGGCTCGAATCCAGCGTCCGCAGGTAGCCCTGGATGACCTTGTAGCCGCGCTTCGGCGCCGTCTTGGGGATGTCTGCTTCGTCGTCCATCACGTCGTTTCCGGTCTGTTCACCGCTTGCCTTGATTCTGCATCTCGCTGCAATGCCGCCCACCCGAGATCAAGGGAGAATGCATCCACCGTTCCTGTGGATAAACCTGCGGGTGAATTCCCGGCTTTCCCGATTTTCCCTTGAATTCGGGCGGTTTCGTCGATTTGCACAAAATATAATCGAAACTATAACGCTTTGATTTCGCGTGAAAGATTTCGAAAACTCGCCTCAAACCCTTGAAAGCTTGACGCTTTCCCCACGTTTCCGTGAAGCAACTGTGACACGTGTACAACTTGCCGCGGGGACTCTTTCGTGGGGTGCTGCAGGGACTCCCCAGAACGGACAAACTGAGTCCTTATTCGCGGTCGCAGGTGTCCGGCGTTTCCCAAGCCAAGTGCTGCCCGCCGTCGGTGCAGAGGAACTGCCCCGTCACCCCCGGCGCGTCGAGGAAGTATCCCAGAGCGCCGCAGATGTCCTCGGGGTTGGAGCCGCGCTGCAGGACGGTCGCCGCGCGCTGCTTGGCGAAGCCCTCGGCGCTCTGATCCGCCCCCTGCAGCGTCGGCCCCGGCCCGATCGCATTGATCCGCACCTTCGGCGCCAGCGCCCGCGCACCGGTCTGCGTGAGCGTCCAGAGCGCCGACTTGGCCAGCGTGTAGCTGACGAACTCCGGGGTCAGCTTGCGCAGCCGCTGGTCGAGCATATTGACGCAGAGCGCCCGCGCCCGGGGTTCGCCGCGATCATCGGTCTCGGCTTCGGGGGCCTGCGCGGCGAAGCGCTGCAGCAGCACGAAGGGCGCGCGCAGGTTCGATTCCATCGCCCGGTCCCAGCTTGCCCGGGTCGCGGTGTCCATGTCGTCGTGCTCGAAGATCGAGGCGTTGTTGATCAGCACGCCCAACGGCCCGCCAAGCGCCTCGGCCGCGCGCGCCACCAGCGCCTCACTCTGCGCCTCCTGCAGCAGGTCGGCCTGCAGGGTGACCGCGCTGCGGCCCATGGCGCGGAGCGCCTGCGCCACCTCTTCTGCCGCCTCGGCGGAGCCGCCGTAGTGTACCGCCACGTCGAAGCCACGCTCGCCGAGATAGAGCGCCATCGCCCGCCCCAGCCGCTTGCCCGCGCCGGTGACCAGCGCGCGTTTCTCGAGTCCCATGCGTTTCTCCCCCGAAACCTTTTAAACCAGAACCGACGCCACGTAGCCGACGTAGAGCGCCGAGAGGATCACCCCCCAGACCCGGCCGATGTCACGGCCGAGGAAGACGAAGGGCACAAGGATCAGCGAGGCCGCCAGCATCACCCAGAGGTCGAAGCTCAGGAACTGCGGGTCCACCGGCATCGGCTTGATCAGCGCGGCCACGCCGATGATTGCCAGAAGGTTGAAGACGTTGGAGCCGATCACGTTGCCGAGCGCCACGTCGGCCTGCTTGCGGATCGCCGCCATGACGGTCGTCGCCAGCTCCGGCAGCGAGGTGCCGAGCGCCACCAGCGTCAGGCCGATCACTGTGTCGGGCACGCCGAACATCGCGGCGATCTCGGTGGCGCTGTCGATCAGCAGGTTCGCCCCGACCGGCAGGCCGATGAGGCCCAGCACGAGATAGAAGGCAATCTTCCAACCCGCCATGTCCGGGTCGGCGCCCTCGGGCTCTTCCAGCTCCGCCAGCTCGGGGTCGGCCTTGCCGTTCTTGCGGTGGCTCAGCGCGTCGCGCACCGAATCCCAGAGGATCAGCGCCATGACCGCCAGCATCACGAGGCCCGCGATCCAGTCGAAGACACCGCGGAAGGCCAGCGCGATGAACAGCAGCGTCGCGCCGAGCATTATGACATAGCTCTTGCGGGTGTCATGGGTCGAGGTGTGCAGCACGGTGATCAGCGCCGGGATGCCCAGCACCAGAAGCACGTTGGCGGTGTTCGAACCCACCACGTTGCCCAGCGCGATCCCCGGCACGCCGTCGAGCGCCGCCTGGATCGAGATCAGCAGCTCCGGCGCCGAAGTGCCGAAGGCGACGATGGTCAGGCTGACGATCAGCGCCGGGATCCCCATGCGCAAAGACAGGTTCACCGCCCCCTTGACCAGCGCATCCCCCGCCAGAAGCAGGATCACAAGGCCCAGGGCCGCGTAGAGGAATACCATTTCAGACCTTTCGTTCGTCGCAGGGGCACGGGCCCTTGCCGATCTTGTACCGACCGCAGCGCGGACACTTCTTTCCCGCCTCGCGGCGGCTCAGCCGCCCGATCCCAGGCATGCGCAGCTTGCCAAAGATTCCCAGCACCGCGATGACCACAAGGAAGAGGGCGACGATCTTTGCCAGCATGTCAGAGCCCGAAGCGCGCGTAGCCCGCGCGCTCCTCGATCAGCCCCAGCGTCTCCTCGGCGAGGCTCAGCCCGAGCCGCGGGATCAGCCGCTTCTTCATGCCGTAGCGGCGGAATTTCACCTTGTCGCCGTAGCGCGCCTTCATGCCGGGCACCAGATGCGCGACGCCGTCGGCCAGCCCCACCTCGACCGCCGAGCGGCCGATCCAGATCTCGCCGGTAAACAGGTCCGGATCGTTCTTCAGCTTGCCGCCGCGCCGCGCCTTGACCTGCGCGATGAAGGTCTCGTGCAACTGGCCGAGAATGCGGTTGAGCCGCGCCACGTCTTCCTCGGTCTCGGGACGGAAGGGGTCGAGCATGCTCTTGGATTTTCCGGCGGTGTGCACCCGCCGTTCGATCCCCTGCCGATTGAGGAAGACCTGAGCGCCGAAGCCCGCCGAGATCACCCCGATCGAACCGAGGATCGAGCTGTCGTCGGCGAAGATCTCATCCGCCGCCGAGGCGATCCAGTACCCCCCCGAGGCCGCCACGTCCTCGACGAAGGCGAAGACCGGCACCTTGGTCTCTTCCGACAGGCGGCGGATCCGCGCGCCGATCAGCGAGCTTTGCACCGGCGAGCCGCCGGGCGAATTGATCTCAAGCGCCACCGCCTTCGGCTTGCCGCGGCGAAAGGCGCGCTCGAGCACCGGCGCCAGCGCCGCGTCGTTCAGCGACCCGCGCCCCTGCAGGCCGATGGCACCCTGAAGGCGCACGACGGAGACGAGGGGTTTGGATTTCAGGAAGGGGATCCGGATTTGCATGCGGGTGATGTAGACACCCCCTGCTGCGACGACAAGACGGGGGCAAAAAGAACTCTCCCGTGATGCACCCGCTCCGCGCAATGGGCCGCATCTTGCCGTTCCTGCCGCGTTTTCAAGGGGTCGTCCCGGCACCGGCACGGCGCGGCACGCGCGTTCATGGGCGCCCCTCTGCCAGCGCGGGCCCTTTGCCGCGGCGGCACTCTCGGCAGTGGGCAAGGCCCCCTGAAATGCAAGAGGGCGGAAGCAACGCTCCCGCCCTCTTGCCTTGCCGTTGTTCCGCCGGTCAGCCCGCCGCGCGCGCCGACGGCTTGAAGCTGATCCGGTCCGACACGGTGAACCGCCCGCCGCCGGTCTTCTCGATCTTGCCGTCGCGCAGAAGCTGGCCGAAGCTGCGCAGCCGATCCTCGCGGCTGGTGTCCTGGCCCTCGACCTGGCGCACCTTGGTCATCAGCTGCGGGCGCGAGAACTGCTCGCGACCCTCGACGTAGGACAGGTAGGCCGCGGCCGCTTCGAGCAGCTCGGGCAGGTCGTGGGCGCCGACGCTGTCCGCGTAATCGGCGAAATCGCCCTGCGCCTCGCCCTCCGCCACGTCGATATCGGCAAGGGTCACGCGACGCGGGCGCAGCGGTGCCGCGGGCGCCTCGGCGGTTTCATGCACCCGCTGCTCGGCGACCAGCTTGAGCGGCGCCGGGCGCGGATCGGCGCTGCGCTCGACAGCATCGGCCTCGGGGCGCTCCGCCGGCTGATCGCCGCGCACCGGCGCGGCGGGACGGCGCGGGCGCACCACGTCGGCCAGGTCTTCGCGGTAGGGCTGAGCCTGCGCCTCGGCGTCCTTCTTGCGGCCCAGCAGGCGGTCGGCGCGGGTCGCAGCCACGGCGGCGCGCAGATGCGCGATGGCGCTGCGGCGGCGGTTGCCCTCGGGCTCCTCGAGCTGGGTGTTGGTCTCGTCGAGGATGCGCGAGGTGTCATTGTCCTCGACGCTCTGCTCGGTGAGCATGACCCGCGCCGGGCTCGACAGTTTCACCGCCTTGCGGACTTCCTCATGCGCCATGCGCGAGAGGGATTCCTCGAGCTCGTCATCCTGCTCCTCGGGCGTCTCGTCGAAGGCGGCGGCAAAGTCCGAGGCCTCCTCGTCGTCGAAGTCTTCGTCGTCGAGGTCGGCCTCGGCGGCGGCCAGCTCCGGCAGTTCCTCGTCTTCTTCCGCGGTCCAGGCGCTTTCGTCCCAGTCCTCGTCATCCCAGTCTTCGTCATCCCAATCCGCGTCGCCCCAGGCGTTGGCGGCCGGCGCGTCCTCTGCGGTTTCGGCCTCGAGGTCCGCAAGCACGTCTTCGGCTTCCAGAGGGGCACCGGACGCGGGTGCGGCGTCCAGCGCGTCGAGATCGGCCACTTCCTCCCATTCGTCCTCGATACCGGAGGCCAGCTCGGCCTTGACCGCCTCGAGTTCGCGGGCCAGCTCGGCCTCGTCCTCGGCGCTGAGGCTGCTCGAGGGCTTGGGCTCTTCCATCTGCTCCAGCTGACCGGAGGTCACGGCGGCATCAAAGGCCGCGCGGGTCACCTTGACCACCCGCACGCGGCGCGGCGCGGGGCGGGGCTTGTCCGCCTCTGCCTTCGCCTCGGCGACTTCTTCCTGAGCGACATCCTGTTGTGCGGCGTCCTGCTCTGCGACCGGCGCCTCGGGCGCCACCGAAAGGTCCGGCGTCAGCGTCAGCGGCTCGGCAGCCGGTGCTGGCTCCGCAGCCATCTCTTCGTCGTCCATGATCTCGTCGATCAGCCCGGCGACGAGGCTGTCTTCGTCGTCCTGCGCCTCGATCGTCAGCGGCGCATCCTCTTCGGAAGACAACGTGCCGAGCATTGCGGAAACAGCGGCCACGGTGTCCGTGCCGCCCTGCGCTGCGTTGTCCTGGTCGGCATCCTCCTGGGCCGACACGGCCGGAGCCGCGGCGCCGCCGGAGACCACCGCCCGGATGCGGCGGAGCTTGGCGGCGACACTGTCCGCAGCCTCGTCCTGCGACTCGGCAGCCGTGGCAGCCGCGGGGGTGGCCGCCGGGGCGGACATCTCGACTTCCGTGTCATCGTAGTCGTAATCATCGGCGCCCGCCTGCCCCGCTTCCGACGCGAAGAAGGCGGCTTCGGCCGCGAGGCTGTCCTCGCCCGGCAGATTGCGCTCTTCCGCAACTTCGGCGATCGGAGGCTGAGGCGCTGTTGTTGCGGCCGCCTCAATCGCCGCAGTCTCGGCTTCGGCAGCCCGGGCCTCTGCCGCAGCGGCCTGCTCGGCGGCTTCCTCGGCCGCATCGGCAGCGGCGCGGGCAGCGGTTTCGGCGAGGGCGGTTTCCATGCCGCGATCGGCATCGGGGCCAACCACATCGGCGGTTGCCCCGGCAGCGGGAGCGGCGCTCACCGGCTGCGACGGCGCGCCCGCGACGTCGGCGAGCGGCCCGCGCAGCACCAGGCGTCCGCCCTGTGCCTCCGCGTCCAGCTGCGCCTGCAGGAGTTGCGCGGCGAGCTCGGGATCGAACTGCGGCGGCTCGGCTCCGAAGAAGCGGTCCTCGCGCACCACCCCCCGGAAGAATTGCGTCGTGTCCTTGACCACGCCAAGGGGATCCTCGAAGCCTTCCGCCGTGCAGGAGAATGTGCCGTAGGACACCGTCAGGATCTTGCTCGAACTCACCATGTTCCGCTCACTTTTCACTCGATCTGCAACAGTTTGTTTACCACCCACTAGGAGACCAAAGCTGACCGAATCTGAGGTTTTCACAGTATCATTTCATGACCAGATTGTGGTCGTTTTCCAGGAAAGCCACTAAAAAGCCATGAACTCCGGACTGATCCGATCACAATCTCCTGTCCTGCTGGTCGGCGGCGGCGACTGCCCGCCCGATTTGCTCGCCCCACTGCTCGCCCGGACGCGCACCCGCGTGGCGGCGGATGGCGGTGCCGCGGCGCTGCTTTCGGCAGGGGTTATGCCGGACGCGGTGATCGGCGATCTCGACTCCCTGAGCCAGGCACACCGCGCTCAGATTCCCGCGGAGCGCATCCACCACATCACCGAGCAGGACAGCACGGATTTCGACAAGTGCCTGCGCAATATCGACGCCCCGCTGGTCTACGCCGCGGGGTTCCTCGGGGCGCGGCTCGATCACCAGCTGGCGGCGATGACGGTGCTGACCCGGCGCCCCGACCGCCCCTGCCTGCTGGTCGGGCGCGAGGACGTGGTGGCGCTCTGCCCGCCCACGCTGACGCTCGAGCTGCCGGTCGGCAGCCGCTTCTCGCTCTACCCGATGGCCGAGGTCGGCGGCAGCAGCCGAGGCTTGCGCTGGCCGATCGACGGGCTGCGCTTCACGCCCGACCATGTCACCGGCACCTCGAACGAGACCGATGCGCCGTGGGTCGAGCTGCGCCTCGACGCGCCGAGGATGCTGGTCATTCTGCCGCTTCAGGCGCTGCCCGCGCTGGAACGGGCGCTTCTCGAAGCGCCCGCGCGATGGCCCGCTCGCGCATGAGGATGTAGAGGCCGGAGGCGACGGTGATGCAGATGCCCACCGTCGCCAGCCCGTTCGGCAGGTCGCCGAAGATCACGAAGCCAATGATCGTGGCAAAGGGGATCTCGAGATATTGCATCGGCGCCAGCGTCGCGCCCGGCGCGAAGCGCAGCGACCAGGTCATCAGCAGGTGTGCCAGCGTGCCCAGCAGGCCGATCGCCAGGATCAGCCCCCAGACCGGCGCGCCCGGCAGGCTCAGCTCGAGCGCCGGGACCAGCCCGCCCGGCACCAGCAGCAGCACCGGCGCCATGATCCCCACCGCGATCACCCCCGAGATCGCCTGTAGCGAGATCGCGTCGACCTCGCGCGCGATCTGCCGGGTGACCAGCATGAAGAGCGAGAAGTTCAGCGCCACGCCCAGCGGCAGCAGCGCCGGCCAGCCGACCTCGGCAAAGGCGGGCTGCACGACCAGCAACGTGCCGATGAAACCTACGCCGCAGGCGGCCATGCGGCGCCAGCCGACCTCTTCGCCCAGCACATAGTGCCCGAGCAGCAGCATGAAGAAGGGCATGACGAAGGCGATGGCCACCGCATCCGCCAGCGGCAGGTAGCGCAGCGCCGCGAACATCATGCCGATGCCCAGCATGTGCATCAGCGTGCGCAGCACCGTCAGCCCCAGCAGCCGGCCGCGCATCCGCCAGACGCCGCGCGTCGCGATCACCAGGGGAATCAGCACCAGCGCCTGAATGGCGAAGCGCAGCATCAGAAGCTGGCCGATGGAGACCTTGCCCCCGAGCAGCTTGGCGGTCGCGTCGCCCATCGGTGCGAGGATGCAGAATCCCAGCATGAGCAGCACACCTAGAAGGGGACGATCTCCAGCCATGCGGCCGAGGTTAGCCGCGCCCCATCACCGCGACAAGACATTCCCATCCAGGCATGCAAGGCTCTGCACAAGCCCGCCCCGCCGCCTGGCCGGGGCTCGGAACCCGGTGACCTGCCAGAGTATTCCCGGCCGCAGAGGGCGCTAGCGGCACGCGTCGGCGCGGCCCCGGCGCACCAGCACCGCCGCCGCAGCCCATTGTGGCCAAGAGCCGGGTTGCGTGTGCATCCACCATGGCCTACATAGCGCCCGTTCAACACAGCCGGAATGCCTGAGACGCCCCATGGAAAACGTGATCCTTATCGTGCACCTCCTCCTCGCGCTCGCGCTGATCGGCGTCGTGCTGCTCCAGCGCTCCGAAGGCGGCGGTCTCGGCATGGGCGGCGGCGGCGGTGCCATGAGCCAGCGCGCGGCTGCCACCGCGCTCGGCAAGATCACCTGGGGCCTGGCCATCGCCTTCATCATCACCTCGATCACCCTGACGGTGCTCGCGGCGAGCGATGCCAGCGGCGTTTCGGTCATGGACCGTCTCTCCGGCTCCGCTCCGGCAACTGAAACCGACGGCTCGGCACCGGCTCCGCTGGACACCGACGGGCTCCTGCCCCCGCCGTCGGGCGGAAATGACGCAGGCGCGGATGCGCCGATGGTTCCGAGCGCCGACTAAGAACTGCTCGACTAACAACAGCTTGAGGGCCGCCTGTCAGCCGCAACAGCATCTTGCGGTTGGCTAGACAGTGCGGCCCGAATCCTTTATACGTGGACTCCCGTGATGCTGCGGTCTTCGGGCCGTGGGTGTCCTCCATTTTTGACGCAAATCACGGGGTCGCGCTGCCAATGGCACGTTTCATCTTCATCACCGGCGGTGTCGTTTCTTCTCTGGGCAAGGGTCTTGCCTCGGCGGCACTCGGCTCGCTGCTTCAGGCGCGGGGCTTCTCGGTCCGTCTGCGCAAGCTCGATCCGTATCTGAACGTCGATCCGGGCACCATGAGCCCCTTCGAACACGGCGAGGTCTTCGTCACCGATGACGGCGCCGAGACCGATCTCGACCTCGGCCACTACGAGCGCTTCACCGGCGTTCCGGCACGCAAGACCGATTCCATCTCCTCGGGCCGCATCTACACCAACGTGCTCGAGAAGGAGCGCCGCGGCGACTACCTCGGCAAGACCATCCAGGTCATTCCGCACGTCACCAACGAGATCAAGGACTTCATCTCGATCGGCGAGGACGAGGTGGACTTCATGCTCTGCGAGATCGGCGGCACGGTCGGCGACATCGAGGGCCTGCCCTTCTTCGAAGCCATCCGCCAGTTCAGCCAGGACAAGCCGCGCGGCCAATGCGTCTTCATGCATCTGACGCTGCTGCCCTATATCAAGGCCTCGGGCGAGCTGAAGACCAAGCCGACGCAGCACTCCGTGAAGGAGCTGCGCTCGATCGGCCTCGCGCCCGACATCCTCGTCTGCCGCTCCGAGGGGCCGATCCCGCAGAAGGAACGCGAGAAGCTCGCGCTCTTCTGCAACGTGCGCCCCGACAGCGTGATCGCCGCGCAGGATCTGCCGTCGATCTACGACGCGCCGCTGGCCTACCACCGCGAGGGGCTCGACCAGGCCGTGCTCGACGCCTTCGGCATCACCCCCGCGCCGCGCCCCGTGCTCGACAAATGGGAAGACGTCTCCGAGCGCATCCACAACCCCGAGGGCGAGGTGAATGTCGCCATCGTCGGCAAGTACACGCAGCTCGAGGACGCCTATAAGTCGATCGCCGAGGCGCTGACCCACGGCGGCATGGCGAACCGGGTCAAGGTCAACGTGAGCTGGGTCGACGCCGAGCTCTTCGAGCGCGAAGATGCCGCCCCCTACCTCGAGGGCTACGACGCGATCCTCGTGCCCGGCGGGTTCGGCGAACGCGGCACCGAGGGCAAGATCAAGGCGGCCCAGTTCGCGCGCGAGCACAAGGTGCCCTATCTCGGCATCTGCCTCGGCATGCAGATGGCGGTCATCGAGGCGGCGCGCAACGTCGCCGGTGTGGCCAAGGCGGGCTCGGAGGAGTTCGACCACGAGGCCGGCGAGAAGCGCTTCGAGCCGGTGGTCTACCACCTCAAGGAATGGGTGCAGGGCAACCAGAAGGTCAACCGCTCGGTGGCCGACGACAAGGGCGGCACCATGCGCCTCGGCGCCTATGACGCCGTGCTGACCGAAGGTTCGAAAGTGGCCGAGGTCTACGGCACCACCGCCATCGACGAGCGCCACCGCCACCGCTACGAGGTCGATATCAAGTACCGCGAGGCGCTGGAAAAGGGCGGGCTCTGCTTCTCGGGCATGTCGCCCGACGGCCGCCTCCCAGAGATCGTCGAATGGCCGGACCACCCGTGGTTCATCGGCGTGCAGTTCCACCCGGAACTGAAGTCGAAGCCCTTCGATCCGCACCCGCTGTTCAAGGATTTCGTGCGCGCGGCGAAAGAGGTCTCGCGTCTGGTCTGATCCAACGCATGCTCGCAATAGAAAACGCCCCCGCGACCCCCGCGGGGGCGTTTTTCTTGCCCCCCTAGGCACTCATCTCTCAGCCGGCGCGTGCCATCCCGACAGTCCCGGCAGGCTGCGCATGATCTTGCACTCCAGCGCGAACACCCGCTGACGCAGTTTCAGAGCAGGCCGCTCGATCCCCACCCAGGACAGATGCGCGACCAGCATCGAGACCGGCAGCGAGATCATCGCGATCCAGTACCATTCGCGCAGCCCCGGCAGCAGATGCGCGATCAGCTGCTGGATGATGAAATGGTAGAGGAAGATGCCATAGCTCAGGTCGGCGCTCTTCAGCACCCACAGGCGCGGCAGGTTCATCAGCCCCAGGCCGACCGTCACATAGGCGATCGCCGCCAGGCCGACGTACTGCCCCAGCCCGCTCAGGCTGAAGGCGATGACCGCGACCGCCCCAGCGATGGCGACCAGGTAGCCGTGGATCTGCACCTTGTCGCGATAGGCATGGAGGCAGATGCCGCAGAGGAAGGCGATCACCAGGGCCCGCCCGGTCACCGGCCCAACCCAGGGGTCGAAGTCCCAGCCCGTCCGCAAACCCATCTTGAACACCGAGAAGGCCGTGAAGCTCAGCAGCCCGAGCAGCAGCACCCGGCGGTCCTTGCGCCCTCCCATCAGGGCAATCACCGCAAGCCCGATGTAGCAGATCAGCTCATAGGGCACCGTCCAGAGCTGGCCGTTGGCCATGCCCGGCTCGGGGTTCGCCTCGAAGGTGCCCGGCAGGTAGAGCGACGCCGTGCTGACGTGGCCGGTGACGTTGAAGAGGTAGCGGAAGAAGCCCGCGCTGGTGAAATACTCCGACCAGTGCAGGCTGGTGACCAGCGGACCGATCAGCAGTGCCGAGATCGTCACCTCCACCGCCAGCGCCGGGTAGATTCGGATGAACCGCAGCCCCATGAAGCTCAGCAATGTCCGGCAGCGGTAGAGACTGCCCGCCACCAGAAAGCCCGACAGGGTGAAGAACATCGGCAGCACGGTCATCGCCAGCCCATCCAACGGGAAATGCGCCCAGACGGCGTTCATGTAGATCTTGTGCCCGTAGGCGATCTGTACGCTGTGGATGGTCAGGACCAGCACCGACAGGATGAGGCGCATGTAATCAAAGCCGCTTGGCCGTCCCCTCGCCTCGGCCATCAAATCATCAATAGTCACTATGTCACTCCTCTGCGCACGACCGGGCGAAGGCTCGGGAGACGACGCCCCCGGGCATGGCTGGGCCTGCGCGAACAGATGTAAATATCACTTCCAATAATACCCATCATGGTCGCGCACCGGGCGCGCTGCGGCAAGCCTCATCTGGACTCTGGACGCGACTTGGCATGCACCCGCCAAAAGAGTGTCGCCCGAGCGTCAACTCTCCTATATCGCGAGCACACCCGCCCCGCGCTCGACTTCGACCGGCGCAGGCTGTATCTGCGGCGACATGCGCACGGGGTGGGCATGTCCCGTGCGGCCCGTGACCCTCTTCCGATCCGTCATCAGCCGAGGCCGCCATGCTCTCCTACCAACACGCCTTCCACGCCGGGAATCTCGCCGATCTGCAAAAGCACGCGCTGCTGGCCGAGCTGCTTGCTTACATGACGAAAAAGGACAAGCCGCTCAGCTACATCGAGACCCACGCCGGGCGCGGGCTCTACGATCTGACCTCGGCGGAGGCGGTGAAGACGGGCGAGGCAGCGCAGGGGATCGAGGCCTACCAGGGCGTCTTTGCCGAGGATCACCCCTACCTGAAGGCGCTCGCCGAGGTGCGCCGCGAGCATGGGCCGAACGCCTACCCCGGCTCGCCGATGATCGCCGCCAAGCTGCTGCGCCCGCAGGACAAGATCCACCTGGCCGAACTGCATCCGCAGGAGCACCAGGCGCTGACCCGCGCCCTGCGCGGGCCCAATGTCTCGGTGCACCGCCAGAACGGCTTCGACTTGGCCAAGAGCCTCTGCCCGCCCGACCCGCACCGCGGCCTGCTGCTG
Source organism: Alloyangia pacifica (assembly GCF_020524285.1). GTDB lineage: Bacteria > Pseudomonadota > Alphaproteobacteria > Rhodobacterales > Rhodobacteraceae > Salipiger > Salipiger pacificus_B. Next base: position 56,727 of record NZ_JAIVKX010000008.1, read on the forward strand.
GTCGATCCGCCCTACGAGCTCAAGCAGGACTACGCCGAGCTGCCCAAGTTCTTCCGGCAGATCGCCAGGAGCTGGAACGTCGGTGTGCTGGCGCTGTGGTACCCGATCCTCAGCTCTGCCGCGCATGTGCCCATGCTCGCCCAGCTTTCCGAGGATTTTCCCGGAGCGCTCTGCCACGAGATCCGCTTCCCGCCGGTGCGCGAAGGCCACCGGATGATCGGCTCGGGCATGTTCGTCGTGAACCCGCCCTGGGGCCTCGATGCGGCGGCCGCCGGGCTGACGGATCGGCTGCGCGCTGCCGGCGCTCTCGGCTGACCGCTTTTCCACCATTGCCGACAACCGCAAGCTGACGCAGAGTAAGTTCGTTGACACTTGGTCAACGGGAGAATGATGGCCGACGGGAGAACGATGGCACGATCCCCCCTGCACCGGACTGCCGCGTCCCGGCCAAGAGCGCCATGGCACGCGGGCTGAAATTCTGGATGGCGGCCCCCGAGGCCACGCCGCTCGAACCCTGCGACGTGCCGCTGGCGCTCGGGGCCCTGCTGCTGCGCGCTGCCGCCGAGGCGCAGGCGCGCTCGCCGCTGATCGGCGTGTCGCTGGTCGATGCGGTGCTGGCGCGGCGCCACGAGCTGACCCGCCTCGAGGCGGCAGAGATGCGGCTCTCCTGCCAGGCGGTCGCCGCCGCGGCGCCCGACGACACCGCCTGCTTTGCGGCCATGCTCGCCCGTGCGGTGGCCTACCGCGAACGACTGGCGCTGGCGCATTGCCTCTGCGAAGTCATGGCCACCTCGGACGGCACGCCGAGCGCGGTGCAGACGGCGCTCTGGCTGTCCGAAAACCTGCTGTTCGTCTCGCCCTGCGACATTTCCGAAAGCCAGGTGGGCTAGCCCCCGTCCCGCGGCAGAGCCACCCGGCCCGTGCTGCCCGGAAAACCACACCCCCGACCCGCTCTACACGATCTCGCGCGGAACGTTGGCGCCGCGCGGCGGTGCGGCTATATCAGAGACATGTTTGCTGATTTCCTGAAACGGCTGGTCGACCCCGGCCCCGAGCGCCTGCCAGACGCCGATGCGCGGCTGGCGCTCTGCGCGTTGCTGGTGCGCGTAGCGCGCGCCGACGAGACCTACGACCAGTCCGAGCAGGACCGGATCGACCGCATCGCCGCCGCGCGCTACGGGCTCTCCCCCTTCGAGGCCACGCGTCTGCGCCGCGACGCCGAAGCGCTGGAGGCCGAGGCGCCGGACACCGTCCGCTTCACCCGCGCCATCAAGGACGCCGTCGCCTACGAGGACCGCATCGCGGTGATCGAGGCGCTGTGGCAGGTGGCGCTGGCCGATGGCGAGCGCGACGACGAGGAAGACGCGCTGCTGCGACTGGTGTCGAACCTTCTGGGCATCAACGACAGGGATTCGGCCCTGGCCCGTCAAAGAGTGGAGGCCGCGCGCTGAGAGGCCACTTCAGCGTCTTAAATACGGGCAACCACTCGTTTACGCCGCGCCAACACTGACGGGCCGACCGTTTTGCGCATGGACAATCGGCCCATTTTTCGCCCATTCTCGCCGCCAATATCAGCAACTGCCGAAGAAGGTTTGGCTTGACCGATCCAGCCCAAGCTCCAGTCATCGAGATCCGCGATCTGCACAAGGCCTATGGCGCGCTCGAAGTGCTCAAGGGGGTCAGCATTACCGCGAAACGCGGCGACGTGGTCTCCCTGATCGGCTCGTCGGGCTCCGGCAAGTCGACCTTGCTGCGTTGCTGCAACCTGCTCGAGGACAGCCAGCAGGGCGAGCTTCTGTTCAAGGGCGAGCCGGTGCGCTGGCACGGCAGCGGCCACAGCCGCCGCCCCGCCGACCCCAAGCAGGTGCTGCGCATCCGCACCAACCTGTCGATGGTGTTCCAGCAATTCAACCTGTGGGCGCACATGACGATCTTGCAGAACGTCATGGAAGCGCCGCTCACCGTGCTCGGCCGCCCCCGCGACGAGGTCGAGGCCGCCGCGCGGCGCTACCTCGACAAGGTCGGCATCGGCGACAAGGCCGACGCCTGGCCGGCGCAGCTTTCCGGTGGTCAGCAGCAGCGCGCGGCGATCGCCCGCGGCCTGTGCATGGAGCCCGAGGCGCTGCTCTTCGACGAGCCGACCTCGGCGCTCGACCCCGAGCTCGAGCAGGAAGTTGTAAAGGTGATCAAGGATCTCGCCGCCGAAGGGCGCACCATGATCATCGTGACGCACGACATGAAGATGGCCCATGACGTGAGCAATCACGTGGTGTTCCTGCACCAGGGGCGCATCGAGGAAGAAGGCGCACCCGCCGAGCTGTTCGGCGCGCCCAAATCGGAACGGCTGCAGGGCTTCCTGCGGTCGACCAGCCACGTCTGACGGGCGGCAGAGACCACCCCGGACACGTACCTAACCAGGGAGCAAGTTACATGAAATCCATCCTTCTCGGCACGGCCGCGCTGGCCATGACCGCCACCGTGGCGATGGCCCAGGACGTCGTGCGCATGGGCACCGAGGGCGCTTACCCTCCGTACAACTTCATCAACGACGCCGGTGAAGTGGACGGCTTCGAGCGCGAACTGGGCGACGAGCTCTGCACCCGCGCCGAAGTGACCTGCGAGTGGGTGACCAACGATTGGGATTCGATCATCCCCAACCTCGTGTCGGGCAACTACGACACCATCATGGCCGGCATGTCGATCACCCCGGAGCGTGAAGAGGTCATCGGCTTCACCCAGAACTACACCCAGCCCGATCCCTCGGCCTACCTGGTCCTGTCGGGCATGGAAGACATCGACCTCTCGGGTGCGGTGATCGCCGCGCAGACCGGCACCATCCAGGCCGCCTTCGTCGCCGAGATGGGCGCCACACTGGTCGAATACGCCACCCCCGACGAGACCGTCGCCGCCGTGCGCAACGGCGAAGCCGACGCCGTGCTGGCCGACAAGAGCTACCTCGCCCCGGTCGCCGACGAGAGCGACGACGTGATGCTGCTGGATCAGGACGAGATGATCGGCGGCGGCGTCGGCATGGGCGTGCGCCAGAGCGACACCGAGCTGAAGGAAAAGTTCGACGCGGCCATCCAGTCGATGAAGGACGACGGCTCGCTCAACGAGCTGCTCGTGAAATGGGAAATCGGCGCTCCGTTCTGAGCGCTCTAACGGGAGGGGGCCCGCGCGGCCCCCTCGCCTACGGCTGATACGACATGTTTTCCTGGTGTACCGACCCTAGCGCGATCGACGGCCTGGCATGGCTGAGCTGCTACCTGACCACGGGCAAGCACCTGTCGATCTATGTCTCGGTCGGCACCGTGCTGCTGCTGCTGGCGATCACCGCGCCGGTCGCGCTGGCCTTCGGCTTCGGCGGCGCCATGGCGGCGCGCTCGCACTTCGCGCCGCTGTCCTGGCTGGGCAAGGCCTATATCGCCATCGTGCGCGGCGTGCCCGACATCGCCTTCTTCCTGTTCTTCGTGATCGCCCTCGACCAGTTCTTCGAGTGGTTGCGGCACGAGGTGAAATGCCCCGACTGGGATCAGCCGATCCGCCAGGGCAATGATTTCGTCGTCTGCGCCGAGGCCAAGCTGCCGCTCTCGACCGCCGCCCAATGGGTGCACGAGACCTACGGCTTCTCGCTTGCGGTGCTGACCTTCTCCATCGTCTTCGGCGCCTTCGCCGCCAACGTGCTCTTTGGCGCGATGCGGGCCGTGCCCCATGCGCAGCTCGAGACCGCAGAGGCCTATGGCATGTCCCGGCGCCAGACCTTCTGGCGCATCCTCGTGCCGCAGATGTGGGTCTATGCGCTGCCAGGCCTGTCGAACCTGTGGATGGTGCTGATCAAGGCCACGCCGCTGCTGTTCCTGCTGGGCGTCGAGGACATCGTCTACTGGGCGCGCGAACTGGGCGGCTCGAAGACCGCGAAGTTCACCGACTACCCGCACCCCGACTGGCGCGTCTGGTACTTCCTGGCGCTGCTGGTCTTCTACCTCGCCTTCACCCGCGTGTCGGAAATCGTGCTGGGCCGGATCATGAAACGGCTCACCCATGGGCAGGCCACCATGGGCGGCGAAGCGCAGAGGAAGGCGTCATGAGCTGCTGGGAGACCATCGCGGACTACGGGCTGCGCTCGATCGGCATCGGCGAGCGGCTGCTGCCGCGCGACAACTTCACCCTGTGTCAGCAGTTCACGCTGATCGGCTCGGGGATGCTGTGGAACATCTACTTCGGCATCGTTGCGCTGGTCACCGGCTTCTTCCTCGCCACCGCGCTGGCGGTCGGCAAGGCGTCGAAGATCACGCCGCTGCGCAAGCTGGCGGAATGGGTGATCTTCGTGTTCCGCGGCTCGCCGCTCTTCATCCAGTTCTTCTTCGCCTACTTCCTGTTCCTCAGCCTCAAGGGCGTCTCCTCGGCCTTCGACCCGCTGACATCGGCTTGGCTGGGCGCGGCGCTGGTGCTGTTTCTCAACACCGCCGCCTACACCGGCGAGATCTTCTACGGGGCGCTGCTCTCGGTCCCCAAGGGCGATATCGAGGCGGCGGATGCCTATGGTTTCTCGGGCTGGCCCCGTTTCAAGAAGATCGTCTGGCCGACCATGCTGCGGCTGGCCTGGCCCGCCTATACCAACGAGGCGATCTTCCTCTTCCACGCCACGACGCTGGTGTTCTTCTCCGGCTTCCCGGCCTGGCAGCAACGCGGCGACGCGCTCTATTACGCCAACTATTTCGCCGACAAGACGTTCAACCCCTTCGTCCCCTACCCGATCCTCGCGGGGTATTTCATCCTGCTGACGCTCTGCGTGGTGGGACTCTTCGGGCTGATCAACAGGCGGCTGAACCGGCACCTGCCGAAGGAGCGCCGCCAGAAGATGCGGGTGCGCCCGCGGCTGCTGATGCGCTGAGGCGGTCCGCGACGACAGAGACCCGAAAGCCGGACGCCGCGCGCGCCCGGCTTTTTTATGCCTGCTGCAACAGCCGCCGGCCCGCGCGCTTGCGGAACGTCGCCCAGCCTTTCATCTTTCCCAAAATACTCGCTTTCTTCTCCCAAGCCCCCGCTTGCCAGCCTCGATGCGAGTCGCTACGCTAAATTTGATCAAATTCTTGGACAGACAATGACTGACCCGAAAACCTGGCTCCGCAAGAACCCCCAGGTCCGCACCATCCGTGTGGCCGCATGCGACCTCAACGGCCAGCCGCGCGGCAAGCGCGTCCCCTCGCGCTTCGCCCATAAGGTCGTCGAGGACGGCACCCGGTTCCCGTTCTCGGCGCTGAACCTCGACATCTGGGGCGAGGACATCGACGACAGCCCGCTGGTCTTCGAATCCGGCGACCGCGACGGCGTGCTGAAGCCCACCGAGCGCGGCTTCGTGCCGATGCCCTGGCTCGAGGCCCCCACCGCGCTGCTGCCGATCTGGATGTTCCACGAGGGCGGCAAGCCCTACGAGGGCGACCCCCGCCACGCACTGGCGCAGGTGGTCCGCCGCTACAAGAAGCACGGGCTGACCCCGGTCGTGGCGCTGGAGATGGAGTTCTTCCTGATCGACGACAGCACCCGCAAGCTGCAGGTGCCGGTCTCGCCCCGCTCGGGCAAGCGCCGCAAGGCCGCCGAGGTGCTCTCGATCCGCGCGCTCGACACCTTCGACATCTTCTTCACCGATCTCTACGACGCCTGCGAGGACATGGACATCCCCGCCGACACCGCCATCTCCGAGGCGGGTCTCGGGCAGTTCGAGATCAACATGATGCACCAGGACGACGCGCTGCGCGCGGCCGACGATGCCTGGCTCTTCAAGATGCTGCTCAAGGGGCTGGCCCGCCGCCACGGCTTCGCCGCATCATTCATGGCGAAACCTTACGAGGATTACGCCGGCTCTGGGATGCACATGCATTTCTCGGTGCTGGACGAAGAGGGCAACAACATCTTCGACGACGGCGGGCCGAAGGGCACCGAGGTGCTGCGCCACGCCATCGGCGGCTGCGTCAACGCGATGCACGACAGCACGCTGATCTTCGCGCCGCACCTCAATTCCTACGAGCGGCTGATCCCCGAGAACCATGCCCCCTGCGGCATCTCCTGGGCCTACGAGAACCGCACCGCCGCGATCCGCGTGCCCTCGGGCAGCCCGGCGGCGCGCCGAATCGAGCACCGCGTGGCGGGCGGCGACGTGAACCCCTACCTGCTGATGGCCACCATCCTCGGCGCGGCGCTGATCGGCATCGAGGACGAGATGGAGCCGCCCGAGCCGATCACCGGCAATGCCTACGCGCAAGACCTGCCGCTGATCCCGACCGACTGGGAATCGGCGATGGATGCCTTCGAGGCGAGCGAGATGATGCCGCGCATCCTGCCGCAGGAGCTGATCCGCAACCTGCTCCTGACCAAGCGCCAGGAGCAGCTCTACATGGCCGAGCTCTCGCCGCTCGAACAGGTGGAGATCTATCTCGATACGGTCTGACGCACGGCTTGCCGCATGCCTGCGGCAAGCCTACCTTCGGGCCAGAAAAACCAACGTGTGATTCATGAAAATCGGCATACTGCAGACCGGCCTCGTCCCCGCGGAACTCGCGGCCGAAACCGGTGAATACCCCGCCTTCTTCGCCCGCCTCCTAGGCGGCTACGGCTTCGACTTCGAAAGCTGGTCCGTGGTGAACGGCGAGTTCCCCGAAGGCGCCGAGGCGGCGGACGGCTGGCTCATCACCGGCTCGCGCCACGGCGCCTATGAAGACCACCCCTGGATCCCGCCGCTCGAGCAGCTGATCCGCGAAATCTACGCGCAGGGTCGCCCGCTGATCGGCGTGTGCTTCGGCCACCAGATCATCGCGCAGGCGCTCGGCGGCAAGGTCGAGAAGCACCCCGGCGGCTGGGTCGTCGGCCCGACCACCTACCGCTTCAAGGACGGGCAGCAAAAGGTGATCAACGCCTGGCACCAGGACCAGGTCACCGAGCTGCCGAAGGGCGCCGAGGTCGTGGCCAGCTCGGACTTCTGCGACTACGCCGCCCTGCTCTACCCGGGCCACGCCTACACCGTGCAGCCCCACCCCGAATTCAATGACGATTACACCCGCGCGCTGCTCGAGACCCGCGGCCCAGGCGTGGTGCCGCAGGACCGGCTCGACGCCGCGGGCAAGGCGCTCGGCACGCCGCTGGACCAGCGCGCCCTCGCCGATCAATTCGCGCATTTCTTCAAGCAAAAGGCTCTCGCATGACCGAGGACTGGACCAACCAGCTTCCGCAACCCGCCACCGCCTATCTCGAAGGGCGGCGGCTCGACGAGGTCGAATGCGTGATCGCCGACCTGCCCGGCATTGCCCGCGGCAAGGCCGTGCCGGCCTCGAAGTTCGCCCGTCAGGATTATTTCCACCTGCCCGAGTCGATCTTCTACCAGACCATCACCGGCGACTGGGGCGAGGCGGCGGACGAGAACGTCGGCTTCATCGAGCGCGACATGATCCTGCGCCCGGACATGAGCACCGCCACCGCCGCGCCCTGGACCGCGGACTGGACGCTGCAAGTGATCCACGACGCCTTCGACCGCAAGGGCGAGCCCGTTCCCGCCGCGCCGCGCAACGTGCTGAAGCGCGTCGTCGAGCTCTACCGCAAGCAGGGCTGGGAGCCCGTCGTGGCGCCCGAGATGGAATTCTTCCTGGTGGCGCGCAACGTCGATCCGGCCAAGGACATCAAGCCGATGATGGGCCGCTCGGGCCGCCCCGCCGCCGCCCGCCAGGCCTATTCGATGACCGCGGTCGACGAGTTCGGCCCGGTGATCGACGACATCTACGACTTCGCCGAGGCGCAGGGATTCGAGATCGACGGCATCACCCAGGAAGGCGGCGCCGGTCAGCTCGAGATCAACCTGCAGCACGGCGATCCGGTGAAGCTCGCCGATGAGATCTTCTACTTCAAGCGGCTGATCCGCGAGGCGGCGCTGCGCCACGACTGCTTTGCCACCTTCATGGCCAAGCCGATCGCCGACGAGCCCGGCTCGGCGATGCACATCCATCACTCGGTGATGGACATCGAGACCGGCCGCAACATCTTCTCCGGCCCGGCCGGTGGTGAGACCGACGCCTTCTTCCACTTCATCGGCGGGCTTCAGGCCTACCTGCCCGCGGCAATCGCGGTGCTGGCGCCCTACGTCAACAGCTACCGCCGCTACGTGCGCGACAGCGCCGCGCCGATCAACCTCGAATGGGGCCGCGACAACCGCACCACCGGCATCCGCATCCCGATCTCGGGCCCGGCGGCGCGGCGGGTCGAGAACCGCCTCGCGGGGATGGACTGCAACCCCTACCTCGGCATCGCCGCCTCGCTGGCCTGCGGCTATCTGGGGCTGATGGAGGAGCGGCGCCCGTCGAAGCAGTTCCGCGGCGACGCCTACGAGGGCGAGGGCGACATCCCCCGCGTGCTCGGCCAGGCGCTGGATATCTTCGACGAGGCGACCAAGCTGCACGAGGTGCTGGGGCCGGAATTCGCCCGCGTCTACTCGATCGTGAAGCGCACCGAGTACGAGGAGTTCCTCGCGGTGATCTCGCCCTGGGAACGTGAGCACCTGCTGCTCAACGTCTGAGCGGACCCGGCCGCAGGAGGTTTCGGGGGCTCCGTCCCCGGCCCCCCGGGACAATTGTGTCTAGACGAATGAAGGAAGGGGGCGCGGCATGGACCTGCTGTTCTCGAATGATCGCCGGGGGGAGTACCCGCAGAGCTGGTACGCCGCGACCTCGGACATGCTGCCGCCCTTCCCCAAGCTCGAGGGCGAGGCGCGGGCCGATGTCTGCATCATCGGCGGCGGCTACACCGGCCTGTCGGCGGCGCTGCACCTCGCCGAGGCGGGGCTGGACGTGGCGCTCCTGGAGGCGCACCGGGTCGGCTTCGGCGCCTCGGGGCGTAACGGCGGGCAACTCGGCTCGGGGCAGCGGCAGGACCAGGTCAGCCTCGAGAAGATGGTCGGCGCGGCCAATGCCCGGGTGCTCTGGGACCTGGGCGAAGAGGCCAAGGCGCTGTGCCGGTCGCTGATCGCCGAGCATGACATCGACTGCTACCTGCGCGACGGCGTCGCCTGGTGCGGCTCGTCCAAGAGCGACGTGCAGCACCTGCACCACTACGCCGAGCACATGGGCGAGACATACGGCTACGAGATCGAGACGCTGGATCGCGAGGCCTTCCACGCACTCTGCCCCTCCCCCGACTACCGCGGCGGCGTGCTCGACATGGGCGCGGCGCATCTGCACCCGCTGCGCTTCGCGCTGGGGCTGGCGAAGGCCGCCGCCGGCGCCGGGGCGCGCATCTACGAGACCAGCCACGTCGAAAGCGTCGAGCAGGGCCGCGAGGTGCTGATCCATACCGGCAGCGGCACGCTGCGCGCGGGCCAGGTGATCTTCGCCTGCAACGGCTACCTCGGCGGGCTGGAACCGAAAGTCGCGGCCAAGGTCATGCCGATCAACAACTTCGTCGTTGCCACCGAGCCGCTCGGCGAGCGCACCCGCGAGGTGCTGACCCGCGACGTCGCAGTGGCGGATTCCAAGTTCGTGGTGAACTACTTCCGGCTCAGCCACGACGGGCGGTTGCTGTTCGGCGGCGGCGAGAGCTACGGCTACCGCTTCCCCGGCGACATCAAGGCGCTGGTGCGCAAGCCGATGCTGGAGATCTTCCCCCAGCTCGAAGACGTGAAGATCGACTACGCCTGGGGCGGCACGCTGGCGATCACCATGAAGCGCCTGCCGCTGCTGGCCCGGCTCGCGCCCAACGTGCTGACCGCCTCGGGCTACTCCGGCCACGGCGTCGGCACCGCGGTGCACGCCGGGCGGCTGCTGGCCGAGGCGGTGCGCGGACAATCCGCAGGGTTCGACGCCATGGCGGCGCTGCCGGTGCCCGGCTTCCCCGGCGGCGCCGCGCTGCGCTCTCCGCTGCTGGCGCTGGCGATGAGCTGGTACGCGCTGCGCGATCGCCTCGGCTTCTGAGAGAGAACCCGCTCACGTCTTCGCAAGGCCCTCCTGTCGGGGGGCCTTTTCACTTGGCTGTCATAGTTACAGTGTTTAAGTTTTTCCAAAGAAACAATTTGGGTTTAGTGATATGAGCAGCCTTCCCAACATGCATGATGCGGAGCCCATTCCGGCCGAGGCCCGCGCCGAGATCGACCGCCTGCTGCTGTCCGGCGACCTCTTCCGCTACACCGCGCCCGAGGATGCGCCCGTCGCCCTGCTCGAGCGCGAGTTCGCCGCCCTGCTGGGCAGCAAATACGCGCTGGCCGTGTCGAGCTGCTCCGCCGCGCTCTTCCTGTCGCTGAAGGCGCTGGATCTGCCGCGCGGCGCGAAGGTGCTGATCCCCGGCTTCACCTTTGCCGCGGTGCCCTCCTCGATCGTGCATGCGGATTGCGTGCCGGTGCTCTGCGAGGTCGGCGAGAACTACCGCATCGACATGGCCGATTTCGAGGCCAAGCTGGACGGCGTCAGCGCAGTGATCGTCAGCCACATGCGCGGCCACACCTCCGACATGGACGCGATCCTGGCGCTCTGCGACGCCCGCGGCCTGCCGGTGATCGAGGACGCGGCGCATTCGCTCGGCACCAAATGGGCGGGGCGCAACATCGGCACGCTGGGCCGGGTCGGCTGCTTCTCGTTCCAGAGCTACAAGCTGGTCAACGCCGGTGAAGGCGGCATCCTGATCACCGACGACGCCGAACTGGTGGCGCGAGCGGTGATCCTCTCGGGCGCCTACGAGCACAATTGGCGCAAGCACATGGCGCCGGGCGACAATACCTCCGAGCTGGAAGAGGCCTTTGCCCGCTGGCAGAACCGCCTGCCGCTCTACAACCTGCGCCTGTCGAACCTCGCTGCCGCGGTGATCCGCCCGCAACTGGCCCATGTCGCGCGCCGGGTGCGCGACGGGCGCCGCAACCACGACCACGTGGCGGCGATCCTGAACCGCTCGCCCTGGATCGAGGTGCCGGACAAGCTGGCGCCGGAAGAGCGCGCACCGGATTCGCTGCAGTTCAACCTCGCCGGGATGAGCGCCGAGGACATGCGCGCCTTCATCGCCGCGGCCGAGGCGGGCGGCGTGAAGGTGCAGCTCTTCGGGCTGTCGACCGACAATGCCCGCGCCTTTTGGAACTGGCAGTTCCTCGACGATCTGCCCGAGTTGCCGCGCACCCGTGCCATGCTCGAGCGCGCCTGCGACACCCGCCTGCCCGCCCGGCTCACCCTCGCCGAATGCGAGGCGGTGGCCGAGGTTCTCGTGAGCGCCGCCGACAGCGTCATGGGACCGCTGCGCGCCTACGGCACCTGAGCCTTCGACGGTGACGCGGCGGGCGGCCTGCGGCGCAGACGTGCCAGCAGCCGCCCGTCGGTCACCACCAATCCGGCGGCGATGATGCCGAGGCCGAGGTAGACTCCCGCCGGAAGTTGCTCGCCGAGGAAGATGCGCCCGAAGACGATGGCGAAGGGCGGGATCAGCAGCGTCACCAGCATCAGGTTCGCCGCCCCCGCGCGGGCGAGAATGGCGAAGTAGAGGATGAAGGCCAGCGCGGTCGCCAGCAGCGACAACCCCAGCAGCACGGCCCAGACCCGCGGCGCGTAATCGAGCGCCGGCACCCCGTCCTGCCAGATCACCAGCGGCAGCATGATCGCCGCGCTGCCCGCCAGCATGCCGAAGGCATTGGCCAGCGGCGGCTGCCCGGCGAGGCGCAGCTTGCCCCAGACGCTGGCCAGCGAATAGCTCAGCGCCGCCAGCAGCACCGCCCCCTGCCCGAGGTTGCGCGGATCGAGCGTGGTCAGCCGGTCCGGCCCGATCACCACCGCCACACCGGCCAGACCGAGCGCCGCCCCGGCCAGCTTGCGCCAGCTCAACCGCTCGTCGCGCAGCAACAGCCCGGCCACCACCGCGCCCAGAACGCCGGTCGAGGCGTTGAGGATCGCCGCAAGCCCGCTCTCGATATGGGTCTGGCCCCAGAAGATCAGCGTGAAGGGCAGCGCGTTGTTGAGCCCGCCCATCACCAGGTAGGCGCCCCAGAGCCGCGCCGATCGCGGCACCTTCAGCCCGCGCAGCCGCAGCACCAGCCAAAGCGCCACCGCGGCGATCACCACTCGGTGCAGCGTCACCTGCATCGGGCTGAGTTCGGTCAGGGCGATCTCGGCAAAGAGGAAGGTGCTGCCCCAGAGCGCGGCCAGCGCGAGCAGCAGCAGGGCCGAGAGGCGGTCGATGCGGAGGGAGGGTGCGGTGCTCATGGCCTTCCATAGCCGCAAGCCGCGGGCATGGGAAATCCGGATCCTGCGCAAAGCGAAGACCACTCTACGGAAGCGAGACCCCTTCGGCCCGCACCTGCCGGAAACACATCGGGCCCCGAAGGGCCCGCCGCGTCACTTGTCCATTTTCGAGAGCTTCTGCTGCAATTCGGCGAGCTGCTTCTTTATCGCCGCGAGGTCTTCCTCGCTCTCGGCCGCCGGCTCTTCCTTGCCGGGTCCGGACCAGTTCGCGCCGACGTTGCCGGTCATCGCCTTGAGAAAGGCTTCCTGCTGCGCCTGCATCGCCTCGAGCCCCGGTATCTTCGGCATCATGGGGTTCATCTGGCTCATGCTGTCGGCCCATTTGCTCTGGCTCTCGCGGAACATCTCGAAGCTCGCCGCCAGGAACTGCGGCACCGCCGAAGTGGCCTGCGTGGTGTAGCTGCGCACGAGGTCGGTCAGCACGTTGATCGGCAGAACGCTCTCGCCGCGGCTCTCGTGCTCGGCGACGATCTGCAGCAGGTACTGACGGGTCAGGTCATCGCCCGACTTGAGATCGACGATCTGCACGTCGCGCCCGTCCCGGATGAAACCCGAGATATCCTCGAGCGTCACGTAGTCGCTGGTCTCGGTATTGTAGAGCCGCCGGCTCGCATAGCGCTTGATCAGCAGCGGTTTTTCCTTGTCGGCCACGACAGTGCCTCCCTCCACGAAGAGCTGGAGAAAAGCCTATGCGAGTGCAGAAAAAAAGAAAAGCATCAGTTTCACTGGCACTTGCCGGGCGCGCGGCCGGAATTTGCTGCGCCGCGGCCCGGCAAATGCTGCAACATGCTGCGCAGCATCACCCCTGCGGCGACGCGGCGAAGATACGGTCGACGAACTTCTGGGTCCCGCGGCAGAACTCCAGGGGCAGCGGGTAGTCGGCCTCGCCCTTCACCGTGGCATTGAACGCCTCGACCTGCAGTACGTAGTGATTCTCGGCGGGCCAGCGCCAAACCCGCGTCTCGAGCCCCGGCCCGTGCAGATGCAGCTCTGCCTGACCGAAGACCTGCACGTTGAACGGCACCGGCAGGCGCATCACCGCCTTGGTGCCATGCAGCACGATCTCCTGCCAGGGGGCAGCACGGGTCGACACGCGACCGGTGTAGATGAAGCCCGGGAAGCGCGCCATGACATGCGCCGAGGCATCCACCTCGTTCTGCCAATCGATCTCGGCGGCGAGGATCTCGCCCGGCTCCTGCCCGGTGATCAGCCGGATCGAGCCGAAGGCATAGACGCCGATATCGCGCAGCGCGCCGCCACCGACCGCGGCCTGGTTGCGGATATTGCCGAGGTCATCGTTGTAAAAGCTGTGGCTGCTGTCGACCCGAACCAGATCCCCGATCTCGCCCGCCTGCAACAGCTCGCGCGCCTTGGCGAACTGCGGGTGATGCGCGACCATCCAGGCCTCGGCCACCAGCTTGCCGGAGGATTGGCGCACCGCGATCAGCTCGTCGATCTCTTCGGCCTTCATCGCGATGGGCTTCTCGCACAGCACGTGCTTGCCCGCTTCGGCGGCCTTGCGCGTCCATTCGACGTGCAGGCTGTTGGGCAGCGGGATGTAGACCGCGTCGATCTCCGGGTCAGCCAGCAGCGCCTCGTAGTTCTCGTGCACCTTCAGACCGGGGGCGAAGGCGGCGAAATCCGCGGCCTTCTCCGCCCTCGAGGTCGCAATGGCGCTCAGCGCGCCACCGCGAGCGGCGTGGATCGCCGGGCCCATGTGGTTCTTCGCGAAATTGGCGGCGCCGAGGATGCCCCATCTGACGTGGTCGGCCATGGTCTCTTCCCTTGCTGTGTCGCCGCGGATGGTAGCGCGTCACGAGACACCCGCAAGCGAAACGCCTGCCCCGAGGGGGCAGGCGTCCGTAGTGTCCAGCGCGGGGATCAGGCCTCGCCCAGCATCCCCTGCTCTGCGGCAAGCTCGCGCATGCGCTTCTGCAGTTTCTCGAAGGCGCGCACCTCGATCTGCCGGATACGTTCACGGCTGACGTCGTAGATGCCCGACAACTCCTCGAGCGTCACCGCCTGCTCGGCGAGACGGCGCTGGGTGAGGATGTCCTTCTCGCGGTCATTCAGCACATCCATCGCCTGCGCCAGAAGCGCCCGGCGCGCGGTCAGCTCGTCACGCTCCGCATAGTCGGAGGCCTGGTCCGCATCCTCGTCCTCGAGCCAGTCCTGCCACTGCATGGTCCCTTCGCCTTCGGAGCCGACCGTGGCATTGAGCGAGGCGTCGCCACCCGACAGGCGCCGGTTCATCGAGATCACCTCGTCCTCGGACACGCCAAGGTCGGTGGCGATCTTCTCGACATGCTCGGGCCGCAGGTCGCCCTCTTCCAGCGCGCCGATGCGGTTCTTCGCCTTGCGCAGGTTGAAGAACAGCTTCTTCTGCGCCGAGGTGGTGCCGAGCTTCACCAAGCTCCAGGACCGCAGGATGTATTCCTGGATCGAGGCCCGGATCCACCACATGGCATAGGTGGCGAGGCGGAAGCCCTTCTCGGGATCAAAGCGTTTCACCGCCTGCATCAGGCCGACGTTCGCCTCCGAGATGACCTCGGCCTGCGGCAGGCCGTAGCCCCGGTAGCCCATGGCGATCTTCGCCGCGAGACGCAGGTGGCTGGTGACCATCTTGTGGGCCGACTCGGCGTCCTGCTCCTCGACCCAGCGCTTGGCCAGCATGTATTCTTCTTCCGGCTCCAGCAGCGGGAACTTCCGGATCTCCTGCAGGTAACGGCTGAGGCCGGCTTCCGGCGACGGCGCCGGCAGATTCGCGTAGTTGCTCACGTGCCCCTTCCTCCGATGTTATGAGGGTTAACATCCAATATGGGCGGACCCTCGGTGGATTACAAGAATCCCTTGCGTGCGGATATGCAGCATGGGGTGTTCAAGGTTTTCACGTGTTTAACGCAGACTCCCGTCGCCCGGATCCGGATTTCGCCGATCTCACGCAGATGCGAAGGATATGTCACTCGCCGCGCAGGCTCCGCAGCAGCTGCGCCATGTCCTCCGGCAGGTCCGCCTCGAAGCGCAGATGTTCGCCGGTCACCGGGTGCTCGAACCCCAGCAGCGCCGCATGCAGCGCCTGCCGGTCGAAGCGCCCAACCTGCTCCACCACCTGCGGCGGCAGCGCCTTGGCGGCGATCTTGCGGCGCCCGCCGTAGACCGGATCGCCGATCAGCCCGTAGCCGGCATGCGCCATGTGCACGCGGATCTGGTGGGTCCGCCCGGTCTCAAGCCGGCATTCCACCAGCGCCAGCGCCGGCGGGGTGCCGAAGGTTTCCAGCACCCGGGCCCGCGTCGTCGCATGGCGGCCCTGCCCGTCGAAATAGACCGCCTGCTTCTGCCGGTCGGTCTTGTGCCGCGCGAGGCCCGACTGGATGCGGATCACCTCGCCCGGCTCCACCGACACGCCCTTCACACCGCGCAGCCGCGGATCGGCGGTCGAGGGCACGCCGTGCACCAGCGCCAGGTAGGCGCGCTCGGCTGTATGCTTTTCGAACTGCGCCGCGAGCCCGTGGTGCGCCCGATCAGACTTGGCGACCACCAGCAGCCCCGAGGTGTCCTTGTCGATCCGGTGCACGATGCCCGGCCGCTTCATCCCGCCGACGCCCGAGAGCGCATCGCCGAAATGGAACAGCAGCGCATTGACCAGCGTGCCCGTGGGCGTGCCGGGCGCCGGGTGCACCACCATGCCCGCGGGCTTGTTGACCACCACAAGGTCGTCATCCTCCCAGACGATGTCGAGCGGAATGTCCTCGGGGCCGATGTGGCTCTCCTCGGCCTGCGGCACGGAGATCTCCACCACGTCGCCCTCCTCGACCTTGGCCTTGGGATCCGAGAGCACCTCGCCCGCCCGCGTCACCGCGCCCTCCGCGATGAGTTTCGCGAGGCGGGTGCGCGAGAGCGCGGCTTCCTCTGGCACATCGCGTGCCAGCGCCTTATCAAGACGCGGCGGCGGGGCTTCCCCGATGACGACGCGCAGAGGCTGCTCCATGTCCAATACTCCTGAAGATCCCGAAATCCTGCCCGAACCGGCCAACCTGCGCTTCCTGCGCCGGCTGGTCACCGTGCTCACGGCTGTGATGATCGCAGGGCTTGTAGCCATTGTGGCATTGATTGTCATCCGCTTCACCGCGGCGACAAAACCGCCCGCGCCGCTGCCCGCCGAGATCACCCTGCCGTCGGGCGCCACGGCCTCGGCCTTCACCCAGGGGGCCGACTGGTACGCCGTGGTCACCACCGACGACCGGATCCTGATCTTCGACCGCGCAACGCAGGAACTGCGCCAGACCATCGAGATCACCCCCGCCGACTGATCGGCACCGCCAGAGATTCTTCGTCTAGACAGAAATATTCCTGGGGCGTCCGCGCGCAGGCGCGGACGGGGCAGAGCCCCACACTCCGAATTTGCCCACAAGCGATGCGAAAGAGTCCCGTCGCGAAACGGAACGACACAGATCACCTAGTGACCGCTGCCATAGTCCTACGGAGGGGGGGAAGATGGTACCGCCTTCCCGGTTCGAACGGGAGACCTCTTGATCCACAATCAAGCGCTCTAACCTACTGAGCTAAGGCGGCACGCTCGGGGGGAATAACGCCAGCCATTTTCGATTGCAAGCCCCAATCCTGAGTTAAATTGCACGCTCCCAGTGCTGCTCGACCAGAGCCACCCCGAAGCTGGTCACAGGTACCGAGGACACAAGGGAAAACCCGTTCTTGGCGTAGAGCGCGCAGGCGGCGCGGTGGCTTTCGTGGGTCCAGAGCGTCATGCGGGTGTACCCCACGTTACGCGCGAATCCCATGCAGGCACCCAGCAGGCGCTGCCCCAGCCCCCGGCCCCGCGCCTCCGGCAGCAGCAGGAAGAGCCGCAGCTTTGCCAGCGCCTGCCCCTCCCGCCTCCCCGCATCGACGCAGAAGATGCTGCCGAGCCGATCCCCGCCCTCCCAGGCGATCCAGCCGCGTTCGCGCACCGGGTCATGCTTCGCCTCGAAATCCCGCAGGATGCTCTCCACCAGCGGGCCGAAGCTGTCGTCAAACCCCTCGTCGCGGGCGTAAAGCTCGGCGTGCTGGCGCACCAGCCAGTCCCGGTCCCCGGGACCGTAGGGCCTCAGCTCGATGGTCTCCCCTGCCGTCTGCAACATGGACATCCCGGCCCCCTCGCTTGCAATATATCCGCCACGGGTCTAAGCCCGCGCAATTCCAGTTTCATGGGGACGATCATGGGGATCAACACCGAACGCGACATCGAAGCCAACCTGCAGATCGGCCCGACCGATCAGGGCATGGTGCGTCTCTACATCTACGCCGGCGACCTCGAGATCCCGATGGATTTCGATCCTGAAGAAGCCGAGGAAATCGCCGAGGAACTGCGCGCCGCCGCCGCAACCGCGCGCAAGGTCAAGCGCTGAGCCGCCTGCCCTGCTGACAAGTCCAGACCTCACCCCCAGGCGTCGAGCCGCGCCTCGGGGTCCCTCAACGCGTGCAGCCGCCGCGCCGCATGGGTGGCAAAGCGCCGGATCAGCGCGTTGCGCCGCGCGCCGCTGAGCTTCGCCTCGGGCGCCATGCGCAGGATCTCGGCGTCATAGGCATCGGCGATGATCAGCCCGGTGCCCTCGGGCAGAAGATCGGTCGGAAACGCCTCGTCCACCGCCCAGAAATAGCGGTCGCACCAATCCAGATAGCCCTGCCACTTGCCGTCCGACATGAAGTCGGCACGGCTGCTCTTGCACTCGACCACCCAGATCTCGCCCTTCGGCCCCAGCGCCATGACGTCGACCCGGCGGCCGCGTTCGGGCACGAATTCCTCGACCGGCGCGAAGCCGAGGCTGGCCAGGTGACGGCAGACGCCGCGCGCCAGCAACTGGCCGGGCATCATCGGGGTTTCGCTCAGCATGCTCATGCACCCAGTATGAACAATAGGTGAACAAAGACAAGCCGCAGGCCGCTCACTCTTTTTTGCGCCGCCGCAGCGCCTATTTCCTGTCAAATGGTTGCAGGAGGCCCCGCCCATGACAGACGCCCGGACCGACGCCGCGCAGGCCGAGACCGACGACACCCGCTCCGCCCAGTCGAAGACCCGTGGCATCCGCCACGCGCGCGAGCTCGAATCCCACCTCGGCTGGCTCGACACCTTCTCGGGCACGGCGCTCGGCGTGCTCTCGGTGGCCTCGGGCATCTACACCTATCTCGGGGTGTCGTCGCTGCTCGAAGAGGGCGGCGCCTTCACCGTCTTTGCCGCCATCGCCTATTCGGTGGCGGTCTCGGTGGGCATCTTCGTCTTCTGGTCCTACCTGATGCGGCTGTTCCCGGCGATGCGCTCGACCCGCTCGCGAGTCGGGCTGCTGGCGGCCATGGGCCTCGGCTCGCTGGCGATCATCGCCATGTCCTCCTGGCTCAATGCAGCGGCGCTGGCGGGTTCGGCTGCGGTCGAGCAGCACCTCGCCAAGACCGTGCAGGACTACCAGGGCGCGCTGGAGCGCACCCATGAGATCGCCCTCACCGGCCAGTCGCTCGAGCGCGACGTGGCACGGGTGCGGCAGAGCTTCGAGGATCTTTCCGAGCAGGAGGCGCAGGGCTCGCTCTCCGGCCTCGCCGGGCGCGGCGCCGTGTTCCGGGTACTGCGGCAAAAGGCGGCGGAACTGTCGGCGCTCGAGGCGCAGATCGCCGAGCAGACGCCGCTGGTCGACAGCGCCTTCGCCCAGGGCAACGCCATCCTGTCGCGCATGCGCGCGCTGACCGTCGAGCCCGGTCCGGTGGAGCCGCGCTCGGTGGAATTCTCCGAGGCCGCGGTGGAGCTGCAGGGCCTCATCGCGCAACTCCGCCAGCTCTCGGTCGCACCGCTGGTCGAGCGCGCCGCGCAGGATCTGGCCGCCTCGGTGGTGCTGCCGGAGCTCGACGGCCAGAGCGACGCCGACCGCGGCAACCAGGCGGCGACGATCACCTCGGTGCTGGAAGTGCTCGGCCAGCGCGCGACCACGCTGGAGCGCGCCGCGCAGAATGTGCTGGCGCTGCAGCCCGCTGCCGAGGTCACCTACACGCCGGTCTCCGCCGCCGACGCGGTCATCATGTACGCCCGCAACTTCGTGCCCTCCTGGGCCGGGGCCATCGCCATCGACCTGCTGCCTGCGGTGCTTGTGCTGATTCTCGCCGTCACCCATGGCGCGATCCGCCACGGGCGCGAGGGCGCCGAGATCGAGGACACGCTGACCCTCGCCGAGCTGCGCGCCGCGCTGCACGCCATGCGCGATGTCGAGACCACGCTGCACCCTGCACCCCCTGCCCCGGCATCCGCGCCGGCCCCGGCCACGGAGGAGACCCCCGAGGTCTCCCGCTTCACCGGGCGCACGCCATGAGGCACCTGACCGTCGCCCGCGCCCTGACCGGCGCGCTGGTGCTGCAGATCGCGCTCGGCGGTTTCCTCGTTTGGGGCGACCTGACCAGCAGCGACTTTTCCCTGCCCCGCTTCGGCCCATCGGCCCCGCGGCTGACGCAGCCGGTGCAGCCCGGGGACCAGCGCCGCACCTTCGCACCGGGCCGCGACCGCCCGCCGCTCTCGCCGGCGCGCGACCCCGGCAAGCTGCCGGACCGGCTGGCGCTGACCCGAAGCGACGGCGCGACCTGGCGGCTCGAAGGCACCATCGCCGAGGGCGACGCCGAGCGGATCATCACCGCGCTCGACGAGGCCGCGCCGCTCGAGTCGCTGATCCTGCAAAGCCCCGGCGGCTCGGTGCCCGACGCGCTGGCCATCGGGCGGCACGTGCGGCAGATGGGCCTCGAGACGCGGATGCTGGAGGGCGAGTTCTGCTACTCCGCCTGCCCCTACTTGCTGGCCTCGGGCACGCGCCGAGAGATCGCTGAGGGCGCCTCGGTCGGCGTGCACCAGCATTACTTCGGCGAAAGCACGATCCTGCCCGCCTTCGTCGCGGTCGAGCAGATCCAGCGCGGCCAGGGCGAGGTGATGGAATACCTCTCGGAGATGGGCATCGACCCCATGGTCCTGCGCCCCGCGCTCGCCACGCCCGCCGACCAGATCTACATCCTGCTGCCCGAGGAGCTGACCCGTTACAATTTCGTGACGGAGGAAAGCTGACAGTCGGCGCCTTGGCCCTTGTCGGCGGGCCCTGCTGCCACTATCTCCGGCTCAGGCGGGTTCTGACCTTTGCGTGCATGGTTGCATTCCGGTGGCCTTAAGCAATTCCGAGGGAGTTGGCTCTGTCCGGGCCCTGGTCCGGTTACCTGACGCCCACCTGTATATACAGGTCCTCGGGAATGAGATAACCCCACGGAAGGACCGGTTCCCGCCACTTTCCCCCGACATGTTTGAACGGCCGCGCGCCCGCGCACCTGCGGGCGATGTTCTGCCATGAACCTCGGCCACAAAAAAAGCGCCCCGCGAGGAGGCGCTTCGATTCGCTTTCGGACTGGCCGTACTCCGACGGTACGGGCTCAGAGCAGGCGGCGCGGCTTCTGCTCCACGGGGATGCGGATCGGCATCGGCTCCAGCGCCATGCGCTTGCCACCCGAGGGGCGGCCGAGATCGCCGGACATGCGCATCACGGTCATCGCGAACTGCGCCCCGGCAAACACCAGACCATTGAAGAGCCACAGGAGAAACACCGCCAGCATCCCGACGTCGGTATGGGTCACCAAGTGCTGCAGGTTGGCGACGTTCTGCCACAGCAGCAGCGCCACGAACCCCGCCGACAGGCCGAAGCCGATCGCGCATTGGGTGATGTAGAGGCGGACGAGTTTCGGCATGTGACTCTCTCCTTCATCGTGGTGACCGAGCGTAGCGGACGCGCATGAAAGCGCAAGACCCGCGAAGATTTCCGCTCCGTCACATTCAAATGTAGGGATGCACGAGCGAAACGCAAGCGCCGCTTCCGCGAGGACATCGCATCTCGCAACGGCCCCAGCCATCTTCAGCCGAGGGGCAGCCAAGCAAAAGGCCGGCGCCCCTCGGGGCACCGGCCTTCATCTTTCTCCCAATGCGCCGGGGGAATCGCGGCGGGGCAGCGCCCCCTCCCCGGCCCGGGCTCAGAACGACTCGGGTTTCGCCTCGCGCGCCATGTGATCGAGGATCGCATTGACGAACTGCACCTCGCGGCCCTCGTTGAAGAAGGCACGGGCGACGTCGATGAACTCGGTGATCACCACCTTCGGCGGCGTGTCGAGCGCCACAAGCTCGGCCCCGGCGGCACGGAACAGCGCGCGCAGGATCGGGTCGATGCGGTCGATCGGCCATTTCGCCACCAGCGCGCGGTCGGTCATCTGGTCGATCTTTGCCTGCCAGTTGACCGCCTCGCCGACGATCTTGCCGAAGAGATCCACGTCCCCGTCCACCAGCTCCACGCCCTCTTCGACCTCCGCGCCGAAGCGGAAATCGAGGAATTCACGCATCGTCTTCTCCGCCGTCGTGCCGGAAAGCTCCATCTGGTAGAGCGCCTGCACGGCGTAAAGCCGGGATGCGGATTTCATACGGCGTTTCTGATTGCCGGAGGGAGGGACCGGGGTCGTCATGCGCTATGCTTTCCTTTGGAAGCGCCCGCGATCTGGTACTCATCCTGGGCGGGCACGAATCCCACCCCCTTGCGGGCGCCGCCCCACCTACGGGCCAGCGCGACAAGATGCAAGGCCGCAGCCGCGGCACCGCCGCCCTTGTTCTGACCCGCCGATTCGGCACGCACGCGGGCCTGCTCGTAGTTCTCCACCGTGAGGATGCCGTTGCCGATGCACAGCCCCTGCAGGCCGAGCAGCGTCAGCCCGCGCGAGCTGTCGTTGCAGACGGTCTCGTAATGGGTGGTCTCGCCGCGGATCACGCAGCCGAGCGCCACGTAGCCATCGAAGTTCGACATGCGCTCGGCAATGCCGATGGCGGTCGGCACTTCCAGCGCGCCGGGCACCTCGACGATCTCGTGGAAGCCGCCCGCCGCCTCGATCTCGGCGATGGCACCGGCGATCAGCTCGTCGGCGATATCCTTGTAGTAGGGCGCGACGACAATGAGGATCTTCGCCGGCTTGTCGAACTCGGCGCGCGGCAGGGTGTAGTGGGTTTCGCTCGAGGCCATCGTCACTCTCCGATCTTGCGGGTGCCCACGATCTCGAGCCCGTAGGCCTCGAGCCCCACGACGCGCGGGGTGGGCGAATTGGTCAGCAGCACCATCTTCGACAGGCCGAGCGACGAGAGAATCTGCGCGCCGAGCCCGTATTGACGCAGGGTGCGCGGAGAGACGTCATCGTGCAACTCCAGCTTCATCGAGGTGTCGCGCAGCAGCACGACCACGCCGCGCCCCGCCTCAGCCACCGCCTGCATCGAGGCGCGGAACTCGTCCGAGCGGCCCGCGTGGCCGGTGCCGATGATGTCGAGCATCGGGTCGAGCGCGTGCATCCGCACCAGCACCGGCTCCTCGCCGGAAATATCGCCCTTGGTCAGCACGATATGCTCGTCGCCGTGGGACTGGTCGGTGTAGATCCGCATGTTCCAGTCGCCGCCGAACTCCGAGTGCACCACCTCCTCGGAGCGCACGCGCACGAGGTTGTCGTGGCGGCGGCGGTAGGCGATCAGATCAGAGATCGTGCCGATCTTCAGCCCGTGCTTCTGGGCGAAGGCCACCAGCTCGGGCAGGCGCGACATGGTGCCGTCCTCGTTCATGATCTCGCAGATCACCCCTGCGGGGTTGAGCCCGGCGAGCCGCGAGACATCCACCGCGGCCTCGGTATGGCCGGCACGCACCAGCACGCCGCCGTCCTTGGCGCGCAGCGGGAAGACATGGCCCGGCGTCGCGATGTCGGCGGCCCCCTTCGAGGCATCGATGGCCACGGCCACGGTCTTGGCGCGGTCGGCGGCCGAGATGCCGGTGGTCACGCCCTCGCGCGCCTCGATCGAGATGGTGAAGGCCGTCTCGTGGCGCGAGGAATTGTTGACCGACATCAGGTGCAGGCCAAGCTCGTCGATGCGCTTCGAGGTCATCGACAGGCAGATCAGCCCGCGGCCATGCGTCGCCATGAAGTTGATCGCGTCGGGGGTCGCCCATTGCGCCGGGATCACGAGGTCACCCTCGTTCTCGCGGTCCTCGTGGTCGACGAGGATGAACATCCGCCCGTTCCGCGCGTCCTCGATGATCTCCTCGACCGAGGAAATCGCGTCTTTCCAGTTTTCTTCAACCGGTCCTGGGTTCTCGTAGTCCGCCATATCGCCTCGCACTTCGTCCCCCGCCAAATACGGCAGGAGGGCCGGAAAGACTAGGCCGGTTTTGTGCGGAGCGGTGCGATACCCTGTGCGCGACAAGGGAGTTCCCGTCAGTCGAAGATGTCCTCGAGCAGATCGAAAAGGCCCTTCGCCGCCTTGCGGGCGGGCGACTTGCGTTTCTTGTAGGATTTCCTGGCCGCCTTGCGCGCCGCCTTCTCCGCCTTGCGATGCAGTTTCGAGGGGTACGGTGCGGCGCCCGGCATCCCCCTTGACCCGCCCTGGGCGCGCCCCTGCGCCGGGGCGGGGCCGGTCGCGCCGCGCCCGGTCTCGGACTTGAGGTTCTTCAACTGGCGCAGCGGCGCCCCGCAGGAGGCGCAGGCAAGCTCGTGGCGCTGCGTGCCATTGAGCGCAAGGGCGGTGCGGCTTCCGCAGTAGCAACAGGTGGCAATCGTCTGGACCATGCGTCCGATATGGGCGCGCGGGCGCCGAGCTGCAAGCACGGCCCGCGCCTGCCAACCCTCAGGGGCGCGCTGCGTAGAGCGCCACGGCCGCCGCGTTCGACACGTTGAGCGAGCCGAAGCCGCGCGCGAAGTCGATCTTCACCAGCTGGTCGACGGTTTCCTTGGTGCGCTGACGCAGCCCCGGCCCCTCGGCCCCCAGCACAAGCGCCACGGCGCGGTCGCGCCTGCCCTCCATCGCCGCGTCGATGCTGACCTCGGCCTCGCCGTCGAGACCGAAGACGACATAGCCCATACCCTGCAGCGCGACGATCGTGTCGGCGAGGTTGCGCTCGCGCAGGTAGGGCTGGCGCTCGAGCGCCCCCGAGGCGGTTTTCGCCAGCGCCCCGGTCTCCGGCGCCGAGTGGTGCAGCGTGCCGATCACCGCCTGCGCACCGAAAACCTCGGCCGAGCGCAGGATTGCCCCGACGTTATGCGGATCGGTGACCCGGTCGAGCAGCACAAGACGGGGCGGCGTTTCCCCGTCGCCAAGCGCCACATCCTCGAGTCGGCCCCAGTTCAGCGGCTTCACTTCCAGCGCCGCGCCCTGGTGCACGGACTGCGGGTCGAGCGGCGCGCCGAACTTGCGCGGATCGTGGATCTCGGGCTCGATTCCCCCGACCTCCAGCGCATCCTCGAGCTTGGATTTCGCGTTCAGAGTCAGGATCAAGCGCAGTTTCTCGCGCTTGGGGTTCATCAGCGCATCGCGCACCGCATGCAGGCCGAACAGCCAGACGGTCTCGGCCGCCTTGGCCTTCTTCGCCTGTTCCTTCTCGACCACCCATTTCGGTTTCTTGACCATGGTACGCGTCCTTTTTTCCTGAGCTTCGGTCTCTGCATCGCCCGGTGACGCGCTGCAAGATATTTTCCTGTTGACGACCCTTTTGAGTGCTTGTAGTCAGCGCCCCACGACGCCGGTCATACGGCGGAGGACGCCAGAGACTGGCGGAAAGTGGGCGACAGGCCGCAAGGTGTGGCAGGGGACTGTAACTCCCTCGCGGAGACGCACGCCTGGTTCGATTCCAGGGTCGCCCACCACTTTCCCTCCTCGGAAATACCTCCTTATATATCAAGGGTCCGGCAGCATTGTGCTATTACCGGTCCAGAGTGTTGCGGCGCTTGGCCCTTCGGCCTAAGTGCCCTTTATCGTATGACGATCATGCCCTGAGGATACCGCTCCGCCAATGCTGCGCTACCGCTTGCTCCTGTCCCTTTTCGCGGCCGTTGTGCTGGCCCGCGCCGCGCTCCGGCGTGACTGGGACGCCCTGCGCGCACGACTCGGGCGGAGCCGGGCGAATCCCGGCGCGCATGTCTGGCTGCACGCCGCCTCGAACGGCGAACTGGCCTCGGCCAAGCCGGTGATCGAGGCGCTGCGCGCGGCGCGGCCCGGGATGAAGCTGCTGGTCACCTGCAACTCCGAGTCGGGCGTCGCGCTGGCGGAAAGCTGGGGACTCTGCGCGCGACTGGCGCCGCTCGACCTGGCCCGGGCCTCGAAACGCATACACCGACGCTGGAACGTGACCAGCCACATCACCATGGAATCCGAGATCTGGCCGAACCGGCTGCTGACCTGCCCCGGCCCGGTTCTGGTGCTCGGAGGACGGCTGACCGAAGGCACCGCCAAGGGCTGGCGGCTGTTCGGCGGGCTGCAGGCTCGGGTACTGCACCGGGTCGCCTTTCTCTCGGCACAGGATCCCGACTCGCGCGACCGCTTCATCGAGGCCGGGCTGCCCAAGAGCGCGCAGGGGCCGGTGGTCGATCTCAAGGCGCTTTACACCCCGCCCGAACAGCATGACGCCGCGCTCGCGGCCGAGTTTCCCCGCGCCAGCACCTGGCTCGCCGCCTCCACCCACGAGGGCGAGGACGAAACCGTGCTCGCCGCCCATGCCGAGGCGCGCAGGCAGGAGCCCGGCCTGCGGCTGATTCTCGCCCCCCGCCACCCGCGCCGGGCCGAACAGATCGCCCGTCTCGCCGCCGCGCAGGGGCTGAGCTGCGCCCGCCGCAGCCTCGGCGAGACGCCGCACGGCGCCGATGTCTACCTCGCCGACACGCTGGGCGAGATGGCGCTGTTCTACCGCCTCGCGGGCCGGGTCTTCATCGCCGGCACGCTGACCGACCGTGGCGGCCACACCCCCTACGAACCCGCGGCCTTCGGCGATGCGCTGATCCACGGCCCCGACGTGCGCAACTTCCGGGTGCCCTTCCGCCTGCTCGACGAGGCCGGTGCGGCGCTGAAGATCGAGGATGCCACGAGCCTTGCCACCGCGCTGCTCGCGCTTTCGGACGAAACCGCCCAGCAGCGCGCCGGCGCCGCGGCGCGGGCGCTGCTCGAACCGGAGGCATCCGCGGAAGAACTTGTCGCTGATCTGACACAACATATGGACGCATCCCCCAAATGAGCGCATCCTCTTCGTAAAACGAGCAGGACAACAGGATGGGCGTTTCACTGGATATCGTCTCTCGCGCGCCGGGCACCAGAACCCTCCCCAAGCGCACCCATGTGCAATATGCGGCCCTGTGCTACCGCGTGCGCGACGGCAAGGTGAAGGTGCTGCTGATCACCAGCCGCGGCCGCAAGCGTTGGACGTTGCCGAAGGGCTGGCCGATGCAGGGGCGCAGCCCGGCGAAGGCGGCGGCGCGCGAAGCCTGGGAAGAGGCCGGGGTGAAGGGGCTCGTGGGTGAGCTCTGCGTCGGCGGCTACACCTATCGCAAGCGCAGCTCCGACCGCCCGCACGTGGCGCTGGTCTACCCGCTCGAAGTTATGGAGCGCGACAAGAAATTCCCCGAGCGCGGCGAGCGCAAACAGCGCTGGGTCAGCCCCAAGCGCGCCGCCGAACTCGTCGACCACCCCGAGCTCGCCCGGCTGTTGCGCGGCTTCCGCCCCTATTCCCGCAAGCACTGACAGCGGCTTGAACCTGCGCGGAATTTGACTAGGTAAAAGGGATCATCTCGGAACAGCCGCATGATCCAATACTCTCTCAAATGCGCGGAAGACCACCGCTTCGACAGCTGGTTCCAATCCGCCAGCGCCTTCGACAAGCTGCATGCCGCCGGCATGGTGGCCTGCGCCGTCTGCGGCTCGCCCAAGGTCGAAAAGGTGCTCATGGCGCCGCGCGTCAACAGCGGCGGATCGCGCACGGAGCCCGCGCCCAAGCCGGAAAAGCCCGACCTGTCCAAGCCCGCCTCCGAGGCGGAGCAGGCGCTGCGCGCCCTGCGCGACCACGTCGAGAAGACTTCGGACTACGTCGGCCGCGACTTCGCGCGCGAGGCCCGCGCCATGCACAGCGGCGAAAGCCCGCATCGCCCGATCTGGGGCGAGACCCGCGGTGACGAGGCCAAGGCGCTGATCGAGGAGGGCGTGCCCGTCGCCCCCCTGCCCTTCATGCCGACACGAAAATCCAACTGAAAGACCTGTCATGACCCTGCTGATCACCGGCGCAAACCGCGGCATCGGCGCGGCGCTCTGCAAGACACTCAAGACCCGCGGCCACGAGGTGCTTGGCACGGCACGGAACACCCCCGGCCTGCTGCCGCTCGACGTGCGCGACCCGGCCTCGCCGGCAGCTCTGGCCGGGCAGCTCGGCGACACCGCGCTTGACGGTCTGATCTGCAACGCCGGGATCTTCCTCGACCGGCCCGAGCAGCTCGACACCGGCTACCCGCCCGAGATGTGGGCCGAGATGTTCGCGGTCAATGTCACCGGCGTCTTCCTGACGGTGCAGGCCATGCTGCCGCTGCTCGAGCGCGCCACGACGCCGAAGATCATGATCATCAGCTCGCAGATGGGCGCCAACGCGCTGGCCAAGGGCAACGCGCTGATCTATCGCACCTCGAAGGCGGCCGCACTGAACCTCGGCAGCAACCTCGCCGTCGCGCTGAAGCCGCGCGGCATCGCGGTGGGCATCTATCACCCCGGATGGGTCACCACCGACATGGGTGGCAGCGGGGCGGACCTCTCTCCGGAGCAATCCGCCGAGGGGCTCGCCGAGCGCTTCGACGCACTGAACCTCGACGCAACCGGCTGTTTCGAGACCTGGGATGGCCGCCCCCACCCGTACTGATCTGCCGCAGCGGCCTGAGGACTTTCCCGCCGCCTTCGCCCGCGCCTGGGCCACCCGCGAAGGCGCGGCCGTCGCCGCGCTTTTTGCCGAAGACGCCGAGTTCGTGAACGTGACCGGCCTGTGGTGGTCGGGGCGCGAGGCCATCGCCCGCCCGCATGACTACGCGCTGAAGAGCTTTTTCGCCGACACAACCCTGCGCCCGGGCCGTATCTCGACCCGCCTGCTCGGCGCGGGTCAGGCGGTGGTCCGCTGCCGCTTCCACATGTCCGGCCAGCGCGCCCCGGACGGCTCCGAAGCCGGGCCGCGGCAGACCATCCTGCTCTTCGTGCTCGAGCGCACGGCCGCAGGCTGGCGCGCGGTGGCGGCGCAGAACACCGAGGTGCTGCCCGGTCAGGAAACCTTCCTTGCAAGCGACGGCACTGGGGCGGTCGACTACCGCCGAGGCTGACCGCTGGCCGCTCGGACGGAGCGTGCGGGCAGAAGCTGGCGGCACGGCGCGTCGATCTTTGCGAAAAGACCGGAAACGCCCAGCCACGCGCAGCGATCGCTCGCGGCGGGCGCGCAATCCCCTTGCGCAGACCCGCCCCCCCGCGTAAAGGACCGCTGATTCAAAGGACCATGCCGGGGAGGCGCCATGCCCGTTCTCGTGATGAAATTCGGCGGCACCTCCGTCGCCACGTTGGACCGGATCCGCCGGGCCGCCAAACGTGTCGGCGTCGAAGTGGCCAAGGGCTACGACGTGATCGTCATCGTCTCGGCCATGTCAGGCGAAACCAACAAGCTCGTCGGCTATGTCGAGGAAACCTCGCCGCTGTTCGACGCGCGCGAATATGACGCCGTGGTCTCCTCGGGCGAAAACGTGACCGCCGGTCTTATGGCGATGACGCTGCAGGAAATGGACGTGCCCGCGCGCAGCTGGCAGGGCTGGCAGGTGCCGCTGCAGACCTCCTCGGCGCACAGCGCCGCGCGGATCCTCGACATCCCCACCGAGAACATCACCCGCAAGTTCGACGAGGGCATGAAGGTGGCCGTGGTCGCCGGCTTCCAGGGCATCAGCCCCGAGGGCCGCATCACCACGCTGGGCCGTGGCGGTTCGGACACCACCGCCGTCGCCTTCGCCGCCGCCTTCGGCGCCGAGCGCTGCGACATCTACACCGACGTCGACGGCGTCTACACCACCGACCCGCGCGTCTGCGAAAAGGCCCGCAAGCTCGACCGCATCTCCTTCGAAGAGATGCTCGAACTGGCCTCGCTGGGCGCCAAGGTGCTGCAGACCCGCTCGGTCGAACTTGCCATGCGTTACAAGGTGAAGCTGCGGGTCCTCTCCAGCTTCGAAGAACAGTCGGACGATGCCGGGACGCTCGTTTGCGACGAGGAGGATATCATGGAATCGAAAGTTGTGGCCGGTGTGGCCTTTTCGCGCGACGAGGCCAAGATGACCCTCGTCACCATTGCCGACCGTCCGGGCATCGCGGCGTCGATCTTCGGCACGCTGGCAGATGCCGGCGTGAACGTCGACATGATCGTGCAGAACGTTTCCGAGACCAACTACAAGGGTCACGAGGGCGGTGTCACCGACATGACCTTCTCCTGTCCGGTCAACCAGGTGAAGCGCGCCGAGAAGGCGCTGGCCGACGCACAGGCCGCCGGCACGCTGACCTACGACAAGCTCGAATCGGAAACCGAGGTCGCCAAGGTTTCGGTGGTCGGCATCGGCATGCGGTCCGCCGCCGGCGTCGCCGCCAAGATGTTCAAGATCCTGTCGGACGAGAACATCAACATCCAGGTCATCACCACCTCCGAGATCAAGATCTCCGTGCTGATCGAGCGCAAGTACATGGAGCTTGCGGTGCAGGCCCTGCACGATGCCTTCGAGCTCGAGAAAGCCGACTGACGGATCGCGCCGGGGCGCGGCGCGCCCGCGTAACCGTGAGACGTTTCCGCAAGCGGCGCCCTATCCGGCGCCGCTTGTTTTATTTCTGGCACCCGGCAATTCTTTTCCGCGCCCATATGCGCGACAATCTTCCCGCGAACCCCGCCGCGACGCCGCAATCTCTTCTCAAAGCCGCGGAAACGCGCGGCAAAAGGTCCTCTCACCCTGCGGGAAATCGGCCGAGCTATTTGATCCCGTTTCCTTTCTCCGGGCAAACCGCATATAGCTGATCGCAGAGCGGAACGGATGAAGTCGAGCACACAATGCCGGATGGCACGGAAAGCGAGAGCCGCAAGCTCCTGGGGCGGCTGAGGGACACGATGGCCGAGGATGCCGCCGGGCAGGCGCGCCTCGACAAGATCATGCATCTGACCGCCGACTCCATGGGCTCCGAGGTCTGCTCGATCTACCTCTTCCGCGACGAGGACACGCTCGAGCTCTGCGCCACCGAGGGTCTCAAGAAGGAAGCCGTGCACCAGACCCGCATGCGCATGGGCGAGGGCCTCGTGGGCCGGGTCGCGCGCAGCGGCAAGGTGGTGAACACCGCCGACGCGCCTTCGGCCAAGGGCTTCCGCTACATGCCCGAGACCGGCGAAGAGATTTACTCCAGCTTCCTCGGCGTGCCGATTCAGCGCCTCGGCGAGACGCTGGGCGTGCTTGTGGTGCAGACCAAGCAGAAGCGCGAGTTCACCTCAGACGAGGTCTATGCGCTGGAAGTGGTCGCCATGGTGCTGGCCGAGATGACCGAGCTCGGCGCCTTCGTCGGCGATACCGCGGCGCTCTCGGCCCGGCACACCCAGCCCACCATGCTGCGTGGCGGCACCGGGCAGGAAGGTACCACCGAGGGCCACGTCTGGCTGCACGAGCCGCGGGTGATGGTCACCAACCTCGTCGCCGACGACCCCGAGCGCGAGCACGAACGGCTCGACGCCGCCATCGAGCGGCTGCGTGTCAGCGTCGACGAGATGCTTGCCGGCGCGGTCGAGGATGCCGAGCAGCTCGAGGTGCTCGAAGCCTATCGCATGTTCGCCAACTCCAAGGGCTGGCGGCGGCGCATGGAGGAAGACATTTCGCGCGGACTCTCCGCCGAGGCCGCGGTGGAAAAGGAACAATCCGCCGCCCGCGCCCGGATGAGCCAGGTCGCCGACAATTACCTGCGCGAGCGGCTGCACGATCTCGACGACCTGTCGAACCGGCTGCTGCGCATTCTCACCGGGCAAGGCAAGGACACCGGCGCCTCGATGCCCGCCGATCCCATTCTCGTGGCGCGCAACATCGGCCCCGGCGAACTGCTGGAGTATGGCCGCCAGCTACGCGGCATCGTGCTCGAGGAGGGCTCGGTCGGCAGCCATGCCGCCGTGGTCGCGCGCGCGCTGGCGATCCCGCTGGTGATCAATGCCGCGCGCATCACCACCGAGGCGCTGAACGGCGATCACATCATGGTCGACGGCGACCAGGGCGTGGTGCACCTGCGCCCCGACGACACCGTGGTCACCGCCTTCCGCGACAAGATCGCCATGCAGGCCGAGGCGCAGGAACGCTACGCCTCGATCCGCCAGAAACCCGCCGTCTCGCTCTGCGGCAAGCGGGTCAGCCTCTACATGAACGCCGGCCTGCTGGCCGACCTGCCCTCGCTGGAAAACTCCGGCGCCGAGGGGGTTGGCCTCTTCCGCACCGAGTTGCAGTTCCTCGTGCGCAACAAGATGCCCTCGCGCACCGAGCTCGTCACCGTCTACAAGCGGGTGATCGAGGCCGCCGAGGCCGCAGGCGACAAGCCGGTGATCTTCCGCACGCTCGACATCGGCTCGGACAAGGTACTGCCCTACATGAAGCCCACCGACGAGCCCAACCCGGCGCTCGGCTGGCGGGCGATCCGTGTCGGCCTCGACCGGCCCGGCGTCATGCGCATGCAGCTGCAGGCGCTGCTGCGCGCCTCCGAGGGGCGGCCGCTGACGCTGATGTTCCCCTTCGTCGCGCAATGGGAAGAATTCCGCGCCGCCCGCGCCGAGGTCGACAAGGCCATGGCCATCGAGCGCAAGCTCGGCCACGTGGTGCCCGAGAAGATCTCGGTCGGCACCATGCTCGAGACCCCCAGCCTCGCCTATGCCTCCAACAAGTTCTTCGAGGAGGTCGAGTTTGTCTCGATCGGCGGCAACGATCTCAAGCAGTTCTTCTTTGCTGCCGACCGCGAGAACGAGCGGGTCCGGCGGCGCTACGACACGCTCAACGTCAGCTTCCTGAGCTTCCTCGAACAGATCGTGCAGCGCTGCTCGGCCACCGGCACGCCGCTGAGCTTCTGCGGCGAGGACGCCGGCCGGCCGATCGAGGCCGTCTGCCTCGCCGCCATCGGGCTGCACCGGCTGTCGATGCGCCCGGCCTCGATCGGGCCGGTGAAAAGCCTGATCCTGCGCACGGATCTCGACGCGCTCTACGACGTAATCTGCGACGCCCGAGAACGCGGCGAGCAGTCGGTGCGCGGTGCGGTGATGGAATACATGCGCTGGCAGGGCTGAGCCGGGCGAAGGGCTCTGCAACTCCCGCCAAGGGAGGCGGCTAGACCCGGGCTTGCGCTGCCCAAGTGCTGAGCAGTGCCCTGTTCCGAACAAATCAGGCAGGCACGCGCGACGCATGGCAGGGCCACTTCGCTTGCCGCAAACTCACCTCTGAGGCTCGCCCGGCGCATCGGTCCCCCGCACCCCGGGCGATAGTATCGTGCGCGCATCTCCGGCCGTTCTGGCGCGGGACACGACCCGCGCCTTCTGCGCGGGTGCTGTGGCGCGGGTTTCTCCCCGCCCCGCGCACCTGATAAGCGATTAACCTTGCGAAGCGGTTAACCGCGCAGCGCCAGCTTCGCCTGCAGCGCCGAAATCAACTCAGCACGCGGTTTGCCGCTCTGCTGCTCCAGCCGCAGCAGTCCGAAATGCACATGCGCCATCTGCTGGTAATAGCTCGTGTAGGCGTAGTTCGTCGCCGCCCCAGCTGCCGCGCCCAGCACCGGCACGGTCTGCGCCGCCAGTTTCTGCCCCAGCGCGGTGGCCAGCCGCGGCGCCACCTTGCCGATCAGCCCGTGCACCGTCGCCCCGGTGAGCGTGACCCGGGTCGCAAGGAAGCCCAGATCCGCCCCGTCATCCGCCTCCAGCGGTCCCGCCGAGGCAAAAACGCCGAGGCACTCGCGCTTGATCTCGGGCATCTCCGGGTCGAAGCCGTATTCCGCCGCGATCCCCTGAATGGCACGCAGCAGCACGGTCACGGTGACCGGCAGCTCGGCCATGGCCGTCGGCAGCCCCCCGGCCCCGCCCGCCGCGCCCATGGCGGTGGCAAGCGCGGTGTTCAGCCAGCCCTTCTGGTCGGGCACGGCGCGGCGCGATCCCGAGGCCGCCTTCAGCGCCAGTTCCAGCGCCTTGGCCGTGCTGCCCTCGAGCCGGTCCTTCACCTTGTCGGGCAGGCGTTCGAGCAGGTTCTCGGCCTGGCCACCGATGATGTTGAGCACCTGCAGGCCGACCCCGCCCGCGGCGCGGTGGCGGCGGGCCAGCTCGGCGATCTCGGCGTCGATGCTGAGCGGAACGAGCTGCGTTCCGGGGATCGGTGCGGTCATGGGCGGCCTCCTTCGGTCTTCCCTAGAAGATCGGCGCGCCCCGCGGGATTTCAAGCCTTGCGCTCGACGACACCCTGCACCCCGTCCCAGGCGCCGGGGCGCAATTCCAGCGCCAGCACCCGCTCGGGGTTGGTCGGCGGAGGCATCTCGACCCCCGCGATCTTGGAAAAGCCGAACCGGCGGTAATAGGGCTCATCGCCGACCAGCAAGACCCGGCCCCATTCCAGCGCCCGGGCCCGTTCCAGCGTGTCGCGGATCAGCGCCGCGCCCAGCCCCTCTCCCTGCGCCGTGGGGTGCACCGCGACCGGGCCGAGCAGCAGCAGCTGCGCCGCGCCGATGCGCACCGGCCAGTAGCGGATCGCGCCGCCGATGATCCCGCCTTCGTCCTTGGCCACCCGGCAGAGCTCGGACACCGGCGCCACGCCGTCGCGCAGGCGGTAGGACGACAGCAGCTCCCGCCCCGGCGCGAAGCACAGGTCGTAGAGGGCTTCGACCTCCCAGCGATCATCCGGGCGTTCCTGGTGCAAGCTGTACAGAGGCCCGCTCTCCCCGTAGCGTTTCGGACGAATCCGCCCTATCACGGGTCCGACAATCGCGCAAACATCTGAGAGGACAGGCATGTTCTATCGCCCCGAAGACGGCCACGGACTGCCGCACAACCCGTTCAACGCCATCGTCACGCCGCGGCCGATCGGCTGGATCTCGACCCGCGGCACGATGGGCGACAATCTCGCGCCCTATTCCTTCTTCAACGCCGTGGCCTACGTGCCGCCGCAGGTGATGTTCGCCTCGACCTCCAGCAAGGACGACCGCGACGGCACCAAGGACAGCGTTGCGCAGATCCGAGAGAGCGGCGTCTTCTGCGTCAACATCGTGGAATATGCCGCGCGCGACGTGATGAACCTCAGCTCCGGCCCCTGGCCGGCGGGCAAGGATGAGTTCGCCCTCGCCGGGATCGAAAAGGCCGACTGCGAGACCATCGACTGCCCGCGTGTCGCCGGGGCGCCCGCCTCGCTGGAATGCAAGGTGACGCAGATCGTGAAACTCGAGGGCGCGGCGAATTTCGCCGTGTTCGGCGAGGTCACCGGCGTGCACATGCGCGACGACTGCCTCGTCGACGGGCGTTTCGACGTGACGACCTACCAGCCGCTCACCCGGCTCGGCTACCGCGACTACGGGGTGATCCGCGAGGTCTTCTCGCTGAAACGCCCGGGGGAGTGAGCAGCCCTTGCCGCCCGGTGGCTGGTGCCCGAGCCGCCGCTTCCGGAACCGGAGCGGCACCCGGCACCCGACGGGCCGGCCGGCAAGCGCCCCCGGCGAGTTACCCCCGTCGGCGGTAACGAAAGACGCCGGTGCCCTTGGCGATCAGCTCGCCGGTCTCGTCGGTGATGGTCGCCTCGGCGAAGAAGGTGCTCTTGCCGCCGCCGGTGCGCGCGCCCTCGGCGATCAGCCGGCTGCCCCTCGGCCGGGACAGATACTGGACGTTGAGCGAGAGCGTCAGCGCCATGAGCTTGTCCTCGGGATCGCCGGTCCAGCAACCGGCATATCCCATCGCCGTGTCGAGCATCGAGGCATGCACGCCGCCGTGCGGGTTGTCGTGACGGTTGAGGTGTTCCGGCCCCAGGGCAATCTCGAAACGCGCGTAATCCGCCCGCCAGCCGGTCATCTCCATGCCGAGATGCGACAGGTAGCCCGAAGGCGCCTCGGTGACCGGCATATCCGCGCTGTGCTTGTCCATCGGGCTCTCCTGCTGCTTCCGGCCCGTTCTCGGCGCTGCGCGGCGCAGCGTCAAGCCGTGCGCCGCCCGGGATGGTCCGCCGCGCAGATCAAGTCAGTCGCGCAGCTCGAGGAAGGTCACCCATTGCGCCACCAGCGCAGGATGCTCCCGGCCCTGCCCCTCGATCTCGATCTCCACGTCCCAATGCACGGTCAGCCGCTCGTCGCCCTCCTCGACCCCGCCGACGGTGAAATGCCCGCGCACCCGCGCGCCCACCGGCACCGGGGTGACGAAGCGCACCCGGTCGAAGCCGTAGTTGACGTTGGCGATCTGCCCGTGAAAGGGCGGCACCGCATCGGCGCACATGGCAGAGAGCAGCGAGAGCGTCAGGAACCCCTGCGCAACCGGCGCGCCGAAGAGGAAATCGGCGGAGCGCTCGGGATCGGAATGGAAGAACTTCAAATCGCCGGTCACCGCGCCGAAGCGTGCCACGGTTTCGGCGTCGAGCGTGAACCAGCGCGACACCTTCGGCTCCATCTCCAGAAGTGCCTCAGCCGCCATGGCGTGCCGCCCCGTTCAGTGCTCGCTCGCGCTGCATCCCGTCTCCAGACCTATGCGAAATCCCGAGGCAGAGTGACGGATCGCCCCCGCCGCTGGCAAGGGCAAATCCCTCGAAGCCCCCGAGCGGCGCAGCTCAGCCCGCCGCCTCCTCGCCCTGCATTTCCAGCTCGAGCGGCGCCGGCGCACCGCCGAGATCATCCACCCGCAGCGGCCCGCCCGGGCGCGACAGGCGGTTGCGCACCACCCAGTGCAGCCGGTCCGAGGCGCGGGTGATGGCGACATAAGCGAGCCGCTTCCACAGCGGCTGGCCGGCCTCGACCCGGCCCATGCGCGCGGCGGTGTAGAGATCGGGGGCAAAGACCTGCACGTTCTCCCATTGCGAGCCCTGCGCCTTGTGGATGGTCACCGCGGCACCATGCAGGAAGGTCGCGCCCATGCGCGCGGCGAAGGGGATGAAGGGCTCTTCCTCGTCGGGCTTCTCGATCTTCACGATCGAGGCCGCCGAGACCTGCGGGTCCGGCGCGCCGATCACGTGCAGCCGCGAGAAACCGGGCTTCTTGCCCGGCCCGAGGTAGACCACCTGCGCGCCCTTGATCAGGCCGCGCGCCTCGAGATCGAGCCGCTTCTTGCGGTGCTTGAGCGGCAGCTCGATGCCGTCGCAGATCAGCGGCTCGCCGGGCAGCAGCTCGGTCTCCGGCGCGCCATGCACCGCGCGGAAGGCGTTGATCAGACGGATGCGCGTGGCATTGCGCCAGACCAGCACCGGCGAGCGCGCCATCAGGTCGACCTCGACCCGCTGGCCCCAGACGACGCGGTCGTCCTTGGCGGCCATCTCCTCGACCAGCCGCTCGAAACGGTAGAAATCCACCTCCGGGTCGGCCAGCGCATGAGCCAGATCGAGGATCGGGCTCGAGGCCTCCTGCCGGTGGATGCGCGAGAGCTCCATCTTGCGGTCCTCGGGCACCGCGTCGAAGACCATCTTGCCCGACTGGTTCACCGGCGCCAGCTGCGCCGGGTCGCCGAAGAGCAGCAGGTTGGGGAAGATCTCCCTGAGATCCTCGAACTGCCGGTCGTCGAGCATCGAGGCCTCGTCGACGAAGCCGATGTCGAGCGGCTCCTCGCGGCGCTTCCATCCGGTGATGAAATCGCTGCCGCGCAGCCCCGCCGCCGCCAGCGCCGCGGGCACCGACTTGTGGCCCTGATAGGAGGCATAGGCACGATCCAGCGCCTCGTCGGTCAGCGCCTCGATCTCCGGGCGCTCCTCGTTGCCCATCAGCCATTCGGCGATGCGCTCGTAGACCGGGTCATAGACCGGCGTGTAGAGGATGCGGTGAATGGTGGTCGCCGGCACGCCGCGCATGCGCAGCACCGAGGCCGCCTTGTTGGTCGGCGCAAGGATCGCCAAGGTGCGCTTCTCACGCTTCCGGCGGCTCTCGAAATCGCCCGAGACGACCTCGCAGCCCGCCTCCTGCAGCGCCTTGCTCAGCTCGGCCAGCAGCAGCGTCTTGCCCGACCCGGCCTTGCCCATCAGCGCCATGACCTTCGACAACCCCTCGCGGGCGGGCTCGGTGGTGCCTTCATCCAGATCGACGCCGGCGCCGCGCAGCATCTCGGCCACGCGGTCCCAGGCTTCGGCCTGATCCTCGGAAAAACTGAT
The DNA here is from genome assembly GCF_020524285.1 of Alloyangia pacifica. Taxonomy (GTDB): domain Bacteria; phylum Pseudomonadota; class Alphaproteobacteria; order Rhodobacterales; family Rhodobacteraceae; genus Salipiger; species Salipiger pacificus_B. Next base: position 94,181 of record NZ_JAIVKX010000008.1, read on the forward strand.
CGCGGGCGCCGTCATGTCCGCGACCCTACAAGAGCCGCAGGGCGCGCACCAGACGCCCGCCTGCAATTCCCCCGGGCACCCTGCTGTTTCTCGGCGGCTTGCCCGGACAGGCCGCGCCGGTGACCCGCGCCGGTCCGCCTCCGGCGGGCGTATTTGTCAAACAGAAGAAGGGGACGGCACACGCCCTCCCCTCCATTCTTCTAGGTCCAAATATCCCGGGGGAGGCGCGCGCAGCGCGGCGGGGGCAGAGCCCCCTCGTCCACGCTCTGCCGCGCTTTGCGCGGCGGGGGCAGAGCCCCCTCGTCCATGCTCAGCCGCGCTTTTCGCGGCGGGGGCAGAGCCCCCTCGTCCATGCTCAGCCGCGCTTTGCGCGGCGGGGCCGCGCGCCCTTCCCTCACTCCAGCTCGATCAGCAGATCCTTGGCGTCGATCTGCCCGCCCGGCAGCACGTGCACGGCCTTGACCGTGGCGTCGCGCTCGGCGTGCAGGCCGGTCTCCATCTTCATCGCCTCGATGGTGAGCAGCAGGTCGCCTTCCTTGACCTTGGACCCCGCCTGCACCGCGATGGTGGCGACGACGCCCGGCATCGGCGCGCCGATGTGGTTGGGGTTGCCCGCCTCGGCCTTGGGCTTGGCGCCGCTCGCCGCCTTGGCCTTGCGGTCGGGCACGCGCACCGCGCGTGGCTGGCCGTTGAGCTCGAAGAACACCCGCACCTCGCCGTCGTCCTGCGTGTCGCCGACGGTGATGAGGCGGATCTCCAGCGTCTTGCCGGGGTCGATCTCGGCGGTGATCTCCTCGCCCGGCTGCATGCCGTAGAAGTAGGTCAGCGTCGGCAGCACCCGGACGGGGCCGTAGTCCTCGTGGCGCGCCACGTAGTCGGTGAAGACCTTGGGATACATGAGGTAGCCGTTGAAGTCCTCGTCGTCGAACTCGACGTCCTCGAACTTCGCGTCCAGCTCGGCGCGCAGCTTGGCGAAATCGGCGGGCGGCAGGTGCTTGCCCGGGCGCTCGGTGTTGGGTGTCTCGCCCTTCAGCACCTTCTTGACGATGCCTTCCGGGAAGCCGCCCGGCGGCTGGCCGAGGTTGCCGCGCATCATGTCGATCACCGAGTCGGGGAAGCTGACGTCGCTTTTCGGGTCCTCGACCTGCGCACGGGTCAGCCCCTGGCTGACCATCATCAGCGCCATGTCGCCCACCACCTTCGACGAGGGTGTCACCTTCACGATATCGCCGAACATCATGTTCACGTCGGCATAGGTCTTGGCGACCTCGTGCCAGCGCTCTTCCAGACCCAGCGAGCGCGCCTGCGCCTTGAGGTTGGTGAACTGGCCGCCCGGCATCTCGTGCAGGTAGACCTCCGACGCGGGCGCCTGCATGCCCGATTCAAACGCCGCGTATTGGCCGCGCACCGCCTCCCAGTAGTTCGAGACCTCGCGGATCACGTCGACATCCAGCCCGGTGTCGCGGTCGGTATGGCGCAGCGCCTCGACGATCGAGCCGAGGGTGGGCTGCGAGGTGTTGCCCGAAAGCGCGTCCATCGCCGCATCCACCGCGTCGACCCCCGCTTTCGAGGCTTCCATGATGGTGGCGATGGCGGCGCCCGAGGTGTCATGGGTGTGGAAATGGATCGGCAGGCCGACCTCCTCCTTCAGCGCCTTGACCAGCGCCCCGGCGGCGGAGGGCTTCAGCAGGCCGGCCATGTCCTTCAGGCCGAGCACATGTGCGCCGGCGTCGCGGAGCTGCTTGCCCATCTCGACGTAGTACTTGAGGTCGTACTTGGCGCGGGCCGGGTCGAGGATGTCGCCGGTGTAGCAGACCGTGCCCTCGCAGATCTTGCCGCTCTCGATCACCGCATCCATGGCGACGCGCATGTTCTCGACCCAGTTCAGCGAGTCGAACACGCGGAACACGTCGACACCGCTCTCGGCGGCCTGGGCGACGAAGCTCTGCACCACGTTGTCGGGGTAGTTGGTGTAGCCCACGCCGTTTGAGGCGCGCAGCAGCATCTGGGTCAGGATGTTGGGCATGCGCGCGCGGATGTCGCGCAGCCGCTGCCAGGGGCATTCCTGCAAGAAGCGGTAGGCCACGTCGAAGGTCGCGCCGCCCCAGCACTCCACCGAGAAGAGCCCGGACAGGTTCGCCGCATAGGCCGGGGCCACCTTGATCATGTCGAGCGAGCGCATGCGCGTTGCCAGCAGCGACTGGTGGCCGTCGCGCATGGTGGTGTCGGTGACTAAGAGCTGCGTCTGCGCCGCCATCCAGTCGGCCACCGCCTGCGCGCCCTTCTCCTCGAGCAGCGTGCGGGTGCCCGGCGGCGGCGTCTCGGCGCGCAGCTCGGGGGCACGGGCGGGCTTCAGCTCGGCGTGCGGCTTCTGGCGCCCCTGCACCTCGGGATGCCCGTTGACGGTGATGTCGGCGATATAGGTGAGCACCTTGGTGCCGCGGTCCCGACGCTTCTTGAAGTCGAAGAGCTCGGGCGTCGTGTCGATGAACTTCGTCGTGTACTGGTTGGTCAGGAAGGTCGGGTGCTTGAGCAGGTTGATCACGAAGTCGATGTTCGTGCTCACGCCGCGGATGCGGAACTCGCGCAGGGCGCGGTCCATGCGGGCGATGGCCTTCTCCGGCGTCGGCGCCTTGGCGGTCACCTTGACCAGCAGCGAGTCGTAGTAGCGGGTGATCACCCCGCCGGCATACGCGGTCCCGCCATCGAGGCGGATGCCCATGCCGGTGGCCGAGCGGTAGGCGGTGATCCGGCCATAGTCGGGGATGAAGTTGTTGGTCGGATCCTCGGTGGTGATCCGGGTCTGCAGCGCGTGACCGGTGAGGCGGATGTCGTATTGCGACGCCTTGCCGGTGGCCTCGGCAAGGCTCTTGCCCTCGGCGATCATGATCTGCGCCTGCACGATGTCGATGCCGGTCACCTCCTCGGTGACGGTGTGCTCGACCTGCACCCGCGGGTTGACCTCGATGAAGTAGAACTTGCCGCTGTCCATATCCATCAGGAACTCGACGGTGCCGGCGCATTCGTAGTTCACATGGGCGCAGATCTTGCGGCCCAGCTCGCAGAGCTCTTCGCGCTGCGCTTCGCTGAGGTACGGCGCGGGCGCGCGCTCGACGACCTTCTGGTTGCGGCGCTGCACCGAGCAGTCGCGCTCGTAGAGGTGGTAGATGTTGCCCATCTTGTCGCCGAGGATCTGCACCTCGACGTGGCGGGCGCGGGTGATCATCTTCTCCAGGTAGCCCTCGCCGTTGCCAAAGGCCGCCTCGGCCTCGCGCCGGCCCTCGAGCACCTTTTCCTTCAGCTCCTTCGGGCCCTCGATCGGGCGCATGCCACGGCCGCCGCCGCCCCAGGACGCTTTCAGCATCAGCGGATAGCCGATGTCCCCGGCTTCCTTGGCGATGGCCTCGAAATCGTCGCCCAGCACCTCGGTGGCGGGGATGACCGGCACGCCCGCCTCGATGGCGACCTTGCGCGCCGAGGCCTTGTCGCCGAGCGCGCGCATGGTCGCGGCCTTCGGACCGATGAAGGTGATCCCCGCGGCATCGCAGGCGTCGACGAACTCGGGGTTCTCCGACAGCAGCCCGTAGCCCGGGTGGATCGCGTCGGCGCCGCTCTCCTTGGCGACGCGGATGATCTCGGGGATCGACAGGTAGGCCGCCACGGGGCCCAGCCCCTCGCCGATGCGATAGGCTTCGTCGGCCTTGAAGCGGTGGAGCCCCAGCTTGTCCTCTTCGGCAAAGACGGCAACCGTCTTCTTTCCCATCTCGTTCGCCGCCCGCATGATGCGGATCGCGATCTCGCCACGGTTGGCGATGAGGATCTTCTGGAACTCTGGCATTTCTTTCCTCCGTCACTGGCCTGCCGGGCCGGGTGACGTGGAGTGAACGCGATGCTGCGCTGCGGCGCAAGGTATCTATGCAAAGTTAGCAATAAGGGCGCGAAACTTTGCAAATCTCGCGATGGAGGCGGGGCGCCAGCGGGACGGCGGGCGCCGCGGAAAGTGATGAACAAAAACAGAACGCACCTTTCGCCGGGCTCTGCACCGCGCTAAGTTCGCCGCATGAGCAGCTTTGACGACATGGATGCATTCGAGGGGGCCTCGCTGTCGGCGCGGGCCATGGCCGCGCGCCCGACGCCCTACCTCGACGATCTCAACCCGGCGCAGCGCGAAGCGGTGGAGCGGCTGGACGGCCCGGTGCTGATGCTCGCGGGCGCCGGCACCGGCAAGACCAAGGCGCTGACGGCGCGCATCGCGCATCTGCTGACCACCGGCCGCGCGCGCCCGAACGAGATTCTCTCGGTGACCTTCACCAACAAGGCCGCGCGCGAGATGAAGGAGCGGGTCGGCCGCCTTCTTGGCCACGCGGTCGAGGGCATGCCCTGGATGGGCACCTTCCACTCGATCTGCGTCAAGCTGCTGCGCCGCCATGCCGAGCTGGTCGGGCTGAAGTCGAACTTCACCATCCTCGACACGGACGACCAGATCCGCCTGCTGAAACAGGTGATCGCGGCCAACAACATAGATGAAAAGCGCTGGCCCGCCCGGCAGCTTTCCTCGCTGATCGACAACTGGAAGAACCGCGCCTGGACGCCCGACAAGGTGCCGGCGTCGGAGGCCGGCGCCTTCAACAACCGCGGCACCGAGCTCTACGCCCAGTACCAGACCCGGCTGCGCGAGCTGAACGCCTGCGACTTCGGCGACCTGCTGCTGCACGTGGTGACGATCTTCCAGCAGCACGCCGATGTGCTCGAGCAGTACCAGCGCTGGTTCCGCTTCATCCTGGTGGACGAGTACCAGGACACCAACGTCGCCCAGTACCTCTGGCTGCGGCTGCTGGCGCAGGGCCACACCAACATCTGCTGCGTCGGCGACGACGACCAGTCGATCTACGGCTGGCGCGGTGCCGAGGTGGGCAACATCCTGCGCTTCGAAAAGGACTTCCCCGGCGCCCATGTGGTGCGGCTGGAGCAGAACTACCGTTCGACCGCGCATATCCTCGCCGCCGCCTCCTCGGTGATCCGCGGCAACGAGAACCGGCTCGGCAAGGAGCTCTGGACCGAGGCGCAGGGCGGCGAGAAGGTCCGCCTGATCGGTCATTGGGACGGCGAGGAAGAGGCGCGCTGGATCGGCGAGGAGATCGAGGCGGCGCAGCGCGGCTCGCGCGGGATGCACGCCTTCTCGCTCGACGACATGGCGATCCTCGTGCGCGCCTCGCACCAGATGCGCGCCTTCGAGGACCGCTTCCTGACCATCGGCCTGCCCTACCGGGTGATCGGCGGCCCGCGCTTCTACGAGCGGCTCGAGATCCGCGACGCCATGGCCTATTTCCGGCTGGTGGTCTCGCCCGAGGATGATCTGGCCTTCGAGCGCATCGTCAACACCCCCAAGCGCGGCCTCGGCGACAAGGCGCAGCAGAAGATCCAGCTCAAGGCGCGCGAACATGGCGTGCCGCTGCTGGTCGGCGCGCGGCTGCTGCTGCGCGACAAGGAGATCACCGGCAAGGGCGCGGCCAAGCTCGCCACCTTCGTCGAGCAGATCGAACGCTGGCACGAGATCGCCCGCCAGCAGCTCGGCCTTCCCTCGGAGGTGCAGCAGGACGACGACGACCTGGTGCTGATCGACGAGGACAAGCCGCTGAGCAAGGTGGTCAGCCACATGGAGCTGGCCGAGACCATGCTCGACGAGAGCGGCTATACCGAGATGTGGCAGCTCGACAAGAACCCCGACTCGCCGGGGCGGCTCGAGAACCTCAAGGAACTGGTGAAGGCGCTCGAGAGCTTCGACAACCTGCAGGGCTTCCTCGAGCACGTCGCGCTGATCATGGACAACGAGACCGAGGAGACCGGCGCGAAAGTGTCGATCATGACGCTGCACGCCGCCAAGGGCCTCGAGTTCCCGGCGGTCTTCCTGCCGGGCTGGGAGGACGGGCTCTTCCCGTCGCAGCGCTCGATGGACGAAAGCGGTCTCAAGGGGCTCGAGGAAGAGCGCCGCCTCGCCTATGTCGGCATCACCCGCGCCGAGGAGCTCTGCACCATCTCCTTCGCCGCCAACCGCCGCGTCTTCGGCCAGTGGCAGTCGGCCCTGCCCTCGCGCTTCATCGACGAGCTGCCCGAGGCGCACGTCGATATTCTCACCCCGCCCGGCCTCTATGGCGGCGGCTACGGGGCCGCGGGCATGAGCAGCGGCTTCGGCGGCGGGGGCTACGGCGGCGGATCGGGGCTGGAAACCCGCGCCGCCGAGGCCAATGTCTACAACTCGCCCGGCTGGAAGCGGCTGCAGGAGCGCTCGGGCAGCCGCCCGGTCAGCCAGCCGCGCGAGAGCCGCAACACGGTGATCGACCTGCAGGCGGTCTCGGCCTTCGACATGGGCGAGCGCGTCTTCCACCAGAAGTTCGGCTACGGCGAGATCATCGGACTCGAGGGCGACAAGCTCGAGATCAATTTCGAGAAGGCCGGGGTGAAGAAAGTGGTGGCACGATTCGTCACCGCGGCGGACGCGGCGGGCGACGTGCCCTTCTGAGGCCCCGAGGAGCCCCCCCCGAAGAAGGGTTGGGGGCTCCGCGCGCCTCCCCCGGGATATTTGCATCTAGACGAAGGCCCGCGGGCAGCGCGCCTGCCCTTCTTCTCTTTGACAAATACGCCCGCCGGAGGCGACCCTCAGCGTGCCGCCGAGACCAGCGCCGCGAGCAGCTCGGCCTCATCCCGGCCAGACGCCTGCGCGATGGCCGAGAGGCTCTCACCCTCGGCATCCATGGTAAAGCCCGCCTGCAGCAGACCGTCGGCGATACGGTCTGCGGGCAGGTCGACCAGCGCCGCGACCTCGGCAACGCTGCCCTTGAGCAGCAACTGCGCGGCGGCGAACTGCGGCGGGCCGCCGCGGCGCGCGCCCGGCTCGGCGCTCAGGCTCGGCACCACGAAGGCCGCCGCCATGACCAGCGACGCCCCCATCGCCAGCGCGAAGGCCGGCTTGCGCATGTAACTGCTCATCGGGCGCCAGTTCTTCCACAGGTGCAGGACGAAGGGCAGGATCAGCACCAGGCTCAACCATTCGTGCATGCCGTGGAACCATCCCGCGTTCCAATGAAAGAACAGCGCGAGTCCCGAGATCAGAGAGACGAGGAAAAGCCCGGTGATGAAGGGCGTGGCGTAGCGATTCAGAAGAGATTTCATGGCGTGGCTGGCTCCGCATGTGACGAGTCGGGCGCCGCGCCTCCGCTGCGGCTCCGGGGATGCCACGCGCGGCGGCGGAGTTTCCGTCGCGTCTCATTGGGTTTTTTCGCCGTCCGAGAAATTTCCCGGAAAAAGGTGGATTTTTCTCTTGCGGAGGTCCGCGGGAAACTCTAAATCGCCCACACCAACAAGGAAGCGGGCGTAGCTCAGGGGTAGAGCATTACCTTGCCAAGGTAAGGGTCGGGCGTTCGAATCGCCTCGCCCGCTCCAGTTGGACCTCCGGCGCAAGTCGGACCGGTGAAAGCCCGGACGGTCGAAAGGCCACCTGGTCGAAAGACCAACATGATGAATGGTTTGCGGGCGTAGCTCAGGGGTAGAGCATTACCTTGCCAAGGTAAGGGTCGGGCGTTCGAATCGCCTCGCCCGCTCCATTCACCACTTTCCCAAGACAGATCGAGTTTCGAAAGTAGATCGAGACGAGACCCGGACGCAGCATTGCGGCGCCGGATTTTGTCATGTCTGCGCCGTGTATCGGACCACAGCACACCAGCCGTATCGCGGCGTGATGGGCGACCCGGAAGCCGCCCCGACAGCACAACGCCGCCCGGCCGCCCCGATCAGAATGCCTTGAAGGTCAGCGTGGTCAGCGAGCGCTCGATCCCCGGAACATCGAGCAGATTCTCGTTGATGAAATGGCCCACGTCGGCGCCCTCGGGGATGTAGAGCTTCAGCAGCAGGTCCCATTCGCCGGACGTCGAGTAGAGCTCGGAGTGGATCTCCTTGAGCGCGATCTGGTCGGCCACCTGGTAGGTGGTGCCGGGCTTGCAGCGAATCTGGACGAAGACGCAGGTGGTCATGGCGGGGCCTTTCATTGATCTGCGGGCAAGCTGTCACACCGCCCCCGCCGCCGCAAGCGCGGCCGCCGCCCGGCGCACGCGCGGGGCTTGGCGCGCGCCCTGCCCCGCCCTATAAGCCGCTGCGAGACATCGAGGAGTATGAACCATGCGCAAGGCCGAAGTGAGCCGCAGCACCGCCGAGACGAAGATCGAGGTCGCCCTCGATCTCGACGGCACCGGCAGCTACGACATGAAGACTGGCGTGGGGTTCTTCGACCACATGCTGGACCAGCTGGCACGCCATTCGCTGATCGACATGGTGGTGCGCGCCGAGGGCGATCTGCACATCGACGATCACCACACGGTCGAGGACACCGGCATCGCCATCGGCCAGGCGCTGGCCAAGGCGCTCGGCGACAAGCGCGGCATCCGCCGCTACGGCTCGTGCCTGCTGCCGATGGACGACGCGCTGGTGCGCGCGGCGCTGGACCTCTCGGCCCGACCCTTCCTGGTGTGGAAGGTGGCGCTGCCGACCGAGAAGATCGGCACGTTCGACACCGAGCTGGTGCGCGAGTTCTTTCAGGCGCTGGCGACCCACGGCGGCATCACCCTGCACGTCGAGGCGATCGACGGGGTGAACTCGCACCATATCGTCGAGGCGGCCTTCAAGGCCGTGGCCCGCGCCCTGCGCGAGGCGGTGGAGCCGGACCCGCGCAAGGGCGATGCGATTCCCTCGACCAAGGGCGCGCTCTGAGGGGACGGAACACCGCGAGGGGCGCTGCCCCTCGTGCTCCCCGGGATATTTTGATCTAGACGAAGAGGCGGGCGGACCGCCCGGACAGGAGGCGAGATGCTGACGGCGATCATCGACTACGAGAGCGGCAACCTGCATTCCGCCGAGAAGGCGTTCCAGCGCATGGCGCGCGAACTGGATGCCGGCGAGGTCGTGGTGACCGACGCGCCCGAGGTGGTGGCCAGGGCCGACCGGCTGGTGCTGCCCGGCGACGGTGCCTTCCCCGCCTGCGCCAAGGCGCTGCGGCTCTCGGGCTGTTTCGACGCCATGGTCGAGGCGGTGACGGTGAAGGGCCGGCCCTTCCTCGGCATCTGCGTCGGCATGCAGCTGATGGCCCGGGTCGGCTACGAATACGAAGAGACCCCGGGGCTCGGCTGGGTCGACGGCGAGGTCGAGAAGATCCTGCCCGAGGATCCGTCGCTGAAGGTGCCGCACATGGGCTGGAACGAGCTGGAGATCGACCACGCGCACCCGGTTCTGGACGGGGTGAAGAGCGGCGATCACGCCTATTTCGTGCACTCCTACCAGATGCGCATGCTCACCCCCGAGCACCGGCTGGCCCACGTCGATTACGGCGGCACGGTCACCGCGGTGGTCGGCCAGGGCAATATGCTGGGGTTCCAGTTCCACCCCGAGAAGAGCGCCGACACCGGGCTGAAGATGATCGGCAACTTCCTCACCTGGACCCCCTGACCCTTTCACGCCGGGGCAGCGCGCGCATTGCAAAGCGCGCCCCCGCGCGTCTATAGGAAGCCGTCACTGACCAAGCGGAGCCGCGCCATGATCCTCTACCCCGCCATCGACCTCAAGGACGGCAAGGCCGTGCGCCTGCTGCGCGGCGACATGGAGAAGGCCACGGTCTTCAACGACGATCCCGCCGCGCAGGCGATGGAATTCGTCGAGGCGGGCTGCGACTGGCTGCACCTCGTGGACCTCAACGGCGCCTTCGCCGGCGAGCCGGTAAACGCCGCCGCGGTCGAGGCGATCCTCGCGCGCACCAAGGTCCCCGCCCAGCTCGGCGGCGGCATCCGCGACATGGCGACCATCGAGCGCTGGCTCGACAAGGGGCTGGCGCGGGTCATCCTCGGCACCGTAGCGGTGGAGAACCCGGCGCTGGTGCGCGAGGCGGCGAAGGCCTTCCCCGGCAAGGTCGCCGTGGGCATCGACGCCCGCGACGGTCGCGTCGCGACCAAGGGCTGGGCCGAGGTCACCGATGTCGACGCGGTGGATCTGGCGCGCAGCTTCGAGGACGACGGCGTGGCGGCGATCATCTACACCGACATCAACCGCGACGGCGCCATGCAGGGGCCGAACATCGAATATACCGCCGCCATGGCGCGCGCCGTGTCGATTCCGGTGATCGCCTCGGGCGGCGTGTCGAAGCTGGCGGATCTCGTCGCCCTGCGCGACTGCGGCGCGCAGCTCGACGGCGCGATCTCGGGCCGGGCGCTCTATGACGGGGCGATCGACCTGAAAGAGGCGCTGACGGCGCTCAAGGGCTGAGCGACGGAAGCGCCACACGAAAAAGGGCCGCCCCGAGGGCGGCCCTTTTTGCATTCCGGCGGGTCAGAGAGGCTCGGTCCGGTAGAGCTTCACCTTCAGGCTGCCATGCGCCACCGGCGCGCCGGTCGGCAGGAAACGCAACCCCGTGGCCTTGGCCAGCCCCGGCTCGGTGGTGATAATCCCCACGCGCCAGCCGGCGAACCTCTCCTTCAGCACAGACCCCAGCGAGGCATGCAGCGCGTGCAGCGGGCCCTTCTCGCCGATCCGCGCGCCGTAGGGCGGGTTCACCATGACCAGGCCCGGCGGGCCGTCGGGGCGCTCCAGCTCGCTCACCGGGCGGCAGTCGAAACGGGTCCAGTCGGTGACGCCGGCCCGCGCGGCGTTCTCGGTGGCGAAGCGGATCGCCCCCGCATCGCGGTCCGAGCCGTAGTAGAGCGAGGTCGGCGCGCGCAGCGGCTTCTGCCGTTTCAGGCCCGTCAGGTCGGCGGGCGCGAAGACCGCCAGCCGCTCGAAGTCGAAGGCCCGCGCCCGACCGGGCAGCAGCCCGGCGGCGATCTCGGCGGCCTCGATCGGGAAGGTGCCCGAGCCGCACATGGGGTCGAGCACCGGCTCACTGCCGTCGTAGCCGCAGGCGCGCAGGAAGAGCGAGGCCAACGTCTCGCGCATCGGCGCCTTGCTGACCGCCTGCTTGAGCCCGCGCCGGTGCAGCGGCTGCCCCGAGGTGTCGACCGAGAACGACACGATATTGTCCTCGATCCGGGCAAGGATGCGCACGCCGTCCTCGGCCAGCGGCGCCCCCAGCTCCTCGGTGATCGCCCGCTCGATGCGCTGCTTGGCGGCGCCCGCGTGGTAGATCTTCGACTTGCGGCTGAGCGCCTCGACCTTCACCGGCACATCGGCGCGCAGGATGTCGCCCCAGGGGAACTTGCGCGCCCGCTTGTCGAGCTGCGCCAGGTGCACTGCCGGGAAGCCGCCGATGCGCGCCAGCACCCGCGCCGCGCCGCGCAGCTCGAGGTTGGCGCGCGCCACCTCGGGCCAGCCGCCCTGGAACGACACGCCGCCCTGCTCGGGCTTCAGCGGCCCGAAGCCCAGCGACTTGGCCTCGGCCACCAGAACGGGCTCCAGCCCCGGCGCACAGGCCAGGAAGATCTCGAAACTCTTGTCCATCACACGTCCCGTCAGAGCAGCTCGAGCACGCGCTCGGGCGGGCGGCCGATCACTGCGCGAGCGCCTGCAAAGGCAACCGGACGCTCGATCAGCTTCGGCGTCTCTGCCATGGCGCGCAGCAGCGTCTCGTCGTCGCTGTCCTTGCTCAGCCCCGCCGCCTTGAACTCGGCTTCCTTGGTGCGGGCCATCTCGATCACCGGCACGCCAAGCGCGGCCTGCGCCGCCTTCAGTTCGGCGTAGGTGGGCGCATCCTCGAGGTAGCGGCGCACTTCGGGCGCGACGCCCTTTTCCTGCAGCAGCGCCAGCGCCTCGCGCGACTTGCTGCAGCGCGGGTTGTGCCAGAGGATCATGTCCAATCCCCCCGCCCGGTGCCCACGGCTTCCTCGACCGAGGCGAAGCCGTCCCGCGCCAGCAGCGCATCGAGCCCCTCGGCGATGTCCTGTACCAGCGACAGCCCGCCGAAGACCAGCGCGGTGTAGACCTGCACCGCCGAGGCGCCGGCGCGGATCTTCTGGTAGGCCTGCTCGGCCGAGCCGATGCCCCCGACACCGACCAGCGGCATCTGGCCGCCCGTCAACTCCGACAGCCTTGCCAGCACGCGGGTGGATTTCTCGAACAGGGGCTGGCCCGACATGCCGCCCGCCTCCGACGAGAAGGGCGAAGAGAGCCCCTCGCGCGAGAGCGTGGTGTTGGTGGCGATCACCGCGTCGACCTTGCTGGCCAGGGCAACCTCGGCCACGTCCTTCAGACCCTGCTCATCGAGATCGGGGGCGATCTTGAGGAACACCGGAATGCGGTCGTCGAGATGCGCCCGCGCGTCCATGACGCCGCCCAGCAGCGCCGCCAGCGCGTCCTTGCCCTGCAGGTCGCGCAGCCGCTCGGTGTTGGGCGAGCTGACGTTGACGGTGGCGAAATCGAGGTGCTCGCCGCAGCGCGCCAGCACCTTGGCGAAATCCGCCGCGCGGTCTTCGCTGTCCTTGTTGGCGCCGAGGTTGAGACCCAGCACCATGCCGTCCGGGCGCTGGACCAGCCGCTGCGCGACCACCTCCATGCCCTCGTTGTTGAAGCCGAAGCGGTTGATCGCGGCGCGGTCCTCGGTCAGGCGGAAGAGCCGCGGCTTGGGGTTGCCCGGCTGCGGGCGCGGCGTGACGGCCCCCACCTCGACGAACCCGAAACCCGCGCGCGACAGCCCCTGCAGCGCCGAGGCGTTCTTGTCGAAGCCCGCCGCCAGCCCGATCGGGTTGGGCAGCGCCAGTCCGGCCAGATCGCAGCGCAGCCGGTCCGAGGTGATCAGCCCCGGCGCCGGGGCCAGCCCCATCTTCAGCGCCATGATCGCCAGCCCGTGCGCCTGCTCGGGATCGACCTTGTGCAGCAGCGGCAGGCCCGCCTTCTCGAGGAATCTCATCATGCCAGATCGTCCGGAAACACATGCACCCCGTCGCTGCCGACCGGCAGCGGATGCGCCCATAGTAGCCCGGCCAGCGGCAGCGCGGAATAGAGATGCGGGAAAAGCGCGCCACCGCGCGACGGCTCCCATTTGAGCTGGCCGCCGAAATCCTCGGACTCGTAGCACAGGATCTGCAGACCCTCGGCCCCGGCGAAATGTTTCGCCGCCGTCTCGCGCACCTGCTTGGCGGTGGAGAAATGGATGTAGCCATCGGCCACGTCGATCGGCGCGCCGGCGGTCTCGCCCTGCGCCTGCAGCGCCGCCCATTCGTCGGCCCGGAGGAGTTTGTAGATCAGCATGAGGGGCTGATGCCGTGGAACCCTGTTCCGGTCAATCCCCGCCGTCGGCGCGCCCCGCGAGAAACCGCGCCCGGGCCCGGCAAGAGCGCAAATCCGACCGCCCGCCACGGCGCCCGCGCGCGCCTCTGCCGATGCCCCGGCGGCGCGCTGCCTGCGTACCGGGCCAACGCGGGGTCAGGCACCCCATTTTCCCGCAACGTGTTTTGACAGCTCCCAAAACCCGTTGCAGGATCGACGGATAAGAACAAACCGACAGAGAGGATTCCCGATGTCGCTTCGCCTACTGACCGGCGCCGCCGCGCTCGCCCTGACCGCGGGCACTGCCAGCGCGGATTACGCGATCACCATCCTGCACACCAACGACTTCCATTCGCGCTTCGAGCCGATCAGCAAGTATGATTCCACCTGCGGCGAGGAAGACAATGCCGCGGGCGAATGCTTCGGCGGCTCGCCGCGCCTGCAGACCGCGATCACCGAGGCCAAAGAGCGTGCCGGCAACTACCTGCTGGTGGACGGCGGCGACCAGTTCCAGGGCACGCTGTTCTACACCTACTACAAGGGCAAGCTCGCCGCCGAGATGATGAACCAGATGGGCTACGACGCGATGACCGTGGGCAACCACGAATTCGACGACGGCCCCGAGGTGCTGCGCGGTTTCGTCGACTCGGTCGACTTCCCGGTGCTGATGTCCAACGCCGACCTCTCCGCCGAGGAGCTGCTGAAGGGCGAGATCCAGAAATCCACCATCATCGAGAAGGACGGCGAGAAGATCGGCCTCATCGGCCTCACCCCCGTCGACACCGACGAGCTGTCGAGCCCCGGCAAGAACGTGGTCTTCACCGACCCGGTCGATTCCGTGCAGGCCGAGGTCGACAAGCTCACCGAGGAGGGCGTGAACAAGATCGTCGTGCTGTCGCACTCGGGCTACCACACCGACCTGCGCGTCGCCGAGGAAACCACCGGTGTCGACGTGATCGTCGGCGGCCACTCCAACACGCTGCTCGGGGACATGGACGGCGCCGAGGGCCCCTACCCCACCATGGTCAAGGACACGGCCATCGTCTCGGCCTATGCCTACGGCAAGTTCCTCGGCGAGCTGAACGTCACCTTCGACGACGACGGCAACGTCACCGAGGCCTCCGGCGCGCCGCTGATCATGGATGCCGCCGTGACCGAGGATGCCGCCACCAAGGAGCGCATCTCCGAGGCGGCCGAGCCGCTCGACGAGATCCGCAACAAGGTGATCGGAGAGTCCACCGCCGAGATCGTCGGCAGCCGCGACATGTGCCGCGCCGAGGAATGCCCGATGGGCAACCTCGTGGCCGACGCCATGCTCGACCGGGTCAAGGACCAGGGTGTCGACATCGCGATCACCAACGGCGGCGGGCTGCGCGCCTCGATCGACGCGGGTGACGTGACCATGGGCGAGGTGCTGACCGTGTTGCCCTTCCAGAACACGCTCTCGACCTTCCAGGTCACCGGCGCGGTGATCAAGGAGGCGCTGGAGAACGGCGTCAGCCAGATGGAGGAAGGCGGCGGCCGCTTCCCGCAGGTCTCGGGGATGAGCTTCACCGTCACCCCCTCGGCCGAGGTCGGCAGCCGCATCTCCGACGTGATGGTCGGCGAGGCCGCGCTGGACGAGGGTGCGACCTACGGCGTGGTGTCGAACAACTTCGTGCGCAACGGCGGCGACGGCTACGCGATGTTCACCACCGCCGAGAACGCCTATGACTTCGGCCCCGACCTCGCCGATGTCGCCGCCGAGTTCATCGCCGCGAAGACCCCCTACGAGCCCTACACCGACGGCCGGATCACCATCGCCGAGTGATCCGCCAGCAGGGCGACAGAACGCGGGGGCGTGCCGGAAACGGCGCGCCCCCTTCGATTCCCGCCCCCCACCGACGCACCCCGCCGCAACATCCTCTTCCCCCCGGGGAAATTCCGCACTATCAGGGCCCCATGCTGAAGACGCGCATCATCCCCTGCCTCGACGTGGCCGATGGCCGCGTGGTCAAGGGCGTCAACTTCGTCGACCTGCGCGATGCGGGCGACCCGGTGGACGCTGCCCGAGCCTATGACGCCGCCGGCGCCGACGAGATCTGTTTCCTCGACATCCACGCCACGCATGAAAACCGCGGCACGATGTTCGACGTGGTGACCCGCACCGCCGAGCAATGCTTCATCCCGCTCACCGTCGGCGGGGGCGTGCGCACCGTCGCCGACGTGCGGGCGCTGCTGCTCGCCGGGGCCGACAAGGTCTCGTTCAACTCCGCCGCCGTGGCCAATCCCGACGTTGTGGCCGAGGCCGCCGACCACTTCGGCAGCCAGTGCATCGTCTGCGCCATCGACGCCAAGACCGTGGAGCCGGGCCGCTGGGAGATCTTCACCCACGGCGGCCGCCGCCCCACCGGCATCGACGCGGTCGAATTCGCCATCACCATGGCGCGCAAGGGTGCCGGAGAAATCCTTCTCACCTCGATGGACCGCGACGGCACCAAGGCCGGCTTCAACCTGCCGCTGACCCGTGCCATCGCCGATGCGGTGCCGATCCCGGTGATCGCCTCGGGCGGCGTCGGCACGCTCGATCACCTTGTCGAAGGGGTGACCGAGGGCCATGCCTCGGCGGTGCTCGCCGCCTCGATCTTCCACTTCGGCACCTACACCATCGCCGAGGCCAAGGCCCATATGGCCGCCGCCGGCGTGCCGGTGCGACTCTGAGAGGCCCCGCCATGACCGAGATGACCCTCGAGAAGCTCGAAGAGGTGGTCGCCGCCCGCGCCTCCGCCTCGCCCGACGAGAGCTGGACCGCCAAGCTGCTCGCCAAGGGCCCGGAGAAATGCGCCGAGAAATTCGGTGAAGAAGCGATCGAGGCGATCATCGAGGCGGTCAAGGGCGACCGCGAGAAGCTCGCCTCCGAGGCCGCCGACGTGCTCTTCCACTTCCTCGTGATGCTGCGCGCCCGCGAGCTGCCGCTGTCGGAGGTCATGGCCGAGCTGCAGCGCCGCCAGGGCCAGTCGGGCATCGCCGAGAAGGCCGCCCGCCCGAAGGGCTGATCCGATTCAGGGGGCGCTGCCCCCTCGCCGCTGCGCGGCTCACCCCCGGCGTATTTGAAAAGAGAAGAAGGCCCTGCGCCCTCGCAGGCCCCTCTGTGCAGTTCTTCTAGGCAAAAGTATCCCGGGGGAGACGCGCGCAGCGCGGCGGGGGCAGAGCCCCCTTGCGCGGTTAGCTGGCGATGGCCTCGGCCAGCGGCACGCCCGCCCCCAGCAGGCGCTCGTATTCGATCTTGGTGCAGCGGTCCTGCACCACGTCGATGCCTTTTGCCTCGGCCTTTGCCGCGGCCTCGGCATGCGCGACATCGAGCTGCATCCAGATGGTGCGCAACTGCGGCAGGTGCGACATCGCCGCGCCGACCACCGAGGGCACCGCGTCGTGGCGGCGGAAGATGTCGACCATGTCCACCGGCGCGTCGATCTCCGAGAGCCCGGCGCGGAAGTCCTCGCCGAAGAGCGTCTGCCCCACATGGCCCGGGTTGACCGGGATGATCCGGTAGCCGCGCTGGTGCAGGAAGCGCGAAACATAGTGGCTCGGCCGCACCGGGTTGGTCGAGATGCCGACCACGGCGATCACCCGCGTCCGGGTCAGGATGTCTTTGAGGAAGGTGTCGGAATAGCTCATGAAGTCAGCCTGTCACAGCGCTGCGGGAAGAGGAAGCCACGAAGCGAGAGGCAACGCGGCGTCCCCGGGAAAAGACGGCACAAAAGAAAAAGCGTCCGGGATGAAACCCGGACGCAAGTTACGGAACGAGGGACAGTGAAGGGGTCGCGGAGGTTCCAGTTCCGCGCCTCTGCATCAGAGATAAGCGAAAATGCCACAGATTGAAGACCCCTCGCGATCATGTGATGAAAAATTCTTGACCTTCCGTCCATCACGTGCTGGCGCATCATTCCGCGGCAATCGCCTCATTGCTCAGCATCTGCCACACCCGGTGCGGGGTGAAGGGCATGTCGGCCTGGCGAATCCCCCGCTCCCAGAGCGCGTCCTGCACCGCGTTCGACACGGCGGCCATCGAGCCGACGGTGCCGGCCTCGCCGCAGCCCTTCATCCCCATCGGGTTGCCGGTCGACGGCACCGGCTCGACGTCGAAACCGATCCAGGGCGCATCCTTGGCGCGCGGCATGGCGTAATCCATGAAGGTCGCGGTCAGAAGCTGGCCGTCCTCGTCGTAGACTGTATGTTCGGTCAGCGCCTGGCCCAGCCCCTGGACCACCCCGCCATGCACCTGCCCCTCGGCCAGCATCGGGTTGATCAGATTGCCGAAATCATCGACCACCGTGTATTTCACCACCTGGGTGACGCCGGTTTCGGGGTCGATCTCCACCTCGCAGAAATGCGCGCCATTGGGGTAGGAGCGGGCATCGATGGCGGTGCGGGCGGACCAGCTCAGCAGATCCTCGCGGCCCTTCTCGCGGGCCAGCGCGGCCGCTTCGAGCATGGTCGGGTGCAGGTTCGAGCCCTCGGCCCGAAACTGCTCGTCGTCGAAGCGCACCTCGTCGGGATCGACGCCCATCTCGCCGGCGAGGAACTCCGAGAAGCCCGCGATCATGTCGCGCACCGCGGTCAGCGTCACCGTCGCCTGGGTGGTCACCGAGCGCGAGCCGCCGGTGCCGCCGCCGCGCGGGATGCGGTCGCTGTCGCCCTGCACGAAGCCGATCTTCTCGACCGGGATCCCGGTCTGGTCGGCGAGGAACTTGGCAAACACCGTCTCGTGCCCCTGCCCGTTCGACTGGGTGCCGACGTAGATCGTCGCGCCGCCGTCCTCGGTGAACTCCACCTTCACGTCCTCGGCCGGGTCGCCCAGGATGCTTTCGATGTAGTAGCACAGCCCCAGCCCGCGCAGTTTCCCCTGCGCCTCCGAGGCCGCCTTGCGCGCCGGGTAGCCCGCGATGTCGGCATCCGCCTCGGCATGGGCCAGCACGCGGGAGAAATCGCCCACGTCGTAATTCTCGCCGGTCACCGTCTTGTAGGGGAACTCCTGCACGAAGTTGATCCGCCGCAGCTCGCTCGGATCGACGCCAAGCTCGCGCGCGGCGCGGTCCATCACCCGCTCGAGCGTGTAGATCGCCTCGGGCCGGCCCGCGCCGCGGTAGGCGTCGACCTGCGTGGTGTTGGTGTAGAACCCCTCGACCCGCATGTAGGCCGCCTTGATGTCATAGGTGCCGGTCAGCACCTTGGCATAGAGCGCGGTCTGGATCGCCTGACCGAAGTTCGAGTTGTAGGCGCCGAGGTTGCAGCGGGTGTGGTTGCGATAGCCCAGGATGCGGTTGTCTTCGTCGAAGGCCAGTTCGGCCAGCGTCACCAGGTCGCGCCCGGCGTGGTCCGAGAGCATCGCCTCGGTGCGGTCCGACATCCAGCGCACCGGCTTGCCGAGCTGCTTCGCGGCAAAGGCGATGGCGAAATACTCCGGATAGCCCGGGGCCTTCATGCCGAAGCCGCCGCCGACGTCGGGGTTGGTGACGCGGATCTGCTCGACCGGCAGGTCGAAGGCCTGCGCCAGCTCGGACTTCAGCCCCCAGACACCCTGCCCGTTGAAGGCGACGTGCAACTTGGCGCCGTCCCATTCGGCGTAGGCGCCGCGCGGCTCCATGGCGTTGACGATGACGCGGTTGTCGCCGACCTCGAGGCTGACCACCTTGGCCGCGCCGGCAAAGGCCGCCTCGGTTTCGGCCTCGTTGCCGAGCCCGAAGTCGAAGGCGCGGTTCTCCGGCGCCTCGGAGTGGATCGCCTCGCCGCCCGCCTCGAGCGCCATGTGCACCGGCAGCTCCTCGAAGTCGAAGACGATGGCCTCGGCGGCGTCCTTGGCCTCGATCATGCTGTCGGCGACGATCAGCGCCACCGGCTCGCCGACATGGCGCACACGGTCCTTGGCGAGGACCGGGCGCAGCGGATCGGCGGCCTTGCTGCCGTCGCGGTTCTTGATCACCGTGCCGCCCATCGAGATGTCCATGCCCGCGGCGATCAGGTCCTTGACCGTCGCCACCATGTGCACACCGGGCATCTCGCGCGCGTCCGACACGTCAAGCTCGGTGATCTCGGCATGGGCCACCGGCGAGCGCAGGACGAAGGCATGCAGCGCGCCTTCCGGAGCGATATCATCGACGTAGCGCCCGTGACCGGTCAGGAAGCGCACGTCCTCGCTGCGTTTGAACGACTGGCTCTTGCCGAATTTTTCCATCTGGCTGGTCCTCCCGCGACTGCGTATTTGCCGCGACTGTAGAGGCCGCAGCAGCAGAGTCCAGCGCCCGGGACTGTGATCTCAGTCCTGTCTCTCGATTTCCACGACCCTGCGCACGCCGTAGCCGTTGAAGCCCGTCACCAGCGCCCGGGAATAGGCGCCCATGCCCTCGAACAGCAGGTAGTCGCCTTCCGCCAGGTCACATGGCAGCGGCAGAAGTTCGGGCAGCCGGTCGATGCTGTCGCAGGTCGGGCCGAAGACCACGCGGCGGGTTCGCTCGCCGCTCAGCGAGGCACCGCTGCGGCTGACCGCGCGCACCCGCTCCATCGGCGCGATGTCGCGCCATTCGGCGAGCCCGCCGTAGACGCCGTCATTGAGAAAGACCGCCTCGTCGTGCACACCCTTCACCCGCGCCGCCAGCGTCAGCGCTTCCGCGGCCAGCGCGCGCCCCGGCTCGCAGACCAGTTGCGGCGGGCTGTCGAAGGCGCCCTGGGCCGCCTCGCGGATGGTGTCGAAGATCGCCTGCAGGTCGGGCCGGTCCGCATCGCGGTGCGCGGGGAAGCCGCCACCGACGTTGAGCCGGTGCAGCGTGACCCCGGCCGAGCGGGCCACCGCCGCCGCCTCATTGATATAGCGCGCCCAGGGCGCGGGGCTGGTGCATTGCGTGCCCGGGTGAAAGGTGATCGAGGGGGTGAAGCCCAGCTCCGCCACCCACCGCAGCAACGGCGTCGCCTGCTCGGGCGTCGCGCCGAACTTGGCCCCGAAGTCATAGGCAGCCCCCGCAACCGGCAGCTTGAGCCGCACGGCGATCTCGGTGCCGCGCGGCAGGCCGGCCAGCTTTTCCAGCTCCGCCATCCGGTCCACCGACCAGGACAGGCACCCGGCCTCCAGCCCCGCCGCGACCTCCGCCGCCGAGCGCACCGGGTTGTGATAATGCAGCACCGCCCCCGGCGCCTCGGCCCGGACCAGCGCCATCTCGGCGGGCGAGGCCACGTCAAAGGCGGTGACACCGGCAGCGTGCAGGGTGCGGATCATCTCGGGCGCCGGGTTGGCCTTGACCGCGTAGGTCACGAGGCCGGGAAAGCCGGTCAGGAATTCGCGGGCCACCGCCTCCAGCCGCGCCGGATGAAAGAAGAACACCGGCTCGTCGGGCGCATTGGCCGCGAGCCAGGCTTCCGGCGTCGGGGAAAGGGTGGGATCGATCCGCATGGGCACTGCCTCCTCTCGCGTTTTCTTTTCAGCATGGCGCAGAAAACGCTCGGATCCGCGTGGCAGATGGCACAGAATGCAGCACATGATGCGACAGATCGACGACAAAGCCATTCAGATCGACGAAACCGACCGACAGCTCATCGCGCTGCTCGAGGCGGATGCGCGGCTGCCGGTGGCCGATCTTGCCCGCAAGCTGGGGCTGGCACGGACCACAGTGCAGGCGCGCATCGACCGGCTGCTGGCGCGGGGCATCATCGCCGGCTTCACCCTGCGCCGCGGCGCCGCGCTGAAGGCGCCGATCCGGGCCACCGTGCTCGTGTGCATCGAGCCGCGCAGCCAGCCCGAAGTGCTCGCCCGCCTGCGCCAGATGCCTGCGGTCGAGGCGGCGCATACCACTTCGGGCCGGGTCGATCTGCTGGTGCAGGTCAGCGCCCGCAGCACCGAGGAGCTCGACGCCACGCTCGACAAGATCGCCGAGGCGCGCGGGGTGCGGAGCTCGGAGAGCCTGATCCACCTGAGCACGAAGCTGAACCGGGCGGGGTAGAGGCGGCTACCCGTCCGGACTCAGGGCGAAGCCGCCGAACAAGCGCCTGCCCGTCCCGCCGGGCTGGCGCTTCGGACACACAGCACGAGGCTCGAAGAAAGGTCGGGCTTGGCTGGTACAAGGCGCAAAACCGCGGCGCCACCCCACGGGCAAGCGCTCGCCCGGCGCCCGTGTCTCTGGCTTCAGAAAAAGCTCTGCGGGTCGATGTCGATGGCCATGCGCAGCTCTCCCTTCAGGCGGAACTGCCCGGCCCATTCCGCCAAGGCCGCCTGCAGCGCCACGCCCTTCGGTGCCTTGACCAGCAGTCGCACGCGGTGCCGCCCGCGCACCCGGGCGATCGGCGCTGGCGCCGGCCCGTAGACCTGCGCGCCGATGCGCCGCAACGGCCCGTCCTGCCGCGCCATCGCGGCGCCCAGATCAAAGACCTCCTGCACCTCGGTCGACGACAGGATCACCCCGGCCAGACGCCCGTAGGGCGGCATCCCGGCGGCGCGGCGCTCGTCGGCCTCGGCCTTCCAGAACCCCTCCTCGTCGCCGGAGAGGATCGCCCGGATCACCGGGTGCTCGGGCTGGAAGGTCTGCAGCAGCGCCGTGCCCGGCTTCTCGGCCCGGCCCGCGCGCCCCGCCACCTGCCGCATCAACTGGAACGTACGCTCGGCGGCGCGCAGGTCCGAACCCTGCAGGCCGAGGTCGGCGTCGATCACCCCGACCAGCGTGAGATTGGGAAAGTTGTGCCCCTTGGCCACGAGCTGCGTGCCGATGACGATGTCGGCCCCGCCCATGGCGATCTTCTCGATCTCCGCCTTGAGCTGCCGCGCCGAGCCGAAGAGGTCGGACGAGAGCACCGCCAGCCGCGCCTCGGGGAAGACCTCCGCCGCCTCCTCGGCCAGCCGCTCGACCCCCGGTCCCACCGCCGCAAGCTTGCCCTCGACCTCGCAGGAGGGACATTTCTCCGGCTTCGGCGTGCTCTCGCCGCACTGGTGGCAGATCAGCCGCTGCTGGAAGCGGTGCTCGACCATGCGCGCATCGCAATGCGGGCAGGCGATCTGGTGGCCGCAGGCGCGGCAGATGGTGACCGGCGCATAGCCGCGCCGGTTGAGAAACAGCATTGCCTGCTCCCCCTTCTCGATCCGCCGCTTCACCGCCGCCTGCAGCGACGGCGAGATCCAGCGGCTGCCCGGCAGATCCTCGCCGCGCATGTCGAGCGCGCGCATCTCGGGCATCACCGCCGGGCCGAAGCGCGAGACGAGATCGAGCCGCTCATACTTGCCCGCATCGGCATTGGCCCAGCTCTCCAGCGAGGGCGTCGCCGAGGCCAGAACCACCCGCCCCGCACAGATCGAGGCGCGCAGCACCGCCATGTCGCGGGCGTTGTAGAGCACGCCCTCCTCCTGCTTGTAGGAGGTGTCGTGCTCCTCATCGACCACGGTGAGGCCCAGGTCGCGGAACGGCAGGAAGAGCGCCGAGCGCGCCCCCACCACCAGCTGCGCGCCGCCCTCGGCCACCTGCCGCCAGACCCGCCGCCGCTCGGTGACAGTGACGCCCGAGTGCCACTCGGCGGGCTTTGCCCCGAAGCGCGCCTCGACGCGGGTCAGGAACTCCGAGGTCAGCGCGATCTCGGGCAGCAGCACCAGCGCCTGCCGCCCCTTGCGCAGCGCCTCGGCCACCGCCTCGAGGTAGACCTCGGTCTTGCCCGAGCCGGTCACGCCCTTCAGCAGAACCGTGCCGTATTTGCCGGAGCGCACGCCCGCGCGCAGCACCTCGGCGGCGGCGGCCTGGTCCTCGGTCAGCGTCTTGCCGCCGTGATCCGGGTCGAGCCGCAGGAAGGGTGTGTCGCGCGGCGCCTCCTCCTCGCGCACCGCCCCCATCTTGGCCAGCCCCTTGACCACCGAGGAGGTCACCCCGGCGGCATCGGCCAGCTCCTTGAGGGTCAGCGACAGACCGCCCATCTCGTCGAGCACCTCCAGGACGCGGCGGCGGGCATCGGTCATCCGGTCGGGCGCGCTGTCGCCCTTGCGGTAGATCTTGCGCATCGCCGGCCCGTCGCCCAGCCCCGGCGCGCGGGTGGCAAGGCGCAGCATGGCGGTGCGCGGCGTCAGCGTGTAATCGGCGGAGCGCTCGAGGAACTCGCGCAGCTCAGCGCGCATGGGCGGCGCCTCGAGCACCCGGAAGGCCGCGCGGACCTTGGCCGGATCGAAGCCGCCCTGCCCCGGCCCCCAGACCACGCCCAGCACCTTGCGCGGCCCCAGCGGCACCTCGACATAGGCGCCCTGCGCGCAGCCGCCCGCCGGCGCCTTGTAGTCCAGCAGCCGGTCGAGCGGCTGCGTGGTCAGCACCGAGATCAGCGTGCCTTCGTCGTAGTGGTCGTCCATTGAGGGCAGGTCCGTTAGCGCTATTTCCAAGGGGGTTCCCGCCCCTCACTCCTTGAGGTAAGACAGGCGCGACCGAATGCCAAGCCAAGCCTGGAGGGCTGACCCAGATGAAATTTTTTGTCGACACCGCCGACGTCGATGCCATCCGCGAGCTTCACGAGCTCGGCATGGTGGATGGCGTCACCACCAACCCCTCGCTGATCGCCAAGTCCGGCCGCGACATCCTCGAAGTGACCAAGGAAATCTGCGAGCTGGTCCCCGGCCCGGTCTCGGCCGAAGTGGTCGCGCTCGAGGCGGACGCGATGATCGAGGAAGGCCGCAAGCTGGCCAAGATCGCGCCGAACATCGCCGTGAAAGTGCCGCTGACCTGGGATGGCCTGAAGGCCTGCAAGGTGCTCTCGGAAGAGGGCAACATGGTCAACGTGACCCTGTGCTTCTCGGCCAACCAGGCGCTGCTCGCCGCCAAGGCCGGCGCGACCTTCATCTCGCCGTTCATCGGCCGCCTCGACGACCTGAACCTCGACGGGCTGCAGCTGATCGCCGACATCCGCGCGATCTACGACAACTTCGGCTATGAGACGCAGGTGCTGGCGGCCTCGATCCGCACCGCCAACCACATGTCCGAATGCGCCAAGATCGGCGCCGACGTCTGCACCGCGCCGCCCGCGGTGATCAAGGCGATGGCCAACCACGTGCTGACCGACAAGGGCCTCGCCGCCTTCGTCGCCGACGCCGAGAAGGCCGGCATCAAGATCGTCTGATCGCGCCCTCCCATCCGGGATATCGAAGGTCCGCCCCTGCTCGGGGCGGGCCTTTTCTTTCGCCTATCCGCAGCCTTTTCCGAAAGACTTTTCCGTAAGCCTTTGCATAGCCCACGGGCCCATGCCGCCCCGGCCGTGCGCCCCGCCGCAATGTTCCGGCATGCGTATTTCTAAAGAGAAGAAGCAGGGGACCGCGCGGGTCCACCCCGCGATCCGGCGGCCCCGGAACGCAACAAGGCCGCGGGACCGCGAGGTTTCTCCTATTGCGGTCGTCGGCTCGCCAGCCTGTACCGCACGGAAAAATCTATGCGATCAGGGTTAACGGTAGATTACGCTCAAATCCCTGTGCAGCGCCTGCCGCTTCTTCTCTTTTCAAATACGCGAATCCGGCGGCGGAGCCAGGGCCGCCCTCAGAGGTTGGGCTCGCCCTGCAGGCCCAGCAGCTTGCGGAAGCCGGTCCAGTAGCCCGGCAGCCGCGGCGGCTGCGAGAGCCCTTCAAGCGCCTCCTCGGCGAAGCGCGGCATGGCGCGCGGGGCGAACTCGCGGCCCCAGTCGAGATAGGCGCTGGCGTGCTCGGGCCGCAGGCGGCAGGCCGAACCGACGAGGCCGACCAGCGTCTCGGGGGCCGAGTACCACTCGTCCTGGATGCCGGTGACCTTGGACTTCAGCAGCGGGCCGACCCAGCGCATCAGGCGCTTTTCGGAGAACTGCAGCAGCAGCTCGCCCATCTCGTCGCGGCTGTAGCCGATCAGCGGCGGGAAGGTGTCGTAGAAGATCGCCTGCCCGTCCACCACCGCGAAGTTGCGGATCGAGGGATGAAAGCCGACGCGGCCGTCGATCTGGTCGGCGTTGTTCCAGAACTGCGCGATCACCTGCCCGGCGCTTTCCATCATCGCCAGCGTCGAGGCCAGATCCTCGCGCTGCATGCGCGGGCGCATCAGCGAGGCCTCGGGCAGCGCCTCCTGCAGGATCACCGGCACCCGGCCCTGCTCGGTCAGCATCAGCAGGAACTCGGTCTGCGGCAGCGGCACGCCGGTCTGCTCCAGCGCCGCGACATAGGCGTCATGCGCCCGCGCCAGCCGCTCCAGCGCGGCGCCGTCGGGCAGGCCGCGGTAGACCTTCACCACCTTGTCGGCAAACGGGCCGTCGGCCGGGCGGAAGGGCGCGCAGAAATACCCCAGGCGCGAGATCGGCTGGCCCTGCCCCTGCTGGTGGCGGCGGATGGTCTCGGCGAGCGCGGCGTGATCGGTCATCTGGGTCATGTCTCCTGTTGCCGCCCGCTTTACCCGTTTGCCAGCGCCTCCGCCACCTCTGCCGTCAGCGCGGCGATCTCGGCGCGGGCCGGGGTCTTGCGGCCCTCGGCGGCGCTCTGGCCGCGTCCGAAGGCCTCGGCGTAGCCGACCCGGTTGGCCAGCTGCGCGGCGGCGATCGGCACCTCCATCGCCTGCACCGCCTCGGCGATCTCTCCCGAGAGCCGCGTGCCGGGCCGGGTGCGGTTGAGCACCACCAGCGCCGCGCGATTCTCCCGCCGCGCAAGATCGAGCACGCCCTCGGTGGCCCAGAGGTCGAGGTGGCTCATCGAGACCGGCACCACCACCAGGTCGGCGGCGCGCAGCGCCGGGCGCAGGTCGCTGTCGGCCTTGGGCGGTGTGTCGACAATCACCACGTCATGGCTCGCCGCCAGCTTGCGGCACTCGTAGGTCACGCCCCAGGCCGAGGAAGTGGCAAACTCCAGCGCGCCCACGGCGCCCGGCGCCAGCTCGAGCCGGGTCATGAACCAGCGCCCGAGGCTGCCCTGCGGGTCGATGTCGACCAGCGCCACGGACTTGCCCTGCGCAAGAAACCCGATGGCGAGATTGGCCGAGAGCGTGGTCTTGCCCGAGCCGCCCTTCTGCTGCGCAACGGTGATCACCGATCCGGTCATGACGCCCCCTCTGCTGTCTGACAGGCCCCTGCCGGGGCTTTTCGCAGCTGCAGCATATCCGAACGCCGCACCCCGTCCAGTGGCCAGATGACCTGACGCCCACCGGCCACGCACGAAGGCACCGCGGGGCGATTCACTCGGTCTTAAGCCGGGCCCGGCATGCTTCCGACCCAGGAGGCTCCCGATGCGGCACCTGCCCTTGCTCGCGCTGACCTGCACCCTGCTTGGCTCCGGTCCCGGGACGCTCTGCGCCGGGGCGTGGCTGCAGCCCGAGGGACAGGGCTTTGCCAGCACAACCACGCGACTCGGCTGGGCGCAGCAGGAACCGGTGCAGAACTTTCCGAGCCCTGAGATGCGCTACGACACGCTGTATCTTGAATACGGGCTGCACCGCCGGCTGACGTTCGGCACCGATCTCGGCCGGTCGATCTCGGGCGGCGGAAAGGCGGTCGCCTTCCTGCGTGTCCCGCTGCGCGGCAAGGGGCCGATGCGCGTCGCCGCCGAGCTGGCGTTGGGCCGGATCGAGGGGGTGGCCACGCTGCGGCCCGGTCTGTCGGTCGGCCTCGGGCTGGAGAACGGCTGGCTCAACGCGGACCTGCTGGCCGAGATGCGCGGCGCCGAGGGCACGGACTACAAGCTCGATCTCACCTATGGGCTCCGGCTGCCGCGCAAGCTGCGGCTGATCCTGCAGGTCCAGAGCGGCGTGCAGCAGGGCGATGTGCCCTTCGCCCGCTTCGCCCCCTCGGTGGTGGTGCCGCTGCGCAGGCGCCTGCAGGCCGAGATCGGCGGCAGCTGGGGCCTGACGGGCGACAAGAGCGCGGGCCTGCTCCTTGGCCTCTGGACCGAGTTCTGAATGGCGGAAGGCCGGCGCCTTGCGGCACCGGCCCTCGCCCCGTGACAAAGGCAGATCAATGATCCATGCGCACCGTCAGGGTCAGGTCGCCCAGCATCGGCTCGGGCCAGACCACGTGGACCTCGTCCTTGGCGCTGCCGCCCTCGGTGGTCGTATAGGGCGTCACGAACTGGCTGATGTTGCCCGCATCGCGTGGGCGCGAGCGCAGCACCAGGCTCTGCACCTCGCGCGCCTGCCCGCCGAAGGGCAGCTTGTTTCCGGTCTCCACCACCCAGGTGCTGGCGGGACTGTTCTGCGCATGCGCAACCGGCAGCGGGTTCTCGGTCTGCAGCTCGACATTGTGGAAGGTGTTCGAGCTGACGAAGACGCGCCGCATCGCATCGAGGTTCAGCGGCGCGAAGGAGGTGTCGACCCGGTCGATTCGCTGGATCGTCCCGCCGACGCAGCGGAAGAGGTTCCCCGAGACGGTCAGCCCGTTGACCATGTGCCCGGTGCCATAGGGCTTCACCACGAGGAATGAGAACCAGTCGGCGACATCCGAGCAGAGCATGACATTGCCGGTCACCGACAGGCCCGCGAAGCCGAAACCACCGGTGAAATCCGGCTCCGGCTCGCGCTCGTTGGTCCATTCGATGAAGCAATTATCGACGTAGTTGCCGGTGATCGTGGTGTTGCAGGCGCGCAGGCAGAGCACGATCCCCGCCGAGCGGATGCCCGCGCCGCTGTCGTCGCCCTGGAAGAAATGGTTGCCCGAGATCAGCCCGTGCGCCCCCGAGACCACCGCGAAATGGCGGAACTGCGAGGCCCGGTTGCCGCGGATCTTCACGTCGTTGGCGTTGGTGTTGATCGCCACCGACTGGCGGTTCTGGGTGGCAAGCTCGGGCTCGGCGCTGAGGAACTGGTTGTGGTCGATCAGTACCCCCTGGCAGCCGTCTCCGGGCGAGGTGATGCCGCGGTGGCCGGGGCGGTTGAACACGCAGTTGCGGATCACGTTCACCGTGCCCGCCGGCGGCAGCATGACCCCGCTCGCCAGTTCCGAGCACTGGAACTCCACGTCCTCGATCTCGAACTTCTCGAGCTTGGTGAAGCCCGAGAAGTCCAGCAAATAGCGGAAGCGGGTGAAGCTGTAGCCCTGCGTGCCCACGGCGTCCGACAGCGGCTGCGACAGGGTGATCGTCGCGGCGCCGACGTTCTTTGCCTTCACGTAGATCTCGCGCCCCACCCCGGCGCCACTCACCAGGCTGCCGACCTCGATATTGGCGATGTTCGACACGTTGGTCAGCTGCCAGGGGTTCGACGCGGAATAGCTGGCCGTGCCGGACACGCTGACCGCATCCCAGCTGCCCCCCGCCTCGGCGCGCAGCTGGCCGTTGCGCAGCACCCGGCGCTGCGAATAGGTGTCGCGGTTGTCCACCGCCGCGCGCACGTCGAGCGGCGCGGTCAGCGACACGCGGCGGCCGCAGAGATCGAAACTCTCGTGGTCGGCGTTGTTGAGCAGCGACTGCAGCCCCTTGGCCAGCGCCTGCGCCTCGTCGCAACCGAAGGCCGCGAGATAGGCGGGGAAGTGGAAGTCCCGGGTCAGCGAGAGGATCGCCGAGGCGGGCATGCTCACCTGCCCCTCGAAGCGCACGGGATTCTCCAGCGTGACCGAGTTGGCGAGTCGGTAGGTTCCGGCGGGCACCACGATCTGCCGCCCGTCCGCCACCGCGTCGGCGGCCTCGAAGGCGGCGCTGTCGTCGGTGCTGCCATCGCCGAGCGCGCCGTAGTCTCGCACGTCGACGCTGGCCATCATGCCGCGCAGGAAGTCCCCGGTCACATCCTCGATCCGCAGGTCGTCGATCCGCAGCACGCCGCCGCTGAGCCCGGTCAGGTCGAGCCCGAAGTGACCGTAGGTCGGCTCGGTGCCCCAGACGAGATCGACGCCGCCGCGCGCCCCGGTGCCGACGATGGCCGAGACCTCGACCACCTCGCCGTAGCTGCTCAGCGTGACCGGGTCGCCCTGCATCGGAACACCCGTCACCTCAACGTCACTGCCGCGCCCGGCCCAGCCCGCGATGCGGATCGAAGGCAGATTGCCAGAGACTGCCTTCACCCGTGCGGTGATCCGCAGGTAGACGCCGGGCAATATCGGCGTTTGCCCCATGTAGCGCAGCTTCTGCGTCGCCTCGGCCTTCTGCAGCTCGAGACAGCCGCCGAACTCCGCATCCGCCGGAACGAAGGCCGCCGAGGCATAAGAGGCATAGGTGTCCGACCCGGGCCGCCCGTCGCCCCGCGACCAGACATTCAACCCTTGGGAAAATGGCGTGGGGGTCAGCACCACCCCGTCGGTCACCGCAATGTTCATGGCTTGCACCTCTGCTCTCTGTCGCCTCGCGGGGTCGTGCCGATCCCACGGGAAACAAGGCTGACGGGCAGAGGTTAAAAGGCCGCGGCAGCACCGCGCCATGCCGGCGCAACGGGGCGTCCGCCAATTGAAAAAGGACCTCCCCGATCGCTCGGGAAGGCCCTTCGTCTCATTATTTCAGGGGCGTCAGCCCAACTCGCCCGCAAGTCCCTGACGGATCAGCGCGGCGGTCTCGGCGACGCCGTAGAGCGCGATGAACCCGCCGAAGCGCGGCCCCTGGCTCTGACCCAGCAGCACCTCGTAGAGCGCCTTGAACCACTCGCGCAGGTTCTCGAACTCATGCGCCTTGCCGACCGAGAAGACCATGGTCTGCAGCGCCTCGTCGTCGGCCGCGCCGTCGTAGCCCTCGAGCTGCGATGCGAGATCTTCCATCGCCGCCCGTTCCTGCTCGGTGGGGGCGCGGAACTGCTTCGTCGGCTTCACGAAGTCGTTGTAGTAGCGCACCGCGTAGCCGGCGGCGGCGTCGAGATCCGGGTGCGTCCTGGCATCGGCCTCGGGCGCGTAGCGGCGGATGAAGCCCCACATCGCCTCCTTGTCCTCGGCGCCGGCGGCCGAGGCGAGGTTGAGCAGCATCGAGAAGGGCACCACCATCTTCGATTCGGGCACGTCGCCGCCGTGGATGTGCCAGACGGGGTTGGCGAGCTGCGCCTTCACGTCCTGCGTCGGGTAGGCGCGGAGTTGCTGGTGGTACTCGTCCATCGCCTTGGGAATCACGTCCCACCAGAGCCGCTTCGCGGTCTTCGGCTTCTGGAACATGAAGTAGGACAGCGACTCCGAGGAGGCGTAGGTCAACCACTCGTCGATCGACAGGCCGTTGCCCTTCGACTTCGAGATCTTCTCGCCGTTCTCGTCGAGGAAGAGCTCGTAGGTGAAGTGCTCGGGCGCGCGCACGCCAAGCGTGCGGCAGATGCCGTCGTAGATCGGCGTATTGGTCGAGTGGTCCTTGCCGTACATCTCGAAGTCGACGCCGAGCGCAGCCCAGCGGGCGCCGAAGTCGGGCTTCCACTGCAGCTTCACGTTGCCGCCGGTAACCGGGATGGTCCACTCCTTGCCGTCGTCATCGTCGAAGGTGATGGTGCCCTCGGCGGCGTCGACATGCTTGACGGGCACGTAGAGCACGCGGCCCGTCTCCGGGTGGACCGGCAGGAAGATCGAGTAGGTCGAGGCCCGCTCCTCGCGCAGAGATTTGAGCATGATCTTCATCAGATCATCGTATTTCTCGCAGCAGCGAAGCAGGATCTCGTCGAACTTGCCGGACTTGTAGAAATCGGTGGCCGAATAGAACTCGTACTCGAAGCCGAAGGTGTCGAGGAAGCGGCGCAGCATGGCGTTGTTGTGGTGCCCGAAGCTCTCGAACTCCTCGAAGGGGTCTGGCACCGAGGTCAGCGGGCGCTGCAGGTTCTCCTGCAGCAGCGCCTGGTTGGGCACGTTTTCCGGCACCTTGCGCATGCCGTCCATGTCGTCCGAGAAGCAGATCAGCCGCGTCGGGATGTCCGAGATCACCTCGAAGGCGCGGCGGATCATCGTCGTGCGCGCAACTTCGCCGAAGGTGCCGATATGCGGCAAGCCGGACGGGCCGTAACCGGTCTCGAACAGCACATATCCCTTCTCGGGGGGCGTCTTCTCGTAGCGTTTCAGCACCCGGCGCGCCTCTTCAAAGGGCCAGGCCTTCGAGCTCATTGCTGCGTCGCGCAGTTCGGACATGAGGAAACACTCCATTAGGGAAGAAACGCCCGCGATCACGGGGCAGTGCGACCGCCTCCTATTGCAGGCGGGGCACGGGGTCAATAAATTGCCCGTAGCATGATTTTTCCGGAGTATTCCAGTGCCCGACGCCGCCCCGCACCCGATGACACCGCAAGACTGCCTTGTCGCGCTGATGATCGCCATCTCGGCCTCGGACGAGAACATGCGCACCGCCGAGCTGGTGAAGATCGAATCCGCCGTGAACATGCTGCCGATCTTCAGTGACTATGACATCGACCGCATGCGCGTGGTCACCGACCTCGTGTTCGACCTCTTCGAGCAGGAAGACGGGCTCGATGCGCTCTTTGGCCTGCTGCGCGACAACCTGCCCGAGCGGCTGAACGAGACCGCCTATGCGCTGGCCTGCGACGTGGCCGCCGCCGATGGCACGCTGCGCGAGGAAGAGCTGCGGCTGCTCGAGGAAATCCGTTACGAGCTCGACATCGACCGGCTGCACGCCGCCGCCATCGAGCGCGGTGCCCGGGCACGGCACCTGCGCGCCTGATCTCGGCGACCTAAGACCGGAGGGCGCCGCTCAGGGCGCCGTCGCCTCCACCGGGACAACCGTGCCCGAAGAGGTCTGCGTGGTGGGCGTCACCTTTGAAGACGCAACCGTCTCGGGCCCCTTCCCCTCCGGGAAGAGCGTGGTCCAGCGGCGGATGAGGTCCTGCTGCAGCATCTTGGCGCGGGTGTTCCACGCCAGCATGCCCGGCGGACGCTCGCGCGCCTCGATCGGGATCGCGTCGCGGCGCGGCACGTCCCCGCAGAAGATCGCGAAGACCAGCCCCTCGCCGCTCGGCTGGTCGACGTAGCCTGCCAGCCCGCTGACGAAATTGAGCGTGCCGGTCTTGGCATGCACCTCGATCGAGGCGTTCTTCACCGGGCGGCCGCGGTTGTCGAGCACGGTGATCGGCTTCATCAGCGGCTTCAGGTTCAGCCGCCGCTCGGCCTGCAGCACCGCCGAGGCGACATCCGCCGCCGCGACGCGACTGTCACCGCCCAACCCCGAGTGATCTACCATCGCCACATGGGTCAGCCCCATACTCTCTCGCGCCCAGGAGTTCATCTCCTCGGCCGAATGCTTGATCGACAGCGCATGCCCCAGGCGCTTGCGCGTGGCTGTCAGCCCGACCAGCTCGGCGGTGAGGTTGGTCGAATACTTCAGCATCTCTTTCAGCACGACATGCAGCGGCTCGCTCTCGATCCGCCCGATGAAGTCCACCGTCTCGACGCCATGCTCGATCACCGGCTCGGGCAGTTGCAGCCCCTTCGCGCCGGCCAGCGCCTGGAACACCTCGCCCACGTAGAGCTCGGGCTTGCGCACCGGCAGCCAGCGCGAGCCGCCGCTGCCGAGCGCATGCTTGGCCACGCTCCACTCGTCGCGGCCGTTGAGGTCTTCATAGGTGTAGATGGGACCGTTGCGATCGGCGACCGCCATATGCGCCATGCGCACGCCCTGCCGCCCGGCCATCGAGGGCGCATCCATGCTGACCTCGTAGCCGTCTCCCTTGCGCTCCCATTCGAAGCTGACGCGGTTGTAGTTGAGGTTGATGCCCGCGACCGCCGGGTTGTAGGCCACGTGATCGGGCTGCTCGGTGTCGATGACCGGGGCGTAGGGCAGCACGCCACCGTCGACGATGAAGCGCCCGGTGATCGACTTGATGCCCACCTCTTCGAGGCTGCGCGCCAGCGTGGCGAGCCCATCGGTGTCCAGCGTCGGGTCGCCGCCACCGACCAGCACGAGATCCCCGCGCAATTCGCCGCCGACGATGGCGCCGGTGGTCCAGAGCTCGGTCGAGAACCGGTAATCCGGCCCCAGCACGTCGAGCCCGTATGAGGCGGTGAGCGACTTGGCGACACTCGCCGGCGGCAGACCCAGCGTGCCGCGATGACTTTCAAGCAGTTGCCCGGTGGTGGCGCTCAGCACCGCGAAGCCGACCAGACCGTCGCCGAGCCGCGCCTTGTCGATCAGCGCCTCGGGGGAGTCGGGTGCGGGCCCCGCCCGCTTGTCACCGCGCCCGAATGGCCTGAGCGAGCGCGTGGGCGCCTCCGCAAAAGCCGGGGCCGCAGCAGAGGCAAGCCCCGTTGCAGCAAGGGAGAGCAGGAAGTGACGACGAGAGTGACCGCGGTTCATACCGTCGATCTAACCGATGCGGACCTAGCGCAGCAAGCGCACTCACTGTCGCCGCGCTTCACATTTCCGCCGGTCCGCGGGCAGCTCACCGCCGCGCCCGCGCTCGCAGGGCGGTCGAGCTGAGGTCGGACATCGGCAGGTTGATGAAACACCAGCTCGGCGGTGCACAGAGCGGCAGCAATGGCGCGGCAGCGCTTGGCAGGCGGGCATGTCGGAACACCGAGGCCGCCACCGAGCCCTGCGCGGCAAGCCGGCTGCCGGGGCGCGCCAGAACCCCGACGGGCACGCGGCGCATGATCTCCTGCCAGTCCTCCCAGCGGTGAAGCTGCGCAAGGTTGTCCGCCCCCATCAGCCAGACGAAGCGCACGCCGGCGTGGCCCGCCTGCAGCAGCGCCAGCGTGCGGGCGGTGTGGCGGGTGCCGGCGAGCGCCTCGAAGCCACTGATGTGCACCCGCGGGTGCCGCATCAGCGCGCGTGCGGCGGCGAGGCGCGCCTCCAGCGGCGCGGGGCCCTGCGGTTTCAGCGGGTTGCCCGGGCTGACCAGCCAGATGACCCGGTCGAGCCGGAAGCGCTTCAGCGCCTCGAGCGTGATGCGGACATGGCCTTCGTGCGGCGGGTCGAACGAGCCGCCGAGCAATCCGATCCTCTGCCCGGGCGCAAGGTGAAACCCGGTCTGATGCGCATTCCAGAGCATCCCGCCCCTTCCTTCAGGAATGAATGCTCAAAGACACCGGATTTCGATTTGGGTTCAACCGGATTTTTCCGGCTCCGGGGTCCCGGGCCCCGCGGATCCCGCGAAACAAGGCATTTGCTTTCCCCCCGTGCGGTGCCATACACGCCCGCAAAGCTTTTTCACCGGAGGAACCGATGGCCAGCTATCAGTACGTCTACCACATGGACGGCGTCTCCAAGACCTATCCCGGCGGCAAGAAATGCTTCGAGAACATCCGTCTCAGCTTTCTGCCCGGGGTGAAAATCGGTGTCGTCGGCGTCAACGGCGCCGGTAAATCGACCCTGCTCCGCATCATGGCGGGCATCGACAAGGACTTCTCGGGCGAGGCCTGGGCCGCCGAGGGCGCCAAGGTCGGCTACCTGCCGCAGGAGCCCGAGCTCGACGCCTCGCTCGACGTGCGCGGCAACGTCATGCTCGGCGTGGCCGCGAAGAAGGCCAAGCTCGACCGGTTCAACGAACTGGCGATGAACTACAGCGACGAGACCGCCGACGAGATGGCGCAGCTGCAGGACGAGATCGATTCGCAGAACCTGTGGGATCTCGACAGCCAGATCGACGTCGCGATGGAAGCGCTGCGCTGCCCGCCGGACGAGGCGGATGTCACCACTCTCTCGGGCGGCGAGAAGCGCCGCGTGGCGCTCTGCAAGCTGCTGCTCGAAGCGCCCGAGATGCTGCTGCTCGACGAACCGACCAACCACCTCGACGCCGAGACCATCGCATGGCTGCAGAACCACCTCATCGAGTACAAGGGCACGATCCTCTGCGTCACGCACGACCGCTACTTCCTCGATGACATCACCGGCTGGATCCTCGAGCTCGACCGCGGCCGCGGCATCCCCTACGAGGGCAACTACTCGAGCTGGCTGGAACAGAAGGCCAAGCGCCTCGAGCACGAGGCCCGCGAGGACAAGGCCAAGCAGAAGACCCTCGAGCGCGAACTCGAGTGGATGCGCCAGGGCGCCAAGGCCCGCCAGGCCAAGTCGAAGGCGCGTATCGCGGCCTACGAGGAAATGGCAGGCCAGTCCGAGCGCGAGAAGGTCGGCAAGGCCCAGATCATCATCCCCAACGGCCCGCGCCTTGGCAGCAAGGTGATCGAGGTCGAGGGCCTGAAGAAGGCCATGGGCGACAAGCTCCTGATCGAGGATCTCGACTTCTCGCTGCCGCCGGGCGGTATCGTCGGCGTCATCGGCCCGAACGGCGCCGGCAAGTCGACGCTGTTCAAGATGCTCACCGGGCAGGAACAGCCGGACGAGGGCTCGGTCACCTACGGCGACACGGTCAAGCTGTCCTACGTCGACCAGTCGCGCGACGATCTGGCCAGCGACGCCACGGTCTGGGAAGCGATCTCCGACGGCGCCGAGATCATCCAGCTCGGTGATGCGCAGATCAACTCGCGCGCCTATTGCGGTGCCTTCAACTTCAAGGGCGGCGACCAGCAGAAAAAGGTCGGCCTGCTCTCGGGCGGCGAACGCAACCGCGTGCACATGGCGCGCCTGCTGAAAGAGGGCGGCAACGTCCTGCTGCTCGACGAACCGACCAACGACCTCGACGTGGAGACCCTCCGCGCCCTCGAGGACGCGCTTGTCGACTTCGCCGGCTGCGCCGTGGTGATCTCGCACGACCGCTTCTTCCTCGACCGGATCTGTACCCACATCCTGGCCTTCGAGGGCGAGGCGCATGTGGAATGGTTCGAAGGCAACTTCGAGGACTACGAGGAAGACAAGAAGCGCCGTCTCGGCGCCGATGCGCTCGAGCCGACCCGCGTGAAGTTCAAGAAATTCGCGCGCTGAGCCGGTTTCCGCCGCTCACGCCTCACGAAATCAGCAACCCCACGCACTTGACGGTGCGTGGGGTCTTTCGTTTTTCGAGGTCGAGGATTAGGTGCCCTGCCGCGGGAGAAGCGGCCAATCGCCCGGCCTCCCGTGCAACACACGCATAGACCTCAAGAGTTCGACATGAGCACGCAGTCCGCACAGAAATCGCGCCAGACGGCCAGCAAGAAACCGGAACCCGAGCCACAGCCCGCGTTCCGCTTCACCGACTGGGCGATGATCTGACGCTCAGGTGGCGGCCAGCGCCACCGCCCACATCCCAAGACCGAACACCGTGTGGGCTATCAGACCCAGCGCCCGCCCCTTCCACGGGGCGGGCGTTTTCGACAGGGCCCAGCCCAGGCCCATGCCCGGCTGCAGCAGGAACCAGCCCGCCGCGATGGTGACCAGCGCAAAGAGCCAGAGCGGCAGAAAGCGCGGCTCGGCCAGCCATCCCGGCCCCGCCAGCAGCACGAAGAGCACGCCGTAGACGAGCCCCACCGCGTAGTGGAAGGCCCAGCCGATGGCGCTCTCGTTGGGGATCGGCGGCGTGGCGGCGATGTCGTCGTGAAAGACCTTGCCACCGAGCGCGCGCACCAGCCAGCGCCCTTGATTGTGCCACGCCGGTTTCGGGTAGCCGAGCACGAGGTGCAGCAGCAGCGCCCAGATGTCCATGGCGATGGTGCCTCCCAGCCCCATGGCCAGTCCGACAAGTACCTGCTGCATCGCTAACCTCCTGTGAACGCACCAGAGATGCCGCAAGGGCAAGCGCACCACAAGGCCGAATGCACCTGGCGGGGCCCAGCGGGCCGGGCGCGCAACCCCGGCATTCCGGGCGGCAGGCTCCCTCCCACGGGTCAGCACCGGGGGCGTCCGACGCGGAGCGGGCAGCCATCGCCAAGCGGCCTCCGCAAGCCGCCCGCCTCCCCCCGAGAACGCCGCCGGCGGCAAAGGCAAGCCCCGATCCAGGCGCGCCCCGAGATGGGCCGATCCCTGCCCACCCGGCCTTCGCGGCAGCCCCCATTCCCGGGCAACCCCTTGATGCCAATGGTGACAATCTTGCCAACCTGGCGGCGAGGCGCCGCCCCACCCAAAGCGAATCCCCTTGAATTTCAGGCCTAATCGTGGCAGCGTCGAGCACGCTAGGCTTCTATTCGACGACCCAGTTCCTACCCGGCACGCAGTCTATCGATACAGACGTTTCTACGCCGGGCTGCCGCAGTTCCGTGGGCAGCACATAGACAGGAAGGGGTTTATCCCATGGCAACTGGTACCGTGAAGTGGTTCAACACCACCAAGGGTTATGGCTTCATCGCTCCCGATGGCGGCTCCAAGGACGTCTTCGTCCACATCTCTGCAGTCGAGCGTTCGGGCCTCACCGGCCTCGCCGACAACCAGAAAGTGACCTACGAGCTGCAGGCAGGCCGTGACGGCCGCGAAAGCGCCGTGAACATCCAGCTCGCCTGAGCACCGGATTTCGCGGGGGATCTCCCCCGCACAGCGAAGGGGCGGCCCGTCTGGGACCGCCCCTTTTGCTTGCGCAGTGTGGTTTCTTGCGCAGTGTGGCTGGCAGGGCCAGCTCAGAGCCGGCGCTGCACTTCGCGCAGCGCGCTCTGCGCCATCCGCAACTTCTGGCTGTGACTGCGCTTCACCGGGCGACGGCGGATCGGCCGGTTGCTGCGGGTCTGGCTCGCGGCATAGCTCGACGCCGCGCGACGTATGATGTTTGCAAGGGACATGGGGTCCTCCGGGTCAGGTAAAATGCCCCGTGCGGGGCTTGCCTAGGAAACCCCTCGCGCCCCCTGCCGGTTCCGCGCCACCGTCAGGAGAAGGCGTTGCCGCTCTTGACCCCGAGCTTGCGGAAGACGATCGCCGCCGGGCAGAAGCCGGTTATCGCCGATTGCATCAGGTTCAGCCCGATGAACACGGTGAACCAGACCCAATAGGGCGACACCCAGACGGTGAGCGCCACGCTCAGCAGCACCATCACCCCGGCAAACAGCATTACGGCACGGTCCAGTGTCATGTTCTGCACTCCTTCAGACCTCCGGATGCCCCCTCGGCACCCCGCTGAGAGAAATGTAGGCGCGCGCGCCATCACATTCAATATTCAGAATTCAATGAGCTGCTCGGTTCAGCGGAACAGGCGCCAGCCGGCGAGCAATCGCGTTGACGTCGTCACCGCGCAGGCCGCCGCGAACCCCCAGGCCAGCGGCACGAAGGCCGCGGGAAAGAGGCAGATGGCGACGAAGAGCGCGATGGTCTCCGCCCCCTCGGTCAGCCCGCCGAGGTAGTAGATACCCTTGCTGGGGTAGTCCGCCGCCGCCATCCCGCGCCGCTCGGCGATCAGCGAAAAGGCCAGGAAGGACGAGCCGGTGCCGATGAAACTGGCGATCAGCGCCGCGGCGGCCAGCGCATTGGCCTGCGGATCGGCCAGCGCGAAGCCGAGCGGGAAGAGCGCGTAGAACAGGAAGTCGAGCGCGATATCGAGAAAGGCGCCGCGGTCGGTCGGCCCGGCTCGCCGCGCGATCTCGCCGTCGAGCCCGTCGGCCACACGGTTCGCCACCAGCCCCGCCAGCGCCAGCCCGGGAGCGCCGCAGGCCGCCGCCCCGGCCCCGGCGAGACCGCAGGCAAAGCCCGCCAGCGTGACCCAGTCGGCCCTGATGCCGCGCTCATGCAGCGCGCGGGCGACGGGATGCAGCAGGCGGCGCTGCAGCGGCAGGAGGTAAGCGTCTATCATGGCGGCAAGTCTTGGACCGGCTTGCCCCGGCGTTCAAGCCGCTCCGCTCAGGTGATGCGCCGCGCCCGAAGCGTCAGCACCTGCCGCAGCGTCTCGCTCGGTGGAACGGTGCGGAAGATGTCGCCCATCATCGACAGGTCGGCGCGCAGCCCCTCGATCCAGCCACCCCGCTTGTCGTGTTTCCACGGGCTCTCGACCTCGGGCCAGCGCACCACGGCGACGCGCAACCCGGCGTCGATCCACAGCCGGTTCATGAAGACCTCGAGCCCGAAGCGCGGCAGGGTGTGCAGCGCATCGAGCTGCGCGGCCAGCACGGCACGGGGCATCACCCGCTCGCCGGAGATGTAGTCGATGCCGATGGCCCGCCACAGCAGCGGCGCGTTGCGGCGCAGGCTCATGGCCGCATCGGCGCGCCCCTCGAGCACCGGCCCGGCCAGCGCCGAGAGGTGCCCCTCCCCCAGCCCGATGAGATCGCTGTCGAGCAGCAGCACATGGGTGCCGCGTGCCTCGGAGATGCCGCGCGCCACAGCGCGGGTCTTGCCGCCGTTGCGCGGCTGGCGCAGCACCCGCAGCTTGCCGTGCCCCTGTCCCGCGGCCTCGGCCACCTCGGCTGTGCCGTCCGACGAGCCGTCGTCGACCACCACCACCTCGCCGATCAGCGGGTGGTCCAGCACCGCCGCCAGCACCGCGGCAATGCGCGGCGCCTCGTTGAAGGCGGGGATGATGCAGCTGAGTGCGCAGGTCGTCATGGCTTGCCCCCCATCCTGAGGCCCGTCTTCACGCTTCGGCGCAGCACCCAGCCCACGCCGAAGAGCACCAGCCCGCCCAGCAGCACCAGCGAGGCGCGGGCGATCCAGTTGTCGATCTGGCTGTAGGCCGAGCCCAGCGTGTAGCCGAGCGCGACGAAGAACAGGCTCTTGGGGATGGTGGCCAGCGTGTTGACCCAGAAGAAGCGCCAGATGGACATGCGCGCCAGCCCCGCCGCCACGAGGATCGGCGCACCGGCGCTATGGGTGATCTTGCCGATCACCAGCGTGCGCCCGCCCTTGTGGTGGAAGTGCCCGGCCAGCGCGGCAAGCCGCGCGCGATTGAGCCCCATCTTCATCAGCCAGCTCTGCGGCAGCCGGTTCAGCCCCCAGCGCCCGATGGCGTAGTAGAGCATGTCACCCGCGATATCCGCGGCGATCACCACGAGCGTGACGCTCCAGATGTCCAGCAGCCCCCGGCTCGCGAGCCAGGCGGCGATCACCGTGACGATCGGCCCCTCGAGCAAGGCGATGGGCGCGAGGATCGCCAGACCTTCCTTGGCGATGAGGGCAGTTACCGTTTCCAGTCCGATCAAGGCTCTACTCCGCTGGCCCCGCAGCCGCCCGCGCCCGGCGGTCCGGAGCCGTCCCCCGGGTCGCCTGGGAGGCCGTCTCGGGCGCCATGTCCGTCCCGCGCCAGGAGATGCCGCGCCCCGCCCATGTGGCAACCCAGATCGCCGGAAGCAAGAGGTCGCGCACCAGCATGGCCGCGAGATCGCGCAGCCCGGCAGGCCAGCCCGCCACGCGGCACAGGGCCCATTCCGCAGCGTACCACAGGCAGGCCAGCAGCGGCAGCGTCCAGGCGCTTGCCGCGCCTATGAGGGCCAGCCCGGTCAGGCCGAGCAGCGGCAGCAGCGGGCCCTGGGCGATTTCCCCGATGAAGAGACCGGGAAAGCCGTCGCGCCGCACCCGCGACCAGCGGAGTTGGCGGTCCCAGACCGCCCGCGCTTCGCGCCGCCCGATCGGCTGGGCAAAGAGCCGCCGCGCCAGCCGCACTTTCAACCCCTGCGCGCGCACCAGCTTGGTCGAGGCCACGTCTTCGGCAAGGTTGCGCCCCAGCGCCTCGAACCCGCCGCCCGCGTCCAGCACCGCGCGTTTCCAGAACAGCGTCTTGCCCTGCGCGAAGCCGAACCCGAGGCTGTCCGCCGCGAGCTGCCAGCGGCCCTGCGAGCTGTTGAGGAAGGCGCATTCCACCGCGCCCCAGAAGTTGCCCGGACGGCTGCCCGCGGGCGGGGCCGAGACGAGGCCGGTGTCGCCGCGCCATGTCGCCGCCAGCCGGCGCAGGTAGTCGCGGTCGAGCAGCAGGTTGCTGTCGGTCATCACCAGCGCATCGCTCTGCGCCGCAGCAACGCCCTTGACGAGGTTGTTGAGCTTGGGGTTGCCGGTCAGCCGGGTTTCGCCGATCAACAGCTGCGCGGGCACATGCGGGTGCTCGGCGATCAATCGACGCACCAGCGGCACCGCGGCATCGTCCTCGCGGGCGGCGCAGAAGATCACCTCGTAGGCGGGATAGGCCTGCCGGAAGGACGAGCGCAGCGTCTCCTCGTCGAAGGCATCGAGCCCGCAGACCGGGCGGATCAGCGACAGGAAGGGCAGCGCGCGCGCCTCCGGCTGCGGACCGGGGGTGACATAGCGCCAACCGGCCAGCGCGGCGCTGGCGAGATGGAGAGCCAGCGGCACCAGGACGAGCAGCAGACAGGCCAGCAACATTATAGCGCCCCCTCTGCCACGGCCTTGCCCTCGACCGGGCGGGCCGCTGCCGCCGGGCGCGGCGCGGCGGCGGTCGCGGTCGCACGCTCGTAGCTGAGCAGGCGCATCTCGCCGTCGAAATCCTCGGCCAGCGCGGTCAGGCTGTCGACCCAATCGCCGCAATTGGCATAGACGACGCCGTTGTGCCGGCGCAGGCCGGGCTTGTGCGAATGGCCGCAGATCACCCCCATGGCCCCGGCAGCCCCCGCAAGCTTGGTCAGCTTGCGCTCGAACCCGTCGCCCATCGCCAGCAGGGTGTTGGCCCCTGCAAGCACCCGGTCGACGAAGCTCTGCTCCCATTCGGTGAGCCCGGCGCGGCGGCGCAGGTAGCCGTCGAGCTGGCGCAGCAGCGCATCGGCGCGGCTGCCAAGACGGGTCATGAAATGCCAGCGCAGGATGCGCGGATCGCATTGGTCGCCGTGCAGCACCAGGTAGCGCCGCCCGTCCGCCGCGGTGTGGATCACCGCCTCGCGCAGCTCCCAGCCCTCGATCGCCGCGCCCGGATCGCGCATCGTCGCATCGTGGTTGCCCGGCAGGTAGACGACCCGCGTGCCCGCCGTCGCCCGTGCCCGCAGCTCGGCCATGATCGCGTCATGCGCCGCGGCCCAGTGTAGGCGCCCGCCGTGCCACAGGTCGAAGATGTCGCCGACGAGGTAGATGGTCTCGGCGTCGACGCCGCGCAGGAACTCTAGGATGGGTGCGGCGCGGCAGGCGCGCGCGCCTAGGTGCAGGTCGGAAATGAACAGGCTGCGGTAAGGCTTGCGAGCGTTCAGGGCATCGGAAAAGGTCGGCATCCGGGCATGTTCCTTCACTGTTCGCCCGCCTTATGGCGTCTCGATGTATCGTCAGTGTGACGCTGCATCCGCGAGAACGTGAATCGGGCGCCAAAGGTTCCCGCTCAGCCAGAAATTCCTGTTCTTTCCCATACTTCTCGATGGATCACCGCAGCAAGATACGCCCGGCCCGCTGGGTGGCCGGGCAGCGCCCGGCGCCTCACTTGGGGAAGAGCAGCGTCACGCCGAAGCGCGCGCCCCAGCCCTCGGGACCGTTCGGCGCGGAGTCGGCGTAGTAGCGCACCCCGCCCTGCCAGCTCACCGGCGTGCCGCCGATGTTGGTCAGCTTGGAGGCCAGCAACCCGATCGGCGCCGAGTCGGTGTCGTTGACCCAGTCATGCGTCCACTCGGCCTGCAGCGTCGCGGTCCAGCCGTTGTCGTAGGCATAGGCCATGAACGGCTGGGTGAAGGTCGTATCGATCTCCACCGGCCCGTCCCAGTCCCACAGGTGGTTGGCGAGCACGCCCAGCGTCCAGGGGCCGCTCTGCTTGAGAACCACGCCGGTCACACCCGCGGCGAAGGTATCGAGCCCGAGGTTGTCCTCGGTGGCTGTCGGGAACAGGAAGGCCGGACCTACACCCCAGATCAGACCGCCCGGGCTCGGCGTCGGCGAGAAGAAGAAGCTCTGCGTGGTGTCGCCCAGCCCCCAGTCATCCTCGCCCTCCGAAGGCAGGTTGTATTGCGACACGACGGGCACGATCGTGCGCGAGATCAGGTTCCAGCCGCCGCCGAGATCGAAGGGGATGACCGGCTGGATGTTCATCGTCCAGCGCTCGCCCTTGTCGTCCGGCCCGATGTTGTCATCGAAGTTGAACTGGAAGGGCACGGAGATCAGCGAGGCCACCGGGTTCGAGAGCTGCTTCTGGAGATCCGCCGCATCCGACGGGGCTTGTGCCAGGGCTGGGCTTGCAAGCAGTGCCGCGGCAGTGCCGACCGCCGCCACTCGGGGAAAATGGGTCATGATAGCGCTCCAATGAAAAGTCATGCGGAAAAGGCTTGATGAACACACTTTTCAGAAGCCTAGGCGAAATCGCCCGGCCAGCGAAACAACTTTTCCGGGTACATCTATTACGCGGCGGAAAGCAGGCAATTTCGCAACGCCGCGACCACGCAATAGGGCGCCGGCGCAGCGCAGAAACCGGTGTGCGATTCGCAGCGAGCCAAGCTGACTCAACGGATTTGGAATGTCGTGAAGGACCTGCACCCCGTCTTGGGTGCTTGGCAGGGGCAGCAGGGTTCGAACCCGCGACCTACGGTTTTGGAGACCGTCGCTCTACCAGCTGAGCTATACCCCTGTGTACGGCGCTCTCTAGAAGGTTCTGAGAGCATGGTCAACAGGGGAACCGCGTGAAAATCGGCTTCCCTCGCGATGCCCCGAACTCCCGGCCCGACCGCGGCCCGCTTGCATCACTCGCCCTCGGCCGGCGGCTCGTAGGTCAGCAGCAGCTTGTAGGCGCAGATCGCGCCGAATCCGAAGCCGACGACCATCCAGCCGGGCGATCCGATGAGCAGCTCCATCACGCCCCAGCCGAGGCAGACGAGGGTGATCGCGATGCGCAGCCAGAGCGGGCGATAGAAGGGGTGCGAAAAGTCGAACATGGGAACTCCTGCCTCGGGTTTTGCCTTTCCTAGCAGCAACCGGACCGCAAGGCACGCCGGAGCGCACCATGCACCGCACCCTGCGCAGATGAACAGGTGCCCCGCGCCGATGCGGGAAGACGGCCCCGCCTGCCCTACCTATCTCGGGCAGACAAGATGCCGCAACGATCCCGGAGACCCGCCATGTCCCCTCGCACCGAGACGCCGCCCTCGGGCAATGCGTTCCACCACCGCGTCCACCGCCCGGCCGAGCCCGACGGTTCCGCCATCCTGCTCCTGCATGGCACCGGCGGCACCGAGAGCGACCTGCTGCCGCTGGGCCAGGCGCTGGCGCCGCGCGCCACGCTGCTCGGCGTGCGCGGCCGCGCCAGCGACGAGGGGGTCAACCGCTGGTTCCGCCGCCTCGAGATGGCCCGCTTCGACCAG
Source organism: Alloyangia pacifica (assembly GCF_020524285.1). Taxonomy (GTDB): domain Bacteria; phylum Pseudomonadota; class Alphaproteobacteria; order Rhodobacterales; family Rhodobacteraceae; genus Salipiger; species Salipiger pacificus_B. The sequence goes on from NZ_JAIVKX010000008.1 coordinate 138,275, forward strand.
GACAGCATCCGCGACGAGGCCGCGGCGTTCGCGGCGTTCCTGCCGGACCTGCTGGAAAGCCAGGGCGTCGACCCCGCGCGGCTGACCGTGCTGGGGTATTCCAACGGCGCCAATTTCGCCGCCGCGCTGATGGCGTTGCACCCCGGCCTGCTGCGCCGCGCCATCCTGCTGCGCCCGATGCTGGTGCTCGAAGATCTGCCCGAGGTCGATCTGTCGGGAACGGAAGTGCTGGCGATCTCCGGCCAGGCAGATCCCTATGGCGGCCACGCCCCCGCGCTGGTGGACTGGCTGAAAGGCGCGGGCGCCCGGCTCGATTCGCGGGCCCTGCCGACCGGTCACGGCCTCAGCCAGGCCGACCTGAACATTGCCGCCGACTGGCTCCCGCAAGGCGCGACCTGACGCCCAGAATGCACGCGCTGCGCGAAGAATGTAGGGAAGTCTGCAGCGCTGTGGCATAGTTGTCCGCATGGACCCCGCGTTGAAGACCCTCTGGCCCGGCGCCGCGACGCGCTTTCTCGCCCTGCGCCTGCTGCCGGGCGACGACCTGCGCGCCACGCTCGACCGGGCCTTCGCAGCCGAGCGCGAGCACGCGGGCTTCGTCGTGGCCTGCGTCGGAAGCCTCTCCAGGGTCTGCCTGCGGCCCGCCGGCCTCGATGCGCCGCTCTCGCTGGAGGTCACGCTGGAGATCGTCTCGCTCTCAGGCACCTTCTCGGACAATGGCCCGCACCTGCATGTCGCCGTATCGGATTCGAAGGGGTCCATGCTCGGCGGGCACCTGCTCGAGGGCTCCGTCGTGCGCACCACCGCCGAGGTGGTGATCGGCCTCGCGCCGGTGCATTTCCGCCGCATGGTCGATCCGCGCACCGGCTACCCCGAACTGCTCTTCGACTAGAGGCGCAGGGCCCGCCCTTTCGCCTAGGCAGAAATATCCCGGGGGAGACCGCCGCAGGCGGTCGGGGGCAGCGCCCCCGTCTGCGCACCGGCCGCGGGCGTCCCGCAACCGGTCAGCCGAAGAAGGCCCGCCGCAACAGGTTCAGCGCCGCCACCAGCAGCACGACCAGGGTCAGCTTGCGGAACATCGCCTGGTCGATGCGGTCGTGGACGCGCCGGCCCAGCCACATGCCCGCCATCGCCGGGATCAGCAGCGCCGCGGAGAAGGGCGCCGTCTGCGCGTTGAACACGCCCGACACCGTGTGCGCCGCAACCAGCGAGATCGCGCCCAGCCCGTAGGCCACGCCCTGCACCCGGATCTGGTCGCGCTTCTCGGTACCGATCGCCGTCAGATAGGCCACGAAGGGCGGCCCCCAGACCCCGGACATGCCGCCGATGAAGCCGGCCACCCCGCCCACCGTCGCCTCGAGCGCCGGGGTCGATCCGTTCGGCAGGTTCGGCCGCCAGCCCGCCAGCTGCATCAGGCAGAAGAGGAAGACCGGCCCGCCGATCATCGCCAGCAGCACCTGCACCGGCAGCACCCGCACGAGCTGCGCCGAAAGCGCCAGCATGATGAAGGCGACGACCAGGAAGACCTTGAAGCGCTTCACCGTCTCCCAGGCCGCGCGCGGTCCCTCGCCGAAGGCTTGCAGCGCATTGGTCGCCACCGTCGGCAGGATCAGCCCGGCGAGCGCCAGCTCGGGCGAGACCACCGAGCCCAGCCCCGAGATCATGATCATCGGCATGGCGAAGCCGACCATGCCCTTGACCAGCCCGGCCAGTGCTGCGACGGCGAAGGCGAGCGCCAGCATGGGCGGCGAGACGAGGGTGAAGAGTGCATCCATAAAGCGCTCATATCATGGGGTGATCCGCCGAACAGCCGTAATCTTCCGGGTAATATTGCAAACCATTATATTGCACTTTGGGTATTTTTGTTGCGCTGCGACTGCAAAATCGCTATGCCGGTCCCTGGCACAGGAGGAGGCGATTCATGGCTCATGACGGACAGGGTGGCATGGTGGAAAACGGCATCGTGCTGGGGGATCTTCTGGCGCTGACCGGCGCGGCACTGGCCCCGGTGGAGCAGGTCTTCGAAGCGGCCCGCACCGCCGTTCGCGCGCAGGTCGAGGAGGATGGCCTCGTCTCGGGCAAGCTGATCGAAGAGCACCAGTTCGCCGCCCACGGCCTTGCATGGCTTGCCACCTACGCCGAGTCGCTGCGCCAGATGCACGGCTGGGCCGAGCGGCTGACGGCCGAGGGCACCTTTGGCGAGGTCGAGCAGTTGCTGCTGCAGATCGCCTTCGGCGAGTACCTCAGCCAGATCGCCGGCGGCATCCAGATGAACCAGGGCGAGATGGTGCGCCTGACCGATCTCGGCCTGCCCGCCTCTGCCGCCGCCCCGCTGCAGGAAGGTGCCGCGGTCACCCTTGCCGCGCGCGGCAATTCCCAGACCGCCCGCAGCCGTCTTGTTGCGCTGATGGAAGAGCGTGCCGCCGAGATCACCGTCGGCCGCACCGGCCTCGACGACGAGCTCGAGATGATCCGCGAGCAGTTCCGCCGCTACGCCGTCGAGAAGGTCGAGCCCTTCGCCCACGAGTGGCATCTCAAGGACGACTACATCCCGATGGAGGTGATCGAGGAACTGGCGGAGATGGGCGTCTTCGGCCTGACCATCCCCGAGGACTTCGGCGGTTTCGGCCTGTCAAAGGCGTCCATGTGCGTCGTCTCCGAAGAGCTGTCGCGCGGCTATATCGGTGTCGGCAGCCTCGGCACCCGGTCCGAGATCGCCGCGGAGCTGATCATCGCGGGGGGCACCGAAGAGCAGAAGGCGAAATGGCTACCCCGCATTGCCAGCGGCGAGACGCTCCCCACGGCGGTCTTCACCGAGCCCAACACCGGCTCGGACCTCGGCTCCCTGCGCACCCGCGCGGTGAAGGACGAGAACGGCGATTACACCATCACCGGCAACAAGACCTGGATCACCCATGCCGCACGCGCCCATGTGATGACCCTGCTCGCCCGCACCGATCCCGGCAGCGACAACTACAAGGGCCTGTCGATGTTCCTCGCCGAGAAGACCCCCGGCGACGACGACACCCCCTTCCCCACCCCCGGCATGACCGGCGGCGAGATCGAGGTGCTCGGCTATCGCGGCATGAAGGAGTTCGAGCTCGGCTTCGACGGCTTCAAGGTGAAGGGCGAGAACCTGCTCGGCGGCGAAGAGGGCAAGGGCTTCAAGCAGCTCATGGAGACCTTCGAAAGCGCCCGCATCCAGACCGCCGCCCGCGCTATCGGCGTGGCGCAATCGGCGCTCGACGTCGGCATGCGCTACGCACAGGAGCGCAAGCAGTTCGGCAAGTCGCTAATCGCCTTCCCGCGCGTCTCGGGCAAGCTGGCGATGATGGCCGTCGAGATCATGATCGCCCGCCAGCTCACCTATTTCTCGGCCCGCGAGAAGGACGAGGGCATCCGCTGCGACCTCGAGGCCGGGATGGCCAAGCTGCTCGGCGCGCGCGTGGCCTGGGCCAATGCCGACAATGCCCTGCAGATCCACGGCGGCAACGGTTTCGCGCTGGAGTACTCGATCAGCCGCATCCTGTGCGACGCGCGCATCCTCAACATCTTCGAGGGAGCGGCGGAGATCCAGGCTCAGGTGATCGCGCGGCGGCTTCTCGGCTGAGCGCCCCGCCTCCAACGCGCATGCAGGCCCCGCCCCGCGGGGCCTTCTGCGTTCTGCAGAACGCGCAATCCCGCTACCCTGCACTTGTCTGATCTGGATCAAGGCTGCGGCCCCAACCGCGTGGTCATCAGGGCGCAATTACATTCATGGAGAGCAATATGTCGTTCAAGGAACAACTCTCGGACAAGCGCAAGGAACTGCGCGAGCTGCGCAAGGCGATCCCCGAGACCTTCGCCGGTTTCGTCGAGATGGAAAAGGCGGCCTCGGCCGAGGCCGCGCTGGACCACAAGCAGAAGGAATACGTGGCGCTCGGCATCGGCATCGCGATCCGCTGCGACGCCTGCATCCTGAGCCACGTCAGCGCATTGGTCCGCCTCGGCGCCACCCGCGAGGAGATCGCCGATGTCTGCGGCATGGCCGTGCAGATGGGCGGCGGGCCGGGCCTGATGTATGCCGCCAAGGCGCTCGCCGCCTACGACGAATTCACCGCCGAGAGCTAAGCCTGCGACGGAAAGGCGTTCGGGCTGCGTATCAGAGGAGTTCAGGCAAGAAAGGACGCCCCATGAAGCCCCTCATCGCAGCAGCGACCGCCCTTCTCCTCTCCGCCACCGCGCTCGCGGCCCAGCCGCAGGGCGGCCCCGCTGCCGGCCCCGGGCGGGGCCCCGGCGACATGATCAAGCAGATGGATGCCAATGGCGACGGCAAGGTCACCAAGACCGAGTTCGAGGCCAACACCCGCGCCATGTTCGCCCGGATGGACCGCAACGGGGACGGCGTGCTGAGCGGCGACGAGCTGACCCCGCCGACGCGCCCGCGGAACTGACGTGCCGCGGCGTGTGCGAGAACCTTTCCAGCGGCCCGGCTCGGGCTGGCGGGACCTGATGCGCGTGCTGCGCATCGAGATCCTGCGTTTCTGGCGAGGCTGAGGCGCACCCCGGCATCCGGACAAGAAAAGGCCCCGGCGGAGCGCTCCGCCGGGGCCTTCTTCATTCTCGGACGCGGATCAGCCGCGCAGCGTGCCGCCGGTGGCCTTCTCGACCTTGGCGACGATCTTCGCCGCCACGGCCTCGATGTCCTTTTCCTTCAGCGTCGCGTCGCTCGGCTGCAGGCGCACGGTGATGGCGAGCGACTTCTTGCCCTCGCCGAGGCTGCCGCCGATGAACTCGTCGAACACGCGCACCTCCTCGATCAGCGCCTTGTCGGCGCCCGCCGCGGCGTTGACCAGGTCCAGCGCCGCCACATCGGCGTTTACCACGAAGGCGAAGTCACGCTCGACGGCCTGCAGGTCATTGAGCTTCAGCGCCGGGCGCGCGCCGCCGGAGTTGCGCGGCAGCGGGATGTCCTGCGGGTAGAGGGTGAAGGCCACGACGGGGCCCTTCACGTTCAACGCCTGCAGCACCTTGGGGTGCAGCTCGCCGAAGACGCCCAGCACCTTCTTCGGGCCGAGGCAGAGCTTGCCGTGACGGCCCGGGTGCCACCAGCCCTCGGCGCCGCGCAGGATCTGCATCTTGGCGGGCGCGCCCATGGCCGCGAGGATCGCCTCGGCATCGGCCTTGGCGTCGAAGACGTCGACGGGGCGCGAGGCACCGTGCACGTCCTTGGGACCGGTGCGGCCGACGAGGATGCCGGAGACCTGCGTTGCCTGCTCTCCGGGCTCACCGCCGGCGAAGGCCGGGCCGCATTCGAAGAGCGCCATGTCGGCAAAGCCGCGCGCCTGGTTGCGCGCCGCCGCCTGCAGCAGGCCCGGCAGCAGCGAGGGGCGCATGTGGCTCATCTCGGAGCTGATCGGGTTCGCCAGCATGGTCGCATCGGTGCCGCCGCCGAAGATCTCGGCCGCGGCCTGGTCGATGAAGCTGTAGGTCACACATTCGTTGTAGCCGAGCTCCGCCGTGGTGCGGCGGGCGATTTGCTCGCGCTTCTGCATCGGCGAGAGGATCGGCTTCGGCACGCCCGGCTGGGTGCGGCGCATCGGCTGGCCCTGCAGCTTGGTGAGAGAGGCAACGCGAGCCACCTCTTCCACCAGATCCGCCTCGCCCATCACGTCGGGGCGCCAGCTCGGGACATTGGCCATGTCGCCGTCGAAGGTGAAGCCGAGGGCGGTCAGCGTGGCGCGCTGCTCGTCCGCCGGGATCTCCATGCCGACGAGGCTGATCACCCGGTCGGTGTCGAGCTTGTAGGCGCGGCTCACGTCGGGGGTGGCACCTGCGACGATGACTTCCGAGGCCTCGCCGCCGGCGATCTCGAGGATCATCGCGGTGGCCGCCTCGATGCCCGGGGCTGCCGAGGCCGGGTCGATGCCGCGCTCGAAGCGGTAGCGGGCGTCGGAATTGATCTTCAGCGCGCGGCCCGTGTAGGCGGTGCGGACGGTTTCGAAGTACGCCGCCTCGAGGAAGACGTCGACGGTTCCCTCCGAGACGCCAGTGGGCTCGCCGCCCATCACGCCGCCGAGGCTTTCGACGGTGTCGCCGGCCGAAATCACCACCATGCCCGGCTCAAGCGTGTAGCTGCGCTCGTCCAGCGCCTCCAGCGTCTCGCCACCCTTGGCGCGGTGCACGCGCAGGTCGCCCGACACCTTGCCGGCGTCGAAGACGTGCAGCGGGCGGTTGCGGTCGAAGGTGAAATAGTTGGTCACGTCGACGAGGAAGCTGATCGGGCGCAGGCCGATGGCCTTCAGCCGGTCCTGCAGCCATTGCGGCGAGGGGCCGTTCTTCACGCCGCGGATGACGCGGCCGTAGAACACCGGGCAGTCGTCCAGCGTGTCTTCGTCGATGGTGACGTTGATCGGCGAGGCGAAACTGCCGGGCACGGTGACTTCGGGCAGCGGCTTCAGCGTACCGAGGCCGCGCGCCGCGAGATCGCGGGCAATGCCATGCACGCCAAGCGCGTCGGGGCGGTTCGGGGTGATGGCGATCTCGATCACCGGATCGACCTTGGCCGGATCGTTCGCCGCCAGCCAGTCGACGAAGGTCTCGCCGACTTCGCCCGAGGGCAGCTCGATGATACCGTCATGCTCCTCAGACAGCTCCATCTCGCGCTCGGAGCACATCATGCCGAAGCTCTCGATGCCGCGGATTTTGCCGACCTGGATGGTGGTGTCGATGCCGGGCACGTAGGTGCCGGGCTTGGCCACGACCACGGTGATCCCCTCGCGCGCGTTGGGCGCGCCGCAGATGATCTGGCTCTCGCCTTCATCGGTCATCACCGTGCAGACGCGCAGCTTGTCGGCGTCGGGGTGCTTCTCGGCCTTGAGCACCTTGCCGATGGTAAAGGCCGACAGGCGGTCGGCGGGGTTCTCGACCCCTTCGACTTCCAGTCCCAGATCGGTCAGTGCCTCGGTGATTTCCTCCACCGTGGCGGAGGTGTCGAGGTGGTCTTTCAACCAGGAAAGCGTGAATTTCATCTCTCGGCCCGGCTTGGTTTCGCTTGGGTCCGGTCCTTAGCGGAATGAGGCGGGAGGGGAAAGGGGGTTGGCCCGAGGGAGCGACGTCCCGGGGCCAAGGAAAGCAGGGGCGCTGCCCCTCTTGGCCTGCGGCCAATTCACCCCGGCGTAGTGGGCCGGCGTATTGGGAAAGAGAAGAAGAATCGAAAGGCCCGGCGGCAGCCTGTCCGCCGGGCGCGCTGGAAGAGTGCGGCTCAGAGCACCTTGCAGGCGTCTTCCATCTTGAGGCGCGGCAGGCGGTCGAAGACCTTCGAGGGCTCGCCGTAGCCGAGGTTGACCATGAAGTTCACCTTCCAGGTGGTGCCGGCAAGGAAGGTCTCTTCGACCAGCTTGGCATCGAAGCCGGACATCGGGCCGCAGTCGAGGCCGAGCGCGCGCGCCGCCAGCATCAGGTAGCCGCCCTGCAGCGAGGAGTTGCGGAAGGCGGTCTCGGTGATCATCGCCTCGGAGCCGGTGAACCAGGGCTTGGCGTCCACATGCGGGAAGAGCTCGCCGAGCTTCTCGTAGAACTCCATGTCCTGGCACACGATGACGGTGACCGGGGCGGTCATAGTCTTCTCGCGGTTGCCGCTGGAGAGCGCCGGCGAGAGCTTCTCCTTGGCCTCCTGGCTGCGGATGAAGACGAAACGCGCCGGCGAGCAGTTGGCCGAGGTCGGGCCCATCTTCACCAGGTCGTAGAGCTGCTCGAGGATATCCTCGGGGATGTCCTTGTCCTGCCAGGCGTTCTGGCTGCGGGCTTCAAGAAACAGCGTGTCGAGCGCCGTTGCATCGAGCGCGCCGGTGGGGAGGAGGTCTTTCATCTGTCGTGCCTTTCAGTCTTCAAGCGGGTTCCGCCAGCGCGGCTTCCACCGGCTGGCGCGAGATTTCAAGGGTTTGCGCGAGATCGGCGATCAGGTCCTCCGACCCGCGCGGCCCCATGATCTGGAGGCTGAGCGGGCCGTCCGAGGTCCAGGCGACCGGCAGCGAGAGCACCGGCAGGCCGAGGATCGAGCCGGGGCGGGTGAAGCCGGTCATGCCGGAGATCATCCGGGCGATCTCGGTGCCCTCTGCATGGACCAGCACCTCGGCCTGCGGCGCCACGTCGGCGAGGCCGGGCAGGATCACCAGGTCGGCGGCCCCGAAAATCTCCTCGGCGGTGCGCGCCATGGCGATCTCGCGGATCTGCCGGGCGCGCAGGTAGGCCTGGGCGGAGATGCCCGCCGCCTGCGCGAGCCGCGCGCGCACCTGGGTGCCGTAGGTCTCGGGGCAGTCGCGCAGCCGGTCGGCGTGCACCGTGGCGGCCTCGGCGATGGCAATGACATTGGCGGGTTCGGTGAGGTCCGAGAAATACCCCATGTCGAGCGAGACGAGGTCATGCCCCTGCCCCGCCAGCGCGCCCCGGGTCTCGGCGAGCGCGGTGCGCATCCGGTCCGAGATGCCCTCGACGAAGCCGCCGCGGTCGAAGGCGATGCGCAGCTTGCGCGGGGGCTCGGCCTGCGCCCGTGTCCTGCCGCCCGAGATCACCGAGAGCACGCGGCGCGCGCAGTCGACGGAGGCGGCGAGCGGGCCGACGGTGTCCTGCGTCCAGCTCAGCGGCATGGCTCCGGTGAGCGGCACGAGGCCGAGGCCGGGCTTGAAGCCGACCACGCCGTTGCAGGCCGCGGGCACGCGGATCGAACCGCCGGTGTCCGAGCCGAGCGCCGCGGGCACCAGCCTCATGCCGACCGCCACGCCCGAGCCGCTCGAGGAACCGCCGGGCACGCCGCCCGGCACCGCCGGGTTCTCGGGCATGCCGTGGTGATGGTTCTGCCCGGTCGGCCCCATGGCGAACTCCGACATCTGCAGGCGGCCGAAGTCCACCGCCCCCGCCGCATCGAGCCGCTCCAGCACCGTCGCGGTGCCGGTCGCGGTCTTGCGCGCGGACGGGTGGCCGCCGAAGCCGACGGTCGATCCCTTGCGGTCGAACATGTCCTTATGCGCCATGGGCACGCCGGCGAGCGGTCCCAGCGGCTTGCCCTCGCGCCGGGCGCGGTCCGAGAGAACGGCCTGCTCATAGGCGCGCTCCCATTCCAGACGCTGGAACGGCGAGAGCGTGCCGCGGGTGGTGATCCGGGACTGCAGTTCCGTGAGCAGCGCGGTGGCGGTGGTCTCGCCCGACTCGAGGCGCGAAAGGAGGCCGGCGATGGTCACCCCGCTCATGCGGCGCCCTCCGCAAAGGGATCGGTGGCCGCCAGCGCGCCGCAGCGTCCCGAGGGGCGCAGCGGGCCGTCGCCAGGCAGCGCGAGCAGCGGGTTGGCGAAGATGTCAGCCTCGACCCGGGCGCGTTGATCCTGCGCGATGGCGCGCTCACCCTCGGAGGGGGCGCGGCCCAGAAGGGCGGTCAGCTCCTGTTCCATGTTCGGGGTCCTTTCCCAGCGGCTCCGGGGCGGCTGACTGATGGGGGCTTGGGGGTATCTGCTGATCCGGCAGCGCGGCGGGGAAAAGGGGACGCGGGGAGGAATGCGGCGGCGGGACGCGCTCTGCCCAGCCGGTGACCGCATCCGCGCGTGGCGTGATGAGAAAATGGTCGCGGGCAGGAGCGCGGGAGGTCTGCCGCTGGGGGGTGTACTGGGGCTCTCATCTTCTGCGCTGTTTCCGGGGCCGATGCCATGTGACGTGTTCGCTGGACGAAGCGACACGAACATTGTCCGGACTTATTCAGACTAGTGTCAACGAGTCGGGTGTGACTCCACCGCGGGATTTTGCAGTAAGTGCACAATTGCCCGGAATCTGACCACCGAGGCCCCAGCCTTCTACGCCGGACTTATGCGGACGCCACGTCGCGGGCCTGCGCCCGCATCTGTCCCCAGGACAGCGCCGCTCCGAGGAAGCCCACAGAGGAGAACAGCGTGAAGCCGAGCCCGTAGTCGCCGACCAGCCCGTAGATGAAGGCAAAGCAGCTCGGCCCGAGGATCACCCCGACAAAGGTATAGACCAGCAGGGCGCCGGTGTTGGCGCCGACCTTGCCCTTGGGCGCGGTGCGCGCCGCGGCGGCGAGGAAGACGCCGTTCCAGCCAGAGGCGACGCCGCCGAGCCCGGCCAGCAGCATCACCTGCAGCGGTGCCGGGAAGATGCCAATCCAGTTCAGCGAGAAGAGAATGCACCCGGCGATGAAACCGATGATGCTCAGCGTCCGGAAGCCGCCGAGACGGTCCGCCGCCACGCCCCAGGCGACGCGGCCGATGGCGCCGAGCATCTGCGACGCCGCCGCCACGCTGCCCGCCGCCACCAGCGTCCAGCCATGCGCGACCAGCATCACGACGATGAAGGCCGTAGCGATGAGCTGCAGCGCCGAGTAGAGGCACCCGAGCAGCGCCAGCGTGCGCAGGCGCGGGTTCGACAGGATCGCCTGTTGCTCGCGCAGCATGCGGCGCCAGACGCCCTCGGTGGCAACGCCGCGCTGGGTCGGCTCGGGCCGGTCGACGAGCAGCGACCAGAGCAGCAGCAGCGCCGGCGGCACCGCCGCCAGCACCAGCGCGCTCTGCCATCCCGCGCCGAGCGCCACCGCCAGCGCGGGCAGCAGCACGTTGGCCACCACCGCCCCCAGCGGCACGCCGCTTTGCTTGATCGAGAAGACGAGGCTCTGGCGCGGGCGCGGCGTGGTGCGGTGCAGGATGACCGAGGAGGCCGGGTTGTTGAGCCCGTAGCCGATGCCGAAAAGCAGCGACGCCAGCACCATTAGCACGGGCACCGCGCTGGCCAGCATCAGCAGGCCGAGCACGAAGATCGCCAGTTCCAGCCGGATCACCCGCTCGGCGCGCAGGGTTTCGACCACGCCCCCCGCGAAGGCCGAGGCGAACATGCCCGCGAAGTAGATCAGGCTGATCTGGTAGCCGATCCAATGCGCGCCGATGCCGAGGCTGGCGGCGGCCTCCGGCGCCAGGGCGGTCAGCGCGAGGATGCTGCAGGTGGCCGCCACCTGCACCAGCGTCATGATCGCCAGCGGCTTGATCCAAAGGCTCGGCGCGATCGGGGCGCCCTGGGTCGACAAGCTGTCGCTCATTCGCGTAAAGTCCGGACTTGAGTGGAAGGCGAGTAGGAGGGTGTCGGATGCTATATCTAGATAAGTCCGTACTTATTAGCAAGAATGGGATCGACACCGAGGGGCGAAAGCGATGATGACAGAGCAGGACATCGACCAGGATCCGGGCACGTCTACCCCGCTTTACCTGCAGGTTGCGCACCGGCTGGAGCGCCAGATCGTTTCCGGCGAGCGCGCCGTGGGCAGCCTGCTTCCGCCCGAGGCAGAGCTTGCCGTGCAGCTCGGCGTCAGCCGCCACACGGTGCGCCAGGCCATCGCGCAGCTGCGCAAGCGCGGCATGCTGGCGGCCCGCAAGGGCGTGGGCACGCGGGTCGAGGCCGCCAAGCCCGACTGGCGCGACCGCTTCCGCAACGATTCGCGCGACGACCTGTTCGAATTCGCCAGCCAGAGCGAGTTCTTCATCCAGCAGAAGGAGCGGCGCGAAGTGCGCGGGAAAACCGCGGCCGAGATCGGCTGTCGCCCCGGGAAACGGCTGATCTACATGGCCGGACCGCGTCACTTCATCGGCGAACCTACGCCTTTTTGCTGGAACGAGGTCTACCTAGACCCGATCGCGCAGGAAGTGGTGGCCGAGATGACCGAGCTGCGGTCTTCGCTGTTCCAGCTCATCGAGCAGCGTACTGGCGAGCGGATTGAGGAAATCCAGCAGGAGATCCGCGCAGTGCAGATCTCGCCAGAGGTCTGCCATGCGATGAACCGGCCCGAGGGCACGATCGGCCTGCGCATCACTCGGCGGTACCTCGCCTCGGGCGGGCGACTGCTGGAATACGCGATCCAGACCTCGCCCGACGACGCCTTCGCCTATCGCACGAATCTCTCCGCCGAGTGAGCCAAGGGCGGGGGCTTGCGCGCTGCCCAAGCGAAGGCCAGCCCACGGCGCATCTGCACAGAAAATCATCAATGGCCCGGACGCCTCGCAAAAGTCCGGACTTTTCCAAATTCCCCTCTGGACCAGCCACAAGGCAGCCGGACTAAGTTCGGACATACAAAAACGAAACGTCCAGCAGGAGAATTCACATGGATATGGGTGTCTTCATCCCGATCGCGAACAACGGGTGGCTGATCTCCGAAGGCTCGCCGCAGTACATGGCGAGCTTCGACCTCAACAAGCAGGTGGTGCAGAAGGCCGAGAGCTACGGGCTGGAATTCGCGCTCTCGATGGTCAAGTTCCGTGGCTTCGGCGGCAAGACCGAGTTCTGGGACCACGCGCTGGAAAGCTTCACCCTGATGGCCGGCCTCGCCGCCGTGACCTCGGAAATCAAGCTCTTCGCCTCGACCGCCATCCTCACCCTGCCGCCCGCCATCGTGGCGCGCATGGCCTCGACGATCAGCTCGATCGCGCCGGGCCGCTTCGGCATCAACATCGTGACCGGCTGGGCCGAGGGCGAATACAGCCAGATGGGCCTCTGGCCGGGCAACGAGTGGTTCGGCTACCGCTACGACTACGCCACCGAATACGTGCAGGTGATGAAGGATCTTTGGGGCCAGGGCAGCTCGGACTTCAAGGGCGAGCATTTCACCATGGCCGACTGCAAGCTCTCGCCGCCGCCGCAGGGCGATGTGGAGATCGTCGCCGCCGGCATGAGCCCGCGCGGCATGAAGTTCGCGGCCGAATACGCCGACTACAACTTCATCCTCGGCGCGGGCATCAACACGCCCACGGCCTTTGCCGACAACGCCAAGATCCTGGTTGAGGCGGGCAAGGAATCCGGCCGCGACGTAGGGGCCTACGTGCTGTTCATGGTGATCGCCGACGAGACCGACGAGGCGGCGATGGCGAAGTGGCAGAAGTATCACGACATGGCCGACATGGGCGCGCTGAAGTGGCTCATCGACCAGTCCAACGTCGACGAGGGCCGCGACGGCACCTCGACCGCCAAGCACATGGCGGTGCCCGAGGGCGCGGTGAACTTCAACATGGGCACGCTGGTCGGTTCCTACGCCACGGTCGCCAAGATGCTCGACGAGGCCGCCGCGGTCGAAGGCGTGAAGGGCATCATGATGACCTTCGACGACTTCCTGCTCGGCATGGATGCCTTCGGCGAGAATATCCAGCCGCTGATGCAGTCGCGCAGCCACAAGCTCAAGGCCGCCTGATCAGCGCCCCATTCTGAGCTTGACCGGGCGCGGCGGCCCCTATGCTCCCTCCGGGGACCGCCGCGCCCACCCCATAAAACAAACATAAAAAGCACTCCCCTCCCCGCGATGACCGATCCTTGCCGGCTCGATGCCACCACCGCCCGCGCGCTGATGCGCGACGGGCGGCTCACCCCGCGCGAGCTGACCCGCGCCTGCCTCGCCCGCATCGCCGCGCGCGACGGCGAGATCCGCGCCTGGCTGAGCCTCAACCCGCGCGCCGAGGCCGAAGCCTCGGCCATCGCCGCCTCGGATCCGCGCCCGCTGGCTGGCATCCCCGTGGGCATCAAGGACGTGATAGACACGGCGGACCTGCCGACCACCCACAACTCCCCGCTCTACAGCACCCGCCGCCCGAGCGACGATGCGCCCTGCGTCGAGATCCTGCGCGCCGCCGGTGCGATCATCCTCGGAAAGACCGACACCACCGAGTTCGCCGCCGCCGGGCGCAACGCGATGACCGGCTGCCCCGCCGATCCGTCGCGCACCTCCGGCGGCTCCTCGGCCGGTTCTGCCGCCGCCGTGGCGGATTTCCACGTTCCGCTGGCGCTCGGCACCCAGACCGGCGGCTCGACAATCCGCCCCGCCTCCTTCTGCGGCACCCCGGCGATGAAGCCGAGCTGGGGGCTGATCTCGGCCGAGGGGGTGAAGCTCTATGCCACCAGCCTCGACACCGTGGGGCTCTATGCCCGCTCCTACGACGACCTCGCCTTGCTGGGTGATCTCTACGGCTTCCCGGAGGCTGGAATGCCCCCGGCCCGCCCGAAGCTTGCGCTGTGCCTGACACCCTATGCCGACGAGCTGGCGCCCGAGGCGCTGGACCTCATGCAGAGCCTGCCCGAACGGCTAGCCGGCGTCGCCGACACCGAGTGGCTGCAACTGCCCGCCGGGATGGGGGACCTCGACGCGCTGCACCGCTGCGTGCAGATGAGCGAGGGCGCCGCCGCGATGCGCAACCTGCGCCACCGCGGCGCGCTGGTGCACCGGGATTTCCTGAACCGGGCCAACCGCAGCGAAGGCCATACCGCCCGCCAGATGTTCGAGGCCTACGACAGGCTGGCGGACCACCGCCGCGCCTTCGAGTTCCTGGCGGCCCCCTATGACGCGGTGATCGCCCCCGCAGCGCCCGGTTTCGCGCCGCTCGGGCGCGGCGCGGGCAAGCCAAAGTTCAATGCGCTCTGGACGGCGATGCAACTGCCCTGCATTCATGTTCCAGCAGTTTCGCAACCGCTGCCGCTCGGCGTACAGCTCGTGGCGGCGCGGGCGCAGGACAGCCGGGTGATCCGGCTTGCCGCCCAGATTGCCCCGGCGTTGGCGTCCTCCCCGCCCGCCGTGACCGAAGGAAAGGACGACTGATGGACCCCAATGATTTCAAATCCGGCATGCGCCGCCTTGCCGCTGGCGTCTCGCTGATCACCTGCGAGTGCAACGGCGTGCGGCACGGGCTGATCGCGACCGCCGTGACCTCGCTCAGCGCCGAGCCGCCGAGCCTGCTGATCTGCGTCAACGCCTCGGCCTCGATCCACGAGCACCTGAGCGAGGCCGAGTCCTTCTGCGTCAACGTGCTCTCGCGCGAGCAGCAGGACGTGGCGACCCGCTTTGCCACCCCCAAGGATCGCGAGACCCGTTTCGAGATCGGCGACTGGTCCGAGCTGGAAACCGGCGCCCCCGCCCTGCGCGGCGCGCAGGTGAGCTTCGACTGCCGCCCGGCGCAGAAGAGCGTGTTCGGCACGCACACGATCTTCATCGGCGAGGTGGTCGCGGTGACCGACTGGGGCAGCGCCTCGGACCCGCTGCTCTACCATGACGGCCGGTTCGAGAGCCTCACCAAGACCGAAAGCGTCTGAGGTGAGCGGCGCGGCGGAGAATTACGCGGGGGTCTATGACCGGTCGGTGGGCTTCGGCGCGCGACCGGCGCTGCTGCTGATCGACTTTGCCCAGGCCTATTACGACAAGACCTGCCCGCTCTTTGCCGGCGCCGGCGCCGTCTCCGCGCTGGCCGCTGCGCTCGAGCTGCGCGCGGCCGCCCGGGCGGCGGGCGTGCCGGTCATTCACACCCGCATTGCGCTGCACCCGAGCGGCATCGACGGCGGGCGCTTCTTCGAGAAGGCGGCGCCGCTCGAGGCCTTCCTGCCCGGCCGCGCCACCGCCGAATTCGCCGAAGGGCTGGTGCCCGAGGACGACGAGCTGGTGGTGTCCAAGCAATACCCTTCGGCCTTCTTCGGCACCTCGCTGGCCTCGACCCTCACGGCGATGGGCTGCGACAGCGTGATCCTGACCGGGCTGACCACCTCGGGCTGCGTGCGCGCCTCCTGCGTCGACGCCATGAGCCACGGGTTCCGGACGCTGGTCGTGCGCGAGGCCTGCGGCGACCGCCACGAGGGGCCGCACGCGGCCAATCTCTTCGACATGAACGCGAAATATGCCGACGTGATCGGCATGGATGCCTGCCTTGCGGAGTTCGCGAAGTTAGGCGGCACCCTATCCGTCAGAGCCTGACGTCCCTAGCAGGCCATGACGTTTCGGGGGCCGGGTTTTGTGCCCCGGCGCCCCTTTTTTTCACTTACCGCGGCTCGAAGTAGTTCAGCGGGATCTTCAGGTAGCTGCGGCCGTTCGCTTCCGCCTCGGGCAGGCGCCCGCCGCGGATGTTCACCTGCAGCGCCGCCAGCATCAGCTTCGGCAGGGGCAGCGTGCCGTCCCGCTTGTCGCGCACCGCGCGGTACTCGGCCTCGGACGGGCTTTCCTTGAGGTGGATGTTGCGCGCCTTGTGCTCGGCCACGGTGGCGCAGCACTGCGCCTCGCGGCCCTCGGGGGCGTAGTCGTGGCCGACGTAGAGCCGCGTCTCGTCCGGCAGCGCGAGGATCTTCATCAGGCTATCATAAAGGTCCGCCGAACTTCCGCCCGGGAAGTCCGCCCGAGAGGTCCCGCTGTCGGGCATCATGAAGGTGTCATGCACGAAGGCCGCGTCGTCAGCGACATAGGTGATCGAGGCCAGCGTGTGCCCGGGACTGAAGATCACCTTCACCGGGATTCCGCCGACCATGAACGTGTCGCCGTCGGCAAAGAGCACGTCCCATTGCGCCCCGTCGGTCGGCAGGTCGGGCAGGTTGTAGATCTCCTGCCAAAGCTTCTGCACCTTCTTCACATGCTCGCCGATGGCGGTGGTGCCGCCGATCTTCGACTTGATGTAGGGTGCCGCCGAGAAGTGGTCGGCATGCGGATGGGTGTCGAGGATATGGGTGATCTCGATCCCGGCCTCCTGCACGTAGGCGATGATCGCATCGGCGTTCTTCGTACCCGTGGCGCCGGCCAGCGGGTCGAAATCCAGCACCGGGTCGACGATGGCGCCCTGCATGGTCTGCGGATCGTGGAACACGTATTGCCAGCTTCCGGTGGGTTCATCCCAGAACGTATTCACGGCGGGGCTCGGGGTCATCTCTGTCTCCTTGCTCTCAAGTGGACCCGGCCGCGAGGCCCAGTCACATTCATCATGCCGAATGTATATTCCCGAGGCGTGAAGTCACCCCCCAGGCGAGAAATTTTCGCGCCACAGCGTTCAGGGCTCCACCGCCTTGCGCGCCAGCTCCAGGAACTGCGCCTGTTCCGCCTCGGTCAGCTTACCGAGGATCTCCGCCTGCAGCGCTGCGACCAGGGGAGCGACCTGCGCCAGGGCGGTCTCGCCGTCCGCGGTCAGGCGCAGGGTACGGGCGCGCCGGTCCTCCTCGTTCACCTGCCGCGCCACCAGCCCCTTCTTCTCGAGCCGCTTCACCACCTCGCCGATCGTCGCCCGGTCATAGGCGATGAGCGAGGCAAGCCGGGCCTGGTCGATCCCCGGCTCGCGCGCCAGCACGTCGAGCGCGGCGTATTGCACCGAGGTCAGCTCCACCGGCGCCGATTTCATCCGCTCCGAGAAGACCGCGGTCGAGCGCTGGTTCAGCCTTCGGATCAGGTGGCCGGGCATCTGGCCCAGATCGTCGCGTGACGTCATGGGGTTAGGCTCCAAAATATGATACGTACACTTACCATATTGACTCCGCACCACACCAGAGAAATATAATACGTACACTTATTACCTTGGGAGGACCAGGCCATGCAGTTTCACCTGAACGGATTTCGCAGCGGAGACCCCGCCATTTCCGCCGCCCTGCCCGGGGCGGATCAGAAGGCGCAGGAGATCGATGTGCTGATCGTCGGCTGCGGCCCGGCGGGCCTGACACTGGCCGCCCAGCTCTCGGCCTTCCCCGAGATCTCGGTACGCATCACCGAGCGCAAGCCCGGCCCGCTGGAGGTGGGACAGGCCGATGGCATCGCCTGCCGCTCGGTAGAGATGTTCGAAGCCTTCGGCTTTGCCGAAAGGGTCACGAAAGAGGGCTACTGGGTCAACGAGGTCGCCTTCTGGCGCCCCGGCAACGACGGCGCCCTGCACCGCGCCGACCGCATACAGGACGTCGAGCACGACCTGTCCGAGATGCCCCACGTGATCCTCAACCAGGCGCGGGTGCATGACTTCTACCTCGAGATCATGCGCAATTCGCCGCGTCGCCTGACCCCGGATTACAGCCGCGAGTTGGTGGAGCTGACCGAGAGCGGCGATGCCGATTACCCGATGCGGGCAACGTTCAACTGCCTCGACGGGACGGGCACCGAGTCCATCCGCGCCCGCTATGTCGTTGGCTGCGACGGCGCGCGCAGCACGGTGCGCGCCTCCATGGGCCACGCGCTGAAGGGCGAGTCGGCGCGGCAACTCTGGGGCGTGATGGACGTGCTGCCGGTCACCGATTTCCCCGACATCCGCCTCAAGGCGGCGATCCAGTCCGCCGATCAGGGCAGCGTGCTGATCATCCCGCGCGAGGGCGGCTACATGGTCCGCATGTACATCGAGCTGGACGAGTTGCACGGCGACGAGCGCGCCGCCGACCGCGATGTCAGCGCCGAGATGCTGATCGCCAAGGCGCAGGCGATCCTCGCGCCTTATGCACTCGAGGTGAAGGAGGTCGCCTGGTGGTCCGCCTACGAGATCGGCCAGCGGGTCTGCGACGCCTTCGACGACGTGCCCGAAGACGAGCGCGGCAGCCGCAGCCCGCACGTCTTCATCGCCGGCGATGCCTGCCACACCCACAGCCCCAAGGCCGGTCAGGGCATGAACGTCAGCATGGCCGACACCTTCAACCTCGGCTGGAAACTCGCCGCCGTGCTGCGCGGGCGCGCCGCCCCTGCCCTGCTCGACACCTATTCCGAGGAGCGCCGGGCCAAGGCCAAGGAGCTGATCGACTTCGACCGCGACATGGCGCGGCTGTTCAGCGCCAAGCCGAAGGACGCTGCCGAAGCCGCGCAGTTCCAGCGCTACTTCAAGCAGCACGGGCGCTACACCGCCGGGGTCGAGACCCGCTACGATGCTTCGCTGATCACCGGCGGCACCGAGCATCAGGCACTGGCGGCGGGACAGCTTGTCGGCAAGCGCTTCCACTCGGCGCCGGTGGTGCGGCTCGCGGACGCCAAGCCGATGCAGCTCGGCCATGCCTTCAAGGCGGACGGCCGCTGGCGGGTGCTGGCCTTCGCCCCCGAGGGTGACAGCGGGCAGCCCGGCGGCGCCATCGCGCAGCTCTGCGACGCGCTGGCCCCGGTGATCGCGGGTTTCACGCCGAAAGGCGCGGATCCGGACAGCCTCATCGACCTGCGCGCGGTCTTCCAGACGCTGCACCGCGAGGTGCGACTCGAGGCACTGCCCGCCGCGCTGCTGCCGAAGAAGGGCAAGCACGGGCTGACCGACTACGAAAAGGTCTTCTGCCCGGCGCCGAACGGGCCCGATATTTTCGACCTGCGGGGCATCGACAGGGCCCGCGGCGCATTGCTGGTTCTGCGCCCCGACCAGTATGTCGCGCAGGTTCTTCCGCTCGATGCGGTGAACGAAATTTCCAAATTCCTCAACGGCTTCCTGCTCCCTGCGTAACCCCATGGAAGCCCTCGGGCCGCCGTCCTTGCGGCGGCCCGTAAAGCCCCAGGCCGCGGACCAAAATAATAGTTATTGACTATAACTATTATCCTCCATACCGTTCTGGTCAGGAGGAACCCCATGCCGCAGACTGACGACCTTTCCGAGGACCGTGGCAGGCCGACTGTGGAGGACACGGTGCTTGGCGAGCTGATCGGATACCGGCTGAAACGCGCCTACATGCAGATCCAGCCCGAGGCGCAGCGCGTGCTGGCCGAGGACGACCTGCGGGTGGTCAGCTTTTCGTGCCTGTCGATCATCGCCGACAATGCCGGGATCGTGCAGTCGGAACTTGCCGACGCCCTGCAGATGGAACGCTCGAACCTCGTCGTGATCATCGACGAGCTGGAACAGCGCGGCCTCGTGACCCGCAAGAAGGTTCCGACCGACCGCCGGCGCTACGCGCTGACGGCCACGCTGCGCGGACGTCGCCTGCGCGACCGTGCCGCAGACAAGGTGAGAACGGCCGAGGACCAGATCATCGGCCGGCTCGACGACAAGGACCGCGCGCATCTCATGGCCGTTCTGGAACGGCTCGAGGCGAAGACGCGCTGAGCGAATGCCGCGGGCGGCAGAGGAGGCCGGCCGCAGACTTTCACAGGGAGGAAAACCATGAAAACGCGTATTGCGGCGACTCTGCTCGCCTGCTCGATTTCCGCGCTGGCCGCCGGCGCCTCGGCCGAGACCATCCGCGCCACCAGCGGCTTCGGCCCCAACCATGCCGTCGCCAAGGACGTCTATCCGACGATGTTCAAGAAGCTCGAGGAGCTGACGGACGGGCGCTGGACGGGTCAGGACACCCCCTCGGGGCTGGTCGCGCCCAACGAGATGTCGACCGGCCTGCGCGACGGGGTGACCGAGTTCGGCGCGCTGCTGATGCCCTATTTCGTCGCCGAATACCCCGACAGCGTGCTGGTCTCGGAACTGTCGATGCTGGGCTCGAGCGCCGCGGTGATCAGCTCGGCGGTGACCGAATACATCGCCACCTGCGCGCCCTGCCAGGCCGAGTTCAGCCGCAATGGCCAGGTCTACCTCGGCTCGGACACCACGCCGCTCTATGACCTGCTGTCGACCAAGCCGGTGAAGACCGTCGAGGACATGGCCGGTCTCAAGGTGCGCTCGGGCTCTCCCTTCTACGCGGCCTTCATCGAAAGCGTCGGCGGCGCACCGGCTCAGATGCCCTCGTCGGAGCTCTTCGAGAGCCTCAGCCAGGGCGTGATCGACGCCACCTTCTCCTCGCCGCACGAGATCATCGCCAACCGCCTCGGCGACGTGGTGGGCTATGTGACCGAGATCGAGCAGGGCGTATTCAACGGCGCGGCGATCACCACCGCCGGCAAGATGCTCTGGGACCGCATGGACAGCGACGACCGCATGGCGCTGGCCACCGCGGCGCAATACGGCATCGCCAACGGCATGGCCGCCTTCGACCGGCAGATCGAGGAGGTCCGCGCCGGCGACATGGTCGAGTTCATTGCGCCCGACCAGAGCCTGATCGACGCCCGCGACAGCTTCAACGAGGAGCGTCTCGCCAATGCCGCGGCAATCCTCGAGGAGCGCGGCGTGAGCGACGCGCAAACCAAGATCGACCGCTACAAGGCGCTGATCGACAAGTGGGAAGAGCTGGTCACCCCCGGCATGTCCCCCGAAGAGCTGGGCGCGCTGCGGACCGAGGAAATCTGGTCGAAGATCGACCTGAATTCCTACGGCAGCTGAGCCTGACCGGCGCGCGCCGCGCCTCCCGGCGGCGCGCGTCCCTCCCGACTTTCCCCCTTCATCCCCCGGAGGATCGGATGCTTGCTCCGATTGAAACCGCCGTGGCGCGGATCAGTATGGTATTGGGCGGCCTCGTGCTGCTGGCGATGATGCTGCAGGTCGTGGTCGACGTGTTCATGCGCGCCTTTCTCGGCGCCGGCTTTCCCGGCACCTCGGACCTCGTCGGCAAATACTACATGGTCGCCGTGAGCGTGCTGCCGCTGGCCCTGACCGAACTGAAGCGCCGCCACATCGAGGCGACCGTCTTCACCCAGACCCTCACCGGCACGCCGCTGAAACTGGTGCAACTGCTGGGCTTCGGCATCTTCGCCGCGGTGCTGGCCGTGCTCACCTACGGCTCCGGGCTCGAGGCGATGCGGCAGATGGCCCGCGGCGCCTACATCGAGGCCGGCACGCTGCGCTTCGTCACCTGGCCGAGCTACTGGATCCTGCCGATCTCCTTCGCCCTCGCCCTGCTGATCATGGCGCTCCGCATCTACGAGGTGCTGACCGGCCGCTTCGGCGAGCACGACCACGATCCGGTCGGCGCCCTCGAAGACGTTTCCAATTCCGGGGAGGACATCTGATGGACCCCGTCACCATCGGCATTCTGGCCCTCGCCGCCCTGCTCATCCTGATCGGCCTGCGCGTGCCCATCGCCGCCAGCCTGATCCTGGTGTCCTTCATCGGCATCTGGGCGGTCGCGGGCCTCCGCCCGGCGCTCTCGATGCTCTCGACCATCCCCTACACCACCTCGGCCAGCTGGACGCTCAGCTCGATCCCGATGTTTCTGCTGATGGGCTACATCGCCTATCACTCCGGCCTCACCCGCGGCCTGTTCGAGGCGGCGCGGGTCTGGTGGGGCTGGCTACCCGGCGGGCTGGCCATCGCTTCGCTGGCGGGGGCCTCGGGCTTTGCCGCCGTGTCGGGCTCGTCGGTTGCCTGCTCGGCCGCCATCGGCCGCATCGCGGTGCCCGAGATGGCGCGGCAGAAGTACGACCTGCGCATCGCCACCGGCGCCGTCGCTGCAGGCGGCACCATCGGCGCGCTGATCCCGCCCTCGATCATCCTGATCCTCTTCGGGATCCAGGCCGAGATCTCGATCAACGACCTCTTCCTCGGCGGGCTCTTCGTCGGCCTCGCCTCGCTGGCCTTCTACATCTGCGCCGTGCTGCTCGTCTGGCTGCGCAACCCCGAAAGCCTGCCCCGCGCCGAGCCCTACACCATGGGCGACCGCTGGAAGAAGACCGCCGAGATCTGGCCGGTGCTGCTGCTGATCGGCGCGGTGTTTGGCGGGCTCTTCACCGGCTTCTTCACCGCCACCGAGGCGGGCGCCTTCGGCAGTTTCGTCGCGCTGCTGCTCGGCATAGCACGTCGCTCGCTGAGCTGGGCCGACTTCAAGGAAAGCCTGATCGACACACTGCTCTCGTCGGGCGCGCTCTTCATCATCGCTATCGGCGCGAACCTCTTCACCCGGCTTGTGGCCATGTCCGGCCTGTCGATGCAGATGGGCCTGTTCGTCGAGGGGCTCGGCCTCGGCACCTTCGCGCTGCTGCTGGTGATCGTGGTGATCTACCTGATCCTCGGCATGTTCCTCGAACCGATCGGGGCGCTGCTGCTGACCCTGCCGCTGTTCCTGCCGATCCTCGCCCAGCACGGCGTCGACAAGCTGTGGTTCGGCCTGCTGGTGGCCAAGCTGCTGGAGATCGGGATGATCACCCCGCCGGTGGGGCTCAACGTCTTCGTCATACATTCGGTCGCCCGAGACTACGTGCGGCTCGAGCAGGTGTTCGCGGGGATCGTGCCCTTCATCCTTGCCGACCTCGTGCTGGTCGGCGGCATGCTCGCCATCCGCGGCTTCTTCTGAGGACTAATCCAATGGACATCAAAGGAACCATCGCCCTCGTCACCGGCGCCGGAAGCGGCCTCGGCGAAGCCACCGCGCGGCGGCTGGCGGCAGAGGGGGCCAAGGTTGCGGTGCTGGACCTTTCCACCGAGGCTGCGCGCCGCGTGGCGGACGAGATCGGCGGACTTGCGGTGGCGGTCGACGTCTCGGACGCCGCCGCGGTGGAGGCTGCATTTGCGCAGGTCACCGACACGCTCGGCACCCCCCGCATCGCGGTCAACTGCGCCGGCATCGGAACCGCCACCCGCATCCTTCCCCGCGACGGGTCGCTGCCCATCGAGGCCTTCGAGCGTACACTGAGAGTCAACACGCTCGGCAGCTACATCGTGCTGAGCCATGCCGCCCGCGCCATGTCGACGCTGGAGCCGGTAGATGCGGACGGCGCGCGGGGGATCATCCTCAACACCGCATCGGTCGCCTATCAGGACGGGCAGATCGGACAGGCCGCCTATGCCGCCTCCAAGGGCGGGATCGCCTCGCTCACCCTGCCCGCCGCGCGCGAACTGGCCCGCTTCGGCATCCGCGTGATGACCATCGCGCCGGGGCTTTTCGAGACCGCCATGAGCGCCGGGCTACCGCCCGAGGCGCGCACCGCGCTGGAGGCTGGCCTGCCCTTCCCCTCGCGCATGGGCAGACCCGACGAGTTTGCGCTGCTGGTGCAGCAGATCATCCAGAACCCGCTGCTGAACGGCGAGGTGATCCGCCTCGACAGCGCCGTTCGGCTCGCCCCGAAATGACCGCCCGCCCCGAGTTCCCGAAGGAGACAGCCATGTCTGATCCCGCACAGTCCGACCACGCCAAATATCTGACCACCGAGGTGGACGGCCAGATCGCCACCATCACCATGATCCGCACCGACAAACGCAATGCCATGAGCGACGGGCTGATCGCGGCGCTGGAGAACGCCTATGTGACCCTGCCGAAAGACGTCCGCGTGGTCATCCTGACCGGCGCGGGCGGGCACTTCTGCTCGGGGCTCGACCTGTCGGAGCATGTCTCGCGCAGCGCCGAGGACGGTGTCTACCACTCGCGCAACTGGCACCGGGTGATGGAGATGATCCAGTTCGGCGGCAAGGTGACGATCTCGGCCATGGAAGGCGCGGTGATCGGCGGCGGGCTGGAACTGGCGGCCTCGACCCATGTGCGCATCGCAGAGCCCTCGGTGATCTTCCAGCTGCCCGAGGGGCGGCGCGGCATCTTCGTCGGCGGCGGCGCCTCGGTGCGAGTGGGCCGCATCCTCGGGGCGGATCGCATGGTCGAGATGATGCTGACCGGCCGCAAGTACGGTGCCGAGGACGGGCTGCGGCTGGGGCTGACCCACTACAGCGTCGAGGCGGGCGAGGCGCTGCCGTTGGCCCGCAAGCTGGCCGAGCAGATCGCCGGGAACGCGCCCATGTCCAATTACTTCATGGTGCAGGCCCTGAGCCGGATCAACGACATGTCGCGCAGCGATGGTCTCTTCACCGAGAGCCTCTGCGCCGCGCTGGTGCAGACCACCCCGGACGCCGAAGAGGGGCTGAACGCCTTCCTCGAAAAGCGCGCGCCCGTGTTCCGCTGAACCGAACCGGAGGGAGGAGGAATGGACATGACAGTCATCGAACGCGCCCCGGCGGGCCTTGAAGCCCGCGCCGACTGGGCGCAGCGCCACACGCTGACCCGCTACGTGCCGCACAAGGTTGTCCGCGAAGACCGCGCGGATGGCACCATCCTGCTGCGCTCGGGCTATGATCTGCCCGAGGCTGTGCCCAACACCGGCGCATGGCTGCACGAATGGGCGGTGAATGCCCCCTATCGCGTCGCCGTCTCGGAGCGCCACACCGAGGGCCCGGGCTGGCGCAACGTGACCTACCAGGAGCTGCTGCAGCAGGTCCGCGCCATCGCCTCGGCGCTGCTGGCACGCGGTCTGGGAGAAGGCGACACGATCGCCATGCTCTCGGGTAATGGGCTCGATCACCTGCTGGTCTCGCTGGCCTCGCAATACATCGGCGTGCCGGTGGTGCCTCTGGCCGAGCAATACTCGCTGATCCCCGAGGCGCATGGTCGCCTGATCTACGTGCTCGACAAGGTGACCCCCAAGCTCGCCTTCGTCGATGACGCCACGCGCTATGCCTCTGCCCTTGCCCTGCCGCAGCTTGCGGAGGTCGAGGTCGTCGCCGCGCGCGGCGAGGCAGGCCGCCCGGTCACCCCTCTGTCCGAGCTGATCCATGCCGAGGAAAGCCCCGAGCTTGACGCCGTGCACGCCAAGGTCGGGCCGGACACGCTGGCCAAGATCCTGTTCACTTCCGGCTCCAGTTCCGACCCCAAGGGCGTGCTGACCACCCACCGCATGATGTGCGTCAATCAGGTGCAGATGCAGGTCGCCCTGCCCTTCCTGATGGACCACGCGCCGCGCATCACTGACTGGCTGCCGTGGAACCACGTCTTCGGCGGCTCGCACAACGTGAACATGATGCTCGCGCATGGCGGCACGCTGACCATCGACAGCGGCAAGCCCACCGGCAAGGGCTTTGCTACCACCCTCAAGAACCGCAGCGACCGCCCCGGCACGCTGGCCTTCAACGTGCCCGTGGGCTGGAACATGCTGGTCGATGCGATCAAGCACGACCCGGCGCTGCAGGCGCATCTCTTCAAGGATCAGCAACTGCTGTTCTACGCCGGGGCCTCGCTGCCGCAGGACGTCTGGGAGGCGCTCGAGCAGTTCTGCATCCATGCGCGCGGCGGGCTGCCGATGATGATCTCGAGCTGGGGCCTCACCGAGACCGCCCCCGCCTGCCTGATGGTGCACGAGCCCATCGGCCGCTCGGGGGTGATCGGCGTGCCGCTTCCGGGCGTCGAGGTGAAGCTGATCCCCGACGAGGACATGCGCTGCGAGATCCGCGTGAAGGGCCCCAACGTGATGCAGGGCTATTTCAACGACCCCGCAAAGACCGCCGAGGCCTTCGACGAGGAGGGTTTCTTCATCACCGGCGACGCGGTGCGCTTCGTCGATGCCGAGGATGCCAACCGCGGGCTGATCTTCGACGGGCGCGTTTCGGAGGACTTCAAGCTCGACACCGGCACATGGGTGCAGGCGGGCAACCTGCGCATGTCCGCGCTAAAGGAGCTCGCAGGGCTGGCGCAGGACGTGGTGATCTGCGGCCATGATCGCGGCGAGGTGGGCCTGTTCATCTTCCCGGTGCCCGGTGCCGCAAAGCCGGGCGAGGAGACGCAGGGTGCGGTCACCGACGCGGAGCTGATGACCAAGGTCGAGCTGCGCCTGCGCGAGATGAACGCGCATGTCACGGGTTCGGCCAAGCGCATCACCCGCGCGCTGGTTCTGGCCGAGCCGCCCTCGCTGGAGCACCACGAGATCACCGACAAGGGCTCGCTCAACATCAAGAAGATCCTGACCCGCCGCGCCGACCTGCTCGAGCGGCTCTACGACAACGAAGACCCGGGCCTGATCCGCGTCTGAGGAGGCATCCCCATGATCGACTTCGCCAAGATCCGCGCGATCGATTTCCACACCCACGCCGAGGAAGCCTGCGGCTGCCACACCGACGACGGCTATGACGAGCTGCAGTCGACCATGGCCAAGTACTTCGGCGCGCCCTGGGCGCATCCGCCGACCATCGACGAGACCGCCGCGCACTACCGCGAGATGAACATCGCGGCGGTGATCTTCCCCGTCGACAGCGAGCGCGAGACCGGCTACCGGCGCTACGACAACTACGAGGTCGCCGACGCCTGCGCCAAGAATAGCGACATCCTGATCCCCTTCGCCTCGATTGATCCGGCAAAGGGCAAGCTGGGCGCGCGCGAGGCCCGAGATCTGGTGGAGAACCACGGCATCAAGGGCTTCAAGTTCCACCCCACGATGCAGGGCTTCTATCCCAACGACCGCATGGCCTATCCGCTCTACGAGGCGATTGCCGAGGCCGGGGTTCCAGCGCTCTTTCACACCGGGCAGACCGGCGTCGGCTCGGGCATGCGCGGCGGCAACGGCATGCGGCTGAAGTATTCCAACCCAATGTATATGGATGATCTGGCGGTGGATTTCCCTGACATGCCGATCATCCTCGCGCATCCCTCCTTCCCCTGGCAGGAAGAGGCGCTCTCGGTCGCGCAACACAAGCCCAACGTCTACATCGACCTCTCGGGCTGGTCTCCGAAGTATTTCCCCAAGATCCTCGTGCAATACGCCAACTCGATCCTGAAGAAGAAGATGCTCTTCGGATCCGACTGGCCGATGATCGCGCCCGAGAAATGGCTTAACGCCTTCGACAAGGCCGAGTTCAAGGACGAGGTGCGCCCGCTGATCCTCAAGGAAAACGCCATGCGCCTGATGGGCATCGAGGCCTGAACGACCCACCCGCGCGCGGAGGAGGCGCGCGGGTCTCAAAGACACGGGAGGATCCCCATGAAATCGCTTTTGGCCAGCACGGCCCTCATCTGCATCGCCGCACCCGCCTTCGCCGTCGACTGCGAAGGGCTGACCCCCGAGGCGCTCGGGCTGTCGGGTGTCACCTTCACCGAGGTTGCCGCCGTGGACGCCGGCGAGGAGAGCCCAGCCCCGCAGTGCCGCATCCGCGCCCGCACCGCCGAGCGCGTGGGCTCCGATGGCAAGGACTACGCCCTGAGCTTCGAGCTGGCCTTGCCCGACGACTGGAACGGCGACCTTGTGCACCAGTTCAACGGCGGCAACGACGGCGAGGTGAAGCCCGCCACCGGTGCCCTTCAGAGCGGCACCGGCGAAAGCTCACCGCTGGCGCGCGGCTTTGCCGTCGTCTCCAGCGACGCGGGCCACGACGGCAAAGCCAATCCCGACATGGGGCTGGCGGGCGGTGCCGCCTTCGGTGCCGATTTCGAGGCCCGGCGGATGTACGGCTACAAGGCGGTGGAAATCCTGCAGCCGCTGGCCCGGCAGATGGTCGAGGCCTACTACGCGACGCCGGTAAACCACGCCTACGGCATCGGCTGCTCCAACGGCGGGCGGCACGCGATGGTCGCCGCCGCGCGCCTGCCCGGGGCCTTCGACGGGCTGCTGGTCGCCGCCCCGGGCTTCAACCTGCCCCGCGCCGCCGTGCAGCACGCGCTGGACGTGCAGGCGCTGACGCCGATCACCGGCGACATCCGCAGCTCGTTCTCCAAGGAAGATCTTTCGCTTGTCGCGCAGGGCATCCGGTCAAGCTGCGATGCGCTCGACGGGCTCGAGGACGGCCTGGTGATGGACACCGCCGCCTGCCAGGCCACCTTCGACGTGACCGCCCTGCAATGCACCGAGGGCCAGAACTCCGGGTGTCTCTCGGAAACGCAGGTCTCAGCGCTGCAGACCATCCATGCCGGGCCGAAGGGCGCCGAAGGCCAGCAGCTCTATTCCGACTGGAGCTGGGATGCGGGCATCGAGGGGGGCAACTGGCGCTTCTGGAAGGTCGAGAGCACCGTGCCGCCATGGGAGCAGATGCCGCTCATAGCGGTGATGGGATCGGCCTCGCTGGCGCAGGTCTTCACCGTGCCACCGAGCGCGGTCGAAGGCACGCCGCAGGCGCTGTCGGACTTCCTGATGCAGTTCGACATCGCCGCGCAGGCAGACGCGATCGACGCCACCTCCGAGGCCTTCCCCGAGTCGCCGATGGCGGTAATGACACCACCGGGCGCGGACGACCCCGAGCTGGCGGCCTTCCGCGATGCGGGTGGCAAGATCATCGTGACGCACGGCGTCAGCGATCCGGTGTTCTCGGTCAATGACACCGCCCGCTGGTACGCCGCGCTCGACACCAACAACGGCGATGACGCCGAGGCCTTTGCCCGCTTCTACCCGGTTCCGGGGATGAACCATTGCCACGGCGGTCCGGCCACCGACGCCTTCGACCTGCTGACGCCCTTGGTGTCCTGGGTCGAGGACGGCAGCGCCCCCGGCGCGATCACCGCCACGGCGCGCGCCGACAACGCCGAGCTGCCCGAACCGCTGCAGGGCGCCAGCCGCCCGCTCTGCCCGGCACCGCAGGTCGCCCACTACCAGGGCGGCGACCCGAAATCCGCCGACAGCTTCCACTGCGAATGAGGCACCGATGATCCCCTTCCAGGCCCCGACCGACGAGATTTTTCACAGCCTGCGGACCTTTGCCGGGGACACCCCCGGCTGGGACGCCGAACTGTCGCAGGAGATCACCCAGCACTTCGCCGCCTTCGCCGAAGGCGTCCTTGCACCGCTCAACGGGCCCGGCGACCGGCAGGGCTGCCGGCTCGAAAATGGTCGGGTACGGATGCCAGAGGGGTTCGGCGCGGCCTATGCCGAACTCGCCGAGAGCGGCTGGCAGGGGCTCACCGCCCCCGAAGACTTCGGCGGTCAGGCACTCGATCACCTGACCGCGGCGGCGGTGTCGGAGATCTTCACCGGCGCCAACCACTCGCTGCAGATGGTGACCGGGCTGGTGCCCGGCGCCATCTCGACCCTGCTTGCCCACGGCGCACCGGAGCAGCAAGTCACTTATATTCCGCGCCTGACCTCCGGCGAATGGCTCTCGACCATGTGCCTGACCGAGGCCGGGGCGGGCTCTGACCTCTCGCGCATCCGCTGCAAGGCCACGCCCGAGGGAGACGGCTGGAAGATCGAGGGCCAGAAGATCTTCATTTCCGGCGGCGATCAGGACATGTCACTGGGCATCCTGCACCTGGTGCTGGCCCGCACCGGCGCGCCCGAGGACGGGGTGAAGGGGCTGTCCCTGTTCGCTTGCCCGTCGGACATCGACGGCCTGCGCAACGCCATCACCGTCACCCGCATCGAGGAAAAGCTCGGCCTGCACGCCTCGCCCACCTGCCAGATGGAATTCGACGGCGCGACCGCCGAGCTGATCGGCACCGAGGGGCGCGGGCTGGCAGCGATGTTCACCATGATGAACCACGCGCGGCTCGACGTGTCGCTGCAGGGCGTTGCCCACGCCAGCCGCGCCCATGCCATCGCCGCCGCCTATGCCGCCGAGCGCAGGCAGGGCCGCACCCCCGAGGGCGACCCGGCGCTGCTGACCGACCATCCCGACGTGACGCGCATGCTGGACGAGCAGCAAGATCTTGCGCGGACCGCCCGCGGCATGTGCCACGTCGCTCTGGCCGAACTGGAAAAGGGCGAGGCCCCTGCCCTGATCGAGTTCCTCACCCCGCTGTGCAAGATCTACGCCACCGAGGCGGGGCTGCGCGCGGCGGACCTCGGTATCCAGATCCTCGGCGGCTACGGCTACCTCGAGGAATACGGCGTCGCGCAGGTCTGGCGTGATGCCCGGATCACCTCGATCTACGAGGGGGCGAACGGCATCCACGCGCTGACCCTGGCAACGCGCGGTCTGAAGCTGGAGGGCGGCGCGGCGATCGGCCAGTTCGCGGCGCTGGTGACGCGGCTCGGCGGCGCGGACCCCGAGCTGGCGCTGCAATGCGAGGCCTGGCAGGGCCACGCCCGGACCCTCGCCGAGACCCCGGACGTCCGCGGCGAGGCGCATGGCTTCGCGCAGGAGACCGCGGCGCTGCTGGCGCAGGCGATCCGGCTGCGGCTGGCGGCGGGCTGACCCCTCCGGGCCGCGTGCGACTTGGCAGCAGGGCGCTCCCGCGATAAGGGAGCGCCGAGCAATCCGGAGGCCCGAAGATGCAGATCACCCACCTTGTCACCCATTCCGGCGGCTTCCATGCCGACGAGCTGCTGTCCTCGGTGATCCTCACCCGGCTCCACCCCGACGCAGAGATCATCCGCAGCCGCGATACGGCGTGGATCACCCCCGGCGCGGGCAAGATCATCTACGACGTCGGTCGTGACTACGACCACGCGCAGGCCATCTACGATCACCACCAGAAGGACGCACCGCTGCGCGAGGACGGGCAGCCGCTCAGTTCCTTCGGCCTGATCTGGGCGCACTATGGCCTTGACTACCTGCGCGCCTCCGGTGTGCCCGAGACCGATCTCGAGGACATCCACGCCAGCTTCGACCGGGGCTTCGTGCTGCCGGTCGACCTGATGGACAATGGCGCGCTCAGCCCCTCCGAGGCCGGGCCGATGCTCTCGGACCTCACCCTGCCAATGCTGCTGGAAAGCCTGAAGCCGGTCTATGACGACAAGGCGCCGGAGGCCGAGGACATGGCCTTTGCCGATGCGCTGCACATCGCCCGCGCCTTCGTCGAAGCCTCGATCCGCCGCAAGGCCGCCAAGCGCCGCGCCGAGGCGCAGGTGATGGCGGCAATCGAGAGCGCCGGAGAAAGCCGCGTTCTGGAGCTGCCGCAGGGCATGCCGTTCCGCTCGGCGGTGGCGGCGGCGGGCGCCGATCACCTGCTCTTCGTGGTGCACCCCCGCGGCGGGGACTGGGCGCTGACCGGCATCCGCAAGAATGCCGACGGCTTCGAGCTGCGCGCCGATCTGCCCGCCGCCTGGGCCGGTCTGACCGATGCCGCGCTGGAAGAGGCCAGCGGCGTTGCCGGGGCGAAGTTCTGCCACAACGGACGCTTCATCGCCGTGGCCGGCAGCCACGAGGCGATCCTCGCGATGGCCGATCTGGCGGTGCGCGAGGCCGAGGCGGTGGCCGGCGCGGCCTGAGCCGCGCCGAAGTGGCCTACTGCATCACCGCCTGGAAGCTGATGTTCAGCACATCCTCCGGCCCGAGCAGCGCCGTGGGCGCCACCCGCTCGGGCGTGTCGGAGCCGTTGCGGAAGACCTCGTAGACGGTTTCGACGGCCTCGCCCACCTCGGCGGCCGCGGCGGGACTGGCCCGGCGCAGGAAGTTCAGCGCCATCTGCACCTCGGTGCGCTCCTGGGCGACGCGCTGCTCGGCCTCCAGCTTATCCTGCAGCAGGTTGAGCCGGTACTCGGTCTGCGCCTCCTGGATGTCGCTCTCGGCGTTGGCGCGGGTCTGCTTGGCGCGCGAGACGAAGGCGGCGACCTCGAGCAGATCGGCATTGTACTCCGACAGGTCGATCTTCAGCCCCAGCGTCTGCTCCTTCCGCGCGAGGCCGCGGGACTCGAGCTCCTGCATGCTTTCGAGCTGCTCCTGCGTGGCATCGAGCCGCTCGTTGATCAGCTCGCGGCGCTGATCGAGCATCCCGGCCTCCTCGTCAGCGAGCATGCTGCGCATGCTGGCGCCTTCCATCAGGTCTTCCATCAGCGAGCGGCGCAGGCCGACAAGCTGCTCCTGCTCCAGATCGAGCTGGACCTCCGGCACCTGCGCCTCGGAGGTCTCGCCGTCGAGCCGTGCCAGCTCGCGCGCCAGGGCGTCGCGCTCGGACTGTGCAAAGGTCAGCCGGCTCTGCGCCTCGGCGAGGTTGTTGCGGGCGTTCTCGATGTCGCGCTCGCTCCGGAGGTCTTCCTGCACGCGCTCGATGCCCCCCGCCATGGCCACCGCCTTCATCACGGTCAGCCCGGGGCGGAACTCGTAGGCGCCGGGAGTGTCGACCGCCCCGAGCACGAAGACGTCGCGGTACTCGAGCATGTCCACCACCACCGACTCGCGGCTGGAGAAGCGCTCGCGCGCCTCGGTCTCGATCCGCTCCTCGACCTCGCGCATGGTCAGCCCGCCGACCTGGATCTGCCCCAGCAGGTGCATGGCGATCTGCCCGTCGGCACGGACCTGGAAGTTGCCGGACAATTCGGGCTTTCCGTAGACCGAGATGGCCAGCCGGTCACCGACGTCGACGTGATAGACCGGGGCCTCGGCCTGCGCCGTGCCTCCGGTCAGGGAGAGAGCCAGGGCAAGTGCCGAACAGGCGGCAAACTGGCGAAGATAAACAACCATTCTCAGTACTCCTCAATTGGGACTGTCCAGCCGCGGTTCCCCGGGCTGGTGATGCGCGCCGCGGCGCGGTCTGTGCTTGCTGTCGTAAAGGGCGAAGATGCGCTCGCGCATGACCTCGGCGCTGAAACGCGCTGCGACGGTGCCCCGCGCCGCCGCGCCGAGCCGGGACGCGGCACCGGGATCGGCCAGCAATGCCGCCACCGCCTGCGCCATCGCTTCGGAGTCGCGCGCGGGCACGAGGCGACCGCTGAGGCCATCCTCGAGCACGTCTGGAATGCCGCCCACGGCGGTCGAGGCAATGGCGCATTGCATCGCCATGCCCTCGAGCAGCACCATCGGCAGACCTTCCCAGGCCGAGGAGATCACCAGCACATCGAGCGCCGCCAGAAGCTCGCGCATCTCGCCGATGGCCCCGGTCAGGATGAGCTTGTCCGGTCCCAGCCCGAGCCCACGTGCCTGGGCCTCGATCTGCGGTGCGAGTGGCCCCTCGCCGACGACCAGGAACTGCGTTTCGGGCACCCGCTGCGCAAGCGTCGCGGCGCTGCGCAGAAAGTTTTCGTGATCCTTCTGCGGCGTCAGGCTGCCGATCACCGCGACCACCTTCGCATCGGCGCGCACGCCGTAGCGCGCGAGGTCAAGCGGCTCCGACCGCGCCGGGTCGAAGTGGCGCAGATCGATGCCATTGACGATGGTCTGGATGCCGTCGGCGCGGAACCCGCCGGTCCGGGCGACGTGTTCACTGACCCGCTCCGACACGCCGATGCAGGCGTCGGCTCCGGCGGTGAGCACGCGGTAGACGAGGCTCTTGGCCTTCTTCTCGCGCCATGGATCGGTGTTGTGCAGGGTGATGATGCGCGGCACGCCCGTCAGCCGCGCCGCGGTCTGACCCACCAGATCACTCTTGATGAGATGGCTGTGGACGACATCCGGCCGCCAGTCGCGGATCAGCTTCATGCAGCGGAAGAGCGCGCGCGGATCGCGCACGCCCTTCTTGCTTAGACGGGTCATGCCGACGCCGCGCTCGGCCACCCGAGCCTCGAGCGGGCCGGGTGTGAAATAGGCCACATGTGCCTCGCAGCCGCGCTCGCGGGCCGCGTCCAGCAGGCCGAGCAGAAGCATCTCGGCGCCGCCGAACTTGAGACTGTCGATCACGTAGAGGATGCGCTTGCTCACCAGGCCACCTCCAGCTCGTCGCGCGGCATGGCCGGCTCGCCGGGGAAATGCGAGGCAATGCGCTGCGCCACCGCGTCCCAGGTGAACTGCGCCGCCCGATCCTTGGCCGCCGCGCCGAGACGCTGCGCCCGGTCCGGCATGGACAGCGTCCGGAACAGCGCCTCGGACAGCGCCGCGGGGTCGCGCGCTGGAACCACGTGGCCGGTCTCGTCCTCGACCACGATGGACGCGATGTCACCGACGTCGGTGGAGACCACCGGCAGGCCGAACTGCATGGCTTCGACGAAGACCACCCCGAAGGGCTCGAGCCGCGAGGGCATGCAGAAGCAGGAGGCTTCGTGGAAATGCTCGGCGACCTCCTCGAGCGGCAGGCGGCCGAGAACCTCGACCCCCTCGACCTCGATCTCGGGGCTGCAGCCGATGACGGTGAGCGTGACATCCGGCAGGCGCTTGCGCAGCAGCTCGAAGGCCTCGACCAGCTCCGGCCCGCCCTTGCGCTCCCAGTCGACCCCGACAAAGAGGATGCGGCGGCGGGCGTAGCGCTCGGGGCTGATCTCGACGGGGCGTTGCGGCAGCACCGAGGCCCCGGCGCCGATGGCCGTGGCCCGTTCCGATGCGAGCCCGTAGTGCTCGATCAGCATGCGGCGGATCTTCGGCCCGAAGGTGAAGACGTGCTCCGCCTGCGCATAGATCTGCCGCTCGCACGCGAACCAGCCGTCGCTCGGCGCCCCAAACTGGCCCTGCAGGCTCGACATGCCCGCCCTCGCGACGTGGTCGGTGTAGACGAAATTGGGGATGCCGGGCAGCGCGGCGTTGAACAGCGACTGGGTCTGCAGGGTGAAATCATACTCGGCGGGATCGAAGCGGTCGCGCACGCTGCCGCTCGCCGCCCGGTAATAGGCCTGCGAGCGGGCCAGCCGGTAGCGCAGCATGTCCTTGGAGCTCCAGCTCGACAGGCCGTATTCGCGCTGCACCCCGAGCAGGCAGCGCAGCTGGCCGAGTATGTCCTCCTTGAACTCCTTCTTCAGGTCGATGACATCGAGGTCGATGTCGGGGCGGACCCTGCGCAGGGCCGCCTCGACCTGGGCATTGATGTGCGAGAAACTCCCGCGGATCACCATCAATCCCCGCAACCGCGCGGGGCGCACCGCTAAAAAATCCTTCATCTCACCCAATGATCCCATCCACGTAAATGTATTCGAGATAATCAATTCTCAGCGGCTCGCCGCCGTCCGAAATGCCGGTGAAGCTCAGGACATCGCCGGCTTCGAGCTCGACACCGAGCGTGCTGTGCTCGGCAAAGGAACTCTTGTTCACGGTCGCGTCGCCCGCATCGAGGTTCCACACGAAGCTGTCCACGACGAGACCGTTCACCAGGATGTCGAGCTGCGACTGACCGTCGGACTCGTCAAAATGACCCAAGGTAAGGTTATAGACTCCCGCGGCATCGGCAAAGACGAAGCTCGCGCTCTGCACATCCGGAGTACTGGCCTGGATCAGTTGCCCGCCAGATGCATGGACGTTGTTGGCAATGATGAAACCTTGGTCGAGAGAGAAACTCTCGGCCTCGACATGCACCAGCTCGCCGGGGTTGGGCGGGGCGCTGCCGCTGCCGCCATCGCCGGAATTCGAGCCGCCGGACAGCGGCTGAAAATCGAGGTAGTCGATGCGCAGCGGCTCGCCGCCGCCGGACACGCCCGAGAGCTGCAGCGTATCGCCGACCGCAAGATCGAGCCCCGAGATCGTGTGCTCGGCGAAGGAGCTAGCGTTCACCACCGCATCGCCCGCGTCGAGGTCCCAGACGAAGCTGTCGACCTCCGTCCCGTTGACCAGCACGGTCAACGTCGACTGGCCATCGGACTCGTCGAAGTAGCCGAGCGTGAGGTCGAAGCTGCCGGCCTCGGTGACGGTGTAGCTGGCGATCTGGGTGCCCGGGTCGGTCGCCTGGATGAGCTGGTCCCCCGAGGCATGCGGGTTGCCAAAGACCGCAAAGCCCTGCACGAGCGTGAGGTCCTCCGCCTCGACCCGGAAGGGATCCCCTGCGGGGGTGCCCCCGCCGCCGGTGCCGCCACCGCCCGTATCGCCGCCACCGGTGCCGCCACCTCCCGTGCCGCTGCCGGATCCGTCTTCGACCGGGGTGAACTCGGCAAAGTCGATGCGCAGCGGCTCGCCGCCGCCCGAAACACCCGAGAGCTGCAGCGTATCGCCGACCGCGAGCGCAATGCCCGAGATCATGTGCTCGGCATAGGAGCTGGCGTTCACCGTGGCATCCCCGGCATCGAGATCCCAGGTGAAGCTGTCGACCACCGTGCCGTTGACCAGCACGTTCAGTGTCGATTGCCCGTCGGATTCGTCGAAATAGCCCAGCAGGATATCGAAGGTGCCGGCGGTGGTGACGCTGTAGCTGGCGATCTGCGTGCCCGGGTCGGTCGCCTGAATGAGTTGCCCGCCCGAGGCGTGCGGGTTGCTGAAGACCGCGAAGCCCTGCACGAGGGTCATGTCCTCGGCCTCTACGCGGAAGGGATCGCCGATGGGCGTGCCTCCGCCGCCGGAGCCACCGCCGCTGGAGCTGTCGGGATCATAGCTCAGGTAGATCGGCGCCGAGGTCGGCCCCACCGGCAGGTTCTCGTTCGACGGGTCGATCAGTGCCGCGACGATGCCGAGCGGAAGCTCGTTCTCCCCGGCAAAGTCGTAGGCGGCCACGCCCGACAGATCGAACTGCGACGAGATATCCTGTACGCCACCGGTCAGGGTGACGTCGACGGTCTGGAACTCGACCGCGTTGTTCGCCGCGAAGTCCGAAGCCGCCAGGGCCGCAAGCTGCGCGTCGAGCTGCGGCGCATAGTCCTGGTCGGCGCTGGTGCCGGTGTAGAAGACGTTGGTGGTGGGCTGGATCATGCCCTTCATCAGAACGACACGCATGGTCGCCCCCGCGGGCCCGCTGACCAGCATGCTGAAGTCGCTGGCGCTGTAGGTGCCCACGCCGCCCTCGCTCAGCCCGTTGACCACGATGCCGGCCTCGGTGCCCGCCACCTGCTGGGAAGAGAGCCCCTTGGCACCGGCCTGGTTGCCCGTGCCCTGCAGGTAGCCGGTGCTTGTGGTGCCGTCGGCATAGGTGACGGTGAAGCTCGAACCGATCAGCTCGGCCCCCGACACGCCGCCCACGTCCCAGGCGGGATCGGTGCCTGCGTCGAGCGGCGATTTGCGCGCCCCGGCGATGGAGTTGGGATCCATGTCGACCGAGAAGGTCACCGTCTCGCCCGACTGGAAGCCGCCGGAGCTGCCCTGGTCGAAGGTAAGCACGATGCCCTCGTAGCCGGCGATGCCGCCGGCGCCCACGTAGGTCTCGTTGTTCGGGTCGCTGGCGTCATTGTTCGGCGCAACCACGCCGGTTCCGCCGGCGCTGTTGATGGTCAGCACCTTGGCCACCGTATCCCCGGCAACCCCGAAGGGATCGAAGACCGCATCCTTCAGCACCGCGCCGGTGACGTCGATCTCGACCTTCGTCACCACCTTGTTGCCGACGTTGCTGAGCACGAAGGAGCCCGAGTCGTAGTTCGACTTCTGCACGTTGTTCGAGTTGGCGGTGATGGCGAGGGTGACCGCGCCGTCTCCGGTCGGGCCGCCCGACGAGCTGTCGTTGTCGAGGATGGTGACCGTGGCGCTCTCGTCTCCGATGCTGGCATTGGCGCCGGTCACCGCGGTGATCACCACCTCGAAGCTCTCGGTCCCCTCGACCAGCGCGTCATCGAGGATGTTCACCTGCACGCTGGCATCCGCCGAGCCGCCGGCGATCTGCCGGGTGCCGCTGTAGATGCCGGTCGCCGTATTGAGGGTCGCGCCCTCGACCGTGTAGTCGCTGACCGCCGTGGCCGAGACCGGGCGCACCTCGAACTGCACCAGCACGGTGCTGTCGCTCGGCACGTAGTTGCTGGCCGAGATCGCCACGGTCACCGAGCCGTCGCCCTCGCCCGCCACCGCGTCGCCGACGGAGATCGCCGGGCCTTGCTCGACGCTGTCGATGGCGAGGATCTCGATGGCGTTGATCAGCGGGTTCTCGAACACCGTCGCGAAGTCGATGTCGGCGATGCCGTCGTTGATCTGGCCGGTCCACTGCACCATGCCGCCGACGCCATCCCCGAAGGCCTGGATCAGGTCGAAGTCATTGAGGAAGAGCGCGCCTTCGATCGACACGTCGAACAGCCGCTCGCCGATCTGGTCGGTGCCGGCGTAGCCATTGCCCATGTAGAGCCGGATCGCGTAGCTGCCGGGATCGACGGCGAACTCGTACTGCATCCCCTCGCCCGTGGGCTGCGCCCAGCGTTCTTGGGTGAAGATGCCGACCGGTGCGGTCGAGGGCACCGATGCGTCGAGCGTGGTGATGTTGAAGGTCGACACCGAGGTGGTGCCGGCCACCAGCACCGAGGTGCTGCTGCTCCAGTCCATCCCGCCGTCGGTCGCCGCCACGTCGGCATTGCCCCCAACCCAGCGGTGCACAACCTCGCCGTCCGAGGTGTTGGTGACCTCGATCCAGTCCCAGGAGGCGGCAAAGCTGTCGTCACCGGTCTCGGTCGAGGCGACCATGCCGACGACCGCGCCGGTGATGGCGCCGAGGTTGTCGTACTCGCCATTCACCGCCTCGACGACCGCGGTCGGCAGCGCCAGCGTCGCGGTCGGCACCCAGGCCGTGTAGACGCCGTTGTTCACGTAGCGCGCCCGCGCCGTGGCGGTCTCGGCCCCGGTGGTCAGGTCGAGATCGATGGCAACCTCGAAGTTCGGGTCGCCGACGCCGAGGATGGCCGGGTTCTCGATCCCCGGCACCTCGACGAAGCTGCTGACGAAGCTGTTGTTCTCCTCGACGATCAGCTGCACGCCATACTTGATGGTGCCGCCGTCATCGACCACCGCGATGGTCGCCTCGACGAAGGTGTCCTGATCGCCCGGCCCGACCATGAGGCCGACCTTCTCGCCGCCGTCCCAGGTCTTCGCCGGGGCGTCGTTGTTCAGCGAGTAGGTGAAGATATTGACCATCTCGCTGGTGATCGCGAGCTGCTGCGCGCCCGAGGACATGAAGCCGATGCCGAGCACGTCCTGCTGGGTGTTCGCCGCGCCCACGGCGGTGCCCGAATAGGCTTCGTCGATGCTGACGAAGCTCGAGGCGCCGCCGAGGTTGAAGACGCCGCCGTTGTAGAGACCCTGCGTCGGATCGCCGGCATTGTCGGTGCCCGGCAGCACGTTGTTGCGCCACACGGCGTTGACACCGATGCCGCCCGCGATGCTGTCCCCGCTCGGCACCGCGCCGGGCGGGGTCGAAGCGGGATTGTTGAGCTCGAAGTCCCACTTGGCCGAGCCGTTCGGCCCGACCACCACGCCGGTGCCGTCGGTCGGATCGCCGACGTGGCTGTCGAGGATATTGTTGACGCCGTCGAGATCGAGATCGTCTCCGGGGTCGAGCGGTTCGCCGCCCGGGATGAAGATGGCGATATTGTCCTTGCCGTAGACCCCGCTGACGATCAGCCCCGCGAAGTCGTCCAGCCCGTCGCCGTCATTGTCGATGAAGGTGCCGAGCCCGTCGTCCCCAAGCGCCGTCACCGCCAGCGGCTGCGAGCCGAAGTTGCTCAGCTCGTAAACCACCGAGGCGGAATCCATCCGCCCGTCACCGTCGGTGTCCTCGACCTTGGTGAAATAGAGCGTGCCGTCGAAACTGGCCGCGATGATGGTGTTCTGCAGCGCCCCGCCGAAGAAGGTCGCGGTGTACTCCTCGAGCCCGTTGGTAGATTCCGGCAGCGTCAGCAGCGAGCCGTCCTCGGTATTGTTCAGCAGCTCCGCCTCCGGCGAATAGGCCGTGCCATCCATCACCGAAGTGCCGTCGAAGAACGCCAGCACATTGGAGACTGACCCGCCCGGCTGCTCCCAGCCATAGCCCGAAACCACGTCGAAGAAGTCCGCCGGAAGCCCCGTGGTGCCGGAGACGTCGACCCAGTTCCCGTCCCCCTGCTGCTCGTAGATGATCAGCAGTTCGGAGAGGAAGTCGCGCGCCTCGGCCTCGTTGGCGAAGAGCACCTCGCCATAGGCCATGATCGGCGAGCCGGAGGTGGCCCCGGCGTAGCTGCCATCGCTGTTGAAGGCGAGCGACAGGGCCTCGGCCGCGGCGCGGATCGGGTTCGGATGGCCACCGTAGGGCCCGTATTCATCGGTGATCTCGCCGAGGTAGTGCAACTGGTCGCCGTAACCGCTGCTGCTCAGCTCGCTGAACTCGTTGGTGGCGAACTCCGAGGTCCAGTCGTTGACGACCGAGCCGTCGGAATAGGAGATCGGCTGACCGCCCCAGCCGCCGTTCGGGCCGTTGTCCCACGTGTAGACCTGCCCGTCCTCGGTCACCAGCACGTCATAGGGGTTGCGGAACCCCGGCGCGTGGATGCTGAGCGGATTGCTCACCAGCTTGAGCTGGCCTCCCTCGCTGACCAGCACGTAGTCGGTGATCTTGGCCATGTTCAGGCCGTTGTTGCCGCCCGCCCAGTCGGGCTGCAGCACGCCGTTGATGCTGCCGTTGTCGTCGAGCGTGAAGTTGGGGTCGAGGTTCAGGTTCTGGATGCCGAGCGAGGCGAGGTCGACGTTGCTCCGCGACGGATCGTCGAGCGTCGGCATGTCGAGCACGAAGAGGTTGCCATTGGCATCGGTGCGGATGTCGTAGGAGTCGAGCTCGGTCAGGTTGATCTTGATGATCGACGCCGAGTAGGCAAAATCCACCGTCCCCGCGAAGTTGTTGCCGGGGGCGCCCTTGTTGGTATTGCCGCCGATGGAAACCCACAGGTAGGTATCCCCGGTGTCGGGGTCGACCGAGAGGTCGAGACCATTGATCGCGTGGTTCTCCTCCGAGCGCGGCAGGCCGCGCACGATGGCGACATTGGACAGCACCTCGCCGGTGTCGGGATCGAGCACGATGCGATGGATCTGGCTCGAGTTGGTGTCCAGCCCGCTGTCCTCGCCGACGGCGATGCGCCAGTCGGAAGAGGTGACATACAGCACGTCGTTGCCCGCCGCGTCGGTGGTCGCGACGAGTCCGGTCATCTGACGCTGTGCCGAGGTGTTCAGACTTCCGTCATCGTTGAAGTTCTGCGTGTCGTTCTTGATGACATTGATCGCCACCGTCGATGTGACAACAAAGTCCGGGCTGGTGTCGGCATCCGGGCCGTCCGGCTGGCGTTCGATCTCGTAGCGATAGATCGTGCCGTTCTGTTGCGCGACGAAGAGCACCGGATTTCCTGTTTCGCTGAAATCCAGCGCCGTCGGGTTGGTGCTCAGTTCCGCCGTCAGGTCCGTGACACCGAACGTAATATCCTCGGGCATTTCAAGTTCCTCTAACGAGAGGGTAAAATAAACTATAAGAAAATCAGTTATTTATCTTGCTGTTTCTTCTTCTAGACCTTGGTGATTTCGGCCCCCGCCCCTTCATCCGCCCGGGCCGGGACCCGTCAAACGTCGTCTCGCGTCACGCGGCCTTCGACCGGGCGAACGCCCTGCGCATCTTCGCAAGCAGAAACTCGGAACGATGCGGCACGACGACCGCCTGGAACAGGTAGCGGCTCAGGATGTGCGCGCTGAACTCGGTCTTTGCCGCGTAGGCGACCTGGATCCGTCCATTCGGCGCGATGGCCTGAACCGTGCTCAGCTCGACCGCCGCGCTGCGGGTCTGGCCATCCGGG
Source organism: Alloyangia pacifica (assembly GCF_020524285.1). Taxonomy (GTDB): domain Bacteria; phylum Pseudomonadota; class Alphaproteobacteria; order Rhodobacterales; family Rhodobacteraceae; genus Salipiger; species Salipiger pacificus_B. The sequence goes on from NZ_JAIVKX010000008.1 coordinate 179,798, forward strand.
AGGAGCATGGTCAGGCGACCGGAAAGCGGCACGTTGAGCGCATTGCCCTGATCCAGAATGAGCTGGTCCTCGTCGACCCAGAACACCGCCCGGGACTGGCCGTCATCCGACACGAAGCGCATGTCATAGACGCGCGCCCGCGCGACCTCGGCACGTTCCGCGCGCTTGCCGAAGGCCAGCGAGCCGATCCGCGCCACCGTCCGCGCCAGCACGCAGGCCCCGACGAGAAACACCAAGGAAATCTCGCCAAGATAGGACACCTCGGTGCGGCACAGCTTGTTGTTCAGCCGCGAGCGGATCGCCTTGGAGGTCCCGTGGCTCATGAAGGCCTGCGCCGGCCCGATCATGCCCGGCTTCACGCGGAAACGGCGCTCGTAATCGGGGATCGTGGCCGAGTATTGCGCCGCGATTTCCGGCCGCACCGGACGCGGGCCGCACATGTTCATGTCGCCCTTGATCACGTTGAGGAGTTGCGGGATCTCGTCCAGCCGGGTTTCGCGCAGGAAAAGCCCCATCGGCGTTTCCAGCCCCGTCCCCTTGGGCAGCACCTTGTCCTTGGTGAGCTTTGCGGCTTTGGCCGTGTCGAGGCTGCGGAACTTGTAGACATCGAACAGCTTGCCATTCTCCCCGATGCGCGGGCCGCGGTAGAAGATCGGCGCGCCTTGGGTGAGCGCCAGCAGCGCGGTGATCACCAGGAACAGCGGCAAAACCATGAGGAACAGCGTCATGGCGATGGCGAAGTTGTAGGCGCGGTAGACGAACCGCGAACGCGGCCGAAAGCCGACCGAGAACCGCGGCTTGCTGCCCCGCCGACCCGAGGCGGGCCAGGCTGTCGTTTGTGTGCTGGGTGCGCCTGCGAAGCCGGTCTCGCTGGCAGGTGGGGAGGTGAGGTCCGTCCGGTATTGCGAGGCGTTGAAATTGCTGAAGCGGCGGGAGGAGGTCTCGTCTATCGAACTGTAACTGTTACTTCTTTTAAGATCGTTATTGGTAGAAAAATCCATCGGAAATATCCTCGGCAAACTCAAGGAACCAAGGGGCGGAACCCCTCGCCAAAAAAACAATAAAATCTGCCGCATAAACGCGCGGCGATCATCAAAACGTCTGTGATGCTCGGACTTCGGCCAGAATTTGCCCCAGTTGCGCCTTAAAAAAATACGGCGCCGAGAACTTTTATCGTTTGTAAAATCACATCATTCTTAAACAAATATTAGCTTTCTGACCGGTCGGTGCAAAGCGGTTTTTTGAGACGTAGCCTGCAAACCCGGAAGAGCAAGGAGGCAATCGCCCTTCTCCCGCATAGGTTGCACTATTACTGTGCACGATATCGCAACAATCTCACGACCAAGTCCTACGCGCGCAGCGCCACCGACACAATTCCATCATCTTTCCGCCACACAGGCTCAATCACTAGTTGGAATTTTGACCTTGGGTCGTCTCGGCCCCGGCAGGCACCTTCGGGCGTCGACCATTGCGCACCTCCTCGGGCGAATCGACGAAGTTGCCAGTGCGACTGCGTACCTCCTCCAGCAGCCGCGTGTCGATCGGGTCGAGCGCGGGCTTGCGTGCCCCGGCCTGCGCGAGCACAGCGTCCTCGACCGCGGCCGACGGCAGGACCGGCGCCCCGCTGCCCTCGAACAGCGGCCCGTCCGAGAGCGTGAACGTCGCATCCTCGCGGATCGCGCCGATGGTGTCCGACACGAAGAAATTCGGCCCCGGCTGCCCGCCATCCTGGAGATGCAGCGGCGGACGGTCGACGGTGCCCGGCCCCGGCACGTAGACATTGCCGATGATATGGACCGTCGATTCCGTGCCCTGAAACCCGCTCGGACCCCAGTCGTAGACGAAGTTGTTGATGAACTCGATCTGCAGGCTGCCATCCTTGACGTTCGGATTGCGGTGTCGGTTGTGGGCCAGCAGGTTGCCGATCACCGTGACCCGCTTCACCGAGCCGCCACCGATCAGCAGGCCCATGCTGTGCCGCCCCTTAGGATGGATCGAGTGGTCCAGAGCCTCGGCGACGATGTTGTTCGACAGGGTGACATCCGCGACGTTGCCCCAGACCGCGAGGTTCTCGTCGACCGCCCAGCTGATCGAATTGCCGTCGATCAGCACGTTGCGGATCGGCTTGTCGCGGTCGCCGATGGACAGGCCGTCGCGATTGTCCGGATCGTCGCCCGGCCCGTCGCCTGGACGGAGCCGCATCCCGCGCACGATCACATTGCTGCCGACCACGCGGATTCGGCCACCTGTGACGGTGATCCCGCCCGGCGCGGTGCCGCCATCGATGGTCACGTCCGGACCGACCTCGATGGCCCGCATCAGGTCGATGGTGCCGCCGATGTCGAAATGGATGTTGCGCGGCCCGCGTTCCTGCTCCGCCGCCCAACGCAGACTTCCGGGCCCGTGATCGGCCAGCGATGTCACGCGGAGCGTACGCCCGTCCCCGCCCCCGCGCGTGCGCGCGCCGAAACCGATGCCCGCGGCGGTCTCTTGCCCGGCCTGCCCCGGTCCCGTCGGCAGCGAGAGCCCCGCGACGGACGCGGCAGCGAAAGCGGATGACGCCATGATCAGGCGCCGTCTCGAACATGCGAAAGACGTCATGGTCCCCTCCTGAAATGGATCATCCCCCGGACGCCGGGGCGCCGGGGGCAGCAGCGGCGGGTCAGCGCGCCACGTCGTGGCGCGCCGGCCGCACATCAGGAGGTGGCCTGCATCTGCCGGGACTTCTTGCCCAGCAGATCCTCGAAGTAGGCGATGGTCTTGGCGATGCCCTCCGACAGCTCGATCGAGGGATTCCAGCCAAGGTGCTCCCGCGCGAGGGTGATGTCGGGACGGCGCTGCACCGGGTCGTCGCTGGGCAGCTCGCGCGACACAAGCTGCGACTTCGATCCGGTCTGCGCCACGATCATCTCGGCGAGCTGCTTCACCGTGCATTCATACGGGTTGCCGAGGTTCACCGGGCCGGTGAAGCCGTCCTCGGTGGCCATCATCCGCATCATGCCGTCGATCAGCTCATCCATGTAGCAGAACGAGCGGGTCTGGCTGCCGTCGCCGTAGATGGTGATATCCTCGTCGTACAGCGCCTGGCGGATGAAGTTCGACACGACGCGCCCGTCCTGCGGGTGCATGCGCGGCCCGTAGGTGTTGAAGATGCGCACGACCTTGATCGGCAGCCCGTGCTGGCGATGGTAGTCGAAGAACAGCGTTTCGGCGCAGCGCTTGCCCTCGTCGTAGCACGAGCGCACGCCGATCGGGTTCACGTTGCCCCAGTAGCCCTCGGCCTGCGGGCTGATCAGCGCGTCGCCATAGACCTCGGAGGTCGAGGCCTGCAGGATCGGGCACTTCAGCCGCCGCGCCAGCCCCAGCATGTTGATCGCCCCATGCACCGAGGTCTTGGTCGTCTGCACCGGGTCGTGCTGGTAATGGATCGGCGAGGCGGGACAGGCGAGGTTGTAGATCTCGTCGACCTCGACATAGAGCGGAATGGTCACGTCATGGCGCAGGAACTCGAAGCGCGGGTTGCCGAGCAGGTGCTCGATATTGCGCTTGGTGCCGGTGAAGAGGTTGTCCACGCAGAGCACCTCTGCCCCGCTCTCCAGCAGGCGGTCGCAGAGATGGGAGCCGAGAAACCCCGCGCCGCCGGTAACGAGGATGCGCTTTCGGCTGTTGTAGTTGCGCTTCAACATGTTGTTTCCTTTGTCAAAAAATAAATTAAGTCAAAAATTACAGCGTGCCGCGGGTGTCAGCCTCCCGCCGCGGATTTGGGCAGCACTGGGGCCGGCACAGGCCAGCCCAATGCCGCAAGGTCGCGCCCGACAAGCTCCTGCAAAAGCAGCATGTCCTCGGCATAGGTTTCCGCGATTTCCTCGGCGAGGTCGGGCGGAACCGGCACCTTGGCCAACTTGGCGGTGTTGAGCGCATCCACCTTCTTCAGCAACCCCAGCGACTCGACGCCGAGGACGCGCTTGATCGGGCGCGAGACCAGCTCGCGCGCGGGCCTTGCCCGCGAGACCACGAAGCGCACGAGCCGGGACCGTGCCCGCTTGGCCTCGTTGATCGACGGGAAGTCGAGGCGGCCGTCATCCTTAAGACCGAGAAACGTCAGCGCCCGGCGATAGACACCGGGCGTATCCAGCCGCATGTCCTCCTGGAACAGCACGAGCACCCGCTCGCGCGGCACCCGTGCATAGAGCCGCGACAGCATCTCGCCGTAGGCAGCGGTGCGCTTGTAGACCAGCGTCGAGGGCGCGCGGCAGCTGCGGGGAATGCTCCGCCCCGCCGCCCGCGCGTCCGAGAGGTCCCACGCCTTGCGAAAATCCTCTTCGCTCTCGTCGAGCGCATGGATCAGCTGTCGGTGCAGCGAGGCCAACATCTTCACCGGGTTGCGCAACATGACGATGAACATCGCATCCGGACGCGCCTTGAGGATCTCGGAGATCGCCGTCTCCGAGTAGAAATACCAGACCGATCCCTCCATCGCGACGCGGGCCTCATCACCCGGTGCGAAGAGCTCCCGGTAGGTCGCCTCGTCGGGGCAGAGGCACAGGCCGCGCAGATCATGCGAGAAGTAGTGCGGCTCCTTGGGGTTGCTGAAGCTCACGCCCGGGTGCCCCGCCAGATAGTGGCCAAGCGCCGTCGTGCCGCACTTCGGCGCACCGATAAGGTAGGCGGCAGGTGGAAGAAGATCGCGCCCGGAAACGGGTTCTGGATCGGACGGGAGGGAATGCGTCGACACGGGCAGCGTCTCCTACTGCATCGCCGGTCGCCTCAGGCCGCGGCACCGCGAGGTGCCAGAAAAAATATCGGAGTGGACGCGTGGTCGGAAGGCAGAGCGCCCGGGTCAGACGGTCAGAGAATGACCGAAAGGATAAACCCGGCAAAAGCGCCCAGAGCTGCAATCCCAATCCAGGCAACCGCCCCAAGGCTGAAACCAACGAAAAATGAAAAAAGCCAAGCGTAAAAAACTGCGGTTAGTGCACAGGTAGTGAGGAGTATCGCCTGTCTGACATAGGGCCGATCCCGCCGGGGCGGTCGTTCAGCCTGCTTGTGCATGGGCGATGCTTGCGAGCGGTCGGTAGAACCCTGACCGCGCGTGACACGGAGCCTCCTTTCTGCAGTGTTCAGCGGCATCGACCAATCCTGACCAATCGAACAAGATCCGTGGGCGTTGCAGCCGGACTGGAGTAGACAACCGACAAATGGTCCCCCTAAACATCTGGGACAAAATCCAAAAATACGAACCCCAGCCCAAAAATGGCGGCGAGCCCGCTCTGCGTACATATGCTCTGACGATACGCAACGCAGGCAAGATCCGTCAAGGAATTAAGGGACCCGGCGTGGGTCCGGCACCGAAGCGTGACCGCTGTGCCCGTCATCTCGGCACACCCGGAAATTGTACTGATGGCGCAGAGATACCCTTTGACATGCGATGCCAGTCGCTGCGGCGCCCGGTCTCGGCGTAGATCGCCAGCAACCGCTCGACCCAGGTCGTCACCCCGTAGCGGCCAAGTGCGCGCGCGCGCACCGCCTCGCCGGTGCGCGCGCTCAGGCCGGGCGTTTCGATCATCTCGATCACCCCATGCGCCAGCGCTTCCGGGTCACGCGGCCGCACGAGGATGGCGCCGGTCCCCTCGAGCACCAGCGCGTTTTCCCCGACATCGGTGACCACCGGCGGCAGACCGTTGGCCATGGCTTCGAGCAGCGAGACTGGCGCCCCCTCCCAATGCGAGGAGCTGACGAAGATATCGCTGGCCGCCAGCACCTCGGGGATGTCGCTGCGCATGCCCAGGAACCGCAGCTCGTCGCCGCCGAGCCCGAGCTGCGCCGCCTGCGCGCTCAGGGCCTCGAAACGCGCGGTGTCGCGGGCATCGCCGACCAGCAGAAGCACCGCCTGTGGTGCCCGCGCGCGGATGGCGGCAAAGGCGTCGAGCAGCACCTCATGCGCCTTCTGGCCGATAATCGCGCCGACACAGACCAGCGCGATCTGCCCGTCTGCCAGCCCCAGCTCGCTGCGCAGGCGCTGCCGGGCGGCAAGCGGCGCAACAACGCTTTCCGAAACCGCATTCGGAACGACCCGGCAGCCCGACCGTCCGATCTCGGCGGCCGCCGCCTCGGCCACCGCCTCGCCCACCGCGATCTTGTTGACCCCGGGCAGGCGCATGGCGAGCCCCTGCAACAACCTCCGGCCGGGGCGGATGCGCCGCACCGAGGGTTTCACGTTGTGGATCGTGGTGATGAACGGGATGCCCAGCAACAGCGAGGCATAGGCCCCGAGCGTGCTCGACGAGGCCAGATGCGCGTGCAGGTACTCAATCCGATGCGCGCGCAGCGCCGCGACCAGACGCCGGAACCGCCCGACGTCCACGAGGTTGCGCCCCGGCAGCAGCACAACCTCGGTGCCCGAGGCCCGCAGCCGCTGCAGGAAGGGCGTGTCGAGGTCGCTCAGCACGAACACGGTCAGGGCAATGTCGGCGCGCCCACGCACCGCCTCGGCGAAGGTCAGAACGAGGCGTTCGGCGCCGCCGGTCAGCAGGGTGTCGATCAGGTAGCCGAGGCGCAGCGGGGCCGGCGCATCCACGGCGAGCGCATGCCCGGGGAGATCTATCTTGGCAGCCTTCATGGGACAGTCCGTCTTAGGGAAATGAGGCTACGCGCGGCCGGCGCGGCCGCGCGCGCGTTGCTCAGCGCGCGAGATGCGCCGGACGGTCGTCGCCACGCGGCGACTGCTTCATCACGGTCACCCCCGGCGCGTGCAAATCCTCTTCCCGGGTCTTCTTCGGACGCGAGCCCAGCAGCGTCGCGATCATGTAGGCGGCGAAACCGGCGATCCCGGCGACGATGAGCGCGATGGCGAACTGCGTGCGCGGCGACATGCTGACCGGGTTGATCGGCGGCGTGCCCTCCTCGATGACGCGCACGTTGTCGAAGCCGGACACCTCGACCGCCCGCGCATCGCGCAACCGCAGGTCGAGCTCGGCGATGCGATCGGTCTGCGCCCCCTGCCGCGCCTGCAGCAGACGCGCCTTGGGCATGACCTCGGACAGCTCCGCGATATGCTCCTGGGTCTGGCGGTGCTCCTGCTCCAGGTAGCTGATCCGGCTCTGCGCTTCCTCGATCGCGGTCTCGGTTTCCAGCGCCTCCGCCTCGGCGCCCAGCCGGTGCTCGAAGGAGGTCATCCGCTGCTGCAGCGAGATCAGGTTCAGACGCGCCTCACGCAGCTCGGCATTGAGCGCCACCTCGTCGCGCACGGAGTTCTCGTATTCGATCTGCAGACCCGTCGCGTCCGGCCCCCCGAGAAGGTCGATCAGCGCGGCGTCGATCTCCTCGGCCTCCTGCTGCGCCTTTTCGAGCCGGGCGGTGATCGTGGTCAGCTCGCGCTCGGTGTACATGACCCGGCGATGATCAAGGAAGGCTTCGACCAGCGCATTGACCAGTTCCGCGGCGATCACCGGATTGTTGTGGAAGACCGAGACCTTCACCACGTAGGAGCCGGTGATCAGCTCGATCATCGTGCTTTCGTCGAGCCGGATCGTGGCCCCGACGAGCCCCGCCTCGGTGTCGGGCATGTCGGGATAGATCCGGTCCAGACCCACCTTCTCGATCGCCCGGCGCACCAGCTTGGGGTTGTCGAGAAGCAGCATCTCCGCGTTGACGAAGCCCTGGAAGTCGCCCGCGTTCGGCGCGCGAATGTCCGTAAGGCTCGGATCCGGCACATAGACATACTCGCGGCCGAGCGCGAAGGACACCAGCGAGCGAGCCTCGAACATGGGCTTCGACTGCTTGATGACGAAGAGCATGGGGGTGAGAGTTGCGCCGAACACGACAATAGCAAGAATGATGCGTTTCACGGTCTAACCAATCCATGGACACCAAACGGCGTCGGTAAAAAGAAAATGTAAAAAGAAGCGAAATTAATCCCGTTCGGGATACAACTGTAGCACCCGCGCTGCCCTGCGGCAATATTTGCAGAGCCCGCAGGGGGCGCTCACGATCAAGTGAGCCCGTTCGCGTGCAAATCGCGTCAAACTTGTGCGGCGATCCCGCCGAAACGGTTTAACCCTTTGCCCCGCGACGCGATGGCCGTAGACTGACCACGATTCTTCCTCCTGGCCCTCTATTTTCTCAGGCCGGTATTTTCTTTTCCCTCCTCATGTTTTCGAGGATTCTGCTGCATGGCATTCTCTCCCGGCAAGGCCACCTCCAAGAACCTGTTCTGGGCCTACCTCTCCTTCACATCCACCAAGCTCCTGAACTTCGTCGCGGTCATCATCATTGCCCGCTACGTCGATCCCGGCGAATTCGGCCTGATGGCGATCTGCCTGGCGATCATGGGATATTTCGAGATCATCTCGAAGTTCGGCCTCGGAGCCGCGCTGATCTCGGTCAAGGACCGGCAGGAGGAAACCGCCAATGCGGTGTTCTTCTGCGCCCTGTTCACCTCGAGTGTCATGGCGCTGCTCCTCTGGTGGGGATCCGGCGGCATCGCGCGGCTTTTCGAAGCCCCCGATCTGCAGCCGCTCCTGGGCACGATCTGCCTGGTGCTGGTGATCCGCGCCCTCGGCTCGGTGCATTACAGTCTGCTGTTCCGCGAGCTCAACCTTCGCAAGAAGATGGTGCCCGACGTGGCACAGGGGCTGGTCAAGGGTCTCACCTCGATCGTGCTGGCAATGATGGGCTTCGGGGTCTGGGCGCTGGTCATCGGCTATGTGGCCGGCTCGCTCATGGGCACGCTGATGCTGTATTGGATCCGCCCCTGGAGGCCCAGCGCCCTGCCCGACTGGCCGACCGTGCGCTACGTGATGAGCTTCGGCTCCTACCTGATCGGCGCCGAGACAATCAACGCCACGCCGCGACTGCTCGACAACCTTCTGGTCGGCAAGTTCCTCGGTCCGGCGGCATTGGGGGTCTACGCGATCGCCTATCGAATCCCCGAGCTGGCGATCAAGAGCTTCACCTCGGTCGCGGGCACGGTGCTGCACCCGGTGATGTCGAAGATGCAGACCCATCCCGAGGACTTGGCGAAATACTACTACCAGGCGCTGCGCTACTGCGCGCTGCTGATGTTCGGCATCGGCGCGGCGATTGCCGTGCTCGCCGAGCCGACCGTGCACGTCCTCTACAATGAAAAGTGGTACGACATGGTCGCGCCCATGCAGTTCATCGCCGCGGCGCTGGCCGTCAGCACGCTGAACATGGTGCCCGGCGAGCTGCTCAAGGCGGTGAGCCGCACCGACCTGATGTTCCGGGCCGCGCTGTTCAACCTGCCGATCTTCATCCTGCTGCTGGCCGCCGCCGTGCCCTTCGGCATCACCGCCGTCGCCGCGGCGCAGCTGGTGATGGCCTTCGTCCGGTTCATTCCGATCTACCTTGCCACCAAGCGGATCATGGATGTGACCGCGGGCAAGATTGCCACCGCCCTGCGTCCCGCGCTGCTTTGCGCCGGCAGCGCCTCGCTGGCTGCCTTTCTTGCCCTGCAACTGCACACCGGCTCCGAGCTGCTGCGCCTCATGGCCGGCTCGGCCGCCTTTGCCGCCACCTACCTCGTCGCCCTGCGGCTGGTTCTGCCGGGAGTTTTCACCGCGGGGCAGCGCTTCATCCTGAAAAGGAGACGCGCATGACATCGCCCCGAGACCCCAGAAGCGCGGTGCGCGCGGAACCCGCCTTCTCGAGCACCCGCCCCGGCCAGAGCCGCCGTAACTCGGCAGGATGGGTGCCGCTGACCAAGGCCACACGCAACCTCGTCGGCAGCGCGCACAAGCTGCGCGGCGCCTTTCACAGGGGCGACCCGGCAGCGCCGGCCCGACACCGGGGGCCGGAGGAATGAGCGAGTCGACCATCCCGCCCCGCAAGGGCTTCGACTGGCGCGGCTGGGGCATCATCCTGCTCAGCGGCCTGTTCGCACTGGCCGTGAGCTTCGTGCTCTCGGGACGCACCTCGCTGATGATGGCGCTGCCCGTGGCGCTGCTGATCTTCGCGGTCGGCATCCGGTTTCCGATGATCGCGCTCGCCGGACTGATCGTGATGATCATGTCCAACCTCTCCGACAATCTCATCATCGCGTTCGGCGCCCCCTCCCTCGCCAAGATCACCGCCCCGGGGCTCTTCATGCTGCTTGCGGCGCGCTACGCGATCTATCGCGACCTGCCCTACGTGCCGCGCGTCGCCATCTGCTGCCTGTCGATCGTCTTCGCCATGAAGCTGCTGAGCGCCACCTATGCCATGCGCTGGGAAATGAGCATCGCGCTCTCCATCGACTTCCTGAAGGAAGCCATCGTGGCGATCCTCGCGCTGGCCTTCATGAACAACAAGCGCGGCTTCGAGACGGTGGCACTCGCCGCCACGCTGCCGATCGTGGTGATCTGCTTTCTCGGCCTGTACCAGATGGTCTTCGGCGACTCGCCCACCGGATTCCACGGCTTCTCGCGCTTCACCGATGGCTCGGGCCGCTTCTCGGGCATGCTGTTCGATCCGAACTTCTTTGCCGCCATCGTGGTCTTCACCCTTCCCTTGGGGCTGTTCCACCTGCTCAACGCCCGCGGCCCCGTCACGATGATCTGTTGGGCGCTGGCCTCCGCGATCCTGATCGCCGGGCTGGTCATCACCGAGTCGCGCGGCGCGCTGATCGGCCTGACGCTGGGCCTGATCGTGCTGAGCACCAGCTTCACCCGCAAACAGTTCCTCGCCGTCGCGGCGATTGCCGGGGTTGTGGTGATCCTTGCCGGGGCGCTGGCCAGCGACCGGGTGATCGAGCGCTTCACCAGCATCTTCAGCACCGCCGCCGAGGGCGCGGCGCAGGACACCAGCACCGAGGGTCGGCTCGCCAGCTGGACCGTCGCCTACAACCTGTTCAACGAACACCCCTGGTTCGGCGTCGGTCTGGGCAACTTCCGGCTTCACTACCAGAACAACGCGCTCGAGAACGGGCTGATCTTCCGTGGCGAGGGGCGCGCGACTCACAGCCTCTACCTCGAGTTTCTCACCGAGCAGGGGCTGATCGGACTAGTCCTGTTCCTCGCCTTCGCCTTCTTCGGCGCGGTGAGCTTCTTCCGGAGCGCGGCCATCGCGCGCAGCGCCGGAGACGAGTTGATGGCAAGGCGAATGATCGCCTTTTGCAGCGCCTTCGTCGGCTACATGGCGGCGATGACCTTCCTGCAGGACGGCATCCCGCGGTTCCTGTGGTACGTCGTCTCGCTCGCCGCCGAATCCTACATGATCATGCGCTGCATCTACGCGGATCACCCGGCCCTGAAGTTCCGGACCCGACGGGTTGTGCACCCCTTCCCGCCACCGTCTCGCTGAGCGAGTCGGCGGGAAGAGCCCGATCTCTCATGGCCGGCCGAGACAGGCATCCCACTGCCCGCAACGAAAATGTTCGCGAGCGACCAAAGCTCGCCTGCGCCCGATCCCAGACGGGTCGGCGCGGCGCCGTCTGCACAGATTCGCCACGCGAAAAAGAACGCGCGAGGCAGGATCGATGCGCCGCAATGGCCCAAGGGGCCCGGCGACATGGGTCTGATATGTCAGGGGAAACAGTCCGGAGTGGTGAGCCGTGCAGGATTCGAACCTGCGACCCACTGATTAAAAGTCAGTTGCTCTACCAACTGAGCTAACGGCCCACTCTCTCGGGACTTTAACACAGTGGTGAGCCGTGCAGGATTCGAACCTGCGACCCACTGATTAAAAGTCAGTTGCTCTACCAACTGAGCTAACGGCCCACTGTGTGTGGGGCGGCTTCTAGGAACTGTGGCGTGGGGGGTCAAGCGGAAAAATGACAATTCTGCCGAACTTCTCCCGCAGCCCCGGCCCCGCCCCTCGCCGGTGCATGCATTCGCAGCAAGGCTGCCCCGCGCAACGCAGGCTGGAAACGTACCGTCAAGAAGCGTATATGCGCCCGGATGAAACACACGCGCGCACAAACTTTGCCCTTCATGAAGATGCACGGGCTCGGAAACGACTTCGTCGTGCTGGACGCGCGTGCGCGCTCCATTGCCATGACCCCTGCCCTCGCCATGGCCATCGCCGACCGCCACCGCGGCGTCGGCTTCGACCAGCTGGCGATCATCGAGCAGGGCAGCGGCGATGCGCATCTGACCTTCTACAACGCTGACGGCTCGACCGCGGGCGCTTGCGGCAACGCCACGCGCTGCATCGCGCGTTTCCTGATGGATGAGACCGGCAAGACCGAGCTGACGCTCACCACCGAGCGCGGCACGCTCTTCGCCCGTGATGCCGAAGGCGGGCTGACCTCGGTCAACATGGGGCCGCCGCAGCTCGACTGGCACGAGATTCCGCTCGCCTCCGAAATGGATACGCTGGAGCTGCCGATCGAGGGCAAGCCCACCGCCACCGGCATGGGCAACCCGCATTGCACCTTCTTCGTCGAGGATGCCGAGGCGGTGGACATCGAGACCTTCGGCCCGGCGCATGAGCACCACCCGCTCTACCCGCAGCGCACCAACGTGCAGGTCGCCAGCCTGATCGGCCCCGACCACCTGCGCATGCGGGTCTGGGAGCGCGGCGCAGGCCTCACGCTAGCCTCGGGCTCCTCGTCCTGCGCCACCGCCGTCGCCGCCGCACGCCGCGGCCTCACCGGGCGCCGCGTGACCATCGAGCTCGACGGCGGCACGCTGCAGGTCGACTGGCGCGAGGACGGCGTCTGGATGACCGGCCCCACCGCCCATGTCTTCGACGGGCATTTCACCCACGATTGGCTGGAGATGGTCTCGTGACCGGCGCACCCAAGTTCACCACCCTCGGCTGCCGCCTCAACGCCTACGAGACCGAGGCGATGAAGGATCTCGCCGCGCAGGCCGGCATGGAAAACGCGGTGATCGTGAACACCTGCGCCGTGACCTCCGAAGCCGTGCGCAAGGCCCGGCAGGAGATCCGCCGGCTGCGCCGCGAGAACCCAGACGCCAAGGTCATCGTCACCGGCTGCGCCGCGCAGATCGATCCCGACAGCTTCGCCGCCATGGGCGAGGTCGACGCGGTGGTCGGCAACACCGAGAAGATGGCGCCCGAGACCTGGTCGCGCCTGTCGAACGGCTTCATCGGCGAGACCGAGCGCGTCATGGTCAACGACATCATGTCGGTGACCGAGACCGCCGGCCACCTGATCGACGGCTTCGGCACCCGCTCGCGCGCCTACGTGCAGGTGCAGAACGGCTGCGATCACCGCTGCACCTTCTGCATCATCCCCTATGGCCGCGGCAATTCCCGTTCGGTCCCCGCCGGCGTGGTCGTGGATCAGATCAAGCGGCTGGTGCAGCAGGGCTACAACGAGGTCGTGCTGACCGGGGTGGACCTCACCTCCTGGGGTGCCGACCTGCCGGGCACACCGCGCCTCGGCGATCTGGTGATGCGGATCCTCAAGCTGATCCCCGACCTGCCGCGCCTGCGCATCTCGTCGATCGATTCCATCGAGGCCGACGAGAACCTGATGCAGGCCATTGCCACCGAGCCGCGCCTGATGCCGCACCTGCACCTGTCGCTGCAGCACGGCGACGACCTGATCCTCAAGCGCATGAAGCGCCGCCACATGCGCGACGACGCCATCCGCTTCTGCGAGGAGGCGCGCAAGCTGCGCCCCGAGATGACCTTCGGCGCCGACATCATCGCCGGCTTCCCGACCGAGACCGAAGAGCATTTCGCCAACTCGCTGAAGCTGGTCGCGGAGTGCGACCTGACCTGGCTGCACGTCTTCCCCTACTCCTCGCGCCCCGGCACCCCCGCCGCGCGCATCCCGAGCAAGGTGAACGGCACCGTCATCAAGGAGCGCGCCGCCCGCCTGCGCGCCGCCGGGGAGGCCGCGGTGGAGCGCCACCTCGCCGCGCAGCCCGGCCGCACCCATCACATCCTGATGGAAAGCCCCGAGATGGGTCGCACCGAGCAGTTCACCGAGGTGCTCTTCGACACGCCGCAGGCAGAAGGCGCCATCGTCACCGCGACGATCACCGGCATCCGCGGCGCGCAGCTCACGGCCTGACACGGTGCATCCGAACCCGATCTTCCGCCGCACCGAGGAGGCCCGCAGCCTCGAACTGCTGCGCGCCCGCAGCTTCGGCACGCTGGCGGTCAGCGCCGAGGGCGCGCCGCTGTTGTCGCATGTGCCCTTCCTGCTGTCGGAGGATGCCGCTTACGCCGATCTGCACCTCGTGCGCTCGAACCCGATCTGCCGCGCCGCCCGCGCGGGCCTTCCGGCCCGGCTCGCGGTGAGCGGCCCCGACGGCTACATCTCGCCCGACTGGTACGGCGACCCCGGGCAGGTGCCGACGTGGAACTATGTCGCCGTGCACCTGACCGGCAGGCTCGAGCCGCTGCCGCAGGACCAGATCGACCCGCTGCTCGCCGCGCAGAGCGCCGCCTTCGAGGGACGACTCGCGCCGAAGACCCCCTGGACCATGGAGAAGATGGACCCGGAGGTCCGCGCCAAGCTGCAGCGCATGATCCTGCCCTTCCGCCTGCACATCGACGAGATCGACAGCACCTGGAAGCTCTCGCAGAACAAGACCGTTCAGATGCGCCGCGCCGCCGCCGATGCGCTTGAATCCGGCTTCGGACAGGAGCTCGGCGCACTGGCCACGCTCATGCAGGATCCCCCGCCCGACGAGGCGTGATGATTGCAAGGCGCGCGCAGATCGGTCATGTCAGGCGGCATGACCCTGAAAACCCGCGCTCTCATCGTTCACCTGCTGACCGCCACAGGCGCGGTCTTCGCCATGCTCGCCATGCTTGCCGCCGCGCAGGAAGACTGGTCGATCATGTTCCTCTGGCTGGTCGTGGCCTTTGCCGTCGATGGCGTCGACGGCCCGCTCGCCCGCAAGTACGACGTGAAGGCCAACTCGCCGCGCTTCGACGGCGTGCTGCTCGACCTGATCATCGACTACCTGACCTATGTCTTCATCCCGGCCTTCGCGCTCTTCCATTCGGGTCTGCTGCCCGGCTGGACCGGCTGGATCGCGATCATCATCATCACCTTTGCCTCGGCGATGTATTTCGCCGACAGCCGCATGAAGACCACCGACAACTCCTTCCACGGCTTCCCCGGCTGCTGGAACATGCTGGTGCTGGTGCTCTTCGCCCTGCAGCCGAACTTCTGGGTGATCCTGACCCTGGTGACCCTGCTCGCGGTGGCGATGTTCCTGCCGCTGAAGTTCATCCACCCGGTGCGCACCGAACGCTGGCGGTCGCTGTCGCTGCCCATCGCGCTGGCCTGGACCTTCTTCGCCGGCTGGGCCGCCTGGGTCGACTTCCACCCGCAGAGCTGGGCGCATTGGGGCCTCGTGGTCACCTCGGTCTACCTGCTCTTCGCGGGCATCGCGCAGCAGGTCTTTCCGCAGCGGGTGCGCGAGCGCGCCTGAGGCGTCGCGGCGCGCCCCGGGACCGGACACAAAAAGAGGGGGCCCAAGGGCCCCCTTCTTCATTTTCGGCGAGGGCGGCCCCTTAGGCCTTGAGCCGCCAGCCGGTGCGGAACAGCCCCCAGGCCATCAGCGAGACCACCAGCGTGGCGAAGATCGCCACCGCGGCCCCGAGCGCCGGGTTCGCGTCGGACACGCCCAGCACGCCGTAGCGCGCCCCGTCGATCAGGTAGAAGACCGGGTTGAAATGGGTGATCTCGTAGAGCCCGGGCGGCAGCGCCTCGACCGAGTAGAACGTGCCTGACAGGAAGGCGAGCGGCGTCACGATGAAGTTGGTGATCGCCGCCATCTGGTCGAACTTGTTGGCGAAGAGTCCCGCCACGATGCCCACCGCCGACAGGAACGCCCCGCCGAGGAACACGAAGCCGAGCACGATCAGCGGATGCGCCGGCACCAGCCCGGTGGTGACCCAAAGGCCCGCCAGGATGGCACAGGCCACCACGAGGCCGCGGGCAATGCCCCCGGCAAGATAGCCGATCACCAGTTCGAAGGGCGCCAGCGGCGGCATCAGCGTGTCGACGATATTGCCCTGCACCTTCGAGATGACGATCGACGAGGAGGTATTGGCAAAGGCATTCTGAATCACCGTCATCATCAGGATGCCCGGCGCGATGAACCGGGTGAAAGGAACCCCCATCACCTCGCCGCGGGTCGGCCCTATCGCAATGGTGAAGATCACCAGGAACAGACCGGCCGTGACCAGCGGCGCAAGAAGCGTCTGCGTCCAGACCGCGAGAAAGCGCTGCGTTTCCCGGCGGCAGAGCGTGGCGAGGCCGAGCCAGTTCACGGCGCCGAAACGGCGCGCACCGGGCTCGAAGCGGGCTTGGCTGTCCATAAGGTCTCCTTTCCGTCTGGGTCCGGCTTGTAACTCGGCAACCGATGACTACAATAGGGCCCCTGATGGAATTTTCAGGCGGCCCTCGATCACGGGCCGCTTTTTCTCAAGCAAGGATCGTACATGTCCTGGACGGATGAGCGCGTCGAGCTTCTCAAGAAGATGTGGGCCGAGGGCCAGTCGGCCAGCCAGATCGCCAAGGAACTTGGCGGCGTCACCCGCAACGCGGTGATTGGCAAGGTCCACCGGCTCGGCCTGTCGAACCGCACCGCCCCCGCAGGCGGCGCAGCCCCTGCCGCTCCCGCGGCCCCGGTCAAGGAAGCCAAACCCGCCGCCAAGGAAGCCAAGGCCAAGCCCGCGCCCAAGGCCGAGCCGGCCCCGCCCCCCGAGCCCGCGCGCGAGACCGCAACGGCGGTCGAGACTCGCCCGGCCCCGCTCGGCCCGTCGCGCAAGCCGATCGTGCCCGCCGGCCAGCCGCTGCCGCCGCAGCCCTCGGCGAACGAGATCAGCCCCGAGGCGCTGGCCAAGGTTTCCGAGATCGAGAAGAAGGCGAAGAAGCTGTCGCTGATGGATCTCACCGAGCGCACCTGCAAGTGGCCGGTCGGCGACCCGGCGACCGACGACTTCTGGTTCTGCGGCCTGCCCGTGCAGCAGGGCAAGCCCTACTGCGAAGCCCACGTGGGCGTGGCCTTCCAGCCGATGTCCTCGCGCCGCGACCGCCGCCGCTGAACCACCCCGCAAGATTTCAAACCGCCCGCGCCTTCCGGCCCGGGCGGTTTTTTTTGCCGGCCCCGCCCCCATCCTTCTTTGCCTGCCCCGGCCCCATCCCCGGCCGATTTCCGCCAGAAGCGCAGGGGGTTGCGCAACCTCCTTCCACACTCCAGCGTTGTGACAGACGCAAGAGTGAACCGTGATGACAGACCTCGTTTCCCAGATCGCCGACTACGATTCCCTGATCGCCCTCGGGCTGATCCTCGGCCTCTTCGTCGTCTTCATGCTCGAGCTCTACCCGCCCGAGGTGCCCGCCGCCGGGCTTGCCGCCCTCTTCGTGGCCCTCGGCTACGTCGGCTCCGACCAGCTTCTTTCGGTGTTCTCCAACCCCGCGCCGCTGACCATCGCGGCGATGTTCGTGCTCTCCGGCGCGCTGGTGCGCACGGGGGTGCTCGAGGCGATCTCGGACCTGGTGATCTCCCAGGCGCAGGAGCGGCCCGGCCTCGCGCTGATGGTGATCCTCGGGGTGACGCTGGTCGCCTCGGGTTTCGTCAACAACACGCCGGTGGTGCTGGTGCTGATCCCCGTCGTGATCCGCCTCGCCGCCGCGCTCGGCAAGGCCCCGACCCGGCTGCTGATCCCGCTGAGCTACGTGGCGATCCTCGGCGGCACCTGCACGCTGATCGGCACCTCGACCAACCTGCTGGTCGATGGCGTGGCACGCGGACAGGGGATTGCCCCCTTCGGCATCTTCGAGATCACCCCGGTCGGCCTGCTGGTGGCCCTGGCGGGCGGCACGACCCTCGCGATTCTCGGCCCGCTGCTGCTGCCCGACCGCGCCGCCAGCGACCCCGAGCAGATGCTCGGCGAGACCACCTTCCTGTCGGAGGCGGTGCTCGCCGACGAGACCTACGCCGACAAGCCGCTCTCCGAGATCGCGCCGCTCAACCGCAGCGGCGTGCGGGTGACCGGCCTGCGCCGCAAGGGCAGCCCGCTGCCCGCGCCGCTGGAGGAGCAGGTGCTTGAAAAGGGCGACACGGTGATCCTGCGCGCCCCGACCTCCGAGCTGCTCACCCTGCACGACGATCCGGGGCTGAAGATCGGGTTGCGCCGCGGCGAGCCGCCCGAGGGCGAACTGGTGACCGTCGAGGTGGTGGTCTCGCCGCGCAAGTCCTCGCTGGGCCGCAGCCTGCGCAGCATGTCGCTGGGCCGGCGCTTCGGGGTGCGGGTGCTCGGCGCGCATCGACACGAGCACAACCCCGGCCCCGACCTCGGCTCGGTGCGGTTGCGCCCGGCCGACAAGCTGCTGCTGGAAGGGCCCTCCAGCGCCTTCCAGACGCTGGAGGACGAGGCGCAGCTGGTCTCGGTCAGCCGCCCCACCGGCCGCGCCTTCCGCCGCGGCCGCGCGCCGCTGGTGCTGGCGGCGCTGGCCGCCGTGGTGACCCTTGCCGCCCTCGGCCTGATGGACATCGCGACGCTGTCGATCCTCGCGGTCGCCGCCATCCTCGTGCTGCGCTGCATCGACGCCGACGAGGCCTGGGGCGCGGTCGACGGCTCGGTGCTGGTGCTGATCTTCGCCATGCTGGTGGTCGGCCTCGGTCTGCAGAACACCGGCGCGGTCGACCTGCTGGTGGGCTGGCTGGCGCCGCCGATCTCTGGGCTTCCGCCGTTCTTCGCGCTGCTGGCGGTCTACCTGCTGGCCTCGCTGCTCACCGAGACCGTCACCAACAACGCCGTCGCCGTGGTCTTCACCCCGATCGCCATCGGCCTTGCCGAAAGCACCGGGCTGGATCCGCGCGCGCTCACGATTGCGGTGATGTTCGGCGCCTCGGCGAGCTTCGCCACGCCGATCGGCTACCAGACCAACACGCTGGTCTACGGCGCCGGCAACTACCGATTCTCCGACTTCCTGAAGATCGGGCTGGCGATGAACCTCGTGGCGGCCCTCGCCGCCTGCGCCGGGATCCTCTGGCTGTTCGGCTGAGGATGTACCACAAGAAATGATAGGGGGCGCTGCCCCCTCGGCGCTGCGCGCCTCACCCCCTGCGTATTTGAAAAGAGAAGACGTTCCGGGTGGCGTACCCGGCTTCTTCTCTTTCGAAATACGCAAATCCCATCCCCTCCGCAGGCGCGGCGGCGCGGATTGGCGCGCGTCGTGCAACCACCCTTTTCGGACGCCGTGAGAGCGCGTATATGCCGCCCATGCAGAATCCGCCCGATCTTCGCCCCGACCTTGCCCGCGCCCGCGTCACGGAAACCCGCCGCGACGGCCAGCCGACCATCGGCATGGTCTCGCTTGGCTGCCCCAAGGCGCTGGTCGACAGCGAGCGCATCCTCACCCGGCTGCGCGCCGAGGGCTACGGCATCTCGCCCGACTATTCGGGCGCCGACGCGGTGATCGTCAACACCTGCGGCTTTCTCGACAGCGCCAAGGCCGAAAGCCTCGAGGCGATCGGCGAGGCGCTGAAGGAGAACGGCCGGGTCATCGTCACCGGATGTCTCGGCGCCGAGCCCGAATATATCACCGGCACCCACCCGAAGGTGCTGGCGGTCACCGGCCCGCACCAGTACGAGCAGGTGCTCGACGCGGTGCATGGTGCCGTGCCGCCCTCCCCCGATCCCTTCGTCGACCTGCTGCCGGGCTCGGGCGTCAAGCTCACGCCGCGGCACTACAGCTACCTGAAGATCTCGGAAGGCTGTAACCACAAGTGCAAGTTCTGCATCATCCCCGACATGCGCGGTCTGCTCACCTCGCGGCCGCAGCGCGCGGTGCTGCGCGAGGCCGAGAAACTGGTCGAGGCCGGGGTGAAGGAGCTGCTGGTGATCTCGCAGGACACCTCGGCCTATGGCACCGACTGGAAGGACCGGGACGAGAAATTCCCGATCCTTTCGCTCGCCCGTGATCTGGGCCAGTTCGGCGCCTGGGTGCGGATGCATTACGTCTACCCCTACCCGCACGTGCGCGAGCTGATCCCAGCGATGGCCGAGGGGCTGGTGCTGCCCTATCTCGACATCCCGTTCCAGCACGCCCACCCCGAGACCCTGAAGCGCATGGCACGCCCCGCCGCGGCCGCGCGCACGCTCGACGAGATCGCCGCATGGCGTTCCGACTGCCCCGACATCACCCTGCGCTCGACCTTCATCGTCGGCTACCCCGGCGAGACCGAGGACGAGTTCCAGACGCTGCTCGAGTGGATGGACGAGGCGCAGCTCGACCGGGTCGGCTGCTTCAAGTACGAGAACGTCGAGGGCGCGCGCTCGAACGCGCTGCCGGACCATGTGCCCGAAGAGGTCAAGCAGGACCGCTGGGAGCGCTTCATGGAGAAGGCGCAGGCGATCTCGGAAGCCAAGCTCGAGTCCAAGGTCGGCCAGACCCTGCAGGTGCTGGTGGACGAGGTCGACGAGGACGCAGCCACCTGCCGCACCAAGGCCGATGCGCCGGAGATCGACGGCAACCTGTTCATCGACGAGGGCTTCGAGCACCTCAAGCCCGGCGATATGGTCACCGTCGAGGTCGACGAGGCCGGGGAATACGACCTCTGGGGCCGGCTGGTCTGAGCGTCAGGCCGCGCCTTCGGGCGCGGCGATCTTCTTGCCGAGATACTTCTTGCGCGGCGGCGCCGGCAGGTCGACGATCGCCGCCTCGCCCTGCGCGAGGAAGGCAAAGGCCAGCTGGCAATCGATGCCGCAGGCGAGGATGTCGTCATACCAGCGCTCGTTCAGCGCCGCGATCCGCGGATCCGCCATGTCGCGCAGGATGAAGTTGGTGGTGAACAGCCGGTCCGTCTCCAGCGTCTTGCCCGCCTCCATCTGCGCCAGCGTGTAGCGCAGCATCTGGTGCGCCTGCTCGCGGTAGCGGTCCTGGAACAGCGAGTCGGTGAACTCCCAGAGGATATTGCCCTCGATATGCGGGCTCAGCCGCAGCGCCATGGCCCCGCCCGCCTCGACCAGCCGGTCGCGGAGACCTTCCAGATCGCCATGCGGAATGCGCCGCTTGTCGTCCATGTAGGTCAGGAAGCGGTGCCGCGCGAGATCGGGGAAGAGATGCGGCAGCGCCTTGGCCACCTTGGCCTGATGCGCGCTCAGCACCGGGTTCTTCGACACCGGCAGGTCGAGGAAGATCGGCTTCCAGCCCAGCCCCTCGACGATCTCCAGCGCGCTGCGGTTGTTCGACACGAAGTAATGCGGCCAGTTCTTGGGCCGGTTGTTCCTGTCGTAAGTGAAGCTGCCAAGCGGCCCGCAGTAGGTCGAGTAGACCGCCATCTCGCTCGTCTCGCCCGCATGCACCGGCGCGCTGCCGATCAGCGGCAGCAGCGCCTCGCGCTGCAGCGGCGCCCGGTCGAACTCGTTGGAAATGCCACTGCTGTCATGCTCGATGCGGCGCACCGTCTTGCGCAGGGACCGCGTCATCCGGCGGTACTTGACGATGGCGCGCAGTTTCATCAGGGCGAGGGACAAGGCTGATCTCCATTCTTCGCGGCCGGGGATGCGCCGCTTGCGCGGGGCCGGTGCCCGGGCTAAGCCGGGTGAGTTTCCTTTTGACCAAGTTGCGCAGCCTGCGCAACAGGGCGGGCGTATGGGGGCACGAGGCAGGCATGACGGTTCGACGCATTTCCATGTTCTGGGCGCAGGGCGAGGCCGGCGCGCCCGATATCGTGAAACGCTGCTGGGACGCCTGGGCGCGGCTCAACCCCGGCTGGTCGCTGGAGATCGCCGACGAAAGCGACGCGGCGGCGGCCTTTCGCGCGCTGGGTCTGACGCATGTGCCCGCAACGCTGCAGGGCCGCGGCGACATCTTCCGCGTGCAGGACCTCGACCGGAAGGGCGGCGTCTACGTCGATTGCGGCACCATCCCCTGCGCGCCGCTCGACGACTGGCTCGAGCCGCTGACCCGCACGGGCTTCTTCGCCTTCCACGACCCCTACCGCCGCCGCCCGGTTGAGAACTGGTTCCTCGTCTCCGAGCCGGGCCATGCGATCACCCGAGGCTGGCTCGAGGCGATGCGCGGCTACTGGGACCGCCCCCGCCGCGCGCAGAGCGCAAGGCGCGAGCTCGACCGTGGCGGCAAGGGCGCGCTGGCCTGCCGGCTTGCCGGGTTGCGCCGTGCCGACACCCGCAAGCGGGTGATCGAGCCGAAGAACCGCATGTGGTCGGTGCAGCCCGGCGGCGGCGCCGAGCGCCCGGTCCACCCCTATTTCTGGCCGCACTACCTGTTCGACCTGCAGCTCCACCGCAGCGAGCCCTTCCGCGCCGCCTGGGCCGAGGTGCCCAAGCGCCCCTCCTACCGCCACCTGATGGTGCGGCACTGGAAGCGCGACTATGCGCGGATGACCGACCGCGAGCTGCTCAGCCTGCTCGATGCGCCGATGCAGAAGCTCTCGCTGAAAAGCGTGCCCTCCGAGAAGCACCTCGACTTGATCTTCGGTCAGGCGGAGCATCCGGCTCCCTGAGCCTTGCCTCCCCCGTCCGGGCTGGTGCAAGAGACGGCCATGGCCAAGCTGCATTTCCACTACTCCACCATGAACGCCGGCAAATCGACCCTGCTCCTGCAGGCGGCGCACAACTACCGCGAACGGGGCATGGAGGTCTTCCTGCTGACCGCCCGGCTCGACACGCGCGCCGGTCACGGGCGCATCGGCTCGCGCATCGGGCTGGGACAGGAGGCGGAGACCTTCGGCGCAGAGGATGATCTCTTCGCGGTGATCGCCGCGGCGCACCGCAAGACCCCGCTGGCCTGCGTGTTCATCGACGAGGCACAGTTCCTCACCGAGGAGCAGGTCTGGCAGCTTGCACGGGTGGTGGACGATCTGGGATTGCCGGTCATGGCCTACGGGCTGCGGGTGGATTTCCGCGGCCAGCTCTTCCCCGGCTCGGCGGCGCTGCTGGCGCTGGCGGATTCGCTGCGAGAGGTGCGCACCATCTGCCATTGCGGGCGCAAGGCGACCATGGTGATCCGGCAGGACGGTTCGGGCAAGGCGCTCAGCGACGGCGCGCAGGTGCAGATCGGCGGCAACGAGACCTATGTCTCGCTCTGCCGCAAGCATTGGCGCGCGGCGATGGGCGACACCCCCGCGCGCGCCTGACCCGGACGGCCGCCGCCCGGGTCTGCTGCTGTCAGACCGGGTTCGGCACCGGCTCCCCGGCGAAGAAGGCCCGCAGGTTGGCCACCGCCATGCGGCCCATGTCCTCGCGCACTTCCAGCGCGGCGGTGCCGAGATGCGGCAGCAGCACCACATTGTCGAGATCGCGCAGCGCCTCGGGCACCTGCGGCTCGAACTCGTAGACATCGAGCCCCGCCCCGGCGATGCGCTTGTCCTGCAAGGCCGAGATCAGCGCCGCCTCGTCGACCACGTCGCCGCGGGAGATATTGATGAAATGCGCATGCGGGCGCATCGCCGCCAGAACGCCTTCGTTGACCGTGTGATGCGTCTGCGCGCCGCCCGGCAGGGCGGTGACGAGGATGTCGACATTGGCCGCCAGCTCCTCGGGCGTGTCGTAGCGCGTCGCCGGATGATCGAGCGATTTCTCGGAGCGGCTCATGTAGGCCACCTCCATGCCGAAGCCGTAGTGGCAGCGCCGCGCGATGGCCTGGCCGATGCGCCCCATGCCGAGGATGCCAACGGTTTTTCCGGTCACGTGCAGGCCCAGCATCTGCACCGGGTGCCAGCCCTGCCAACTGCCCATACGCACCAGCCGCTCGCCCTCGCCGGCGCGGCGGCAGGACATCAGGATCAGCGTCATGGCGATATCGGCGGTGGCATCGGTGACGGCACCGGGCGTGTTGGTCACGGTGACCCCGGCATTGCGCGCCACTTCGACGTCGATGTGGTTGAAGCCCACCCCGAAGTTGGCGAGGATCTTTGCCCGCGGCACGCCGGCGGCGGCGAAGACCTCGGCGTTGTAGCTGTCACCCAGAGTCATCAGCACGCCGTCATAGTCCGACAGCGAGGCAAGCATCTCCTCGCGGCTCATCGGATCGGGCCGGTTGCGGTAGGTCACGTCGAACTCGGCACGTGCCTCATCGACAACGCTCTCGGGCAGGTTTCGGGCAATCAGGATCTTGGTCAATGCAGGCGTCCTCCCGGCGGTACGGTCTTGTCGGGGGTCGCAAGCACGATGGCCCCGGTCTCGTCGGAGAAACCTAGAACGAGAACGTCGGACATGAAGGGGCCAATCTGCCGCGGCGGGAAATTGACCACGGCCATCACGGATTTACCGACCAGCTCCTCGGGCGCGTAATGCACGGTGATCTGCGCCGAGCTCTTCTTTTCGCCGATCTCCGGGCCGAAATCGATCCAGAGCTTGATGGCGGGCTTGCGGGCCTCGGGGAAAGGCTCCGCGCGGACCACCTTGCCCGCGCGGATGTCGACCTTGAGAAAGTCGTCGTAGCTGATCTCAGCCATTGGCCAGCTCTTCGGAGCGTCGCACGGCCGCGCCGACGGTGGCGCGGATCAGCGGCGGCAGGCCCTTGTCCTCGTCCATCAGTACGTCGAGGCCGGCCTGCGTCGTGCCATTGGGCGAGGTCACGTTCTTGCGCAGCTGCGCCGGGTCGTCGGCGGCCTGCATCGCCAGCGCGCCGGCGCCGGCCACCGTGGCCTTTGCGAGCTGCATGGCGAGCTCGGGGGCCAGCCCCTCGGCCTCGCCCGCCTTGGCAAGGCATTCGATCATGTGGAAGACATAGGCCGGTCCAGACCCGCTGACGCCGGTCACCGCGTCCATCTGCCCCTCGCCCTCGAGCCGCACGACCTCGCCCACGGCCGAGAGCAGGTCCTCGGCCATCGTCAGGTTTGCGGCGCTGGCATTGCCATTGCCGGCGATGGCGGTGATGCCCTGCCCCACGGCGGCGGGGGTGTTGGGCATGGCGCGGATGATCGGGGTCTTGTCACCGAGCATCCGCTCGTAGGTGGAGATGGTCACCCCGGCTGCCACCGACAGGAAGACCGTGCTCCCATTGCCGTAGCTTGCCAGCACCGGCAGCGCATCGGCCATCATCTGCGGCTTCACCGCGATGAGCACGATGGCCGGGCTCTCGGGCAGTTGCTCGTTCAGATGCACGCCCTGGGCCTGCAGCCATTCCGAGGGGCGCGGATCATTGACCCAGACCGACGCGGGCGGCAGGCCCCGTCCCAGCCAGCCTTCCAGCATGGCCGATCCCATCTTCCCGCATCCCAGCAGCACCAGACCGCGCTGCGCCAGCTCACCGTCCTTCATGTCGGACCCTCCTGTCGATTTTGCCGCAAGTGATACGCTCGCCATCCAGATCGTGCAACGCTCTGCGCAAAGTGACGGAAAATCGGAACGCATCTCAGCCGACAGGAGGCAATTGTCCCGGCAAAAACGGCAGTTGCAGTCACCAGCGAGACCTGCGGCGCTCCCCCATGTGGTGAGGCAGCGCATGGCCCCGACATGCCCCGGCGGTCATTTGGGGCGAGCTCGCGCGTGGCAGTCCGCGACGGCTGCCCTTTCCGGGCGCGTCAGGCGATGATGTCGGGGGTCAGCCGATCCTCAATCATGGCGATCTTGTCCTTGAGGAAGAGCTTCTTCTTCTTCAGCCGCTGGAGCGTCAGCTGATCGGCGGTGCCGCGCTCCTGCAGCGCCAGGATCGCCTCGTCGAGATCGCGGTGCTCGCGCCGGAAGACTTCCAGCTCCACGCGCAAGACCTCTTCGGTCTTCATCGAGATGTCTTGCGGCGCATTCATGGGTGTGTCCTCAGGCCTTGCGGGAAGGAAGTCTTAGAATATCAACTCTTGCCGCGCCCGCAAAGCCCCCGCAACCCCCTTGCACTGCCTTGCTCGCCTTCCCATATTCCGAAGTGTCGGGTTGCCGCTTACGGGGCCCGGCGGACGGTCGCTTCCCTGTCAAGGACATGTCATGAGCAAACTGACCCTGGGTTCCTATCCGCACATGCTCGGCTTCGAGCAGCTCGAGCGCCTGCTCGAGCGCACCGCCAAGTCGAGCGAGGGATACCCCCCCTTCAACATCGAACAGACGTCGGATCACTCCTACCGGATCACGCTCGCAGTGGCCGGATTCTCGGAGGCCGATCTCGCCATCACCGTCGAGGACCGCCAGCTGGTGATCCGCGGACGGCAGCGCGACGACGGATCCGACCGGATCTTCCTGCACCGCGGCATCGCGGCGCGGCAATTCCAGCGCAGCTTCGTGCTCGCCGATGGAGTCGAGGTGGGGGAAGCGGTCATGGAGAACGGTCTGCTGCACGTGGATCTGACCATGTCCCGTCCCGAGACGGTGGTGCAGACCATCAACATCAGAAAGGGTTGAGCCATGAACACGAAGTATGACTTCTCCGAGTTTGACGCCGAGCGCATCGTCTATGTCCGCTCCGTCGAGGTGAGCGAGCTGCCCGAGGACGTGCAGGAACAGGTCGGCGATCAGACCCGTCTCTACGCGGTGCACCGCGCCGACGGCGAGCGGCTGGCCCTGGTCCGCGACCGCGGCATGGCCTTCGCGCTGGCGCGGCAGAACGACCTCGCCCCCGTCACCGTCCACTGAACGCGCGCCTGTTCGCACCATGACCACGCTGCCGCTCGACTGGGCCGACGCCTTCACCGACGTGCCCTTCGGCGGCAACGGCTGCGCCGTCCTGCATGGCGGCGCGGCGCTGGACGACGCGACCTGCAAGGCGGTGGTGCGCGAGACCTCTCTGGTGGAATGCACCTTCACCGGCCCCTCAGAGGTCGCCGACGTGCGGGTGCGCTACTTCCTTGCCAGCGGCGAGATTCCCTTTGCCGGGCATCCCACCGTCGCCACCGTCGCGGCGCTGCTGCACCGCGGGCTGGTCAGCGGCGACCGGATCACGCTTGAAACCAAGGCCGGCCTCATCCCCATCGAGATCGACCACAGCGTCAGCCCGCCGCGCATCGTGATGACCCAAACCGCGCCGGTCTTCGGCCCCAGCCCCGACAAGTCGCTGGTCGCAGATGCCGTCTCGCTGTCGCCTTCCGACATCCTCGGCCAGCCGCAGGTGGTCTCCACCGGCCTGCCCTTCTGCATCGCCGTGCTGAAGGACCGCGATGCTCTGGAGCGGGCAAGGCTGGACCTCGACGCGCTGCCCCGGCTCGCCGCAGCGTCGGGCGAACGCCTCGACCTGGCCGAGCCCTTCCTCGTGACGCTCGGCGGCGCGACCGCGGCGGGGGACACGTTTTCGCGGCTTCTCATGGCACCGCCAAGCCCGCCCGAGGATCCCTTCACCGGCTCGGCGACCGGCGCGATGGCGGCCTATCTCTGGTTGAAGGGGCTGATCGGCAGCCCGGTCTTCACCGCCGAACAGGGCCACGGCCTCGGTCGCCCGGGACAGGCGCAGGTCGAGGTGCTCGGGCCGCCCGAAGCGATCACCGGCGTGCGCGTGGCCGGACAGGCGCATGTGCTGATCTCCGGCGAAATTCACCTCTGACCCCGCCCCCGCGGCCCTCAGAAACGGATGCTGTACCTGGTGTTGAGCACCAGCGGCTGCACCGGATCGAAGACCTGCGTGCCGATCAGGCTCATGGTGAAGCTGCGCTTCTTGTGGCTCCAGCTCAGGCCGGTCTTGAGGCTGGGCGCGTGGGTCTCACCGGAGTTTCCGGCGTCGACCCAGGTTCCGTACTTGTAGCCGAGCTCGAAGTAGGGGCGGAAATTGCGCTCCAACCTCAGGGTCGCGCGGGTCCGCAGCGAAGCCGAGAGCTTGCCCACCTGCCAGGCCGAAACCTCGCCGATCCCACTGCTCGACTGCTGCGACAGCGACAGACCCGCGGCGCCGGAGATATCCATGCGCCGCAGTTCGTAATTTCCGCTGGCGTTGAGCCCCGCCGCGGTGCGCCAGGCGCTGCGCGGCGAGCTTCCGAGCCGGTAGTCGGGCCGCGCCAGCGCCGCCCAGGCCTTGAGCCCGATATGGTCGGTCAGCGAGGTCTCCACGTAGGGGGCAAAGCTGAAGGTCTGGGTGCGGACGTCGCGCCCGGTATCAAGTTCGGCGACCCCGTAGCCCGTGGCAAAGCCGAGCCGGGTGCCCGTGCCGATCGGCCGCTCGATCCCCAGCAGAACATCGATTTTCCGCCCGCTGGTGCTGCCATGGTACTCCCGCGCCTCCAGCGCCCACCACATGCGCGGTGCGCTTCCGGGCGCCTGAGTCGCAACGAACAACCCCTTGCTGTTCAGGCGCACCTTGCCATAGCCGTTCAGCGCGTGCCCCAGCACGCTGTCGAACGCGCCGACCGACGCGGCGAGCGTGGTCGACACGCTGCTGCGATAGGCGGAACGCAGCTCGTCCTCCGCCAGCACGGGCGCAGCCGTCAGCAGGCAGGTCAGCAGCGCGAGCGCGCGTGTCAGGCGAGCGGTCTTCATGGCGTCCTCCGAGGGAGAAGGTCAGGTCGACATACGGCCGGGCGAAAGTGTCAGGTCCGTCCACCTTGGAGCGGCGACGGGGCGAGGTCTTCGAGTCCTGTGAGTTGTTCCAGAGATATGCGGCGCGCGTTGGGCATCAAAGCCCCTCACCGCGCCAGAGCGCTCAATTTCGCGAGAGAGACGCAGCGTCGCAAAACCTCTGCGCCCGAAGGCGCGCGGAGGCATTGGGCGCCCTGCCAAAGCGTGCGTCACGAGACCCGGAATTGCCGCAAAAGCAGGCAGGCGAGCGGTCCCTGGTCAGCCCCGACGCGGCCAGATCTCGCCCTGTCGGAAAAGAAAAAGCGCGACACCGAATCCCGGCATCGCGCTTCTTTCAGATCAGTTCGGCGAGACTCAGGACGCCTGTTCGACCGGCGCGCCGTAGCCGAGCGGCTCGGAGGTGTCCTTGCCCGCGTCGAGCCCCTGCTCGGCCAGCCAGCGCTCGGCTTCCAGCGCCGCCATGCAGCCCATTCCCGCCGAGGTCACCGCCTGGCGGTACTTGTGGTCGGTCAGGTCGCCTGCCGCGAAGACGCCGGGGATCGAGGTCTCGGTGGTTCCGGGCTTGGTCACCACGTAGCCGCCCATGTGGGTTTCGAGCTGGTCCTTCACCAGTTCCGACGCCGGGGCGTGGCCGATGGCGACAAAGACGCCCTTGGCCGGGATCTCGGTGATTTCGCCGGTGGTCACGTGCTTGACCTTCACGCCGGTGACGCCCTTGGGCATGTCCTCGCCGACCACTTCCTCGAGCTGGTGGTGCCAGAGCGTCTCGATCTTCGGGTGCGCCAGCAAGCGCTCCTGCAGGATCTTCTCGGCGCGCAGCGTATCCCGGCGGTGGATCAGCGTGACCTTCGAGGCGAAATTGGTGAGGAACAGCGCCTCTTCCACGGCGGTGTTGCCGCCGCCGATCACCACGATCTCCTGCCCACGGTAGAAGAAGCCGTCACAGGTGGCGCAGGCCGAGACACCGAAGCCCTTGAACTCGTCCTCGGTCGGCAGGCCCAGCCATTTCGCCCGCGCGCCGGTGGCGAGCACCACGGCGTCGGCGGTGTAGGTCGTGCCGCTGTCGGACTTCGCCACGAAGGGGCGCTGGCCGAGGTCGAGATCGGTGATGATGTCGCCGATGATCTCGCAGCCCATGGCGCGGGCATGCGCCTCCATCTTGACCATCAGCTCGGGGCCCTGGATCTCGGTCTCGCCGGGCCAGTTCTCGACCTCGGTGGTGGTGGTCAGCTGGCCGCCGGGCTCGAGCCCCTGGACCAGCAGCGGGGACAGCATCGCGCGCGAGGCGTAGACGCCTGCGGTGTAGCCGGCCGGGCCGGAGCCGATGATGAGGAGCCGTGTGTGGCGGGTGTCGGACATGTCGTGCCTCTCGCGAGCTATGGCAATCGGTTTGGGAATTGCATATAGCCACGCGCGGCGGCGACGCAAACCCCGTGCGTCCCGCAGTCTCCCCGGAATCTCGCGCAGTTAATAATCTTTCAAGAATATGAAAGATTATTGCGTCGATGTCCCGCCTGATATAATATTCGCGAAAAGCTCAAGGAAGACGCATGCCCGCCCACAGGCTCGACCCCATCGACCGGAAGATTCTGGCAGAACTGCAGGCCGATGGCCGCATGACCAACGTCGAACTTGCCCGCCGCGTGGGCATATCGGCCCCGCCCTGCCTGCGGCGTGTCCGAACCCTCGAGGAACAGGGTTTCATCAAGGGTTATCACGCCGAGGTCGATTCCCGCGAGCTGGGCTTCGAGGTGCAGGTCTTTGCCAGCGTCGGGCTGCAGAGCCAGGCCGAGGCCGACCTGCGCGCCTTCGAGGACCGCTGCCGCGGCTGGCCGCTGGTGCGCGAGTGCCACATGCTCAATGGCGAGGTGGACTTCATCCTCAAGTGCGTGGCCCCCGACCTGTCGACCTTCCAGGCCTTCCTGACCGAGCAGCTTCTGA
Source organism: Alloyangia pacifica (assembly GCF_020524285.1). Taxonomy (GTDB): domain Bacteria; phylum Pseudomonadota; class Alphaproteobacteria; order Rhodobacterales; family Rhodobacteraceae; genus Salipiger; species Salipiger pacificus_B. The sequence goes on from NZ_JAIVKX010000008.1 coordinate 210,080, forward strand.
CCGCGCCGAACGTCGCCTCGGTCAAGACCTCGCTGGTCATCCGCTGCGCCAAGGACGAACCGGGCGTGCCCTTCGACGTGCTCGAGGAACGGCTGAGCCGGACCGCCTGACGACTGCCCCGCTCCCGGTCCAGAAAACCTTCAGGTAAGGCGCGCCGGTTCAGATGGCCCGCAGGCTCTCGACCGCCTCGCGCGAGGAGCGGGTCATCGACAGCGACCCGAAATCCTGTAGCTCCGACAGGTTCTCGAACATCGACAGGAACAGCGCCCGCAGGTTCGGACTGTTGAACTGGTGCAACAGCTTGCCCGGATGATAGGTCTCCATCTCGAGCCCGCCGACCCGGAGCGTCGCGTGACGCGGCACCATCAGGTGATAGAGCTGCACGCCGCCCGCCGGTGTCACCGGCACGATGCGGTCGTAATCGGCCTCGTCGGCGACCGGCACCAGCACGCTGTCCTGTCCCAGAAGCGCCCTGAACTGCGCACGGGTCACCACCATCCGCGCCGCCGGGCCGAGCAGCAGGTCGACGCCCGGCCGGCCGAGTCCGAAGGCTTCGGCGGTGACACGGGTGAGCGTGCCAAGCGCGCTCTGCGCGCATTCCACGCCCGGCACATAGCTGGTCGAGCCGATCCAGGTGACGGTCTGCGCGCCGCGGCTGGTCTCGATGAGGTCGCCCGGCAGCAGGTCCTCGACGGCGACGGGGCCCTGCACCGTGCGGATCAGCGTGCCACGGGCGAAGGCCGAGCAGGCCTCTTCGAACAGCGGTAGCGCCGGCGCCACCTGCTGCTTCATGGAAATTGAAAGATCGGGCAACAGCGCGGCGACCTCGTATTTGCGCATGAGAGAGCTTGCGCGACGAGGCCGCCCGTTCCGGAGAGAGACCGGGACCCGCGGAGGTTCTTGAGAAACAACACCGTCGTGACCGCGGGCCACGTGATGAAAACTGGTCATGACAACATCCTTACTCAAACTGTCACATCCGTGCTGGCCCCCACCAACAACGACAGAAGGACGTCTTACCGACAGGCGGCGATCTGGCCGCTTTTTGGCATTTATGTCAAAGTTTCGATGAAATGCGAGCGCCTTTTTGATCAATTCGCCGCCCGGCCAGAGATTGTCGGAGATACGGGAACCACTTCGACACATTCCCTCGGAAAGAAGGACGAATCGTGGCGACGTCACTTCTCACGGCTGTAGCCGCCGAGCGGCCGCTCAGAGCCGGATCGCGGAAATCAACCGACCGTAATCCGCCTCGCGCTGATGGGTGGCCCGACGGAAGGAAAAGAAGCGGTCGGGATCGGAATAGGTGCAGTGGCGGGTCCATTCCGCCTCGACCCCGGCGCTGCGCAGCCGGTGCAGCCCGTAAGCCGGAAGATCGAACTGCGCCCGGTCGCCCTGCCCTCCGGCGAAGAAGCGCCCGTTGTCGGGATCTTCGGCCATGAACTCGTCGAGGAATTCGGGCCCGACCTCGTAGGCGCGCTGGCTGATCGTCGGCCCGATCACCGCGCGGATGCCGTCGCGGCTGGCCCCGAGGGCGATCATCGCGTCGATGGTCTCTTCCAGCACCCCGGCCTGTGCCCCGCGCCAGCCCGCGTGGGCGGCGCCGATCACCCCGGCCTCGCCATCGGCAAAGAGCACCGGCTGGCAATCGGCGGTCAGCACCGCCAGCGCGAGCCCCGGCTCGCGGGTCACCAGCCCGTCGGCCTCGGGGCGCGGATCGGTCAGCGGGCCGGTCACCGTCACCACCGTCGGCGAATGCACCTGGCTGACCGTCACCAGCGACTCGACCGGCACCTCCATGGCCTGCGCCACGCGCGCCCGGTTGATCGCCACGATCTCGCGCTGGTCCGATGAGCCCGGCCCGCAGTTGAGCCCGGCAAAGACCCCGGAGGAGGCACCTCCCTTGCGGGTGAAGAACCCGTGCCGGAGCGGGCTGAGGGACTCGGCGGTGATGATTTCCAGCGTCATGTATCCAATCCGGGCGGCGGCGGTGCGTCCGGCGCGTGCAACGCCAGAACCTTGAACAAACTTCCCATTTCCCCGGGATGCGTCAACCGGCGATGTGCGGCAACATGGCTTTCCAGCGCCGTGCCGTTCAGCCGCGCCGCAAGCGCCCGCGCCCTCTCGGTGATGCCGAGCCGCTCGAGGAAGACGCCCTGCGCCGTCAGGGGCGCATGGGCCGCCGGGGCTGCCGCCTGCGCCAGCGCGCGGAAATCCACATGCGCGGTCAGGTCGGCATCGCCGGGCGCCGCCAGCGGCGCGGTCTTTTCATGTGCGCGCACCGCCTGCAAGGTGTCGCCGAGGCTGCCCCAGCCCCCGTAGTCGACGATCAGCGCCACGCCACCTTGCGCCGCGATTCGACGCCCCACCTCCTGCACGATGGCCTCGGCAGGGGCGCAGGTCTCGACCATGTCGCCCTGTGCGGTATCGGCCAGCCGGTGCTCGAGCGCCGCCTGCGCCGCGATGTCGGTGAGCCCGAAGGAGAGCTGCCCCTCGTGCCAGCCGACCACGCGCTCGCGCCAGCCGTCCCCGTCGCGCAGGAACTGGCGCACGGGCAGTGCATCGAAGAACTCGTTGGCGAGCAGGAAGAGCGGCGCTTCGGGCAGCTCGGCGAGGCTGTCGTGCCAGGACGGCCCGTAGTCCGAAAGCCGTGTCGCCTGCGCGGCGCGCAGCGCGGGCGAGGCCTCGACGAGGTGCAGTTCCGCCGCGTCGAGCAGCCCCGGCACGCCCTTCATGGCGCGCAGCGCATCGGCCATCAGCGTGCCCCGGCCCGGCCCCAGCTCGGCAAGGACAATCCGTTCCGGGCGCCCCTGGTCGAGCCAGCTCTGCGCCAGCGCGAGGCCGAGCAGCTCTCCGAACATCTGGCTGATTTCCGGCGCGGTGGTGAAGTCGCCCTTCTGGCCCAGTGGATCGCGGGTGGTGTAATAGCCATGCTGCGGGTGCAGCAGGCACCATGTCATGTATTCGGCCACGCTCATCGGCCCCTCGGCCGCGATGCGCGCCTCGAGAAGCGGAAGCAGCGCACTCATGCGCGGCGCCGCGCCCAGAGAATGAGCCCGATCCCGACGAGGATCATCGGCAGCGAGAGCATCTGGCCCATGGTGAGCCCGTAGCCCCCGACGTGCCAGGCCAGCCCCAGCGGGTTGCCGGGCGAGACGAACTGCGCGTCGGGCTGGCGCACCAACTCCACCAGAAAGCGCGCGATGCCGTAGCCGGCGAGAAACACGCCCGCCATCTGCCACGGCGTCTTCAACCCGCCCCTGCGCAGCCCGAGCCAGAGCACCAGCGCGCCCAGCAGCACCCCTTCCAGCAGCGCCTCGTAGAGCTGCGACGGGTGGCGCGCGCAAAGCTCGCCAAGCGCCTGCCCGCAGGCCTGCGCCGCCTCTCCGGGGAAGATCACCCCCCAGGGCAGCTCGGTCGGGCGGCCCCAAAGCTCGGCATTGACGAAGTTGGCGATGCGCCCCAGCAGCAGCCCCGGCGGCACGGAGATCGCCAGCATGTCGGCGGTGGAGCCGATCGGGATGCGGTTCTTCAGGCAGAAGCCGAGGAAGCCGATCAGCACCCCGAGGAAGCCGCCGTGGAACGACATGCCACCCTGCCAGACCATCAGAATCTGGGCCGGGTTCGCCAGGTAGTAGGCGGGCTGGTAGAACAGCACGAAGCCGAGCCGCCCGCCGAGGATGATGCCGAGGATCACCCAGGTCAGCAGCTGCTCGACCTGCGCCGGGCTCATCGGCGGCTGGTCGCCCGGCCAGAGGTGGACGCGCTTCACCGCGGCAACGGCAATGCGCCAGCCGATGATGATGCCCGCGATATAGGCAAGCGCGTACCAGCGCAGGGCGAATTCCATGCCGAAGACCGAGATCGAGAAGACCTCGGAGGACAGGGGCGGAAAGGGAATGGCTGCTCTCATGCGCGATGAGTGACGGGAGTTTCCGGGGGAAGTCAACCTTGTGACCGCGGGCCTCTCGGCCCATATAGGACACAAGCATATGACGGAGAGCCCAATGCAGACGCGCAACAAGGTATTCGAGGATCTCTCGCAGCTCATGACCAACGCCATGGGCGTGGCACAGGGCGCGAAGGATGAGGCCGAAACGGCGATGAAATCGATGATCGACCGCTGGCTGGCGGATCGCGACTTCGTGACCCGCGAGGAATTCGACGCGGTTCGCGCCATGGCGCAGAAGGCCCGCGAAGAGAACGAGGCCCTGAAGGCGCGTCTCGACGCGCTGGAGAAGGGTCAGGGCTGAGCCGGCCCGGTTTTGCGCCCAAGACCGGCAACGCGAGCCGGGCGAGCGCCTGCCCGTGGGCTGGCGCCGCGAAATAGGTGATCAGCGGTGTTCAGCGCTCTATGTGGGCCAAGACCGAGCGACTTCGTCTCGTTTCACCGCATCGCCAACGCGCCAGCCCGCCGGGACGGGCAGGCGCTCGCCCGGCGGCTTCGCCTTGAGGCCGGGCGGACAGACGCCGCGCCCCTTCACCCAGCCTGCCGCTGCGCCACCAGGCCACCATCCGCCAGATCCCCCGGCGGATAGAGCACGATCTCGTCGCCGTCATTCAGCCCGTCCAGCACCTGCACCTGCCGCCCGTTGCCCTGCCCGAGCGTGACCGGCACCTGCACGGCGCGCCCGTCTTCGACCCGGAACACCGCCCAGCCCCCGCCCTCGCGGAACGCGGCGCTCTGCGGAACCTGCAGCGTGTCCTGATCCTCCCAGATCACGATGCGCGCCAGCACCCGGTAGCCGTGCCCCAGCGCCGCGCGCGCCTCGACCGGCGCGGTGAAGCGCAGGATCACCCGCACCCGCTGCTCCTCGACCCCCAGCGCCGAGACCTCGGTGGTGCCGAGCGGCGCGATGCGCTCGACTTCCGCTTCCAGCGAGCCCGGCCCGCCCCAATCGTCGAGCATGACCCGCGCGCCCGGCACCACCTGCACCGCGTCCGAGGAAATCAGGTCCACGGCCACCTGCAGATCCTGCGCGATATTGCCGATCTCGAGCACCGGCGCGCCGGCCGCCAGAGAGGTCTCGGACTGTTCGACCACGCGCAGGATGCGCCCGTCGACCGGCGAGCGCAGCGGAATGTCCGAGGCCCCGACCTCGGCGAGGGCCTCGGCCAGCCCCTGATCGTCGAAACCGATGAGCTGCGCCTGCGCATTGGCCAGCTCCGCCTCGCGCATGGCCACCGCCGCCCGTGCCGTCTCGAGCCGCGCCTGCGCCGCCAGCGCCGCGGTGCGCGCCTGATCCAGCGCCGCGGTGGAGATCGTGCCCCGCGCCGCCAGCGCCTTGGCCCGGTCATGGTCCGAGACCGCCAGCTCCACGTCCGCCTGCGCCACGTTGACCTCGGCCTTGGCCTGCAGCAGCGCCGCCTGCGCGCCTGCCACCGCCGCCCGCGCCTGCTCGCGCGTGCGCAGGTCGAGCACCGAGGGCGCTGCGGGGCGCATGTGGGCCACCACGTCGCCCTGTGCCACCGGATCGCCGTCGATCGCCTGCACCCGCAGCAGCCGCCCGGCGACGGGCGTGGTCACCACGTAGACATCACGCACCTCGGTCTTGCCCTCCTCGTCGATGGTAACCACCAGCGGGCCACGCGTCACCTGCCCGAGGTCCACCAGCTCGGGGCGCGGCCAGAAGGCGGCGGCCAGCGCCAGAACGAGCAGCAGCGCAAGGCCGAGGCCGAGGACCAGCCGGGTGCGGTTGCGGGGTCGGTTGAGAGCCATGAGGTCAATCCCGTGTCTTGAGTGCCGCGACCAGGTCGGCGCGGTCCACGTCGCGTTTCACCAGCAGCCCGGAGAACACCGCCCCCGAGATCACCACCAGCGCGGCGAATCCGAAGGCGGCAGGCCGGAAGACCACCGTGATCGTGTAGAGGTCGGAGGAATAGGCGGCGGCCAGCATATGCGCGATGCCCCAGCCCAGGAACGCGCCGCAGGGCAGCGCCAGCAGCGTCACCAGCCCCAGTTCGCCGAGCAGAACGTAGGCCGCCTCGCCCTTCGAGAAGCCGATGACCCGCAGGCTGGCGAGGTCATGGGCGCGCTCGGCCAGCGCGATGCGGGCGGCGTTGTAGATGATGCCGAAGGTGATGGTGAAGGCCACCGCGGCCATGATGAAGCGCGTCGCCCCGGTGCCCTGGTTCATCACCCGCTCGAAGGCCTCGCGCGCCTCGGACTTGAGGCTCACCCCCGCCACCACCGGCTGGTCGCGCAGCCAGACCTGCACCGCCTCGGCCTGCGCCGGATCGAGCCGCAGGGCGGCGCTGGAGATGCGCCCCGGCTCGAAGAGCGCCCGGTCCAGCGCCTCCAGCGCCATGTAGGCCGGGGCGCCGAGCACGGTCTCCGACACGCCGGTGACCGGCAGGCGCAGCACCGGCTGCGCGCCCTCGCGCACCTCCACGGTCAGCACGTCCCCCGCCTGCGCCTTGAGCTTGCGCGCCAGCGCCGTGCTCAGCACCAGCCCCGGCCCGTCGAGCGCGATGGGCGCGTAGTCGGGCGTCAGCGCGCGGACCAGCTCGGGCTCCGGCGGCAACCCGGTGATCGCGCCGCGGTGGGTCAGGCGGCCGTTGCGCAGCACCACCGGAACCGAGCGCGTGCCCTCGACCCGCAGCACGCCGGGGTGGCGCGCCAGCTCGAGCAGGGTTTTCTGCGACACGGCATGGGTGAAGGTCACGCTCGCCTCGGAGCGGTCGAGCACGTCGAAGCTGAGCGCCACCGCCTGGTTGAACCCGGCGTGGATGGTCAGCATGCCCACCGAGAGCCCCATGCCGAAGGTGATCCCCACCACCGCGCCCAGCATGCGAAAGGGCGTGCGGGTGAAGCGGCGCAGCACCATGCGCGTCGGCTGGTCGAGCGCCTTCACCGCCCGCGCCCATCGCCCGGCGCGGCGATAGTCGGCGGGGGCCGGCGGGCGCATCGCCTCGGCCGGTTGCAGCGCGAAAATGCGGCGCAGCACCACCGCCCCGCCCGCCGCCGCCGCCAGCACGCTGACCACCAGCCCCAGCGCCAGCGCGCCCGGGTCGAGTCGGAAGACGAGGAAGGGGAACTTGTAGAAATGCAGGTAGAGCTGCACCATCCCGCGCCCCGCGAGGATGCCCAGCAGCGCGCCCAGCAGCGCCCCCGCCACGGCAATCGCCAGCACCAGCTTGAGGTAGTGCCCGCCGATCTCGGCGCCGCGGTAGCCGAACGCCTTGAGCAGGCCGATCTCCTCGCGCTCGGCCTGCACCATGCGCGCGATGACGATGTTCAGCAGGAAGGCGGCGATGCCGAGGAACACCGGCGGAATCGCCGCCGCCGTGTCGCGCAGACCGTTGATCTCCTCCGAGACGAAGCGGTGCGAGAACTGGTCCTCGCGGTCATAGGCTCCCGCCCCGCCCCATGGCGTCAGAAGATGGTCGAGCGCCTCGATCACCCCGCGCGGATCGGTGCCGCGGGTGAGCGTCACGAGAAACTCGGAATAGGCGCCCTTCATGTCGAAGGCGGCGGCGAGCGAGGTCTGCGACATCCACAGCACGGCAAAGCGCGTATCGTCCGGCACCATCTCGCCCGGTGCCGGGGCATAGAGAAATTCCGGCGAGCGCGCGAGCCCGGTGATCCTCAGGCTGCGCCGCGCGCCGTTCATCACCACCTGCAGCCCGTCGCCCGGCCGCAGCCCGTGCGCGGTGGCGAAAGTGTCGAGCAGCACCACCTCCTCGGGCGCACCGGGATCGAAGAGCCGCCCCTGCTGCAGGCGGATCGCGTTGAGCGCGGGCTCCGCGTGGTCGGGCAAGGACAGCGCCTGCGCGGCAATCGGCACCGGGCGGTCCGGCAGCTCGATCCGCGCCGCGCCGGAGATGCGCCCCCCGGCCCGCGCGACGCCGGGCAGCGCCGCGACCTGGTGCAACACGTGGCTCGGGGCGCGGGTCACCGGGGCGAAGACCTCGGCGAAACGGTAGCGCTCGTAGTAGCCGCGGCGGGTCTCGTCGAGGGTGACCACCAGCCCGGCCATCATCACCTGCATCATCACGCCCAGCGCCATGACCACGGCAATCGCCGCCGCCTGCCCCTTCATCCGCCACAGATCGCGCGAGAGCTTGCGGTCCAGGGTGCTCATGCGCTCACCACTCGATCTCGGCGGCGGCGCGCGGGGCGTCGTTGCGCTCGACCGTGCGGATCGCGCCATCGGCGAAACGGATCACCCGGTCGGCCATCTCGGCGGTCGCGGCGGCATGGGTGACGATCATCACCGTGGTGCCGAGGCTGCGATTGAGATGCTGCAGCACCCCCAGCACCTCGCGCCCGGTGGCGCTGTCGAGCGCCCCGGTCGGCTCGTCGCAGAGCAGCACGTCGGGCTGCTTGGCCACGGCGCGGGCGATGGCCACGCGCTGCTGCTCGCCGCCGGACATCTGGCTGGGAAAGTGATCCTTGCGGGAGCCGAGGCCGACCAGCGCCAGCGCCTCCTCGGGGTCCATGGGATCGCGGGCAATCTCGGTGACGAGTTCGACGTTCTCCTCGGCGGTCAGCGAGGGCATGAGGTTGTAGAACTGGAAGACGAAGCCGAGATTGTCGCGCCGGTAGCGGGTGAGCGCCCGGTCGCGCATGGCGGTCAACTCCTCGCCCCGGAACCACGCCCGCCCCGCGCTGGGGCGGTCGAGCCCGCCGAGGATGTTCAACAGCGTCGACTTGCCGCTGCCCGAGGGGCCAAGCAGCACGGTGATCTCGCCCGGCGGCAGCTCGAGATCGACGCCGCGCAGCGCATGCACGGCCGAGGCCCCCTCGCCATAGACGCGGGTGAGCCCTTCGACACGGTAGATCGGCTGCTTCGGCACGGGGCGCCCTCCTTTGCCGCCAGCCTAGGGCAGCCGGGCCCCGCCTGTCTTGAGGCGGATCAAATGCCGCCCCGTCACGCCGGGCGCGCCAGCCCCTTTGCCTCGTCGAGCAGCGCCTGCAGCACCGGCGTATAGGGTTCCTGCCAGGGCGCGATCAGCCCGACCTCATGCGCTCGGCTGTCCGCGGCCAGCGGCACCAGCGACAGCGGCTTGCCCTCGGCCAGGAAGCTCGCGAGGTCGGTTGGCAGGATGGTCACCCAGTCGCCGGTCAGCACATTGCTCACCAGCACCACGGTGGAGTTCGACTCGATGGCCGAGACCGGTTCGACCCCGGCCTCCATGAACTGTCGGTTGATGATGCGGCGGTTCTGCATCTCTGGGGTCAGCAGGCAGAGCTTCAGGCTGCCCAGCTCTGACCAATCCAGCATCTTTCGCCCGGCGAGCGGGTGATCCTCACGGCAGACAAGCTGGTACGCCTCGCGGTAGAGCGGGCGGGTGGTGACGCGGCCCAGCGGCTCGTTGTCGAGGTAGGAAATCCCGGCGTCGATCTCGAGGTCGTCAAGCATCGCGAGAATCTCCGCCGAGGCGCGCGAGAGCACCGTGAAGGTGACCCTCGGATGGCGCTCGTTGAAACGCGCGGCCAGCGTCGAGGCCCAGGTCAGCGCGGTGGGGATCACCGCGAGCCGCAGGTGGCCGGCAAGCCCCTGGCGCGAGGCGCGCATCTCGTCGCGCAGCCGCCGCGTGTCGCCGACGATCTGCCGCGCCCATTCGAGCGCGCGCTGGCCTTCCGGCGTGAGCCCGCCAAAGCGCGAGCCGCGCTGCACCAGCTTGACCCCGAGCTGCTCCTCGAGTTGGCGGATGCCGGTGGAGAGCGTCGGCTGGGTGATGCCGAGGCTGAGCGCGGCCCGCCCAAAGTGCTTCTCCCGGGCCAGCGCGATGAACATTTCCAGCTTGGCGATCATGAGGACCTATCGAACCGTGTGATTTCCATCATGATCGCCCGCCCGATCAGCGGGTGCAATGGCGCTCCTTGGACGACGCTTGCCGTGGGGCAGCCTGCCCGCGGTGAGACGCTCGAAGGCAATGGCTCAATCGGACGCAGCCGTCCACGGACAGCGCATCATCCCTGTGCAGGCGCCCCCTATTCATGCGCGAGCGCGCCAGGTCACCGCCCCCGGGGAGCGATGCGCTTCAACAGTGTGGATCGAAAGCCCACCATGCTTTACCATCTAAGCCAGTGCAGGCGCAGGGTCCGGCTTAGGGCACCCTTCACGCTGACATTTTGTTTTATTTGAATTTTTTAGAATATTTGGAGTACCCGAGTGAAGTATCGAGCGCACATTGATGGCCTGCGCGCCTTTGCCGTTATTCCCGTCGTTGCCTTTCACGCGTCTCACAGCTCGGTTCCCGGCGGTTTTCTGGGCGTCGATGTCTTCTTCGTGATCAGCGGCTTTCTGATCACCTCCCTGCTGATTTCCGACCTCGAGGCGAAGACCTACAGCATCGCCGACTTCTACGAGAGACGCGCCCGGCGCATCCTTCCCGCGCTGTTCTTCGTCGTGGCCTGCACCATTCCCGCCGCCTTGATCTTCCTGCCCCCGAGCGACCTCAAGACTTTCGGCATGAGCGTCGCGGCCACGATGACCTTCCTGTCGAACATCTTCTTTCTCAAGGAGGTCAACTATTTCGAGACCCATGCCGAGCTGAACCCGCTGCTGCATACCTGGAGTCTCGCGGTCGAAGAGCAGTTCTACATCGTCTACCCGCTGATCCTGGCACTGGTCATCCGCAAGGCCCCGCGCTTCCTCTGGCATGCCCTGCTTGCCGCCGGCCTCGCAAGCGCCGTGCTGGCCCTCTGGGCGAGCGATACCAACCCCAAGTACGCCTTCTACCTTTTCCCGATGCGCGCCTGGGAGCTGCTGATCGGCGCGCTGGCGGCCCTGGGCTTCAAGCATGCCGAAGGCCTGACCGGAACGCGCCTGCTCAACCTGCTCTCGGCGACCGGGCTCGCCGCGATCCTGCTGAGCTATTTCTTCGTCGGCGAGGCGCTGCTCTCGGCCGGGCTCGTCGCGCTGCCCGCCTGTGTCGGCGCCGCGCTGGTCATCCTCTTCACCCGGCCCGGAACGGCGGTGCATTGGCTGCTCACCCGGCGCTGGATCGTGCTGATTGGCCTGATTTCCTACAGCGCCTACCTGTGGCACCAGCCGATCATCACCTTCTACAAGCACGCCTTCCCGGATGACGCGATCGGGGTCGTCGTATCCGCCATCGTGACCTTCCCCATCGCGTGGCTGACCTGGAGGTTCGTCGAACAGCCCTTCCGCAGAAGAAAGACCGCCACCACCCCGCCCCGCCCTGTGCTGCTCTCCTCGGCGGTGGCGCTGACCGCCTTCTTCTGCGCCGGGCTCGCGCTCACGGCCGGCAACGGCTGGGACCGCCGCTACAGCGCCGAGGAGCGCCGGGTGCTCAGCAGCTTCGTCGATGCCCATGACTACGTGCCCGGGCGGTTCGACAGCCTGAAAGGCCGCGATTTCAGCGGGGACGCCGGCATTCCGAAGGTCCTGATTGTCGGGGATTCCTACGGGCAGGATCTGGTGAACGCGCTCTACGAGACCGGGATGCAGGAGAAATTCGACCTGTCGACCTACCATATCCCCGGGCACTGCGGGAATCTCATGCTCGAGGATCTTGGCCGGTACCAGCCCCCCGAGAGCCGCGAGGGCTGCGCCGGTCTTCCCGGCTACAAGGACCCGACGCTCCTGGACCACCTCCGCCATGCGGATCAGGTCTGGCTGGTGTCTTCGTGGAATGCCTGGACCGCGCCGCTGCTGCCGCAATCCCTGGACGCCATGTCCTCGGTGACCGATGCGGAGATCATCGTTTTCGGCCGCAAGCACTTCGGCGACAGGCTGACCCATCGCTTCTTCGCCGAGGGCCTCGATGCGCTTGTCGGGCCGCGCGAGCTGCCCGAGACCCTGGCCGCGGTGAGCCTCGAGATGAGCAAGACGATCCCCGCAGTTGCGCCCTACATAGACCTGCAGTGGCTGCTGTGCGGCAACTATTCCAGTTGTACGAATGCGGACTCGCAGGGCTCGCCGCTGACCTTCGATGGCACGCACCTCACCCCCGAAGGCGCCCGCTACCTCGGCACGCTGCTGCGCCCCTACCTGATGGACCAGCTTCAGGCCGGTCTGCACACGGGCACCTTGCCGTCCTACCCCTAGCTGCCTGCGCTTGGCGCAATGCCGCCCGCAAAAGGCACCGCGGAGCTGGAATGGGAAAATGGCGCTAGGAAGATGGCGATCCCGGCAGGATTCGAACCTGCAACCTGCCCCTTAGGAGGGGGCTGCTCTATCCAGTTGAGCCACGGGACCGACGGCCTTCCCTTAGCGCGCGCATCCTCCATTGTCACCCTGCAAGCGGAAAATTCGCCGCGCTGCGGCTTTGGCTTGTATGACCCGGCAGAAAGGCTAACATTCAGGTATTTAGTGCTTTGGAGGAGCCGCCCGTGGCCGATACCGATCCCCGCCCCCTCACCCTCAGAGACGTCTCCGAAGCCTCCGGTGTGTCCGAGATGACCGTGAGCCGGGTGCTGCGCAACCGCGGGGACGTGTCCGAGGCGACCCGGGCCAAGGTGCTCGAGGCCGCCAAGACGCTCGGCTACGTGCCTAACAAGATCGCCGGTGCGCTGGCGAGCCAGCGGGTGAACCTCGTGGCGGTGATCATCCCCTCGATGCGCAACATGGTCTTCCCCGAGGTGATGGCAGGCATCGCCTCGGTGCTCGAGGACACCGAGCTGCAGCCGGTCGTGGGGATCACCGACTACATGCCCGAAAAGGAAGAGCGGGTGCTCTACGAGATGCTGTCCTGGCGTCCGTCCGGGGTGATCATCGCCGGGCTCGAGCACACCGAGGCCTCAAAGGCGATGATGAAGGCCAGCGGCATCCCGGTGGTCGAGATCATGGACATCGACGGCACGCCCGTCGATTGCGCCGTCGGCATTTCGCACCGCCGTGCCGGGCGCGAGATGGCCAAGGCGATCCTGCGCGCCGGCTACCAGAAGATCGGCTTCCTCGGCACCAAGATGCCGCTGGACCACCGCGCGCGGAAACGGTTCGAGGGTTTCACCGAGGCGCTGGCAAAGAGCGGCGTCGAGGTGGTGGACCAGGAGTTCTACTCCGGCGGCTCGGCGCTGAAGAAGGGCCGCGAGATGACGCATGACATCCTCGAGCGCGAGCCGGAGATCGACTTCCTCTATTACTCCAATGACATGATCGGCGCGGGCGGGCTGCTCTACCTGATGGAACAGGGCCGCAATATCCCCGGTGACATCGGGCTTGCGGGCTTCAACGGTGTCGAGCTGCTGCAGGGGCTGCCCCGCCAGCTCGCGACGATGGACGCGCACCGGGCGGAGATCGGCCGGAAGGCGGCGCAGATCATTGCCGCGCGGGTCGACAACCCGGAGGCCGACTACGAGCGCATCGTCGAACTGACCCCCAAGATCGCCTACGGCGACACGCTGCGGCGCTGAGCGCCCTCAGAGCAGCGGGCGCGTGGTCGGCTCCTCGGTGTCGGCCATCGCCAGCTCGGCCATGCCCTCCACGTCGCTGACGTGCAGTTCGCCATCCGACCACTCCGCCAAGCCGCGCTCCCGCAGCCGTGCCAAGGTCTTGTTCGTATGCACGAGCGAAAGGCCGAGCGCATCCGCGAGATCCTGCTGGCGGTAGGGCAGTGGCACCCGCGCGCCCTGCCCGATCCCCAGCTCGCTGAGCCGCCGGTAGATCTTCAGCAGCGCCCAGGCCACACTCTGCGCCGCATCGCGCTGACCGACGGTGGCCAGGGTCTCGCCTAGGAAATGCTCCTCGGAGGCCGCGAGCCAGGTGACGTCATAGGCCAGTGACGGCTGCCGCCGGAACAGCGTCCAGAGATCGGCGCGATTGAAGACACACAGACGCATCGCGCTGGTCGCCTGCACCGAATGCTTCATCTCGCCCAGAAGCCCCGCCTGCAGGCCCGTCAGATCGCCCGGCAGCAGGAAGTTGATCACCTGCCGCCGGCCGTTCTCGAGCGTCTTGTAACGCAGACCCATGCCCTCGAGGACGGTGAAAATCTGCGGTGAATTCGCGCCCTCGATCAGCAGGTGAGTGCCCGGATCGACGCTCAGTTCCCCCGCCTTGAACCTGCCCATAAAGGCCAGCTCTTCCTCCTCGAAGGGGCGGAACAGCGCCTTGCGGCGCAGCGGGCAGCTTGTGCAGGAAATCTGACTCATGACGGCCTCCTATGTCACAGATTAATGCGTCCCTGCGGCTTTGGTTCCAGTTTGTGCGCAACAAGAGGAGACCGCACATGATTCCCGAAGACTCGCCCGGTCCCGGGCCGGGGGTGCTGGTGCTGCTGAATGATCCCTTCGTGGCCGAGGACGTCGCACGGAGCATTTCCGAGCATGACCCCAAAACGCGCGTGATCTGCGCGCATACACCCGAGGCGGCGCTGCTGCTGGTGCAGGCCGCCGGGCATGTGGGTGTGGCCTTGCTGCAGATGGCCCCCGAAGACGTACCGAAGAGCGCGCTCGGCCAGGTGCTGAGCGCGGCGGGCACGCGCATCGCGCTGGCCGGAGACGCCGCAGAGGAGCTGGGCACGGCCTGTGCCTACGAGGTGCTGCAGCGCCCATTCAACAGCGCCGAGCTGTTGCTCACCCTGAACCGGGCGCGCTCGAGCTGACCGGCCGGGTGCGGCGGGTCACCCCCGCGTCATGCCCCTGTCATCGCGGTGTTACCTGAGCTGACTACGAGTGGGGGCGTTCTTTGTGAGTGCCGTGGTCACCTAGCGGATTTGCCCGTTCCCCGGTCAGGAATACCAGTGATTTAATGAAGAAGGGGGCGGCGCTTGCGCCACCCCCGTTTTCGTTTGCGCCCTGCGCCGCGCTTATTGCAGCGCCTCGTCGGTGATCGCATGGGTCCAGGCGGCCTCGCCCGGGTCCTTGGTGATCACCGGATCGGCACCGGCGCTCAGCAGAACCTCGACGGTGCGGGTGAAATCGGCCGGATCCAGTGCGCCGTTCGAGCCGGCGGTCAGCTTGGCGATCTCGCCCATCATGCGCTTCTGGTGCTCCTCGGTCTGGGCGCCGGTCTCGTCGTTCTCGAGCACGATATCGGCGGCCTCGTCCGGGTTTTCCTCGGCGTATTTCCAGCCCTTCATCGAGGCCCGCACGAAGCGCACCAGCTTGTCGGTCATCTCGGGATCGGCGAGGTTCTCCTCGGTGGTGTAGAGCCCGTCCTCAAGCGTCGCGATGCCCTCGTCCTGGTACTTGAAGACCACCAGCTCCTCGGGCGTCAGCCCGGCGTCGATGACCTGCCAATATTCGTTGTAGGTCATGGTGGTGGCGCATTCGACCTGCTTCTGCAGCAGCGGATCGACGTTGAAGTTGATCTTCTGGATGGTCACCCCGCCCTCGGAGCCGTCGGTCGCATAGCCGAGCTTGGACATCCACGAATAAAGCGGCAGCTCGTTGCCGAAGAACCAGGTGCCGAGCGTGTGGCCGGGGAAGTCGGCGGGGCTCTCGATGCCGTGCTCCTTGAGGCAGGTCAGCATCAGCCCCGAGGACTTGAAGGGCTGGGCGATGTTGACGATCGGCGCACCGTTCTCGCGCGCGGCCAGCGCCGAGGGCAGCCAGTCGACCATCACGTCGGCACCGCCGCCGAGCAGCACCTGCACCGGCGCGATATCCGGTCCGCCCGGCTTGATCGTCACGTCGAGATCTTCTTCGTCGTAGAAGCCCTTGTCGGCGGCCACGTAGTAGCCGGCGAACTGCGCCTGCGTCACCCACTTGAGCTGCAGTGTCAGCTCGTCCGCGGCCTGTGCGCCGCCCGCCGCGAGCAGCATCGCCGAGGCGATGCCCCATCCGGTAAACTTGGTCATCATACTCTCCTGTTGCATTGCGCGTTTCTTGGTCTTTTCTTCGCAGTTTCCTGTTTCACCGGCCCCGCTGCGACGGGTGCCAGAAGGTCGCGGCGCGTTCGATCAGCGCCACGCCGCCGTAGAAGGCCGAGCCCGCAAGCGCGGCCACCACGATCTCTGCCCACACGAGGTCGAGCTGCAAGAGCCCGACGCTGGTGGAGATGCGAAAGCCCATGCCGGTGATCGGCGAGCCGAAGAACTCGGCCACGATGGCGCCGATCAGCGCGAGGGTGGAGGCGATCTTCAGCCCGTTGAAGATGAAGGGCAGCGCCGCCGGCAGGCGCAGCTTCCACAGGCTGGTCCAGTAGCTGGCGGCGTAGGTGCGCATCAGGTCGCGCTGCATGGCGCTGGTGTCCGACAGCCCCTGCACCGCGTTGACCAGCACCGGGAAGAACACCATGACCACGACCACCGCCGCCTTCGACTGCCAGTCAAAGCCGAACCACATCACCAGGATCGGCGCGATGCCGATGATCGGCAGCGCCGCGACGAAGTTGCCCACCGGCAGGAGGCCGCGCCGCAGGAAGTCGAAGCGGTCGACCACGATGGCCGTCAGCAGCGCCGCGCCGCAGCCCAGCACGTAGCCGGTGAGCGCGCCCTTGAGCACGGTCTGCACGAAGTCCTGCCAGAGCACGCCCGACGACTGCCCAAAGCGCGCCGCGATCACTGAAGGGGCGGGCAGCAGCACCGGCGAGATGCCGAAGCCGCGCACCACCGCCTCCCAGACGAAGACCAGCACCAGCCCGAAGATCACCGGCACCGCCAGCGCCGCCGCGCGGCTCCGGCTTTTCGACAGCCGGACGTTGGCCCAAAGGCCCAGCGCCCAGACGATCAGCCCTGCAACAATCCAGATCATGCCATGCCCATCCGCTTGAGGGTGATGCGCTGGATGAGGCCGATCAGCCCCACCAGCGCCGCCGCCAGCGCCGCCGCCATCAGCAGCGCCGACCAGATCTGGATGGTCTGCCCGTAGTAGCTGCCCGCCAGCAGCCGCGCACCGAGGCCAGCCACCGCGCCGGTCGGCAGCTCGCCGACGATGGCGCCGACGAGGCTCGCCGCCATGGCGATCTTCATCGAGGCGAAGAGATAGGGCATCGAGGCCGGCAGCCGCAGCCGCCAGAATTCCTGCGCCCGGGTGGCGCTCCAGGTGCGCATCTGGTCGAGCTGCATGCCGTCCGGGCTGCGCAGCCCCTTCACCATGCCCACGACCACCGGGAAGAACGACAGGTACATCGAGATCATCGCCTTGGGCAGCAGCCCCGAGAGGCCGATGGCGTTCAGCACCACGATGATCATCGGCGCGATGGCAAGGATCGGGATGGTCTGACTGGCGATCACCCAGGGCATCACCGATTTGTCCATAACCCGGTTGTAGACGATGCCCACCGCCAGCGCGAAGCCGAGCAGCGTGCCCAGTCCGAACCCGAGCACCGTGGCGCTCATGGTTACCCAGGCGTGGTAGACGAGGCTGCGCTTCGAGGTGGGCTTCTTCATCGCCACCGTGTCCCAGAGCTCCACGGCCACCTGGTGCGGCGCGGGCAGCTTGGGCTTGTCCTGCGCCCAGGTCTCAGCGATCAGCTCGGGCGTGGTCAGCACGCGGTCCTGCCGCGCAGCCTGGTCGAGCACCCATTGCTTGTTGAGCATGACGGCGCTGCCGTACCAGATCACGAGGATGGCCAGCACGACGGTCAGAACGGGGATCACGTTTTTCATCGCAGCCACTCCATCCGCAGCTCGCGCAGGGTCTCGGGCGGCTCGGGATCGACCTCGCCCGCGTCCCGGAACCCCTCGCGCCGGTAGAAGCGCTGCGCCGCGAGGTTGGCCACATGCGTGTGCAGAAAGAGGCTGGCACGCCCCTCCTTGGCTTGGTCCATCAGCGCCTTGCCCAGCCCGGCGCCGCCGCGGGCGCAGTAGAGCGCCCCGACCTTGCCGATTTCGGGGTCGACCGAGACGTAGCCCTCGACCGGATCGCCGATGACCCAGATCTCGCGCAGCGGAAGCGCCTCGAGCAGGAAGCCCTCGATCTCTGCGTGGGAATGCACGCGCGGGAACCACTCGGTGGCATCGATCCAGCCGTTCAGCACCGCGGCGCAGGCGGGAATATCGGCCTCGGTCGCGTGCCTGACTGCCGGATCAGTCATAGGCATGCCCCGCCCGCAGCCCCTCGCGCACGCGGTGCGCGATCTCGAGGAACTCCGGCGTGTCGCGGATCTCGAGCGGGCGCTCCTTTGGCAGCGGGCTTTCGATGATGTCGGTGATCCGCCCCGGGCGCGGCGACATGACGACGATCTTGGTCGAGAGATACACCGCCTCCGGGATCGAGTGGGTGACGAAGCAGATGGTCTTCTCGGTACGCGCCCAGAGCGCCAGCAGCTGCTCGTTGAGGTGGTCGCGCACGATCTCGTCGAGCGCGCCAAAGGGTTCGTCCATCAGCAGGATGTCCGCATCGAAGGCCAGCGCGCGGGCAATCGACGCGCGCTGCTGCATGCCGCCCGAGAGCTGCCAGGGGTACTTCTTCTCGAAGCCCGCAAGCTCCACCAGTTCCAGCACCCGCTGCACCCGCGCCGCCTGCTCGGACTTCGAATAGCCCATGATCTCCAGCGGCAGGCGGATATTGCCGCCGATGCTGCGCCACGGGTAGAGCCCCGCCGCTTGGAAAACGTAGCCATAGGCCCGCGCCTTGCGCGCCGCCTCGGGGGTCACGCCGTTGACCAGCACCGTGCCCGACGTCGGCGTCTCGAGATCCGCCATCACCCGCAGGAAGGTGGTCTTGCCGCAGCCCGAGGGCCCGATGAAGGAGACGAAGTCGCCCTTGCCGATCTTCAGATCCACATCCTTCAGCGCCTGTACCGGGCCGTCGTTCGTCTCGTAGACGAGGTTCAGCCCCTGCGCCGAGATCACCGTCGGTCTCGGCATGGCGCTGGCCGCTGGCGCGGCCGCTTG
Source organism: Alloyangia pacifica (assembly GCF_020524285.1). Lineage (GTDB taxonomy): Bacteria > Pseudomonadota > Alphaproteobacteria > Rhodobacterales > Rhodobacteraceae > Salipiger > Salipiger pacificus_B. Next base: position 228,779 of record NZ_JAIVKX010000008.1, read on the forward strand.
TTCTGTCATCATCTTCTTTCCCTGTGCGGGGTGGGGGCGTCTTCCGGCCCCCTGCCCCGGTCGTCTTCAGTCTACGTGTTCCGCGTCACACCCCGGAGGCCGGGATGCCGGTGCGTTCCACCTTGCGCGGCGCGGTCAGCTCCTTCCAGGAGCTCAGCGCCGTGTTCACCGGCCCGGCAGGCGGACGGGCGACGAACTGGCCATGGCCCTCCTCCGAGCTCATCGCGCCCTCGGTCACCGAGACCTTGCCGCGGCTCAGCACGAAGCGCGGCAGCCCCTTCACGGTCATCCCCTCGAAGACGTTGTAGTCGATGGCCGACTGCTGGGTCTTGGCCGAGATCACCTTCTCGCGGTTCGGGTCGAGCACGACGATGTCGGCATCGGCCCCCACGAGGATCGCCCCCTTGCGCGGGTAGATGTTGAGGATCTTGGCGATATTGGTCGAGGTGACCGCGACGAACTCCTGCGGCGTCAGCCGGCCGGTGGCGACGCCCTGCGTCCAGAGCATCGGCAGCCGGTCCTCGAGCCCGCCGGTGCCATTGGGGATCTTGGTGAAATCGCCGACGCCATAGCGTTTCTGATCGGTGGTGAAGGCGCAGTGGTCCGTCGCCACGCAGGACAGCGAGCCCGCCGCCAGCCCGGCCCAGAGGCTGTCCTGATGCGCCTTGTTGCGGAACGGCGGCGACATCACCCGGCGCGCGGCGTGGTCCCAGTCGGGGTTGGCGTACTCCCTGTCGTCCAAGGTCAGGTGCTGGACCAGCGGCTCGCCCCAGACCCGCTTTCCAGCCTGCCGGGCGCGGCGGATCGCCTCGTGGCTCTCCTCGCAGCTCACGTGCACCACGTAGAGCGGCACCCCCGCCATGTCGGCGATCATGATGGCGCGGTTGGTCGCCTCGCCCTCGACCTGCGGCGGGCGCGAATAGGCATGCGCCTCGGGGCCGTTGTTGCCGGCGGCGAGCAGCTTGGCGGAAAGCTCGGCCACCACGTCGCCGTTCTCGGCATGCACCAGCGGGATCGCCCCCAGCTCGGCGCAGCGCTGGAACGAGGCGAAGAGCTCGTCGTCGTTCACCATCAGCGCGCCCTTGTAGGCCATGAAGTGCTTGAAGGTGGTGATGCCGCGATCGACCACTTCCTTCATCTCGTTGAACACCTGTTCGCTCCACCAGGTGACCGCCATGTGGAAGGAGTAGTCGCAATGCGCGCGGGTCGACTTGTTGTCCCACATCTGCAGCGCGTCGAGCAGCCCCTGCCCCGGCGCGGGCAGTGCGAAGTCGACCACCATGGTCGTTCCCCCCGCCAGCGCCGCGCGGGTGCCGCTGTCGAAATCGTCGGCCGAGTAAGTGCCCATGAAGGGCATCTCGAGGTGGGTGTGCGGGTCGATCCCGCCGGGCATCACGTAGCAGCCCGAGGCATCCAGCACCTCGTCGCCGGTCAGGTTCTGGCCGATCTGGGTGATGCGGCCACCCTCGATTTGCACGTCGGCCTCGTAGCTCAGGTCGGCGGTGACGATGGTGCCGCCCTTGATCACTGTGGACATCATTCCCTCCCTTGGAAGTCCGGACCCGGGGTTTCTTCTAGGCGAAAATATCCCGGGGAGTCCGCGGCCCGAAGGCCGCGGGCGGGGCAGAGCCCCCTATCTGGCGTCCGCCTCAGGCGACGATCTCCGCGGTCTCGAGCACCGCGTGGAACAGCACGTCGGTCCCGGCGGCGGCCCAGTCCTTCGAGATCTCCTCGGCTTCGTTGTGCGAAATGCCGTCGACGCAGGGGCACATGACCATGGTCGCAGGCGCCACCTTGGCCGCCCAGCAGGCGTCGTGACCGGCGCCGGAGATGATATCGAGGTGCGAGTAGCCCAGCCGCTCGGCAGCGTTGCGTACGTTCTCGACCAGCTCGGGGGCAAAGGTCACCGGGTCGAAATGGCCCACCGGCTCGACCGCGCAGCCGACCTCCAGCTCGGCGCAGATCTCGGGCGCGCGGCGCTCGATCTCGGCCCGCATGGCGTTCAGCTTGTCCAGTTCGGGCGAGCGGATGTCGACGGTGAAGACCACGGTTTCGGGCAGCACGTTGCGCGAGTTGGGCGAGAAGGTCACCTGCCCCACGCCGCCGACGGCGCCGGGCTGGGCGGCCATGGCCACCTCCTGCACCATCTCGAGGATGCGGCCCATGGCGAGCCCGGCGTTCACCCGCATGTTCATCGGCGTGGAGCCGGTGTGCGCGGCCTTGCCGGTCAGCGTGAACTCGAGCCACCACAGCCCCTGGCAATGGGTGACCACGCCGATGTCCTTGCCCTCTGCCTCGAGGATCGGTCCCTGCTCGATATGCAGTTCGTAGTAGGCGTGCATCTTGCGCGCGCCGACCTCTTCCTCGCCCTTCCAGCCGATGCGCACCAGCTCGTCGCCGTAGGTCTTGCCTTCGAGATCCTTGCGCCCGTAGGCGTAGTCGATGTCGTGCACCCCGGCGAAGACGCCCGAGGCCAGCATGGCCGGGGCGAAGCGGCCGCCCTCCTCGTTGGCCCAGTTGGTAACGACGATCGGATGCTTGGTCTTGATGCCGAGATCGTTCATCGTCCGCACCGCCTCCAGCGCGCCGAGAACGCCCAGAACGCCGTCGTACTTGCCGCCCGTGGGCTGGGTGTCGAGGTGCGAGCCGACGTAGACCGGCAGCGCGTCGGGGTCTTCACCGGCGCGGGTGGCGAACATCGTGCCCATCGCGTCGACGCCCATGGTCATGCCCGCGGCCTCGCACCAGCTCTGGAACAGCGCCCGGCCCTCGGCGTCCTCGTCGGTCAGCGTCTGGCGGTTGTTGCCGCCGGCGACGCCGGGCCCGATCTTGGCCATCTCCATCAGGCTGTCCCAGAGTCGGTCGCCATCAATCCGGAGGTTTTCGCCCGGTGCCGCCATTTTTTTGTCCTCGCTGCCTTGCATTGCTCTTGCATTGCGCGGTCGCGCTTGCGCGGGCCGCGCGTGTTTTTTACCATTTGGTAAAGCCACGATTGCAATGCGCCCCGAACCTGTCAAGAAATCCCTGCCTTGGCCCCCGGCGCGGATGCACGTAGAGCAGGCAGCGCCGCCCGGAAAAGCAGCAGCCAAGGAAACCGATGCCCGCGCCCGTCGAAAAAAAGCCCAGCCGAATCCAGATCCGCAACCGCAAGAAGATCATGGATGCGGCGCTGGACGTCTTCTCGCAGCACGGCTTCCGCGGCGCGACACTCGACCAGATCGCCGAGGCCGCGGGCATGTCCAAGCCCAACCTCATCTACTATTTCGACGGCAAGGAGGCGATCCACGTCGCCCTGCTGAACGCGCTGATGACCGAATGGCTCGACCCGCTGCGCGAGTTGGATGCGGAGGGCGATCCGCTGGAGGAGATCCTCGGCTATGTGCGCCGCAAGATGGAGATGAGCCGCCAGTTCCCGCGCGAGAGCCGACTCTTCGCCATCGAGATCATCCAGGGCGCGCCGCGGATGCTGCCGCACCTGAAGAGTGACCTGAAACCGCTCTTCGACGAGAAATGCGCACTGATCGCGGGTTGGATGGAGGCGGGCAAGCTGGCGTCGCAGGACCCGCAGCAGCTCATCATGTCGATCTGGGCGCTCACCCAGCACTTCGCCGACTTCGACACGCAGGTGCGGGTGCTGGTGCCCGACGAGGCGGCGGGCTGGGAAGCGGCGAATGCCCATGTCGAGACGACCTTCAAGGCGATCCTGACGCCGCAGGGGTGACGCGAAGCCGCCGGGCGAGCGCCGGCCCGTGGGGTGGCGCTGCAACAACCGAGGTCTGCGCTTTATCCCAACCAAATCCGCACGAGTTCCGAACGCTGTGCGACGATGGCAAAGCGCCAGCCCGCCAGGACGGGCCGGCGCTCGCCCGGCGGCTTCGCCTTGATTCCGGACGGGGCCAGAAAAGGCCCCGACCTATCCAATCACTCCGCCGCGCGGGCCATCGGGTTGTTGGGGTGGGTGGTCCAGTCACCGAACTCCGCCGGCACGACCTTGCCGGTGCGCGGGTCCGTTGCCCCGACCTCCATCCGTTCCATGCTGATGCAGCCCTCGACCGGGCAGACATTGACGCAGAGGTTGCAGGCCACGCATTCGTCGTCCTTGACGGTGAACACCCGGCCGTCGGACATGGCGATCGCCTGGTGCGAGGTGTCCTCGCAGGCCGCGTAACAGCGCCCGCAGGAGATGCAGAGCTCCTGGTCGATCTTCGCCTTGGAGATGGCGTTGAGGTTGAGGTTCTGCCAGTCCGACACGTTCGGCACCGCCCGGCCCACAAGATCGGACAGCCCGACGCCCTTCTCGTCCAGGTACTGCGACAGCCCCGAGATCATCTCCTGCACAACCTTGAAGCCGTAGGTCATCGCCGCGGTGCAGACCTGCACGTTGCCCGCCCCCAGCGCGATGAACTCGGCGGCGTCGCGCCAGGTGGTCACCCCGCCGATGCCCGAGATCGGCAGGCCGCGCGTTTCCGGCGAGCGGGCGATCTCGGCCACCATGTTGAGCGCGATGGGCTTCACCGCCGGGCCGCAGAGGCCGCCATGCGCGCCCTTGCCGTCGATGGTCGGCTCGGGGGCGAAGAGATCGAGGTCGACCGAGGTGATCGAATTGACGGTGTTGATCAGCGAGACCGCATCCGCGCCGCCGCGCTTGGCGGCCTCGGCGGGCTTGCGGATATCGGTGATATTGGGCGTGAGTTTCACGATGCAGGGCATGCGGCTGTTCTGCTTCACCCAGCGCGTCACCATCTCGATGTACTCGGGCACCTGCCCCACCGCCGAGCCCATGCCGCGCTCGCTCATGCCATGCGGGCAGCCGAAGTTCAGCTCGACCCCGTCGGCGCCGGTTTCCTCGACCAGCGGCAGGATCGCCTTCCAGGCCGCCTCCTCGCAGGGCACCATCAGCGAGACCACCAGCGCCCGGTCGGGGTAGTCGCGCTTCACCGCCTTGATCTCGCGCAGGTTCACCTCGAGCGGACGGTCGGTGATCAGCTCGATGTTGTTGAGGCCGAGCAGCCGCCGGTCCGCGCCCCAGATCGCGCCGTAGCGCGGGCCGTTGACGTTGACCACCGGCGGACCATCCTCGCCGAGGGTCTTCCAGACCACGCCGCCCCAGCCCGCCTCGTAGGCGCGGCGGACGTTGTATTCCTTGTCTGTCGGCGGCGCCGAAGCCAGCCAGAACGGGTTGGGCGACTTGATGCCCACGAAGTCACTCGTCAGATCAGCCATGTCGGTCCCTCCTCAGCGCGTCAACGTGGCGTGGATGTCTTCGGCCGCGTCGCGGCCCTCGGCGACGGCGGTGACGGTCAGGTCATCGCCCCCGGCGGCGCAGTCGCCCCCGGCCCAGACGCCGGGCAGCGAGGTGCGCCCCGGCCCCTCGACCGCGATCTTGCGGCCGTCGAGCGTCGGCAGGCCCTCTGTGACGAGGCTCTGGCCGATGGCCCGGAACACCTGGTCGGCGGGCAGTCGGAAGCGCTCGCCGGTGGGGGTGAGATCGTCGTCCGTAAACTCGAACTCGATCTCGCGCACGGCGCCATTGCCATGCACCGCCTTGGGCGTGGCGTTGCAGATGATTCGCACACCCTTGGCCTGCGCCAGCTCCTGCTCGAAGACACTCGCCGCCATGCGTTCCTGCGAGCGGCGGTAGACGATGGTGACATTGAGCGCGCCCAGCAGCTTGGCCTGCACGGCGGCATCGACGGCGGTCATGCCGCCCCCGATCACCACCACGTCGCGGCCCACCGGCAGCGCGGCAAGATCCTCAGCCTGGCGCAGCTCGGAAATGAAATCCACCGCGTTGGACACGCCGTCGCGGTCGCCGCCGTCGATTCCCAGCGCGTTGACCCCGCCGAGCCCCAGCCCGAGGAAGACCGCATCATACTCGGCCTTCAGCCCCTCGAGGGTCACCTCGCGCCCCAGCGCCTTGCCGGTCTCGAGGATGATGCCGCCGATGCCGAGCAGCCAGTCCACCTCGCGCGCGGCGAAATCCTCTGTGCTCTTGTAGGCGGCGATGCCGAACTCATTGAGTCCGCCCGGCTTGGGCCGCGCGTCGAGGATCACCACGTCATGGCCCTTCATCGCCAGCCGATGCGCGCAGGCGAGGCCCGCAGGCCCCGCGCCTACCACCGCCACGCGCTTGCCCGTGGGCGCGGCGCGCTCGAAGGGGTGGATGTTGCGCGCCATGATGCGATCCGTGGCGTAGCGCTGCAGCCGGCCGATCTCCACCGGCTTGCCCTCGGCCACCTCGCGCACGCAGACCTCCTCGCAGAGCGTCTCGGTCGGGCAGACCCTCGCGCACATGCCGCCGAGGATGTTCTGCGACAGGATCGTCTTTGCCGCCGCCTCGGGCGTGCCGGTGGCGATCTGCCGGATGAAGAGTGGAATGTCGATCGTCGTCGGGCACGCCGTCGCGCAGGGCGCGTCATGGCAGAAGTAGCAGCGGTCCGCCGCCACCAGCGCCTCGTGATCGTCGTATGGAGGGTGCAGGTCGGAAAAGCCCTCCTCCAGCGCCTGCGGCTCCAGCCGTCCTGCGCGGATCCCTCCTGCCAGTTGTCTTGCGTCCATCGGTCGCCTCCCCGCTGCCTTTGCGCAATGGAGAAACGCTCTCACAGGTCGATTTTTTTATCAATCGGTAAAATATTGAAACCCGGTCACGCCCCGCCGCACGCACAAAACCCGGGCAGAAACGCAGAAAGGCCGCGCATCGCGGCGCGGCCTTTCCAACATCGTACGGACAGAAGAATTAGTTCTGTGCGTAGTATTCGATGACGAGGTTCGGTTCCATCTGAACCGCGTAGGGCACGTCGGCGAGGCCGGGGGTGCGCACGAAGGTCGCGGTCATCTTGGAGTGGTCGGCCTCGATGTAGTCGGGAACGTCACGCTCTGCGAGCTGCACGGACTCGAGCAGAACAACCATCTGCTTCGACTTCTCGCGAACCTCGATCACGTCACCCTCTTTCACGCGGTAGGAGGGGATGTTCACGCGCTTGCCGTTCACCAGCACGTGGCCGTGGTTCACGAACTGACGGGCGGCGAAGACGGTCGGCACGAACTTGGCGCGGTAGACGACGGCGTCGAGGCGGCGCTCGAGCAGGCCGATCAGCAGCTCGCCGGTGTCGCCCTTGATCCGCTCAGCTTCGCCGAAGATGCGGCGGAACTGCTTCTCGGTCAGGTCACCGTAGTAGCCCTTGAGCTTCTGCTTGGCGCGCAGCTGCAGACCGAAGTCCGACATCTTGCCCTTGCGGCGCTGGCCGTGCTGGCCCGGGCCGTATTCGCGCTTGTTCACCGGGGACTTCGGACGGCCCCAGATGTTTTCGCCCATGCGGCGGTCGATTTTGTACTTGGCAGACGTGCGTTTGGTCACGGCTGATCTCCTTCATGAGTTGTGAAGGGCGTTGTCCTCCTGCCCGAAGGCCGACAGGCATCCCCTTGCGGGGGCCACCAACACCAATGAGCGCGCGCTTATATGGGGATTCCGGGGGGAGTCAACTGCTGTCTGCAACATCGCACCGCCTTCGCTGCCCCGCGCCGCTTAATCACCGCTTAATCCACCCGGGGCCAAAATGACAGAGCGCCCGGCCGGGACCGGGCCGCCGGGGCGGAATACGCACGGCGCGGCATACGGCTGACGGGCCTGCCAGACAGAGCCCTACGGGAGACGAAGAGCCCTACGGGAGACGAGCTGAGAGGATACAGGGGTGCAAAGCTTTGACATGCAGACCTCCCGCGCGGAACGCCGGGCCCGCCAGCCCCGCCCCGGGCGTGGAACCGGGGGCGGCACCGGGGCCGTTCTCGACAGCGCGCTTGCTCTGCGCGACCGGGACATCCTGCAGCGCGTCCGCGCCGCGATCCGCCACCGGCAGGTGATGCTCGTCTTCCAGCCCGTGGTTCAGGCCCGGGGCCACAACGCCATCGCCTTTCACGAGGCCATGCTGCGGGTGATGGATGACACCGGGCGCATCGTGCCCGCGCGCGAGTTCATCTTCGAGGTCGAGGAACTCGAAGAGGGGCGCATCCTCGACTGCCTCGCGCTCGAGCAGGGACTGGCCGAACTGCTCCGCACGCCGGAACTGCGGCTCTCGATCAACATGTCGGCGCGGTCGATCGGCTACCGCCGCTGGATGCGCGTTCTGGACAAAGGGCTTGCCGCCGACCCCACCGCCGCCGAGCGGCTGATCCTCGAAATCACCGAGGGCTCGGCCATGCTGCTGCCGGAGCTGGTGATCGGTTTCATGTCCGACCTGCACCGCCGCGGTATCACCTTTGCCATGGATGATTTCGGCGCGGGGCAGACCGTCCTGCGGCACTTCAAGCGCTTCAGCTTCGACATCCTCAAGATCGACGGTCAGGTGATCCGCGGCATAGATCGCGACCCGGACAACCAGGTGCTGCTCCGCGCCATCGTCGCCCTCGCCGAGCAATTCGACATGTTCACCGTTGCCGAATCGGTCGAGACCCGCGCCGAGGCGGAGCTCGCCACCGCCGCCGGGGTGAGCTGCCTGCAAGGCTACTACCATGGTGCGCCCGTGGCCCAGCCGACGTGGCGCAGGCAGGCGACGGGCGCGTCAGGCGTCTAGTTTTAAGCAAGATCCCCGCAACTCTGCTGTTCCTCGCGACTTTTCACCTGCCAACCGGCGCCTGCGACGAATTGCGCAAACATGCGCGAATCCGCACTTCCACCTCTGTGCAGCCGCCTGTCCCCGCGTTATCAAATGTACCAAGGCCAGATGCGGAACCGCCGCCTCCCGCCACGAGGGCGAGGGCTGCAGTCCGGTCGCACGCTTTGTTTGGAGGGAGAATTTCATGACCAACGTCGTAATCGCATCCGCGGCACGGACCGCCGTGGGCAGCTTCAGCGGTGCCTTTGCCAATACCCCCGCCCATGATCTCGGCGCCGCCATGCTCGAAGCGCTGGTTGCGCGTGCAGGCGTCGACAAGGGCGAGGTGTCCGAGACCATCCTCGGCCAGGTCCTGACCGCCGCCCAGGGTCAGAACCCCGCGCGCCAGGCGCATATCAATGCCGGCCTGCCCAAGGAAAGCTCCGCCTGGTCGATCAACCAGGTCTGCGGCTCGGGCCTGCGCACCGTGATGCTGGGCGCGCAGCACATCTTGCTGGGCGATGCCGACATCGTCTGCGCCGGCGGGCAGGAGAACATGACCCTGTCGCCCCACGCCGCGCACTTGCGTGCCGGCCACAAGATGGGCGACATGAAGTACATCGACACAATGATCCGCGACGGCCTGTGGGATGCCTTCAACGGCTACCACATGGGTCAGACCGCCGAGAACGTCGCGCAGCAGTGGCAGATCAGCCGCGAGCAGCAGGACGAATTCGCCCTCGCCTCGCAGAACAAGGCCGAGGCGGCGCAGAAGGCGGGCAAGTTCGATGACGAGGTGATCCCCTTCACCGTGAAGACCCGCAAGGGCGAAATCATCGTCGACAAGGACGAATACATCCGCCATGGCGCCACCATCGAGGGCATGCAGAAACTGCGCCCGGCCTTCACCAAGGACGGCTCGGTCACCGCGGCCAACGCCTCGGGGATCAACGACGGCGCCGCCGGCGTGCTGCTGATGAGCGCCGAGAACGCCGAGAGGCGCGGCATCGAGCCGCTCGCCCGCATCGTTTCTTACGCAACCGCCGGCCTCGATCCGTCGATCATGGGCGTCGGCCCGATCCACGCCTCGCGCAAGGCGCTGGAGAAAGCCGGCTGGAAGCCCGAGGATCTCGACCTGGTCGAAGCCAACGAGGCCTTCGCCGCGCAGGCCTGCGCGGTGAACAAGGACATGGGGTGGGATCCGTCGATCGTGAACGTGAACGGCGGCGCCATCGCCATCGGCCACCCGATCGGCGCCTCGGGCGCCCGCATCCTGAACACGCTGCTCTTCGAGATGCAGCGCCGCGACGCCAAGAAGGGCCTCGCGACGCTCTGCATCGGGGGCGGCATGGGCGTCGCACTCTGCGTGGAGCGCGACTGACGAATTGAAGAGGGGCGCCACGGCGCCCCTTTTTCTTTGTGCGTCATGCTGCAAGTGCAAAATAGTGGCGCAATATTGTTGCTAGATTGATTTAACTTCAGTAACAAGATTACTGGGATGTGAAGGTTCCGAATTGGAGGATAGAATGGCGAAAGTTGCATTGGTCACCGGCGGCAGCCGCGGGATCGGGGAGGCGATCTCGAAGGCACTCAAGGCCGAAGGTTACGAAGTAGCAGCGACTTATGCCGGCAACGACGAGAAGGCCCAGGCCTTCACCGCGGAGACCGGTATCAAGACCTACAAGTGGAACGTGGCGGACTACGAGGCGTCCAAGGCCGGCATTGCGCAGGTCGAGGCGGACCTCGGCCCGATCGACGTGGTGGTGGCCAATGCCGGCATCACCCGCGACGCGCCCTTCCACAAGATGACCCCGGACCAGTGGAAAGAGGTCATCGACACCAACCTCACCGGCGTGTTCAACACCGTGCACCCGCTCTGGCCGGGCATGCGCGAGCGCAAGTTCGGGCGGGTCATCGTGATCTCGTCGATCAACGGCCAGAAGGGCCAGTTCGCGCAGGTGAACTACGCGGCGACCAAGGCGGGCGATCTCGGCATCATCAAGTCGCTGGCACAGGAAGGCGCGCGCTACGGCATCACCGCCAATGCCATCTGCCCCGGCTACATCGCCACCGAGATGGTCATGGCGGTGCCCGAGAAGGTGCGCGAGTCGATCATCGCACAGATCCCCGCGGGGCGCCTCGGCGAGCCCGAGGAGATTGCCCGTTGCGTGGTCTTCCTTGCAGACGAGAAGGCCGGCTTCGTGAACGGCTCGACGATCTCGGCCAACGGCGGGCAATTCTTCGTCTGACGCGCCGGCGTCCAGAGACAGGCACTCCTGAGGGCCCCGGTCGCGCAAGCGCCGGGGCCTTTTGCCGCCTGCCCTGCCCTCACGCCCACCGCGGAGTGTGCACTGGTGCAGCCCCTCCGCGCGGCAGTGGCCGTTTTCTGAAAGCCGGCACGGGTTTATATCGGGATCAAATCCTAGCCAGGAGAGAGACCATGCTTACCCAGATCAAAGGCCTGCATCACGTGACTGCGCTGGCCAGCAGCGCGTCTCGCAACAATGCCTTCTTCACCGACACGCTCGGCCTGCGCCGGGTCAAGAAGACCGTCAACTTCGACGCGCCAGACGTCTATCACCTCTATTATGGTGACGAGATCGGCACCCCCGGCAGCGTCATGACCTACTTCCCCTTCCCGCAGGCCGCCCGCGGCCGCCGCGGCACCGGCGAGGTCGGCACCACCGCCTTCACCGTCCCCGAGGGCTCGCTCGATGCCTGGGAGGCGCGGCTGACCGAGGCGGGCGTCACCGGGATCGATCGGCTGAACCGCTACGGCGAGCAGCGCATCGCGTTCGAGGGGCCGGACGGCGAAGGGCTGGCCCTGGTCGAGGCAGAGGATGGCCGCACGCCCTGGACCGGCAGCGGCGTCGGCGATGACATGGCGATCCGCGGCTTCCACTCGGTGCAGATGCGCCTGCGCGATGCCGGTCCCACCGCCGAACTGCTCGGCGCCATGGGCTACAAGGAAGAATGCCGCCAGGCCAACGTGATGCGGCTGGTGCTGCCCGAGCACAACGGCGCGGGCACCATCGACATCGAGACGGTGGATGCCTCCCAAGGCACCCAGGGCGCCGGCAGCGTGCACCACATCGCCTTCGCGGTGGAAGACCGGGCGGCCCAGCTCGAAGTGCGCAAAGCCTTGACCGAGCAGGGCTTCCAGATCACGCCGCAGATCGACCGGGACTATTTCTACGCGATCTATTTCCGCAGCCCCGGCGGCGTGCTCTTCGAGGTGGCGACCAACGAGCCCGGCTTCGACCGCGACGAGGACCGCGCGCATCTCGGCGAAGGGCTGAAGTTGCCGACGCAGCACGCCCACCTGAGGGCGCAACTCGAAAAGACGCTCGAGCCGATCGATTGACCCGGCTCGAACCCCCTCCCCTCTCAGGGCAGCGCCCCCGGAGCTTGGCTCTCCGGGGGCGCTTTCTTTGTCAGGGCGTGTCCTGATCAGGGCACGGCACGCACGTCCTCCAGACTGCGCGGACCGATGGGGCCGCGACCATCCTGGCAAGGGTGAAAAGGGATGCGTGTCGAAAGACGTGCTGTGAAATGCCGCTGTTCCTGCGCCGTCCGGCGCCTTGCCCTGCCGCCCGGGCCCGGAGATTCGGGCCCGGAACCTCTGCGATCCTCGGGCGCGGCGGCCACTTGGATCGGTTTCTCACGTTTGCTCTCCAGGCGGGTAGGTGGCTGCCCCTGAGGGTGCTGCCTGCCCGGGCCGCGTCAGGTGGCCTCTGCCGAGAGCCGGCTAATCTCTTCCTTGATACGGAGTTTCTGCTTCTTCAGGGCTGCGACATGCAGGTCGTCCGTCCCAGGACTGCGCTGCATTTCTTCCACGGTGGTGGCGAGGTTTTGGTGCTTCTTCTTCAGTTCCTGCAGGTGAGAAGTTAAGCTCATTATGTCCTCCTTTTTGCTTTGGGCACACACAGTGCAGCATAACTTTTACATTCTGTCACGCCGCACCCGCAGCATTGCTTTCCGCAGGCTCAAGCCGATGCTCGGAACTCCGCTCAGGCGTCGAAGCTGATCGGTTTTCCGTCACGCAAGGCTGCTTTGACGACATTTGTATAATCTTCGCCGTCTTCAAGGTGGCGCGCCCCGGCGTGCAGCACGAGCGGCGGGCAAAGGCGGAAAGCCGCGCGCCCGCCCTTGCGTCCCCGCGCGAGAATCAGCCGGGGCGCGCGACCCTCTCTCGGGGCCAGCGGCAGCACCTCGACGGAGCCCAGATTGGCACTGAGGGCGGAGACCAGCTCCGGCAGCCGCTCGACCCGCTGCACGAAGGTCGCCGTGCCCCGCGGTTTCAGCCGCCGCGCCGCCAGCGTGACCCAGTCGGACAGCGGCAACGCCCCGGCCTGCGCCAGCTCGACCCCGGCGTCCGGCGACACGCTGCGCTTGCCCGGCTCGAAATAGGGAGGATTGGCGAAAACGTGATCGAAGCACCGCGCCTTCAGCTCCGCGGGCGGATGCGCAAGGTCGGCCTCAAGGATGTCCCCCTGCAGCCCGTTCTCGGCAATGTTACGGCGCGCGAGGGCGGCGTAGCCGGGCTGAAGCTCGACCCCTGTCAGGCGCAGCCCGCCCACCCGCACACCAAGGCAGATCAGCGCCGGCGCCGCGCCGCAGCCCAGTTCGAGCACCTCCTCGCCCGGTCGCGCCTCGACGCTCGCGGCCAGCAGCACGGGATCCACACCGGCGCGATAGCCAAACCCATGTTTCGGCTGCCATATCTTCGCCAGACCGCCGAGGAAATCGTCGCATCCTAGCGCCTCCTCGGCGAAGGCGTCGCGCCTCACGCGCCGGCCTCGAAAGAGATTCCGAAGTCGCGCAGCACCCGCTGCGCCGCCTCCAGATCGCCGCTGCGCACCATCAATCTGCGCGGAAGTATGCCGAGAGACCCCTCGAGGACGCTCATATTTACGTCCAACTCAAAGCTGTCTATACCCTGCCCATCTAGGAGGGTCTTCGCCAGCGGGATCAGCGTGATGTCGGTGGTGCGCAGAAGTTCTTCCATACTGGGGATGTAAGGACAGGGCCCCGGCCTTGTCGAGCCTGTGACGGGGGTCTGATGGGCTTGGATACGGCAAAAACGAAACCGCATGATCGGCTGGCAACGATGCTGGCGGATGAGATGGGCGCCGTGAACGCGCTGATCCGCGAGCGGATGGCCTCGAAACACGCGCCGCGCATCCCGGAGGTGACCGCGCATCTGGTCGAGGCGGGCGGCAAGCGCCTGCGCCCGATGCTGACGCTCGCCGCGGCGAATATCTGCAAATACGACGGCCCCTACCACGTGCACCTCGCGGCCACGGTGGAGTTCATCCACACCGCGACCTTGCTGCATGACGACGTGGTGGACGAAAGCGCGCAGCGGCGCGGCCGCCCCACCGCCAACCTGCTGTGGGACAACAAGTCCTCGGTGCTGGTCGGCGACTACCTCTTCGCCCGCAGCTTCCAGCTGATGACCGAGCCCGGCAACATGCGGGTGCTGGAAATCCTGTCGAACGCCGCGGCCACCATCGCCGAGGGCGAGGTGCTGCAGCTCACCGCGGCGCAGGATCTGGGCACCACCGAGGACATCTACCTGCAGGTGGTGCGCGGCAAGACCGCCGCGCTCTTCTCCGCCGCAACCGAAGTGGGTGGGGTCATCGCGGGCTCCGATCCGGCACAGGTTCAGGCGCTCTTCGATTACGGCGATGCGCTCGGCATCGCCTTCCAGATCGCCGACGACCTGCTCGATTACATGGGCGACACCTCGGCCACCGGCAAGAACGTCGGTGACGACTTCCGCGAGCGCAAGCTGACCCTGCCGGTGATCAAGGCCGTGGCCGCCGCAGACGCCGAGGAGCGCGCCTTCTGGCAGCGCACCATCGAGAAGGGCAAGCAGGAAGAGGGCGACCTCGAACACGCGCTGGAACTGCTGAACAAGCACGGCGCGCTGGAGGCCACCCGCGAGGACGCGCTCGGCTGGTCGGAAAAGGCCAAGGCCGCGATGGCGCAGCTGCCGCAATCCGAGCTGCGCGACGTGATGATCGAGCTGGCGGATTTCGTGGTGGCGCGGCTCTATTGAGCCCGCGCCCCACGGCTTGGCCTCAGCCTTGGCGCGGCATCGCCCGCGCCTGCTGATCTCCCAGAAGACCTTCGGCGACCCACCAGCCCGGGCGCGCAGCGCGCAGCGCCTCTGCCGCCGCACCCGCCTCTGCCATCGTGGTGAAGAGGCCGAAACAGGTTGCCCCCGATCCCGACATGCGCGCCAGCCGGCACCCCGGCAGCGCCTGCAGCTCCGACAGCACCGTGCCGATCACCGGCTCCAACGCCCGTGCCGCGGGCTCGATGTCATTGCGCATCTCCGCCAGCCAGTCGATCAACGCCGCGGCACCCGGGAAATCGGGCAGCACCTCGGGCATCGGGGGATTGTCGCGCGAGGTGAGGCTACGGAAAATCTGCGGCGTCGAGACCGGCACCCGCGGGTTGACCAGCACGGCAGGCAACGGCGGCAGTGCGACCGGTTCAAGCCCCTCGCCGATGCCGCGCACGCGCACCGGGCGGGAGGCGATGCACATCGGCACGTCCGCCCCCAGGACAAGCAAAGCGGCTTCCGCCCGCGTCAGGCCGTCAGCGTCCAGGGCCCCCGCCCCGGCCAGCACCGCGCGGGCGGCAGCGGCGGCATCCGCCGAGCCACCGCCGATGCCCGAGGCCACCGGCAGCACCTTCTCCAACACGATCTCGGCCCCCTGCCCTTCGCCCACCATGGCGGCGGCGCGCAGCGCCAGGTTGTCGCCATTTGCCGGCAGCCCCTCGGCCTCGGGGCCTTCGAGGCGCAGGGTCAGATCGGCGGCCGGCGCGACGCGCAGCGCATCGCCCACCGGCGCGAAGACGACCAGCGAGTCGAGCAGGTGATACCCGTCGTCGCGCTGGCCGGTGATGTGCAGGGTCAGATTGATCTTCGCCGGGGCAAAGACGTCAGTCCAGGTCATGCGCCACCTTCAGGGGCGGCCGGCCTTCCTCGGCGAGCACGGCGTCGAGCCCCACCGCCAGCTTGCGGCGAATGCGCTCGGGCTCGACATCGTCCGAGGCATCCTCGTGACCGACGAAGGAGAGCGCGCGCTGCCACTGGAAGCGCGCCTCGGTCTTGCGACCGACCGCCCAGTAGACATCGCCGAGGTGGTCGTTGACCACCGGATCCACCGCCATCAGCTCGGCGGCGCGCTCCATGTGGCCGACAGCTTCCTCGTAGCGACCCAGCCGGTAGAGCGCCCAGCCGAGGCTGTCGACGATGTAGCCGCTCTGCGGCTCCGCCTCGACCGCGCGCTCGATCATCTCCAGCGCCTCGTCGAGGTTCACGTGATGCTCGACCATCGAATAGCCAAGGTAGTTCAGCACCTGCGGCTGGTTCGGCACGAACTCAAGCGCGGCGCGGAAGTCCGCCTCGGCGGCCTCCCAGTTGCCGTCCCGCTCCTTGCAGATGCCGCGGGCATAATAGAGGAACCACTGCGTCGGGTCGGGCGCGTCGAAGGTGGCGAGCGCCCGGTCGTAGGCGGTGATCGCCTCGCCGTAGCGTTCGAGCTGGCGCATCAGGT
Source organism: Alloyangia pacifica (assembly GCF_020524285.1). Taxonomy (GTDB): domain Bacteria; phylum Pseudomonadota; class Alphaproteobacteria; order Rhodobacterales; family Rhodobacteraceae; genus Salipiger; species Salipiger pacificus_B. The sequence goes on from NZ_JAIVKX010000008.1 coordinate 244,944, forward strand.
CGCCCAGCGCCGATTGCACCGCGGGCAGGCTGCCATGGGTGTCGGCGAGCTGCTCCAGCACCTCGACCGCGGCATCGAGCTTGCCCTCGGCGCGCAGCGCGTCGGACCGTCCCAGCTCGGCCACGTGGTAGGCGGCATCGTCACGCGGGACGCGGCGGTAGGTGGCGGCGGCAAGCTCGTACTGGCCCATCTTCTCCAGCAGCTCGCCCGCCATCAGCAGCGCGCCGACGTGATCGGGGCGCAGGTATTCCGCCACGCGCACGTGCAGCAGCGTGTAATCCTCGGCGGATTCATTCGCCAGCGCGCCGGCGATGGTGAAGAACACCTCGGCAATGCCGTCTCGGGCCGAGGTGACGATGTCGAAGGGCAGCGTCTCGCCCGCGTCGATCTTGGCGCGCAGCTCTTCCATGCCCGGATCGAGCTGCGGGCCGAAAGCCTCGTCGATCAGCGCCACGGCATCGGCCTGGCGGTCGATCTGCGTCAGGATCTGGATCTGCGCCAGCACCGCGCGGCGGGTCATCTGCATGCCGCCCCCCGCGGGATCGGCAAAAATCGCCTCGGCACCCTCGAAGTCGCCGACCGAAGCCAGCGCCATCGCCTTGTGATAAGAGGCGAAACCGGCGAGGCCGCGCTCTTCGGCCACCGCATCGAAGGAGGCCAGCGCCGCGCTCACATCGCCGCGGCCAAGCTCGGCCCAGGCTTTCAGCAACCCGTCGATCAGCGGTCCGGCAGAGCGGTCTTCTTCGACCCGGGTCAGCAGCTCGGCGTAATCCTCTTCGTGGGCGAGGACGGCGATCTCGGCCAGCTGTCCGATCTGGCTGTTGTGCCCCAGCGCGGTGAGCCGCTCGGCCAGAGCCTCGGCCCGGACGAAATCGCCGAGCCCGATGTTCGCGAGCGAGGCGCGCTCCAGCAGGTCGGCGTTTTCGGGGTCATGCTTGACCGCCTCGCCGTAGTAGCGGGCCGCGGCCTTGAAGTCGCCGGCGAAGCTGGCCTGCCGCGCCGCGAGATAGTCGCCCGAAAGGCTCTCGGCCGAAGCCGCTCCTGCCGCCATAAGCGCAAGCGCGAGAACCGTGCCGCGAAGTGTCCCGATTGCCTTGCCCGCCATGCCGCCTCCAGTTGTTTGCTTGGCGTGGAGAGTAGACCGCGCCGCCCCCCGGCGCAATCCGCGCCCCGTTCACGGGGCGGCGAGCGCGTGCCCTTGCCTGCCTGTCGCCCCGAGGCTGCGACATTTGTCCGCTGCCGCTGCGGCATCATTTAGTTTGCATTACCAATCATTGCTGAGTACATGCATATCATGACCCAGACATCCTCCCCCCGCGATCGTTTCGGCTTTGCCTTCGTGACCCTTGCCCGGCAGTGGCACAGGGTGGTCGACAAGCACCTGGCCGAAGCCGGGCTGACCGATGCCACCTGGCGCCCGCTCGTGCATCTTGCCGAAGGTGGGGACGGCATCAGCCAGCGCGACCTCGCTGCGCGGATCGGGCTCGACACCTCGACACTGGTGCGGCTGCTCGACCTGCTCGAAGCGCGCGGCCTCGTCGAGCGCCGGGTCGACCCGGCGGACCGCCGCGCCCGCCGCATCCACCTGACCGCCGAAGGCCGCGACGAGCTGGCCCGCATCCGCGCCATGCTGCTACAGGCCGAAAACGAGCTGCTCGGCGACCTGGACGACAAGGAAACCCTGGCCATGCTCGACGGATTCGCGCGCATCGCCGCCCGCGCCGAGGCGATATTGACCGAAGAGGTGACCGCATGACCGATTCATTCCGCCGGCTCGGATTCGACCGCGCCCGCTTCGTCTTTTCCCTGCGCACCGCCCTCGCAGCCTGCCTGGCGCTGGTCATCGCCTGGCTGCTGGGGCTGGAGCACCCGCAATGGGCCGGGATGACCGTCTGGGCGGCGTCCCAGCCGATGCGCGGGCAGTTGCTGGAAAAGGGGCTGTTCCGTTTTGCCGGGACGGTGATCGGCACGCTCGCGGGGATCGGCCTGATCCTTGCCATGCAGGTTCATCCGGCCCTGCTGGTCATCGGGTTGGCGCTCTGGGTCGGGCTCTGCACCGGGCTGGCCAACCTCGCACGCGGTTTCATCGCCTATGGCACGGTGCTGGCCGGCTATACCGCCGCGATGGTCGCCCTGCTCGATGTCGGCCACCCCGAGAACGTCTGGACGCTCGGCGCCGACCGGATGGCGACGGTGCTGGTGGGCGTGCTTTCGGCACTGGTGGTCGGCTGGCTGTTTGCCCCGGCGGCCGACGGCAGCGCCCTGCGCCGGCGCATCCGCGGGCTGCTCGCCGATCTATGCGACCAGCTCGCCGCCCCTGCGTCCGACCCCGAGGCCGCGCGGCAGCTGATCTCCGCCATGGCGGCGGCGGAAGAGGCGCTCGACCCCCATGCCGCCGGCTCGCTGCGCTCGCACCGCGAGACCCGGGCCAGCCGCGCCCTGCTGTCGACCGCGCTATCGGTGCTGCTCTGGCGCCGCGGGCAGGATCGCCCCGAACTTCCCGAGTCTGCCCGCCTTGCGCTGAGCGAGGCCGCAGCCGCCCTGCGGGCGGATGACAGCGCCGCAGCGCAGGCCGCGCTCGAGCGCGCCGCCGCCCTGCCCGACATCTCCGACACGCTGCGGCCTCTGGTCCGCGCGCTCGCCGACTGGCGCGCGCCCGAGAACCGCGCACGTCCCGCCGCAGAGGACGCGCTGCCGGTGGTGCTGCACCGCGACTGGATTGGCGCGCGCGAGGCGGCAATCCGCGCCACCGGCGCCCTGCTGCTGTTCGGCGCGCTCTGGCAGGTCACCGGCTTCGCCGCCGGCGCCTTCCTGCTGCTCGGCATGTCGATCATGATCTCGATCTTCACCACCTTCGAGAACCCGATCGCCATGCTGCCCTTCGTGTTCCTCGGACAGCTCATGGGCGCGAGCATGGCGCTGGCGATCCGCTGGCTGATCTGGCCCCACGCCAGTGCCGACTGGCAGCTGGTGGCAATGATCCTGCCCTTCATCTTGCTGGGCGGTCTGCTCGGCACGCACGACCGGGGCATGAAGGTCAGCTTCGACTACAACATGGTGATGCTGCTCCTGCTGCACCCGACGCTGCCGCTTACCGGCGATTTCGGCACCTCGGTGATGATGGCTCTCGCCGTGGTCGCCGCGCCGCTGGCCGCGCTGGTGGCCTACCGGACGATCTACCCGCCGACCCTGCGCCGCAAGCAGGTGACGCTTGCAAAGATGATGCTGCACGACGTGGCGGCGCTCGCCGGTGACGCGGACGCGCTGCGGCACCGCGCGGTCTGGCGGGCCCGGCTCTATCATCGGATGCTGAGGCTCTTCCGCCTGACCGAACGTTCGGCCCGGGCGCAGCGCGATGCGCTGGACAGCGGGCTGGCGCTGCTCGACCTCGGCCATGCGACCATGCGCGCACATGAGATCCTCGCACATCCCGAAACGCCCGCCGCAGAACGCCGGGCTCTGAAAGCCGCCCTGGCGCGGCTCGAGCGGCTGAGCGAGACCCCCGCCCGCGCCGAGGGCGCGCTCAGCCGTCTCGCGCGGCGCGCCACCGGCGCGGATGCGGAGATCTTCCGCCACGCCGCACGCAGCGCCGCCTCGCTTCCGGGCTGACCCCGCGCCTCAGAGGCGCCGCAGCCACCGGTGCGCGAGCGCCATCTTCTCGCGCACCGGCTGGGTCAGCACGAAGGGGTAGAGATCGGGCAGGTCCAGCGCCCGGTTCACGTGGTTCACCGCGATCGACAGGTGCACGGCGCGGGTGATCAGCACCTCGGTGTCCGCCTCGAGGTAGGGATCATACCCGTCCGCCGGGCTCTCGGGCAGACGCAGCCCGCTGGCCACGCCGCTGTCGAGCATCGACACGAGGTGCTGCAGATGCGCGAGGGTCTCGGCCCAATCCTCGTGCGGATGCGCGGTGGCATAGGTGGTGATGTACTGCGCGCCCGGCTCCATCGGCGCGTCGTAGTGCCGCTGCAGCGCCGCGCCGTAGTCCGCCCGCTCGTCGCCGAACAGCGCCCGGAAATCGTCGAGGAAGGCCGGATCCTCGGCCAGCCGCAGGAACAGGAAATGCGCCATCTCGTGCCGCATGTGGCCCAGCATGGTGCGGTAGAGCTCGCCGAACTGCGCCTGCCGGTGCGCCAGGACCGCGTCGCTCGCCTCGGTGACATTGATCGTGATGATCCCGTCGGCATGGCCCATGATCACATCGGCCCCGCCGTGAAGCGTCTCCTCCGAAAGCATGCGGAACACCGGGCGCGCGCCGGAATCGACGGGGGTGAACCAGCCCCAGCGCGACAGCTCGGCGAGCATCCGCCGCTTGGCCGACTCGCTTTCTTCCCAGAGCGGCAGGTTCTGCTCGGCGCGCAGGTCGGGCACCGTCTCGGTCATTGCGCAGGAACGGCAGAGCCCGCCCTGTTCGGCCACCCAGTTGCAGGCGATATCGTCGCGGTTGGCGCAATGCGCGGCGCCCGCGATCATGGACTGCGTGTCGGGATCGAAACTGACCTCCTGCCCGCATCCGCAGGCCAGATTGTGGAAGTAGACCGGGCTGGAACAGGCGGGACAACGGAAGATTTGCATGAAGCATCCTCATGTGCGGGTACACGGGTCGTAACTTCGCGGGGCGGTCCTGCGTTCCCGCGAGCCCATGAAGCGTCATTGAAGACCGCATGGGAAGAGGATTGCGTGACGGGCTCATGACGCGCTGCCCCATGCCGAAGGACGCGGCCCGCGCCGGGGGAACCTACCTCCCGCCCCTTGGGTGAATCACCCTTGCGAAATCCGCTGCAGACACGTATATGCCCCTTCAACAGCGGCGCGTCGGTCCTGCACCGAAGCTCCACCGGGAAACACCGACGGGCCGCGCGCCCGTATTTTTGTTTCCGAAGGAGTCGGAGAAAATGACCGACCTCATCGCCAAATCATCGCTCGACAAGCGCCTCGCCGAGATCGTCGGCCCCGTCATCGAGGACATGGGGTTCGAACTCGTGCGGCTCCGTCTCATGGGGGGCAAGACCGCCACCCTGCAGATCATGGCCGAACGCCCCGAGGGCGGCATCGAAGTCGATGAATGCGCCGACATCTCCACCGCGGTCTCTGCCGTGCTCGACGTCGAGGATCCGATCATCGACGCCTACACGCTCGAGGTCTCCTCGCCCGGCATCGACCGCCCGCTGACCCGCCTGAAGGACTTCGAGACCTTCGAGGGCTACGAGGTGAAGATCGAAACCGCCGAGATGATCGACGGCCGCAAGCGCTGGCGCGGCGTGATCGCCGGAGTCGAGGGCGACGAAGTGCTGCTCAACATCGAGAACGGCGACGAAGAGCAGACCATCGGCCTGCAATTCGACTGGCTGTCGGACGCCAAGCTGGTGCTCACCGACGACCTGATCCGAGACATGCTCCGTGCCCGCAAGGCGCAGGAAGTGGACGAAACCAAATTCGACGACATCGAGGCCGACGACGCGGCCGCTCAGGAGGACTAAGACCATGGCAATCACCTCTGCCAACCAGCTCGAGCTTCTGCAGACCGCCGAAGCCGTCGCTCGCGAGAAAATGATCGACCCCTCGCTGGTGATTGAAGCGATGGAGGAGAGCCTCGCCCGCGCCGCCAAGAGCCGCTATGGCTCGGAGATGGACATCCGCGTGAAGATCGACCGCAAGACCGGTCGCGCCACCTTCACCCGCGTGCGCACGGTGGTCGAGGACGAGCTCCTCGAGAACTACCAGGCCGAGATGACCGTCCAGCAGGCCAAGCAATACATGGCCGATCCGCAGGTCGGTGACACCTATGTCGAGGAAGTCCCGCCGGTGGACCTCGGCCGCATCGCCGCGCAGAGCGCCAAGCAGGTGATCCTGCAGAAGGTGCGCGAAGCCGAGCGTGATCGCCAGTACGAGGAATTCAAGGACCGCCAGGGCACGATCATCAACGGTCAGGTCAAGCGCGAGGAATACGGCAACGTCATCGTCGACGTGGGCCGTGGCGAAGCCATCCTGCGCCGCAACGAGAAGATCGGCCGCGAGAGCTACCGCCCCGGCGACCGCATCCGCTGCTACGTCAAGGACGTGCGCCGCGAGGCCCGCGGCCCGCAGATTTTCCTGTCGCGCACCGCGCCAGAGTTCATGGCCGAGCTGTTCAAGATGGAAGTGCCGGAAATCTACGACGGCATCATCGAGATCAAGGCCGTGGCTCGTGACCCCGGCTCGCGCGCGAAGATCGGCGTGATCTCCTACGACGGCTCGATCGACCCGGTCGGGGCCTGCGTCGGTATGCGCGGCAGCCGCGTGCAGGCCGTTGTGAACGAACTCCAGGGTGAAAAGATCGACATCATCCCGTGGAACGAGGACATGCCGACCTTCCTCGTCAACGCGCTGCAGCCGGCCGAAGTGTCGAAAGTGGTTCTGGACGAGGATGCCGAGCGCATCGAGGTCGTCGTGCCCGACGAGCAGCTGTCGCTGGCCATCGGTCGCCGCGGCCAGAACGTGCGCCTCGCGTCGCAGCTGACCGGCCTCGACATCGACATCATGACCGAGGAAGAAGAGTCCTCCCGCCGCCAGAAAGAATTCGAAGAGCGCACCAAGCTGTTCATGGACACGCTGGACGTCGACGAGTTCTTTGCCCAACTGCTGGTGGCCGAAGGCTTCACCAACCTCGAGGAGGTGGCCTACGTCGAGCTCGACGAGCTGCTGGTCATCGACGGCGTCGACGAAGGCACCGCCGAAGAGCTGCAGACCCGCGCCCGCGAATTCCTCGAGGAGCAGGCCCGCAAGGCGCTCGAGAAGGCGCGCGAGCTGGGAGTTGAAGAGAGCCTTATTGAATTCGAGGGCCTCACTCCCCAGATGGTAGAGGCACTGGCGGAAGACGACATCAAGTCGCTCGAAGATTTCGCCACCTGCGCCGACTGGGAACTGGCCGGTGGCTGGACCACGGTCGACGGCCAGCGCCAGAAAGACGACGGCCTGCTCGAGAAATTCGGCGTGGACCTCGACGAAGCGCAGAATCTGATCATGACCGCCCGCGTGATGCTGGGCTGGGTCGACCCCGAAGAACTGGTTGCCAGCGCGGCAGAGGGCGATGAGCTCGACGCCGAGCATGACGAGTCCGACGAGGCGGAGGCCTGAACCCCAGATGAGTCGCGGAGGTCAGGATAAGGACAGAGCAGACGGGCCCGAACGGCGCTGCATCGCCACCGGCGATGTGGATCCCAAGGGCGGCCTGATCCGGTTCGTGGTCGGGCCCGAGGGTCAGGTCGTCCCAGACCTCGCGGGCAAGCTGCCCGGCCGGGGCATCTGGGTCTCGGCCGATCGAAAGGCCCTGGAAAAGGCTGCGGGCAAGGGTCTCTTTGCCCGCGCGGCCAAGGCCCCGGTCACCGTCCCGGACGGGCTGCCCGACCTCGTGGAGGGCATGCTGGCCCGCCGGGTGGTCGAGCTGATCAGCCTCGCCCGCAAGGGCGGCGGTGCCGTCTCCGGCTACGAGAAGGTGAAGGACTGGCTGATGAAAGAGGAAGCCCGTGTCCTGATCCAGGCCGAAGACGGATCGGCCCGCGGGAAGACGAAATTGAGTACTCCCTACGGGGGGAACTACATCGGCTGGCTCACCGCAGACGAGCTGGGGCTGGCCTTTGGACGTGAAAAGGTGATACATGCCGCGCTTGGCGCTGGTGGACTCACCAAACGTGTTGTAGAGGAGGCCCAACGTTTGAAGGGCCTGCGCGTCGCATCGGCAGACGCGAAAACGGCAGCAGGGGCTGCCGCGGGCGGCAAGGGCCGCCGGAAAGGATAAGAGAATCTTAATGAGCGATAACGACGGCAAGAAGACTTTGGGTTTGCGCGGCGGGTCCCACTCGGGGAACGTGAAGCAGAGCTTCAGCCACGGCCGCACAAAGAACGTCGTGGTGGAAACCAAGCGCAAACGCGTCGTGGTCCCGAAAACGGGCGCCGCTGGCGGTGCAAAGGGTTCGGGCGGCGGATCGCATGGTGGTTCGGGCAAGCGCCCGGCGGGCATTTCCGACTCGGAGATGGAACGCCGTCTGCGCGCGCTGCAGGCCGCCAAGGCGCGCGAAGCCGAAGAGGCTGCTCAGCGCGAGGCCGAGGAAAAGGCCCGCGCCGAAGAGCGTGAGCGCCTGCGCGCCGAAAAGGAACAGAAGGAGCGCGAGCAGCGCGAGGCCGAAGAGCGTGCCAAGGCGAAAGCCGAGGAAGAAGCGCGCAAGGCCCGCGAAGCTGCCGAGGCGGCGGAAGCTGCCAAGAAGGCAGACGCCGCGCCCAAGAAGGCCGCGGGAGCGGCCGGCAACGATGCGGCAGCAGGTCCGGCACGCGCCGGCGGCGCGCCCGCCTCGGCCAAGCCGGCGGCACAGCCGCAGCGCAAGGCCGAACGCGAGCGCGAAGAGCGTGGCCGGTCGGCTCGTGGCCGCGATGACGGCGCGCGCCGTTCCGGCAAGCTGACGCTGAACCAGGCTCTGGGCGGCGAAGGTGGCCGGCAGAAGTCCATGGCCGCGATGAAGCGCAAGCAGGAGCGTGCGCGTCAGAAGGCGATGGGCGGCAGCCAGCAGCGCGAGAAGGTCGTGCGTGACGTTCAGCTCCCCGAGGCGATCACCGTCGCCGAGCTGGCGAACCGCATGGCGGAACGCGTCGCGGACGTGGTGAAATCGCTGATGCAGAGCGGCATCATGGCGACTCAGAACCAGTCGATCGACGCCGACACCGCGGAACTGATCATCGAAGAGTTCGGCCACCGCGTGACCCGCGTGTCCGACGCCGACGTCGAAGACGTGATCAAGATCGAGGAAGACAAGCCCGAGGACCTGCAGGCACGCCCGCCGGTCATCACCATCATGGGCCACGTCGACCACGGCAAGACCTCGCTGCTCGACGCCATCCGCAACGCCAACGTGACCTCCGGCGAAGCCGGCGGCATCACGCAGCACATCGGTGCCTACCAGGTGACCACCGACAGCGGTGCGGTCCTGTCGTTCCTCGACACGCCGGGCCACGCGGCCTTCACCTCGATGCGCTCGCGTGGTGCACAGGTGACGGACATCGTGGTGCTGGTGGTTGCGGCGGACGACGCGGTGATGCCGCAGACCGTCGAGGCAATCAGCCACGCGAAAGCGGCCGGCGTCCCGATGATCGTGGCGATCAACAAGTGCGACAAGCCCGATGCGAACCCGACCAAGGTGCGCACCGACCTTCTCCAGCACGAGGTTGTCGTCGAAGAGATGTCGGGCGACGTGCAGGACGTGGAGGTGTCGGCCAAGACCGGCAAGGGCCTCGACGCGCTGCTCGAAGCCATCGCGCTGCAGGCCGAGATCCTCGAGCTCAAGGCCAACCCCGACCGCGCCGCACAGGGTGCCGTCATCGAAGCGCAGCTCGACGTGGGCCGCGGTCCGGTTGCCACCGTTCTGGTGCAGAACGGCACGCTCCGTCAGGGCGACATCTTCGTCGTCGGTGAGCAGTACGGCAAGGTCCGTGCGCTGATCAACGACAAGGGTGAGCGCGTTCAGGAAGCCGGCCCGTCGGTGCCCGTCGAGGTGCTGGGTCTCAACGGCACGCCCGAGGCCGGCGACGTTCTCAACGTCACCGAGACCGAGGCGCAGGCCCGCGAAATCGCCGAGTACCGTGCACACGTCTCGAAAGAGAAGCGTGCCGCAGCCGGTGCCGCGACGACCCTGGAACAGCTGATGCAGAAGGCCAAGGACGACGAAAGCGTCTCGGAACTGCCCGTTATCGTGAAAGCGGACGTGCAGGGCTCGACCGAAGCGATCGTCCAGGCGCTCGAGAAGGTCGGCAACGACGAGGTGCGCGTGCGCGTCATCCACTCCGGTGTGGGCGCGATCACCGAGACCGACATCGGCCTCGCCGAAGCGTCGGGCTGCCCGGTCATCGGCTTCAACGTCCGTGCCAACGCTCCGGCCCGTAACGGCGCCAACCAGAAGGGCGTGGAGATCCGCTACTACTCGGTGATCTACGACCTCGTGGACGATGTGAAAGCGGCGGCCTCCGGCCTGCTGTCGAACGAAATCCGCGAGAACTTCATCGGCTACGCGAACATCAAGGAAGTCTTCAAGGTGTCCAACGTCGGCAAGGTCGCCGGCTGCCTGGTCACCGAGGGCGTCGCCCGCCGCTCCGCAGGCGTCCGCCTGCTGCGCGACAACGTGGTGATCCACGAAGGCACGCTGAAGACCCTCAAGCGCTTCAAGGACGAGGTTGCCGAAGTGCAGTCCGGCCAGGAATGCGGCATGGCCTTCGAGAACTACGACGACATCCGCCCCAACGATGTCATCGAGATCTTCGAGCGCGAGGAAGTCGAGCGTTCGCTCTGATCTCCCCTGCCCCATTGGGGCGGATGAATTCAGAAAGGGCCGGCGATCAAAATCGCCGGCCCTTCTCTTTTGCCGAAATCGGAAATCTCGCGGGCACCGTAGCGCAATCGTGTCGGCGGGGCGGGGCAAATGCGAAAGCCGGGCGAAAAGCCCGGCACAAAAAAAAACGAGCCGCCCTTTCAGGCGACTCGCATGTCGTTGACTTCTAGGGGGCGTGCAATCAGACCGGGCGCCCGGTGAAGACCTGCTGCCCGACGCGGACGACGAGACGTCCATCGGGAAGGGTCTTCTCAAGAAAGCCCTGGACCGAAATGCAGCTACCCATGATGATGGTGCGCAGCATGTTGTGTCCTCAACTAAGAAACTTGGTAGAGCAGTTTTACCTTAGGGCGTAGGTCAAAACTACATAAAAGTTGCACAAAACTGTTTCATAGATAGGCAAAGCCGCATATTTTTTCGCTGAATTTCTAATCATCTACCCAGAGACGTCAGAAAATCCTTGATCAGAGCAAATCTCTGAGAATCGGGATCAGCGGAACATCCGCGGGCGGCATCGGATAGTCGGTCAGCTCCCGTGCCCGTGCCCATTTCAGCACCTGCCCTTCTCGGGCCTGCGGCACGCCCTGCCATTTGCGGCAGGCAAAAAGCGGCATCAGCAGGTGGAAATCATCATAAGCGTGAGAGGCAAATGTCAGCGGCGCAAGGCAGCTGTCCCAGGTCTCGATGCCGAGCTCTTCGTGCAATTCGCGGATCAGCGCGGCCTCGGGGGTCTCGCCCGGCTCGACCTTGCCGCCCGGAAACTCCCAGAGCCCCGCCATGGACTTGCCCTCGGGCCGCTGCGCCAGCAGCACGCGCCCCTCGACGTCGATGAGGGCAACGGCGGAGACAAGAACGATTTTCTTCATGGGGCGCTTCCGTCAGATGTGAAAACGCGAGGGGCGCTGCCCCTCGCGTTCCTTGGGATATGTGCCTCTCGCACGAGAGGCAACCGCTCAGGAGCGGTAGTCGGCGTTGATCGAGATGTAGCCGTGGGTCAGGTCACAGGTCCAGACGGTGGACGTGCCCTGCCCAAGCCCGAGATCGACCGAGATGGTGATCTCCGGCTCCTTCATCAGCCCGGCGCCGTCTTCCTCGCGGTAGTCCGGCGAAACCCAGCCCTTCTCGGCGACGAGGACATCGCCGAAGCGGATGGTCAGCAGATCACGATCCGCCGCCGCGCCGGACTTGCCGATTGCCATGACGATGCGGCCCCAGTTCGGATCCTCGCCGGCGATGGCGGTCTTGACCAGCGGCGAGTTGGCGATGGCCATGGCATGGGTGCGCGCATCGGCATCGCTGGCGGCGCCGGTCACCTCGACGGTGACGAACTTGGTCGCCCCCTCGCCGTCCTTCACCACCTGGTGCGCGAGATCGAGGAAGACCGCCTCGAGCGCCTCGGCAAAGGCGGTGTCAGCCTCGGTCACCTCGACGCCCGAGGCGCCGGTGGCGCCCATGAGCAGCGTGTCGGAGGTGGAGGTGTCGCTGTCGACCGTGATGCAGTTGAAGCTGCGGTCGTTGATCTGGCTGACCAGCTTCTGCAGCAGCGGCTGCGGCACCTTGGCGTCGGTGAAGACATAGACCAGCATGGTCGCCATGTCGGGCGCGATCATGCCCGAGCCCTTGGCGATACCGGCGATCTTCACCGGCCCGCCGGGCAGGTCGACCGTGACGGTCGAGCCCTTGGGAAAGGTGTCGGTGGTCATGATCGCCTTGGCCGCGCCGGCGATGCCATCCGCGTCGAGCGAGGACACCAGCTCATCCACCTTGGCGGTGATGCGCTCGTGCGGCAGCGGCTCGCCGATCACCCCGGTCGAGGAGGAGAAGACCCGCGCCTCGGGCAGTCCCGTCGCCGCGGCCACGGCCGAGGTCACCGCGCGGGTGGACTCGATGCCGTTCTTGCCGGTGAAGGCGTTGGAGTTGCCCGAGTTCACGATAATCGCGGCGCCCTGGTCCGAGGCGCCGCCGATCTTGGCCTGGCAGTCGAGCACGGGGGCCGACCGCGTGGCAGAGCGGGTGAAGACCCCCGCCATGGTGCTGCCTGCGTCGAGCAGGGCCAGCATGACGTCGGTGCGCCCCGCGTAGCGCACCCCCGCCGCGACGGAGGCGAAACGCACCCCGTCGATCACCGGCAGGTCGGGAAAGGCCGCAGGGGCCAACGGGGAAACGGCGAGGGTCTTGGCCACTCAGTCCTCCAGCAGCTCGAGGTTCGACAGAACCGAAGGATCGACGTCGCCCGCTGCGGTGCGGGTGATCTCGGCGCCGGCCTGGGCCTCTTCCACATAGGCCGCCACGGCGTCCTGCTGCACCTGCTGGGAGAGCTGGTCGCGCACCTCATCGAGTTCCGGCGCTGCCTTGGCGCGGGTCTCGTTAAGCTTGATCACGTGCCAGCCGAACTGGGTCTGCACCGGCGCATCCGAGATCGCGCCCGGTTCCATGGTCGCAACCGCCGCCTCGAAGGGCTCGACCATCATGCCCTTGCTGAACCAGCCGAGCTCGCCGCCGTTGGGGCCCGAGGGGCCGGTCGACTTTTCCTTCGCAACTTCCGCGAAGTCAGCGCCGCCGTTCAGCTCCTCGATGATGGCCTTGGCCTCGTCCTCGGACTCCACGAGGATGTGCGAGGCGTTGAATTCCTGGCCCTGATCCCCGGAGTACTGCGCCTCATAGGCCGCCTTCAGCGCCTCGTCGGTCACCGCGGCTTCGGCCACGGCGGACACGGTCTCGGAGGCCATCAGCGTGCGGCGCTCGGTTTTCAGCGAGAGATCGACGCGCTTGGTTTCGACAGCTTTCTCGTCCTGTGCCAGCACTTCCTGCTGCACGAGCTGGTCGAGGATGCCGTCCCAGAGAACGTCATCGCGAAGCTGCTGGTACTGCTCGGGCAGCGTCGCGCGCACGACAAGCATCTCGCCGAGAGTGATGTCCGTGCCATTCACCGTGGCCACGACGGTGTCGGCGCTCAGCTCCTCGGTCTGCGCCCCAGCCTGATCCTGGGCGTGAAGCGGCAGCGCGAGGGTCAGGGCGAGCGCAGCCGCCCCCAATGTGGTGAGGGTTTTGGGCATCTAGGCGTCCTTCCAGTTGGCCGCCCGCCACCGGGCGGCGTTGACACTTACCAACCCGCCGCTTACATCGCCTGAAGGCTCTGCAAGGCCGGTCGTTCCCCTGTGTCATATGGGTTGAGTGCGAGGCGGGCAAGCGGATGCCTCACGCGGAACACGACTTTGTCAGACAGGACAGGCAGGCCACATGCTCGGAATGGGAAAACTCGCGCGGACGGTGTTCGGCACCCCGAACGACCGCAAGATCAAGGCCACCCGACCTCTGATCGCCAAGATCAACGCGCTTGAGCCCGAATACGAGGCGCTCGACGACGCCGGGCTGATCGCCAAGACCGAGGAGTTCCGCAAGCGCTTTGCCGATGGCGAAAGCCTCGATGCCCTGCTGCCGGAAGCCTTTGCCAACTGCCGCGAGGCGGCCAAGCGCGCGCTCGGCCTGAGGGCCTTCGACGTGCAGCTCATGGGCGGCGTCTTCCTGCACCAGGGTAACATCTCCGAGATGAAGACCGGTGAAGGCAAGACGCTGGTCGCCACCTTCCCATCGTACCTCAACGCCCTCTCGGGCAAGAGCGTGCACGTGGTTACGGTGAACGACTACCTCGCCCGCCGTGACGCCGAATGGATGTCCAAGGTGTTTGCCGCCCTCGGCATGACCACGGGCGTGGTCTACCCGCAGCAGCCCGAGGCCGAGAAGAAGCAGGCCTATGCCTGCGACATCACCTACGCCACCAACAACGAGCTGGGCTTCGACTACCTGCGCGACAACATGAAGTCCGAGCTGGACCAGATGATGCAGCGCGGCCATGGCTTCGCCGTGGTCGACGAGGTGGACTCGATCCTCATCGACGAGGCCCGGACCCCGCTGATCATCTCCGGCCCCAGCCAGGACCGCTCGGACCTCTATGTCGCCATCGACCGGCTGATCCCCGAGCTACCCGAGGACGGATACACGCTCGACGAGAAGAGCCGCAACGTCACCTTCACCGACGAGGGCAACGAGGCACTCGAAGAGATGCTGCACCGCCGTGGCATCCTTCCCGAGGGCCAGACGCTCTACGATCCGGAAAGCACCACCGTGGTGCACCACGTGAACCAGGGCCTGCGCGCGCACAAGCTCTACACCCGCGACAAGGACTACATCGTCCGCGACGGGCAGGTGGTGCTGATCGACGAATTCACCGGCCGGATGATGGCCGGCCGCCGCCTCTCGGATGGCCTGCACCAGGCGATCGAGGCGAAGGAAGGCTGCCAGATCCAGCCCGAGAACGTCACCCTCGCCAGCGTGACCTTCCAGAACTACTTCCGCCTCTACGACAAGCTGGGCGGCATGACCGGCACGGCGCTGACCGAGGCCGAGGAATTTGCCGAAATCTACAAGCTGGGCGTGGTCGAGGTTCCGACCAACCGGCCGATCGCCCGGATCGACGACGACGACAAGGTCTACCGCACGACGGGCGAGAAGTACGCGGCGATCACCGAAGAGATCAAGAAGGCGCACGAGAAGGGCCAGCCGGTTCTCGTCGGCACCACCTCGATCGAAAAGTCCGAGCTGCTGTCGCAGCTCCTCACCAAGGCCGGGCTGACGCACAACGTTCTCAACGCCCGCCAGCACGAGCAGGAAGCGCAGATCGTCGCCGACGCCGGCAAGCTGGGCGCGATCACCATCGCGACCAACATGGCTGGGCGCGGCACCGACATCAAACTGGGCGGCAACTTCGAGTTCCTGGTGATGGAGGCCATCGCCGCCGACCCCGAGGCCGACCCCGAAGAGATCCGCGCCCGCATCGAGACCGAACATGCCCAGGCCGAGGCCAAGGTGAAAGAGGCCGGCGGTCTCTTCGTGCTGGCCACCGAGCGCCACGAGAGCCGCCGCATCGACAACCAGCTGCGCGGCCGTTCGGGCCGCCAGGGCGACCCGGGCCGCAGCTCCTTCTACCTGTCGCTCGAAGATGACCTGATGCGCATCTTCGGCTCGGAGCGGCTCGACAAGGTGCTGACCAAGCTCGGCATGAAGGAAGGCGAGGCGATCATCCACCCCTGGGTGAACAAGTCGCTGGAGCGCGCGCAGGCGAAGGTCGAGGGCCGCAACTTCGACATCCGCAAGCAGCTCCTGAAGTTCGACGACGTGATGAACGACCAGCGCAAGGTGATCTTCGCGCAGCGTCTGGAGATCATGGAAGCCAAGGACCTGTCGGAGATCGCCGAGGACATGCGCCACGAGGTCATCGACGAGCTGGTCGAGACCTATGCGCCCGCCAAGGCCTATGCCGACCAGTGGGACATGCAGGGGCTCTACGCCGCCTGCATCGAGAAGCTGGGCATCGACCTGCCGGTCATCGCCTGGGGCGACGAAGAGGGCGTCGACGCCGAGACCATCCGCGAGCGCATCGAGGAGGCCACCGACAAGCAGATGGCCGACAAGGCCGAAGCCTTCGGCCCCGAGACCATGCGCCAGATCGAGAAGCAGGTTCTGCTGCAGACCATCGACACCAAGTGGCGCGAGCACCTTCTGACGCTCGAGCACCTGCGCTCGGTGGTGGGCTTCCGCGGCTACGCGCAGCGAGACCCGCTGAACGAGTACAAGACCGAGGCCTTCCAGCTCTTCGAGACGATGCTCGAGTCGCTGCGCGAGCGCGTCACCGAGCAGCTCGGCCGCGTCCGGCCGATGAGCGAGGAAGAGCAGAAACAGATGCTGCAGCAGATGGCCGAGCAGCAGGCGCAGCAGCAGCGCGCCGCCGCTCAGGCCCATGCGGTCGGACCGAGCGAAACCGCGGGCATCCCGGAAGCCCACGAGCCGCTGGTGGCGGGCTTCGACGAGACCGACCCGGCGACCTGGGGCAACCCCAGCCGCAACGACCCCTGCCCCTGCGGCTCGGGCAAGAAGTTCAAGCATTGCCACGGCAGCCTCGCCTGACCCGGCACTGACACCGACGACCGACTGTCCGGGGCGGGCCCGGGGCGAAAATGCCCCGCGTCCGCCCCGATGACTCCACCCCGCCGCCGCAACCATGCCTCTTTTTCGGGGCAGATTGTTTCCTGTACGAGTTCAGTGCCGGGGACGATCATGGGACGGATCAAGACCTACAGACTTGCAGTTGTGACGCTCTGCGCCGCCGTGAGCATCGGCTTTGCGATGCAGCAGCACGACTCCCGCAGCAAGCGCGCCGGGGCCATGCAGATCTCGCAGATCGAGGACACCTCCTCGCCCCGCCTGCCTGCCCTGCCCTCTGACCGCGCCGCCGAGGCCAGCCTGCCCGCGCCGCAGGTGCGGCTTGCCGCCGCCGTGGCCGAGCCCAGCTCTCCCCCCGCGATCCTGCCTCAGGAAACCGAGGCCCGCCCCGCCGATTGCGCCGTCACCCTGTCTGCGCGCACCGGCGCCGGGGCCATGGTCGCGCTCGACCTCGAGGCGCCCTGCTTTGCCTCCGAGCGGGTAACCATCCACCACAGCGGGCTGATGTTCACCGAGGTGACCCAGCCCGACGGCACGCTCCGCGTCGAGGTGCCTGCGCTGGCCGAACACGCGCTCTTCATCGCCTCCTTCGCCAGCGGCGCAGGCGCCACCGCGACAACCGACGTGCCCGCCCTGCCGTTCTACGACCGCATCGCCCTGCAATGGCGCGGCGAGAGCGGGCTGGCCCTGCACGCCAACGAGTTCGGCGCGGCGGGCGATGAGGCCGGCCACGTCTGGGCCGCCGCCGCCGGTGACCTGACCCGCACAGCACGCGGCGAGGGCGGCTTCCTGACCCGGCTCGGCGATGCGGCGAGCCCCGAGGCGCGCATGGCCGAGGTCTACACCTTCCCCGCCGCCGCCGCGAAGAAAGCCGGCGCGGTCACGCTCACCATCGAGGCCAAGATCACCGAGGCCAACTGCGGCCGGGGGCTCGAGGCGCAGACGCTGCAACGCCGTCTGGGCCGCAGCCTGCGGGCCAGCGACCTGACGCTCGCAATGCCCGATTGCAGCGCCGCCGGTGACTTTCTGGTGTTGAAAAACCTGCTCGAAGACCTGAAGATCGCCGCCAACTAGAACGAGCGGTCAAGAGGCCCCGATGCGACAGGTCCGTGCGGCGATCATCGCCGCACTTTTCATTCCGGGCGCCCTTTCAGGCTTCCTTTTTCCCACACCCGCCGAAGCCCAGGACGTCACCCTGCGCTCGCGCGACGGCGGCATCGAGCTGAGCGGCACCATGCTCGGCTTCGACGGCGAATTCTACCGCATCGACAGCCGCTACGGCGAGCTGACGGTCGACAGCTCGGGCGTGCTCTGCGAGGGCGTCGGCTGCCCCTCGCTGACCGATTTCGTTGCCGAGCTGCGCATCTCCGGCGCCGCCACCATGGGCACCCTGCTGGTGCCCGCGCTGATCGAGAGCTTCGCGCAGCGCAACGGCTACGACGCCACACCGGGCACGCTGGCCGAGGGCGGGACACGCTATGCCCTGACCGATGGCGACCGCGAGATCGGCCAATTCGATATCGCCCCCTCCAGCACCGACGAGGGCTTCGCCGACCTGCTGGCCGACGAGGCCGACATCGTCGTCGCCCTGCGCGAGATCCGCGACGGCGAGCGGGAGCTCGCCCAGCAGGCGGGATTGGGCGATCTGACGCAGCCCAACCGCAGCCGCGTGCTGGCGCTTGACGCACTGTTGCCGGTGGTCGCCCCCGCCAACCCGGTCACCGCCGTCTCGCTGCCCAACCTCGCGGGGGTGCTGTCGGGCGAGCTGGACAACTGGCGGGACCTCGGCGGGCCGGATGCGCCCATCGTGCTGCACCTCCCGCGCAAGGGCTCGGGGCTGGTGCAGGCGCTGGAGGACCAGCTGCTGCAACCCCCTGCCCTGACCCTGCGCAGCGCCGAGACCATCCGTCATCAGAGCGCCGCCGAGCTGTCCGCGGCAGTGGCCGAGGATGCGCTCGGCCTCGGCTTCGTCAGCGCGGCAGAGGTCGGCAACAGCCGCCCCATCACGCTGACCGGAAGCTGCGGCTTCCACCTGCGCGGCACCCGGCAGGCGATCAAGACCGAGGACTACCCGCTGACCATGCCGGTCTTCATCTACATGCCCGCGCGCCGCCTTCCCAAGCTGGCGCGCGAGTTCCTCGAGTTCACCCGCTCTGCCCCGGCACAGATTGTCATCCGCCGCGCGGGTTTCGTCGACCAGACCCCCGAAGAGCTGCCGCTGGACGCGCAGGGCGACCGGCTGGCCAATGCCGTCGCCGTTGCCGAGGGCGAAGACGGGCTGGCCGAGCTGAAGCGGCTGACCGGCACGCTCGCGCCGATGCGGCGGCTGACCACCTCCTTCCGCTTCGAGGCAGGCTCGGCGGATCTCGACGCGCAATCGCGCTCGAACGTGCAGCAGCTCGCCCGGGCGCTGGAGCTCGGCGAATACGACGGGCGCACGCTGGTCTTTGTCGGCTTTTCCGATGGACAGGGGCCGAGCGCGGGCAACCTGCAGATCGCCCGCGAGCGCGCGGCCTCGGTCCGCGATGCGGTGACCGCCGCCGCCGAGGCCAGCGACCTTGCCGGCATCACGCTGCAGACCGACGCATTCGGCGAGGCCATGCCCATGGCCTGCGACGACACGGTCTGGGGCCGGCAGGTCAATCGCCGCGTCGAGGTCTGGCTGCGCTAGAGCTCAGAGCAGCCCCTCGGCCCGGAAGCTCAGCTCGCGCGACCGGCCGATCACCAGATGGTCGTGCAGGGTGATGCCCAGGGCTTCCGCCGCGGCCTGGACCTGCGCGGTCATCTCGATGTCGGCGCCGCTGGGGGTGGGGTCGCCCGAGGGGTGGTTGTGCACGAGGATGAGCGCGCTGGCGTTCAGCTCCAGCGCCCGTTTCACCACCTCGCGCGGGTAGACCGGCACGTGATCCACCGTGCCCCGCGCCTGCGGCTCGTCGGCAATCAGCACGTTTTTGCGGTCGAGGAACAGGATGCGGAACTGTTCGGTATCGCGGTGCGCCATGGCGGTCTGGCAATAGTCCAGCAACGCCTCCCACGAGCTGACCACCTGCCGCTGCAGCACCCGGCTGCGGGCCAGCCGGTGCGCCGCGGCCTCGACGATCTTCAGCTCGGTCACCACCGCATCGCCGACCCCGTCCACGTCGCGCAGCCGGGCGGGCGAGGCCGAGACCACGGCGTTGAAATCGCCGAAATGATCGAGAAGGCGGCGGGCGAGCGGCTTCATGTCCTGCCGGGGGATCGCCCGGAACAGCAGCAGTTCGAGTAGCTCGTAGTCGGGCACCGCATCGGCGCCGCCGGTGAGGAACCGGTCCCGGAGGCGTTTACGATGGTCGCGGATGTAGGACGGCAGCGTCCGGCCGACCGGTGCGGGGCGCGGCAACGCCTCTTCCCCCGCGAAGAGCGAGGGCTGGGTGTCGGAGAAATGGCGGGGCGGGCTCATCGCCCCAGGGTGGCGGACGTGCAGTTAGAGAAGCGTTAAGCCACCTCGGACGCCGCACGCGATGGCCCCCGAAAGCTTGCCCCTGCCGCAAAAGAAAACGGCGCGGGATACCCCGCGCCGCCTCCGGTTACTACGGTGGGGCCGATCAGCCCTTCATCGAGTCCCAGAACCCTTTCACCGAAGAGAAGAAGCTCTTCGACTCGGGATTGTTGTCCTCGGACTGGTCCTCGAACTCACGCAGAAGCTCCTTCTGGCGCGAGGTGAGGTTCACCGGGGTTTCGACCGCCAGCTCGATGAACATGTCACCGGCCGGGCCGCCGCGCAGCGCGGGCATGCCCTTGCCGCGCAGGCGCATCTGCCGGCCCGACTGGCTGCCCGCGGGAATCTTCACCCGGCTGCGGCCGCCGTCGATCGTCGGCACTTCGATGTCGCCGCCAAGCGCAGCGGTGGTCATCGACACCGGCACGCGGCAATGCAACTCGGTGCCCTCGCGCTCGAAGATCCCGTGCTTCTTCACCTCGATGAAGATGTAGAGATCGCCCGGAGGCCCGCCGCGCATCCCCGCCTCGCCTTCACCGGCCAGACGGATGCGGGTGCCGGTCTCGACGCCCGCCGGGATGTTCACCGACAGCGAGCGCTCCTTCTGCACGCGGCCCTGGCCGCCACAGGAGGAACAGGGGTTCTTGATGATCTGGCCGAGACCCGAGCAGGTCGGACAGGTGCGCTCGACAGTGAAGAAGCCCTGCGTTGCGCGGACCTTGCCCATGCCCGAGCAGGTCGGGCAGGTGACCGGCTCCGCGCCGCCCTCCGCGCCCGAGCCGTTGCACTCGCCGCATTGCACCGAAGTCGGCACGTTGATGGTCTTCTGCAGGCCGCCGTAGGCGTCCTCCAGCGTCACGCGCAGGTTGTAGCGCAGGTCGGCGCCGCGCGCCGCACGCTGGCGTCCGCCGCCACCGCGGCCCCCGCCCATGAAGTCGCCGAAGAGATCGTCGAACACGTCGGAGAAGGCCGAGGCGAAATCGCCCTGCTGGCCGAAACCGCCGCCGGGACGTCCGCCGCCGCCGCCCACGCCGCCCTCGAAGGCGGCGTGGCCGAAGCGGTCGTAGGCGGCCTTCTTCTCGGCGTCCTTGAGAACCTCGTAGGCCTCGTTCACTTCCTTGAACTGAGCTTCCGCGTCAGGGTTGTCCGCGTTCCGGTCGGGGTGAAGTTCCTTCGCCTTCTTGCGATAGCCCTTCTTGATCTCGTCCGCGGAGGCCCCTTTGGCGACGCCGAGCAGCTCGTAATAGTCACGCTTGGACATACATGCCCTCCTTGGCCCGGAACAGAAAAGGGCCGGTCCGGCATCCGGACCGGCCCCCGTCTGGTTCCGCTATGGCTTAGCTGCGCTTGCGGTCGTCGAGGTCCTCGAAGTCCGCATCCACGATGTTGTCGTCATCCGACGGGCCCGACTTGTCGCCGGCGTCGTCGGCATCGGCCTCGGGAGCGGAATCGCCCGCTTCGGCCTGCGCCTTGTAGATCGCCTCGCCGAGACGCATCGCCACTTCGGTGACGTTCTGGATGCCGGCCTTCAGCTTCTCGCCGGTGACGTCATCCTTCTCGAGGTCATCCTTGAGCGCGGCCACGGCCAGCTCGATGGCTTCGATGGTCGACGGGTCGACCTTGTCGCCATGATCCTCGATCGACTTCTCGGTCGAGTGGATGAGGCTTTCCGCCTGGTTGCGGGCCTCGACCAGCTCCTTGCGCTTGCCGTCCGCCTCGGCGTTCTCCTCGGCGTCCTTGACCAT
This sequence comes from Alloyangia pacifica, assembly GCF_020524285.1. GTDB lineage: Bacteria > Pseudomonadota > Alphaproteobacteria > Rhodobacterales > Rhodobacteraceae > Salipiger > Salipiger pacificus_B. The sequence goes on from NZ_JAIVKX010000008.1 coordinate 266,519, forward strand.
GCGCTCGATGTCCTCGTCGGTGAGGCCACCCGATGCCTGGATGGTGATCTTCTGTTCCTTGCCGGTGCCCTTGTCCTTGGCCGACACGGAGACGATGCCGTTGGCGTCGATGTCGAAGGTCACCTCGATCTGCGGCATGCCGCGCGGTGCCGGCGGGATGTTCTCGAGGTTGAACTGGCCGAGCAGCTTGTTGTCGGCCGCCATCTCGCGCTCACCCTGGAAGACACGGATCGTCACGGCGCCCTGGTTGTCCTCGGCGGTGGAGAAGATCTGCGACTTCTTGGTCGGGATCGTGGTGTTGCGGTCGATCAGGCGGGTGAACACGCCACCCAGCGTCTCGATGCCCAGCGACAGCGGGGTCACGTCGAGCAGGACCACGTCCTTCACGTCACCCTGCAGAACGCCGGCCTGGATCGCGGCGCCCATGGCGACCACTTCGTCCGGGTTCACACCCTTGTGCGGCTCCTTGCCGAAGAACTTGGTCACCTCTTCGATGACCTTCGGCATGCGGGTCTGACCGCCGACCAGGACCACCTCGTCGATCTCGTCCTTGGAGATGCCGGCGTCCTTCAGGGCGGCCTGGCAGGGCTTGATCGAGTTCTTAATCAGGTCGCCAACGAGGCTTTCCAGCTTGGCGCGGGTCAGCTTCATCACCATGTGCAGCGGCTGACCGTTCGAGCCCATCGAGATGAACGGCTGGTTGATCTCGGTCTGGCTCGAGCTCGACAACTCGATCTTGGCCTTCTCGGCAGCTTCCTTGAGACGCTGCAGGGCCATCTTGTCCTTGGTCAGGTCGACCTGGTGCTCTTTCTTGAACTCGTCCGCCAGGTAGTTGACGATCCGCATGTCGAAGTCTTCACCGCCGAGGAACGTGTCGCCGTTGGTGGATTTCACTTCGAACAGGCCATCGTCGATCTCGAGGATGGTCACGTCGAAGGTGCCGCCGCCGAGGTCGTAGACCGCGATGGTCTTGGATTCTTTCTTGTCGAGGCCATAGGCCAGCGCAGCCGCGGTCGGCTCGTTGATGATGCGCAGCACCTCGAGACCGGCGATCTTGCCGGCGTCCTTGGTGGCCTGACGCTGGGCGTCGTTGAAGTACGCAGGCACCGTGATGACGGCCTGGGTCACTTCTTCGCCGAGGTAGCTCTCGGCGGTTTCCTTCATCTTGCCGAGGATGAAGGCAGAGATTTGCGACGGCGAGTATTTCTCGCCACGGGCTTCAACCCAGGCGTCGCCATTGCCGCCGTCCACGATGTTGTAGGGGACGATCTTCTGGTCCTTGGTCACTTCCGCATCGGTGGTGCGGCGACCGATCAGACGCTTGACGGCGAAGATGGTGGCTTCGGGGTTGGTCACGGCCTGCCGCTTGGCGGGCTGGCCGACGAGACGCTCGTCGTCGGTGAATGCGACGATCGAGGGGGTGGTGCGTGCACCTTCGGCGTTTTCAATCACGCGAGCCTGGCTGCCGTCCATGATGGCGACGCAGGAGTTCGTGGTGCCGAGGTCGATACCGATCACTTTGCCCATGATTCGATCCCTTTCCAATTCAAGGCGATGACGCGAGGCATGCGGACCCGTTACGGCATCCAGCCCCGCTTGTTCAAAGAAGCCGTCCGGCGGGGGCCTCGCGGCGTTCGGAGGGTATATAAGGAGGGGGTTTGAGCCCTGCAAGCGGCCATGGCGGGGCTTTGCCTGCATTTGGGGGGAATTTCTTTGCAAGCCGCCACGGAATGCCACAGAAGAAGGCCATGAGCCCTCCTCTCGACATTCGCGGCTTCCGGTTCTTCCCGGGTTTCCTCGACCGTCCCGCGCAGGAGGCGCTCGTGAACGTGCTGCGCGATCTGCTGCGCAATGCGCCGCTCTACCAGCCGGTCACGCCGCGTGGACAGAAGATGTCGGTGCGGATGAGCGCGGCGGGGCGCTTCGGCTGGGTCACCGACCGCCGCGGCTACCGCTACGAGCCGCGCCATCCCGGCGGGATGGACTGGCCACCGATTCCCGAGGAGGTGCTGGCGATCTGGCGCGCGGTCTCCGGCGCGACGCGCGAGCCCGAATGCTGCCTGATCAACTGGTACGGCGAGGGCGCCCGCATGGGTCTGCACCAGGACAAGGACGAGGCGGATTTCTCCTGCCCCGTGGTCTCTGTCTCGCTCGGCGACGAGGGGCTCTTTCGCATGGGCAACGCGGAGCGCGGCGGCAAGACCGAGTCGATCTGGCTGAAGTCCGGCGACGTGGTGGTGATGGGCGGCGACGCGCGGTTAAAGCACCACGGCATCGACCGCATCCGCTTCGGCTCCTCGACGCTGCTGCCGCAGGGCGGGCGGATCAATCTCACCCTGCGCGTGGTCACCTGAAGCTCAGCGCGTCAACTCGCAGCAGCCCGAAAGCGTGCGGCTGATGCGGCCCGTCAGCACAAGCGTCGCCGAGAGCCCGTAGAGCCGGTCGGACATGCCGTCGCTGCACTGCGCCTCCGGGCTGGCCACCAGCACCGCCTGCAGGTGATCGGCCCCGGCGACGGAACTGAACGGCCAGCGCTGGCCGCTGGCGGTCTCGAACCCCCCCGCGAGCAGGACCTCCTCGGGATCGTCGGGGGTGGTCACGGTGGCCGCCTCGCCCTGCCGGACCTCATAGCTCCAGAACGGCTCGGTGCCGAAGCAGCGCAGCCCCTCGACCTGCGGCAGGCCGCCGTTGTCTTCGGGTGCGAGGTAGGCCATCGAGACCCAGCCGACGCCCTCCCCCATTGGGATACGCCCCCATGTCCCGTCGTCGTTCAGCGCGCTGACCTCCACGCCGCGCGCCGAGGGCGTGAGCGAGCCGAGCCGCGTTGCCTCGGGGTCCGGGGCCGCGCGGATGTTCAGCACGTCATCCGCCGCAACACCGGACACCGCATAGAAGGCAGGCAGGTCCTGCGCCGCGACGGGTGTCGCGAGCGCGAAAATGGCAAGCGTAACCAGGTATCTCATCAAGGCACCTCCCCGGGTCGGTCGCGCTCCATCATGGCGCAGACCGGCATGCTGCGTCCAGCGCCGCGGGGGGAAAGCGCCTAGCGGCGCGCCGACCAGGAGGCCGAGGCGTGCTTGCGGGTGTAGAATTCGCCCATCAGCCCGATCATCAGCAGCACGATCGACACCCACAGCGCGTATTCCCAGCTGGAATTGCGCGGGAAGTAGTTGGCGAAAGCATAGCCGCGCGACTGGTCGATGGTGTGAAACAGCGGGTTCCAGTCGAAGATCGCCAGCATCCCCGGCGTCAGCGAGTTCGCGACGAACATCTTGCCCGAGGCGATCATGTTGGCGCGCTGGTAGACCGTGGTGAGGATCGACACCGGCGTCGGGAACCACGGCTTCGCCGCAAGAAAGACCATGCCGATCGCCGCGCCGGAGAACCACGACAGCAACAGCATGCCGAGCGCGCCGATGGGATCGTGGATTTCGCTCATCACGAAGGGATTGAAGGCCACGTCGTAGACGAAGAGGATCGCGAAGAGCGACAGCACCTGGATGTAGAGCGTCGAGAGCATGGCCGAGGCAATGGCGATGGCGGTGTTCATCGGCGCGTGCTGCATCATCGGGCTCGCCGGCCCCTCGGAACTCGCGACCGCTCCCAGGGTCTTGGAATGGGTCATGTAGAGAAAGACGCCGGTCATGATGTAGATCATGAAGTCGCCGCGGATCGCCGTGCCGCGCAGTCCGAGGATCTGGAACATGAAGTAGAAGGCGAGCACGAAGATGATCGTCTGCAGCATGTTCATGAAGATCGCCATGAAGGCATTGCCATGGCTCTTGCGCACCGCGCGCACCGAATTGTGGTAGATCAGTTCGCCAATGTAGAGGGCCGAACCCAGCCGGGACCGCGGCTTCGAGGTCTGAAACATGGCAACACTGCTCCGGTACACGCATAAAAAGACGGGTCTGCTTGCCCATCTTGACGCAGCGCAGCATAAGAGTCCCAGGCTTTCAAAGCAATAAATCCGCGCCGCGGAAGGGAGTACTGCATTGAATTATGAGAACCTTGTTGCCGTGATCCGACGTCTCGCACTCGAAGCGGGGGACAAGATCATGGAAATTTACAATTCCGACGATTTTGAAGTGAAGTCCAAGTCCGACGCCAGCCCGGTGACCGAAGCCGACGAAGCCGCCGATGCGCTGATCTCGGCCGGCCTGCGCGAAGCCTTCCCCGAGATGCCGCTGGTCACCGAGGAGCAGGCCGACAGCCATGACGTCGAGGCGATGACCTTCCTCATCGTCGACCCGCTCGACGGCACCAAGGAATTCGTCAACCGCCGCGGCGATTTCACCGTGAACATCGCGCTGGTCGAGGACGGCGTGCCGACCTTCGGCGTGGTCTACGCTCCGGCCAAGGACCGCATGTTCTACACCGACAGCGTCGGCAACTCGGTCGAGGAAATGGGGCCCTTCGACAAGGAGACCCCGGGCGAGACCAAGCCGATCAAGGTCTCCACCCCCGACAATTCCGCGTTGCTGGTGGTGGCCTCGAAATCGCACCGCGACCAGGCCACGGACGACTACATCAACAAGTACAGCACTGCCGACATGAAGAGCGCCGGCTCCTCGCTGAAGTTCTGCCTGGTGGCCACCGGCGAGGCGGACATCTATCCGCGCCTCGGCCGCACCATGGAATGGGACACCGCCGCCGGCCAGGCCGTGCTGCAGGGCGCGGGCGGCCGCGTCGTGCGCTTCGACGACCACACGCCGCTGGCCTACGGCAAGCCCGGCTTCGCCAACCCCTTCTTCATCGCCTACTCGCCCGACGTCGCGCTGAAAGAGGCCTGAGACCGGCATGACCGCCCTGCCGGTCAGCGTGGTCATCGTCAGCCGCGGACGTCCCGCGGCGCTCGATCTCTGCCTGACCGGCGTGGCGCAGCTCGATCACCCCGCCTTCGAGGTGGTGGTGGTCGCCTGCCCCGCCGGGGCCGCCGCCGTCGCGGCGCGGCCCGACCGGCAACACATCAAGCTTGTCCGTTTCGACGAGCCGAACATCTCCGCCGCCCGCAATCTCGGCATCGCGCAGGCGGCGGGGGACATCGTCGCCTTCATCGACGACGATGCGGTGCCCGAGCCGCTCTGGCTGCACCACCTCTGCGCGCCCTTTGCCGATCCGCAGGTCGCGGCGGCGGGCGGCTTCGTGCGCGGTCGCAATGGCATCTCGTATCAATGGCGCGCCCGTTCCGTGACAGCGCACCTGCAAGAACGCGCGCTCGATCTGCATGCGCCCGGCCCGCATCTGCCCGAGCTGCCGCCGGGCGAGGCGCCCAAGCTGCAGGGCACCAACATGGCGCACAGGCGCGAGGTGCTGGCAAAGATGGGCGGCTTCGATCCGGCCTTCCGCTTCTACCTCGACGAAACCGATCTCGACCTGCGCCACGCCGCGGCAGGACACCGCGTCGCCATCGCACCGCTGGCCGAGGTCCACCACGGTTATGCCGAAAGCGACCGCCGTGGCGCTGACCGGAGCCCGCGCGACCTCACCGAGATCGGCGCCTCGATCCGCGGCTTCCTCGACCGGCATTGCCCGGAAGCGGATCGCGGCGGCGCATGGGCAAGGCTCCGCGCGGAGCAGCGCACGCGCCTGCTGCGGTACCTGCAACGCGGCCCCCTGGGCGCGGACGACGTGGTGCGGCTGCTAAGCGGGCTGGACCGGGGCTGGCAACAGGGCGCCGAGCGCGCCCCGCGCGCGCCCCTCACACCGCTCGGCGCCGCGGTGTCGCCTTACCTTCCGCATCCGGGTCGCCCCGCCGCGCCGCGCATCACCCTGTCAGGCAGACCGCTGCAACGCGAAGCCCTGCGGAAGAAGGCGAAACAACACGCAGAAGGTGGCAAAATCGTCACAATCTATCGGCTTTCGCGGACGGCCATATTCCACCGCCTGCGCTTCCACCCGGACGGCTTTTGGGAACAGACGGGCGGCCTTTACGGGCGCAGCATACGCACAGGCAAATTGCTGAATTTCTGGCGTTTTCGGGACCGCGTCGGCAAAGAAATCTCGCGCACCGAAAACGTCCGGGGGAAATCCGCCGGTTTGGACTTCCATAGACGCTAGATTTACTTTTACGCTGTTGCGGCAATATGCTGTTGATTAATTGATTCACTCTGTGGCGTCAGGCCCAGAAAATAGTTCCAGGAGCACCTCCCATGTCCCGCAAGGTTACCAAAGCGATTTTTCCTGTCGCCGGCCTCGGCACCCGATTTCTCCCCGCCACCAAGTCGGTCCCCAAGGAAATCATGACGCTGGTTGACCGCCCGCTGGTGCAATACGCCATCGACGAGGCGCGCGCTGCCGGCATCAAGGAATTCATCTTCGTCACCTCGCGCGGCAAGGGCGCGCTCGAGGATTATTTCGACCACGCCCCGCAACTGGAGCGTGAGCTTGAGGCGAAGGGCAAGGACAAGCTGCTGAAGACCCTGCAGGACACCAACATGGACTCCGGCGAGATCGCCTACATCCGCCAGCACAAGGCGCTCGGCCTCGGCCACGCGATCTGGTGCGCGCGGCGCCTGATCGGCAACGAGCCCTTCGCGGTGATGCTGCCCGACGACGTGATCGCCGCCGACAAGCCCTGCCTGCAGCAGATGGTCGAAGCCTACGAGGAAGTGGGCGGCAACATGGTCGCCGCGATGGAAGTGCCCGCCGACAAGGCCTCGGCCTACGGCATCCTCGACGTGCAGGAAGACATGGGCTCGCTCGTGTCAGTCAAGGGCATGGTCGAGAAACCCGCCGCCGGCGAAGCACCGTCGAACCTCGCGGTGATCGGCCGTTACATCCTGTCGCCGCAGATCCTGCAGAACCTCGAGGACAAGCAGGTCGGCGCCGGCGGCGAGATCCAGTTGACCGACGCCATCGCCAAGCAGATCGGCACCGAAGAGGGCGTCTACGGCTTCCGCTTCAACGGCCAGCGCTTCGACTGCGGCTCCAAAGCCGGCTTCCTGCAGGCCACGGTGTCCTTCGGCCTCAGCCGCGACGAGCTGCGCCACGACCTCGAAGGCTACCTGCACGAGGTCATGTCCTCGCGCAAAGCCGCGCAATAAGGCACGTCAGATCCCTTCATGACAAACGTACTGGTTACCGGCGGTGCGGGCTACATCGGCTCGCACGCCTGCAAGGCCCTGAAAGCGGCGGGCTACACGCCCGTCACCTACGACAATCTCGTCACCGGCTGGGAACAGGCGGTGAAATTCGGCCCCTTCGAAAAGGGCAGCATCTCGGACCGCGCGCGGCTCGACGAGGTCTTCGCCAAGTACCAGCCGGTCGCGGTGATGCATTTCGCCGCGCTCAGCCAGGTCGGCGAAGCCATGTCCCAGCCCGGGCTCTACTGGCGCAACAACGTCGAGGGTTCGCTGACGCTGATCGAGGCCGCCTGCGCCGCGGGCTGCAAGAACTTCGTCTTCTCCTCGACCTGCGCCACCTACGGCGAGCATGACAACGTCGTGCTCGACGAGGAGACGCCGCAGATCCCGCTCAACGCCTATGGCGCCTCGAAACGTGCGGTGGAAAACATCCTGCGCGACTTCGCCGCCTCGGACGGGCTGAACCACGTGATCTTCCGCTACTTCAATGTCGCGGGCGCCGATCCCGAGGGCGAGGTCGGCGAGCATCACCGCCCCGAGACGCACCTGATCCCGGTGATGCTCGAGGCGATCGACGGCAAGCGCCCGGCGCTCACCATCCACGGCACCGATTACGACACGCCCGATGGCACCTGCATCCGCGACTACGTGCACGTCATGGACCTCGTGGACGCGCACGTTCTGGGCCTCAAGTGGCTCGAAGCGGGCAAGCCGTCCTCGGTGTTCAACCTCGGCACCGGCAAAGGCTTCTCGGTCCGCGAGGTGATCGACGCGTCGCGCGCGGTGACCAACCGCGAGGTGCCGCACTCCGAGGGGCCGCGCCGTGCGGGCGATGCGACGAAGCTGGTCTCGGGCTCGACCCGTGCGCTGGCCGAGCTGGGCTGGGAGCCGTCGCGCTCGACCATGCCGAAGATGATCGCCGATGCCTGGAACTGGCATCTAAATGGGCATTACGATCACTGAGTCTTCGCCCCCTGCCCGGCTGCTCGACCTGACCCGGCTGGTCAGCCGCGCAGGCCGGGTGAGGACCGGGGTGGACCGCGTCGAATACGCCTATCTGGACCGGCTCCTGCAGGAGCCGGTTCCGCTTTTCGGACTGGTGAAAACCTCGCTGGGCTACCTCCTTCTTGACGGTGCCGGCTGCGCCGCGCTGAAGGCACAGATGGATGCGCAGGATTGGCCGGAAGCAGACCTGCTGGGCCGCCTCGCCCGCCGCGGCGATCCCCACAGGGCCGGCACAGAGACCGCGCTTCGCGCCAATGCCCTTGCCCGCGCCATCCCGGCATTGCTCGGCCCCTTGCTGCGCCGCCACCTGCCCGCCGGGACGGTCTACCTCAACACCGGCCACTCGAACTTCTCGGAGCAGGTCATCACCGCGCTCCGTCGGGTGGAGGGCAGCCGCATCGCCGTCCTTCTGCACGACACCATCCCGCTTGACTGGCCGCAGTACCAGCGCGCGGGCAGCGCCCAGCGCTTTGCTGGCTTCCTGAGACGGGTGGGCAGGCACGCCGACCTGGTCATCTGCAATTCCGAAGCGACCCGCGCAGACATGGCCCGGCACCTTGGCCCGGACGCTCTGCCCGAGACGCTCGTCGCGCATCTTGGCGTCACGCCCCCTGCCCCGGGCACGGCGCCCGAAGGCCAGTGGACCAAAGACCCCTATTTCGTCATCCTCGGCACCATCGAGCCACGCAAGAACCACGCGCTGCTGCTGGATATCTGGCGCGAGCTGACCCCGCCCGCACATCTGCTGATCTGCGGCGCACGTGGCTGGAACAATGCCGAGGTCTTCGCCGCGCTCGACGCGAGCATTCCAAACGTGCACGAGCTGCCCGGCCTCGACGATGCGCAGATCGCCGCGCTGCTCGCGAAGAGCGCCGGGCTGCTCTTTCCCAGCCATGCGGAAGGCTACGGGCTTCCGCCGGTCGAAGCCGCCGCGCTCGGCGTGCCCGTGCTCGCCGCGCCACTTCCGGTGCTGCGCGAGGTGCTCGGCGATATACCCATTTACGCAGACGAATCGGACCGATATCTTTGGGCCGCAAGAATAAGGCAAATGGCCAAGGGGTATCGGGCACAACCGGACGCGGCGCGAACCACGCAGGCAGGGTATCTCCCGCCAACGTGGGACGCCCATTTCAAAGCCGTGTTAACCCTGATCTGATATCCGGCCTCCGGGCCGGTTCCGGGGCCCTGCCCCGAACGAGGGAAGTGTTGTGGGTGCATTGCAGTCATACAGGCTTCGGCTGCAGCGCAAGCGGTGGCTGATCCGGGCATCGCGCAAACGGCGTGAGCTGCGCTGCGTCGCCGACCGCACCGACCGCATCCGCCCCTCCGATCTCATCGTCTTCTGCACCGCCCGGAACGAGGGTGTGCGCCTGCCATGGTTCCTCAAGTACTACCGCGACATGGGCGTCAACCACTTCGTCATGGTCGACAACGACAGCACCGACGGCTCGCTCGACTATCTCGCCCGGCAGGATGACGTCTCGGTCTGGCACACGCGGGGCAGCTACAAGCGGTCGCGCTTCGGCATGGACTGGATCAACCACCTGCTGCGCAGGTACGGACACGGCCACTGGGTGCTGGTGGTCGATCCCGACGAGCTGTTCCTCTACCCGTTCTGCGACACCCGCCCGCTGCGCGCGCTGACCGACTGGCTCGACGCCTCGTCGATCAAGAGCTTCTCGGCCATGCTGCTCGACATGTACCCCAAGGGCCGGCTCGACGCGCAGCCCTATACCGCCGGGCAGGATCCGCTGGAGGTCGCCGCGTGGTTCGATGCCGGCAACTACTCGGTGAAACGCAACCGGCGCTTCGGCAACCTCTGGATCCAGGGCGGACCGCGGGCGCGCATGTTCTTTCCCGACCAGCCCGAGCGCGCCCCGGCGCTGAACAAGATACCGCTGGTGAAATGGGACCGCCGCTACACCTACGTCAGCTCCACCCACATGCTGCTGCCGCGCGGGCTCAACCTGGTCTACGACGAATGGGGGGGCGAGAAGGCCTCGGGCCTGCTGCTGCACACCAAGTTCCTCGACACCTTCAACGCCAAGGCCGAGGAGGAGCTGACGCGCAAGCAGCACTACGCCGGATCGACCGAATACATCGCCTATGCGAGCGGCATCCGCGACAATCCGGACCTCTGGTGCAAGTGGTCCGAGCAATACATAAACTGGCGCCAGCTCGAGATCCTCGGCCTCATGTCCAAGGGAAACTGGGCATGACGGTCGGGATCATCATGCTGGTGCACACCGCCTTCGACCGCGCCGAACAGGTGGCGCGGCACTGGGCGAAGGCGGGTTGCCCGGTGGTGATCCACGTCGACGCGAAGGTCTCGCAGAAGACCTATGGCGCCTTCGCCGACGCGCTGTCTGACCTGCCGCAGGTGCTGTTCTCGCGCCGCCATCGCTGCGACTGGGGCACATGGGGGCTGGTCGCCGCCAGCCAGGATGCCGCCGAACTGATGCTCGAGCGCTTCATCGACGTCCGGCACATCTACCTGACCTCGGGCTCCTGCCTGCCGCTGCGCCCGGTGGAGGAGTTGATCGATTACCTCGACGCGCGGCCGCACACCGACTTCATCGAAAGCGCCACGACCGCCGATGTGCCCTGGACCGTGGGCGGGCTCGACCACGAGCGCTTCACCCTCTACTTCCCCTTCTCCTGGCGCCGGAACCGCTATCTCTTCGACCGGCTGGTCGAGGTGCAGCGCGTGCTCCGCGTGAGCCGCCGCATCCCCCGGGGCGTGGTGCCGCACATGGGCAGCCAATGGTGGTGCCTGACCCGGCACACGCTGTCGGCGATCCTCACCTCGCCGGAGCGCCGCCGGCACGAGCGCTACTTCCGCCGCGTCTGGATTCCCGACGAGAGCTACTTCCAGTCCCTCGCCCGGCTGCATTCGCGCAATATCGAGAGCCGGTCGTTGACGCTGTCGAAGTTCGACTTCCAGGGCAAGCCGCACATCTTCTACGACGACCACCTGAAGCTGCTGCGCCGCTCCGACTGCTTTGTCGCGCGCAAGATATGGCCGCATGCGGAGCGACTGTACGAGGCGTTCCTGAACCATCCGGAAAGCGCCGCGAACCGGCAGGAGCCCAGCCCCGGCAAGATCGACCGCGTCTTCGCCAGGGCGGTGGACCGCCGGACCCGGGGCCGTGCCGGACTCTACATGCAGTCGCGCTTCCCTAACCTCGGCTGGGAGAACGGCATGACCGCCGGGCGCTACTCGGTGTTCCAGGGCTTCTCGGAGCTTTTCGAGGACTTCGAGCCCTGGCTCGCCCGCACCACCGGGGCGCAGGTGCACGGCCACCTGTTTGCCCCCGAACGGGCCGAGTTCGCCGAAGGCCAGCCCGTGCTGAACGGCGCCCTGTCCGACAAACCCGCGCTGCGCGACTGGAACCACCGGGCCTTTCTGACCAACCTGATCTGGAACACCCGCGGCACCCGCCAGTGTTTCCAGTTCGGGCCGCATGATGCGCCGGAGGTCATGTGGGATATGGCACGCGATCCCAATGCGCAGATCAGCGTCATCTCGGGCGCCTGGGCCGTGCCGTTGTTCCGCGCGGGCGGCGATTTCGCCACGCTCCGGGCCGAGGCCGCCGCCCTGCAGAAGGCCGAACACCTGTTGCTCGACGAGCTGCGCTCGCCCGAGGCCAAGGCACGCATCCGCATCTGGACCATGGCCGAATTCATCGAGGCGCCGATGGAGCCACTGCAGCTGATCCTCGACGAAATCGGCCTCAAGGAGCCGCACCGCCTTGCCGAGGCGCCGGTCCTCCAAGACCTCACCGGCTTCGGACGCTTCCTGCAGAACCTGAAGAACCAGGGCATGCACCCCTACCTCATGGGCGACTTCCCGGTCGAGCCGACGCTGCGTCCCAGCAGCTCGCCCGCGCGCAAGCCCTACCTCGTGAAGAACTGAGTCTCCATGTCCGACCGTTTCGACAGTTTCGTTGTGTTCGCCGAAATGCGCACCGGCTCGAATTTCCTCGAAGCCAATCTCAATGCACTCGAAGGCGTCACCTGCCACGGCGAGGCGTTCAATCCGCATTTCATCGGCTATCCCAATTCCGGCGACATCCTCAGCGTGACCCAGCCCGAGCGCGATGCCGACCCGCTCAGCCTGCTGCAGGTGATCCGACAGGAGACGCCGGGCATGGGCGGCTTCCGCTTCTTCCACGACCACGACCCGCGCGTGTTGCAGCCGCTGCTGGACGATCCGCGCGTTGCCAAGATCGTGCTGACCCGCAATCCGGTGGAGAGCTACGTCAGCTGGAAGATCGCCCAGGCCACCGGCCAGTGGAAGCTGACCAATGTCAGCAAGCGCAAGGACGCGCAGGCCGAATTCGACGGCGCGGAATTCGAGGCGCATCTGGCGCGGTTGCAGGACTTCCAGGTCCGGCTGATGACCGCGCTTCAGGTGACCGGCCAGACGGCCTTCTACGTCGCCTACGAGGACCTGCAGAGCCTCGACGTGATGAACGGGCTGGCCAAGTGGCTCGGCATCCCCGCCCGGCTGGAAACGCTGGACGGCAAGCTCAAGCGGCAGAACCCCGAGCCGGTGGCCCGGAAGGTCGCGAATGCCGAGGAGATGGAGCACGCACTGTCGCGCCTGGACCGGTTCAACCTGTCCCGCACCCCCAATTTCGAGCCGCGCCGCGGCCCGGTGGTGCCCTCCTACATCGCCGCTGCAGAGACGCCTCTGCTCTACATGCCGATCCAGTCCGGCCCGACGGGCGCCGTGCGCCGCTGGCTCGGCGCCCTCGACGGAGTCACGGAGGAGGCGCTCACCGGCAATTTCAGCCAGAAATCCTTGCGGCAGTGGAAACGCGCGCGCCCCGGGCACCGCAGCTTCACGGTGATCCGCCATCCCCTCGCCCGCGCCCACGAGGCCTTCTGTACGCGCATCCTGTCCACCGGGCCCGGCAGCTACGGCCGCATCCGCAAGACCCTGCGCCGCGCCCATGGGGTGCCGCTGCCCGAGGGCGCCCCCACCCCTGGCGGCACTCCCGACTACAGCCTCGCCCAGCACCGTGATGCCTTTGCCGCCTTCCTGATCTTCCTGAAGGCCAATCTTGCCGGCCAGACGGCGGTGCGGGTCGACGGGCACTGGGCCTCGCAGGCGCAGAGCCTGCAGGGCATGGGGGAGTTCACCCTGCCCGACATGATCGTCCGCGAGGAGGAAATGGCCGTCTACCTGCCCGCGCTGGCGATGCAGGTCGGCCATGCCGCACCCCCTGAACCGGAACTGCAGCCGGACGCCGCGCCCTATGCGCTGGCGGACATCTACGATGCCGCTCTGGAGGCACTCGCCCGCGAGGCCTATCAGCGTGACTACCTGATGTTCGGATTCGGTGACTGGGGCTGAGCCCGGACCGGCCCCGAACCCGAACCCGACCTGCCGCACAGGCGATCTGGCCCACACCAATCTGCCCCACACGCAAAGAGAGCGGACCCTGCGGCCCGCTCTCTCTGAAATCTTCGGTCGTTTGACGTCTTCGGTCGTTTGACGTCAGGCCGCCTGCGAGGAGCGATCCTCGGTCAGCACGGCGTAGAGCGTCGACGGGTCCGGGTTGGCCCGCAGCTTGGTGCAAAGCGATGCGTCCCGCAGCGAACGCGAGACAAGTGCCAGCGCCTTCAGGTGCTCCACCCCCGCGTCTTCCGGCGCGAAGAGGGCGAAGACGATGTCCACCGGCTGCCGGTCCACCGCCTCGAACTCGACGGGTTTCTCCAGCAGGATGAACACGCCGTGCACCTGGTCGACGCCGGGGATACGCGCGTGCGGAAGCGCCACGCCATGGCCCACGCCTGTGGGACCAAGGCTTTCGCGCTCCATAAGAGCCTCCACGGCCGAGGCCGCGTGAATGCCATAGGCGGATTCGGCCAGCTCGGCGATGTCATGCATCAGCCGCTTCTTGCTGCTTGCCGCCGCGACGACCTTCACGGCCTGCGGTTTCAGGAGTTCAAGAAAGGTCATAGACCGCCCTTTACTGTCTGCTCGAAGGCGCCGATCCACCGGCGGGTGTACGACCCTTACGGATCGATCCAGCCGATATTGCCGTCGTCACGCCGATACACGACGTTCACGCCATCCTTTTTCTCGTTGCGGAAGACCAGCACGGGAGCCCCGGCCAGTTCCATCTGCATCACGGCTTCGCCCACGGTCAGCGACGGAATAGAGGTTTCCATCTCTGCCACGATAATTGGCTGCAGCGTGTCGGGCTCGTTGTAGTCCTGCGAGTCCTCTTCGCGCGCGAGGATATACGAGGCGGCGTTCTGGAGTTCAACGGGCTCCACGCGATCCTTGTGGTGGTCCTTCAGCCGACGCTTGTAGCGGCGGAGCTGCTTGTCGATCTTTTCGCCGCAGCCGTCGAAGGCAGAGTAGATCTCGGTCGCCTTGTCCTTCGCCGAGGTGGTCAGCCCCGTCGAGAGGTGAACCGTGACCTCGCAGACGTATTCATGCGCACTCTTGGAAAAGGTGATATTCGCATCGGTCGGGCGCCCGGAGTACTTCCCAAAAACCTCGCCAAGCTCTTGTCTGACATGGGTTTGGAGCGCATCGCCGATATCGATCTGCTTACCCGTGATCTGATAGCGCATCTTTGTTCCTTCTCTCTTTGGATCCGTATCGCATCCAGCCCTAGGGCTGCCTCAGATGTGGTGCGGATCAGGGGTGACGCAAGCCCGCTGCAGAATGGGTCCGGGGGTCCCTCTCCTCAGGGGACGCGAGTTCCGGAGCTGCAGAATAACGGTGCGTCATGACCTTATTTGAGGTCAGCCAGCCCCGTTTTGTCAATGATCTGTCGCAAGGAGGTGACCTCATCATAAGCGGATTCTCCCGGAGAATCGCTTCAGCTGATGCGGAAATTCTCACCAAGGTAAACGCGGCGCACATTTTCGTTCTGCACCACTTCCGACGGTGTCCCCGACATCAGCACCTGCCCGTCGTGCAGGATATAGGCCCGGTCGACGATCTCGAGCGTCTCGCGAACGTTATGGTCGGTGATCAGCACGCCGATGCCGCGTTTCCTCAGATCGGCGACGAGATGGCGAATGTCGCCGACGCTGATCGGATCGACCCCGGCAAAGGGCTCGTCGAGCAGCAGGTACTTGGGATTCGCCGCAAGGCAGCGGGCGATCTCGACCCGGCGCCGCTCACCGCCCGACAGAGCCAGCGAGGGCGCACGGCGCAGGTGCTCGATCGAGAAGCTGCCGAGCAGCTCTTCCAGCCGCTCGCGGCGGCGGTGGCGGTCGCTCTCGGCGATGTCGAGCACCGCGGCGATATTGTCCTCGACCGACAGGCCGCGGAAGATCGACTTCTCCTGCGGCAGGTAGCCGATGCCGAGCCGCGCCCGGCGGTACATCGGCAGGTAGGTCACATCGCGCCCGTCGATGGTGACCTGCCCGCCCTCGGGGTTCACCAGCCCGGCGATGGAATAGAAGGTGGTGGTCTTGCCGCAGCCGTTCGGGCCGAGCAGCGCGACGACCTCGCCGCGGTCGAGCTTCAGCGATACGTCACGGATGACCGTGCGCTTGCGATAGCTCTTGCGCAGGTGATCGATCCGCAGGCCGTGGCTGCCTTCGGTGACGGTGAGCTGCGGACGCGCCATCAGTTCTGGTCCTGCCCGCTGCCGCCCTGGTTGATCACCGTCTTCACCCGCCCGGCCATCTGCGCCGTGCCGTCGGTGAGGTTCACCACCATCCGCTCGGAGGTGAGCGCATTGCCCCCCTGCGTCAGCAGGACATTGCCGGTCATCACGACGGTGCCGGCATCGATGTCATAATCCGCCCGCTCGGCCTCGGCCGCCTCCTCGCCGCTGGCGAGGGTCACCCCGCCGGTTGCCTCGAGGCGCTGGATCCGTCCCTGGCCGCCGTCCTGCCCCTCGGCATAGACGACGAGCACGCGCGGTGCGGCGAGACGCATCTCGCCCTGTCCGATCACCACGTTGCCGGTATAGAGCGCGGTGCCGTCGGACTGGTTCACCTCGAGCTGGTCTGCGGTGACCTCGACAGGGGCGCTGGTGTCCTGCGTCATGCCGCCGAACGCCACCTGCGTGCCCTGGGCAGAGGCGACGCCCGTCAGGGCGCACAGGGCTATCATCAAGGCGACAATACGGACCATAAGCAGCTCACTTCTTTTTCGGATCGTATATCAGCTTCACGCCATCGGTGAAAAGCAGTTGCACGTCATCCGCTTCGCCGGAAGAGGTGATTTTGAGCCGCCCGGCGGTGAACGAGCCCGCCGGCCCTTCTCCGCTGACCGGCGCGAGGGTCTCGGCCTCGATCCGGTCCAGCGCCGTGCGCATCTGGTCGGTCACCATCTCGTAGCCGTTGGAGCTGGTGATCCGCACGCCGTTCTGCAGCAGTGCGCCCTGCTCTTCCTCACGGATCGTCGCAAGCTCGGAATCCAGCGTCAGGCGGCTGCCGTCGGCCATGTTCATGGTGGCCGAGAAAGCGTCCGCCTCCAGCTCGCCTTCGCGCGTGCCGGTGGGCCGCAGCCGCTGCGCGGTCATGGTGATCGCATCGCCGCGCGCGGTGGTTCCGGCATATTGCGGCGCCATGACCACCTCGGAATCCGGCACGCTGCCCTCGGCGAAGGGCAGGTCCTGCGAGGTCTGCGAGCCGCGCGACAGCAGGAACAGCGTCGAGAGCGACGCCAGCGCCACCAGCGGCAGCAGCAACTTCAGCCAGGCGATCAGCCGTGAATATGTGTCCCCGCGCTGCACCATCGGTCAGGCATGGGCGAAGATGTCGGTGTCCGGCCAACCCGCGAGGTCGAGCCTGGCACGCGTCGGCAGGAAGTCGAAGCAGGCCTGGGCGATCTCGCGGCGCCCCTCGCGCTCGAGCATCGCATCCAGCGCCGCGCGCAGACGGTGCAGGTGCAGCACGTCCGAGGCCGCATAGTCGAGCTGCGCCGGCTTCAGCTCCGCCGCGCCCCAGTCGCTGGACTGCTGCTGCTTCGAGATATCGACGCCGAGCAGCTCGTGGGTGAGGTTCTTCAGCCCGTGGCGGTCGGTGTAGGTGCGCACCAGACGGCTGGCGATCTTCGTGCAATAGACCGGGGCTGCCAGCGCGCCGAAGGTGTGGAACATGGCGGCGATGTCGAAGCGCCCGAAATGGAACAGCTTCAGCACCTGCGGATCCTCGAGCAGGCGGCAGAGGTTGGGCGCCTCGGTCTGGCCACGGGCGATCTGCACGAGATGGGCCTCGCCGTCGCCGCCCGAGAGCTGCACGACGCAGAGCCGGTCCCGGTGCGGGTTGAGCCCCATGGTCTCGCAGTCGATGGCCACGACCGGGCCGAGATCGAGCCCGTCCGGCAGGTCCCCCTGATAAAGATGGTTCGCCATGACGGCCCTTTCGCTTGCAACGCACCCGCACGCCCGCACATAGGCCCGCGCCGGGCGCCATGCAACTGCGCGCGGTACGGCAGATGTGCCACATTCCACCCCCGCCTCCGCGAAAATATGGCAACCATGGCCCGCGATGGGGCGAATTCTGGGCACCCATGCAGCGTGATTCGGGCTGCCGCCTCCGGAGTTCTGACCGATTGTAACATTTCGTGAGGTTATCCATTCACCCTTTGCGTGTCGGACTCATTGTGGCGACCAGGGCTGTGCCCGACCTCGCGCGGCAGGTGGCAGGCCCGCCCGCCTCAGCGCCCCTCCCAGCTCACTGTTTCGCCCCCTACTGCCAGCAAAGGCCGCCGCGACACGGCAACGCGGGGCTACACGCCCGGAGCCGGCAACAGAAAACGCGCGACGACCGAATTGAGCTGAAATCGGGAACAGAGTCCCCACAGCGCAGCGCGTCACTGTTTCCATTTTCCGCCAAAACCAAGAGGCCGCCCGGCACGCTGGCATCCCTTTTCGTGCGCCATTTGTCCGCCTGCGGGCCCGTACAATCCATCCCCGGCTGGCCGAAGCCCATTCGGATAGCGCGCCCTCCTTTCGCCACGAAGTTGTACCCCAAAGGTGCCGTTGACGGGAACTCCTAGCAAATGCATAACCTTGATCGTCGGTCGAGATGCCTTATTTCGACCACATATCGGCACTGGGGGTTGGTGCTTCCACTTTTGGGAGTGTTTGCGAGTTTGCTGAAGTTTCTTCGGAACTGACACTCGGACATGAACAGGATCCCGCATCTCGTAGTGCCGCCCGGCACTGCGCACGGTCCTTGCATGCCGAGCAGATGACGAAGCTTTCCGCCGTCTTGCAGCGCTACCGTCGATGACCTGGAGGTCGTTTTGACCACGCATGCACATCAACCGCTGAGCGCGGCGCTGGACCTGGAAAAGCTGATCGACGAGACGCTCTTTGCGGCACCGCGTCCGATGCTCTACCGCGCGATCTTCAAGCGCGGTCTCGACGTTGCCCTCACCCTGATCCTCGCCCTGCCCGCGCTGCTGGTGGTGCTGATCTGCGCCGCGCTGATCGCCCGCGACGGTCATTCCCCCATCTACCTGCAGTCGCGCGTCGGCCGGAACGGGCGCGTCTTCC
This sequence comes from Alloyangia pacifica, assembly GCF_020524285.1. Taxonomy (GTDB): domain Bacteria; phylum Pseudomonadota; class Alphaproteobacteria; order Rhodobacterales; family Rhodobacteraceae; genus Salipiger; species Salipiger pacificus_B. The sequence continues at coordinate 285,099 of NZ_JAIVKX010000008.1, forward strand.
ACATGTGGAAGCTGCGCTCGATGGTGCCGGATGCCGACCAGCTTCTAGAGGCTCACCTGCGCGCGGACCCGCAGGCCCGGGCGGAATGGGAGTTCAACCAGAAGCTGCGCAATGATCCGCGCATCACGCCGATCGGACGGGTCATCCGCAAGAGCTCGATCGACGAGCTGCCGCAGCTCTGGAACGTTCTGCGCGGCGACATGTCGCTTGTCGGCCCGCGCCCGATGATGACCAACCAGCGCGCCATCTACCCCGGCACCGCCTACTACGCGCTGCGCCCTGGGATCACCGGCTTCTGGCAGACCTCGGTGCGCAACGAGGCGAGCTTCTCGGAGCGCGCGCGCTTCGACACCGCCTACCTGAAGGACATGTCTCTGGCGACCGACCTCAAGCTTCTGGCGCGCACCGTGATGGTGGTCTGGAAGGGCACCGGCTGCTGAGCCCGGCCAGAGCCCCGGCCAGAATGCATGAGACAATGACCCGCGCCCCAGTGCGGGTTTTTCTATTGCGGCACCGCACCTTCTGAACGCACTCATTGCCCCCCTTGCCCCGGACCAAAGCAAAGGGCGCCCCGGTCTCCCGGAGCGCCCCTCGTCTCTTGCAGCGGAGCTGCGCGGATCAGCCGTTCGGCAGGATGACGATTTCGACGCGGCGGTTCTGCTGCTTGCCTTCCGGCGTCAGGTTCGACGCGATCGGCTGGTCTTCGCCGCGGCCGATGGCCTGCACGCGGTAGGACGGCACGCCCTGCTGCATCAGCAGCGAAGCGACCGAGGACGCGCGGCGCTGCGACAGCGACTGGTTGTAGGCGGCGGCGCCGTCGCTGTCGGTGTGGCCGATCACCTGCACGGTGGTGTTCGGGTACTCGAGCAGGCTGCGTCCGACGGTGGCGATATCGCCTTGCAGGTCGGGGCGCAGCGAGGCGCTGTCGGTGGCGAACAGGATGTCCTGCGGCATGGTCACGATCAGGCGGTCACCGGTGTTGGTGATGCCGACGTTGTTGCCAAGCTGCTGGCGCAGCGCCGCTTCCTGCTTGTCGAGGTTGTTGCCGATCAGGCCACCCGCGATGGCACCGGCGGCAGCACCGGCCAGCGCGTTCTTGGTGGCGTCGGAGTTGTTGCCGCCAATCGCGCGGCCCGCGACGGCCCCGCCAAGCGCACCGATCAGCGCGCCGTTCTTGGCCTGACGGTTGGGATCGCTCACGTCGGTACAGGCGGTCAGCGCCATCGCGCCGGCGAGAGTGAGAATGACAGAAGTCTTTGCCCGGAACATGTAATGCCTCGTTTCGTTGGCCCAATCTTGGGTGTGCCCCAGTTATAGTGTGCAAAGCGCCTGAGCCAATGGCGGCCTGCACACATTGTCGGCAGATCCCCGCGCATGCATGTCATAGTGTTTCGGCTCCGTCAGGCCGTTTGCCCCGTCTCGCCCGCCTCCAGCCGTGCGGCCTCCCATGCGAGGATCGCGCGCTTGACCGGCAGCCCCCAGTGATAGCCGCCCAGCCCGCCCGACTTGCGCAGCGCCCGGTGGCAGGGGATCAGCCACGACACCGGGTTGCGCCCCACCGCCGTGCCCACCGCGCGCACCGCGCGCGGGCTGCCGATGGCCTCGGCGATCTCGGAGTAGCTGGTGACATGGCCCGAGGGGATCCGCATCAGCGCCTCCCAGACCTTGATCTGGAACGGCGCGCCGATGAGATAGATCGGCACCTCTCCCTCCTGCTGCACCCCGAAGGCGGTCAGCACCCAGGGCCGCAGGAACATCGGGTCCTCGACGAACTCCGCCTGCGGCCAGCGCGACAGCAGGTCCCGGAAGGTCTCCTCCTCACCCGCCTCGGCGGCAAAGCCCATGCCGCAGATGCCCTTGTCCGTGCCCATGACCAGCGCCGGGCCGAAGGGGCTCTCGAACCAGCCCCAGAAGATCGTCAGCCCCGCTCCGCCCTTGGCGAAGTCGCCGGGGCTCATCGCCTCCCAGCGCAGGAAGAGATCATGCAACCGCCCGCCGCCTGACAGCCCTGCCGCATGCGCCGTCTCCAACGTCGAGAAGCGGTCGGTCAGCAATGCCTTGGCGTGGCCGAGCGCGAGATACTGCTGGAAGCGCTTCGGCGAGACCCCGGCCCAGCGGGAAAAGACCCGCTGGAAATGCGCCGGGCTCATGTCCATTTCCGCCGCTAGCCGCTCCAGCGTCATCTGCGGCCCGCCCGCGTCGATCAGTTCGATCGCCCGGCGCATGACGTGGAAATGGTAGCCCTGCTGTGCAAGCTCGCCCATCGCGGCCTCCTGATGTTCTCTCCCTTGGAATAGCGGGGAACGGGGGCCGCGCGCGACCCGAATGTTGCGCAAGCGGCGCGGGACGGCCGTGCGTATTTGCCAAAGAGAAGAAGCCGGACTTGCGGCACCGGGCCCGGCGTTGCATAGCAGATGCCATGGCCAAGCAGCTCGATTATCACACGATCCGCGAGATCTTCACCCGCTTCCACGCCTCCGAACCGGAGCCGAAAGGGGAGCTCGATCACGTCAACGCCTATACGCTGGTGGTGGCCGTGGCCCTGTCGGCGCAGGCGACCGACGCGGGGGTGAACCGCGCGACGCACGAGCTGTTCAAGATCGCCGACACGCCCGAGAAGATGCTTGCCCTTGGCGAAGAGGGCGTGATCGAGCACATCAAGACGATCGGCCTCTACCGCAACAAGGCGAAGAACGTCATCAAGCTGTCGAAGATCCTCGTCGAGGACTACGGCGGCGAGGTGCCCTGTTCGCGCGCCGCGCTGGAGAGCCTGCCGGGCGTCGGCCGCAAGACCGCCAACGTGGTGCTGAACATGTGGTGGCACTACCCGGCGCAGGCGGTGGACACCCATATCTTCCGTTTCGGCAACCGCTCGGGCGTCTGCCCCGGCAAGGACGTGGTCGCCGTCGAGCGCGCCATCGAAGACAATATCCCCGTGGATTTCCAGCAGCATGCGCATCACTGGATGATCCTGCACGGGCGCTACACCTGCGTCGCGCGCAAGCCCAAGTGCGGGGCCTGCCTGATCCGCGACCTCTGCCAGTTCGAGGAAAAGACCCTATGAAAAAGTACCAGGTTGTCGGCATCGGCAACGCCATCGTCGACGTGCTGACCCGAGCGGATGACTCCTTCCTCGAGCACATGGGGATCACCAAGGGCATCATGCAACTTGTCGAGCGCGAGCGTGCGGAGCTGCTCTACGGCGCCATGGAGGGCCGCGTGCAGGCCCCCGGCGGCTCGGTGGCCAACACCCTGGCCGGGCTCGGCAACCTCGGGCTGCGCACCGCCTTCATCGGGCGAGTGCATGACGACGCGCTGGGGCGCTTCTACGCCGAGGCGATGGAGAAGGACGGCACCGCCTTCGTCAACCCGCCGGTGCCGGGGGGCGAGCTGCCGACCTCGCGTTCGATGATCTTCGTCTCGCCCGACGGCGAGCGCTCGATGAACACCTATCTCGGCATCTCGGCAGAGCTCGGGCCGGACGACGTCGACGAAGCGGTGGCCGCCGAGGCCGAGATCGTCTTCCTCGAGGGCTATCTCTTCGACAAGGACAAGGGCAAGGAGGCCTTTATCCGCCTCGCCCGTGCCTGCCGCGCGGCCGGGGGCAAGGCTGGCATCGCCATTTCGGACCCGTTCTGCGTCGAGCGCCACCGCGAGGACTTCCTGCAGCTCATCGAGCACGAGATGGACTACGTGATCGGCAACGAGGCCGAGATCCGTTCGCTCTACCAGGACAATTCGCTGGAGGCCGACCTGGAGCGCGTCGCGGCGATCTGTCCGCTGGTGATCTGCACCCGCTCGGGCGACGGGGTGACCATCCTGAAAGACGGCGTCCGGACGGATGTGCCGGTGACCAAGATCGTGCCCGTCGATGCCACCGGCGCCGGCGACCAGTTTGCCGCGGGCTTCCTTTACGGTCTCGCGACGGGCACCGACATGGAGACTGCAGGCCGCATGGGCACCGTCGCGGCCACCGAGGTGATCACCCACATGGGCCCGCGTCCCGAGGCCAGCCTGCCCGACCTCTTCCGCGAAGCCGGGCTGATCTGACCGGCACCGGCCCGCGCCGCGCAATGGCGGATTGCCCCACCTGCGATTCGGCGGGGTCTCACGTATCCTCGCAGCATTGAGTCATTCATTTCGATGCTGCGAGGTCTGACATGTATATCATCCTGCGCGACGAGAACGCCCCGTTCAACGCCCCGGCCCTGCGCCCCCTGGAAGGCTTCGGCCCGCGGCCGCTCGAGGGCCCGAACTTCGAGCGAGCGCCTCTGGTCGCCCCGCCCGCGCCGCAGATCGAAACCGCCGAGCTCACCCCCGCCGAAACCCGCGATGCGTTGCACGACCCGTCGGTGCGTGCCATCGCGCGCGCCATGCCGACCCGGCTGATTGCCCCTATGCCGGCGGATGCCGCCAGCCCGGCGACCTGGGGCGTGGCCGCCATCGGAGCCGACACCAGTCCCTTCGACGGCGCAGGGGTGCGGGTCGCGGTGCTGGACACCGGCATTGACGAAGCGCACCCGGCCTTCGCCGGCGTGACGCTGAATACGCGTGATTTCAGCGGTGACGGCATCCACGATCAGAACGGGCACGGCACCCATTGCGCCGGCACCATCTTCGGCAGGCCGGTCGACGGCACGCGCATCGGCGTGGCCCCCGGGGTCACCGACGCGCTCATCGGCAAGGTGCTGGGCGACGACGGCAGCGGCAGCTCCGAAATGCTGTTCAACGCGCTCAAATGGTGCTCGGACGCGAATGCCCAGGTGATTTCCATGTCGCTCGGCTTCGATTTCCCGGGCCTGGCCGCCGACCTGCAGGGCCAGGGCCTGCCGCCGGAGCTGGCCACTTCCATCGCGCTGGAGGGCTACCGCATGAACCTGCGCATGTTCGACGCGCTGATGGACATGCTGCGCGCCCAGGCGGATTTCAACGGGGGCACGATCGTCTGCGCCGCCGCGGGCAACGAAAGCCGGCGCGACATAGACCCCGCGTTCGAGGTGTCCGTCTCGGTTCCGGCAGCCGCCTTCGGCGTGGTGTCGGTCGGCGCATTGGGCGAGACCGCGGGCGGGCTCGCCATCGCCGACTTTTCAAACACAAACCCGACACTCTCGGGGCCGGGCGTGAACATCCTCTCCGCGGCGACCGGCGGCGGCCTTGTCGCCTTCAACGGCACCTCGATGGCCTGCCCGCATGTGGCCGGAACGGCCGCGCTCTGGTGGCAGGCACAGCGCAGCTCCGGCAGCCCCGCCACGGCAGCCGCCGTGCGTGCGAGACTGCTGGCCAGCGCCACCGCATCGGGCATCGTGCCCGCGACCGACCCAATCGACCGCGGTCAGGGCCTCGTGCAGGCCCCCACGAACAGCATGGTCTGAGACCGGATGTGCGACCGGCGCGGCCAGCCGCCGGACACGTTCGAGGCGCTCAGTGCGCCTCGGCCCAGTTCGCGCCCTGCCCCGCGTCCACCACCAGCGGCACGTCGAGCTTCACCACAGGCTCGGCAGCGCCCTCCATTACCTCGCGCGCGGTGGCGATGAGCGTGTCGACGCCCTCTTCGGCGACCTCGAAGATCAGTTCGTCGTGCACCTGCAGCAGCATCTTGGCGGGCTGGCCCTCGATCGCGGCGGGCATGCGGATCATCGCCCGGCGGATGATGTCCGCCGCCGTGCCCTGGATCGGCGCGTTGATCGCGGCGCGGCGGGCAAACCCGGCGTGCGGACCCTTGGCGTTGATCTCGGGCGTGTGGATCACCCTGCCAAACAGCGTCTCGACCCGGTCGTGCGCCTTGGCGAAGGCAATGGTGTCATCCATGTAGGTCTTGATGCCCGGGAAACGCTCGAAATAGCGGTCGATGAAGGCCTGCGCCTCACCGCGCGGGATGCGCAGGTTGCGCGCGAGACCGAAGCCCGAGATGCCGTAGATCACGCCGAAGTTGATCGCCTTGGCCCGGCGGCGGATCTCGGACGTCATCTCTTCCATCGGCACGCCGAACATCTCGGACGCGGTCATCGCGTGGATGTCCTGCCCGTCGCGGAAGGCCTGCTTGAGCGCCTCGATATCGGCCATATGCGCAAGGATGCGCAGCTCGATCTGGCTGTAGTCGAGCGAGACGAGGACCTTGCCCTCGGGCGCGACGAAGGCCTCGCGGATGCGCCGCCCCTCTTCCGAGCGCACCGGGATGTTCTGCAGGTTCGGCTCGGTCGAGGCGAGACGCCCGGTGTTGGCCCCGGCGATGGAATAGGAGGTGTGCACCCGCCCGGTCTCGAGGTTGATGTGCTCCTGCAGCGCGTCGGTATAGGTCGACTTCAGCTTCTGCAGCTGGCGGTAGTCCAGCACGCGCGCGGCGAAGTCATGCTCGGTGGCCAGATCCTCCAGCACCTCTGCGGGGGTCGACCATGCGCCGGTCTTGGTCTTCTTGCCACCCTCGAGCCCCATCTCGGCAAAGAGGATCTCGCCCACCTGCGCCGGCGAGTTGACGTTGAAGGAATGGCCCGCCAGCTCGTGCAGCTCGGCCTCGAGCCCGGCCATCTTCTGTGCAAAGGCGGTGGACATGCGCGACAGCGTGTTGCGGTCGACCTGCACGCCGGCCAGCTCCATCTCGGCCAGCACCGGCACCAGCGGGCGCTCGGTGCCCTCGTAGACGCGGGTGACGCGGGCGAGGTGCAGCCGCGGCTTCAGCAGCTTCCACAGCCGCAGGGTGATGTCGGCATCCTCGGCGGCGTATTTCACCGCATCCTCGATCGGCACCCGGTCGAAGGTGATCATCTTCTTGCCCGAGCCGAGCAGATCCTTGATCGGGATCGGCACGTGGCCGAGATAGCGCTCCGACAGCGCGTCCATGCCGTGGTTGTGCAGCCCGGCGTTGAGCGCGTAGGAGATCAGCATGGTGTCGTCGATCGGCGCGACGCCGATGCCGTAGCGCGAGAGCACCTTGGCATCGTATTTCATGTTCTGGCCGATCTTCATCACCGCCGGGTCTTCGAGCAGCGGCTTCAGCAGGTCGAGCGCCTCGTTCATCGGCATCTGCCCCTCGGCAAGATCGTCCGAGCCGAAGAGGTCTACCTCGCCCCCCGCCGCGCGATGCGCCAGCGGGATGTAGCAGGCCTGTCCCGGCTCGATCGCCAGCGAGACGCCGACCAACTCGCAGGTCATCTCGTTGAGGCCGGTGGTCTCGGTGTCCACCGCAACCCAGCCGCGCTGGCGCGCCTGCGCGATCCACGGCGCGAGATCGGCGGCGCTCTTCACCCAGGTGTAGGCGGCAGGGTCGATGGGCGGCATCTCGGGCGCGTCCGTAGCGGCGGGCGCATCGGCTGCGGGCGCCTTGGCCTCGGTGATCACCGGCGCCTCGGCCCCGAGCGCATTTGCGATGCGCTTGGTGAGGGTCGAGAACTCCATCTCGGCGAGGAAGGCGAGCAGCTTCTCGGGGTCCGGCTCCTTCACCTCGAGATCGTCGAGCGTGAAGTCGAGCGGGGTTTCGCAGTCGAGCTGCACCAGCTTCTTCGACAGCTCGATCTGCTCGCGCTTCTCGATCAGCGTCTGACGGCGCTTGGGCTGCTTGATCTCCTCGGCGCGGTCGAGAAGCTCCTCGAGCGAGCCGTACTCGTTGATTAGCAGCGCCGCGGTCTTGATGCCGATGCCCGGCGCACCCGGCACGTTGTCGACCGAGTCCCCGGCCAGCGCCTGCACGTCGACGACGCGCTCGGGGCCGACGCCGAATTTCTCGATCACCCCGTCGCGGTCGATTCGGCGGTTCTTCATCGCATCCAGCATCTCGACGCCATCGCCGACCAGCTGCATCAGGTCCTTGTCCGAGGAGATGATCGTCACGCGCCCGCCCGCCTCGCGCGCCTGGCACGACAGCGTGGCGATGATGTCGTCGGCCTCGAAGCCCTCGAGCTCCTTGCAGGCGATGTTGAAGGCGATGGTGGCGGTGCGGGTCAGCGGGATCTGCGGCCGCAGATCCTCGGGCATCGCCTCGCGGTTCGCCTTGTAGAGATCGTACAGATCGTTGCGGAAGGTGTGGCTGCCCTTGTCGAAGATCACCGCCACGTGGGTCGGCGCGTCGGGGCCGGAGCTGTCCTCGACGTATTTCTGCAGCATGTTGCAAAAGCCGCTGACCGCGCCGATCGGCAGCCCGTCGGACTTGCGGGTGAGCGGCGGCAGCGCGTGGTAGGCGCGGAAGATGAAGGCCGATCCGTCGATCAGATGCAGGTGGCAGCCCTTGCCGAACTGGGTCATGGTGGCGTCTCCTTGGCCTCGCGCTTTTGCAAGGGTTTGCCATGGGCGGGCGCAGGGTGCCAGAGGGGATCGTGGGCGGATCGCGGGGCATCGGCGGTTCCGGGGCCGCCGCCCCCGCCGCGCTGCGCGCGCCTCCCCCTGGATATTTACCATCTAGACGAAGACCGGGCCCCGCCCGCACCTTCGTCTAGACACAAGTATCCCCGCCGGAGGCAGGCCGGACGGCGCGGTCGGAGACGCCCTTCGGCAAGGGCTCAGCCGCTGCCGATCACCACCCCTGCCGCCAGCACCAGCGCGCCGCCGAGCACCACCTGCAGCGCCGCGCGCAGGAAGGGCGTTTCCATATAGCGCTTCTGGATCCAGGCGATGGCCCAGAGCTCGAAGAAGACCACAATCCAGGCGATGATCGTCGCGGTCCAGAAATGCGGGATCAGATAGGGCAGCGCGTGACCGAGCCCGCCGACCGCCGTCATCACCCCCGAGGCCACCCCACGCTTGAGCGGCGAGCCGCGGCCCGAAAGCTCGCCGTCGTCCGAGGCGGCCTCGGTGAAGCCCATGGAGATGCCCGCGCCGACCGAGGCGGCAAGGCCGACGAGGAAGGTCGTCCAGGTGTCCTGCGTGGCGAAGGCGGTGGCGAAGATCGGTGCCAGGGTGGAGACCGAGCCGTCCATCAGCCCCGCCAGACCCGGCTGCACCCAGGTCAGCACGAACTGGCGGTGCGCCGTGCGATCCTCGGATTCGCGGGCCTCCCCGTCGAGGTGCTTGTCCATGAGTTCGCCGGCGCGTTCCTCGTGGCCGGCCTCGGCGGCGGCGAGATCGCCGAGCAGCTTGCGCGTTGCCGCGTCGGTGCTGCGCTTGGCGGCCTCGTGGTAGAAGCGCTCGGCCTCGCGCTCCATCGCCTCTGCCTCGTCGCGGATGCGTTCCAGCGGCAGGTTCTGGACCAGCCACACAGGGCGGCGCGCGTAGAAGCCCGCCACATGCTCGCGGCGGATCAGCGGGATCACCTCGCCGAAGCGCATGCGGTGCAGGTTGATCAGCGCCCGGCGGTGGCCGTCCTCCTCCTCGGCCATGCCGTCGAAAATCGCGGCGGTGTCCGGATATTCGGCGCGCAGCCGTTCGCCGTAGCTGCGGTAGATCCGCGCGTCGTCCTCTTCCGAGGAAATCGCCAGCGCAAGCACCTCCTGCTCGCTCAGATCGCGGAACTGGCGCCGCTGGGTGAAGAATCGCATGGGGAACTCCGGGGCTGCAAACACTTTAGAATGATTCCAATCTAAAGCGCTTTGCGCCACGTGCAAGGCGGCAGAATGTCCTTGTCCCGCGGCATGTTGCTTGCCTCCCCTGAACGGCGCAGTCTAAGATTGTCCGGACAAAGGAGCAGCCTGATGGGGTCCGAGACAGCCGAGGTGCGCCGCGGGCGCAAGTTCGAGCAGGTGCTGGAAGGCGCGCGTTGCATCTTCCTGCGAGATGGCTTCGAAGGGGCCAACGTGGATGACATCGCCCGTGCGGCCGGGGTCTCCAAGGCAACGCTTTACAGCTATTTCCCGGACAAACGGCTGCTCTTCATGGAGATGGCGGCACGGCAATGCGCGCTGCAGTCGGACGAGGCGATGCTGAAGATCGACCCGAGCCGCCCGCCCGTAGAGGTGCTGCCGCTGGTGGCCCGCAGCTTCCTCAGGTTCGTCCTGTCGGAGATGGGCCAGCGCATCTTTCGAATCTGCATCGCCGAGGCCGATCGCTTTCCCGACCTCGGTCGGCAGTTCTACCAGAGCGGGCCGATGACCATGCATCGCAAGCTGACCGATTACCTGGCCACCGCACGCGACCGCGGCGAGCTCGAGATCGACGACCTCGAACTGGCCGCCGATCAGTTCACCGAGCTGTGCAAGGCCAGCCTCTGGACACGCTGCGTTTTCGGCGTGGCCAAGGCGCCCGGCGAGGCCGAGGTCGCACGCACCGTCGACGGCGCAGTGGCAACCTTCCTCGCCCGCTACGGCGCCTGAGCCGGAGTTTTCTGAGCCGGGATCAGTCCAGCCGTCGCACCAGCATCTGGTTGCCCGGGCCGCGCTTGGTCTCGAAGACCTTCAGCTCGTCCACCAGATCCGACAGCTTGCGCTTGCCGTAGCTGCGGGTGTCGAAATCCGGGTTCGCCGCGGTGATGAACTGGCCGAGCTGGCCGAGCGTGTACCAGTCGTCCTCCTGCTCGATCGCGTCCATCGCGGTGAAGATCAAGTTGCGTGCGTCCTCGAGGCGGCCGCTCTTCTGCGGCTTGACCCCAGCGGCCTTCTCCGGTGCGCTGTCGAGGTTCTCGAGGAAGATGAAGCGCTTGCAGGCCTTGCGGAAGGCATCGGGCGTCTTCTGCATGCCCATGCCGAAGACGTCGAGCCCCTGCTCGCGGATGCGGCTCGCCAGCCGGGTGAAATCGCTGTCGGAGCTGACCAGCACGAAGCCGTCGAAGCGGCCCGAGTGCATCAGGTCCATGGCGTCGATCACCAGCGCAATGTCACTGGCATTCTTGCCCACGGTGTTCGCCGGCTGGTGGTGCGGCACGAGGCCGAATTCGGCGGTGACCTTCGACCAGCCGGCCATCTGCTGGCTGGAGAAATCGCCATAGCAGCGGCGTACGCTGGCCTCGCCGAGGCTGGCCAGTTCGTCGAAGATCGCCTTGGCATACTTGGGGGAGGTGTTGTCGGCGTCGATCAGGACCGCCAGCAGGCGGGTGTCGTCTCGCATGGGATACTCCTTTGCGGGCTCAGCTGCCCGCAAGCGTCTTGTACAGGACCAGCGCATCCACGTCGCCCTGCTCGGGGTGGTGGAAGGCGCCGGGAAGTCGGCCGACCGTCTCGAACCCGGCACGGAGCCAGGTGTCGACGGCGCGGGTGTTGGTCGAAACCACGAAGTTGTACTGCATGGCCCGGAAGCCGAGTTTCGGCGCAAGCTCGAGGGAGTGCGCCAGCATCCGCCGGGCCACGCCGCGGCCGCGCGCCTCGGCGGCGGTGACATAGCCGCAGTTGCATACGTGCGAGCCGCCGCCCTTCTGGTTGCGCACGATGTAATAGGTGCCGAGCAGGCGCTCGCCATCACTCATGACGAAGACCCGGCGTTCCGGCCCCGTCCAATAGGCGATCGCCTCCTCGCGGGAAATGCCTGGGTCGATGGCGTAGGTGTCACCGGCGCGGAACACCGGCTCAAGCATCCGCCACAGCGGCTCGGCATCTTCGGGGGCGTAGCTGCGCAGCTCCAGCGTTTCACTCATCAGCTTTGTCCCTCGGTCTCGATGCGGATGATCTCTCCGCAGTGTTTGCAGTGAATGGCGTCGGCATCATGCAGTCGCAGGCCGCAGGTCTCGCAGGTCTTCTTCACCTTGATCGGGCGGAACAGCACCTGGGCCAGCCGCAGGAAGAGCGTCACGCCGCAGATCATCACCACCACCGAGATCACCCGGCCCCAGGAGCCCTCCAGAGTGATATCGCCGTAGCCGGTCGTGGTGAGCGTGGTGACGGTGAAGTAGAGCGCGTCGGCGTAGTTGTTGATCTGCGGATTGGACCGGTACTGCAGCGCGTAGACCAGCCCGGTCATCACGAAGAGGAAGACCATCAGGTTGACCACCGCGATCAGCACGTCCTCGTTCTCGCGGAAGACCTTGAAATCCTCGCGCAGGCGCTTGCTGAGCTGGTAGGTGTGCAGCAGGCGCAGCGTGCGCAGGACCCGCAGGAAGCCCAGCCCCTCGCCCGCCAGCGGAGCCAGGAACGAGATCAGCGAGACCAGATCCGCCAGCGTCGCCGGGCTCAGCAGGAAGCCGGTCTTCTTGGGCGCGATCCAGAGCCGCGCAAGGAAGTCGGCGAGAATCACCAGGCCGAAGGCGACGTCGATGATCTCGACGATACGCCCGTGCGAGGTGAAGGAGGTCGCGATGACGAAGAGCACGGTGAAGATGTCGAAGCCGAGCAGCGCGTAGCGGAAGCGATGCGCCTCGTCGCTGTCGCCCTCGTAGAGGTCTTTCACCTTGTCGCGCAGGCTCATCATCGCCCTCCCCGTCCGGTTCGCATGACCTATAGGGTGGCGCGGCACCCCCGGCAAGCCAAGCGCCTGCCGGGAGAAATTTCATGCCGGGGGTCGCGGCGGGTCAGTATTCCACCACCGCGCGGATCGACTTGCCTTCGTGCATGAGATCGAAGCCGTGGTTGATCTCGTCGAGGGTCAGCTTGTGGGTGATCATCGGGTCGATCTCGATCTTGCCGTCCATGTACCACTCGACGAACTTCGGCACGTCGGTGCGGCCCTTGGCGCCGCCGAACGCCGTGCCCTTCCACACCCGGCCGGTGACCAGCTGGAACGGGCGGGTGCTGATCTCGGCCCCGGCCGGCGCCACGCCGATGATCACCGACACGCCCCAGCCCCGGTGCGAGCACTCGAGCGCATCGCGCATCACCTTCACGTTGCCCGTCGCGTCGAAGGAATAGTCCACGCCGCCGATCTGGTCCGCCCCGCGCTTGGTCAGATCGACGATGGCCTGCACCGTGCTGTCGACCTTCGAGGGGTTCACGAAGTGGGTCATACCGAACTTCTTGGCCATCTCGGCCTTGGAGTCGTTGAGATCCACGCCGATGATCATGTCGGCGCCGGCCATGCGCAGGCCCTGGATCACGTTGAGGCCGATGCCGCCGAGACCGAAGACCGCCGCCGTCGAGCCGATCTCGACACCCGCCGTGTTGATCACCGCGCCGATGCCCGTCGTCACACCGCAGCCGATGTAGCAGATCTTGTCGAAGGGGGCGTCGTCACGCACCTTGGCGAGCGCGATCTCCGGCATCACCGTGTGGTTGGCGAAGGTCGAGCAGCCCATGTAGTGATAGATCGGCGTGCCATCGAGCATCTTGAAGCGCGTGGTCCCGTCGGGCATCAGACCCTGCCCCTGGGTGCCCCGGATCGCGGTGCAGAGATTGGTCTTGCCCGACAGGCACGAGGGGCACTCGCGGCACTCCGGCGTGTAGAGCGGGATCACGTGGTCGCCCGGCTTCAGCGTGGTCACCCCCTCGCCCACTTCCAGCACCACGCCCGCGCCTTCATGGCCGAGGATGCAGGGGAAGAGCCCCTCGGGGTCCGCGCCGGAGCGGGTGAACTCGTCGGTGTGGCACAGGCCGGTGGCCTTGACCTCGATCAGAACCTCGCCGGCCTTCGGGCCGTCCAGTTCGACTTCCATGATCTCGAGCGGTTTGCCGGCCTCGAGCGCGACGGCTGCACGGGTTCTCATGTCCCTGTCCTTCCTGATGGGGCTGCGGATGCCCCGCACCTAGCGGCGAGTTTGCTTCTGCCGCAAGCCGTTATGCGCCCCTTCGCGGAAATTTCACGACAGGTCCCAGCTCACGGAGGCAAGGGCCGCCGCGTGCTGCCGCCCACTTTACCTTCCAGCATAGCCGAAACCCTCCCCCGGATCGTCCCAGCCCCCCGGCGCCAAAGAGCAAAAGAAAAGGGCCCCGCCGTTTCCGGCAGGGCCCAGTCTCTCGCGCGGAGAGAAGGTCTTATTCGGCGTCAGCCAGAGCCTCTTCGGCTTCGAGGCGGGCCTTGTCGGCGGCACCCTTGGCCGAGACGTCACGGTCGACGAACTCGATGATCGCCATCGGTGCCATGTCGCCGTAGCGGAAGCCGGCCTTCAGGATGCGGACGTAGCCGCCCTGGCGTTCTGCATAGCGCGGGCCGAGCACTTCGAAGAGCTTGGCAACGTGCTGGTCCTGCTTGAGCTGCGCGGCAGCCTGACGGCGGGCGTGGACGTCGCCGCGCTTGCCGAGGGTGACGAGCTTCTCCACCACGCGGCGGAGTTCTTTTGCCTTGGGCAGGGTGGTCTTGATCTGCTCATGCTCGATGAGCGAGCCGGCCATGTTCGCCCACAGCGCCTTGCGGTGCTCGTGGGTACGGTTCAGGCGGCGGTAACCTTTTGCGTGACGCATTTTCTATCTCCAGATACGTGTTTTGCTTTGTCCGGGATCCCATGCGTGCGGGACCCTCACCTTGGGGCGGAATGCCCTTGTATGAAAGGCGGGGTTTCCCCCGCCCCTCGTTCGGCTCAGAACTGGTCTTCCAGTTTCTTTGCCAGATCTTCGATGTTGTCCGGCGGCCAGTCCTCGACGTCCATGCCCAGGTGCAGGCCCATGCCCGACAGCACTTCCTTGATCTCGTTGAGCGACTTCCGGCCGAAGTTCGGGGTGCGGAGCATCTCGGCTTCGGTCTTCTGGATGAGATCGCCGATGTAGACGATGTTGTCGTTCTTGAGGCAGTTCGCGGAGCGCACCGAGAGTTCCAGCTCGTCCACCTTCTTGAGGAGGAGCGGGTTGAACTCGAGACCGTCGTCGTCGTCCTGACGGCCGGCGGATTCGGGCTCTTCGAAGTTCACGAAGATCGACAGCTGGTCCTGCAGGATGCGGGCGGCAAATGCGATCGCGTCCTCGGGCGTGACCGAACCATCGGTCTCGACCTTCATGGTCAGCTTGTCGTAGTCGAGAACCTGGCCCTCACGGGTCGGCTGCACGTCATAGGCCACCTTCTTGACCGGCGAGTAGATCGCGTCGATCGGGATGAGGCCGATGGGTGCATCTTCCGGCTTGTTCTTGTCAGCCGAAACGTAGCCTTTGCCGGTGTTGACGGTCAGTTCCACGTAGAAGTCCGCGCCCTCGTCGAGGTGGCAGATCACGTGGTCCTTGTTGAGAACGTCGATACCGGCGGTCTCGGCGATATCGGCAGCCGTCACCACACCCGGACCCTTTGCGGTCAGGGAGAGGCGCTTCGGGCCTTCGACTTCCATGCGGAGAGCCACGCCCTTGAGGTTGAGGATGATGTCGGTGACATCTTCCCGCACGCCGGCGACCGACGAGAACTCGTGCAGAACGTTGTCGATCTGCACCGAGGTGATTGCCGCACCCTGAAGGCTCGACAGCAGGACCCGACGCAGCGCGTTGCCGAGGGTCAGGCCGAAGCCACGCTCGAGCGGTTCTGCGACGAGGGTCGCAACGCGGGTAGGATCGGCGCCGGGGCGAACCTCCAGCTGGGTCGGCTTGATAAGTTCAGCCCAGTTCTTGTGGATCATGCGTCCCTCCATTCCAGTCCGTGCCCCATGTCCAAAGGCGCGGACGCCCGAGGTTGAAATGACGAAGGCAGGGCCCCGCGCACAAGGCGAGGCCCCGCCTCATAAGTAAGTCCGATCAGACGCGACGACGCTTCGGCGGACGGCAGCCGTTGTGAGCAATCGGCGTCACGTCGCGGATCGACGTGATGTTGAAGCCCACGGCAGCCAGTGCGCGCAGAGCCGATTCACGACCCGAACCCGGGCCCTGAACTTCGACTTCCAGCGTCTTCACACCATGTTCCTGTGCCTTGCGGCCAGCATCTTCGGCGGCGAGCTGGGCAGCGTAGGGGGTCGACTTACGCGAGCCCTTGAAGCCCATGGTGCCGGCGGACGACCAGGAGATCGCATTGCCTTGCACGTCCGAGATCAGGATCTTGGTGTTGTTGAACGACGAGTTCACATGCGCCACGCCTGCGGCGATGTTCTTGGAGACCTTCTTCTTGCCTCCGCGACGGGTATCACGTGCCATTGGTCAGCCTCCCTTATTTCTTCTTGCCTGCGATGGGCTTTGCGGGGCCCTTGCGCGTGCGAGCGTTGGTGTGGGTCCGCTGACCGCGGACGGGGAGGTTGCGACGGTGGCGCAGGCCACGGTAGCAGCCAAGGTCCATCAGGCGCTTGACGTTCATCTGAACTTCACGGCGCAGGTCGCCTTCGACGGTGTAGTTCGCGTCGATGTGCTCGCGGATCGCCAGAACTTCGGCGTCCGACAGCTCGTTGACACGACGGGTCACGTCGATGTTGACGGCTTCGCAGATGGCTTTGGCGGAGGTGTCGCCGATACCGGTGATATAGGTCAGGGCGATCGGCACCCGTTTGTGGGTCGGGATGTTAACGCCGGCAATACGTGCCAAGTGTCTATTCCTTTCGTTGCGGTTCCGTAGCTCCAGAACCTTTTTTCACAACATGAGCCCGGAACGTGTGCACGTCACCGGGCCTTCCGCTGATGAGGTAATCTGCAAGACAAGCGCAGCCGGCCTCGCAAACCGAGTCTCTGTAAGAGATGGGAGTGGGTATGAGGATTCGGAAAGGGCGTCAAGACCCATTTCGGAACCTAGCTGCACCCTTGTTCGTTTACCGTCTCATGAAGGTCACGACAACCCTCCCCCCAACGCCGATACGGCTGTTTCCGCCTGCTTTCCGCCGGACTTTCCGCTGGGGCGCCGAATCCGCCGCGACCGGGCCCGCCATCGGGATTGGCCACTGCGGATGATCTACCAGCTTCTCTACACCAGCCGCTCCACCGTGCCGCGCGGGGGGCACACCGACCTGGACATCCTGTCGCACGCGCTGACCAACAACCGGCTGCTCGGAGTCACGGGCTGCCTGCTGCGCGAGGAGGACGGTTTCTGTCAGGTGCTCGAAGGTGCGAAGGACACCGTGCGGGCGCTGTTCGAGCAGATCCGCTGCGACCCGCGGCATTTCGCTGTGACCGAGAGGATCAACCGTCTGGTCCCGATGCGCAGTTTCGCAAGCTGGAGCATGTGCTACGGCGCGCTTTCGGCCGCGGACCGCGCGTTCCTGGCTCGACGCTTCGCGGGCGACTCGCGCAATTTCGCGGTGGTATTCGACCGGATCCAGAAGATCGCAGTCGCGAGTTGATGAGGGGGAAGTGAGGGCCCTGCCCCGTCCGCAAGGGCGGTCTCCCCGGGTCTTGCCGCCTGCTGCGAGGCACCGACCCGGGGGAGGGATTTCCGGGGCCCGCCAGTCCGGGCCCCGAAATGTCAGGCGTCGAGCTTCGCGGCGATGGCCGCCTTGACGCTGCCGATCTCGCCCAGCCCGTCAACGCGGGTGTGCTGCCCCTTGGCGTAGTAGTAGCCGATCAGCGGCGAAGTCTGCTTGTAGTATTCCATCAGACGCTTCTGCAGGGCCTGGGCATTGTCGTCGGCGCGGCGCTTGAACTCGGTTCCGCCGCAGACGGAGCACTTGCCATCGGCCGGGATCGGCTTGGTGATGTCGTTGTAGACCTCGCCACAGCTGCCGCAGGTCGAGCGGGCGGTGATGCGCTCGACAAGCGCATCGTCGTCCACCCGCAGCTCCACCACGCGGTCCAGCGTCTGCCCCTGCTCCTCGAGCAGATCCGCCAGCGCGTCCGCCTGCTTCAGCGTGCGCGGGAACCCGTCGAAGATGTAGCCGGCCGAAGGGTTGGCCTCGAGCTTCTCGCGGATCAGGCCGATCACGATCTCGTCGGTGACGAGCTCGCCGCGGGCCATGACCTCGGCGACCTTCTTGCCCATCTCGGTGCCGCTGTCCTTTGCTTCGCGCAGCATGTCGCCGGTCGAGAGCTGCACCATGCCACGACCCTCGACGAGGATGCGTGCCTGGGTGCCTTTGCCTGCGCCGGGCGGTCCAAGAAGAATGATATTCATCGCCGTGCGGGTCCCTTCCGTTTGCGTGCCTTGCCCTTGCCGCGCAGCTGCGACTTCTGGATCAGGCCTTCGTATTGATGAGCGAGCAGGTGGCTCTGAACCTGCTGGATCGTGTCCATGGTCACCGAGACCACGATCAGCACCGAGGTGCCGCCAAAGTAGAACGGGATCGCGAACTGCGAGCGCAGGATCTCGGGCAGCAGGCAGACCAGGGTCAGGTAGGCTGCGCCGAGGACGAGCACGCGGTTGACCACGTATTCAAGGTGCTCCGCGGTCCGCTTGCCCGGACGGATGCCGGGGATGAAGCCGTTCTGGTTCTTCAGGTTGTCGGCAACTTCATCCGTCTTGAACGACACGTTGTGTGTGTAGAAGTAGGCGAAGAAGATGATCATGGCCGCGAAGAACAGCAGGTAGAGCGGCTGGCCGGGACCGAAGTAGGCGAGGATCGTCGACATGATCGGACCGGTGGAGCCGGCCTGGCTGAAGGTCGCGATCGTGGTCGGCAGCAGCAGCAGCGAGCTGGCGAAGATCGCCGGGATCACACCCGCCGGGTTCACCTTGATCGGCAGGTGCGACTGCTGGGCCTCGGTCATCCGCATGCCGACCTGGCGGCGCGGGTATTGGATGGTGATCTTGCGCAGCGCCCGTTCCATGAACACCACGAACATGATCACCGCAACGACCATGAGGATCACCCCGACAATCACCGCGGGAGAGATCGCGCCCGAGCGGCCGGAGGCGAAGAACTGCGCCAGTGCCGCGGGGATCTCGGCGATGATGCCGACGAAGATGATGAGAGAGATGCCGTTGCCGATGCCGCGGGCGGTGATCTGCTCGCCCAGCCACATCAGGAACATCGTGCCGCCCACGAGGGTGATCACCACGGCGGCGCGGAAGTACCAGCCCGGATCATGGGCGAGGTCGCCCGCCTCGAGGCTGACCGCCAGCCCGTAGGCCTGGAACAGCGCCAGAGCGACGGTGCCGTAGCGGGTGTACTGGTTGATCTTCTTGCGGCCCTGCTCGCCCTCTTTCTTCAGCTGCTCGAGCGCCGGCACCATGGCCGTCAGGAGCTGCACGATGATCGAGGCAGAGATGTAGGGCATGATGCCAAGGGCGAAGATGCCCATGCGCCCCAGCGCGCCACCGGTGAACATCGACACCATGCC
The DNA here is from genome assembly GCF_020524285.1 of Alloyangia pacifica. Classification (GTDB taxonomy): domain Bacteria; phylum Pseudomonadota; class Alphaproteobacteria; order Rhodobacterales; family Rhodobacteraceae; genus Salipiger; species Salipiger pacificus_B. The sequence continues at coordinate 303,983 of NZ_JAIVKX010000008.1, forward strand.
GCCGATGCCCTGGCCGGCCTGTTCCATAAACTGGCGCAGCGCGGTGCCGTCGATGCCCGGAACCGGGATGTAGGTGCCGAGTCGGTAGACGACCAGCAGCCCCAGCGTGAAGAAGATGCGGTTGCGAAGGTCCGTCGCCTTGCCGAGCGCCGCCCAGCTGGTATTGGCGGCCATTTGTTCCACAGCGGATGCCATGAGGGTCCTCTCTCAGACGAAACGCCGCCGGGGCGCTTTCCGGCTCCGGCGGCGTTCGTGGAAAACATGGGGCCTTATGTAAGCGGCACGGCGGCCGCTCACAACCCGCTTATTCAGCCGCGACTGCGGTCTTCAGCGCGCCACCTGCCTTCTCGACCGCCTCGACAGCGGCTTTCGAAGCGCCGGTCACCTCGATGGTGAGGGCGGCAGTGACGTCACCTTTCGCGAGAACGCGAATGCCGTCGAGCTTGCGGCGGACGAGGCCGGACGACACGAGGGTGTCCTCGTTGATCGACGCGGCGTCGAGCTTGCCGGCTTCGACGAATTTCTGGATCAGGCCCAGGTTCACGACAGCGTAGGACTTCCGGTTCGGCTTGTTGAAGCCGCGCTTCGGAAGACGCTGGTACAGCGGCATCTGGCCACCTTCGTAGCCGTTGATGGCCACACCCGAACGGGACTTCTGACCTTTGATACCACGGCCACCGGTCTTGCCCTTGCCGGAGCCCGGGCCGCGGCCGATGCGTTTCTTGGAGCGGGTTGCGCCCTCGTTGTCGCGCAGTTCGTGCAGTTTCATGTCGCTTCTCCTTGCCGGATGTGCCCCCCAGCGACGGATGGAGCAACCACGGCATTAGACGGTTAAGGATTCGCAGCCAGACTCGGGGAGCCCGGCCACCGGGGGCGTATAGCGCCCGTCGCCGCATGGTGCAAGGGATTAGCCAGAGGCTTGCCGAACCCGCGGCGTTTCGGGCACGGCGCTGGCGTCTCGTCCGGCCAAAAGCCTTCGAAGGCGTTTGCAAATCTCTTCGAAGAGATTTGCCCCTGCCCCGGATGGGGCGCGCAATGCGAAGCGCGCAAAAGAAAACGCCCCGGCATGAGGTCCGGGGCGCTTCCGAGATTGGCGAAGAAACGGCTCAGCCGCGCTCTTCGATGATCTCTACCAGGTGCGGGATCTTGCGAACCATGCCGCGCACGGCGGGGGTGTCCTCAAGCTCGCGGGTCTTGTTCATCTTGTTCAGACCCAGGCCGATGAGCGTCTGGCGCTGCACGGCGGGGCGACGGATCGGCGAGCCGATCTGCTTCACAACGATGGTCTTAGCCATGGGTCTCAGGCCTCCTCAGCCACTTGCGACGATTCCGCGGGGGCCTCGTCACGCTTGGGAAGGATGTCTGCCACCTTCTTGCCGCGACGCTGAGCGACGCTGCGGGGCGAGTTGACCTTTTCCAGCGCGTTCAGCGTGGCGCGGATCATGTTGTAGGGGTTCTGCGAACCGATCGACTTGGCGACCACGTCGTGCACGCCCAGCATTTCGAACACGGCACGCATCGGACCACCGGCGATGATCCCGGTACCGGTCGGCGCGGTGCGCATCACCACACGGCCAGCGCCGTGACGGCCTTCGATGTCGTGGTGCAGCGTGCGGCCTTCGCGCAGCGGCACGCGAATCATCTTGCGCTTGGCTTGCTCGGTGGCCTTGCGGATGGCCTCGGGGACCTCCTTGGCCTTGCCCTTGCCGAAGCCCACGCGGCCCTTCTGGTCGCCGACGACGACGAGCGCGGCGAAGCCGAAACGCTTACCGCCCTTGACGGTCTTGGACACACGGTTGATCGCGACAAGGCGATCTGCGAATTCCGGAGCTTCGTCGCGTTCACGACGGTTCCCGCGGCGGTTATCACGTTCTGCCATCAGGCATCCCTTTGTTCAGGTTGGCGCGTGGCGGACCGGGGCTGAGCCCGGGCCACATCGGCACCGATTGGACCAATCCAGGTGATCGCCGAAGAGATTTCGGAGTCGATCCCGGATCATCGAGGCGTTTCCGCCTGCAAAAGCGCAAGGCGGGTACGAGCCCCGCCTTGCGGATTGTCGATCATGCGGCGGGCAAGCCCGCCACCACGATCAGATTTTCAGACCACCTTCGCGGGCTGCGTCGGCCAGTGCCTTGACGCGGCCGTGGAAGAGGAAACCGCCGCGGTCGAAGTAAGCTTCTTCCACACCGGCTTTCTTCGCGCGCTCGGCAATCGCGGCGCCGACCTTCTGGGCGGCTTCCACGGTGCCTTTGCCGACGACGCCCAGGTCCTTCTCGAGCGAGGAGGCCGAGGCCAGGGTCACGCCCTGGATGTCGTCGATCAGCTGCACGCTGATGTTTTTGTTCGAGCGGTGAACCGACAGGCGAACACGCCCGGCGTTGACCTTGCGAAGCTTGTTCCGGACGCGCAGGCGGCGCTTGAGGAACAGTTCCCGTTTGCTGAGTGCCATGTTTCGCGTCCTTACTTCTTCTTGCCTTCCTTGGCGAAGATGTATTCGCCTTTGTAGCGAATACCCTTGCCTTTGTAGGGCTCGGGGCGGCGCCAGTCGCGGATGTTCGCCGCAACTTGACCGACTTCCTGGAGATCATGACCTTCGATGATGATCTCGGTCGGCTTCGGCGTGGTGACCGTGATGCCGGCGGGGATGTCGAAGTTCACATCGTGGCTGTAGCCGAGGTTCAGCTTCAGGGTCGAGCCCTGGACCGCGGCGCGGTAACCCACACCCTGGATCTCGAGCTCTTTCTTGAAGGTGTTCTGAACACCGTGGACCATGTTCGCCACGATCGTGCGGGACATGCCCCACTGCTGACGGGCGCGCTTCGAGTTGCCGCGCGGCGTCACAGTGATTGCATTGTCCTCGACCGTGATGGTCACGTCGTCGGTCGCGTTGAAGGTCTGGGTGCCTTTCGGGCCCTTCACTTCGACGGTCTGGCCGGAGACGGATGCGGAAACACCCGACGGCAGCTCGACCGGTTTTTTACCAATACGAGACATAAGCCCCTCCTTAGAAGACCGTGCAGAGCACCTCGCCGCCGACATTGGCAGCGCGGGCGTTTGCGTCCGACATCACGCCCTTCGGCGTGCTGACAATCGACAGACCGAGGCCCTGGCGGACCTGCGGGATGTCACTGACACCCATGTAGACGCGACGACCGGGCTTGGAGACCCGCTTCAGTTCGCGAATGACGGGGGTGCCGTCGAAGTACTTCAGGCTGATTTCGAGCGTGCCGTGGCCGCGCTCGTCGGTGCCTTTTTCGTAGCCGCGGATGTAGCCTTCGTCCTTGAGGACGTCGAGCACCCAGGCACGCAGTTTCGAGGCGGGGGTCGACACGGTCGACTTGCCGCGCATCTGCGCGTTACGGATACGGGTGAGCATATCGCCGATAGGATCGTTCATCTCATACCCTCCTTACCAGCTCGACTTAACCACACCGGGAAGCTGACCGTTCGAGCCGAGCTCGCGCAGGGCGATACGGCTGATCTTCAGCTTGCGGTAGTAGGCGTGGGGACGACCGGTCAGTTGGCAACGGTTGTGCAGACGGGTCGGCGAGGAGTTGCGCGGGAGTTTCGCCAGTTCCAGGCGAGCCTTGAAGCGCTCTTCCATCGGTTTGCTTTCGTCGGTCGCGATCTCTTTCAGAGCGGCGCGCTTGGCGGCGTATTGCTCCACCAGCTTCTGACGCTTCTTCTCGCGTTCGATCATGGATTTTTTGGCCATGTGTCTCGCTCCTCAGGCGTTGAAGGGCATGTTGAAATGCTTCAACAGCGCCTTGGCTTCCGCGTCGGTTGCGGCGGTCGTGGTGATGATCACGTCGATACCCCAAACCTCATCGACCTTGTCGAATTCGATTTCGGGGAACACGATGTGCTCCTTGATGCCCATGGCGAAGTTGCCACGGCCGTCGAAGGACGGCTTCACACCACGGAAGTCGCGGATACGCGGCATCGCGATGTTGATCAGGCGATCGAGGAAGTCGTACATCCGGTCACCACGCAGCGTGACCTTTGCACCGAGCGGCATGTCTTCACGGACGCGGAAGCCGGCGATCGACTTCTTTGCCTTGGTGGTGACAGCCAGCTGGCCGGCGATCTGGGTCAGGTCTTCCTGAGCCGATTTCGCCTTCTTGGAGTCGCGCACGGCTTCTGCGCCGCAGCCGATGTTCAGAACGATCTTGTCGAGTGCAGGAACCTGCATCGCGTTCTTGTAGCCGAACTCTTCGATGAGAGCGGCTTTGATCGACTCGCGGTACTGCGTCTTAAGACGCGGCGTGTAGGTCGCGGTATCAAGCATCGATCACGTCCCCCGTGGTCTTGGCGAAGCGGACCTTCTTGTCACCTTCCATGCGGAAACCGACGCGGGTTGCCTTGCCGTTGGCATCGACGATCGCCAGGTTCGACAGGTCGAGCGGCATGGCTTTCGGCATGCGGCCGCCCTGCGAGGTCTGGCTCTGACGGGTGTGACGGACGGCCATGTTCACGCCGCCGACAACAGCCTTGCCAGCTTTCGGGTCGACGGACTCGATGGTGCCGGTCTTGCCCTTGTCCTTGCCGGACAGAACGATGACCTTGTCACCTTTGCGGAGTTTGGCAGCCATTACAGCACCTCCGGAGCGAGCGAGATGATCTTCATGAAGTTCTTCGCGCGCAGCTCGCGAACCACCGGCCCGAAAATACGGGTGCCGACAGGCTCGCCCGAGTTGTTCAGGATGACGGCCGCGTTGCGGTCGAAGCGGATCGACGTGCCATCTTCACGACGAACTTCCTTGGCGGTGCGCACGACGACGGCCTTGCGGACGTCACCTTTCTTCACGCGGCCGCGCGGAATGGCCTCTTTCACCGAGACGACGATGATGTCGCCGACCGATGCGTAGCGGCGATGCGAGCCGCCGAGGACCTTGATGCACTGAACTTTCCGGGCACCGGAATTGTCAGCAACATCCAGATTGGTCTGCATCTGGATCATTTGGTTTCTCCCGACCTTTGGGGGTTGTTCTAGGTCTACCCCCCAGGGTTTCGATGATGCTGGGCACCATCGCAGGAAACGCCTGGACCCCGATCATATGACCGGGGCTTGGACGTTTACTCTGCGATGACTTCCCAGCGCTTCGTCTTGGACTTCGGTGCGCATTCGATGATGCGGACCGTATCGCCAACAGCGAATTTTCCAGCTTCGTCGTGAGCCCGGTACTTCTTGGACTTACGGATGGTCTTTTGCATGACCGGGTGCTTGAAGCGACGCTCGACCGAAACGGTGACGGTCTGTGCGTTTGCCGTGGAGGTCACGGTGCCTTGCAGGATACGCTTGGGCATTACTCAGCCTCCCTTACTCGGTTGCTGCCGCGCCGGCGGCTTTTTGGTTCAGCACGGTGTTGACGCGGGCAACGTCGCGGCGCACCTGGCGGATGCGTGCGGTGTTTTCGAGTGCGCCGGTCGCCTTCTGGAAGCGCAGGTTGAACGCTTCCTTTTTCAGCGCGACGAGCTCGTCCCGGAGCTGGTCCGGGGTCTTGTTCGCAAGTTCTTTGGCGTCCATAAGGTCGCTCCTTTGTTTCAACATCACCGGAGAGCCCCGTCGTGTTACGGGTCACCCTGATTCCCGGTGGAGGTGGATGAGCGCGCGATATAGGCCAGATTCCGGACCATGACAACCCTGTAAAACAAGGGCTCGCGCGCATGGCTGGCCTGTCCGGAGCGGGGGCCGGAAAGTGGCCCCTACCCCTAGCGGAAAGCGCGGGCAGGATCACTCCCACTTGTAGTTGAAGCTGACCGAGATGCGTTCGTCGTCGGACATGTTCATCGGCACCTCGTGGCGCAGCCAGCTCTCCCAGAGCAGCACGTCGCCCACGGCGGGGGTCTCGTAGACGAAAGCCTTCAGCTCCTCGCGGCAGCCCTTCCTGCGCGTCGGGGCGGCCATCATCATCGGCAGGCGCGGATCCTCGAGCTTCAGCGCGCTGGCGCCCTCGGGCATCGAGACATAGGTCGTGCCGGAGATCACCGAATGCGGGTGGATGTGCGAGCTGTGCGTGCCGCCCTCCGGCAGGATGTTGATCCACAGGTCCTCGAGCACCAGCTTTTTGTCGCCCAGCTCGAACTCCAGGTCCTCGGCAAAGGCCGCGACATGGGCGTCGAGGGATTTCACCAGATCCCCGAAGATCGGAAAGCGCCAGGGCAGGTCGGTCAGCGAGGCATAGGAGGTGTAGCCCGGATAGTCGTTCGCCTCGCACCATTCCTGGCCCGCCTCGTCGTCCTCGGCGATGGAATAGCAGGAGCCTTCGAGTTCATCCGCGTCGATCGCGGGGCCGTACTCGGAAAGATGCGCGCGGTAGAGGCGGGTGGCGAAGAGAGAGCGGATCTGGGCCATGGCACTGTCCTGAAGCGGTTGCGGCGGAGGGTCTCCCCTGCCCCGCGGGTTGGAACGGAAAACCCCCGCCGATCGCTCGGCGGGGGCTTGTCTCATGCGGTCATCCCAAAGGGATTACCAGTCCTCGCGAACCACGACGCGCGACTTGATCGGCAGTTTCATCGCGGCAAGGCGCAGGGCCTCGCGAGCGATGTCCTCGGGGACACCGTCGATCTCGAACATCACGCGGCCCGGCTTCACTTTGCAGGCCCAGTAATCCACGGAACCTTTACCCTTACCCATACGAACTTCGGTGGGCTTGGAGGTCACGGGGGTGTCCGGGAAGATACGGATCCAGACCCGGCCCTGACGTTTCATGTGGCGGGTCATCGCGCGGCGAGCCGCTTCGATCTGACGAGCCGTCACACGCTCGGGCTGAAGAGCCTTCAGGCCGTAGTGGCCGAAGTTCAGGTCGGAACCGCCCTTGGCCTCACCCTTGATGCGGCCTTTGAACATCTTCCGGAATTTAGTGCGTTTCGGTTGAAGCATCTCTCAAACCTCCTCAGCGACGGCCGCCCATGGCGCCGCGCGGAGCCGGACCGTCCTGCAGTTCCTGCGACTTGCGGTCGCGGGCTGCCGGGTCATGCTCCATGATCTCGCCTTTGAAGATCCAGACCTTGATCCCGATGATACCATAGGGGGTCGTGGCTTCGACGTGCGAGTAATCGATGTCGGCGCGCAGGGTGTGCAGGGGCACACGGCCTTCGCGATACCATTCGGTACGAGCAATCTCGGCACCGCCGAGACGACCAGCGACGTTCACCCGGATGCCCAGGGCGCCCATGCGCATGGCGTTCTGCACGGCACGCTTCATGGCACGACGGAAGGACACACGGCGCTCGAGCTGTTGCGCGATGCTCTCACCCACGAGGCGGGCGTCGAGCTCGGGCTTGCGCACTTCAACGATGTTGAGGTGCAGCTCGGAGTCGGTCATGTTGGCAAGCTTCTTGCGCAGGACTTCGATGTCCGCGCCTTTCTTGCCGATAATGACGCCGGGGCGTGCGGTGTGGATCGTGACGCGGCACTTCTTGTGCGGACGCTCGATGATCACACGGGCGACGCCGGCCTGCTTGCACTCTTCGTGGATGAAATCGCGGATCGCGAGGTCTTCCAGAAGCAGATCACCGTAGTCCTTGGTGTCGGCGTACCAGCGGCTGTCCCAGGTGCGGTTGACCTGGAGGCGCATGCCGATCGGATTGGTCTTGTTACCCATTAGGCTTGCTCCTCGACCTGACGCACCTTGATGGTGAGTTCCGAGAACGGCTTGTTGATGCGGCCAAAACGACCACGTGCACGCGGACGACCGCGCTTCATCACAAGGTTCTTGCCCACGTAGGCTTCGGCGACGACGAGTTCATCGACGTCCAGCCCGTGGTTGTTCTCGGCGTTCGCGATTGCGGACTGAAGGCATTTCTTCACGTCCACGGCGATCCGCTTCTTCGAGAAGGTCAGGTCCGTGAGGGCCCGCTCGACCTTCTTGCCGCGGATCAGCGCGGCCACCAGGTTCAGCTTCTGGGGCGAAGTGCGCAGCATGCGCAGCTTTGCCATCGCCTCGTTGTCCGCCACGCGGCGGGGATTCTTATCCTTGCCCATGGCTTACTTCCTCTTGGCTTTCTTGTCAGCCGCGTGGCCATAATAGGTCCGGGTCGGCGAGTACTCACCAAACTTCTGACCGATCATGTCTTCGGTGACATTGACGGGAACATGCTTATGGCCGTTGTAGACCGCGAACGTCAGACCCACGAACTGGGGCAGGATCGTCGAGCGGCGCGACCAGATTTTGATGACTTCGTTCTTGCCAGATTCGCGAACCTTCTCGGCCTTTTTCAGGACGTAGGCGTCAACGAACGGGCCTTTCCAAACAGAGCGCGTCATGGATTACCGCCCCTTCTTCTTAGCGTGGCGCGAGCGGATGATCAGCTTCTGCGACGCCTTGTTGGTGTTGCGGGTACGCTTGCCCTTGGTCGGCTTGCCCCACGGGGTCACCGGGTGACGACCACCCGAGGTACGACCCTCACCACCACCGTGCGGGTGGTCGATCGGGTTCATCACGACGCCGCGGACGGACGGACGCTTGCCGTAGTGGCGGTTACGACCGGCTTTGCCGAGGTTCTGGTTCGAGTTGTCGGGGTTCGACACGGCACCGATGGTGGCCATGCATTCCTGACGAACCATGCGCAGCTCGCCCGAGGACAGGCGGATCTGAGCGTAGCCACCGTCACGGCCGACGAACTGGGCGTAGGTGCCCGCGGCGCGTGCGATCTGGCCGCCCTTGCCGGGCTTCAGCTCGATGTTGTGGACGATCGTACCGATCGGCATGCCCGAGAAGGGCATCGCGTTGCCGGGCTTGATGTCGGCCTTGGCCGACGCCACGACGCGGTCGCCGATGGCGAGACGCTGCGGTGCCAGGATGTAGGCCTGCTCGCCGTCGTCATACTGGACGAGGGCGATGAATGCGGTCCGGTTCGGGTCGTATTCGATGCGGGCCACGGTGGCCGACACGTCGAACTTGTTCCGCTTGAAGTCCACGATGCGATAGAGACGCTTCGCGCCACCGCCGCGGCGGCGTGCGGTGATCCGTCCGGTGTTGTTCCGGCCGCCCGATTTCGTCAGACCCTCGGTGAGGGCCTTGACGGGACGTCCTTTATACAGCTCCGAACGGTCGATCAGCACCAGCCCGCGCTGGCCCGGCGTCGTCGGCTTGTACGACTTAAGTGCCATGCTTTCTGTCTTCCGTTGTAATGCGACAGCACCCGCGTATCGGGTGTGCCGGAGTTTAGCCCCCCGAAGGTGGCCGTGTCTTAGGGCCCCGAAGGTCCCCGGCGATCTGTTCTTTCGAACAAAAGCGAAGCCCCGGACGAATCCGGGGCTCAGCGGATGGCCTGCTCTAGTCAAAGAGTCGGCTGACGTCAAGCGCATCCCCTGCCGCAGGGCCCCTCGGGGCCCTTATTTGCCGGGGCTTCGGGCAAAAGGCGCCCTCCCCTTCCGCGGCCGGGAAAAGTGGAAAAGCCCCCGCGGATGCGAGGGCTTTCCCGAACATGTCGAAGGCGACGATCAGAGACCGGTGGTCACGTCGATCGTGTTGCCCTCTTCGAGGGTCACATAGGCCTTCTTGACGTCGTTCCGCTTGCCGATCTGGCCGCGGAAACGCTTCACCTTACCCTTGGTGATGGCGGTGTTCACCGCTTTCACCTTCACGCCGAAGAGCGCCTCGACGGCCTCTTTGACCTGGGGTTTGGTCGAGTCGATTGCCACTTCGAAAACCACGGTGCCGTTCTCGCCGACCATGGTGGATTTCTCGGTGATGATCGGCTTGCGGATCACGTCGTAGTGCTGTGCCTTAGCGGTCATTTCAGTCGAGCCTCCAGAGCTTCGACACCCGCCTTGGTGATCACCAGGGTGTCACGCTTGAGGATGTCATACACGTTGGCGCCGACGGAGGGCAGCACGTCCAGACCGTCGATGTTCGCGGCGGCGCGGGCGAAGCCCTCGTTCACCGAAGCACCGTCGATCACCAGAGCGCGCTTCCAGCCCAGGTTCTTGACCTGTGCCGCCAGCGTCTTGGTCTTGCCGTCGGTCTCTGCGTTCTCGATGATCACGAGCGAGCCGGTCTTGGCTTTCGCCGAGAGGGCCAGCTTGAGGCCGAGAGCACGGACCTTCTTGGGCAGGTCATGCCCGTGGCTGCGCGGGGTCGGACCCTTGTAGATACCACCCTTGCGGAAGATCGGCGCCTTGCGGGAGCCGTGGCGTGCGCCGCCGGTGCCCTTCTGGCGATAGATCTTCTTGGTCGAGTAGCTCACTTCCGAGCGGGTCTTGACCTTGTGCGTACCGGCCTGGGCCTTGTTACGCTGCCAGCGGACCACACGGTGCAGAATGTCGGCGCGCGGCTCGAGATCAAAGATCGCGTCCGTCAGCTCGACTTCGCCCGCGGCACCGCCGTCGAGTTTGATCACGTCGAGTTTCATTCGTCGCCTTCCTTCTGTTCGGCTTCGGCTTCAGCCGGAGCAGCAGCGGATTTCAGGCCAGCCGGCAGAGCAGCGTTCTCGGGGAACGGCTTCTTCACGGCGTCCTTGATGGTCACCCAGCCGCCTTTGGAGCCCGGCACCGCGCCCTTGATCATGATGATGCCGCGGTCGGCATCGGTCTTCACGACCTGCAGGTTCTGCGTGGTAACACGGACGGCGCCCATGTGGCCGGCCATTTTCTTGCCTTTGAAGACCTTGCCCGGATCCTGACACTGACCGGTCGAACCGTGCGAACGGTGCGAGATCGACACGCCGTGCGATGCACGAAGACCACCGAAGTTGTGGCGCTTCATGGCACCGGCAAAGCCCTTACCGATGGTCGTGCCGGCAACGTCGACATACTGACCTTCGAAGTAGTGCTCGGCCGAGATCTCTTCGCCGACGGCGATGAGGTTCTCTGCGTCGACGCGGAATTCCGCGATCTTCCGCTTCGGTTCCACCTTGGCCGCGGCGAAGTGGCCACGCATGGCCTTCGACACGTTCTTGGCCTTGGCCGCACCGGCGCCGAGCTGAACGGCGCTGTAGCCGTCCTTGTCAGCGGTCCGCTGTGCGACGACCTGGCAACCTTCGAGTTGGAGAACGGTCACAGGAATCTGCTTGCCGTCTTCCATGAAAAGCCGGGTCATGCCGACTTTCTTTGCGATAACTCCAGAGCGCAACATAATCTGCCCCCTTACACCTTGATCTCGACATCCACGCCGGCCGCGAGGTCGAGCTTCATCAGCGCGTCCACGGTCTGCGGGGTCGGATCGACGATGTCGAGAAGACGCTTGTGCGTGCGAATCTCGAACTGATCGCGGGATTTCTTGTTCACGTGCGGGCCACGCAGAACAGTGAATTTCTCAATCTTGTTCGGCAGCGGAATCGGGCCGCGAACGGTCGCGCCGGTGCGCTTGGCGGTGTTCACGATTTCCTGCGTCGATGCATCGAGGACGCGGTAATCGAACGCCTTGAGCCGGATACGGATGTTCTGGTTCATCGAACAGTCCTTTTTGGCGTTGAGGTTGAGAGGAGGATGGACGCGCATCGCCGCACCCTCATCGAACCTAAAAGGCGGGGAATCACCCCGCCCTTCACGACCCTTGGGTCGTTGCGCGCGTATACGGCTCGAAGCCCTGTTTGGCAAGCCCCCGATGCCGCCCTCGGCACATCTGCGGCGATGAGCACCGCCTGGCGCGCGCCTCCCCCCAAGGCAAAGGGGCCGCCCCTATGGGCGGCCCCTTCGTTTGACTTCCGATCACCGGCCCCGCAGGGCCGGGTCAGACCACGATCACTCGAGGATTTTC
>NZ_JAIVKX010000009.1 GCF_020524285.1 Alloyangia pacifica
CAGCATGTCTTCGATACTGCGCCGTTCACGAAGGTCTAACTCTGTATGCGCCATCATCCGTTCTCCTTACTTTCCAGCAAGATAGGGGAATTGTCGCAACGGAGTTTAGAATGTGCCCCAAATGCAATTCGAAATCTTATAAGCATGATTATGTTAATATGTGATTTCACTTGAGCTCTTCAAATCTATCGGAGCGCCGCACGACCCACACTCAAATCCCGCGACGCAGATTTATAGGTGGCGCCGGTGAACGTGCTGCGCCGCCTTCAGAAAGCCGCCGCGATCGAGGCCGCGAAAGCGAACGCGCAGCACCAGCCTCGCGAGTTCACACCTCTCCGCGCTTGCGGGCGGCGGCGACGGACATCCGGTCATTCTCGGCCTTGTGCTTCGACCCGAAGCAGCGGGCCGACACTCCGCGCGACGTCAGGACGTAGAGCAGCGTGAGCATCACCGCCGGCACGGCAATATATGTCAGAAGGATCCAAAGAGGATGAACGCCGGCCCGCCACAGCAGGATACCTGCCAGCACACCGATACCGCTTGTGATGCAAGCGATCGCGAAGCCGCCGCCCGGCGATACAATTCGGCCAGAAGTTTTCCGGTTCTCACCTTGGTTCATGCGCCTCCCTCCCTGCGACCATCAAAACGATAACCATCAGCAGCATGACGACCGCGAGACCCCTCACGGTCCTGAAATCTGCCTGATCGACGCTCCTCCGGTTTCCCGATCGACCAGTCAGGTCTGCTACCCTAGCACGCCATCCGTATGGTTACCTAGCGCAATTCTGGGGCAACTTGTGACGGCAACATGCGCCAGCGTTTCCAGCGGCTTGAAGAGAGACCCTAACGCCGCCGTCAGCCGCCGAAGCTGCCGCGGGCGGCGCCGGTGCGGCCAAAGCCGCCACGCGAGGCGACCGTGGCCCGGGTCATCGGCGGCTTGCCTGCGGTGGTCGGCGGCTTGGAGAACATGCTGGTGCCCAGCTTGGCACGGCCGGAGTTGCTCGAATAGGTACTGGCGCCGGTGGCGTTGGTGAAGCGCCCGTCGGGCGTGCGGTAAAGCGGCTGCGCCGCCGCCATCCCCGAGCGCCCGCCGAGCATGTTGCCGATCAGGTAGCCCGCGAGCAGCGGCATGAAGATACTGCCCGAGCCGCCCTGCGTGGCCTGCGCCTCGCTGCCGCAGGCGCCTTCGCCGTGCTGCTCCTCGCAGACTTGCAGGCTGTCGTAGCGCGGCGCGGATTCCACGCGCAGCGTTTCTGCCTCGGCAAATGCCGTCTCGCAGTCCTGTGCCGAGAACATGCCGCCGGTGAGCGCCGCGCTGCGGCAGCTCTCGAGGTCCGGGAAGGCCTGTGCATCCACCTGCTCCTCGCGGCATCCCGCGAGCGTGAAGGACGTGGCACCGACAATCGCCAGCGCGACGGTTCTGGAACGTTTACGCATCGAGTTCTCCCTCTGGCCGCGCGCGTCAGTCGCGAATGAAATGCGGTTTGAACCGCGACAGGTCCTGCGTGATCCGGGCGCGGTCCTCGCGCATGCCGATCCCGGCGCAGCTTTCGCCGACCATCCAGGCGCCGACCACCGGGTGGAAGCCCTCGAAGACCGGCAGCGGCTGGTAGGCCTGCACCACGCGCGGGTGCTCCTCGTAGCCCGCATCCGGCGCGGATTCCAGCAGCTTTCCCTGTTCGAAGATGCGCACAGAGGCGCCCTCGCGCGAGAAGATCGGCTTGCTGACGTGGCCCTTGGCGAAGGCATCCGCGGCGCGCTGGAACGCTTCGGAACCGCTCTCGCGCCCGGTGAGCGCCTCGGAGACCTCATCCTCGAAGAAGGCCGGCAGCAGGTTCGGGTGGCCTTCGAACATCCGCCAGAGCACCGGCAGCAGGCCCTTGTTGGACAGTACCGCCTTCCAGGCAGGCTCGAGCATCAGGCAACCGGCGGTGCGCAGGAGCTGCGCGTAGTCGTCGCGCAGCAGGTCTTCCCACGGGTAGAGCTTGAAGAGCGTGCCGATCACCCGGTCCTCGGCGTCGAGGAACTGGCCGTCGGTGCTGACGGCGAGCTGTTCGAGATCGCTGTAATGCGCGCCGAGTTCCGCCTCACGCGCGGCCCAGCCCATGGTCTCAACGGTGCCGTAATCCTCGGGGTTGCCCGCGGCGGCGGCGAAATGCAGGTCGGTGCCGGGCTCGAAGAGCGCGCGGAAGCGCTCGACCAGCGCCTCGTGGATGCCGTTGAACTGGTCGTCGCCCTGGCGCAGCACGCCGGCCTCGATCTGATCCTCGAGCCAGAGCCACTGGAACGAGGCGCTCTCGTAGAGCGAGGTGGGCGTGTCGGCGTTGTATTCGAGAAGTTTGGCAGGCCCCTCCCCGTCATAGGCAAAATCGAAGCGCCCGTAGATCTCGGGATCGCCGCGCTGCCAGCTCTCCGCCACCAGATCCCAATGCTCGCGCGGGATGCCGAGCCGGGTCATCAGGTCCTCGCTCTGCACGATCTCCGCCGCCGCCTCGCGGCACATGCCGTGCAGCTCGGTCGATGGATCCTCCAGGTCGTCCTCGATTTCCTTCAGCGTGAAGCGATAGGCGGAGGTCTCATCCCAATAGGGCTCGCCATGCATGTCGGCAAAGGTGAAACCGAGCTCCTCGGCCTTCTCGCGCCAGCTTGGGCGCTCGCTCAGGGTGAGTTTTTCCATGCGGGTTTTTCGCGGCCTCCTCAGGGCGGATCGGCCCGTCCCTGTCACAGCACGTCGGGGAAGGAAAGCGCCGATCGGCGGGTGCTCCTGATATAGGAAGCCGCCACGAAGGTTTGAGGCCCCGCCGCGTTTTTGACGCAACGGAGCCTCGGAATTTCGTGTCTTTCCGGCGTGGGGAGACGGCGGCGCGGGCGCCCTACTCCGGCCGTTCGCTGAGCCGCAGCACGGTGACACCCGACGCATTGGTCAGGCTCAGATTCTTGCCGTTGCGGACGTAGCCGGTGGTCTGTTCGAGCGCCGCGACCATGACCTGATCGAGTTTCATGCGCGGCTCGGGGCAGGCGCGGCGGGTGCCCGCGAGCGGCTGCACGATGCGCAGCGTGCCGTCACCGATCTCGGCCCGGCCGGAGAAGCGGTTGCAGCCGCCGTACATCGAAAAACCGCCGTCATCGGTGAAGGCCATGCTGGGCGGATCCTCTGTCACCAGCATGCGCCCGCCGATCTCGAAGGCGGCCCATTCGACGCCGGTGATGCGCGGCGCGTCGGCCACCGGCATCGGGCTTGTCTGTTCGAGCACGATCTCGGGGCGCGACGGCGCATCGCGCGTGATCGCCGGAAAGGCGGTGGTGGTGCGCAGCAGCACCGTATCGCCTTCGCGAACCTTGCCGGCGACCACATAGCTCATCCGGTCGTCGATCTGCGCGTCGTCATAGGGCAGCTTGACGATCGCCGGCAGAACCTCGATCCGGTAGCGCTGCGCCGAGAGCACCTTGGCGGGCGCATCGGCGCGCGAGACATCGAGCAATTCCACCTCGAGCAGCGCCTCGTGAGGCAGGCTCGCGCCCTCGGCCAGGCGCACCACGACGGGCAGATGGACGGTCTCGGCCATGGCAGGCATCCCTCCGAGGCTGGCAAGCAGGGCGATCACGCCCGCGGGTCTGAACATCTGGCGGACCAGGGATCGAACAATGCGCATCTCGCGTCTCCTTCCGGGCTCTGCCGCCTCGGCGGCGCGGCGCCTGCGCCGGACCTTGCAGGCGCGGCAACCATAGCGCGCATGATGGCGCAAGCCTCGAGGGCGGGCAAGCTGCGCCGGCCCGGCGTCGGCGCAGAATTGCCAAGATCTGCCAATATGATGAGACCGCGCGCCGGGGGCGACGGACGGGTTCGGCTGTGCTAGGCTCGCGGCGGATTCCAGGCCGGATGGTCCGCGCCCAAGGCGGATCCCGGCGCCGACGACTTTAGACCAGATGACGTTTGACCCAGATGACTTTTGACAAGGTGAGGATTTTGCCATGGCTCGACACCAGCGTTCCCCCAAATACGTCTCGACCCTGATGATGGCCCTGATCGGGGTGCTGCTCATCGCGGCCTTCATGGCCGAGGATGTGGTGGCGCAGGGCGATCTCGCCTGGGCGGATCTGCCCAAGGGGCTGATGCTGCGCTACCTGCTGGCGATGGCGGTGGGCGGGGCGCTCTCGGGCTGGCTACTGGCGGGGATGTTCGGGCGCGGCGGACTCGGCGGGTTCCTCCTCGGCTTTCTGGGCGCGGTGCTGGCGACGCTGGTCGCCGGGCTCTTCGGCAGCGCCGCCGGGCTGCTGCCGGACCTGCTGCGCGACGGCTGGTCGGGCGCGGACCTGGTGCCGATCCTCTACGGGCTGGCGGCGCTGCCGCTGGCCTTTGCCGGGCAGCCGCTGCTGCTGCTGGGCTGGCTGGTGCTGATGCTCTTCACCCACCTCTGGGCGCGCCGCGTACGGACCGGCTGAGGCGCCGCCAAAAGAAAACGGCAGCGGAACGCCGCTGCCGTTGAACTCCCGCGAGCGCCCTGCCCTTACGGCTTGAGCGTCACGTGGGTGATGTGATCGCCGCTGGCATCCTCGGCGCCCTTGCTCTTGTTCACCACGTAGACGCCGCCGTCCGCGGCCGCGATCAAATGGTTGGGGAAGCTGCCGATCTGCGTCTTGGCCACGACCTCGCCCTCGGGCGACACGGCCACCAGCGAATCCGAGCCGCGCACCGCGACCCAGGCCAAGCCGTTCACCGCGTCGAAGGCGATGTTCAGCGGCGCTGCGCCGACCGGCACGTCATGCAGCGTCTCGCCGGTGGCGGCGTCGACGACCAGCACGTTGTCGGTGTTCATCCCGGCGGTGAAGATGCGGTTGGTTTCGGCATCATAGCCGACGCCGATGGTGCGCTTGGACAGCGGCAGCGCGTAGACCGAGGTTTCCTCGCCCGTCGTCAGATCGACCGTCGCCACCTCGTCGGTGTCGAGGCTGACCACGTAGAGCGTGTCGCTCTGTGTGTCGATGTGCATGCTGGCGGTGCCGAAGCGTTCGCCGCGCTTGCCCGAGCTGAGCTCGATGGGCGCCAGTTCCTCGAGGGTTGCCGCGTCGAAGACGTGGATGGTCGGCTCGAAGGTGGCGCTCACGTAGACCTTTCCGTCATGGGCCAGCGCATCGCGCGGGTGCGGTACGGCCCCGGCGTCGAACTGCTTGACCAGCGACAGATCCTCCGCCGAATAGACGGCCACCGTGTTCTGGCGAGTGTTGGTCGTCCAGACCTGCCCCTGCGCATCCACGCCCACACCGTAGACCGCGAAGACCCCGCCATCGCGCCCGTCGGGCGCATCCGGCGCCTCTTGCGGAGAGGTTTCGGCAAGGATTTCCAGCGTTTGCGGATCGAGCTTCAACAGCTTGCTCTCGGTCACCGGCGGGCGGCCGACGGCCGAGGTGACGTAGAGCGCATCGCCGCTGGAGGCCACTTGGTAGAGGCCCGGCGCCAGCTTCTGCGACGCGACGTCCAGGGGGCCGCTGTCGGGCAGCACGGGCGAGACCTTGAGATCGACGGTCATCGCGTAGGCCGGATCGGCGATCTCGGCGACCACCGGGTAAAGGCCCGGCTCCGCCCCCTCGGGAATGCTGACCTCGGTGCGGAATTCGCCCTTGTCGTTTGCGGTCAGCGGGGCGCCCTCGTTGAGCACAACGCCGTTCTGTCGCAGAGTGACGCTCTGGCCGGGCAGGAAGCCCTTGCCGCGCACCTCGGCGGTGCTGCCCGCGGTGATCGGAGCCCGCTTCAGCCCCTCGGCGATCATCTGGCCCTCGAAGCCCTTGGCGAGGCCGGTGAAGGGGTCGCAGAGTGCCGCGCCGGCCATTAGGGTGGAAAGCGCGATCCCGCAGACGCCGGAACGAAGTGCCGTGGCAAGGGACATGGAGGTCCTCCTTTGCAAGCGCGGGGCCTGTGCCCGCGCGGAAACTCGATGGAATGGCTCGGACCCTTGGGTTCCGTGGCTCTGCGGCATGGCGCAGTTGGCACCTGCCTAGGATGACTGACTTTTCCAGTCAAGTATTCTTGCTGGCCGTCTGACAGGCCTGTGAACCCCGCCAAAACCGGCAGCACGCCGCCGCGGCAGGTGTGAATTGTCGGATTGTCTGGCAATCTGGCGCAACGCTTGCTACCGATATCGGCGGAGGACGATTCACAGGGAGGAAACCATGTCCAAGAAACTTGCCGCCATTCTGGCCGGCGCGACGCTGCTGGCCGGCGCCGCGAGCGCCCAGACCACGCTGCGCATCCAGACCCACCAGTCGCCGGAATCGGTCTCGGGCCAGCTCGTCCGGGAGTTCGTCGAGCAGGTCGAGACAATGTCCGGCGGTTCGCTCGACATCGAAATGTTCTACAGCTCCGCCGTCGTCGCCTCGGCCGAGACCTTCGGCGCCGCGGCCACGGGCATTCTAGACTGCGACATGACCAATGCGAGCTACCAGACCGGCCTCAACCCGGCGTTCCAGTTCGTCGCCGACACCATGGGTGGCTACGACACGCCGTTGCAGTACCTGAGCTGGATCTCGCAGGGCGGTGGCCGCGAGGCGATCAACGAGCTCTACAACGCCAATGGCATGGAGTTCGTCGGCGCCTATCTTGGCGGGCAGGAGTCGATGAACTCCACCGCGCCGATTGCAGGGATCGATGACCTGAAGGGCTGGAAGTTCCGCTCGCCCCCGGGGATGGAATCCGAGATCTTCGCCGAACTGGGCGCGACGCCGGTGGTGATGGACTTCACGGAGATCTTCACCGCACTGGAGACCGGCATCATCGACGGCGCCGATGCCTCGACGCTGGCCAACAACGTGGGCCTCGGCATCTATGACATCGCCAAGCACACCACCTTCCCCGGCTTCCACTCGATGAGCTCGGACCACCTGGCGTGCAACAAGACCGTCTGGGACGGGCTTGCTCCGGAGGAACAGGCGATCCTGAAATCGGCGATGGACACGCTCGCGATGAACCTGATGATGCGCACCATCGTGCAGAACGGCGAGGCGCTGACCGCGCTGCCCGAGAAGGGCGTGACGATCTACGACTGGTCCGCCGAAGACCGCGCCGCCTTCCGCAAGGCCGCCGTGAGCCGCTGGGACGTCTGGGCCGAGAAGACCCCGGAAGCCAAGGCCATGGTCGAGAGCCACAAGGCCTTCTTGAAGCGCATCGGCCTTGGCCAGGACAGCGATAGCTGATCCGCACCTCATGACCCGAGGCGGGCGGCTCGACCGAGCCGCCCGCTCCCACCCCAGAGATACGGAAAGACACACGGGATGAACGTTCTGATCATCGGCGGCGGCGGCTTCATCGGCCGCAAGGTCGCCCAAAGCCTCGCCGCCCGCGGCAACCTGCGCGACGAGCCCATCGACAAGCTGACGCTGGCCGACATCGCCGCGCCCGAGCACATCGAGGCCCCCTTCCCCGTCGAGACCCGCGCCTGCGACATCACCGACCGCGCCTCGGTCGATGCGCTGATCGACGGGGACACCGACGTGATCTTCCATTTCGCCGCCGTCGTCTCCTCCCATGCCGAGGCCGATTTCGAGGCGGGCATGAAGGTGAACCTCGACGGCACGCTCAACGTGCTGGAGCGTTGCCGCGCGCTCGGCACCTGCCCCGTCGTGGTCTTCACCTCCTCGCTGGCGGTCTTCGGCGGCGAGGTCCCCGACCCGATCACCGATTTCACCATCCCCAACCCGCAGACCTCCTACGGCATGCAGAAGGCGATCGGTGAGCTGCTGCTGAACGACTATTCGCGCAAGGGCTACGTCGACGGCCGCGGTTTCCGCCTGCCGACCATCTCGGTGCGCCCCGGCAAGCCGAACCGCGCCGCCTCGTCCTTCATGTCCTCGATCATCCGCGAGCCGCTCAACGGCGAGCCGGCGATCTGTCCGGTTGACGAGGCGCAGGAGCATTTCTACCTGTCGCCAAGGCGTTGCGTCGAGAACCTCATCAAGGGGGCCGAGCTGGATGCCGATGATCTTGGCATGCAGCGCTGCATGACCATGCCCGGCCAGCGCCTCTCGATCCGCCAGATGATCGACGCGCTCACCGCCGTCGCCGGCCCCGAGCCCGCGAAGCTGATCCAATGGGAAGAGCAGCCCGAGATCGCCGAGATCGTCCGCGGCTGGCGCTTTGACTATCGCTTCGACAAGGCGCTGGCGCTGGGGCTTGAAGCCGACGCGAGCTTCGAGGAGAACGTACGCTACTACATGGAAGACGACCTTCCGAAAGCGAAGACCCCCGCCTGAGGCTTTGACCGACCCATGCCATGCTGACCCCGATCGTCCAGACCCCGCGTTACCGGCTGGTGGCCGAGGAGATCGCCGCGCGCATCCGCGCCGGCGATTTCGCCCCCGGTACCAAGATGCCCGCGGACAAGGACCTGGTTGCCCAGCTCGGGGTCAGCCGCACCACGGTGCGCGAGGCGATGATCGCGCTCGAGCTGATGGGCTACGTGGTCACCCGCTACGGCGCGGGCGCCTTCGTCGCCGACCCGCTGCCCACCTCTCAGGAAGAGGCGCTGGGGCTGCCCGGTTTCTACGAGTTGGTCGAGGCGCGTTTCGTCATCGAGCCCGAGATCGCGGCCATCGCCGCCAGCACCGTCACGCCGGGGCAGATCGCCCAGCTGAAGCGCTGCATCGAAGGCATGTGTGACACCAGCCTGCCCTTCGCCCGGATCGAGGCGCATGACCGCGAGTTCCACCTGATCATCGCGCGGTCCACCGGCAATTCGCTGTTCGTGTCGATGGTCGAGGATTTCTGGCACGCCCGCCAGCGCTACCCGGAGTGGACGCGCCTCAACAACCGCCAGAGCTCGGAGGACATCGCGCGCTTCTACGGCGACGAACACGTCGCCATCGTCGAGGCGCTGTCCGCGGGCGACCCCGAGGCCGCACGTGCGGCCATGGCGCGGCACTGCCGCAACTCGGGCCAGCCGCTGCTGGAGCGTTGGCAACTGCTCGAAGGGGAAGCCGGTGTCGAGGAAGTCCTGCACCGCCTGAAGGCGCGCGTCGGCCGGGACGGGTAAGAGCAAGGGGCTCCGCCCCCTCTGCGGCGTCGCCGCATTCACCCCCGGCGGATTTGGAAAGAGAAGAAGGGCCCGCCGCCCACATGGAAAAAGGCCCGCATGCCAGAAGCATGCGGGCATTTCCTCACCTCGTGCGCGGGATCACGTCAGGTCGAAGCGGTCCGCGTTCATCACCTTGGTCCAGGCCTTGGCGAAATCGGCAACGAACTTCTCGGCGTTGTCGTCCTGGGCGTAGACCTCGGCATAGGCGCGCAGGATCGAGTTGGAGCCGAAGACAAGGTCCATCCGCGTCGCCGTCCATTTGACCTCACCGGTCTTGCGGTCGCGGATCTCGTAGAGACCGCTGCCGGTGGGCACCCAAGTGTAGGCCATGTCCACGAGGTTGACGAAGACGTCGTTGGTCAGCGCGCCCACGGTGTCGGTGAAGACCCCATGCGCGGTGCCGCCGTGGTTGGTGCCCATGGCGCGCATGCCGCCGAAGAGCACCACCATCTCGGGTGCTGTCAGCCCCATGAGCTGCGCCCGGTCGAGCATCAGCTCCTCGGCCGAGACCGCGTAGTCCTGCTTCATCCAGTTGCGGAAGCCGTCGGCCAGCGGTTCGAGCGGCTCGAAGCTCTCGGCGTCTGTCATCTCGTCCGCGGCATCGCCGCGGCCCGGCGCGAAGGGCAACTCGAGCTCGACACCCGCGGCCTTGGCCGCCTGCTCGACCCCGAGGTTGCCCGCCAGCACGATCACATCGGCAAGTGAAGCGCCGGTCTCGGCGGCGATGGGCTCGAGCGCGGCGAGAACCTTGGCCAGACGCGCGGGCTCGTTGCCCTCCCAGTCCTTCTGCGGAGCGAGACGGATGCGCGCGCCATTGGCGCCGCCGCGCATGTCCGAGCCGCGGTAGGTGCGGGCGCTGTCCCAGGCGGTGGAGATCATCTCGGCAAGGCTGAGTCCGCTGTCGGCGATCTTCGCCTTGACCGTGCCCACGTCGTAACCGGTCGGCCCCGCGGGGATGGGATCCTGCCAGATGAGATCCTCGGCGGGCACGTCCGGGCCGAGGTAGCGCGATTTCGGTCCGAGATCGCGGTGGGTCAGCTTGAACCAGGCGCGGGCGAAGGTGTCGGCGAAATACGCCGGATCTGCCATGAATTTCTGGCAGATAGCATTGTAGGCCGGGTCGACCTTCATCGCCATGTCGGCATCGGTCATGATCGGCAGGGTCTTCATCGAGGGGTCCTCGACGTCGGCGGGCATGTCCTCTTCCTTGATGTCGACGGGCATCCACTGCCAGGCGCCGGCGGGGGATTTTTTCAGCTCCCACTCGTGGCCGAAGAGCATGTCGAACCAGCCCATGTCCCATTGCGTGGGGTTGGAGGTCCAGGCGCCCTCGATGCCCGAGACAACCGTGTCACGGCCGATGCTGCGGCCCTTGGTGTTCATCCAGCCGATGCCCTGATACTCGGGGCCTGCGGCCTCGGGATCGGGGCTGAGGTTCTCCGCAAGGCCATTGCCGTGGCACTTGCCGATGGTGTGACCGCCGGCGGTGAGCGCCGCGGTTTCCTCGTCATCCATCGCCATGCGCTTGAAGGTCTCGCGGACCTGTTCGGCGGTCTTCTGCGGGTCGGGCTGGCCGTTCACCCCCTCGGGGTTCACGTAGATCAGGCCCATCTGTACCGCGGCGAGCGGGTTCTCCATGGTCGCCGGATCGGCCACGTCGTCATAGCGGCTGTCGGAGGCGGCGAGCCATTCCTTCTCGGCGCCCCAGTAGACGTCTTTCTCGGGGTGCCAGATGTCCTCGCGGCCGAAGCCGAAGCCGAAGGTCTTCAGGCCGGCGACCTCGTAGGCGATGGTGCCCGAGAGGATCATCAGATCGGCCCAGGAGATCTTGTTGCCGTATTTCTTCTTGATCGGCCAGAGCAGGCGGCGGCCCTTGTCGGTGTTGACGTTGTCGGGCCAGCTGTTCAGCGGTGCGAAACGCTGGTTGCCGGTGCCGCCGCCGCCGCGGCCATCGGCGAGGCGGTAGGAACCCGCGGCGTGCCATGCAACGCGGGCGAACATGCCGACGTAGGAGCCCCAGTCGGCGGGCCACCATTCCTGGCTGTCCTTCATCAGGGCGCGCAGGTCGTCCTTCAGCGCCTCGACGTCCAGCGACTTCAGCTCTTCGCGGTAGTCGAAGTCCGGCCCCATCGGGTTGGTCTTGAGATCATGCTGGCTCAGGATGTCGAGGTTGAGACTCTTGGGCCACCAGCTGGTCACCGAGGTGCCGCTTTCGGTCAGGCCGCCGTGCATCACCGGGCATTTGCCCCCGGTATTGACGTCGTTTCCGTCCATGTCGGTTCTCCCATAGGATGGTCATCCTTGTGCGGGACGAAGGCCGGACGGCGGGTGCGGATGCTGGCTGATCGCCTCGCAAGGGCCGCCGCCGAAATCCCTCCTGCGCGGACAGTCTAGCCAGACCGCGCGGCAGGGTCAGGTGATTCCTCCCGGTGAACGCTGCGTCCGCGGCACTCTGCCGCGCTTCGAAAGATGCACCCGCGATACAGCAAGACTCGCCGTGGCGCCTGACAAGTCCGGGGGAGCGCTGGCCTGCGAATGGGCGAGCGGATCGGTCCCCGCGCGGACGATCCGTCATGGGCTCGACAAGGGAAGTCTGGGAAGGGGGAAGGAAGTGCGCGGCGGCCCCAAGGGAGGAGGAGAAGGGCCGCCGCTGATTTCCGGGGATGAGGGAGGAGAAGAAAAACCCCGAAAAATTCCGTTGGCGCGTTGCCGCACCGACAAGCTCCTATCTAGGCAAGCGCCCCACGCCGGACAATCGACAATCCTGCAGAGCCGTCTTGACGGTTTTGCATGGCGCGATCTGTGGCGTCGCAGAGCCCTGTCCTGTAGGGCGGGCCGCGTTGCGCGCGTGCCTCAGTGCTGAGCAGCCGATTGGATTTGGCGAGGTCAAGAGCAACTGTATGTTGACGTGATCTTGGTGGGGTGGTCTAGATATAGTTGCTTTTCGGTTCATCGAGTCGGGCGACGGCCCGGCGCGGCGCTAAGAGGGAAACCGGTGAAACACCGGTGCTGCCCCCGCAACTGTAAGCGGCGAGTGAAGGCCCATTGAGCCACTGGGAGACCTCCCGGGAAGGCGCGGCCGGACCCACGACCCGCCAAGCCAGGAGACCTGCCGAAGGCCCAACGAATGACCACGAACGGAGGGTTCGGGGCGTGTAAGACCCGCGGCAGGTGCAGGACCTGTCTGGGTGCGCGTTCCTGCCCTGCAAGCTTAGGACGCAAGAGCATGATCACCGTCTACTCGAAACCCGCCTGCGTGCAGTGCACCGCCACCACCCGCGCGCTCGACGCCAAGGGGCTGGACTACAACGTGATCGACCTCACCGAGGACGACGCGGCAATGTCGATGGTCACCGAGCTCGGCTACCGCCAGGCCCCCGTGGTCACCTTCGGCGACGACCACTGGTCGGGCTTCCGCCCGGACCTGATCGCCCGCCTCGCGAACTGAGCGCGGCAACAGCACAGAGATCGCAACCGGGAACGGAACGGGGATCGGACATGTCAGGGCTCGTCTACTTCTCCTCTGCCAGCGGCAACACGGCGCGCTTCGTCGCCAGCCTCGAACGGGCGGCGCTGCGCATTCCGGTCTCGCCCAAGGATCAGGCGCCCGAACTTTGCGATCCCTTCGTGCTGATCTGCCCGACCTATGCCGATGGCGAAGGCCGGGGCGCGGTGCCGAAACAGGTGATCCGCTTTCTCAACGACCCGTCCCGCCGCGCGCTGCTGCGCGGCGTGATCGCCGGCGGCAACCGCAACTTCGGCGAGACCTTCGCCCTCGCGGGCCGCGTCATCGCGCAAAAATGCAATGTCCCCCTGCTCTATTCCTTCGAGCTGGCGGGCACGACCAAGGATTTCGCCCGCGTCAATGACGGGCTCGACGCTTTCTGGGGGACCCCATGCTTGACCGCCTGAACGAGACGCTGGACTACCACGCGCTCAATGCCATGCTGAACCTCTACGATGCGGACGGCAACATCCGCTTCGAGGCCGACCGGATGGCGGCGCGGCAATACTTCCTGCAGCACGTGAACCAGAACACCGTGTTCTTCCACTCGCTGACGGAAAAGCTCGGCTACCTCGTCGAGGAAGGCTACTACGAGGCCGAGGTGCTCGAGCAGTACCAGCCCGCCTTCCTGCAGAAGATCTGGGACGCGGCCTTTGCCAAGAAGTTCCGCTTCCCGACCTTCCTCGGCGCGTTCAAGTATTACACCTCCTACACGCTGAAGACTCGCGACGGGAAACGCTTCCTCGAGCGCTACGAGGACCGCGTGGTCATGGTGGCGCTGGCGTTGGCGCGCGGCGACGAAGGGCTGGCAATGTCCTTCATGGAAGAGATCCTTTCGGGCCGCTTCCAGCCCGCCACGCCGACCTTCCTCAATGCGGGCAAGAAGAGCCGGGGCGAGCTGATCTCCTGCTTCCTGCTGCGCATCGAAGACAACATGGAAAGCATCGGCCGCGCGATCAACTCGTCGCTGCAACTGTCGAAGCGCGGCGGCGGCGTCGCCCTGATGCTGACCAATATCCGTGAGGCCGGTGCCCCGATCAAGGGCATCGAGAACCAGTCCTCGGGCGTCATCCCGGTGATGAAGCTGCTCGAGGACAGCTTCTCTTACGCCAACCAGCTCGGCGCGCGTCAGGGCGCGGGCGCGGTCTACCTGAACGCGCACCACCCCGACATCCTGAAGTTCCTCGACACCAAGCGCGAGAACGCCGACGAGAAGATCCGCATCAAGACTCTCAGCCTTGGCGTGGTGATCCCCGACGTGACCTTCGAGCTCGCCAAGCGCAACGAGCCGATGTACCTCTTCTCGCCGCATGACGTGCAGAAGGTCTACGGCGTGCCCTTCTCGGAAATCTCGGTCACCGAGAAATACGAGGAGATGGTCGAGGACAAGCGCATCCGCAAGACCAAGATCAACGCCCGCGCCTTCTTCCAGACGCTGGCCGAGATCCAGTTCGAGAGCGGCTATCCCTACATCATGTTCGAGGACACGGTGAACGAGATGAACCCGGTGGACGGGCGCATCACCATGTCGAACCTCTGCTCGGAGATCCTGCAGGTGGCCGAGGCGTCGGAGTTCAACGACGACCTGAGCTATTCCAAGCTCGGCACCGACATTTCGTGCAACCTCGGCTCGATGAACATCGCCAAGACCATGGACGGTCCGGACTTCGGCACCTCGATCGAGACCGCGATCCGCGCGCTGACCGCCGTGTCGGAAATGTCGGCGATCGACAGCGTCCCCTCGATCCGCCGCGGCAATGACGAGAGCCGCGCGATTGGCCTCGGCCAGATGAACCTGCATGGCTACCTCGCCCGCGAGCACGTGCACTACGGATCCGACGAGGGGGTCGAGTTCACCTCGGTCTATTTCGCCGCCGTGGCCTATCATGCGCTGCGCGCCTCCTGCGCCATGGCGCGGGAAAAGGGCATGACCTTCAAGGGGTTCGAGAAGTCGAAATACGCCGACGGCAGCTTCTTCGAGAAATACGTCACCCGCGACTGGCTGCCCGAGAGCGAGACCGTCACCAAGCTCTTTGACGGCATCACCCTGCCCACCCGTTCCGACTGGGAGGCGCTGAAGGCCGACGTGATGGAGCACGGGCTTTACAACCGCAACTTGCAGGCGGTGCCGCCGACCGGCTCGATCAGCTACATCAACAACTCGACCTCCTCGATCCACCCGATCGTGTCGAAGATCGAGATCCGCAAGGAAGGCAAGATCGGCCGCGTCTACTACCCGGCCGCCTTCATGAACAACGAGAACCTCGAGTATTACCGCGACGCCTACGAGATCGGTCCGGAGAAGCTCATCGACACCTATGCCGCGGCCACCGAGCACGTCGACCAGGGCCTGTCGCTGACGCTCTTCTTCCCCGCCGAGGCGACGACGCGAGACATCAACCGCGCGCAGATCTACGCGTGGAAGAAGGGGATCAAGACGATCTACTACGTGCGCCTGCGCCAGACTGCGCTGGAAGGCACCGAGGTGCAGGGCTGCGTCTCCTGCACGCTCTGAGCCCGGCGCCGAACCGGGGGCGTTGCCCCCGGACCCCCGGCGTATTTGAGGAACAATGAAGAAGGGGCGCGCGCGCCTCGCAAGGGATGAGGGCCGCTGGCCCGATAAAGGGATGATCCGATGAAGGACACCGTCACCTCCCCCGCCGTGCCGCGGGCGATCAACTGGAACAGGCTGCAGGACGAGAAGGACCTCGAGGTCTGGAACCGGCTGACCGTCAATTTCTGGCTGCCCGAGAAGGTGCCGCTGTCGAACGACGTGCAGAGCTGGGCGACGCTGACCGACGCCGAGAAGCAGCTCACCATCCGTGTCTTCACCGGCCTCACGCTGCTCGACACGATCCAGAACTCGGTCGGCGCGCCGGCGATGATGCCCGATGCGCAGACTCCGCACGAGGAGTCGGTACTGACCAACATCGCCTTCATGGAAGCGGTGCACGCGCGCAGCTACAGCTCGATTTTCTCGACGCTCTGCTCCACCCGCGAGGTCGACGAGGCCTTCCGCTGGTCCGACGAGAACCCGCATCTGCAGGCCAAGGCCCGCGCCGTGCTGGAGACCTATGCCGCCGGCGCCGACCCGCTGAAGCGCAAGATCGCCTCGGTGTTCCTCGAGAGCTTCCTGTTCTACTCGGGCTTCTACTTGCCGATGTACTGGTCGAGCCGCGCCAAGCTGACCAACACCGCCGACCTGATCCGCCTGATCATCCGCGACGAGGCGGTGCACGGCTACTACATCGGCTACAAGTTCCAGCGCGCGCTCGAGCGCGAGAGCGAGGAACGCAAGGCCGAGCTGAAGGATTACGCCTTCTCGCTGTTGTTCGAGCTCTACGACATCGAGGCGCGTTATACCGAAGAGCTGTATGACGGCATCGGCCTGACGGAAGAGGTCAAGGCATTCCTCCACTACAACGCGAACAAAGCGCTGCAAAACCTTGGCTTCGAGGCGCTTTTCCCGCCCGAGGCTGCCGAGGTCAACCCGGCGATCATGGCGGCGCTGAGCCCGGACAGCGAGAACCACGACTTCTTCTCGGGCTCCGGCTCGAGCTATGTCATCGGCAAGGCCGTGGCCACCGAGGACGAAGACTGGGACTTCTGATCCCTCTCGGATGTTGAGACAGCCGCAGGCGGGTCCTCCGTCTGCGGCTTTTTTCATGCCCGTTGGCGGCCGAGTTTTGGGGCGGAAAAATCGCGCAGACGGCCTGCGAGCAACATGAAGCGCCGACCGCAACTTGCGGCCGGCGCTTCGTTTTTCGAAAATCAGCGCAGACCTCAGAAGGTCTTGGTCAGACCGAAGTAGTAGGCCCGGCCCGGTTCGTTGTAGGTTTCCGCACCGTCGCCCGAGCGCAGGATCTCGGTGTCGAAGAGGTTGGTCACCCCGGCCTTGAGGTCAAAGCCGTTGTCGAACTGGTAGGTCATCCCGAGATTGACCAGCGTGTAGGGGTCGCGGTCGTCGGTGTCGTCGTTGGAATAGCCGCTGGCGGCGCTGTAGTCGGTCGCCTCGGTCGGGCCGTAGTGGGTGAGCGAGGGAACAAGGCTGAACTTTTCGTTCACGTTCCAGGTCACCGCGGCGTTGATCGTGTAGTCGGGGACCAGCGACAGCGGCACCTCGACTTCGATGTCGTCATAGCTCTCGCCGTCCGAGGTGGTGCCGCCCTTGATCTTCAGCTTCTGGCTCGACTCGATCATGTAGGTGCCGTTCACCGCCAGCGAGACGCGCTCGCCGAGGGGCATGGCGAAGCTGCCTTCGAGGCCTTCGACCATCGACTCCGGCACGTTCTCCCACTGGTAGAGCCGCGCGGAGTTGCCGCTGACCAGCGTGGTGCCCACCTGCTCGGTGCCCGCCTGGATCTTGTTCCGGTAGTCGTTGTGGAAATAGGTCAGCGTCGCGTTGACGCCGTTCAGACCATTGTAGGCCACACCGATTTCCGAGTTGATCGAGGTCTCGGGATCGAGGTCGTCGTTGCCCAGCACGTAGCAGGGACCATCGCCGACATAGGGATAGGGGCAGCCGTTGCCGCGCGTCGTATAGACGTAGGTGTCCGACAGTTGGTAGAGCGTCGGCGCCTTGAACGCCCGGGCCACGCCGCCCTTGACCGTCCATTCCGAGGTCACCGCGTAGGAAGCGTTCAGACCACCCGACCAGTTGTAGCCGAAGCTGTCGGCCCAGTCGACGCGCACCGAGGGGGTCAGCGTCAGCCGGTCGGTCCACTCGATGTTGTCCTCGAGGTAGAGCCCGAGAGTGAGCTGCTCGGTGATGTCGTCGCCCGTGGTGGAGTCGATGCTGCCATCGTCCGCGGTGATCGACGAGAAGGAGCTGTAGTCGCTGAGATCGAGCTTCTCGTAGCGCACTTCCGCCCCGAGCGTCAGCGCCGAGGGGCGACCGAGGAAATCATTGTTGATATAGGCCTCGGACTTGCCCGCAATCGCCTGCAGGATCGCCGTATCCCAGTCGTCGGTGGCGTTGATCTGGCCTTCGACACCGCCGGCCGGACCTTCGGTGAGGCGGGTGTTGTCGGTGTGCTCGTACTGCAGGTAGCTCATCGTCTCACCCCAGCCGTAGCTGCCGTTGTGGGTGATCGCGAAGGTGCCCCGCTCCATCACATTGGTTTCCTCGCCGTCCTCGGCGAGATCGTCGACGATGGTGCCGCCGCTTTCGGTCAGCCCGCCGCCCAGCAGCTTGTCGCCAGCGTAGAGGTTGCCCTGCCGCGACCAGCCCAGGTCGAAGTCGAAACTGTTGCGGTCGCTCGGCGTCCAGCGCAGCAGCAGCGAGGCATCCTTGTTCACCACGCCTTCGTTGCCGGCGTCATAGCCGCATTCGGTCTCGTCGCCGGATCGGTCGTAGCAGGTCTCGCCCTCGACGGTTTCGGAGTTCAGCTCGGGATCATCGGCGTCGGTCTTGTTGTAGCTGCCGGAGAAGCGCAGCGAGAAGTCCTCGTTCAGCTTCTTCGCCCAGAGCAGATTGTAGCGCTGGGTCGCGCCTTCGAGGCTGCTTTCGGGCACGTCGAAGAAGGTGCCGATCTGCAGCAGGTCCTCGTCGGGGGCCTTGGTGATGATGTTCACCACGCCGCCCGCCGCGCCGGAGCCGTAGCGCGCCGCAGCCGGGCCGCGGATGACCTCGATGCTGTCGACCATCTCGGCGGGCACCCAGTTGGTGTCGCCGCGGGTGTCGCGCTCGCCCGAGCGGCCCATCTTCACCGAGGTGCGCGACAGCACCGGCTTGCCGTCGATCAGGATCAGCACGTTTTCCGGGCCCATGCCGCGGATGTCGACCTGGCGCTGGTTGCCACGCTGGCCCGAGGCCGAGGTGCCGCTGAGGTTGACGCCGGGCATCTTGCGGATGATCTCGGCCACGTCGTTGACGACCGGTTGCTTTTCGAGATCCTCGGCGGTGATCGTCGAGGTGCCGAGCGCCTGCTTGATCTGTTCCTCGGCGGTCAGAACGATGGTGCCGAGCTCGTAGCCGCTATCGTCGTCGAGGGTGAGGTCCTGCGCCAGCGCCGGGGTCAGCGGGGCGGCGGACAGAAGGAAAACGGCAGTGCCAGAGGCAAGCCGTGCACGTGCGGATGCCATGAGCGATCCTCTCTGCGCGTTGAGGGTTTCACGATGGGTGGAGGTTCGCTGGCGGAAGCTGGCGCTAGTCTGCTGAACCATGCCAGAGGGCGTCAGGCAATAATCCAGATAAAATCACTCGGATATATGTCGCAAATGTGCAACAAGCCATCAGCCCCACGATCGCTCACGTTAGGGCGCGCGTCTTTCGGTAATTCTGTGCGCTGGATCGCGCCGCGCCCGGAGTGTCGCCGAGACAAACGAGACACGCGCCGGGGGCACCGGCGCGTGTCATGCGTGGCAGACGCGGGTCTACGGTGCGGCAATCAGGCCAGTTCGACCCCGTCACGGGCCAGCACCGCGCCTGCCAGTTTCGCCACCGCCAGTGCCGTGCGGTCGGCGTAGCGCCGCGCGACGAAGGAGATGCCGAGCGGCATGCCGTTCGGGCCGGTCAGCCCCGGCGCCGAGACGACGGGCACCTGCAGCAGCGTCCACATGGAGTTCATCGCCGCGTCGCCGGTACGCTCCAGCCCCACCGGTGCCTCGCCGCAGGCAGAGGGTGTCATGATCGCATCGAAGCCGCTCATGACCTCGTCGAAGGCGGCGCGGCAGCGGTCGGCGAGCGTGTAGGCGTGGCGGGCGTCCTCCGGGGTGATCCCGCGCGCATTGCCGACGATGCCGGTGTATTCGTCGTGGATGCCCGGCGTGTTGCGCACCTCGTTGAGGAAAGACGCCCGCCCCTCGCGGGCGAGGATCACCGAATGCGCCTCGGCGATGCCCGCGAAGAGCGGCGGCAGTTCGACCTCGATCACCTCGGCCCCGGCGAGGCGCAGCGCGTCGGCGGCCTCCTCCAGCGCCCGGCGCATCGGCGGCTCGGTGCGGTCCCACATGGGCGTGCGGCACAGGCCGATGCGGAGGCCTTCCAGCGTTGTCGGCTGCGGCGCCGGATCGAGGTCGAAAACATCGCAGAGCAGTTCGAGGTCATCGGCGCTGCGTGCGTAGAGCCCGAGCGTGTCGCAGGTCATCGAATATTGCTTCAGCCCCTCGCGGCTGATCACGCCCCATGTGGGCTTCATCCCCCAGATGCCGTTGAACGAGGCCGGGCGGATGGTCGAGCCGCCGGTCTGCGTGCCAAGCCCGATCGCCGCCATGCCGCAGGCCACCGCCGCAGCGGAGCCCGACGACGAGCCGCCCGGCGTGCGCGTCGGGTCGATCGGGTTGCGGGTCTTGCCGCCGCGGTTGGTCGAGGCGAACTCGGTGGTCACCGTCTTGCCCATGATCAGCGCCCCGGCCGCGCGCAGCGTGTCGACGCAGGCCGCGTCGACGCCGGGACGGCTGCCCTGATATCGGGCGGTGTTGTGCTCGGTGGGCATGTCCCTGGTGGCGATCACGTCCTTCACCGCCACGGTGACCCCCGCCAGCGGTCCGCGCAGCGGGGCGGCGTCCAGCGCCTCTGCCTGCGTTTTGAGCAGATCGGGGTCGAAATAGGAAAAAGCGGCTACCTTCGGCTCCCAATGGGCAACCCGCTGCAGCGTGGTCTCGGCGATCTCGGCGGCGCTGCGCCGGCCGGAGGCGAGATCGTCTGCGATCGCGCGGGCCGTCATCGGATCAGTGGTATCGGGCTCGTGGGTGACACTCATGGCGGCTCCTTTCCTGTCCCGTGCCGGGGCGCCTGCCCCTCACCGTCCCACAAGATCAGAAAGCGCGGACAAACGCAGGCGAGCTTTCTTCAGGCCCGCTACCAAATTTTCTCACTAGGTTTTTTCGCCCGCTCGCCTCGATCCTGAGGCCACCGGAACGCGCCCCCATGGGACGATCCCGGTCAAGGAGCCCGTCCGCAGAACCCGGGCCGCAGCCATCGTCCGCAGGAGAGACCCATGACCAAATCCGACCTTCCCGCCACCAAGACCCCGCCGCGCCGGCGCGGCCTGTCGCGCCGCGGCCTGCTGAAGTCCGGCGCCGCCGCAGCCGCCGCCAGCGCCTTCCCGGCGCCGATGCTCTGGGCGCAGAACATCAAGGATGTCACCATCACCCACCTCGGGCAGTCCTACTCGACGATCCCCGAGATCGAGGCCAAGGCGAACGAGGACCTCGGCTTTACCGTCGACATGCAGACGGCGCCCGACCCCACCACCCACGTCAACCGCCTGCTGACCCAGCCGAAGTCGGTGCATGTCACCGACATGCCCAACACCAACCTCAAGTATTTCACCGGGCGCGGCGTGCTGATGCCGGTCAACGTGTCCGAGTACAAATACTGGGACCAGACGCTGTCGCTCTTCACCAAGGGCACCTATCCCGACGGCACCGAGGCCTCGAAACAGGGCATGGCGCCGATCAAGGCGCAGTACTGGGCCGACGAGAACGCGCAGGAGTATTCGCTCACCCCGACCGACTACCTCGTCGGCGTGCCGCTCTACTACAACGCCGACACGCTGGGCATCCGCCCCGACCTCATCGGCCGCCCGATCGAAAGCTGGGCCGAGCTGCTGAACCCCGAGTTCTCGGGTCGCGTGGCGCTGCAGGACGGCGTGTCGATCGGCGTCGCCGACGCCGCCATGGCGCTCGAGGCGATGGGCGAGATCACCTATGGCGACAAGGGCAACATGACCCGCGAGGAGATCGACAAGACCATCGACGTTCTGACTGCGCTGAAGCGCGAGGGCCACTTCCGCAGCTTCTGGACCAACTTCGACCAGTCGGTGCAGTTGATGGCCTCGGGCGAGGTGCTGCTGCAGTCGATGTGGTCTCCCGCCGTGACCGAGGTCCGCACCCGCGGCATCGACTGCACCTACAAGGGCATGAAGGAAGGTTACCGAGGCTGGTACATCATGATGTCGGCGATGAACCACCTCGAGGGGCTCGAGCGCGACTGCGCCATCGAGTACATGAACTGGATGAACTCGGGCTGGGCCGGCGCCTTCATCTCGCGCCAGGGCTTCTACAACTCGGTGCCCGAGAACGTGAAGCCGTTCATGACCGAGAACGAGTGGGGCTACTGGTACGAGGGCCAGCCCGCCACCGAAGACATCCTCAACCCCTATGGCAAGGTCATGGAAAAGGCCGGCGTCAGCCGCGACGGCGGCTCGATCTGGGAGCGCATGGGCAACATCGGCATCTGGAACACGGTGATGGACGAGGACCGCTACCTCGTGCGCCGCTGGCAGGACTTCATCGCCGCCTGATCCGCAAACCTCTGCCCTGGCCGCGCTACCTGGCCGGGGCCCCTCCTCCCACGCCCTCCCCGGACGAAACGAAACGCCCATGCTCTCCAGCCAAACCTCCCCCTCGCGCGCCACGATCCCGCCGAAACTCGCCTCGGTGCTGCAGGTCACGCCGATGGCGCTTGTCTTCCTGGCGCTGGTCATCGTGCCGCTCGGGCTGATCTTCGTGGTCAGCTTCCTCGACTACAATTTCGCGCAGGTCTTTCCCGAGCTCTACCTCGAGACCTGGGTCGACGTGCTGACCTCGGATCTCACGCTGGCGCTCTATCTCAAGACCTTCAAGTTCCTGGTCATCGTCTGGGCGATCACCGCGCCGCTGGGTTTCGCCATCGCCTATTTCCTCGCGTTTCACCTGCGCAGCAATTGGCTGCGCACGCTGCTGGTCACCGCCATCGCGATCCCCTTCTGGACCTCCGGCCCAATCCGCATGGTCAGCTGGGTGCCGCTGCTGGGCCGCGAGGGAGTGGTCAACCAGACGCTGATGGGCGCCGGGCTGATCGACGAGCCGCTCGGCTGGCTGATGTATTCCGAGTTCGCCGTGCTGGTCGCCTACGTGCAGATGCTGACCATGCCGATGATCGCCACGGCGCTGAATTCCATGGCCAAGATCCCGCCCTCGGTGATCCAGGCGGCGCGGGACGCGGGCGCCTCGGAATGGCAGATCGTGCGCGACATCATCTTCCCGCTGGTGCGCCCCGGCCTCGCCATCGGCACGATCATCGTGACCACGGCGATCATGGGCGACGTGGTGATGGTGAAGTTCATGGGGGGCAGCCAGGTCAACACCGTGGGCATGTCGATCATCACCGATCTCAACGCCTTCATGTACCCGCCCGCCGCCGCGAAATCGATCCTGCTGCTGATCGTGGTGCTGAGCATCGTCGTCTCGCTGCTGCGCTTCGCCGACATCCGCAAGGAACTGAGGAGCTGACCTGATGAGCACCCGCAAGCGCCCCCTCTCCTTCTACCTGCTCGCCGGGCTGACCACGGTCTTCCTGGTCTACGTCTACGCGCCGATGGCCTGCCTCTACATCCTAAGCTTCCAGGGCCCCGAAGGCGGCATGTCCTTCCCCATGGTCGGCTGGTCGACGCATTGGTTCCAGACGCTGTTCTCCGGTGAGGGCCAGGGTCTCGGCGACGTGCCCGGCGCCTTCCAGCGCTCGATCCGGCTGGCGGCCTGTACGGCGGTGCTGACGCTGGTGATCTCGGTCACCGCCGGGCTCGCCTACCGCCGCAAGTTCCCCGGCTCGGGCGCGGTGTTCTACGCCGCCATCGCCTCGATGGTGCTGCCCGGCATCTTCGTCGGCTTCGGCATCGCGCTGATGTTCAACCTGCTGGGCTGGCAGGTGAACTGGTTCACCTCGGGCATCGGCGCGCAGCTCACCTGGACGCTGCCTTTCGGCCTGCTGATCATGTTCATCGTGCTCGGCCGCTTCCGCAGCTCCTACGAGGAGGCCGCCGTCGATCTCGGCGCCTCCGCCAGCCAGCGCTTCCGCTGGGTGATCCTGCCGATCATCCTGCCCGGCGTGATCGGTATCGCCATGGCGGGGCTCACCTCCTCCTACGAAGAGACCGCGCGTACCTCGCTCAACGTCGGCATGGGCAACACCATGCCGATGGAGGTGATGGGCCTGCTCAACGCCGCCGCGACACCGGTGCTCTTTGCCATCGGCACGCTGACCACGCTCATCTCCTTCTCCCTGATCATCCTTTCGCTTGTCGTGATGACCCAGCTCGCCAAGCGCCGCAGCATGAGGACCAACGCATGACCCTCGCCCTCAAGACCGAGACGCCGCCGCCCGCCCCCGCCAAGCCGCGGCAGGTCACCCAGAGCCACCGCTTCGACGCCGAACTGGTCGCCGTGACCAAGCGCTACGGGCCGGGTGCGCCCGCGGTGGACAATATCTCGCTGCGCATCCCGCGCGGCTCCTACTGCTGCCTGCTCGGCCCCTCGGGCTGCGGCAAGTCCACCACGCTGCGCATGTTGGCCGGGCACGAGGAGGTCAGCGACGGCGCCATCCTGATCCACGACCAGGAGATCACCCACGCGCCGCCGGTGGCGCGCGGCACCTCGATGATGTTCCAGGACTACGCGCTCTTTCCGCATCTGAGCGCGCTCGACAATGTCGCCTTCTCGCTGAAGGTGCAGGGTGTGGCGCGCGGCGAGCGGCGGGCCAGGGCCAAGGAGTACCTCGAGCTGGTGCAGATGGATCACCTCGCCGAGCGCCTGCCCAGCCAGATGTCGGGCGGCCAGCAGCAGCGCGTGGCGCTGGCGCGCTCGCTGATCACCCGGCCCAAGGTGCTGTTGCTCGACGAGCCGCTCTCGGCGCTCGATCCGTTCCTGCGCATCCGCATGCGCGCCGAGCTGAAACGCATCCAGAAGGAGCTGGGAATTTCCTTCATCCACGTCACCCACAGCCAGGACGAGGCGCTGGCGCTGGCCGACCTGGTGGTGGTGATGAACAACGCGGTGATCATGCAGGCGGGCGCGGCGCGCGAGGTCTACGAGACCCCGAGCAACGCCTTCGTCGCGCGCTTCCTCGGCGGGCACAACGTGGTGCAGCGGGCGGGCGGCGGCGAGGCCTCCGTGCGCGCCGACCAATGCGTGATCGGTGCGCGCCCCGGACTGCGGAGCCTTCCGGGCACGGTGTCGATGATCGAGTACCAGGGCACCGCCGTGCGGGTCAGCGTCACCGGCACCGACGGCGAAGAGCTGACCGCGCTGATGCCGACGGGTGCCTTCTTCAACGATGCGCTGGAGCTCGGGCAATCGGTCAGGCTGTCATGGGATCCGGCGGACGAGCATCCGCTGGGGTAGGCGCGCGCGGCGCCACGGTGGAGCCGCCGGGCGAGCGCCGGCCCGTCCCGACGGGCTGGCGCTCTGTGTCGTTTGCCCGAGGTCTGAACGTCCACCGGAGCGGGCGGACAATCAGCACACACGTCGGACTTGGCAGCGTTTCGCCACCGGCCCGCTGTCGCCCGGCTCTCGCCTCGCTCTCGCGCTCAGATCGCGTGCACCAGCCCGTTCGAACGCACCTTCTCGAGGATCCAGTCCTTGAAACGCTGGATGCTCTCCTTGTTCGCAGACTTCCAAGGCGATTGCAGGAAGTAGGGCGAGCGGATCGGATAGGGCTCGCTGACGCGCACCAGGCGGCCCTTCTCAAGCGCGTCCTCGATCAGCAGCGAGCGCCCGAGGATCACCCCCACCCCCGCACAGGCCGCCTCGATCGAGGTGCCTGCCTGGTTGAAGCGCGCGCCATGGCTGAGATCGCTGCGGCTGATGCCGTACTCGGCGAGGTACCGCGCCCAGTCCGGGTAGGTGCTGTCGAGCCCGTCGTTGGCCCGGTCGACGTGCAGCAGTGGCGCGTTCCTCAGGATCTCGCGCGGGTCGTTGCCGAAGCGCGCGGCCACGGCGGGGGCGCAGACCGGGACCACCTCCTCCTCGACCAGCGGCTCGACCTGGCACTCGATCTGGCTCTGCCAGTTGAGGATGCGGATATCCATCTCCTGCTCCTCGGCCTCCTTGCGCGACAGGAAGGTCCGGATATTGAGGTCGATATCCGGCGCGCGCAGGGTGAAATCGTAGAGCCGGGGCATCAGGAAGAACGAGGCGACCGAGGTGGAGGCCGCCACGTTGAGCCGCCGCCGTTCGTCGTAGTCCGACCCTTCGAGCGCGGCGATCGCCTCGTTGATGAGGTCGAGCGCCCGGCCGATCTGATGCACGTTGTTGCGCGCCTCGGTGGTCAGCTCGATCCGAGAGTTCTTGCGGATGAAGAGCCGCATCTGAAGGAACTCCTCGAGCTGCCGGATCTGGTGGCTCACCGCCGTGGGCGTAACGCACAGCTCGTCCGCCGCCTTGGCCACCGACTGGTTGCGGGCGGTGGCTTCGAAAGCGCGGATGGCATTCAGCGGGACACGTTTTCTCATCGGGTTCACCTCTCTGTCACCTCCCAGTGATGATCGGAGCGCGGAGCCATGCCGGCGATCAAGAAAGAAGTGAGTTCCGGGCGAAAGAGGACGCGTAGAGTGCAGCGGGAGATGAAAATACGGACAAATTCACGCGCACTTGTACGGACTTTTGGCGGGAGATGGTCTCACAGCCTGGAGGCGAAGCGCAGGTGTTGGCGCTGTCTCACCGATTCCGGTTGCGATGTAGGCTCAAAATCTCTGATGAAACGGCGTTGAGCAACACTTCCGCGAGAAGACGGGGACGACGCTCAGGCATCGCTCTTGTCCGAACTTACACAAGATGGAGGAACAGAGCGGCAGCCCGGCATGCTCGCGGCGCCGGAACCGCCTGCCTCTCAGGCCATGCCCTTCAGCGCGGGCGCTCCGACGTAGGCGTGTTCGGCGCGGGTCTCTGCAAAGTTCCAGCGCGCCCGCAGCGCCTGCTGCCGGGCCATGTCGATCTCGGCCAGAACGACTTCGTCGCCCATGGTCTCGGCCCGGGCCACGATCACCCCGTCCGGCCCGCAGATGAAGCTGCCGCCGATGAAGGAGATGCCGTTCTCGACCCCGCCCTTGCCCGCCGCAATGGTCCATGTGGCATTGGAATAGGCGCCGCCGCAGATCGCCAGTTCCGAGGCGTGGCGGGCCTGCGCCAGTGTCGCACCGTTCATCACCGGGGTGTTGTAGCAGACGCAGAACAGATCCGCGCCGTTGAGCATCAGGCTGCGCCAGCTCTCGGGGAAGCGGCGGTCGTAGCAGATCAGCCCGCCCGTGCGCAGCGGCGCTTCGGTGACCCCCTCGACCGCATAAGCGGGAAAACCGAGGTTGCCGGGCGCGAAATAGCGCCGCTCGAGGATGTTCACGTCTTTTGCCGGATCGGGCTCGACATGCCCGGGGATATGCACCTTGCGGAACATGCCGCAGGTGTGCCCGTCCGGCGCGATGAAAGTCATCGAGTTGTAGAGCCGCGCCTCGGTGGGTTCGGCATGCGAGACGGAGAGCGCCAGCCCCAGTCGCTCGCAGGCCGCGGCAATCCGACCGAGCGCGGCCTCGGTCTCTCCGGCGTCGGTCCAGCGCGACAGATCAGCGTGCACCTCCGCCGCGAAGTAGGGCTGCAGCGCCAGTTCGGGCAGCACGGCGATGCGCGCGCCCTGCCCGGCGGCCTGCGCCATCAGCGCGAGAATCCGGTCCGTGGTCTCCGCCATGGTCTCCGAGGCCGGACCCAACTGCAGGGCGGCGGCGGTGAATGTGCTCATGGCCGGGCCTCAGGCGGATTTCTTCAGCGCATCCGGCGCGCCGATGATGTCCAGCGCGCGGGCCTCGTCGATCACGTCGCAGATCTTGAACTGCATGTCGAAGAGCGCGGCGGCATGGCTCATCTCGATGCGGTCGAAGACGCCCTCCTCGATCACCTGCATCTTGTAGCCGAGCGCCTCGCCGTCGACGCAGGTGGCCCGCACGCAGCCCGACGTCGAATTGCCGACGACGAGGAAGCCGTCGATGCCCTTCTCCTTCGCGATGAGATGCAGGTTGGTATAGGCAAAGCACGAAGGGGTCTGCTTCTCGACGAGGATTTCCCCCTCGGCCATGGCGACCTCGGCTGGGATTTCCGAGCGCGGATCGGTCGCGGCGAAGACTCCGCCCTCGGCACGGGCGAGGCCGGTGTAGCCGTGGAAGACGTGCTTTGAGTAGATCACCGGCATTCCGGCGGCGCGGGCGGCAGCCAGCAGGCGCTGCTGCGGCGGGATCGCCCTCCAGGCGTGCGGGCCGCAGGCGCCGGGGAAGCGGTCGACCTGCTCGTGGATCGGACGGTCCTCGCCCACGGCGGTGACCTGCATGTCGATCACCAGCAGCGCGTTCACCTTGCCCGGCCCGTGCGGCTCGCGCAGGTTCTTGCGGGCGGCGATGAGCTTGCGGTCGTTCTCGGTCAGGAAGTCGTCCCAGGCGTGGGCCATGATGCTCTCCGGTTCTGCATGTGCGTCGGCGCGAGCCTAGGGGGCGGCGGGTGTCAGGAGCTACTGCGGAAATCTGCCCGGCGGGCTGAGGCTTTCTCAGCCCTCAGATGCCTTCCCCGGTTCTTTGCATCCGAAGCCACTGTGCCGGGCAAACCTGCCGGGCGCTGAGTTTTCCTGCGCGGGCCCTCTAGGAAAACTCCTTTGACCGGAGCGGGCACGTCGGCGGATGCAGGAGGCATGACTGACGCCCCGACCGACCTTCCCTCAGACGCCTCCGACGACCCGCACGCCGTGCCGACCCGTTCGGAGGCGCATCGCATCGCCATCGCCTTCACCGTGGCGCTGGCCTTCCTGATGCAGGGGGTCGACACGACGCTGCTGACCATCGCCATCCCGCGCATTGCCGAGGACCTGCAGCGCTCGCCGCTGTCGCTGCACCTGCTGGTCACCGCCTACCTGTTGGCGCTGGCGGTCTTCATGCCGGTCTCGGGCTGGTTCGCCGACCGTTTCGGCGCGCGCCGGGTGTTCTGCGGCGCGGTGGGGCTGTTCACGCTGGGCTCGGTGCTGGCGGCCTTCATGCCGGGCCTCGAGGCCATGGTGCCCTGCCGCGTGCTGCAGGGCTTCGGCGGCGCGCTGATGACGCCGGTGGGGCGGATGATCGTGCTGCGCGCCTTCGGGCCGGAGCGCACGCTCGACGGCATGACATGGCTGACCGTGCCGGTGCTGATCGGGCCGCTGATCGGCCCGCTCGTCGGCGCGGCGCTGATCGAGTTCTACCACTGGCGGCTCCTGTTCTTCGTCACCCTGCCGATCTGTCTCGCCGCGGTGCTCGGCATGCTCTGGCTGGTGCCGCCCCTGCCCGCCCTGCCGCGCGACGAGGTCGAGCGCTTCGACCTCTCGGGCTTCGCGCTGGCCGGTCTGGCGCTGGTGCTGTTCCAGCTCGGGCTCGAGGCGATCAGCCTCTGGGGCGCCGCGGGGCTGGCGCTGCTGCCGCTTTCGGCGCTGATCTTCGGGCTCTACCGCAGGCACGCGCAGAGGGTGGCTCACCCGGCGCTGGTGCTCGCGCTCTTCTCCGCGCAGCGCTTCCGGGTCGGGGTGATCGCCGGCGGCATCGGGCGTGTCGGCATGAACTCCACCGTCTTCCTGCTGCCGCTCTTCCTGCAGCTCGCGATGGGATTCCGGCCGCTGCACGCGGGGCTCTTCTCGGCCATCGGCGCGCTCGGCTCGCTGGTCTCGAAGCCGCTTCTGAAGCGGCTGATCACCCGCCATGGCTACAGGCCGGTGCTGATCGCGCTGACCTTGACCGGCAGCGCCACCCTCGCCGCCTTCGCGCCGATCACGCCGGGCTGGCCAGTCTGGGTGATCATTGCCCTTGTCATCGTCTCCGGCGCGATCCGCACGCTCTACTTCAATGCGGTCAACACGCTCACCTATGCCGGGGTACCCGCCCGCCAGCTTTCGCGCGCGACCGCCACGGCGGGCGTGTTCCAGCAGTTGACCATGGGGCTCGGCATTTCTGTGGCGGCGCTGCTTCTGCACCTGCTGCAGGGCGATGCGCCCGCGCTCGAACCCGAGCACTTTCAGGCGGCCTACCTGCTGATGGCACTGATCCCGCTCTTCGCGCTGCCCTGGCTGGCGCGACTGTCCCCCGAGGCACCACCGCTGAGAAAAACTACGGCCCCTGCCGAGAACAAGTCGATTGGCGCGGCGCGCGGCGTTGCCGAGACTGATCCCAAGATCGCCGGGCTGCGCAGCGACACCGCTGCCTGACCCGGCGCCGTACACGGACCCGGAGCGCTGCCGCACGCGCAGCCTCCGCCCCCACAGAGAGAGAAAGGACCTCCCATGACCCAGATCGGCGTTTTCCTTCCCATCGGCCGCCGCGGCTGGCTGATCTCGACCACCGGCCCGAGCACCATGCCAAGCTTCGATCTGAACAAGGCCGTGTGCCAACGCGCCGAGCACTTCGGGCTCGATTTCGCGCTCTCGATGATCAAGCTGCGCGGCTACAATGGCCCGTCGGAATACTGGGTTCAGAACCTCGAGAGCTTCACCATGATGTCGGGGCTCGCCGCGGTGACCAGCCGGATCAAGCTCTTTGCCTCCTGCGCCATGCTGACCCTGCCACCGGCGCTCACCGCGCGCATGGCGGTGACGCTCGATTCCATCGCGCCGGGGCGCGTCGGGGTGAACATGGTGACCGGCTGGCAGCCCAAGGAATACCAGCAGATGGGCATCGAGCTGACCCCCGAGCACTTCGCCCGCCGCTACGACTACGCCGCGGAATACGCGCAGGTCATGCAAGGCCTCTGGCGCGACGGCCGCTCGGACTTCAAGGGCGACTTCTTCCAGATGGACGATTGCATTCTCGAGCCGCGCCCGACCAACGGCCGCATCCCGATCGTCGGCGCCGGCCAGTCCGAGAAGGGGATGGAGTTCGTCGCCAAGTACGGGGACTACAACTTCGTCGGCGCCGGCGGCGATATGAACAACACCAGCGCCTCCAAGGAGATGGTCGCCAAGGTCAACGCCGCCGCCGAGACCCACGGTCGCGACACCGGTGCCTTCCTGCTGCTCATGGTGATTGCCGACCGCACCGAGGAACTCGCCTTCCAGAAATGGGAGCTCTACAAGCAGGGCACCGACATCGAGGCGCTGGAATGGCAGGCGGCGCAGGCCGGTCAGGACAAGGTGGCCAAGGACGGCTCCACCGCCGCCAACCTCGTGCGCGCCATCAAGAACCCGCAGCCCACCGGCATGCTCAAGCTGATCGGCAGCTACGAGCAGGTCGCCGCCATGCTCGACGAGATCGCCGAGACCCCGGGCCTCAAGGGCATCATGCTGACCTTCGACGATTTCATCATCGGCATGGAGCAGTTCGGCCAGTACATCCAGCCGCTGATGAAGACCCGCAACGGCGCCGGCCGCAAGACCTCCTTCGCCGCCTGAGGCGAAGGAAAGACCACCACCACTCACGCACCCTCGCCCCGGACAGCCCGCCTGTCCGGGGCATCTTTTTTGGCACCGGGCCTGCCGATCTCCGCGCCGTAGGCCGCTGCGCGAATTCAAAAGTTCCATTGTCGCGAAACTTCTGCAAACGTGAGCGCACGACAAACCGCCGGGCATGACACACGGCGGATCGGGGCCGACAGAACGGACCCCGGGCAACCACAGAGAGGGACACCATGAAAGTCACTGCAGCCGCATTCCTGACGCTGACCACCGCGCTCGCGGGCGCCGCCTCGGCCGAGACCTGGGACATGCCGATGGCCTACCCGGCCAACAACTACCACACCGAGAACGCGCAGACCTTCGCGGACGCGGTCAAGGAGTGCACCGGCGGCGAGCTCGAAATCGTCATTCACGCCGGCGGCTCGCTGTTCAAGGGCGACGAGATCAAGCGCGCCGTGCAGCTCGGCGAGGCACAGATCGGCGAGCGTCTGCTCTCGGCCCATGCCAACGAGAACGCGGTCTTCGCCTACGACTCGATCCCCTTCCTCGCCACCTCCTTCGAGGCCTCCGAGAAGCTGCGCGCCGCGGCAGAGCCGGTGCTTGCCAAGGTGCTGGGCGAGCAGAACATCGTGCCGCTCTACTCGGTGCCCTGGCCGCCGCAAGGCCTGTATTTCTCCAAGCCCGTCGAGACCCCCGAGGCGATGGAAGGCGTGAAGTTCCGCGCCTACAACTCGATCACCGCGCGCGTGGCAGAGCTCGCCGGCATGGTGCCGACGCAGGTCGAGGCGGCGGATCTGAAGCAGGCGCTGGCGACCGGCGTCGTATCGGCGATGATCTCCTCGGGCGCGACCGGCGTGGATGAGAGCGTCTGGGAGGACATGACCAACTTCTACGACGTCAACGCCTGGCTGCCGCGCAACACCGTCTTCGTCAACAAGGACGCGCTCGACGGGCTTTCCGACGCGGCCCGGACCTGCGTTATGGACGAGGCGGAAGCCGCCCAGACCCGCGGCGCCGAGAAGGCCGCCGAACTGGCCGGCGGCTTCGTCGCCACGCTCGCCGAAAACGGCATGGACGTGAACCCGCCGAGCGAGGCGATCACCGCCAAGCTGCAGGACATCGGCAAGGAAATGACCGCCGAGTGGCTGGAGAACGCGGGCGAGAATGGCACCGCCATCGTCGACGCCTTCGACGCCCAGTAAGGACCGGCAGCGCAGACACGCGGCGCCCCGGAGCCTCCGGGGCGCCATCCCATCACCGCCCCGGTGCGGCGCGTCCGCCAGATGCTGACACGGCAATGACGACACACAACGACACGGAAGGCCCCGCCCCGATGACGGCTGCCTCTCCCTTTCGCCGCCTCTTCGACGGGCTCTACGCGGTCTCCGGCTGCGGCGCAGCGCTGGCGCTGGTCGCGATCCTCTGCCTCGTGGTCGCCCAGATGACCACCCGCTGGCTCGGCGTCCTGTTCCCCGGCGGCGCGAATTACGCCGGCTATGCCATGGCCACCGCGTCCTTTCTCGCGCTGGCCGATACCTTCCGCCGCAACGAACACATTCGCGTCGGCATGCTGGTCGAGCGCGGCGGCGCCTGGCGCCGTGGCATCGAGATCTGGTGCTACACCGCGGGGGCGGTCGTCG
The DNA here is from genome assembly GCF_020524285.1 of Alloyangia pacifica. Classification (GTDB taxonomy): domain Bacteria; phylum Pseudomonadota; class Alphaproteobacteria; order Rhodobacterales; family Rhodobacteraceae; genus Salipiger; species Salipiger pacificus_B. Next base: position 32,353 of record NZ_JAIVKX010000009.1, read on the forward strand.
CGCTGTTCTTCGCCTGGTACGCGGTTCAGGCGCCGATCCTGAGCCACAAGATCAACGACATCAGCCAGGGCCAGGACGGCACGCCGCTGTGGATCCCGCAGATCGCCATGGCCGTCGGCGCGGTGCTTCTGGCCATCGCGGTGATCGACAGCCTGCTCGGTCTTCTGTTCACCAAGCAGATGGGCGTCGACACCCCGCGCAAGCCGATGCTGCGAGATTCGCTGGGATCGGTGAAGGCCCGGCTGGCGCTCTTCGTGCTTTGCGGGCTGGTGCTCTACGCCGCCGTCCACCTGATGACCGGTTTCGACCGCGACGCGGTGGGGCTGAAGATCGGCGTCTTCCTCTTCGTGCTGTTCTTCCTGCTGGGCTCGGGCCTCTGGGTCGGGCTGGCGCTGATGGGCGTGGCCTACATGGGGATGATCGGCTTCACCCCGCGCAATCCCGGCAGCTCAATGAGCATCACCGTCTGGACCTCTTCCTCGAGCTGGACACTGACCTCGCTGCCGCTGTTCATCTGGATGGGGGAAATCCTATACCGTACAAGACTTTCCGAGGACATGTTCAAGGGTCTCGCACCCTGGCTCTCGCGCTTCCCCGGCGGCTTGCTGCATTCCAACGTCGTCGGCTGCACGGTCTTCGCGGCGGTCTCGGGCTCCTCGGCGGCAACGCTGACCACCGTCGGCAAGATGTCGATCCCCGAGCTGCGCAAGCGCGGCTATCCCGAGTTCATGATCGTCGGCACGCTGGCGGGCGCCGCGACGCTCGGGCTGATGATCCCGCCTTCCCTGACCCTGATCGTCTACGGCGTGACGGTGCAGCAGAGCATCACCGGCCTCTTCATGGCGGGCGTCATCCCCGGCATCGTGCTCGCGACGATGTTCATGGCCTACATCGCGATCTGGTCGGTGGTCCGCAAGGACCAGGCGCCGCAGCCAGAGCCGCACACCACCTTTGCCGAGAAGCTCCGCGCCTCGACCCTGCTGATCCCGGTGATCGCGCTGATCCTCGTGGTGATCGGCTCGATGTACCTTGGCGTCGCCACGGCGACCGAGGCCGCGGCCTTCGGGGTCATCGGCGCGCTGGTGCTGGCGGCGCTGCAAGGCTCGCTGAGTTGGGACGCCTTCCGCCAGAGCCTGATGGGTGCCACCCGCACCTCGGCGATGATCGCGCTGATCCTGATGGGGGCGAGCTTTCTGACGCTGGCGATGGGCTTCACCGGCGTGCCACGCGCGCTGGCCGGGGTGATCGCGGCCTGGGAGCTCTCACCGGTGGCGCTGATCGCGGCGCTGACGGTGTTCTACATCATCATCGGCATGTTCCTCGACGGCATCTCGGCGGTGGTGCTGACCATGGCGATCATCGAGCCGATGATCCGCGCGGCGGGGATCGACCTGATCTGGTTCGGCATCTTCATCGTGGTGGTCGTCGAGATGGCGCAGATCACCCCGCCGGTGGGCTTCAACCTCTTCGTGCTGCAGGGGATGACCCGCCACGACATGAGCTACATCGCCAAGACCGCACTGCCGATGTTCCTGATCATGGTGCTGATGGTGGCCATTCTCGTGGCCTTCCCCGGCCTCGCCACCTGGCTGCCGGACATGATACAGGCCAAGCAATGAGCCCCGTCGGGAGCGCCTGTCGCGCTCCCGGCCCCTTCCCGAGGTGACACATGTCCCCCTTCATCGGCATCCTCAGCCTCGACACGCGATTTCCGCGCATCCCGGGCGATGCCGGCAATCCCCAGAGCTATCACCTGCCCGCCCGTGTCCGTGTGGTGCCCGGCGCGGGCAGCCCCGACATCGTGAAAGACGGCCGCCCTGCGCCCGAGCTGATCGAGGGCTTCCGAAAGGCCGCCGAAGACCTTGTGTCCGAAGGCGCCTGCCTGATCACCTCGACCTGCGGCTTCCTGATCACCGTGCAGCGTGAGATCGCGGCGGACCTGCCTGTGCCCGTGCTGTTGTCGGGCCTGTGCCTCTTGCCGACCGTGCTCCAGATGACCGGCGCGCGCGCGGTGGGCGTGCTGACCGCTTCGGCCGCGGCACTGGGGGATGACGCCATCCGGGCGGCAGGCGTCGAACCAAAGCAGGTGCGCATCGCCGGGCTGCAGGACAGCACGCTCTTCGCAGACACTTTCCTCGCCCACAAGGACAGGCAGAACGCTGCCTTCGATCCGGCGCAAATGCAGGCCGAGGTCTGCCGCGCCGCCGAGACGCTGATCGCCAGCTCCCCCGACATCGCGGCCATCGTGCTCGAATGCGGCAACCTGCCCCCCTATGCCGAGGCACTCCGGCGCGTCACCGGCAGGCCGGTGTTCTCGATCCTCGACGCGGCGCGTCTGGTTCCCGGCCCGTAGGTCTCAGGGCTGCGCGGGATCGGCGGGGCACAGCGCGTCAAGCTGGCTCGGATCCTTCAGAACCGAACCGAGAATGCCGCGCACCGAGGTGCGCCGCAGCAGCGCCTGCCCTGCCTCGTCGAAAAGCTCCGGCCCGAAGTTGGTGGAGAAGGTCGCGCGGTTGGCGACGTTGAAGAAACTGACGGCACTGATCTGCCAGTGCAGGGCGACCGGAGAGATATCCTCGCGGAACAGGCCGGCCTCGCGCCCTGCGTTGCAGATCCGCTCGACCACCCCGATGGCGCGCTCATTCTTCGCCGCCAGCGCGTGCATCTTCTTCATGTGCCGCGCTTCGTGGATGTTCTCGATCATCACGAGGCGGATGAACTCGGGATTGCGGCGGTGGTGGTCGAAGGTAAACTCGAGCAGCGCCTTGAGCGCCACGTCGGGTCGCAGCCCCTCGAGATCAAGCTCGGACTCGCCGCCGCGCACCTCCGCGTAGCATTCCTCGAGCACTGCCTCGTAAAGCGTCTGCTTGTCCTGGAAGTAGTAGAAGATCATCCGCTTCGAGGTCTTGGTCCCCGCGGCGATGTCCTCGATTCGCGTGCCCGACAGCCCGGTCTTGGCAAATTCCGCCCGGGCCACCCGCAGGATATCAGCCTTCACCGCCTCGGGATTCTGTTTCCACTTCCGGGACTTCTCTCGATCTTCCATGGACTTTCCCCACTCCCGCTCCTGATCCCATCCTACATTTTTAACCGCCGGGTTCAATTAACTTGACAATTTAACCCACGAGTTCAATCTTGCGAGACATCGACGGACCAGAGACGACGGGGAGGAGGCCGCTTTGGAAAACGCGCAAACACGGGAAGACTGTCTGCTTGCCGGCCTGATCGGTCAGGGCATCGCGCTGTCCCGCACGCCCCTGATGCAGATGCAGGAGGCCCGCGCGCAGGGGCTCTTCACCACCTACAAAAAGCTCGACATGGACGCGCCCGAGCGCAAGGACATGACCTTGGCGCAGATGGTGCAATCGGCCGAGGCCGCGGGCTTCGACGGGCTGAACATCACCTACCCCTACAAGATCGACGTGATCTCCCTGCTCGACGAGCTGAGCGAGAACGCGCGGGCCGTAGGGGCGGTCAACACCGTGGTGTTCGACAACGGCAAGCGCATCGGCCACAACACCGACATGTGGGGCTTTGCAGAGAGCTTCCGTCGCGGCCTCGAGGGCGCGGAGACGGGCCACGCGGTGCTGCTTGGGGCCGGTGGTGCCGGCGTTGCGGTCGCCCATGCGCTGGCCGATTGCGGCGTGAAGAAGCTGTCGATCTTCGACACCGACCCCGCCCGCGCCGAGGGGCTGGCGCAGCTCGTCGCCTCGAACCGTCCCGATACGCGGACCCAGGCGGTCAGCGATCTTGCCGCGCTCTTTGCCGAAGACAAGCCCAACGGCGTGGTCAACGCGACCCCCATGGGCATGGCCAAGCTGCCCGGCATGGCGATCGACGCAAGCCTGATCGATGCCGACCTCTGGGTCGCCGACATCGTCTACTTCCCGCTCGAGACACAACTTATCGCGACCGCGCGCGCAAAAGGCTGCCGGGTCCTGCCGGGGTCCGGTATGGCCGTATTCCAGGCGGTGCGTGCGTTCGAACTGTTTACCGGGCGGCCCGCCGACCCGGTCCGTATGAAGGCGACCTTCGATGCCTTCGACCAGCCCGCGCAAGACGCGGCCAATACGAAACGCTAAGGGAGGAACTCATGCGTTCGATCACCAAGACCCTTCTCGCCGTCACCGCGCTGTGCGGCAGCCTTGCAGCCACCACCGCCGGGGCGCAGACCCTGCGCGTCGCCCACGTCGACCCGGACGACTGGACCGGCTCGAAGAAGGGCGCGGCTGCGCAGATCTTCAAGAACATCGTCGAGAGCGAGTCGGACATGACCGTCGAGCTCTTCCCGGCCGGCGCGCTCGGCAACGAGGACGAGCTGGTCGCGCAGGTGCAGGACAACCTGACCCAGGTCGCGCTGATCTCGGGCGCCATGTCCAAGGTCTGCCCGGCCGCCTCCGTGCTCGACATCCCCTACACCTTCTCCTCGGCGACCGTCGCCTGGGACGTGCTGGACGGCCCCTTCGGTGACGAACTGGCGCAGCACTGCCTCGAAGAAACCGGCCTGCGCACCCTCGCCTACGGCGAGACCGGCTTCCGCAACTTCACCAACAACACCCGCGAGATCAAATCGCCCGCGGACATGGAAGGCCTGAAGTTCCGCGTGCAGCCGATCCCGCTCTACGTGGAGATGGTCAAGGGTCTCGGCGGCGAGCCGACCCCGATCGCCTGGACCGAACTTCCGAACGCCCTCTCGACCGGCGTGGTCGACGGCCAGGAGAACCCGGTCGGCGTGATCTACAACAACGGTCTGCACAAGCTGCAGAAGTACATGACGCTGGACGGTCACGTCTACGCGGCGGACTTCATCGTGATTTCGGACGAGTTCTATGACATGCTCGAGCCGGCACAGCAGGAAGTCGTCCGCAAGGCGGCGCGTGTTGCCGGCACCATGGGCCGTGCGATCCAGCAGTGGAACACCGCCGAAGGCGTTGGCAAGGCGCAGGCCGAGGGCATGCAGGTCTACGCACCGACCTCGGACGAGATCGCGGCCTTCGCCGAGAAGGCGCAGCCTGCCGTGGTCGAATACCTGCGCGGCGAGCTCGGCGATGACGCCGAGTGGATCGACCGCCTTCAGTCGGCTGTCGCGGACGCCACCGAGTAATACGGCATGACATCCGGCCGGGCCCGTCATGCGTGGCCCGGCCTTTCCTTTGGAGGAGCCAAGATGGATCGTCTCATCCGCGCAGCAAGGTGGGTCTTCGCCTTCGGCGCAGGTCTCAGCATGGCGCTGGTCTTCATCATCATCTTCGTCAACTCGTTGCGGCGCTACGCCGTCGGGCGATCCGTCCCCTGGGGCGAGGAGCTGCCGATCTACCTGACGATCTACGGGGTGATGTTCGGCCTGGCACTGGCCTATCTTGGCGACAACCACATCCGCTTCACCGTGGTCTCCGACATGCTGCCCAAGCGCGTCCGCCACTGGTTCTTCGTTGCCGCCGACGCCGTGGGCGTCGCGACCGGCATCGCGCTCGCCTACGCCGGGCATGTCTTCGCGGTGCGCCGCGGCGACGTGGCCTCCTCCGGTCTCAAGAGCACCGCCGATGCGCTGGCGCAGAGCACCGGCATCGAGGCGCTCACCTGGCTCGGCAAGGTCGGCCCCTATCAATACGCCATCGCCTTCGGCGGCGCGCTCCTCGCGCTCGCGGCGGCCCTGAAACTCGCTCAGCGGCTCTCCGGCCGCACCGAGGAGGTCTGATCCATGGTCTACATCATCCTGATCGGCGGCCTGCTGGCCGGTGCCCCCATCGCGGTGGCGATCCTCGCGGCGCTGCTGTTCTTCATGGGCACGGGCGAGGCGCCCTACACGCTGCGCATCGTGCCGACCGAGATCTTCAAGGGTCTCAACTCCTTCCCGCTGCTGGCCATCCCGCTCTTCGTGCTCGCCGGCGAGCTGATGAACGAAAGCGGCATCACCGGCCGCATCATCGCCTTCGCCAACGTGCTGGTGGGCCGCATGCGTGCCGGCCTCGCGCTGGTCAACATCTGGGCCTCGGTGATCTTCGCGGGCCTCTCGGGCTCGGCCGTGGCCGACACTTCGGCGATCGGCCGTGTATTCATCCCCGAGATGGAAAAGCACGGCTATGACCGCGCCTTCGCCGCGGCGCTGACCGCGGCCTCCTCGGTGATCGGCCCGATCATTCCGCCGTCGATCCCGGTGATCATCTACGCGCTGATCGTCTCCGGCGTGTCGGTGCCGGCGCTCTTCCTCGCGGGCGTGATCCCCGGCATCCTGCTGGCGGTGTTCCTGTCGGCCTACGTGATGATGACGGTGAAGGTCGACAAGGGCCACGAGGCCGATGCGATCGGCGGCCCGTCCAACGGCCAGGCGCTGCTGCAGGGCATCCTGCCGCTGCTGATGCCGGTGCTGGTGGTCGGCTCGATCCTGCTCGGCATCGTGACCCCCACCGAGGCCGCCAGCTTCGCCGTGGGCTACGCGCTGATCCTCGGCCTCTTCGTCTACCGCAACATCCGCCTCTCGGCCCTGCCGCGGATCTTCTCGGGCGCGATGCGCGACAGCGCGGTGATCCTGATCATCATCGCGGCGGTCTCGGCGGCGAACTGGCTGCTGACCTACAACCGCGTGCCCAACATGCTGACCGACTGGGTGCTCGCCAACGTCGACAGCCAGACCACCTTCCTGCTGGCGGTGATCGTGCTGTTCCTCTTTGTCGGCCTGTTCCTCGAAGGCATCGCGGCGATGCTGGTACTGGTGCCGATCCTGCACCCGATCGCCGTGTCGATGGGCGTCGATCCCACGCACTTCGGCATCCTCGTGATCTTCAACCTGATGATCGGCCTGATCACCCCGCCGCTGGGCCTGTGTCTCTTCGTCGCCGAAGGTGTGGCCAACGTCGGCATGGCCAAGCTCATCCGCGCGATCATGCCCTTCTTCTTCGTCGAGGTGCTGGTCCTGTTCATCCTGACCTTCGTGCCGCAGACCGTCATCTGGCTGCCGCGCGTGCTCGGCTACTGAGGAGGCAAACCCCATGAAAACCGCGATCGCCACCGTCTCGATCTCGGGCACCCTGCCCGAGAAGCTCGAGGCCATCGCCGCCGCAGGCTTCGACGGCGTGGAAATCTTCGAGCAGGATTTCATTGCCCATGATGGTGGCGCGCGGGACGTGGGGCGGATGATCCGCGACCACGGGCTGGAGATCCCGCTGTTCCAGCCCTTCCGCGACTTCGAATGCCTGCCCGAGCCGCTGCGCTCCAAGGCCTTCGACCGCGCCAAGCGCAAGTTCGACGTGATGCAGGAGCTGGGCACCGACCTGATCCTGATCTGCTCGTCGGTGCACCCGCGCTCGCTCGGCGGCATCAAGCGGGCCGCGGGCGACCTCGCCGAGCTTGGCGAGATCGCCAAGGAGCGCGGCATCCGCCTCGGCTACGAGGCGCTGGCCTGGGGCAGGCACATCAACGACCACCGCGACGCCTGGGAAATCGTGCGCCAGGCCGACCACCCCAATGTCGGGATCATCCTCGACAGCTTCCACACGCTGGGCCGCAAGGTCGACCCGGAGTCGATCCGCTCGATCCCCGGTGAGAAGATCTTCTTCGTGCAGCTCGCCGACGCCCCGGCGATCGACATGGACCTGCTCTACTGGTCGCGCCACTTCCGCAACATGCCCGGCGAGGGTGACCTCGAGGTGCAGCGCTTCATGCAGGCGGTCATGGCGGCGGGTTACACCGGGCCGATCAGCCTCGAGATCTTCAACGACCAGTTCCGCGGCAGCAACGCCCGCGCCACGGCGCAGGACGGGTACCGCTCGCTCATCGCGCTGATGGACGACGTGCGCCGCGCCGAACCCGAGACCAAGATCGACCTGCCCACGATCCCGCCGCGTGTACGCGCCGAGGACGTGAGCTTCGTCGAGTTCGCCGCCCGCGACGCCGAGGTCGACACTCTGACCGCCATGCTGCGCACGCTCGGCTTCCGCAACGCCGCGAAGCACCGCAACAAGGCGATCACCCTCTGGCAGCAGGGCGACGTGCGCATCGTGGTGAACTCCGAGACCGAGGGCCATGCCGCTCACGTCTGGAACACCCGCGGCCTGTCGGTCTGCGACATCGGCCTGCAGGTCTCCTCGGCACATGACACCGTGGCCCGCGCCAACGCGCTCGGCTCGCCGACCTTCTCGCAGCCGACCGGGCCGGGCGAGCTGGCGATCCCGGCGATCCGCGGCCTCGGCGGTTCGGTGCTGCACTTCATCGACGGCAGCAGCGGCCTCGGCGAGGTCTGGGACGTCGAATTCGAGGCGCTTCCGAACGGCAAGGACGAGGGTGCGGGCATCACCCATGTCGACCACCTCGCGCAGACCATGTCCTACGAAGACATGCTGAGCTGGACGCTGTTCTACAGCTCGCTCTTCGACATGCGCAAATCGCCCATGGTCGACGTGATCGACCCGGACGGGCTGGTGCGCAGCCAGGTGGTCGAGAGTGCCGAGGGCCACCTGAAGATCACCCTCAATGGCGCCGAGACCCACCGCACACTGGCGGGCCGCTTCCTCGCCTCGACCTTCGGCGCCTCGGTGCAGCACATCGCGCTCTCGACCGAGGACATCTTTGCCACCGTCTCGCGGATGCAGGATCTGGGCTTCCAGCCGCTGCCGATCCCGGGCAACTACTATGATGATCTCGCCGCGCGCTTCGACATGCCCGAGGGTCTGCTCGACAAGCTGCGGGCCGGGAACATCCTGTACGACCGCGAGGGCGATGCAGAGTTCTTCCAGGTCTACAGCCGTGCCTTCGCAGGGGGGATGTTCTTCGAAATCATCCAGCGCGGTCCGGGCTACAAGGGCTTCGGCGGGCCGAACGCGCCCTTCCGCATCGCGGCGCAGAAACGTCTCGGGCCGCCCAAGGGCATTCCGCAGGCCTGAGCCTGACGGTCACGCGCAAATGGAAACCGCCGGTCCAGCGATGGGCCGGCGGTTTTGCATTCTCCAAGCCGTCCTGCGGGATCAGCCCCCAAAGCTCTCGATGAAGCGCCGCTTGATGTCGGCACCGTCGCAATTCAGCGCCACGCCGATCTCGGGGCGGCCCGTGGCGCGGCGGGTGCGGCCGATTTCCTGCCCCTCCAGAACCACGTCCACCGGCGTGTGCTCCAACCCCACCAGTTCGGGCATGATGCAGGCCATGACCGCCAGCGGATCGTGCAGCCCGCAGCCCTCGGCCCCGACGGTGCGGTAGAACTCGAGGTAGAAGTGGCTCATCTCGCGCAGGAAGGCTCCATGTTCGGGGTCGCGGCGCTCAAGCTCCTCGAAGTCGGCGGCGGTGAGCAGCACCTCCATCGTCACGTCGAGCCCGATCATCCGGATCCTCGCGCCGCTCTGCAGCACGATGTCCAGCGCGTGCGGGTCGTGGTAGGTGTTGGCCTCGGCATAGGGGGTGATGTTGCCGCGCGCGTCCAGCGCCCCGCCCATGAAGACGATCTCGCGCAGGTTGCCGGCAAATTCAGGATCGAGCGCCATAGCATCGGCGACATTGGTGATTGGGCCGATCGGGCAGAGCACCAGCTCGCCCTTGTGCTCGCGGGCCATCCGCACGAGGAACTCGGCGGCGCTCTCATCGATCTTCGCACCCTTCGGGCTCACTTCCGGCAGGTCGCCGAAGCCCTCGGGCCCGTGGACGTGATGGCTCGGGGTAAAGGGCGGCAGATGCATCGGCTTAGCCGCGCCCTCGGCCACGGGAACGTCGAGCCCGGCCCGTTCGACGAGGTAGAGCGCGTTGCGCGTCGCCTGCTGCACGGTGACATTGCCGAAGACGGTGCTCAGCCCGAGCAGGTCGATCTGCGGGTGCGCCGCGGCGTAGAGAATGGCCAGCGCGTCGTCGATCCCGGGATCCGTGTCGATGATGAGTTTCATGTCCGTCTCCGTCTCGGAAGGCCGGAATGTCCGGCGCAGGTCTGGTTTGCTCTATCCCTATGCGGTGCATTTGGAAACTGGAAGCCCCGGCCTGCCGCATCTCAGGGCCCGGCCGGCCTCCTGCCCACACGCAAGACGGGAATACCGGACTGTAAAGAATTCCCTAGATGTATCATGCCTGTAGCCGAGACCGGCCCGCAGAGGTGACCGGAAAGCAAAGATCCGCTATAATCCTTGGCATTTCACGAGGATTTTCTTCCAGTCGGGAGCCCGGCACATGGAAACGATTACTTACGAAGAATTTCTCGAGCGCTGGAACAATCTCGATCTGCCCGACGCCGCGCTGCGCGCCTATGTGCTGCTGGAACCCGGCGACAGCGCCTTCTCCGTCGAGGTCCGCCCGAACCCGGAAACGGTCACCGGCATCCCGCGGCTGGAGTCGGCGATGGGCTTTCTCAACAACCGCAGCCGCCGCAAGCGGCAACGTGACTTCGAGTCCGCCCTGCGGCGCGGCGATCCGCGCCCGGTGCTGGTCAGCGAGGGCGACAGCTGGTTCCAGTTCCCGTTGCTGGTCGAGGACGTCATCGACCATCTCGGCAAGGAGTACCTGATCTGGAGCCTCGGCGCCGCGGGGGACACCGTCGAGAATATGATCGACAGCGACAGCGCGGAGTACATGGCCGGGCTCGACGCGCAGGCGGGCCGGGTGCAGGCCTTCCTGCTTTCCGCAGCGGGCAACGATGTGATCGGCGCCAAGGACGGCACCCCGGTGCTGCTGTCGCTGCTGCACAACGGCACGCGGTCCTCCCTGCCCGAGAAGCTGATCAACAAGGCCGAGCTGGGCCGGGTCACCGAGAAACTGAAAGCGAGCTACCGCAAGGTGATAGCCACCGTGCGCGCCGACCCGCGTTTTGCCGCGCTGCCGATTGTGATCCACGGCTACGACTACCCGTTCGCCTTCCCCTTCGGCAATGACACGCGCCGCCCGATCTGGGTCTTCAACAACCAGGACAAGTGGCTGGGCAGCGCCTTTGAGGCGAAGGGCATCGCAGATCCCGAGCTGCGCCGTGACATCCTGCATATCCTGATCGACGCTCTTTACGACTGTCTCGGCGAAGTCGCGGCCGAGGACAGCCACGTGCACCTCGTCAATGTGCGCGGCACGCTGGCCAAGCGCACCGACTGGGTCGACGAGATCCACGGCACCGACGAAGGCTTTGCCCGCGTCGCCAAGAAATTCGACACCCTGTTGAAGCACGTCCTGCCACCGCCGTCGCCAGGGGTCGAGGCGGCGGTCATGGCGCAGTCCCCTGCATCGACGGCGACCGAGCTCGCGCCGGCCAAGTTCACGCCCGATCCCGCCCGCACGCGGTTCAAGCAGGTCGCTCCGGTGCCCGAACGGGCGACTGGCATTCCCGATCCCGAGCGCTTCGGTCTCGGCTTCACCGACAGGACGCGCTTCGAGGCCATCGTCGAGGACGACGAGAGCGTGCCCTTCTGCTTTCTCTCGAAGGGCCATGAGGTCGGACAGGCGGTGGCCCGGATCAGCACACACGGCACGACCTGGGACGGCAAGTCCGGCAGCTGGCACGGCACCGGCTTCCTGGTGGCGCCGAACATCCTGCTGACCAATGCCCACGTCCTCAACGACACCGCGACTGCCAGCGCTGCGACGGTCGAATTCGGCTACGAGGAATGCCCCGGCGGCGAGGTGAAGGCGGTCTCGAGCTACAAGCTCGACCCCAATCGGCTCTTCGTCAGCAGCCCGCCGCTCGACCTCGACTACACCTTCGTCTGGATCGAGGGCGATGCCGGGGCCCGCTTCGGCCATATCCAGCTCTGGCGCGGCTCGTTCATCGCGGTCGACCGGCACCCGGCGCATGTGATCCACCATCCCGAGGGCAAGCCCAAGCGCGCCTCGCTGCGCCGCAATGACATCGTCACCTCGCTGGGGATGCCCGAGGTGCTGGTGCACTATACCTCGGACACGATGTACGGCAGTTCCGGCGCCCCGGTGATGCGCGACGACTGGCGGCTCTTTGCGCTGCACCATGCCTTCGAGAAGGTCGACGACGAGATGCGCCGGAAGCTCGACCGCGGCAAGGACAGCCCGCCGATCTCCTTCGTCAACGAGGGCATCAAGATCTCGGCCATCGCCATCGACCTCGACATGCGCGCCCGCAACGGGCCGAACCAGCAATCTGCCGCGGAGGTGCTGCGCCACATGGGCGGTAGCGACTCACGGACCGGCTTCTTCGGCACGCTCGGCCGCGAGGCCAAGGGGGAAAGCGCCTTCGAGCGGGTGGTCGACACCTACCGTGGCGGCGAGCAGGACATCGACGTCGCGTTCTGGAACATCGAGTGGTTCAATCGTGACTTCGCGAACAAGAAAAAAGACGTGGCGCGGGTCATTGCCGACCTCAACCTAGACATCTGGGCGCTGGAGGAGACCTCGCCCGAGGCCACCGAGGCGCTGGTGGCGGAACTCAAGCGCAGCTTCCAGATGGAATTCGAGTTCGCCGCCTCCGAGCCGGGTGCGCCGGGCGGGCGGCAGACCACGGCGGTGATCTGGAACAAGATGACGGTGACCGGCGAACGGCTCGACTGGCCTGCCGAGGCCGACCGTCTGCTCAGACTCGACAGCCGCGATCCTGAAGCGCAGCCCTTCGAGGCGGTGGAGGGGAAGATTTTCAACCGATACCCCGGCCTGTTCCGTTTCACCTCGACCGAGACGCAATCGGGCAAGACATTCGACTTCCTGCTGGTGCCGCTGCACCTCAAGGCGCTCGCAGAGGGGGCCAAACGGCGCCGGATGGCGGCCAATATCCTCGCCGAGGTGATCGGCAAGGCGATGGACGCGCATGGGGAAGCGGATGTGCTGATCGGCGGCGACACCAACGCCGAACTCGGCAGCGGCCAATTTCAGGGGCTGCTCGACGCCCGCTTCACGGCGCTCAGCGCGGCGGACGAGCGGGACGGTGCCTTTACTTACCTCAAGCGCCCGTACCAGTCGCTGATCGACTCGATCTTCGCCTCGCCGGGCATGACCCAGAGCCTCGACAGCCAGGATTTCATCATTATCGCCGCCGACCGCACCTACCCCAACTTCGTGACGCAGGTCTCGGATCACCGCCCGGTCATGGTACGGCTCAGCCTTGGCGAGGCGCCTTCGCTTCCCCGGCCCCGCGAGCCGGACAGGCGGGTGCCGCGCAAGCAGCCCGAGACACCCGATGAGGCTTTGCTGCGCGACTTCGCGGATCGGTTCCGGGCGGATCCGGATGGCACGTTGCGCAAACTGGCGGATATCTGGGACAGCGGCGAGACCTGAAGCACGCACGCAAAGCGCAGATGCTCTGATCGCTGTCATTCGGATTTTTTCGGAGGGGGCGGGAGGTGCGGCAGTCCCAGGGAGGAGGAGAGGGACTGCCGCCAATTTCCGGAACTCAGGGAGGAGGAGAGAGTTCCAGGAAAACCCGATGACGCATCGCTGCGTCGTGAGAAGAAATTAACCCGCGCGAACACGCGGAACAACGGACAGGTTTGCAGACCCGGTCTGACCTCAGCGCATGGCAAGAGCGCGAGGCGCGACATGACCCAACTGCAAGGCACAACGCGATTTTCCGGCCGTCGGCACCCACGCCGAATGCCGCCAGCACGATACGCGGAGGAATTGCTCACGAAATGAGCAATTGCCCCGGCGGCAGCTGCGACAAATGCGACGAAACTGCAATTTTGCGGGGATCCGTGTTGCGTTGCCCGCCTGCATGTCATGTAAGAAAAGGTATCCGGCCGCCCCAAAACCTCCCAAGGGGCGACCGGATCGCTGAAGATGGCTACTCCTCCCAAAGCGCCATCTTCCTGGTCGGCCTGCTGGACTTCGCATCCGGTGGGCCGACCCAAATTCCGCGTGGCCCACCACACATGAAGATTCTGTTACTGTCCAGCGGATTTTTTCGCGGCAGGTCTTGAACCTTGCGCTCCGGCTCCCAATCCGCTGCCACCCCTGATGCGAAAAGCAAAAGGTTCTGAGGGGTTTGAAAGCGCGCGGCCGAGGCCTATACCAAAGGCGAAAGTCGACGCAAGGAGAGCAGGACTATGGCCAATCCCACCGCCGCCATGCTGGTCATCGGGGACGAGATTCTCTCGGGGCGCACCCGTGATTCCAACATGCATTACCTTGCGCAAGCCTTGACCAAGCAGGGCATCGACCTGCGCGAAGCGCGCATGGTCTCGGACGATCAGGAGGCCATCGTCGCCGCGGTCAAGACTCTCAGCGACTCGGTTGACCACCTCTTCACCTCGGGCGGCATCGGCCCGACCCATGACGACATCACCGCCGACGCTGTGGCCGCCGCCTTCGGCGCCTCGATCGGCGTGCGGCAGGATGCCTACGACCTGCTCGCGGCCCACTACCAGCGCCAGGGTTCCGAGTTCAACGAGGCCCGCCAGCGCATGGCCCGCATCCCCGAAGGCGCCACGCTGATCGACAACCCGGTCTCCATTGCGCCCGGCTTCACGCTTGGCAACGTGCACGTCATGGCGGGCGTGCCCTCGGTCTTCGAGGCGATGGTGGCGAGCGTTCTGCCGACGCTGACCGGCGGTGCCCCGCTGCTGTCGCAATCGCTGCGCATCCAGCGCGGCGAGGGCGAGATCGCCGGCCCCCTCTCGGCGCTGGCCGCCGAGTTCTCCGACCTGTCGATCGGCTCCTACCCGTTCCAGAAAGACGGCGTCTACGGCGCGAACATCGTCATCCGCGGCGCCGAGGGTGCGCGGGTTGATGCGGCAATGACACGGCTCGCGGCACTCTTTCCCGAGAGCTGAGCCCGCGCCCGGCGGCAGCGATTGCCCTCGGCCAGCCCTGCCGCCATAGATAGGGACAAAGACCGTAACCCGTTCCGGCCCGCGGGGGCGCCCTGCCCGCTTCCGCCGCCGGCAGAGTGCAAGAATGACGCCAGACCTGCCCCGCCTCTACGCCACGCTCGACGCCACCTGGCCCGCCGCCTCGACGGTCGCGGCAGGCCCCTGGCTGCTGCGCCAGGGCGCCGGCGGCGGCAAGCGGGTGTCCTGCATCACCGCTGAGGATGGCTGGAGCCCGGACGACCTGCAGGCCGCCGAACAGGCGCAGCGCATGCTGCAGCAGCAGCCGCTCTTCATGATCCGCGCCGGCGAGACGGCGCTCGACGTGGCGCTGGAGTCGCGCGGCTATGATCTCATCGACCCGGTCAACCTCTGGGTCTGCAAGATCGGCAAGCTCACCGACCCGCCCCCGCACCGGATGAGCGCCTTTGCGCTCTGGGAGCCGTTGGCGGTCATGCGCGAGATCTGGGAAGAGGGCGGCATCGGCCCTGCGCGGGTCGGGGTCATGGAGCGCGCGCGCGGCCCGAAGACCGGCCTGCTTGGGCGGGTGTCGGACAAGCCCGCCGGCGCAGGCTACTGCGCCATCCACGACGGCATCGCCATGGTCCACGCGCTGGAGGTACGCGCGGCGCACCGCGGCAAGGGCGTCGGCACCGCCATGATGCGCCGCGCCGCGATCTGGGCCGAGGGCAAGGGGGCGCAGTACATGTCGCTGGCCTGCCTGACCGACAATGACGCGGCGAACGGGCTCTATGCTTCCCTCGGGATGGGGCTTGTGGGACAGTACCACTACCGCATCAAGCCCGGACATTGAGCCCATGACCAAGGACCTGCCCACCGCCCTCGATCTGCCGATGGTCGACCCGCTGCCCGAGCGGACGCAAAAGTATTTCGATGTCTGCGAAGAGAAGCTGGGCATGGTGCCGAACGTGCTAAAAGCCCACGCCTTCGACAGCGCCAAGCTCGACGCCTTCACCGGTCTCTACAACGAGCTGATGCTGGCGGACTCGGGCCTCAGCAAGCTCGAACGCGAGATGATCGCCGTGGTGGTCTCGTCGATCAACCGCTGCTTCTACTGCCTGACAGCCCATGGCGCCGCCGTGCGCGCGCTGTCCGGCGATCCGAAACTGGGCGAGATGCTGGTGATGAACTGGCGCGTCGCCGACCTCAACCACCGCCACCGCGCCATGCTGCACTTCGCCGAGAAGATGACCAAGAGCAGCGCCGAGATCGCCGAATACGACCGCGAGGCGCTGCGCGACGCGGGCTTCTCCGAGCGCGATATCTGGGACATCGTCAACGTGGCGGCGTTCTTCAACATGACCAACCGGGTGGCCAGTGCCACCGATATGCGGCCGAATGACGACTACCACGCGCAGGCGCGCTGAGCGCCTTCTTTCCGGGCTGGCCCTGGCAACCCTTGCCGCCCTGCCCGTCCGGGCCTTCGACCTCGCGCTGCCCGGCTCCGCCCGGCTGGCGGAAGAGCGCATCACCGATCCCGGCAGCTACGCCGTGCCGATCGCCCCCTGGACCGAGATGGAGGGGGTGCTCACCGAGACAGCCGAGGGCCGCATCCAGCGGCAGGCCTGGCGGATCGAGGCCTCCGGCCTCACGGTGCTGCAGATCATGGCACCGCTGCGCACCCAGCTCGAGAGCGCCGGCTGGGAAATCCTGCTCGACTGCGCCGCGCGCGACTGCGGCGGTTTCGATTTCCGCTTCGCGACCGAGGTGATGCGCGGCCCGGCGATGTACGTCGACCTGAGCAGCTACCGGTTCCTGTCTGCCCGTGGCCCCGCCGGCGATTACCTGTCGCTGATGGTGAGCCGCAGCCCCGCCGCCGGTTTCGTGCAGGTGATCCGGACCTCTCCCGCCTCTGCCCCGCAGGCGCCCGATGCGGGGGAACGTCCAGCGCCCGTGGTCACCAGCGAAATGCCCGACCTCATCCAGACGCTCGAGGCAGAGGGGCACGCGGTGCTCGATGACCTGACCTTCGCCAGCGGCGCCGACGAGCTGGAGCCGGGCGAGGTGCCCTCGCTCGACGAACTGGCGGAATTTCTTGCCGCCGATCCGGCGCGGCGGGTGCTCTTTGTCGGTCATACCGATGCCACCGGCTCGGCGGCGGCCAACGTCGAGATCTCGCGCCGCCGCGCGCGCGCCGCGCGCGGCTACCTGCTGGACAAGGGTTTGCCGGAAAGCCAGATGGAAGCGGATGGCGCGGGCTATCTCGCGCCGATCGCGAGCAATCTCAGCGACACGGGCCGCGAGGCCAACCGGCGTGTCGAAGTCGTGCTGCTGCCTGCCGTGGAGTGAGCCGGGCCCCGCCCCGGGTCACCATCCCGGCTTTGGGCCAAGGGTCAGGGGGCGACGTCGCCGATCCGCCCGGCCACCGTCGCGCC
Organism: Alloyangia pacifica; assembly: GCF_020524285.1. Classification (GTDB taxonomy): domain Bacteria; phylum Pseudomonadota; class Alphaproteobacteria; order Rhodobacterales; family Rhodobacteraceae; genus Salipiger; species Salipiger pacificus_B. Next base: position 49,469 of record NZ_JAIVKX010000009.1, read on the forward strand.
CTGTTCTCGCAGCGCGCTGTCGAGGTAGGACTCGAACTGCATGGCCAGCTCGCGGGCCGGACCGCCGGTTTCCGTGCGCGACAGGATCACCCGGCGCGCGGAGTCGTATTCGGGCAGCACCCGGGTCAGGCGCCCGACGCTGAGATCCCGCGCCACCACGAAATCGGGCAGGCAGGCGATGCCGAGCCCGGCAAGACAGGCCTCGAGCACCGACCGCGCGTCCGACATCTCGATGCGGCGCTCGGCGGTCACCGGGGTCACCGCGCCGCGCCGGTCGGTCAGCGTCCAGATCACGCCATCCTGCTCGGTCGGCAGGTGCAGCAGCCGGTGGCCCGCCAGGTCGCTGGCGCTCTCGGGTCGGCCCTGCGTCGCGAGATAGAGCGACGAGGCCACCACCACATGGGTACTGACCGCCAGCGGCCGGCCGTCCATCGCCTCGCCGGTCTCGGTGCTGAGCGTCAGGTCGCAGCCTTCGGAGCCCGCCGACTCGAAGACGATCGAGCTGTCGGGGTGCGAGGTGAGAAACCGGCCCAGCCGGGGTAGGATCATATGCTCGACCAGTTCAGACGGTGCAGCCACCCGCAGCGCACAGCTCTGCGGCTCGGCGAGCGCGCGGGCGCAGGTGTCGGCCCAATCCGCCTCGGCGAGCAGCTGGCGGGTCCAGCGGTAGTAGTGGTTGCCCTCGGTCGTGGGACGCACCTGGCGGGTGGTGCGTTCAAAGAGCTTGAGGCCGAGCCGACGCTCCAGCGCCGCCACGTTCTTGGAGACCGCGGCCTTGGACATGCCAAGCGCTTCCGCCGCAGCGGTGAAGCCGCCGTGGTCCATCACGTGGGTGAAGGCGCGCAGTTCGGCAAACTTGTCCATCAAGACTCTCCAGATACCAAGGGCACTCGTGACCCGCCCGCGCTTATGTCTCGTGGGCGACAGTTTTTCAACATTGTTAATAACAATGTCATAGACTTTCCTGCTTCCTGCCGTAATCTGAGGCAGATGGACAGCATAGCAAGCCGCAGCCACCGCGAAGAGAAAAGCGCAGCAACCAGAGCGCGTCTTATGGCCGCTGCCCGCCACCTCTTCGACGAGCAGGGCTATCACAATGTCTCGGTCACGCAAATCGCCCGGATGGCCGGCGTCACCCACGCGATGATCAACGTGTATTTCCACTCGAAGGCCGGGCTTCTCTACGCGCTGATCCAGGAAAACAATGCGTCTCAAATAGATAGGCTGGCGGGATCCGTTCCGCTGCACGGCAGCTTCGACGAGAAGCTGCACCACATCGTGACGGTCTACGCCGAGGGGGATCTCGAAGATCCGCGACTTCTCGCCGTGATGCAGGCCTATTTCTGGCAATGGCCTGCCGAAACGGAGACCCACAACCGCCTGCAATTGAGGCAGGCCCTCGCGCCGCTCCGCCAGGCCATGCGGGACTCGCGCCGGTTCAGCCACCGCACCGAGGAGGAGCTCGACGATGCGCTCGAGGCCTTCTATGCGATCTACACCCACGGGCTGCGGCCCGCGGTCTATCACGATGCCAGCGTTTCAGAATGCATCGAAGCGATTCTGCGCCGCAGCGTGATGATGTTCGACGGGCTCGCACAGACCGCGCGCTCGGTCACCTAGCCCAAGAGCCACCCGCCGAGATAGGCCTGCCCCGTCGCGGCAAAAAAACGCCCCGGCTTGAAACCGGGGCGCAGTTAGGGCCTACGAGTTCAGCCCGAGGAAAACAAGGTTACCAGTCGTGCGGGCCTTTCTCTGCGAAGGCATGCACGAGGAAATCGATGAAGGCGCGGACCTTCGGCTGGGTAAAGCGGCCCGGCGGGTAGACGGCGTAGATCCCCTGCGTCTCCATCGGCAGGTCAGGGATCGCATCCTCGACGAGCCCCTGCTTCATCGCGTCCGCATAGAGATAGGACGGCAGGTAGGCGATGCCGAGACCGGCGATACAGGCGTTGAGCAGCGATTGCCCGTCGTTCACCGACAGCCAGCCGGCCGTACGCACCTGGCGCTTCTCGCCCGAGGGCGCGGTCACTTTCCAGACGTTGCCCGAGGACTGGTTGGAATAATGCAGCAGCTTGTGCTCGTTGAGGTCGTCGATCCGCTGCGGGCGCCCAAACCGCTGGAAGTAGTTCGGCGAGGCGATCATCCGCTTGGTGGTGTCGGTCAGCTTGCGGGCCCGCAAGGTGCTGTCCTCGAGCTCGCCGATGCGCACGGCCATGTCGAAGCCTTCCGAGATCAACTCGACGTAGCGATTGTTGAGCACCATGTTGACGGTGATATCGGGAAACTCGGCCAGGAACTCTCCCAGCACTGGGCTCAGGTGGTTCACCCCGAAGTCCGTGGCGACCGAAATACGCAGCAGCCCCGAGGGCGCCGATTGCATCGAGGTGACCAACGCGTCGGCCTCCCCAGCGTCGTTCAGCACCCGGCGGGCACGGTCGTAATAGGCCAAGCCGATCTCGGTGGGCGAGACTCGGCGCGTGGTACGGTTCAGCAGCCGGGCGCCGAGGCGGGCCTCCAGCGAGGATACATGCTTCGAGACGGCCGATTTGGAAATTCCCATCTTCTTCGCAGCGTCGGTGAAACCGCCCTGGTCCACCACCGTTGCAAAGGCCTCCATTTCGGTCAGCCGATCCATACCCGTCACCTCGTAAACGTTCTTCCCAAACGACTATTGCCCCGGATTGGGGCAGGACTTGGACGGAGCGAGGACAATATCGCGGTTTTACCGCGCACTGTACTTGACCCCGAAACCGGGAGGTAAAATCTGCGGCAGAAGTGTTTCCGCGTTCAGAACAACCATGTCCGACCTCCTCTCCCCTCCGATCTCGCCACCGCCCGCGGGACACAATCGCGGCCCGGCGCTGCAGCCCGTGTCCTTGCTGGCGGTCGAGCGCTGGCGCCGCGCCAAGGCTGCGCGCAAGGCGCCCTCGGGCGTGGCGCTGCGGATGCAGATCCGCCGCGCGCGCGAGCTGGGCATGGCGCCGGGAGACTACCTCTCGCTGCGCGCCTTCTGCGGCACCGACATAAGCGCCGTCGCCTTCATGCCCGATGCGCTGGGGTTGCGGATGGGCCGGGTGCTGTCGATGCCCGAGCAAATCCGCCTCCGGCTGCGCGCCATGCAGGACGTGCACCTGCTGTGTTTTGCCCCGCCCGAGGAGCCTCCTGAGGGCTTCCGCGAGGATCTCGGTGCCCTGACCGGCTGCGCGTTCTCCGGATGCGCCCCCTGCCCCGCGCGCCCGTTGCCCTGGCCCGAAGCCCGCGCGGCGGCCCGCGCGCTGCTCGACCCGCTGCACCTCACCGGCGCGGCGGTGCTGCTGGTCGGCGCGGGCGAGATCGCCACCCAGCTCTACGGCGCGGCGCGTCTTGGCGGGCAGATGTCGCCGGACGAGTTCTTCGGCTCCGGCACCTCTGCCTGACACAGCAAAAGACCGCGCCGGTTGCCCGGCGCGGCCAGTGGTCACAAAACGGCACGGAAGGGTCAGGCCGCCTTGCGATCGTGTTGGCCCTCTTCGATCTCCTCGACGATCTTCGAGACGAAGGCCTTGAGGTCATCGGGCTTGCGGCTGGTGATGATGCCCTTGTCGCAGGCGACCGGCACGTCGACCCAGTTGCCGCCCGCGTTCACCACGTCGGTCTTGATCGAATGGTAGGAGGTCACCTCGCGGCCCTTCAGGATGCCCGCCTCGACCAGCACCCAGGGTGCGTGGCACACGGCGGCGATCACCTTGCCCTCGTTGTGGAAGTCCTTGACGAGGTTGATCACCGCGGGCTCGACCCGCAGCAGGTCGGGGTTGATCTGGCCGCCGGGGATCACCAGCGCATCGTAGTCATGCGAATTGACGTCGGCGATCTTGGCCTCGGCTTCGGCCTCGCGGCCCCAGTCCGTGCCTTCCCAGCCCTTGATGGCCTTGCCTTCGAGCGTGGCCACATGGACCTCTGCGCCCTTCACGCGCAGCTGGTCACGGGGGAATTCCAGTTCCGACTGTTCGAAACCGTTGGTGGAGATAATGAGGATCTTGGCGTTACTGATGGCAGTCATGTCGTGCCTCCTTCCATCTGTCTTGCAGTCCGGCGCCATTTTCGGCGCGTCTGGATATGCAACGGGAAGGTCCCGGGCCGTGTTCCGACGAACACGGACACGGGTTTTTGAAAGCTCAGCGGGAACCCGCGGCACGGATGCATCCCGGGCGGGCGCACTCGGGAACAGAGGGAAAACCGCTCAGGCGCGGGCGCTGCGGGTCCAGGGCTCGGCGCCTTTCACATCGACGAAGACGCGGTAGACCGAGCTCGTCGCGGTAATGTACATGCGCTGCCCGTCCGGGCCGCCGAAACAGAGGTTGGCCACCACCTCGGGCACAAGGATCTTGCCCAGAAGCGTGCCGTCGGGCGCGAAGCAATGCACCCCGTCGCCGGCCGAGGACCAGAGGTTGCCCTCCAAGTCGCAGCGCATCCCGTCCGGCAGCCCGCAGTCGAGCGTGGCGAAATCGCCGAGCGGCGTCAGAGTGCCGCCGTCCACCGCGTACTTGCGGATCACCGAGGGGACGCTGTCGTCGTGGCTCGAACCGCTCTCGGCCACGTAGAGGACGGACTCGTCCGGCGAGAAGCACAGGCCGTTCGGTTGCGCGAAATCCGAGATCACCGGCTCAGGCGCGCCGCCCTCCGGCGGGATGCGGAAGACATTGCGCGCGGATAGCTCGGGCTCGGCGCGGTTGCCCTCGAAATTCGAGATGATGCCGTAGGTCGGGTCGGTGAACCACACGGCGCCGTCGGAGCTGACCACAACGTCATTCGGCGAGTTGAGCCGCTTGCCCCCGTGCTCGGAGGCGAGCACGGTCAGCGCGCCGTCATACTCGGTCCGCACCACGTCCCGCGTGCCGTGCCGGCACCCCACCAGCCGTCCCCAGGGGTCGCGGGTGTTGCCGTTGTTGAACTGGCTCTGTTCGCGGTAGACGCTGAGCCCCTGCCCCTCGGTCCATTGGTAGAGGGTCTGCGAGGGGATCTCGGAGAAGATCAGCGCGTTTCGGTCGCCGAACCAGACCGGCCCCTCGGTCCAGGTAAACCCGGTGCAGAGCTGTTCCAGCTTGCCCATCGGGTGCACGAGGCGGCGGAACCTCTCGTCATGGATCTCCAGGTGCTCGGGCGTGCGGATCATCGCTGGACCCTCCTCGTGCTGGCGGCAATGACGATGCCGATGATGATGAGACCGGTCAGAACCATGCGCACCCCGGCGCCCGCGCCGTAGGAGTTGAGCATGGAGACGACGAGGAACATGAAGAGCGAGGCGCCCCAGACGCCGGGCACGTTGGAAAAGCCCCCGGCGATGGAGGTGCCGCCGATGACCACCACGGCGATGGACATCAGCAGGTATTCCGCCCCCATGTTCAGCGCCGCGCCGCCCGAGAAGCTGGCCAGCAGGTAGCCCGCTATGGCCGCAAAGACGGTGACGGCGACATAGGTCGCGGCCCGCACCGCCTCGACCGGCACACCGGCCAGCCGCGCGGCGCGCAGGTTCTGCCCCGAGGCCAGCAGCCAGCGCCCCCAGACCGAGCGTTCCAGAAGTACCCAGATCAGCAGCGACAGGCCCAGCCCCACGAGCGCGACGTTCGGGATCCCCAGCGTACGCCCGGTGGCGAACTCGGCGAGCCCGGCAGGCGGCTTGATGCGCAGTCCCCGGTTCGACCAGATCGCCAGCGACTGGTAGAGCAGCGAGGCGGCGAGCGTGGCGATAATGGGCGGCAGCCGCAGCAGGTAGATCAGCGCGAAATTGGCAAGGCCGGTGCCGAGGCCGACGAGCACCGCCACGCCCAGCCCCATCCAGGCCGTGCCGGGGTCCGAGCCCATGGCCTTCAGGGCCAGAGTGCCCGAGAGTGTCATGGTGGCCGGGATCGACAGGTCGACGTTGCCCGGCCCCAGCGTGATCACCAGCATCTGCCCGAGTCCGACAATCGCGGCGAAGGCGCCGAAGCTGAGCGCGGCATAGGCCAGCTCTCCGGCACCGCGCCCCTCGGTCAGTGCAACGGTGAGCGCAAAGGCGGCGGCAGCGGCGACCCAGGACCAGAGCCAGGGTTTTTGGATGAGTTTCATGCGCGCCTCCTCCTCACGCCTGCGCGTCGCGGCGGGTGAACAGAAGCCGCGCCGTCAGGACAAGGATCAGGATCGCCCCCTGCGCGCCGATCTGCCAATCGGGCGAGAGCCGCAGGAAGCTCAGGAAGGAGGCCGCGAGCGTCAGCGTCAGGGCACCGATCACCGCGCCGACGGGGCTCACCTTGCCGCCGGTGAACTCGCCGCCGCCGAGGATCACCCCGGCGATGGACAGCAGCGTGTAGCGCAGCGCGATATTGGCATCGGCCGAGGTGGTGAGCCCGACCAGCGCCATGCCCGCGAAGACCCCGAAGAGCCCCGCCAGCCCGTAGGCCAGCGCCTTCAGCCGCACCACCGGCCAGCCGGCGCGCTGCACCGAGCGGTCGTTGCCGCCGACCCCGCGCAGCACCGTGCCGATGCCGGAGCGGATGATCAGCAGATGGGTGACCACCGCGATGATCACCGACGCGCAGACCGCCATGGGGATGTAGGGCGGCTTGACGGTCATCAGCGCGCGCAGCCAGCCGGGGCTGGCGCCGCCGGGTGACGGCAGGATGAACAGAGCCAGCCCGCCCCAGACGAAGGACATGCCCAGGGTCACCACGATGGCGGGCAGATCGAGCGCGTGGATCACCGCCCCGAGCGCGGCATAGCACAACACCAGCGCCAGCAGGATCAGCACGCCCAGCATCGGGCTGTCGTTGAGGAAGGTCGCCGTCACGCAGGCCACCAGCGACACGAAGGCGCCGAGCGACAGGTCGATGTCGTTGACCATGATGATCATCATCTGCGCGATGGTCGCCAGCGCGATGGGCACGGCGAGGTTGAACAGCAGGTTGAGCCCGAAGTAGCTCATCGCCCGCGGCTGCATGTAGAAGGTCGCCGCCAGCAGCACCGCCAGAGAGACCACGGGCAAGAGGATCCGGTATTTCGCAAACAGCTTCACCTCACGCCCCTTCCATCTCGAAAGAAGCCTCGAGGATGCGCTCCTCGGTGATCTCGTCGCCGGTCAGCTCGGCGGAGATCTCGCCGTTGCGGAAGACGAAGACGCGGTCGCACTGGCAGACCTCCTCTGTCTCGGTCGAATACCAAAGGAAGGTGCGGCCCTTGGCGGCCTCGGCGCGGATCATTGCATAGACGTCCTGTTTGGTGCCCACGTCGACGCCGCGCATCGGATCGTCCATCACCACCACCGGGGCGGCGGAGGCGAGCGCGCGGGCGAAGAGCACCTTCTGCTGGTTGCCGCCCGAGAGCGACAGGATGGGGTTGGTCACGTCGTCGGTGCGGATGCCGATGCGTTTCTTCCACTCGGCGATGATCTCGGTTTCTCGGGTCCGGTCGACCATCCCGCGCCTGGCGATCTGCGGCAGGATCGAGATCGAGGCATTGCGCAGGATCGACCAGAGCGGCAACACGCCATCGCGCCCCCGGTCCCCGGCGACGAAGACCAGCCCCGCCTCGCGCGGACTGCGCCACGAGGAGGTGGCCCCGAGATAGAGCCGGGCCAGCGCCTCGGCCTGGCCGTGCCCGGCCAGCCCCGACAGCCCGACAATCTCGCCCTCGCGGGCGCGCAGCCCCTCGGGCGTGTGCACGACTTCCGCGCCCTGCACCCGCGCCGCCTGCGCCGCGGCGCCCTCGGCGGCGACGTGGCCCATGGCATCCACCAGCCCCTGCCGGGTGAACCCCCCGGCGGGTTTCTCGGCGACGACCTTGCCGTCCTTCATCACGAGAATGCGGGTCGCGACCTCGAAAATCTCTCCCAGCATGTGAGAGATGAAGATCACCGCACCGCCGTCCGCGCAGAACCGCTTGATATGGGCAAGAAGCTGTTCGGCAATGCCGGCATCCAGCGACGAGGTGGGCTCGTCGAGGATGACCAGCTTCGCCTCGGTTCCGCGCGGAGCGAAGCCGATGGCGATCTCGACCATCTGCCGCTCGGCGATGGTGAGCGTGTCGACCGGCGCATCGGCGTCGATGCCGTTGCCGGGGAAGACCTGATCCAGCGCGGCGCGGATCTCGACCCGCGCCGGCCCGCGCCAGTTCATGCCCTTGAGGGCCGAATGCGAAATGCGCAGGTTCTCGGCCACCGTGAGGTTCGGGCAGAGCGAGAGTTCCTGGAACACCGAGCGCACCCCGGCGGCCAGCGCCGTCGTTCCGCCGGAGGCGGGAAAGGCCACGCTGCCCGAGGTGGGCGCGAGCCCGCCATTGACCACGTTGACGAGCGTGGATTTCCCGGCGCCGTTGTGGCCGACGAGGCCGAGGCAGTCACCGGGAGAGATGGACAGGCTCACGCCGTCGAGCGCCCTGACCGGACCGAAGTGCTTGGCGGCTTCGGTCAGGGCGACGATCGGCGCAGCCGAAGGGGCTGCGGTACTCATGCTGTGTTACATCGCCTCGGAAATCACGGCCTTGGCATCGTCGAGCGAGTAGACGGTATTGGCGACCGAGCCCTCGGGGGTGGTCTCCAGCGCCTCGTCCAGCGTGTCCTGCGTCACCTTCAGGAAGGGCACGGTCAGGTCCTTGGGCACCTCGGCGCCATCGAGGATCTGCTGCGCCACCCAGAAGGCCAGCGAGGCCACGCCGGGCGCGATCGACAGCGACATGGTCTCGTAGCCGTTGGCGTCGCGCTGCTCGGCCCACCACTGCATCTCGTCCTGGCGGTTGCCGAGCACGATGAGTGGCGTGTCGCGGCCTGCGGCCTTGAAGGCCTGCGCCGCACCGTAGCCATCGCCGCCCTGGGTCACCACGCCGACCACGTCGGGCAGCGAGGGCAGCACGCCCGCCACGGCCTTCTGCGCCACGTCCTGCGCCCAGTCCCCATGCACCGAGCCGACGATCTCGAACTGGTCGTTCTCGGCGACGCCTTCCTCGATGCCCGCGTGGATCTCATCATCCACGAAGACCCCGGCAAGGCCGCGGATCTCCAGCAGGTTGCCGCCCTCGGGCAGGCGGCTTGCCAGGTATTCGACCTGCTCCTTGCCCATCGCCTTGAAATCCACAGCGATGCGCCACGCGCAGGGCGCGGTGACGATGCCGTCGAAGCTGACCACGGTGACACCGGCGTTGCAGGCCTCTTCAACCGCGCCGTTCAGCGCCGTCGGCGAGGCGGCGTTGAGGATGATCGCATCATAGCCCTGCAGGATCATGTTCTGGATCTGCGCGGCCTGCTCGGTGGCCTGGTTCTCGGAGGTCGTATAGGCGTCCGCCGCGGCGACGACGCCCTCGTCCACCGCCTGCGCGCCAACCTCCTCGAAGGTCTGCAGCATCGCCTGCCGCCACGAGTTGCCGGCGTAGTTGTTGGACAGCGCGATGCGCTTGCCCGAAGTGTCGGCAAATGCGCCGCCCGCCGCCATGGCAAGCCCCGCTGCGCCGAGCAGCATCATTGTCTTGGTCATTCTCCCTCCCATCGCCCTATTCCGGGCGCTCACTGGATGCCCGTCCTCCACGGGCACGCTCATGCTGCCCTTGCGGAAGCTGCGCGTAAAGTGTGCATCCCGCAGAACACTTGCGGGCTTCCGCAGTTTCTCTGCGGGAAAGGGTGTTTTCTTCTTCGGCAAGACGCGCCATCTTGCGGAGACGCGCAAGAGGAGGCGCGTGGGGAGGGATCATGAGTTTACCGCAGACGGCCGGGGCCGCGCGTTTCAGGCGCGCGCCCGCCAGTGCGCCGCCGGACAATCAGGACATCGGCGGCTTCACAGCCGGGCCAGACACCGCCGAGGTCTTCGGGCGCATTGCCGCGCGACTCTCCGGCGAGGTCGAGATCGGCTCGGCGCTCAGCGCCGTCGCGCCCGAGATCGCCAGCGTCCTGCCCTTCAGCCACATCGACATCTGCCTGCACGACACGCCCGGCTGGGTGGTCAGCTTCGAGGCCGGGATCGAGACGCGCTGGTCGCAGCGCCGCACCCGGGTGCAGTACTCGCCGGTGCGCGACGTGCTGCAGGGACACAGCGCGGCCATGCTCTCCGCCAATGCAATGGAGGATCCGCAGCAGACCTTCCCCGGCGCCTGCTGCGAGCCGATCCTGAACCATCGGCTGCGCGCCCGGATCAACGTGCCGCTGCGGGTCATGGGCAAGGTCACCGGCACGCTCAATGTCTCGCATGGCACCGAGGGTTTCTACACCGAGAGCCACCTGCCGCTGGCGCAGGCGCTGGCCGACCTGCTCGCCCCGTGGTTCCACGCGCTGCACGGCGCGGCGAGGGCCAGCCAGGCGGCGCAGCTGCGCGCGCGGGCGCAGGAACAGGCCGAGGGGCTGCGACAGGGCGCGCTGGAGCTGACCCAGACCCTCGAGCAGGAACGCCAGCGCATCGGCATGGACCTGCACGACCAGACCCTCGCCGATCTCACCCGCATCCTGCGCGAGCTGACCGGCGAGGCGCCGCTTGACCGCGACCTTCTGGCAGAGCGCGTTACCGACACGATCGACGACCTGCGCGCGCTGATCGACACCGCCGTGCCCACCCTGCTCGACCTCTTCGGTTTTGCGCATGCAGTGCGCGTGCATCTCGAGCGCGCCGTCGGCGCCGAGCCCGTCGAGGTGGATGTCGAGGACGAGACCGACGGCGCCCCCGACCGGCTGGGCGCCACCGCACGCACCGCGCTCTTCCGCATCACGCAGGAGGCGATCAACAATGCCGCCCGCCACGCCGGCGCGCGGCGCATCCTCGTCACCGTCACGTCCGAACCGCAGGACCGGCTGCGCATCACCATCAGCGACGACGGCATCGGAATCGGCCCCGAGGTCGGTCGCCGCTCGGGCCTGTCACACCTGCGCACCCGCGCCCATCTCATCGGCGCGGATCTCGAGATCGTCGCCGACGCGGGCACCCGCGTCACCGTCACTCTTCCGGAAGCCCCGTATGAAAGGCCAGACCGCATGAAAGTCCTGCCCCGATGAAAGTCCTGCTTGTCGAGGATGACCAGTTCCACGCCTCCTACCTCCAGGATGCGCTTGCCGAGGCGCTGCCCGAAGTGACCGAGATGCTGCATGCCACCGACGGCGCCGCCGGCGAGGCCGAGGCCCGCGACGCCCGCATCGAGGCGGTGGTCATGGACCTGCAGATGGACGGGCGCAACGGCATCGAGGCCGCCCGCGCGATCTGGGCCGAGCGGCCGGGCACGCGCATCCTCTTCTGGTCGAACTACTCCGACGAGGCCTACCTGCGCGGCATCTCGCGGATCGTGCCCGAGGACAGCGCCTACGGCTACGTGCTGAAGACCGCCACCCGCGAGCGGCTGAAGCTGGCGCTGCGCGCGGTGCTGCTCGAGGGGCAGATCATGGTCGACCGCGAGATCCACCGACTGCAGCGCCGCAGCGCGAGCCCGCGCAACGCGCTCGACGACAGCGAATACGCGGTGCTGCTGGATCTGGCGCTGGGGCTGCAGGACAAGCTGATCGCCGAGCGCCGCGGCATGTCCCTGCGTACGGTGCAGAACCGGCTGCTGTCGCTCTACGACAAGCTCGGGGTGGACGGCGAGGAGATCGGCCCGGCGCTCAACAAGCGGGTGAAGGCGCTCTCGCGGGCCTTCACCACCCGCACGCTGAACGTCGAGACGCTGGAGAGCGCGCAGCGCGACTACGAGCGCTGGCTGGCGGGGCGGGCAAGGTCGGTGCACTAGGGGCGCAGCGGGAGCCGGGCGAGCGCTGGCCCGTGGGATGGCTCGGCAACGGTCGAGGTCTAGGCTTTGTCCCGGCCAAGTCCGGACAAGACCCTGACGTTGCACACCAGTGCCAAAGCGCCAGCCTTCGGGTACAGGCCGGCGCTCGCCCGGTCGCTTCGCCTGGAGTCCGGTCGGGTTGGCGCGACGATCACTGCGCAGCCGCGCAAGGATCAGCCGCCCCTTACACACCCTCTTGGCGCAGCCGCGCGGCAAGGCTACACCGGCCTTCCCGAAGACCCAGAGGAGGCCGCAGCCGTGGACACCCAGACCCGTATCGCCAGCACCATCGCCCGGGAAATCCAGGCCAGTCCGAAACAGGTGACGGCGGCGGTCGAGCTGCTCGACGGCGGCGCCACGGTGCCCTTCGTGGCGCGCTACCGGAAAGAAGTGACAGGCGGTCTCGACGACACCCAGCTGCGCAACCTGTCAGAACGCCTCACCTACCTGCGCGAGCTGGAAGCCCGCCGCGTGGCCATCCGCGACTCGATCAAGGAGCAGGGCAAGCTGACCGATGGGCTCGAAAAGTCCATCGCCGGGGCCGAGACCAAGGCCGCGCTCGAAGACATCTACCTGCCCTACAAGCCCAAGCGCCGCACCCGCGCGATGATCGCCCGCGAGAACGGGCTCGAGCCGCTGCTGCGCGCCATCGAGAATGACCGCAGCGCCGATCCCGCCAAGCTGGCCGAAGCCTACCTCGGCCAGACCGTTGCCGACGTGAAGGCGGCACTGGAAGGCGCGCGCGACATTCTCGGCGAGGAGCTGACCGAGAACGCCGCCCTTCTGGGCACCCTGCGCGAGTTCATGCGCGCCGAGGCTTTCATTTCGGCCAAGGTCGCGCCGGGCAAGGAGCAGGAGGGCGCCAAGTTCTCCGACTATTTCGACCACCGCGAGAAATGGGCCGATATCCCCTCGCACCGCGCGCTGGCGATCCTGCGCGCCTCGAAGGAGGAAGTGGTCACCGTCGACATCGCCCCCGACCCCGAGACCTCGACGCGCCGCGGTGAGGACATCGTGGCCACCGCCATCGGAATCCCCGGCAATGCCCCCGGCGACCAGTGGCTGCGCGGCGTTGCCGAGTGGACGTGGCGGGTGAAGCTGAGCCTGTCGATGTACGTCGACCTGATGACCGAGCTGCGCCGCCGCGCCCATGAAGAGGCGATCAACGTCTTTGCCCTCAACCTCAAGGACCTGCTGCTCGCCGCCCCGGCTGGCTCGAAGGCGACGCTGGGCCTCGATCCGGGCATCCGCACCGGAGTGAAATGCGCCGTGGTGGATGCCACCGGCAAGCTTCTGGATACGGCGACGATCTACCCGTTTCAGCCGAAGAACGACACGCGCGGCGCCACCGCCACGCTGATGGAGCTGATCGCCCGCCACAAGATCGAGCTCATTGCCATCGGCAATGGCACCGCCAGCCGCGAGACCGAGCGCCTCGTCGGCGACGTGCTGAAACTGCTGCCCGCCGCGGTGAAGAAGCCGACAAAGGTGGTGGTGTCCGAGGCCGGCGCCTCGGTCTACTCCGCCTCCGAAACAGCGGCCAAGGAATTCCCCGATCTCGACGTCAGCCTGCGCGGCGCCGTGTCCATTGCCCGCCGCCTGCAGGATCCGCTGGCCGAACTGGTGAAGATCACGCCCCAGAGCATCGGCGTCGGCCAGTACCAGCATGACGTCGACCAGCGCAAACTGGCGCAGTCGCTCGAGGCGGTGGTCGAGGACGCGGTGAACGCCGTGGGGGTCGATCTCAACACCGCCTCCGCGCCGCTGCTGGCCCATGTCGCGGGCCTCGGCCCGTCGTTGGCGCAGTCCATCGTCAGCCACCGCGACAGCACCGGCGCCTTTCCCTCGCGCAAGGCGCTGCTGAAAGTGGCGGGGCTGGGGCCGAAGGCCTTCGAGCAATGCGCCGGCTTCCTGCGCATCCGCGACGGCATCGAGCCGCTGGATGCCTCCTCGGTGCACCCGGAAGCCTACGGCGTGGCGCGCAAGATCGTCGCCGCCTGCGGCCGCGACATCCGCCAGATCATGGGCCAGCCGCAGGCGCTCAAGGGCCTGCGCGCCGAGGAGTTCGTCGACGGCGCCTTCGGCCTGCCCACCGTGCGCGACATCCTGTCGGAGCTGGAAAAGCCCGGCCGCGATCCGCGCCCCGACTTCGTCACCGCCAGCTTCACCGATGGCGTCGAGGAGATCACCGACCTGCGTCCCGGCATGATGCTCGAGGGCACGGTGACCAACGTCACGGCCTTCGGTGCCTTCGTCGACATCGGCGTGCACCAGGACGGGCTGGTGCATGTCAGCCAGCTTGCCGACCGTTTCGTGAAGGATCCGCACGAGGTGGTGAAGGCCGGCGACGTGGTGAAGGTCCGCGTCACCGAGGTCGACGTGCCGCGCAAGCGGATCGGCCTGTCGATGCGCAAGGATGGCAGCGGCCGCGAGGCCGCGCAGGAACGGCGTGGGGCGCCCGACAGGGGCGCGCAGGGCAAGGGTGGCCCGAAGGGCGGGCCTGGTGGCGGCCGGGGCGGCAAGGGCCCGCGGGGACCGATGAACGCCGGGCCGAAGGACGGCTCGGGCGGCGGTCAGGGCGCGCTCGGCGCGGCGCTGATGGACGCGATGAAGAAAAAGCACTGATCTCGGGACTCCGCGCGCCGGGTGGGCAACCGCCGTTCGGCGCGCGGTACACCATGGGGCTTTCGCCGTGCCCCCGCGTCTGCCGTCTTGACTTGCGCGCGGAACTGGGCGCAAGGCAGGCGCGGGGCTCCTTTGCGCCTGCCTTCCCTGGAATCATCAGATCGTGTCCACCAACCCCTATGAACTGGCCGGGTTCTACGCGTCGGCCATCGCCGCGGGCCGGCACCGCGCCATCGTCGGCGGACGCTGGGAAGAAACCGGGCGGATCGAGATGTCGATCCTGCAGGACGCCGGCCTGCTGCCGCACCACCACCTGCTCGACATCGGAGCGGGATCGCTGCGGCTCGGCTGCAAGGCCGTGCCCTATCTCGACCCCGGCCATTACTGGGCCACGGATGCCTCGCGCGAGATCCTCCTGGCCGGGCACGGGGCGGAGCTCGGGGATCCGGCGCGGCTCGATCCCGCGCGGTTGATCGAGGACGCGCGCTTCGATTTCCCCGGTGTGCCGGACAGCATCACCCATGCCATCGCCTTCGCGGTCTTCCCGCATCTGCCCATGGCCTACCTGCGCCGCGCGCTGATCAACCTGCGCCGGTTCGAACGGCTGGAGCAGTTCTTCTTCACCGTCTTCCTCGCCCCCGACCCGGTGAGCGCGATGCGGCCCTATCGCCAGCCCGACGGCGTGGTGACCCATGACATCCGTGCGCCCTACCACATCCTCGCCGAGGACGTGGTGCACCTGGCGCAGGGCAGCGGCTGGACGGTCGCGCGCGGCGCGGTGATGCTGCCGCGCGGCCAGGTGCTCTTCACCGCGCGGCCCCTGCGGGCCTGAGTCGACAGCGGCACAAAGTGGCCTGCCCGGCTCGCCGGGCAGGCGCGTCCTCAGGCGGCCAGCTCGCGCTGCACCAGTTCGACCCAGTAGCGCATGCCCGGCAAGATCGCCTCGTCGTTGAAGTTGTAGGCGGCATTGTGCAGTTCAGCGCTGTCGCCGTTACCGTACCAGACGATGGCGCCGGGGCGTGCCTCGAGCATGTAGGAGAAATCCTCGGAGCCCATCATCCGGTCGCAATCGTCGTCGACATTCTCGGCCCCCGCAACCGCCGCCGCCGCGCCCACGGCCACGGCCGCCTTGGCCGGATCGTTGGCGGTCACCGGATAGCCCGGACGCCAGTCGAGCTCGGCCTCGCAGCCGAACTGCTCAGCGCCGGCGTTGAGCATGCGGCGCAGGTGTCCCTCGATCTCGGCACGGGTGTCGGAATTCATCGTGCGGATGGTGCCGCCGAAGACCGCGGTGTCGGGGATCACGTTCAGCGCCCCGCTTGAACCGGCATCAAGATAGGTGATCGAAACAACCACCTGGTCGAAAGGGTCCGAAAAGCGCGAGACCAGCGTCTGCGCCGAGGCAATGAGATGCGCCGCCGCGACCACCGGGTCAATCGACATGGTCGGCGCCGAGGCATGGCCACCGCGCCCGGAGACGGTCACCATGAAGCGATCGCCGCCCGCCATCAGCGGGCCGGGCCGGGTGGCGAACTGGCCGACCGGCAGGCCCGGCTTGTTGTGCATGGCGTAGACGCTGTCGATGCCGAAGCGCTCGAGCAGCCCCTCCTCGATCATCGTGCGCGCGCCCGCGCCGCCCTCTTCGGCGGGCTGGAAGATCAGCGCCACGGTGCCGGCGAAGTCGCGGCTCTGGCAGAGGTACTGCGCGGCGGCGAGCAGCGTCGCCGTGTGCCCGTCGTGGCCGCAGGCATGCATCATGCCGGGCACCTTCGAGGCGTAGGGAAGGTTGGTCTTCTCGTCCATCGGCAGCGCGTCCATGTCGGCGCGCAGGCCGATCACCGGGCCGTCGCCCCTGGCGCCCTTGATCAGCGCCACGATGCCGGTCTTGGCAATGCCGGTCGCGATCTCGTCGACACCGAAGCCCTTCAGCTTCTCCTCGACGAAGGCGGCGGTCTTGTGCAGCTCGTAGAGCAGTTCGGGCTGCTCGTGGATGCTTCGTCGCCAGTCTTTCGCGTCTTCTGCGATGCGGGCCATGTCTTCTGCGTGGGTCACGCGGTCTCTCCTGTTGTCCCGATCCGGCAGGGGCGCCACGGGCGGGCGGCGGCATCGCGGCACGCGGCAGAAGCATCGGGAGGACGGCTCCGCAAGGACGTGGGGATGCGCGCGACCGGGCGCCCGTTTCGGGAGCCCGCCGGATCACCCGCGCACGGTCGCAGAAACCGGACGCGAGGCCAAGGTGCTCAGAGAGAATCTTCGACCCGGAACCCCTCGGGAATGGCATCGCGCCCGTCGAGCAGCAGGTCGGCCATGACCTGCGCCACCTTGGGGCCCATGCCAAAGCCGATCTTGAAACCGCCATTGGCGATGAAATGCCCCTCGCGCCCCGGCCAGGCGCCGAGCATCGGCGCGCGGCTGCGGGCGCGCGGACGCACCCCGGCCCAGCGTTCGATCACCTCCGCGCCTGCCAGCGCCGGGACCGCCAGCGCGGCGCGCGCGACGAGGTCGTCGCATTGCTCGTCAGTGGCCGCAGGGTCGTCGAAGTCGCGCTCCGAGGTCGATCCGATCGCCACGGTGCCATCGGCGTGCGGCACCACGTGCAGCCCCTCGGCGTAGATCTGCGGTACCGCGCCCGCGTCAAAGCGCAGGCTCACCGACTGCCCCTTCACGCCGGTGCCGACGGTCTTGCCAAGCACCCGCGACAGCTCCTGCAGGCCGCGCCAGCCGGTGGCCCAGAGCACCCGTCCCGCGTCCTCGGCCTCGGGCTGCACCTCGACCCCGCGCGCCGCAAGCGCCGCGACCAGCGCCGCGCAGGCCCGGCGCGGGTTCATCCGGGCGGTGAGCGTGTCGCGCACCAAAAGGCCCGAGGGCGACACCGGCGCCCACGGGCCGGCCTGGGTCGCCTCGATCACCTGCCAGACCGCATTGTCGCCCCAAAGCTCGCGCGCCGTGACCTCGCGCCCGCGCGCCAGCGCCACCGCCTTGTCGTCCGTCAAAGGCTGCAGCCGCCCGAGCCTCCCGTAGCCCGCCGAAACGCCGCCCGCCGCCTCGACGCTCGCCCAGAACTCGCCGGCCATCAGCAGGCTGTCGAGCTGGAAGGCCTTCTTCGGGTTCCAGTTCTCGGGCACATGCGGGGCCAGCGCGCCGACCTGCCCGCCGCTCGATCCGGAGCCCGCGCCAAAGGGGTCGACCACCTGCACGCGTGCGCCGCGCTGCACGCAGGCCCAGGCGATCGACAGGCCGAAAACCCCCGCCCCGCGCACCGTCACATCCACGCCGTTCTGCCCGCTTGCCATTCTGCCGTCTCCGCTTCATGTAGGATCACAGTTCTAGGACAGGTGCGCAGAATGAGCCAGCCCGACACCCCGGAGTGGCGCGACGGAGACGTTCCGGTCTCGCCGCGCTTCGACGACCCCTACTACTCGCTGGAAAACGGCCTGTCGGAGACCCGGCACACCTTTCACGCGGGCAACGATCTGCCCGCGCGGCTGCGCGACGGCTTCCACGTGGCCGAGCTCGGTTTCGGCACCGGGCTCAACCTGCTGGCGACGCTGGCGCTGTGGCGCGTGGCGGGCATTCCCGGCACCCTGCGCTTCACCAGCTTCGAGGCCTTCCCGCTCACGGCGGATGACATGCTGCGCGCGCAGGCGGCCTTCCCCGAGCTGTCGGAGATCGCCGCAGAGCTGGCGCCCTTCTGGCAGCAGAACGCTCGGGAGATCGCCCTGCCCGACCTGCAATTCACGATGGTCGAGGGCGATGCCCGGCAGACCCTGCCCGCCTGGAAGGATCACGCCGATGCCTGGTTCCTCGACGGCTTCTCGCCTGCCAAGAATCCCGAGCTCTGGGGGCCGGACCTGATGACCGAGGTCGCCCGCCACACCGCCCCCGGCGGCAGCGCCGCGACCTATACCGCCGCGGGCCACGTGCGCCGCGCACTGACCGAGTCCGGCTTCGAGGTCGAACGCCGCCCCGGCCACGGCCGCAAGCGCCACATGACCGTCGCAAGGAAGCCCTGAATGGCCCAGCAGGACACCCGCCTCGGCATCTGGCTGATGGTGCTCACCACCTTCATCTTCGCGCTGCAGGACGGCCTGTCGCGGCACCTGTCGGAGGCCACCAACGTCTACATGGTGACGATGGTGCGCTACTGGTTCTTCGCGGTCTTCGTGCTGACCATCGCGGCGCGCAGCAAGGGCGGGCTGCGGGCCGCAGCGAAGAGCGGCCAGCCGTTCCTTCAGGCCTTCCGCGGCGTGCTGCTGGTGCTCGAAATCTGCGTGATGGTGACCTCCTTCGTCTACCTCGGGCTGGTCGAGGCGCATGCGGTCTTTGCCTGCTACCCGCTGCTGATCGCCGCGCTCTCCGGCCCTGTGCTGGGCGAGAAGGTCGGCTGGCGGCGCTGGACCGCGATCGGCATCGGCTTTGTCGGCATCCTCATCATCCTGCAGCCTTCGGGCGGCGTGTTCTCGCCGCTCTCGGCGATCCCGCTGCTGGCGGCGCTGATGTTCGCCCTCTACGGGCTGCTCACCCGCCGCGTCGCGCGCACCGACAGCGCGGCGACCTCCTTCTTCTGGACCGGCGTGGCGGGCGTTGTGACGGCGACGCTGATCGGCATGTGGTTCTGGGAGCCGATGAGCCTGCCGGACTGGGGCATGATGGCGCTGCTCTGCCTGAGCGGGGCCACCGGCCACTACACGCTGATCAAGTGCTACGAGGTCGCCGAGGCCTCGGCGGTGCAGCCCTTCGCCTACCTGCAGCTGGTCTTTGCCTCGGCGCTGGGGATGCTGGTCTTCGGCGAGACGCTGCGGCCCAACGTGGCGCTCGGCGCCGGGATCATCGTCTGCGCGGGCATCTTCACGCTGATCCGGGCGCGCAAGGCCGCGCAGGGCTGAGCCCGGCGGGCCCGCGGCCCGCTGCAGCCGCCGCGCATGGCGCAGACGGAGAGGCGCCGCCCGGCGATGACCGGGCCCGGCGCACTCCGGCCGTGTCGGCGGCGTCTCGGCAATTTATCCTTGATTACGCTAGGTAAATGGCGACGATGATACACGTAAAGGTAGCAGGTGACTCGATTTTCAGCCTGCGCCGGACTTTGAGAGATCGATTCTGACATAGCCCTTCGACCCAGAAAGGCCTCTTCATGGCACGCCATTTCGCCTCCGTCCTGCTCTCCACCACATTGCTCGCGACGCCGCTCGCCGCCCAGGTGACCACCGACGCCGGGACCATCGACCCCGAGAAGATCGAGCGCTTCTTCAACCAGCCGGGCTATTCGCCCTATGCCGGGCGCAGCTTCCCGACCCGCCCGCTCTGGGGCGAACAGCACCTGCACACCTCCTGGTCGCCGGACGCCTTCGCGGGCGGGACGCGAGTCGGGCCGGACGACGCGCTGCGCTATGCCGAGGGCGAGGAGATCACCTCGAGCACCGGCCAGCAGGTCAGGCTGTCGCGCCCCTACGACTGGATGGTGGTCGCCGACCACTCGGACGCGCTCGGGATCGTGGCCAGCATATACGAAGGGGATCCCGCCCTGCTCGCAGATCCTGTCCTCAAGCGCTGGCACGACGGCATGCAGCAGGGCGGCGAGGCAGCCACCGCGGTGGTGATGGAGATGATCACCGCTCAGGGCGAGGGCAACGTGCCCGAGGCGATGACCGACCCCGAGACCCAGATGGACATGTGGACGAACATGACGGGCATCGTGGAGAGCCACAACAAGCCCGGCCAGTTCACCGCGCTCATCGGCTACGAGTGGACGTCGAACTACGGCGGCGGCAACAACCTGCACCGCAACGTCATCTATCGCGACGACAAGTATTTCGCCGACCAGGTGCGGCCGCTGACCACCTTTGACACCGAGCAGCCGCGCGAGCTCTGGGACTGGATGCAGGCCTATGAGGACAAGACCGGCGGCCGCCTGCTGGCCATCCCGCACAACGGCAACCTGTCGAACGGGCTGATGTTCGCTACGGAAACTCCGGACGGCAATCCAATCGACGCCGAATGGGCCGAAAAGCGCGCCCGCTGGGAGCCGCTCTACGAGGTGACCCAGAGCAAGGGCACCTCGGAACAGCACCCCTCGCTCGCGCCATCGGACGAATTCGCCAACTTCGAGCTCTGGGACAAGGGCAACCTCAACGTGGTGCCGAAAGAGCCCGGTATGATCGAATATGAATACGCCCGCCAGGCGCTGAAGCGCGGCCTGCTGCTCGAGGACGAATTCGGCACCAACCCCTTCAAGTTCGGCCTCGTCGGCTCCACTGACGATCACACGGGGGTCTCGTCGGCCGAGGAGAACAACTTCTGGGGCAAGTTCCCGGCCAGCGAACCGGGGCCGGAGCGATCGACCGGCAACGCCTTCGACTTCGAGGGCCGCACGGTGAAGGACTGGCAGCTCGGCGCCTCGGGTCTGACCGCGGTCTGGGCCCGCGAGAACACCCGCGCGGCGATCTGGGACGCGATGAAGCGCAAGGAGGTCTACGGCACCACCGGCACGCGCATCGGGCTGCGCTTCTTCGGCGGCTGGGAATTCGAGGAGGCCGACGCTCTGGGCCGGAACCCGGGCACCGTCGGCTACGGCAAGGGCGTACCCATGGGCGCCGACCTGATGCCCGCGCCGGAGGGGGCCGAGGCGCCGAGCTTCCTCGTCGCGGCGCTCAAGGATCCCTTCTCGGGCAACCTCGATCGCATCCAGATCATCAAGGGCTGGGTCGACGCGGACGGCGCGATGCAGGAGAAGATCTTCGACGTCGTCTGGTCCGGCGACCGCACGCCCGGCGAGGACGGAAAACTGCCATCGGTCGGCAACACCGTCGATGTGCCGACCGCCACCTTCACCAACACCATCGGCGCGCCCGAGCTGATCACCGTCTGGACCGATCCCGAGTTCGACCCGGCGCTCGACGCCTTCTACTACGCCCGCGTGCTGGAGATCCCGACACCGCGCTGGACGGCCTATGACGCCGCCTACTTCGAGGAGTCGAACTTCCCCGAGGATACGGTGATGGAGGTGATCGAACGCGCCTATTCCTCGCCGATCTGGTATTCTGCGGGCGAGTGATCATGAGCGGGTTTGGAACCGAGGTCTCCCTCGACCGCCCGTTTGACGAGGCGGTCGAGGCGGTGACCGCGGCGCTGGCCGCCGAGGGCTTCGGGGTGATCTCGCGGATCGACCTCGACAAGGCCTTCGCGGAGAAGCTGGGCACGGCGTTTCGCCGCTACACCATCCTCGGCGCCTGCAACCCGGCGCTGGCGCATCGGGCGGTCACCGCACGCCCCGACGTGGGGCTGCTGCTGCCCTGCAACGTCACCATCGAGGAGGCGCCGGGTGGCGCGCTGGTGCGGCTGGTGGACGCCGGGCAGATGATGGCGATGGGCGATCTCGGCGACGTGCCCGAGATCGCCGAGCTCGCCGCGGACGCGGGCGCCCGGCTGGACCGGGTCGCGACGGCGCTGCGCGGCGGCTGACGGCGGAAGGACCAGGAAGGCAGGACCATGAAGATCGGCACCATTCTCCGCTCCCCGCTGTTGCACTTCTTCGTGCTGGGCGGGTTTGTCTTCGCCCTCTACACCGTGATGACCCCGCCCGAGGCCCGCGCGCCGCGCGATGATCTGCTGAAGCTCACCGAGACCGATATGAACCGCATGGCCGACGGCTTCCTCGCCGCCTGGGGCCGTGCGCCGACCGAAGCGGAATCCCGGGGCCTCGTGCGCGACTGGGCCATCGAGGAGGCGATGGTGCGCGAGGCGCTGGCGCTCGGGCTCGACAAGGGCGACGCGATGATCCGCAACCGCCTGCGCGCCAAGATGGAATTCCTCGCCGAGGCGCCCGCCGCTGCCATGGTGCCGGAGGACTCGGTGCTCGAGGCGTATTATTCCGACAACGCCGACGCCTACGCCCGCCCCGCGCAGCTCAGCTTCACCCAGGTGCTGCTTCCGCAGGACGCCGCCCCCGAGGCGGTGGCCGCGCTGCGCGCCGAACTGGAAGAGGGGGCGGATCCCAGGGTCCTGGGACAGGCGACGATGCTGCCGCCACGGCTCGAGGCGATGGCCGCCCCGGCGGTCGAGCGCGTCTTCGGAGGCGGCTTCGGCGCGGCGGTGGCCGAGCTGCCACGCGATCAATGGTCCGGCCCGGTGGACAGCGGCTACGGGCAGCACCTCGTCCGGCTCGAGGCCATCGAAGCGCCGCGCCTGCCGCCGCTCGACGCGCTGCGCGAAAAGGTCATCGCCGACTGGCGCTCCGCCGAGGCGCGCAGGATGCGCGGCGCCTTCACCGACGACCTGCTCGGCCGCTATACGCTGGAGTTGCCCGAGGGCAGCGCGGAGCCGCAGCCATGAGGCAGCTCCTTGCCCTGATCTTTCTGCTGCTCACGTCATTGCAGCCCGCCCCCGTCTCGGCCCATGCGCTCGACCCGGGGTTCCTCGAGCTGTCGGCGATGGACGGCGCGCAATGGCGGGTGAGCTGGCGCATGCCCGACGTGACCGGCCGGCCAATGCCGATCATGCCGCGCCTGCCCGAGAGCTGCCAGCAGACCCCGCCGCCCGCACCGGCCTTCGACGGGCGGGCCTGGGTGACCTCGTTCCTTGCCACCTGCCCCGAGGGTCTTGCCGGTGGCCGCATCGGCATCGACGGGCTGGAGCGCACGCGCACCGACGTGCTGGTGCGCTACGAGCTGGAGCCGGGCGAGGCCCAGACCCAGCGGCTCACCGCGGGCTCGCCGGAGTTCACCGTGCCCGCCGAGCTTGGCCCCGGCGCGGTCTTTGCCAGCTACGTCGCGCTGGGGGTCAGCCATATCCTCGAGGGGGTCGACCACCTTCTCTTCGTCTTCGCCCTGCTGCTGCTCGTCCGTCAGCCGCGGCGGCTGCTCTGGGCGATCACCGCCTTCACGCTAGCGCACAGCCTGACGCTGGCCGCCGCCACGCTGGGCTGGCTGCGCCTGCCCTCGGCGCCGGTCGAGGTGGTGGTGGCGCTGTCGATCGTCTTCCTCGCCTACGAGCTGGCGCTGCCGCCCGAGCGCCGCGATCCGGTCTCGGAACGCTTTCCGGCGCTGGTCTCCTTCGGCTTCGGGCTGGTCCATGGGCTCGGCTTCGCAGGCGCGCTGCGCGAGATCGGTCTGCCGCAGGCCGACATTCCCCTCGCGCTGCTGTCGTTCAACGTGGGCGTCGAGCTGGGGCAGTTGCTGTTCATCGCGCTTGCGCTGTTGCTGGGCTATCTCGCGCGCCGCATGGCGCCGGTGCTCGCCGTGCACGGCGCGCGGCTGAGCCGGATCAGCAGCTATGGGATCGGCACCATTGCCGCCTTCTGGGTGTTCGAGCGCATCGCGGCGTTCTGACCCGGCGCGGGCTGTCGCGTCACGCGGGTTCGACCTGCGCCTCGCTCCGGGTCAGTTGCAGCTTTTGGTAGGACGGCGGGCGGATATCCAGCACCCGCCCCTCGCGCACCAGAACCCGATCGGACTGCGGGCGGGCGATGAGCTGGTCGAGGCTCCATGCCTCGAGCACCATGAAATCGGCCCGCCGCCCCACACCGAGGCTGCCCGCCTCGACGCCGCAGATCGCCGCCGGGGCACTGCCCGCGAGACCGGCGCTGTCCCCGAACGGATGGTCGAGATGGCAGATCCGCACCGCTTCGCGCCAGGTGTCGAGCATGTCGTGATCGCCGTAGGCATAGAAGGGATCGCGGCAATTGTCCCCGGCCACCGCCACCGGCACGCCCGCGGCGCGCAGCTCGTGGATCGGCATCACCCCGCGCCAGCGCGGCGTGCGGCCGGGAACCCGGTCCTGCAGGTACATGTTGACCGTCGGCAGGGTGATCAGCGAAAGCCCCGCCTCTTTCACCAGCGCGATGGTGGCGTCCATCTCCGCCTCGGGCAGACGCGCCAGCGAGCAGCAATGGCCGCAGGTCACCCGGCCCTCGTAGCCGTGGCGGATCGTGGCACGGGCCACCTGCGGAAGGGCATCGGCCTCGGCGGCCTCGTCGACGTGCAGGTCGAGATCGAGGTCGCGCTCCTTGGCCAGCGTGAACACGCGGTCGAGCAGAGCGTCGATGTCATCGAGCGAACCATGCGTGCCGCCCGAGGCGCGGGTGACGCCGCCGAGCAGCCCGCCATGCTGCGCGACGATATCCGCCAGCTTGGGTGCGTAGTCGGTGCCCCAGGCGTCGAAGGGCACCAGCGCCGAGGCTTGCAGCGCGACACGGCCCTTCCATGCCTCGCGCACCTCGGAGAAAGCCCCCCAGACGGTTTCGCCCTGCCCTTCGTGGCTGTCGAGATGGGTGCGGATCGCGGCGACGCCATGCGCCTCGGCGCAGGACAGGCCGAAGTCCATGCGGTGGATCAGGTCGTCGTGCCGCCAATGGGCGATGCGGTCGCGGGTGGTGGCCTCGCGCGCGCCGGGATGGGTGCCGCCGGAGCTGGGCGCGCGGCCCAGCACGTGGCCCTTGTCGAGATGGGTGTGCGCATCGACCAGCATCGGCCAGACGTGGCGCCCGCCGAGGCTCAGCCGCGGGACATCCGAGGCGATCCCTCCCGGCGCGGCGACGGCGGCGATGCGCCCCGCGCGGAGCAGCAGCTCGACGCAAGCGGTGCCGTCGGCATCCACCGGCGCGCCCGCGGGCGCGCCCTCGGGCAGCAGCGCGGCGGGGCAGCGCAGGTCGGTGAGCAGCAGGTCGGCGCCTGCCGCGAGCGCCTCGGCGAGGCGGCGGTGCATGTGGTTGGTCATCTGGGGTCTTTCCGTATCTGGTCTGGGCAGTGTCCTTCGGGGCGTCCGGCGCCGGGGCGTCAGCTCTCGCCCTGCCCGAAGTGGTCCTTGATCGCCTGCATGAAACCGTCCGCCGCCGAACTGAGCGCGCCGCGGCTGCGGTGCACAAGGCTCAGCCGCTGCCGTCCGGCGGCGGCCATCAGCGGCAGGAAGGCCAGATCGCCGTCGCGCAGTTCCTGGTCGACGTCGACGCGGTTGAGAAAGGTCACATGCGGCGGGCGGCGCACGAGGCGCTTCATCATCTCCGTCGAATTGGTTTCCACCACCGGCCGCAGGTCCGCATTGGCCGGGGCGAGATTCTCGATCAGCGGCCGCAACGACAGCTGCTGCGAGGCCAGCACCAGCGGGTAGATCAGGCAGTCTGCGACGCGCACGTTGGGCTTGGCGGTGAGCGGGTGGCCGGGCGCGACCACCGCGCCGAGCCGGTGCTGGAAGACCGCCGAAAGCTGCATGCGGTTGTCCTCGGGCAGGTTGTAGCCAAGCCCGATCTCGGCCTCGCCCGAGGCCACCATTTCCATCAGCTCGGAGCGGTTGCAGACGGTCACCTTCAGCTCGACCCGCGGGTGGCGCTCGCAGTAGTCGGCCACCACATCGCCGAGCCGCCCTGCGGCGAGCGTCGCCATGGTCGCGACGGTCACCTCCCCATGCGACAGGCCCTTCAGCGCGTGGATGCGCGCCTGCAGCCGGTCGTGGCCCCTCAGCGTCTCGCGGATATGGGCGATCAACAGCTCGCCCGGGGCGGTCAGCTTGAGGCCGCGCGGCAGTCGCTCGAAGATCTGCACGCCGAAATCGGCCTCGACCTCGAGCACCTGGCGGTTGACCGCGGAGGCGGCGACATTGAGTTCGCGCGCCGCCTTGCGGATAGAGCCCTGGCGGGCGACCTCGTCGATGTAGCGCAGAGCGCGGCCGTGCAGCATGGACCTTCCGAAGCTGGGTCTCGCAGGGATCGAGGCCCTGCCCTTTTTCGTGATGTTGTCACCCGGAAGGCCCATGCTCAACGCCTTACTTCTTGGCAGCCTTGGCGGCGGCGAAGTTGGCGTTGATCCGCATAGTCAGGTAGTCGCCCGCGGTGATCGGCTCGTACTTGCCCAGCGGGCCCTGCATGACCGCGTCGCGGTTGGCCTGACAGAAGAACGGCAGCGACAGGCGGCGGCCCTTGTATTCGCCCTCGGCGGGCATGCGCACCCGGTGCAGGGTCGACTGCAGCTGGTCGTCCGACCAGCGCATCAGCATGTCGCCGATATTGCAGGTGATGTAGCCGCGGCGCGGCGGCACGTCGGTCCAGGCGTTGGAGCCGGCGTCCTTGCCGGGGCAGACCTGCAGGCCACCTTCACCTTCCTTCTGGTGCAGGATGGTGAGGCAGTCGAAATCGCTGTGCGCCCCGGCGCGCCATGCCTCGAAGTCCTCGGGCTTGGCGTCCTCCATCGACATGTAATGGATGAGGCGCAGGGTCGACTGGTACTGGTCGGACTCCGGGTCATGCGCATGGGTGAAGAAGTCCTCCGGGAAGCCCATCTTCAGCGCGAAGCACGACAGGATCCGCATGCCCAGCTCCCAGTTCTGGCGCTCGAACTTCAGTGCACGCTCCTTGAAGCGGGGCAGTTCCTCTTCGGTCGGCCATTTGCCCTCCATCAGCGGGCGGGTGACCTGGTAGCTTTCCTTGTTGTCCGGCGTACCGGTGGAGGGGCGCACCTGCGCCTTGAATTCCCAGCCCGCGTTGGTGCCCTTGGGCATCGGGTATTGCGCCTTCACCTCGGTCGGCAGTTCGAAGAACTCCCAGGCGGTGTCGAAGGCGGCGTCGATGTCTTCCTCGGGGATGCCGTGGTTGTAGACCTGGAAGAAGCCGATGCCGGTGGAAGCCTCCCAGAGCGCATCGGCGATCTCGTGCTTGCGGGTCTCGAAGTCCGACAGGTCGATGGCGGGGACTTCACGCTCGACGGTGCTGCCCATGCCGCCGATGGTGGTTTCCTTGTTCAGCTCGGCAAGGTCGTAGTTGGTGCTCATTGCTTTCTCCAAAGTAGGGTGCCGGAGGGTCCGGCAGGGTGGGGAGCAATGTCCGGGCCAGGGCCTGACTGCTTCTACTCCGGGGGATGCACCGGGCGGCTCGGCGCCCGGCACGGATAGGGTTATCGCTTGCGCGGCAGGCTCCACGGGAAGAGCAGCTTCTGCGCCCAGCTCACCGCCTGGAACAGCGCCAGCGACATGGCGGCGAGCACGAAGAGCCCGGCCCAGGCCTGCGGCAGCTTGAACATCGAGGTCGAGAACTGGATGAAGTAGCCGACGCCCGCGTCCGAGGCGCAGAACTCGGCCACCACCGCGCCGATCACCGCCAGCGTCACCGAGATCTTCAGCGCCGAGAAGATGTAGGGCACGGCGAAGGGAAGCCGGATCTGGGTGATCTCTCGGAAGGCCGGGGCACGCAGGCTGCGCGACAGCTCGATGAGTTCCGGCGGCGTGGCGGCAAGGCCGGTGGCGGTGGAGACCACCAGTGGGAAGAAGCAGATCAGCGTGGTGATGACGATGCGCGGCGCGTCGCCGGCGCCCAGCACCACGATGATGATCGGCGCGATGGCCACGACCGGCGTCGACTGCACGATCACCAGCAGCGGGTAGAGCGTGCGGTTGAGCGCGGGCGACCGCACCAGCGCGATGGCCAGCGGGATGGCGATGGCGATGGCCAGCGCGAAGCCCAGCAGGGCCACCCGCAGCGTCGCCCAGACGTGGCCGGCCCAGCGTTCCGCCCCGATGCTGGGAAAGGTCGAGAAAATCGAGCTCGGCGCGGGCAGCAGGTAGCTCGGGATGTTCAGCGTGCGCGCGGCAAGCTCCCAGAGCGCCACCGTGCCGAGGATGGTCAGGATCGCCGCGACACCCGGCGCTGCGAGGATGCGGCGCAGGTCGGGGCGTCTGCCCTTCGTGCTTTCGGGCTTGGAAAAATCTGGCATCGAAAGGCTCATCAGGCGGCGTCCTTTTGCAGCAGCAGGTCCCGCAGGTGGGCGGCAAGCTCGGTCACGGCGGGATCCTTGATCGTCTCGCGACCGCGCGGGCGGGCGACGGGGACCGGCAGCTCGGTCAGCACAGAGCCGGGGCGGCCGGTCATCACCAGCACGCGGTCGGCCAGCAGCGCCGCCTCGCTGACGGAATGGGTGATGAAAACCACGGTCTTCGGCCGCTCGCCGAAGATGCGCAGCAGATCGAAGCCCATCTCCTCGCGGGTCAGCGCGTCGAGCGCCGAGAAGGGCTCGTCCATCAGCAGGATATCGGGGTCCATGTGCAGCGCGCGGGCGATGCCGACGCGTTGCTGCATGCCGCCCGACAGCTCGTCCGGCAGACGCTTGCCGAACCCCTCGAGCCCGACCATGCGCAGCAGCTCATGCGCGCGGTCGCGGTCGTGGCTGCCCACCCGTCCGCGCTTGTGGCGGACGGGGAACATGACGTTGTCTTCGATGGTGGCCCAGGGCAGCAGCGTCGGCTTCTGAAAGACAATGCCGATGTCCTCGCGCGGGCCGGTGACCCGCCGTCCGAACACCTCGACCGTGCCCAACGTGGGCTCGAGCAGTCCGGCGATCATGCGCAGCAAGGTGGACTTGCCGCAGCCCGAGGGGCCGAGCACGGCAAGAAACTCGTGCCGGGCGACCTCGAAGCTGACGTTGCGCAGGGCCTCCAGCCGGCCCGAGCCGGTCTCGAAGACCTGGCCCAGCCGGTCGAAGCGAATGGCGGCGGGTGTTTGCATCAGCCTTCCCCGCCGGGCTGGAAGCTGCGGGTGACGAAGACCTCGGGGTCATGCGCGGCCTCGTCGAGCCCCTGCGCGGCGGCAACGCGGGTCCAGGTCGCGGCAAGACGGCCCGGCTCGAAGACGCCGAGACCGTCGTCTTCGGTCACCTCGTTGAACACCAGCCCCAGCATGTCGTTCAGCGAGCCGAGCACATCGCCATGCTCCAGCTCGGGCACCATGTTGACCACCGA
The DNA here is from genome assembly GCF_020524285.1 of Alloyangia pacifica. Classification (GTDB taxonomy): domain Bacteria; phylum Pseudomonadota; class Alphaproteobacteria; order Rhodobacterales; family Rhodobacteraceae; genus Salipiger; species Salipiger pacificus_B. Next base: position 78,545 of record NZ_JAIVKX010000009.1, read on the forward strand.
TTGCGCGGCCTCGTCGGGGTTGGTCCGGCAAAACTCGATCGACTTCTTGAAGGCGGCGACGAAGCGCGCGGCCACCTCGGGGCGCTCCGCGAGGAATGCGTCATTGGCATTCAGCGAGGCGGAGTAAAGCTCGAGCCCGGCGGCAGACCACGGCAGCGCGATGATTTCCTTGCCCGCGTCCTTGCCCTGCCCGGTGTAGCGCGAGAGGTCGGTCATCCAGGCGACGATGCCGTCGACCTGCCCGGTCATCAGCATCGGCCCGAGCGCGCCTGCGTCGGCCTTGGTCAGTTCGAAGTCGTCCTCGGTCAGCCCCACGTCCTTCAGCACCAGCGGAAGGTAGACGTTGGACGAGGTGAAGGGCGAGGTCGCGATCTTCTTGCCCTTCACGTCGGCAACGCTGTCAAAGCCGCTGTCCTTGACGGTGTAGAACGCGTGCGGGCCCTTGTTGAACACCGACAGCACCGAGGTGACGCCGACGCCTTCCTGCGCCTTGGCGGCCATCAGCGCGCCGATGTCGGCCATGCCGATATCCGACGAACCGGCGGCAAGGCGCGAGATCGCATCCGACGAGCCGCGGCCCGAGGCGATGGTCACGTCGAGACCCGCGTCGGCGCAGAACCCCTGGTCGACGCAGACGTAGATCGGTGCCTTGTCGCCGCCGGGCAGCCAGTCGAGCTGGTAGGTGACCGGATCGCCGGCCAGCGCGGTGCTCGCGGTGAGCGCGAAACCGAGGGCCGTGAGCGTGGTGGATTTGGTCATAATGAAGGGGCCTCTCCCTAGTGTGCTGTTTTGTTGGACAGTTGCAGGTGGTCGATCTCGGCCTCGCGGACACCCTCGGAGAGCATCCGCGCCCGGGCACAGCGCCGCCGTTCCGGATCCGCGCACATCAGGCAGGCCCGGCACTTATGCGCCAAGAGATCATGGTTTTGTATTTTATCGTTACCGAGCAGGTGGTTGCTGGTCATGTCTGGCCTCGTCAGAGTCGGAACTACTGGCGAGCAATGTCCAGGATCGGATCCAGACCGCTTCTACTCGTGGCCTCATTTATGGAACGCGCAAACCCGGCCAATCAACGGGTTTTTCGCAGATCTCACAGCGCATGTTTTTTGAACAATTCCCGAGGAGCAAATACACCATTCTCGAGCCAAGGCGGACAATCTGTCAAAAATAGCTGGTTTTCAGACCTTGTTGCGGCGCCGCTCGGCAAAGCGCGCGTCGCGAAGTATGCCCGAATTTCATGCGTACGCATTTTCAGAACGCTTTTGGCGACAAATTCTCGCGCCGCAGGTCGTTTCCGAGGGTCGCTGGAAGCAGGCTGAAAATGCGCACACCCGTGCCGGGCCGCGGCAGAATCCGGGCTAGCCCAACCCCAGCGCCAGCAGGACGAGGGGAATCGTCAGCACCCCGAGCAGCGTCTGCGCGGTGACCAGCCCCGCCATCAGCGTGCCGTCACCGCCCAACTGGCGCGTCAGCACGTAGGCCGTGGGCGCGGTCGGGATGGCCGAGAAGACCACCAGCACCAGCGCCTCCACCGGGCCGAGGCCGAAGCCCGCCCCGACCAGCGCCGCGATCCCCGGCACCACGAGCAGGCGCAGCGCCGACGTGCCCGCAAGCGCCGCAAGATCCCCGCGCAGCGCGGAGGGACGCAGCGCCGCCCCCACGCAGAGCAGGCCCAGCGGCAGGCTGCCGCGCGCGAGTAATTCGAGGACGCGATCCGCACCGAAGGGCAAGCCGGTGCCCGCCAGGGCCAGCGCGACGCCTACGAGGCAGGCGAGGATCAGCGGGTTGCGCAGCATGGTTGTCAGCAGCGCGCCGGGGCGGCGCAGCACCTCGGCCTCGCTCAGCGCGACAATCGACAGCACGTTGACCAGAGGCACGGCGATGGCAAGGTAGACCGCCGCGCGAGAGACTCCCTCGGGCCCGACCAGGCTCGCGGTGATCGCCAGCCCCAGGTACGTATTGAAGCGCACCGCACCCTGCAGCGCCGGCCCGAAGCGCGCGGCGGGCATGGGCCGGATGCGCCGCGCCAGCGCCATGCCGAACGCCACGAGGCAGATCGTCGCCACTGCCGCCCCGCCAAGCCGGAGGATTTGCGGATCGTTCAGCGGCGCCCGGAGCAGGCTCGAAACGAGCAGCGCCGGGAACAGCACGAAATAGTTCAGCCGCTCGGCGGCGGGCCAGAAACCGGGATCCGGGAAGCCCTTGCGGGACAGGACGAACCCGAGGCAGATCAGCCCGAACAGGGGCCAGATGGTGATGAACAGCACGCCGCGACTTCCCTCCTGCCGCGTCGGCTTCGTCCTGCGCGGCTCGCTCCCCTATATCGCGCCGCCCGCGCGGCGTCAGCGGTCTTCGCACCATCTCTCGAAGGAGCCGCGCGGCCTACCCCGGCCGGCAAAGGTGGGATAGAATGCTACAAAATGATCCCATTGGAGAACTTCATGCTGAATTCCTACGACCGGAAGATCCTCGCGCTGCTCCAGCGCAATGCCGAGATGCCGGTCGCCGAGATCGCCGCCGAGATTGGCCTGACCACCACGCCCTGCTGGCGGCGCATCCGCAAGCTCGAGGAGCGCGGCTACTTCAAGCGCCGGGTGGCGCTGCTCGACGAGGAGAAGCTGAACGTCGGGGTCTCGGTCTTCATGGCGATCCGCACCAACCAGCACAGCCGCGAATGGGCCCGCGCCTTCGTAAAGGCAGCCGAGGAGATCCCCGAGATCGTCGACATCTTCCGGCTGGCGGGCGAAGTCGACTACATGCTGCGGGTGGTGGTTCCGGATATCGCCACCTTCGACCGGGTCTACCAGCGGCTGATCCAGAAGGTCGAGATCCACGACGTCTCGTCGATGTTCGCCATGGAGACGATCAAGTCGAGCACCGAGCTGCCGCTCGACTACGCCTGAGCGCCGCGCCTGCCCGGCCTGCGCGAGGTGAAGCGCCCCGCATGCCGGGCGGTTCTCAGGCCGCGCTGGCCGAGAAGATCGCCCTTGCGTCGTCGACCTCGTAGCCATCCACATAGGCCACCGCGTCACGCGATAGTGTCGCCACGCCCTGCAGGATGAAATCCACCTCGGCCTCGCTCATCAGCACCGACAGGTTGAGCCGCACGAAGCCCGGTTTTTCCAGTTCCTGCCCCGAGAGGATTGCCGCGCGGGTCTCTGCCGCCGCCTCAGTGTCATAGCCCAGTAGACGCAACACATAGGGACCGGCGCAGGCGCAGCCGCCGCGGGCCTGGATACCGAAGCGGTCGCTGAGCATTTTCGTCGCCAGTTGCTGGTGAATGTAGCCGCCGCGCGGATCGCGCAGGCGGAAGGAGAGCACCGGAATCCGCGCGGCCTCGGTGTTGCCCAGCAACTCGATGCCCGGCACGTCCCGCCAAATTGCGATGGCGCGGGCCGAAAGCTCGGCGTTGCGCTGTGCCATGTAAGCGGCACCGATCTCCTCCTTGACGATCACCGCCAGCGCGGCGCGGATGTCGCCGACGACATTGGGCGTGCCGGCCTCCTCGCGCGCCTCGAGGGCGCCGGAATAGTCATGCCCTTCCGAGGACACGAAACGCACGGTGCCGCCGCCAACCCACGTGGGGCGCTCGGAGACCACCGCGTCGCGGCGCAGGACCATCACGCCCGACGCCCCCGGCCCGCCGATGAACTTGTGCGGCGAGAAGACCAGCGCGTCGATGCCCGCGCCGTCCTGATCCATCTGCATCGGCAGGTAAGGTCCGCCCCCGGCGTAGTCCCAGACCATCAGCGCGCCCGCCTCCTTCACCCGGCGGGTGAGCCCCGCCACGTCGGCGATGATGCCCGAGACGTTCGAGGCCGCCGAGAAGGCGCAGATCACCCGGTCGTACTGTGCGGCATCCGCCAGCGCCGCATCCAGCGCGGCAAGGTCCGGCCCGCCTTTCGCGGCCTCGGGCAGTTCGGCCACCTCCGCCCCGCTCTCGCGCCAGGGCAGGATATTGGAGTGATGCTCGTAGGGGCCGATGATCACCTTGGCCCTGCCCCGATCCGCGCCGAGCAGCTGCACGAGACGGTTGAGCCCCGCCGTCGCCCCGCTGCCCGCGAAGACCACGGCGTGTTCCGGCCCGGCGCCGCAATGGGCGGCGACGGTGGCGCGCGCTGCATTGCGCAGGCGGGTCATGAAACCGCCGCAGAAAGACGCCTCGGTGTGGCTGTTGGCATAGTAGGGCAGCACATGCTCGAGCACGAACATCTCCAGCGTCTTCAGCGCCCGGCCCGAAGCGACGTAATCGGCGTAGACCAGCGGCTTCGGCCCGAACGGCCCGTCGATCATCGCGCCCTTGCCCACGAGGTCCTCTCCCATCTGCGCGGCGGGCGGCAGCGCGGCGCGGAAGGAGGTCAGCAGGGCGGCGGGATCGGTGACGGGCATTGGGGGTCCTCTTGTCTTGCGCGAAGCGCCCCGGTGCGGTGCCGGGAGCGCGGTTGCCCGAAAGCTAGCACCGGGGCGCTGGCAGTGGTTTCCAAAGTCCCGCGACATTCGCGGGATAGTGCGCAAACAAATGCTACCCTTTCCGACCTATGAGCAAATTTTTCCTACTCGTACTCCTTCAGCGGACTCTGATTGCTCTTTAGGCGGCGCCAATAGATACGCCGACCTCTCCGAAGCTTTCCGCGAGGACCGGTCTTGCGCCATGCGCGAAATCCGCCCTTCAATGCGCGTGAGCCCCGGGGAGAGCGTCATGTCCTTCACCTTGAAACAACTTCGCTATTTCGTCGCCGTGGCCGAGAAAGGCTCGGTGATCGGCGCAGCGCAGACGCTGTCGATCTCGCAATCGGCGGTGACCGAGGCGCTGAAGAACCTCGAGGCCGATCTCGGCGTTCCGCTCTTCGAGCGCCACGCGCGCGGGCTCGACATCACGCACAGCGGCCACCAGTTCCTGCGCCACGCGACGAAGATCCTCTCCGACGTCTCGGGCGCGCGGCGGGCGTTCCAGCACGCGCCGGGCACCACGCAGGGACGGCTCAACATCGGGGTGACCTCGCTGATGGCGGGCTACGTCATGTCGGACCTGCTGTCCCGCTACCGGCGGATGAACCCGGCAGTGGAAGTCTCGGCGCTGGAGGATCAGGGCGAGTATCTCGAGCACCTGCTGGTCGGCGGCGAACTCGACGTGGCGGTCATGGTGATCTCGAACCTGCGCGACCGCATGGCGCTGCAGTCCGAGATCCTCGACGTCTCCGCTTTCCGCCTCTGGCTGCCGCTAGGTCACAAGCTGACCGCCCGCGAGAGCATCGGCCTTGACGATGTGGCCCGCGAACAGCTCATCATGCTGAACGTCGACGAGATGGAGGAAGAGGCGGTGAAGCTGCTCTCGGCCTTCGGGCGCAAACCGCAGATCGCCTTCCGCACCCGCTCGGTGGAGGCCGTGCGCAGCCTCGTCGCCACCGGCGCGGGCGTGGCGCTGCTGCCGGACCTCGTGTACCGGCCGTGGTCGCTCGACGGCGACCGCATCGAGAGCCGCGACGTCTCGGGCAGCCTGCCGATCGTCCAGGTCGGCATGGTCTGGCGCAAGGGGCTGCCGCTGTCGGAGGCGGTGCAGGATTTCCTCTCTCTGGCTCGAATGGGACAGGCCGAACGCCCGGCGCGCTTCTGACCGGCCGAGCTATCGGTTTTTCCGAATGACCATTTCTGAATAATGAATTTGCGAACGCAGCAAAGCCGTCACATGGTTTTGATGCGGACCCAAGGGAGCGAGGCCAACGGCCGGAAAGACTCCCACCGCGCCGCGGCGCCTGTCGCTGCGGGCACGACAACCAACAATGATTTTCGGGCTGCCGCCCGCGCCTCCGGACGTGCGCCGCACGGCCAGCGGCCTCCTGCGGCCTGCCCGCAGGGAGAGTGCAATGACCAACCGTTTCATCACCGCCGCAGTGAGCGCGATCACCGCCGCCTCGCTTGCGACGAGCGCCGTGGCGCAGATGACCGAGATCGGCGAGGGCGAAGGCGAGCTGTCGATCGTCGCCTGGGCCGGCTACATCGAGCGCGGCGAGACCGATGCCGCCTTCGACTGGGTGACCAAGTTCGAGGAAGCGACTTCCTGCAAGGTCTCCGTCAAGACCGCCAACACCTCGGACGAGATGGTGGCGCTGATGAACGAGGGCGGCTTCGATCTGGTCACCGCCTCCGGCGATGCCTCGCTGCGGATGATCGCGGGCAAGCGCGTGCAGCCGATCAACATCGACCTGATCCCCTCGTGGAGCACCGTCGACGACCGCCTCAAGGAAGCCCCCTGGCACTACGTGAACGGCGAGCACTACGGCACGCCCTACATGTGGGGCCCGAACGTGCTGATGTACAACACCGAGGCTTTCCCCGAGGCGCCGACCTCGTGGAACGTGGTGTTCGAGGAGATGACCCTCGCCGACGGGTCGAGCAACACGGGCCGCGTGCAGGCCTATGACGGGCCGATCCACATCGCAGATGCCGCCAACTACCTGATGGCGCATCAGCCCGAGCTCGGCATCACCGACCCCTACGAGCTGACCGCCGACCAGTACGCCGCCGCGCTCGACCTGCTGCGCGGCCAGCGGGAGCTGGTCAGCCGCTACTGGCACGACGCCTTCATCCAGATCGACGACTTCAAGAACGAGGGCATGGTCGCCTCCGGTTCCTGGCCGTTCCAGGTCAACCTGCTGCAGGCCGACGGCGTGCCCGTCGCCTCGGTGATCCCCGAGGAAGGCGCCACCGGCTGGGCCGACACCACCATGCTGCACGCAGAAGCCGAGCACCCGAACTGCGCCTACATGTGGATGGAGCACACGCTGTCCTCCAACCTGCAGTCCGATCTTTCGGTCTGGTTCGGCGCGGTGCCCTCGGTGCCCGCGGCCTGCTCGGATGGCTCGGGCATGCAGACCCAGGAGGGCTGCGATGCCAACGGCCTCGCCCAGTTCGAGAAGATCAAGTTCTGGAAGACCCCGGTGGCCAACTGCAAGAGCCAGGACGAATGCGTGCCCTACTACCGCTGGGTGTCCGACTACATCGGCGTGATCGGCGGCCGCTGATCGCCCTCCCCTGACCTTCCCCGCGCCGCCGCCTCGCGGCGCGGGCACAAGAACCGGAATACTCCCATGCCAGCCGTGAGCTTCGACCACGTCTCCCGCCATTTCGGCGCGGTGAAGGCGGTGGATGACGTCATCCTCGACATTGCCGAAGGCGAGTTCTTCGCCATGCTGGGCCCCTCGGGCTCGGGCAAGACCACCTGCCTGCGGCTGATCGCCGGCTTCGAGCGCCCGACCGCGGGCGACATCCGCATCTTCGGCGAACCCGTCGCCGATCTGCCGCCCTACAAGCGACAGGTGAACACGGTGTTCCAGGATTACGCACTCTTCCCGCATCTCAACGTCCGCGACAACGTCGCCTACGGGCTGATGATCGCCGGACGCGGCAAGCGCGAACGCCACGCCGAGGCCGAGGCGGCGCTCGAGATGGTGCGGCTCGGCGGCTACGGCAGCCGCAAGCCGTCGGAGCTGTCGGGCGGTCAGCGCCAGCGCGTCGCGCTGGCCCGGGCGCTGGTCAACAAGCCGCGCGTGCTGCTGCTCGACGAGCCGCTGGGGGCGCTCGATCTCAAGCTGCGCGAGCAGATGCAGGAAGAGCTGAAGACCCTGCAGCGCCAGCTCGGCATCACCTTCGTCTTCGTCACCCACGACCAGGGCGAGGCGCTGTCGATGGCCGATCGTGTCGCCGTGTTCAACGAGGGCAGGATCATCCAGGTCGGCAGCCCCGAGGACATTTACTTCCGCCCCGAGGTGCCCTTCGTCGCCGATTTCGTCGGTTCGTCGAACGTGCTGCCCGAGGCGCTGGTGGCAAGGCTCGCCGGCGAGACCTGCCCCGCCGCGATCCGCCCCGAGCGGCTGCGGCTGACCTCCGAGGGGCCGCTGAAGGCACGGGTGACCGGGCTCAGCTTCCTCGGCCTCAGCACGCGGGTCAGCTTCGACGCGGAGGGCACGCGGCTGACCGCCCTGCTGCCGCAGGACGTGGCCCGCCCGCGCGAGGGCGACGAGGTGGCGCTGAGCTGGGCGGCCGAGGACCTGCACCTGATGCGGGCAGGTCAGCGGGCGAACCCGCGCGCCGGGGCATGACGATGGCTCAGACGACCGCCTCCGCGCAGATCGGCCCCTCCGAGGGGGTGCTGACGCGGCTCTCGGACACGCTCTGGCGGCGGCCGACGCTGCTTCTGCTGATCCTGCTAACGCCGCCGGCGCTCTGGCTGGGGATCATCTACCTCGGCTCGCTCTTCGCGCTGCTGCTGCAGAGCTTCTTCTCGATCGACCACTTCACCGGGCTGATCAACCACGAGTTCACGCTGGCCACCTACGCCGAGCTTTTCACCCCGGCGAACTTCGACATCATCCGCCGCACCGTCGGCATGGCGGCGCTGGTCACGGTGGCCTCGGCGGTGATCGCCTTCCCCATCGCCTATTACGCGGCGCGCTACGCCAAAGGCGCGTGGCGGGCGCTTTTCTACCTCGGGATCATGATGCCGCTGTGGTCGAGCTACCTGGTGAAAGTCTACGCCTGGAAACTGATCCTCGCCAAGGAAGGCATCCTCACGTGGATTTTCGAGGGGCTGCACCTGACATGGCTGCTCGACGCCTATCTGGCGCTGCCGGTGATCGGGGGCAACTCGCTTTCGGTCAGCCCCACGGGCACCTTCCTCGTCTTCGTCTACGTCTGGCTGCCCTACATTGTGCTGCCCATTCAGGCCGCGCTGGAGCGCGTGCCGACCTCGATGCTCGAGGCCAGCGGCGATCTCGGTGCCAAGCCCGCGCAGACCTTCCGCCACGTGCTCTTGCCGCTGGCGCTACCCGGGGTGATCGCGGGCTCGATCTTCACCTTCTCGCTGACCCTCGGCGATTACATCATCCCGCAGATCATCGGCACCTCGCGGCTCTTCATCGGGCAGGCCGTCTATCAGCACCAGGGCATCGCCGGGAACATCCCGCTGGCTGCGGCCTTCGCCGTGGTGCCCATCGTGATCATGGGCGTCTATCTCTGGATCGCCAAGCGAATGGGGGCCTTCGATGCACTCTGACCACGCCTCGCTCAAGCTGAAGATCGCCGCCGCTGCGGGGCTGCTGTTCCTGCACCTGCCGATCGCGCTGATCTTCGTCTACGCCTTCACCACCGAAGAGAAATCCTTCCAGTGGCCACCACCCGGCTACACGCTGAAATGGTTCGCGGCGACATGGGACCGGCCCGACGTCTGGGAGGCCATGGCCCTCAGTCTGAAGGTCGCGGCGATCTCGACGCTGCTGGCGATGCTCCTCGGCACGCTCTGCGCCGCCGCCGTGAGCCGCACGAAGTTCTTCGGCCGGGAGAGCATCTCGCTGCTGGTGATCCTGCCCATCGCCCTGCCCGGCGTGGTGACCGGGATCGCCCTGCGCTCGGCCTTCTCGATCGCCGAGGTGCCCTTCAGCACCTGGACCATCGTGCTCGGCCACGCGACCTTCTGCGTGGTGATCGTCTACAACAACGCCGTCGCCCGCTTTCGCCGCACCAGCGGCAGCCTGATCGAGGCGTCGATGGATCTTGGCGCCAACCTCTTCCAGACGCTGCGCCACGTGATCCTGCCCAATATCGCCACGGCGCTCGTGGTGGGCGGCATGCTCGCCTTCGCGCTCAGCTTCGACGAGGTCATCGTCACCACCTTCACCGCCGGACAGCAGCAGACGCTGCCGATCTGGATGCTCGAGGAACTGGTGCGCCCGCGCGAACGCCCGGTGACCAACGTGGTCGCCATGGTGGTGGTGCTGGTCACCCTGCTGCCCATCCTGGGCGCCTATTATCTCACCCGCGGGACCGAAGCGGTCGCGGGCCAGGGCAAGTAAAGAACGGAAAATGACGGAGGACATCATGCAGACCAAGATGCTGATCGGCGGCGCTCAGGAAGCCGGGACAGAGACCGAGGAAGCGGTGCTCAACCCGCGCACCGGCGAGCTGATCGTGAAGATGCCCGAGGCAGACATGGACCAGGTGAACCGCGCCGTGGCGGCCGCCCGCGGCGCCTTTCCCGGCTGGGCCCGCACCACGCCCGGGCACCGCTCCGGTCTTCTGCTGGCGCTCGCCGACGCCATCGAGGCGCGGGCCGAGGAGTTCGTGACGCTCGAGTCGCTCAACTGCGGCAAGCCGATCAACGAGGTGCGCAACGAGGAGGTCCCCGCCGTCGCCGACTGCTTCCGCTACTTCGCGGGCGCGGTGCGCAACATGCACGGGCCGCTCGCCGGCGAGTACATGGAGGGCCACACCTCGATGATCCGCCGCGACCCCATCGGCGTCGTCGCCTCCATCGCGCCGTGGAACTACCCGATGATGATGATGGCCTGGAAGCTGGCCCCGGCTCTGGCGGGCGGCAACACGGTGGTGATGAAACCCTCCGAGCAGACCCCGCTCACCGCGCTGCTGATGGCCGAGATCATCGCCGGCATCTTCCCGGAGGGCGTGGTCAACGTGATCGTCGGTCAGGGCGCCACGGTGGGCAATGCGCTGATCAACCACCCGCAGGTCGACATGGTCTCGATCACCGGCGACGTGGCGACCGGGCGCAAGGTGCTGCAGGCGGCCTCCAAGTCGGTCAAGCGCACGCACCTGGAGCTGGGCGGCAAGGCCCCGGTGATCGTCATGGACGATGCCGATCTCGGCCGCGTGGTCGAGGGGCTGCGCGCCTTCGGCTATTACAACGCCGGGCAGGACTGCACCGCCGCCTGCCGCATCTACGCCGGGCCGAAGGTCTACGAGAACCTCGTGGCCGACCTCTCCTCCGCCGTCTCCTCCATCGTCTTCGACAATGCCGACGACACGAAGAACGAGATCCCGCCACTGATCTCACAGCGCCAGCGCGACCGGGTGGCGAGCTTCGTGCAGCGCGCCTCGGAGCTCAAGCACATCGAGGTGACCACCGGCGGCGCTCAACACGAGGGCTCGGGCTTCTACTACCGCCCCACCGTCATCGCGGGCGCCCTGCAAGAGGACGAAATCGTCCAGCGCGAGGTCTTCGGCCCCGTCGTCTCGGTCACCCGCTTCGATGATCCGGACACCGCCGTCGCCTGGGCCAACGACAGCCAGTACGGGCTCGCGTCGTCGGTCTGGACCGAGAACATCGGCCGGGCGCTCGATATCTCGTCGCGGCTGCAATACGGCTGCACCTGGGTGAACACGCACTTCATGCTGGTCAACGAGATGCCGCACGGCGGGCTCAAGCAGTCGGGCTACGGCAAGGACATGTCGATGTACGCGCTCGAGGACTACACCGTCGCGCGCCACGTGATGATCGCGCACTGAAGTCTGGCAGGGGCGGCCCGGCCGCCCCCCGCTTCAGAGCGGGACGAAGCGGTAGGCATGCCCGGCGCGCTCCACATGGCCCATGCCGCCCTGCGAGAGGTGGAAGCCGATCACCGGCATCTGCTCCTGCGCCAGGCGCTCCATCAGCGCGACGCGGGTGCGCGCCGCCAGTTCCGGCTCCTGATCCGAGTTCGCCTCCCAGCCCGGACGGGCAAAGGCCACGTGGTCATTGCCGATGGAGTCCCCGACGATCAGCGCCGCCTCGTTGCCCTGCCGCAGTTCGAAGGCCATGTGGCCCGGCGTGTGGCCCGGCGTGAGAATCGACGCGAGGCCGGGCAGGATCTCGGCGCCGTCCTCGAAGCGTTCGATCCGGTCCTCGATCACCTCCATCCGCCGCCGCGCACCAACCGCGAAGGCCTGCCGTTCGACGCCGATGGTCTCGGCAGTCGCCGGATCCCACCAGTAGTCCCATTCCTCGCGGCCCATCAGGTAGCGCGCTTGGGGGAAAACGAGATCGTCGAAATCGTCGAGCAGCCCCCAGATGTGATCGGGGTGGGCATGGGTGAAGACAATCGCCGTCACCTGATCGGGCGAGACCCCGACGGCTTCCAGGTTGCCCAGAAGCTCTCCCGCGCTGTCCATGAAGGTGCTGCCCGCGCCGACATCGAAGAGCACGGTCTGGTCGCCGTCCTGCCAGAGCGTCACGTTGCACTCGGGCGTCAGGCGCTGGCGGTCGACGCCCTGCGCGGCAAGGATATCGGTCAGCTCGGCCTCGGGCATGCCGGCGAAGATGAAATCGCCGGGCAGCACGAGGTTGCCGTCGCTCACGGTGATCAGCCGGCCCGAGCCGATCGTGGTCTCGGCGATCAGCCGGCGGGGCAGCAACGGCGCAAGGCCGGCGGCCGCGGCGGTTTGCAGCAGGTGCCTGCGGGTCAGTGGCATGGTCTCTCCTCCCATTCACACATTCGCATCCTATGATGTAAATGCCGTGGCGGGAAGGATTGATTGTGCAGACCGCTACTCGGCGGGCGCGAAGCCGACGATGAGCTGCCGCAGCCCGATGGCCGCCCCGGCGAAGATCGACAGCAGTGCGACGGGCGCGCTGAAGGTCAGCAGGGAAAAGGCGCTCAGCCCCTGCCCGACGCTGCAGCCCGCAGCCAGAACCGCGCCCGGCCCCATCAGCGCCGCGCCGAGAATCTGGCGCTTCAGCTCGCGCGGGTCCTCGCAGGCCTCCCAGCGGAAGTGCCCCTTGCTCAGCGAGCCGAGGAAGGCCCCGAGCAAAACGCCCGTGACCGATCCCACGGCAAAGCCCGGAGCTGCCGCCGAGGCGGTCATCAACCACAGCAGGCTCTCCCCCAGCGGGCGGGCAAAGGAATGCCCCTCGACCATCACCGCTCCGAAGCTCCGGGTCGCGGCAACCTGCGTGCCGATCCAGGCCGAGGTCACAGCGAAGCCGACCACCGCCCCCCAGACCACGTGCCGCGGCGAGCGGACCATGCCGCCGCCCGCGAGCGCGACGAGGATCAGCAGCGCCCCGGCGGCGAGCCCGGTCAGCAGCGGCGCCCCGGTGATCTGCGACAGGGCCTGCGGCGCGGTGGCCGGCGTGTCCGGGAAGATGGCCACCCGCGCCAGCGCAAGCGGCCCGGAGATGGTGATATAGGCGGTCAGCCCCATCACCACGACGATCACCAGAGAGCGCAGGTCACCGCCCCCGAGCCGCGCCAAGGCGCCGTAGCCGCAGTTGCCCGACAGCGCCATGCCGTAGCCGAAGATCAGACCGCCGAGCACGGTGCCCGGCAGCGACCATTGCCGCGCGATATAGAAGGTCTGTGCTGGATCGAGCCAGCCAGCGGCGATGGCGGCATGGGTGGTGATCACGGCAATGCCGATCGCCAGCCCCCACATCCGCAGCCGCCGCGTATCAGAGGAATAGAGCGCGTCCTCGATCGCGCCGAGCGTGCAGAAACGCCCGATCCGGGCGGCCAGGCCAAGCACCACGCCCCCGATCAATCCCACGAGCGCCGCAAGCGCGGCGCCGTCTCCAAAGTCGAACATTCCGACTGTCGCTCCCTTTCGACCGTCGGCTCGCGCCGCCGGTCACTCCTCCCGACAGAACAGGTCGTATATGACCTCCATGATCTTCTTCGGCCGGTCGTCCGTCAAGGAGTAGTAGATCGTCTTGCCGTCACGCCGGGGCGTGACCAGCCCCTCGAGCCGCAGCCGCGAGAGCTGCTGCGAGACCGCCGACTGCCGCGCCGAGAGCAGATCCTCGAGCTCGGTCACCGATTTCTCGCCCGAGGCGAGATGGCACAGGATCATCATCCGCCCGCCGTGGCTCATCGCCTTGAGCAGGTTAGAAGCCTCTTCGGCCTTTTCCATGAACCGGTCCATCTCCGGCTCGCTCATGCCCTCGTCGAAGACGGGGAGGTGGGCAGCGTTCTGCATCGGCATCATCCGTTTATCTGCGCGGGAGGGTGCGCGGGTGAGGCAGGAGCCTCCTCGATCAGGCGGGCAAGCAGCGCCCAGAAAAAGTCTTCTCCAGGATAGCCTTCGATTCGCCCGGTTTCCATCCCGTCCGTCACGAGAATGAAGGTCGGGGTGAAGGCCACCGGCCGGGCGAGCTCGATATCTTGCGGCAAGGCGCGAATATCGGCCCGGCGCAGCGGCGCGGCCTGGCCCTCGGGAGTCTTGGGGTAGATCGGCGCGATCTGCGCATCCCAGGCCTCGCAATAGGCGCAGCCCGCCTGCTCGGCCATGAGCAGCAGGGTCTCGGCGCGCAGCGGCAAGGGCAGCAGCAGAAGCAGGCAAAGAAGAAGGCGCATCGAAGGTGTTCCACAGTGGATTGACCGGAAGCATATCACATACGTAACGTAATATGCGAATATGTATTCACGGGAGGAGCGTCGCTGCATGTTCGATGTCACATTTCTGGGCGCTTTCCTGGCGGGGCTGCTGTCCTTCCTGTCGCCCTGCATCCTGCCGATCGTGCCCTTCTACCTGTCCTACCTGGCCGGACAGGGCGTGCACGTGGTGGCCGAGACCGGCGTGGTGCCGCCCGGATTGCGCCGCCGTGCAGTGATCGGCGCGCTGCTTTTTGCGCTCGGGGTGATCACCGTCTTCGTCGGGCTGGGAGCGACGGCCACGGTCTTCGGCCAGATGGTGCGCGAATGGTTCGGCGTGCTGCGCTGGGTCGCCGCCGCGATCATCATCCTGATGGGGCTGCATTTCCTGGGCGTGCTGCGCATTCCCCTGCTCTACCGGCAGGTGCGCTCCGAGGCCCGGGGCGCCACCGGGTTCGTCGGCGCCTATGTGATCGGGCTGGCCTTCGCCTTCGGCTGGACGCCCTGCGTCGGCCCGGTGCTGGCGGCAATCCTCTTCACCGCTGCCGGGCAGGACACCGCGCAGCATGGCGCGCTGCTGCTGCTCACCTATGGCATGGGCATGACCCTGCCCTTCGTGCTGGCCGCTGCCTTCATCGGCCCGTTCCTGCGCTTCATGGCCCGCTTCCGGCGCCACCTCGGCGGCGTCGAAAAGGCGATGGGGCTGCTGCTCATCCTGTTCGGCGTCCTGATCGCGACCAACAGCGTCAACCTGATCGCCGCCTGGCTCATCGACACCATCCCGTGGTTCAGCCGCATCGGCTGACCCGGCCCCATCGGAAGGAGGAGACCGATGACACGATTGTTCCCCACGCTGGCGACGTCCGCGCTGCTCGCGCTGGCCGCAGCCCTGCCCTCGCCCGCCGCCCAGCTTGGCGACGACGGGCTGCACAAGGCGCCCTGGATGCATGACACCTTCAAGGACCTGCGCGAGGATCTGGCCGAGGCGAACGCCGCCGGTCAGCGCCTGCTGATTCTCATCGAGCAGCGCGGCTGCATCTACTGCACCAAGATGCACGAGGAGGTCTTCCCGCAGCCGGAGATCGCCAAGCTGCTCTCGGAGGACTTCTTCGTCATCCAGATCAACATGTTCGGCGACGTCGAGGTGACCGACCTCGACGGCACGGTGCTGCCCGAGAAAGACATGGTGCGGCGCTGGGGGATGCTCTTCACCCCGACCATGATCTTCCTGCCGGAGGATCTGAAAGAGCTGCCCGCGCCACAGGCCGCGGTGGCCGTCATGCCCGGCGCTTTCGAGAAAGGCACCACCCGCCACATGCTGCAATGGGTGCTCGAAAAGGGCTACGACGGCGACGAGCCATTCCAGAAGTACCACGCACGCAAACTCGAAGAAGATCGCGCAAAGAACTGACAAATCGGGAGAGTTCCTGCGGCTCTGTCACGCGGCACGCCGCCGCGACATCACCACGCGGGGAGGCTGTCGGCCCGCCGACATATCTTTAAATTCACGGCTATGAATTTGTTGTTGCAAAAAGTGCAATGTGTGCCGTAGCATTCAAGACATGGAAGGGGAGGAGACATGAAAACCACGGTCGCACTAGCGTCCGTCATCGGGATCGTTGCATCCGCCGCACTGGCCGGCAGCACCGTCCCGGATGACGTCAGCTTCACCGAATACGGCGAGGTCGAGGCTTCGTTGACCGGCACCCCGGGAGATCCTGACCGGGGCGCCGAGATCATGACCACCAGGTCGAAGGGCAACTGCGTGGCCTGCCACGCGGTCACCGCGCTCGCCGACGCGCCGTTCCACGGCGAGGTCGGCCCGCCGCTCGACGGCGTCGGCGGCTATCGCTCCGCGGCGGAGCTGCGCGGCATCGTCGCCAACGCCAAGAAGATGTTCGACGGCACGGTGATGCCCGCCTTCTACAAGACCAGCGGCTTCATCCGGCCCGGCGACGGCTACACCGGCAAGGCCGCGAACGGAGACCTGCCGCCGATCCTTTCCGCCCAGGAGGTGGAGGACGTGGTGGCCTTCCTGATGACCCTTCAGGACAGCTGAGAGAGGAGACGGCATGCGCCTGACCAGACGAGATACATTCGGGCTTGCCCTCGGCGCCATGGCGCTGACGGTTCTGCCCTTCCGCGCCAACGCCTCAGTCGAGGACATGATCGCCGAGTTCACCGGCGGCGCGGACATTGGAGACAGCGGCGTGGATCTGACCGCGCCGGAGATCGCCGAGAACGGCAACACCGTGCCGATCAGCGTGGACGCGCCCGGCGCGTCGGAAATCCTGGTGCTCGCCGCCGGAAACCCGACCCCGGCGGTTGCCACCTTCGCCTTTGGCCCCCTCGCGGGCTCGCGCATGGCATCCACCCGCATCCGGCTTGCCGGAACGCAGGAGGTGATCGCGGTGGCGAAGCTCGAGGACGGCAGTTTCGCGCGCACCGCCAAGACCGTGAAGGTCACCATCGGCGGCTGCGGCGGCTAAGAGGAGACAAGACAGATGGCATCCGGAGTGAAACCCCGCGTCAAGGTTCCCAAGTCCGCTGCGGCGGGCGAGGTGGTCACCCTCAAGACGCTGATCAGCCACCCGATGGAAAGCGGCCAGCGCAAGGACAAGGACGGCAACGTCATCCCGCGCTCGATCATCAACCGCTTCACCTGCGACTTCAACGGCCAGAACGTCATCGACGTGAAGATGGAGCCGGCGATCTCGACCAACCCCTACTTCGAGTTCGAGGCGCTGGTGCCGGAGGCCGGTGAGTTCACCTTCACCTGGTACGACGACGACGGCTCCACCTACACGGAGACCAAGCCGATCGAGATCGGCTGACACACGGCGGGTGGTCCGGAGAGGAGCCGGGCCACCTCGAACCGTCTCGCCCGACCTCTTGCACGGCCGGGCCAACTAGAGGGAGGAGACACATGACACGCAAGGCGATTGCGCTCACCGCGCTCGCCCTGCTGGCCGCACCGCTGGTGGTGCAGGCCGGCGGGCCCGATGACGACGAACTGGTCATCAACGGCGAGATCGAGATCACTACCAAGGCCCCCGCCCCCGGTTTCCTGTCGGACACGATGGACGAGGTGATGTCGGGCTGGCACTTCCGCTCGGACGAGACCCAGGCCTTGGAACTCGACGACTTCGACAACCCCGGCATGATCTTCGTCGACCAGGCGCGGGATCAGTGGGAGATGGTCGAGGGCACCGAGGGCGAGAGCTGCGCCTCCTGCCACGGCGCCCCCGAGGAGATGGCCGGCGTCAAGGCCAGCTATCCCAAGTGGAACGACGAGGCCGAGGAAGTCCGCACCCTGCAGATGCAGGTCAACGGCTGCCGCACCGAGCGCATGGGCGCCGAGCCTTGGAAATACGACAGCGCCGACGCGATCAACATGGAGGCGCTCTTGGCCTCGGTGTCGCGCGGGATGCCGGTCGACGTGGCCATCGACGGTCCGGTCGAGGCGGTCTGGGAGCAGGGCAAGGAACTCTACTACACCCGCACCGGCCAGCTCGAGCTGTCCTGCGCCAACTGCCACGAGCAGAACTACGGCAACTACATCCGCGCCGATCATCTCAGCCAGGGCCAGATCAACGGCTTCCCGACCTACCGGTTGAAGAACGCGCAGCTCAACGGGGTGCAGTCGCGCTTCAAGGGCTGCGTGCGCGACACCCGCGCCGAGACCTATTCGCCGGGCAGCCCCGAGTTCATCGCTCTGGAACTCTACGTCGCGTCGCGCGGCAACGGCCTGTCAGTCGAAGGCCCCTCCGTCCGCAACTGATCCCTGCCCCGCGCGAGTTGCTCGCGCGGGGTTTCTCTTCCCAAACGAATTCACGCATTTGAATGCGTATGAGGATAACCCGATGATCTCCCGACGTGATTTCCTCCAGGTCTCCATGGCTGCCGCGGCGGCCTACGGCGGCTCCGGCTTCGGCAACTGGGCGCGGCTCGCGGCGCAGCAGCGCCTGACGCAGGACGACCTTCTGGCCATGCCAGCCTTTGGGAACGTCTCGCTGATCCACATCACCGACATCCATGCGCAGCTCAAACCGATCTACTTCCGCGAGCCCTCGGTGAACATCGGCGTCGGCGGCAACCGCGGCGAGGTGCCCCATCTCACCGGCGCCGAGTTCCGCAAGATGTACGGCATCGAGGACGGCTCCCCCTCCCATTACGCCCTCTCCTCGGGCGATTTCACCGCCCTCGCCCGCGGCTATGGCCGTGTCGGCGGCATGGACCGGGTGGCGACCGTGGTAAAGCAGATCCGCTCCGAACGCCCTGATGCACTGCTGCTCGATGGCGGCGACACCTGGCACGGCAGCTACACCTGCTACCAGACCGCCGGGCAGGACTGCGTCAACGTGATGAACCTGCTGAAGCCCGACGCGATGACCTTCCACTGGGAGTTCACCCTCGGCTCGGAGCGGGTGCGCGAGATCGTCGAGGGGCTGCCCTTCGCCGCACTCGGCCAGAACATCTTCGACGCCGAGTGGGACGAGCCCGCCGAGCTGTTCCAGCCCTACAAGTTCTTCGAGCGCGGCGGCGTGAAGATCGCTGTGATCGGCCAGGCCTTCCCCTACATGCCGATCGCCAACCCCTCGTGGATGTTCCCGGAATACTCGTTCGGCATCCGCGACGAGCGCATGCAGGAAATGGTCGACGAGGTGCGCGCGGGTGGCGCCGAGCTGGTGGTGGTGCTGAGCCACAACGGCTTCGACGTCGACAAGAAGATGGCCGAGAAAGTCACCGGCATCGACGTGCTGCTCTCGGGCCATACCCATGACGCGCTGCCCGAGCCGGTGCTGGTGGGCGAGACGATCATCATTGCCTCGGGCTCGAACGGCAAGTTCGTCTCCCGCGTCGATCTCGACGTGCAGGGTGGCCGGATGATGGGCTTCCGCCACAAGCTGATCCCGATCTTCTCGGACGTGATCGCCCCCGATCCCGAGATGACCGCCCTGATCGACGCCGAGCGCGCGCCCTATGCCGACAAGCTCTCCGAAGTCATCGGCCACACCGACACCACGCTCTACCGCCGCGGCAACTTCAACGGCACCTGGGACGACCTGATCTGCGACGCGTTGCTCACCCAGAGAGACGCGCAGATTGCCCTGTCGCCCGGCGTGCGCTGGGGGCCGTCGCTGCTCGAGGGCGATCCGATCACCCGCGAGGATCTCTGGAACGTCACCTCGATGAGCTATCCCGAGGCGTACCGTTCCGAGATGACCGGGGAATTCCTGAAGATCGTGCTCGAGGACGTGGCCGACAATATCTTCAACCCCGATCCCTACTACCAGCAGGGCGGCGACATGGTCCGCGTCGGCGGCCTCGGCTACCGCATCGACGTCACCGCCCCGGCGGGCCAGCGCGTCTCGGACATGGTTCTGCTGAAGACCGGCGAGGCGATCGACCCGGCCAAGAGCTACACTGTCGCCGGCTGGGCCAGCGTGAACGAGGGCACCGAGGGCCCGCCGATCTGGGACGTCGTCGAAAGCCACATCCGCAGCCTTGGCCGCGTGCAGCTCGGCGAGAACACCTCGGTCGAGGTCGTGGGCGCATGACGCAGGGCCCCAAGAGAACAAAGGAGGACAGAATGAGCGAACCGAAGACTTCGCGCCGCGCCTTCCTGCAGGGGGCCGCCACGGTGGCGGTGACCGCAGGGGCCGCGCGTGCCGCAGAGCCCGATCCGCTGATCACCGAGGTGCAACCCTGGGCGCAGGGCCTCGGCGACGGCGTCGATGCCACCCCCTATGGGATGCCGATCCGCTTCGAGGACGATGTGGTGCGCCGCAACGTGCCGTGGCTGACCGCCGACCCGATCAGCTCGATCAACTTCACGCCGATCCACGCGCTCGACGGCACGATCACCCCGCAGGGCTGCGCCTTCGAGCGGCACCACTCGGGCGCGATCGAGCTCAGCAAGAGCGATTACCGGCTGATGATCAACGGGCTTGTCGATAAGCCGCTGGTCTTCACCTACGAGGATCTCGAACGCTTCCCGCGCGAGAACCACGTCTACTTCTGCGAATGCGCCGCGAACACCGGCATGGAATGGGCCGGCGCGCAGCTCAACGGCGCGCAATTCACGCACGGCATGATCCACAACATGGAATATACCGGCGTGCCGCTGCGCACTCTGCTGCGCGAGGCGGGCCTGCCCGCCACCACCGACAAGTGGGTCTACGTCGAGGGGGCCGATGCCTCCTCCAACGGCCGCTCGATCCCGATGGAGAAGGCGCTCGACGACGTGCTCGTCGCCTTCAAGGCCAACGGCGAGGCGCTTCGCAAGGAGCACGGCTACCCGGTGCGCCTCGTGGTGCCCGGCTGGGAAGGCAACATGTGGGTGAAATGGCTGCGCCGCATCGAGGTGATGGACGGCCCCGTGGAAAGCCGCGAGGAGACCTCCAAGTACACCGACACGCTGGCCGACGGCACCTCGCGCAAGTGGACCTGGGTGATGGACGCAAAATCCGTGGTCACCTCCCCCAGCCCGCAATCGCCGATCAAGCACGGCCACGGCCCGCTGGTGATCACCGGTCTTGCGTGGTCGGGTCATGGCAAGATCACCCGCGTCGACGTCTCCACCGATGGCGGCAAGACCTGGCAGACCGCGCGGCTCGCGCGCGAGGGCGAGAACAAGGCGCTGACCCGCTTCTATCTCGACACCGAATGGACGGGCGAAGAGATGTTCCTGCAGTCCCGCGCCATGGACGAGACCGGCTACGTGCAGCCCACCAAGGCGCAGCTGCGCGACGTGCGCGGAGAGAACTCGGTCTATCACAACAACTGCATCCAGACCTGGTGGGTCAAACCGAACGGGGAGGCCGAAAATGTCGAAGTCTCTTAAACTCTACGGCAGCGTCTTCGGCGGCATCGCGGTCACCCTGACCTTCGCGGTCAACATGGCCGACCGCTTCGTGGCCGAGGCGCCCGAAGGGCTGCGGACGCTGACCCCGCTCGAGGTCGCCGCAGCGCCTGCCCCGGCGGGCGGGCTCGTCGCCGCCGCCCATGCGGACGAGGCGCCCAAGGACGGCCCCCTCGGCATCGGGCGCGAGGCGCTGCCCGAGGAGGTCGCCGCCTGGAACCTCGATGTCTCTCCCGACGGCACCGGCCTGCCGCCCGGCAGCGGCTCGGTCGAGGATGGCGAGATGCTGTTCTCGGAAAACTGCGCGGTCTGCCACGGCGAGTTCGCCGAGGGCGCGGGCAACTGGCCGAAGCTGGCCGGCGGCGAGGACACGCTGGCCAACAAGGATCCGGTGAAGACCGTGGGCAGCTACTGGCCGCACCTGTCGACCGCCTGGGATTACGTGCATCGCTCGATGCCCTTCGGCAACGCGCAATCGCTGGAGCCCGACGAGGTCTACGCGATCACCGCCTACATCCTCTACTCGAACTTCATCGTGGACGAGGATTTCGTCCTGTCGAACGAGAACTTCACCGAGGTCGACCTGCCCAATGCCGAGGGCTTCATCATCGATGACCGGCCCGAGACCGAGTACCCGCAGTGGACTGGCGAGCCCTGCATGACCGACTGCAAGGACAGCGTCGAGATCACCATGCGCGCCACGGTGCTCGACGTGACCCCGGACCACGGCGCGGACGAGGCGGCGACTGACCCCGCTGCCGAGGCCCCTGCCGAAACGGTCGAGGTGGCCTCCGCCGAGACCGGCACCGATGCCGCCGCGGTCGCCACGGATGCCGCCCCCGCCGCGGCCGAGCCCGCCCCGGCTCCGGCCGCTGCCGACCCTGAACTGGTCGCCGCCGGCGAGAAGGTGTTCAAGAAGTGCATGTCCTGCCACGCGGTGGGCGACGGCGCGAAGAACAAGTCCGGCCCCGAGCTCAACGGCGTGGTCGGGCGCGGTATCGGCTCGGTCGACGGCTTCCGCTACTCGAAGGTTTTCGAGGAGGCTCACGGCGCCGGCGACACCTGGACCCCGGAGCGCCTGCACGCCTTCCTCGAGAAGCCGAAGGACGCGATGAAGGGCACCAAGATGTCCTTCGCCGGCCTGCGCAAGCCCGAGGATATCGACGCGGTCATCGCCTACCTTTCGACCTTCGCCGAATGACAGACGGCCCGGCCGCGGCGTACCGCGGCCGGGCAACGCACAACGGAGGCCCGCCATGCTCAAGACCCTCGCCTTGCTGACCACCCTGCCCGCCGCCGCCGTGGCGCAGGAGGTCGTCACCCAGCCCTATGACGGCTCCTTCGACGAGGCGACCTTTGCCCTCGAGAACGCGATCATCGGCGAGGGGCTGGTGGTCGATCACGTCAGCCGCGTCGGCGAGATGCTGGCCCGCACCGGCGCCGACATCGGCGCCGAAACCCATCTCTACGACGCCGCCGACGTCTACCTGTTCTGCTCCGCCACCACCTCGCGCGAGGTGATGGAGGCGGACCCCGAGAACCTCGCCTTCTGCCCCTATGCAATCTTCGTCGAAAGCCGCGAGGGCGAGACCGCCATCGGCTACCGCAGCTACGCGCGCGAGAGCATGGCGCCGGTCAACGCGCTGCTCGCCCGCATTGTCGCCGCCGCCACGGAGTTCTGACCATGTATGACGCCCTTTTCCGCGCGCAGCTCGACGCGCTCAAGGCCGACGGCAACTACCGCCACTTCGCCGAACTGGAACGCCACCGCGGGGCCTTCCCCGCCGCCACACACCACGGCGAGCACCGCGAGGTGACCGTCTGGTGCTCCAATGACTACCTCGGCATGGGGCAGCATCCGGAGGTTCTGGAAGCGATGCACACCGCGCTCGACACCTGCGGCGCGGGCGCGGGCGGCACGCGCAACATCTCGGGCACCACGCATGAGCACGTGCTGCTCGAGGCAGAACTGGCCGACCTGCACGGCAAGTCGGCGGCGCTGCTCTTCACCTCGGGCTACGTGTCGAACTGGGCGAGCCTCGGCACGCTCGGCGCGCGCATCCCGGGTCTGGTGATCCTGTCGGACGCGCTCAACCACGCCTCGATGATCGAGGGCATCCGCCAGTCCAAGGCCGAGCGGATCATCTGGAAGCACAACGACCTCGCGGACCTCGAGCGCCGTCTCGCCGCCCTGCCCCTCGACCGGCCCAAGCTGATCGCCTTCGAGAGCGTCTACTCGATGGATGGCGACATCGCCCCGATCGCCGAGATCTGCGATCTGGCCGAGCGCTACAACGCCATGACCTACCTCGACGAGGTGCACGCGGTCGGCCTCTACGGCCCGCGCGGCGGCGGCATCGCCGAGCGCGAGGGGCTGATGCAGCGGATCGACCTCATCCAGGGCACGCTGGGCAAGGCCTACGGCGTGCAGGGCGGCTACATCGCGGCCTCGGCCACGCTCTGCGACTTCATCCGGAGCTTTGCCTCGGGCTTCATCTTCACCACCGCGCTGCCCCCGGCTGTCGCCGCAGGCGCCCGTGCCGCCGTGGCACACCTGAAACGCTCGCAGCTCGAACGCGCCGCGCAGCGCCGGGCGGTGGCCAGCGTGCGCGAGGCGCTCGACCGCATCGGCGTGCCGCATCTGCCGAACCCCAGCCATATCATCCCGGTGATGGTCGGCTGCCCGCAGAAGTGCCGCTACATCTCGGATCGGCTGCTCGAAGAGCACGGCATCTACATCCAGCCGATCAACTATCCCACGGTGCCGCGCGGCACCGAGCGGCTGCGCATCACCCCCTCGCCGGTGCATTCCGCCGAGGACATCCGGCGGCTGGTGCTGGCGCTCGAAGCGCTCTGGGCCGAATGCCAGCTCGCGCGGAGGCCGATGGCGGCGCAGTAACGCGCCGACCGCACCGGACGAGGGCGCCGCGCCGCGCGCGGCGTTTCCTGCATGTGCGGGCCTGCCCTCGGGCAATTCTGCGCGCGGCCCAACAGCACGCCCGGCATGTGCCTGTGCTCGCGGACCTTTGCCGAAATTGTCCGTGGAAAGATGATGGAGGACATAGGCCCGCCACCCTACCATCGCAGCCATCGGGAGGCGCGCTGCAAGTCGCCCGCGGGGGACGGAAGCGCTCGTGCGCAGGGCGCGACCACGCAGGCGCCCATCCGGCGCGACCGAACTGGCCGGGTGGTTTCGGGCTGACCAGTTTGCCCCAAACCACTTTAAGTGCACGCCCTAAGCAAATATATTTCAAGTAAATTACCTCGCAGATGCGGCGCGACGACGTGTATTCCCGCCCCTGCCATGTCAGCCCGCGCCGCGGGTAAGGGCGTATCCTTAGGGCGCGGTTGCTCTGGACATTCCCGGCACGATCCGTTTCCTGCTAGGCGCGGTGGCTGACCCGAGGGGCGGATCCGGTCTCCGCAGGCCCGCGCATCGACCGGCAGGCGCGCAGCGCCTGCATCGGCCGTCCGGCCGCTGCGCCATCCCAGTCCCGAGCGGAGGCTTCATGGCCCGTCTCACCTCTGCCCGCCTCCCGGCGTGGCTCGCACTCTTCCTGCTCTCGGCGCTGCTCGGCACCGGCCTCGAACTGGTGCACTTCCCAGCGGCGCTGCTGCTGGGGCCGATGCTCGCCGCCATCGCGCTGGCCGCGAGCGGCTTGCTCTCTGGCCGGCGGGCCATCTCCACGCCGCGCCCGCTCTTCGAGCTGGCGCAGGCGGCGGTGGGCACGATGATCGCCGGGCAGATCCCGGCCTCGGTGCTGCCCGAGATCGCGCGCGACTGGCCGCTCTTCGCTGCCGGGGTGGTCTCGGTGATCATCGCCGCCGCGCTGCTTGGCTACGTGCTGGCGATCCGGCAGGTGCTGCCGGGCAGCGCCGCGGTCTGGGGCTCCTCCCCCGGCGCGGCGCAGGCAATGGTCTTCCTTGCAGAGGCGCATGGCGCCGACATCCGGCTCGTCGCGGTGATGCAATACCTGCGCGTCGTCATGGTCGCGGCGGGCGCCTCGCTGGTGGCGCGCCTCTGGGTCGGCGCCCCCGAGCTCGCAAGCACGCCGGTCCCGTGGTTCCCCGCGCCCGACCGGGGCCTGCTCGATGCGCTGATCCTCATCGTCCTCGGCATCGGCCTGACCCGGCTCACCCGCATGGCGGCGGGCACCTTCCTGATCCCGCTGCTGCTCGGCGCCCTCGCCAACGGACTTGGCTGGCTGACCCCGGTGACACCGGCGTGGATGATGGCGCTGGCCTATGCGGTGATCGGCTGGACCATCGGGCTGCGGTTCAGCCGGGACATCCTGCGCCACACCGCGCGCGCCCTGCCGCGGCTGATCCTGTCGGTGCTGCTGCTGATGGGCCTTTGCGGGCTGATGGCAGTAGCGCTGGTGGTCTTCGCCGAGGTCGACCCGCTCACCGCCTATCTCGCCACCAGCCCCGGCGGCGCGGATTCCGTCGCGGTGATCGCCGCCGCGAGCAATGTCGACATGGCCTTCGTCATGGCAATGCAGACGCTGCGCTTCATCATCGTGCTGGCGACCGGGCCGATGATCGCCCGCTTCGTCGCCGCGCGGGTCGAGGCCCGGCGCCCCGCTTTCGAGCCGGACGCCTAGACGGCCCGGCCGGTCAGTACCCGGCGGCGCGGTCCACCGCGAGCGCCGGACGCCGGCCCTGCCGTGCCTCCCGCGCCGATTGCAGCAGCTGCTCGGCCACGCTGCGCGCCGTGGCGGCGCTGGCCACATGCGGGGTGATGCGCAGGCGCGGGTCGCCCCAGAACGGATGCGTGTCGGGCAATGGTTCGACCCGGGCCACGTCGAGGCTCGCGCCCGCCAGCAGGCCCGCATCCAGCGCCGCCATGAGGTCTGCCTCCACCAGATGCTCGCCGCGCCCGATCTGCACCAGCCAGCCTCCCCGCGCCATCCTGTCAAAAAGCGCGAAGTCGAGGATGCTCTCGGTCTGTGCGGTCAGCGGCAGCACGTTGACGAGGAAATCCGCGCCCTCGGCGGCGGCGGGAACGCTGCCCGCGCCGTGAAGGTATCGGACGCCGGGCAAGGGATCCTCCGGCGCCCGCCGGGTGGCGACGCGTGCCGAGAACCCCAGCGCGGCGACGCCCTGCGCCACCGCCCGCCCCATGCTGCCACCGCCGAGCACCGCGACCTGCACATCGCCCGGCACCCGCAGCGGCGGCTCCTTCCAGAGGCGCGACGCGGCGTTGCGGGCCATCCACGGGAAGCGGCGCTCCACGTGCAGGATCTCGTGCAGCGCGTAGCCCGCCATCTGCTGACCCTGGTGCGGATCGCGGACCCGGCAGACCGGCAGATCCGCGGGCAGCCCCGGATGCGCCAGCAGCGCGTCTACCCCGGCCCCGACCGCCATGACGAACTTCAGGTTGGGATAGGCGGCAAAGGCCTCCGGCGCGGGCTGCCAGCACAGGGCGAACTCCACCTCTTCCGGAGCGTCGATCCCGGCCGGGGTCGCAATGCGAAGGTCTCCCTGTGCCGCCGCGGTGATCGCCGGACCGTAGAGGGCCGACAGATCATACTGATCCGAAAGATAAACCCCTTGCATCGCGCGATGTGCCGTCATGCTCCTGCGTCCTTCTCCACCGTCTCCACCGTCTCCACCGTCTCCACCGCGCTTATCACGGGGCCGGCAGGGGAGTTCAACGCCTCCACCGCGGCAGGAGGGCGCGGCGTGGCCCGCCTGCGCCGCTTTCCCCGTGACGGCGCCGCCGCCGCGCGCTAACCTCGGCAGCGACCAGAAAATGCCTCCCGGACCGCCCCCATGGACCACCCGCTCATCGATCTGATCAACGCGCGCATCGCCAAGGCCGAGGCCGAGGGCGCCTTTGAGAACCTGCCAGGGGCCGGGAAACCGCTGCCGGATTGCGACGACCCCGAGAACGCGGTGCTCAACCGCATCCTCAAGGACAATGGCGCCGTGCCGCAGGCGGTGGCGCTCTCGCGACAGCTTTCGGCCCTGCGCGAGGAGCTGCGCGAGACCTCGGACCGCGATGCCCGGCGCCGCCTCATCCAGGACATGTCGCTGCTCGAGGCCCGGCTCGAGATCGAGCGCAAGTCGCGCTGAGGCTTGGCCTTTCCGCCCCGCCGTGCCAGAACTTCCGGCAACGAGAGGACGAGGCATGGTCACGGTCAAAGAGCAGTACGAAAGCTATCCCTATCCCGAGCGTGACCCGCAGGACGAGAAGACCCGGCTGATCACCGGCTCGCCCTCGCATCCACTGGAAATGGATCACTGGCTCTGGCGCGGCGCGCGCGACTGGTCCAAACCGCTGCGCGTGCTGGTGGCGGGCGGCGGCACCGGCGACGGCCTGATCCAGCTCGCTACGCTACTGACGGCCGCAAAGAAGCCCTACGAGATCACCTATCTCGATCTCTCGACCGCCTCGCGCGCGGTCGCCGAAGGCCGCGCGAAGGTCCGCGGCCTCACCGGCATCACCTTCCACACCGCCAGCCTGCTCGACGCGCCGGACTACGGCAGCTTCGACTACATCGACTGCTGCGGCGTGCTGCACCACCTGCCCGAGCCCGAGGCGGGATTTGCCGCCCTGCGCGCCGCCCTCGCCCCCGGCGGCGGGCTCGGCTTCATGGTCTACGCGCCCTATGGCCGGTCCGGCGTCTACCCGCTGCAGGAGGCCTTCGGCGCGCTCTTCGACGGGCAGCCGCCGCAGGAGCGGCTGGCCCGCGCGCAGCGCCTCGTTGCCGAGCTGCCCGAGGGGCACCCCTTCGCCGCCAACCGCAACCTCGGCGATCACCACACCTCGGACGCGGGCTTCTACGACCTGCTGCTGCATGGGCAGGACCGCAGCTACGCGGTGCCCGAACTGCTCGCCACGCTGGCGCAGACCGGCTGGCGGCTGGCGGGATTCACCACCCCCGCGCTCTACGATCTGGCACAGATCACCGAGGTGCCCGAGGGCATGGACGCCGCCACCCAGATGGCCACGGCGGAAAAGCTCCGCGGCACGATCCGCATGCACACCGCCTATGCCGTGCCCGCAGGCTCCGAGGACACCAAGGCCACCCCGTCGGACCGCAGGCTGGTGCCGCACCTGCGCGGCGTGCAGCGCGCGGCGCTGGCCAAGGCGGTGGCGCAGGGCCGACCGCTGCCGGTGAAGATGGGCGGGGCGCAGGCCACGCTGACGCTGCCCAAGGGCACCGCGCCGCTGCTCGCCGGGATCGACGGGCGCCGCAGCCTGAACGAGATCGCGCAGGCCGCGAGGATCGATCCGATCACCTTCGGCACCGGCTGGGCGCAGGTCCACAAGGCGCTGGAGCCCTGGGGCCTGCTGCTCTACTCCGCGCTGCTGCGCTAGGGCCAAATCCCTTTGAAGGGATTTGCGCCTCACTCGTAGCTGCGCGCGTCCTCGATCACCACGCCGTCGCGTGGCAGCCCGCCCGGCGCCACCAGCTCGACCTTGCCCTTGAGCTTCAGCAGCTCCGCCACGCTGGCCTCGAAGGCCCCGGCATCGGGCGCGCTGCCCTGCCCCGAGGTCTCGATCCGCACGGTCATCACGTCCATCTCGCCCTCGCGGCTGGCGACGACCCGCGCCCGGCCGATCTCGACATGGCGGGCCACAAGCGCCGCCACCTGCTCGGGGCGCACGAACATGCCCTTGATCTTCGTGGTCTGGTCGGCGCGACCCATCCAGCCCTTGATCCGCATGTTCGACCGCCCGCAGGGGCTCGCCCCCGGCAGCACGGCGGACATATCGCCGGTGGCAAAGCGGATCAGCGGGTAGTCGGGGTTGAGCGATGTCACCACCACCTCGCCGACCTCGCCCTCGGCCACCGGGTCGCCGGTGCCGGGGGTGACGATCTCAACGATCACTTGCTCGTCGACGATCATCCCCTCCATGCTCGGCGTCTCATAGGCGATGAGCCCCAGGTCCGCGGTGGCATAGCACTGCAGGCAGGCGATGCCGCGTTCGGCGTAGAACTCCCGCAGCGAGGGAAAGAGCGCCCCGCCCGAGACCGCCGCCTTGGTGATCCCCAGCTCGACCCCCATGGCCTCGGCCTTGTCGAGGATGATCTTCAGGTAATCGGGCGTCCCGGCATAGGCGGTGACGCCGATATCCGCCGCCGCCTGCACCTGCAGCTCGGTCTGGCCGGTGCCGGCGGGCAGAACCGCCGCACCCACCGCGCGGGCACCGCTCTCGAAGATCATGCCGGCGGGCGTCAGGTGGTAGCCGAAGCAATTCTGCACGATATCGCCCGCACCGATCCCGGCCGCGTGCAGGAAGCGCCCGAGCCGCCACCAGTCGTGCTCGGTCCCGCCCGGCTCGTAGATCGGCCCCGGCGACTGGAAGACATGCGCAAAGCCCGAGGCGGGCCGCGTGGTGAAACCGCCGAAGGGGGCGGCGCGCTTCTGCGCGGCGCCAAGCTCCGACTTGCGCAGCACCGGCAGTGCGGCCAGCGCCTCGCGCGAGGTGATGGCGCCGGCATCGACACCTGCCAGAAGCGCCGCATAGCCCGGCAGCGCCTGCGCGCGGGCGACCTGCGCCGGCAGCGCCTCGGCGAGCGCGGCGGCACGGTCAGCCGTGCTGCGGGTCTCCAGATCGTCGTAGTAACTGCTCATCCGAGCCTCCCTTTTCAGCCCAGTCCTATCCTGCCCCGTTCCCGGCATCGCCGGACGGGGATGGCAGCCCGTAGGCTGCCAATGTGTCGTAAACCGCCCCCTCGGGGGTCAGCGTCGAGGCGACGAGCCGCAGCTCCTCCGCCGCCTCCGCCCCGCTGGTCAGCGCAACCTGCGCCGCCACCGCCCGCTCAAGCCGCGCCAGTCCCTCGCCGCGCAGACCCGCGCCGAAACGCTGCAGTGTCACATGCGGCCGGAACCGCCGCCGCTCCAGCGCGATGCCGGCGGCGCGGCAGGCCCGCACCATGCGCCCGTGCAGCGCCGAGAGCCCCGGCTCGGGCGCGATCGCGGCCGCCAGAAGCTTCGGCGATCGCCCTCCGAAGCTCTCCAGCCCCGCCAGCCGCAACCAGCACCCCGGCAGCGCTTGCCCCTCCAGCTCGAAATGCAGTTCCCGCAACTCCGGCTCCTCCACGTCTCCGAGGAAGGCGAGGGTCACGTGAAGGTTCTCCTCGGGCACCGCGCGCCCCACCGGCACCGCCTCCTGCACCGCCAGCAGCGACGGGATCAGCGGCTCGGGCAGCGGCAGCGCGAGAAAGGCACGCATTCACGCGAGCCACCGCTTGCGGCGGCGGTAGGAGCGCACGTCGCGGAACGACTTCCGCCCCTCGTCGGACATGCCGAGGTAGAACTCCTTCACGTCCGGGTTCTCGCGCAGCGCCTGCGCCGGCCCGTCCATCACCACCCGACCGTTTTCGAGGATGTAGCCGTAGTGCGCATAGCGCAGCGCCACGTTGGTGTTCTGCTCGGCCAGCAGGAACGATACGCCCTCGCCCTCGTTGACCGCCTTCACGATCTCGAAGATCTGCTCCACAAGCTGCGGCGCCAGCCCCATCGAGGGCTCGTCCAGCAGCACCATCTCGGGGCGCGACATCAGCGCCCGGCCGATGGCGCACATCTGCTGCTCGCCGCCCGAGGTATAGCCCGCCTGGCTTTTCCGCCGCTCCTTCAGGCGCGGGAAATAGTCGTAGACCATCTCCAGATCGCGCTGCACGGCGGCCTTGCCATCGCGCCGGGTGAAGGCGCCGGTCATCAGGTTCTCTTCCACCGTCAGGTGCTCGAAGCAGTGCCGCCCCTCCATGACCTGGATCACCCCGCGCTTGACCAACGCCGCCGGGTCCAGATCCTGCACCCGCTCGCCGCGATAGGAGATCGTGCCCTTGGTGACCTCGCCGCGCTCCGAATGCAGCAGGTTGGAGATCGCCTTGAGCGTGGTGGTCTTGCCCGCGCCGTTGCCGCCGAGCAGCGCGGTGATCCCGCCCTGCGGCACCGCCAGCGACACCCCCTTCAGCACGAGGATCACGTGGTTGTAGATCACCTCGATATTGTTGACCTCGAGCAGGCTCTCGCGCGCCGCGCCGTCGCGGGAAGAGGTCTCGTCGCTTCGCACTCCGTCCAGCATCTTCTTCTCTTTCCAAATACGCAGGATCCCGGCGGCGACACCCGCGCCGCCGCCGGTGGTGTCAGCTCAGCCGCCGCAGGCCTCGTTCACCGGCCAGGGCTGGTTGGCGTCGGCGTAGTCCATCGCCGCCTTCTTCTCGAGCGGCGCGATCATGTCGGAGTCCGGCATGATGAGGTCCGAAGCCTTGACGAATTTCTCGCCGTCCCATTCGAGGATCCAGCCGCCCGAGTGGCCGGTGTGGTTGTCGCAGGACGTGCTGAACGGCGGCACCATGCCGGTCATTCCCAGCTCTTCGAGCCGCGCCTCGGAGATGTCGAGGTTCTCCAGCCCCCAGCGGAGGTCGGCCGGCGAGATCTCCGCCTTGCCCGCATGCTCCTGGGCAACCCGGATGCCCTCGCCGAGGATCATCGAGATGACCAGCCCGCGCGAGTAGAAGACGCCGGACATTTCCTCGGGGTTGCTCAGCGTCTTGCCCGGCTCGACCACGTATTTCTGCAGGTCGGCCATGATCGGCGCCTCGGGGTTCGGGAAGGACCAGCTGACAGACTTGTAGCCCTTGCCGTCCTCGCCGACGATCTTGAGGTCGGCGTCATGCCCGGCCCACCAGACTCCCAGCATGTTCTCCATCGGGAATTTGGTCTTCACCGCTTCGGTGATGGCCCCGGCGTTCATCGCGCCCCAGCCCCACATGATCACGTAATCGGGGCGTTCGCGGCGGATCTGCAGCCATTGCGCCGACTGGTTCTGCATCTCCTTAAGGCCGACGGGGATCGGCACCAGTTCGAAGCCCTGCGCCTCGGCCGCGGCCTCGAGGAACGGCAGCGGCTCCTTGCCGAAGGGGTGGTCGAGGTGCAGGAAGGCGATCTTCTTGCCGCTCAGGTCCCCCTGCGATCCGAGGTACTTGACCAGGATCGACGCGCCGTCCCAGTAGCTCAGCGGCGTGTTGAAGGCCCATTGGAACACCTTGCCGTCGGCCATCGGCGAGAAGCCGTAGCCAGGCGCGAGGATGGGGATCTCGTCAACGTTGGTCTTGGGCAGGACCTGCAGCGTGATGCCGGTGGACCAGGGCTGGGTCACGATCGCCTTGCCCTTGGTCTTCTCGTAGCACTCGACGCCCTTCTCGGTGGAATAGCCGGTCTCGCACTCGTCGAAATCGATGGCGATGCCGCCGATGCCGCCGTCGCGGGCGTTCATCAGCTCCATGTAGTCCTTCTGCCCGTTCATCAGCGGAATGCCGGTGGCGGCAAACGGCCCGGTCCGGTAGGCGAGGTTCGGTGCATAGAGCCCTTCGGCCATCGCGCCCCCGGCCATCAGCGCCCCAAGCGCCGCGGCCCCCGCCAGTTTGGTCAACATTTTCATCCTGTCTCCTCCCAAAGGACTTCGATGATGTAGAAAGCCCGGCCCGCGCCTCCTCAGTGCGGGAAGGGCCAGATGATCAGTTTCTCCCGGATCAGCGCCCAGAGGCGGGCGAGCCCGTGCGGCTCGATGATCAGGAAGAAGACGATAAGCGCGCCGACGATCATGATGTTGAGATGCTCGACCATGGCCGAGCTGATCGGCAGTCCCAGCGCCTGCGGCACCGTGCCCAGCACCACCGGCAGGCCGACGATCAGGATGGCGCCCAGGTAGTTGCCGAGGATCGATCCCAGCCCGCCGATGATGGCGATGAACAGGATGCGGAAGCTCAGCGGAATGTCGAAGAGGTTGGGCTCCGCCGCGCCGCGCCACATGAAGACGAAGAGCGCGCCCGCCACCCCCACCACGTAGGACGAGACGGCAAAGGCGGTCAGCTTCGAGCGCATCAGGTTGATGCCGATCAGCTCGGCGGCGATGTCCATGTCGCGCGTCGCCTTCCAGCTGCGCCCGAGGTTGCCGCGGGTGAGATTGATGCAGAGCAGGGTCATCAGCGTGACCACCGCCAGCACCACGTAGTATTGCACGATCGAGCTGGCCTGCGGCCCGGCCACGTAGAGCCCGAACATGTCGAGGTTCGGCACCTGGATCGCGCCCGAGGCGTTGTAATTGTAGAGCCAGCCCCATTTCTCGAACAGCCAGACCAGGAAGAATTGCGCCGCCAGCGTGGCAATTGCGAGGTAGAACCCCTTGATCCGCAAAGAAGGAATTCCAAATGCCACGCCGACCCCCGCGCTGAAGAATCCAGACAGCAGGATCGCCAGTACCGGGTTCATCCAGGGAAACAGCGTCACCAGCTTGTAGCAGGCATAGGCGCCGACCCCCATGAAGGCCGCGGTGCCGAGCGAGAGCTGCCCCGCGTAGCCGGTCAGGATGTTCAGCCCCTGCGCCGCCAGCGCGTAGATCAGGATCGGGATCAGCAATGTCTGGAAAGCAAACTCGCTGGCCGTGAGCGGAAAGACCACCCAGGCAAAGCCGAGGATCACCATCAGCAGCACCGCGTCCTGGCGGACCGGGAACAGCGCCATGTCCGACTTGTAGCTCGTCTTGAATTGCCCCGCCGTGCGATAGAGCATCCGTCTCTCCCTCTCCCGGCGCCTCTGCGCCGCTCCTTCAGGTCCTGCCGCGGGATCGGGGCTCCTCTTCCCCGGTCACGCGACCCTGTCTCTCTGCCGGACCGGCGTCAGGCGGGTCCGTGCGTCTCTTCGGGGTAGGCGCGCTTCGGCGGCACGGCGTAGCCGGTCGCCTCCGAGTGCCGCACCAGCCAGAACCAGGCCCAGAGGCCCGCCGCGCCCCCCGCCGCCGCCAGCAGCAGCGCCGGCAGTATGCGCCCCTCGCTGCCGGTCAGTGCGAGGTAGCCGAAGGCCCAGAAGCCCGCCCAGGCCACCACGTTCAGGATCGCCACAAGTTTCGCCATGTCACCGTCCTCCCCTCGGTTTCCGTCCTGTCAGCCCGCCTCCCGCGGGCCGTCATCTGTCGCCGCATACTCCCGGCGGAGGCGCACTCCGCCGGGAGCCGGTCTACACCCTTTCGATGATGCGCTCTCCGAACAGCCCCTGCGGACGGAACAGCAGCACGATCAGCGCCAGCACGAAGGCGAACCAGGTCTCGGTATTGCCGCCCATCAGCGGCTGGCCCCAGTAGATCTCGAAGAGCTTTTCCAGCATGCCGATCATCAGCCCGCCGATAATCGCCCCGGTGATGCTTTCGAGGCCGCCGAGCATGAGAACAGGAAGCGCTTTGTAAGCAATGACTTCCAAGGCAAAGCTCACCCCGGCCCTTGCGCCCCAGGCAATGCCGGTGACCAGAGCGATGATGCCCGCGATGAACCAGACCAGCACCCAGATCGTCTGCAGCGAGATGCCCACCGACAGCGCCGCCTGGTGATCGTCGCCAAGCGCGCGGATGGCGCGGCCCATGCGGGTCTTGCCGAGGAACAGCAGCAGCGCCACCACCAGAAGCGCCGCGACGAGGACCGCCGTGATGTCCTTCTGCTCGAGGATCAGCAGTCCACCCCAGGGCTCGAGCACCACCGAGTCCGTCGGGATTCCGAGTTCCTCGGTGATCATCACTTTGTTCTCGCCGCCGAAGATGATCTCGCCGAGGCCGATCAGGAACAGCGTGATGCCGATGGTGGCCATGAAGAGGATGATGTCCGGCTGGCCAACCAGCGGTCGCAGCACCACCCGCTCGATGCTCACCGCGAGCACGAACATCACCGCCAGCGTCAGCACGACGCTGACCCAGGCCGGAATGCCCATGGCGTGCAGCCCGACGAGCGTCAGCGCGGCAAAGACCACCATGATGCCCTGCGCGAAGTTGAAGATCCGCGAACTGCGGAAGATCAGCACGAAGCCGAGCGCGATCAGCGCGTAGAGGATACCCGAGACGAGCCCCTCCCAGAGCACCTGCAGCAGGAAGTCCGGCGCCGCGAACATGTCGGCAAAGGGCTGGATGAAGATGTCGTTCAGCATGAAGCCTGCTCCCTCAATGCGCCACGCCAAGATAGGCGTCGATCACGTCCTGGTTTTGCCGCACCTCGTCGGGCGGCCCGTCGCCGATCTTCTTGCCGTAGTCCATGACCACCACCCGATCCGAGAGGTCCATCACCACGCCCATGTCGTGCTCGATCAGGCAGATGGTGGTGCCGAACTCGTCGTTCACGTCGAGAATGAAGCGGCTCATGTCCTCCTTCTCTTCCACGTTCATCCCCGCCATCGGCTCGTCGAGCAGCAGCAGCGAAGGCTCGGCGGCCAGCGCCCGCGCCAGTTCCACCCGCTTTTTCAGGCCATAGGGCAGCCGCCCCACCGGCGTCTTGCGGATGTTCTGAATCTCGAGGAAATCGATGACCTTCTCGACGATCTCGCGGTTGGCGATTTCCTCGTCGCGGGCTTTGCCCCACCAGATCGCCTGGCTGGCGATGCCCGCCTTCATGTGGGTGAGCCGCCCGGTCATGACGTTGTCGAGCACCGTCATCCCCTCGAAGAGCGCGATGTTCTGGAATGTCCGCGCGACGCCGAGCCGCGCCACCTCGTAGGGTTTCATCGGCGGGCGCTTGGAGCCCTTGTACCAGAGCTCGCCCTCGGACGGCGTGTAGAAGCCCGAGATGATGTTGAGCATCGAGGACTTGCCCGCCCCGTTCGGTCCGATGATCGCCCGGATCTCGCCCTCGCGGATGTCGAAGGAGATGTCCTTGATCGCGACAACCCCGCCGAATTTAAGGGTAATGTTCCGCAGCTCCATCAGCACGCCGCCGATCTGCCGCCCATCCTCGGTGACGTAGCCCACCTCTTTGCTGGCATCCTTCACGGCGTCCTGCCTTTCATCTTTCCCCAGAATTCCCAGATCCGACCCGTCCATCATTCCGCCGCCACCTTCATCGGCGCCGCCGGCACCACCTGCGCGTCGCGGATCTGCAGCGTTGCCTTGATCCGTCCCTTGCGCCCGTCCTCGTAGGTGACCTCGGTCTCGGTGTAGATGCTCTCCGAGCCGTCATAGAGCGCGGTCAGCAGGTCGGCGTATTTCTCGGCGATGATATTGCGGCGCACCTTGCGGGTGCGGGTCAGCTCGCCGTCATCGGCGTCCAGTTCCTTGTGCAGCACGAGGAAGCGGTGGACCTGGCAGCCCGAGAGCATCTCGTCCTGCGCCACGCTCGCGTTCACTTCCTCGACGTGGCTCTGGATCGTGTCGAGCACCTGCGGGTGTCCCGCCAACTCCTGGTAGGAGGCATAGGCGATATTGTTGCGCTCGGCCCAGTTGCCCACCGCCGTCAGGTCGATGTTGATGAAGGCGGTGCAGCGGTCGCGCCCATTGCCGAAAACCACGGCCTCGAGGATATTTGGGTAGAACTTGAGCTTGTTCTCCACGTATTTCGGCGCAAAGAGCGCGCCGTCGGCCATCTTGCCCACGTCCTTGGCGCGGTCGATGATCCGCAGGTGGCCGGTGGCCTCCTCGATGAAGCCCGCATCGCCCGTGGCGACCCAGCCCTCGGCATCCTTGGTGCCAGCGGTGCTGTCGGGGTTCTGGTAGTATTCCACGAAGACGCCGGGCGAGCGGTAGAAGACCTCGCCGCTCTCGGCGATGCGGATCTCGACGCCGGGCGACGGCACGCCCACGGTGTCGGGCCGCACCTCGTTGTCCGGCTGTTGGGTGATGAAGACCGAAGCCTCGGTCTGGCCGTAGAGCTGCTTGAGGTTGATCCCCAGCGCCCGGTAGAAATCGAAGATCTCCGGCCCGATCGCCTCGCCCGCGGTGTACCCGACACGCACCCGGCTGAAGCCCAGCGTGTTCTTCAGCGGCCCGTAGACCATGAACTCGCCGAGGGCATACTTGAGCCGCTCGAACATCCCCACCGGCTTGCCGTCGAGGATCTTCGGACCGACCACCTTGGCGTGGTTGAGGAAGTGGTGGAAGAGCTTGCGTTTGAAGCCGCCCGCGTCCTCCATCCGGATCATGATCTGGGTGAGCTGCGTCTCGAAAACCCTTGGCGGGGCGAAGTAATAGCTCGGTGCGATCTCGCGCAGATCGGTCATCATCGTCTCGGCGGACTCGGGGCAGTTCACGCAGAACCCGTTCCAGTATGCCTGGCCGATCGAGAAGATGAAATCGCCGACCCAGGCCATCGGCAGGTAGGCAAGAACCTCCTCGCCGGGGGTCAGGTGGTCGAACTCCGACGAGGACTTGGCGGTCTCGATGATGTTGCGGTTCGACAGCACCACGCCCTTGGGCTTGCCGGTGGTGCCTGAGGTGTAGAGCATCACGCAGGTGTCGTCGTAGCCGAGGGCATCGCGGCGGCGGTCGAGCTCGCCGATCAGCTCGTCACGGGCGGCGCGACCCTGCGCCTGCACATGGGCGTAGTCGTGCAACGCGCGATGGTCGTATTTCCGCATGCCGCGCGGATCGACGTAGATCATGTGCTCGAACTGATGCAGGTCGTCCTGAATCTCGATGACCTTGTCGACCTGTTCCTGATCGGCGGCGATGACGAAACGCGCGCCGCAGTGCTGCAGCACGTATTCCATCTCTTCGGCCACCGCGTCCTGGTAGAGCGGCACCGGCACCGCCCCGGCCATCTGCGCCGCCACCATCGACCAGTAGAGCGTCGGTCGATTGCGGCCGATCACCGCCACATGGTCGCCCGGCGCCACGCCGAGGTTCAGCAGGCCAAGTGCAAAGGCCTCGATCTCCTCTTGCGTCTCGGCCCAGCTCCAGCTCTGCCAGATGCCGAACTCCTTTTCCCGATAGGCGGGACGGCCGGCAAAGCGCGACGCATTGCGCTGCAACAGGGCCGGCACGGAGCGCAGCCCTGCTGCGCCCTCGGACATGTAAGCCAAAGTGTCTCCTCCCTAGGCTCCCGGGATCTTGTGATTTCCCGGACGCCCCAAGCCACCTCCTCCGCAGCTTGAGACGCGCTATTTCGCGAGTCAGCCCCATTAAGGGGTTCGGTCAGACTGAGCGTCAATGTTTTCGTGATCTTTGCCCGAATGTAACGAATTGTAACCGGCAGGCGTGACCTCGGGGCATGGCCTGGAGGGCAGCGGTCGCCTCCGCCGAATTTCGCTCTGACCCTGCGATCGCGTGGCGCGCGCCTCCGACTGCCCCCCGCGTCCGGATGCGCGGACCCGCGGCGGGCGCAGATTTTCGTGGACTCGCGTGGGGGAATTTGACCTTATGTGGCCAAAAAAACCTTCCTTTACCGACACATCAATTGATCCAACAGGGAAAATGCCATGAAACATCCGCTGCTCGCATCGCTTGTCGCGACAACCGCCCTGACCGCGCAAATGGCCTCGGCAGACACGCTGCGCCTGCTGACCTGGGGCGGGTACGCCCCCGAGGAGGTCATCGCGAAATTCGAGGAGGAGACCGGCCATACCGTCGAGGTGACCACCTCGAACAACGAGGAAATGATCGCCAAGCTGCGCGCCACGAACGGCGGTGGCTTCGATCTGGCGCAACCGAGCCAGGACCGGATCACCAGCGCGCAGGAAGAGTTCGGCATCTACAAGCCGATCGACATGTCCCGCGTCGAGAGTGATCTCTTCATCCCCTCGATGCTGAGCGCGACGGCGGAGAACACCACCTACGAAGGCGAGGTCTACGGGCTTCCGCACATCTGGGGTACCAGCGGGCTGGTGGTGAACACCGCCGAAGCCGGCGAGGTCACCGACTACACCGACCTCTGCGACGATGCGGTGGCCGGCAAGGTCTCTTACCGCCTCAAGCGCCCGACGCTGATCGGCTTTGCCTATTCCATGGGGCTCGACCCCTTCGCCGCCTACGGCGACACCGAGGCCTACCAGGGCATCCTCGACAAGGTCGAAGAGGCGCTCACCGCCTGCAAACCCAACGTGAAGACCTATTGGGACGGCGGCGACGAGATCAAGAATCTGCTGCGCTCCGGCGAGGTCGTCGCCGCCATGGCCTGGGACACCGGCGGCTGGCAGCTCAACGCCGACAACCCCGACATCACCTTTGTCGCCCCCGAGGCCGGGGCGCTCGGCTGGATCGACACCTTCGTCCTGCCCGCGCGTGGCCGCGCCGATGATGCCGCCTACGACTGGATCAACTTCGTGATGCGTCCAGAGATCGCCGCCATGATCACCAATTCGGCGGGCAACTTCACCGCCGCGGTGGGAGGCGATGCCGGTGTCGATGCCGATCTCAAGGCCCGCTACCAGGGCAGCTTCGACCAGGCGGCCATCGACAACATCAAGTGGTATCCGCCGGTCCCCGCCGGCCTCGAGGCGCTCGAAGGCGAAACGCTCGACCGGATCAACGCGGCGAACTGAGCCCGAGCATGGAATTTGGAAGGGCGCCCTAGGGTGCCCTTTCTTGCCTGAAAGGTTGACTTGTGACCGAGACCTCCCCCGATCTTGCCCCGCCCGATCTTGAGTGCCGCGCGCTGGTGAAGGCGTTCGACGGCTTCCGCGCCGTGGACGGCGTCAGCTTCGACGTCCCGCAGGGCTCGTTCTTCTCCATCCTCGGCCCGTCGGGCTGCGGCAAGACAACGCTGCTGCGCATGATCGCCGGCTTCCAGTCGCCGACCTCGGGGGACCTGCTGATCAAGGGGCGCTCGATGATCGGCGTGCCGCCGAACAAGCGGCCGGTGTCGATGGTCTTCCAGCACCTCGCGCTGTTTCCGACGATGAACATCGGCGAGAACGTCGGCTTCGGCCTGCGGCAGCGCGGGGTGTCGAAACCCGAGATCCGGCGCCGCGTCGGGGAGGCGCTCGAAAGGGTCGGCCTGCCGAACGTGTCGAAGCGCCGGGTCGACCAGCTCTCGGGCGGGCAGAAGCAGCGCGTGGCGATCGCCCGCTGCATGGTTCTCGAGCCGGACGTGCTGCTGCTGGATGAGCCGCTCGGCGCGCTGGACCTGAAGCTGCGCGAGCACATGAAGGTGGAACTCAAGGCGCTGCAGGCGGCGTTCAACACCACCTTCGTCTACATCACCCACGACCAGTCCGAAGCGCTGGTGATGAGCGACAATATCGCCGTGATGAACAAGGGCCGCTTCGAGCAGATCGGCACGCCGCAGGAGGTCTACCACGCGCCGCGCACCGCCTTCGTTGCCGGCTTTGTCGGCGATGCCAACCGGATCCCGGTGCAGGTGGTCGAACAGAGCGGCGGCACGCTTACCCTGAAGACGGGCGGCGGCGCGCAGCTGAAGCTCGACGCCGCGGCGCAGGGCGCGACGGACTGGCGGCCGGGACAGAAGGCCGAGGTCTTCCTGCGGCCCGAGGCGGTGGACCTGCTGCCCGCCAGCGAGGACCAGACCGGCACGGTGAACATGGTGCCCGGCGTGGTCGATGCGGTGCTCTTCAACGGCGCCAACAGCACGGTCACGGTGCGAGCGGCGGACGGCTCGCTGATGACCGCCGCGCTGCCGCAGACCGGCGCGCTGGCTGCCCTGCGCAAGGGCGACGCGGTCACCACGCGCTGGCACCCGGCGCAGGCGCGCTGCTACCCCGCGGCGGAGGGCTGAGCCATGGCCTCCGACACGTCGAAACTCGGGTTCTACCTGCTGCTTGCGCCGATCCTGCTGTGGCTGACCTTGCTGATCCTCCTGCCGCACATCGGGCTCTTCGTCGTCTCGATCAGCGAAAAGGTCGGGCCGCGCGACTACGAGACCGGCTTCGGCAACTACGCGGCCTTCTTCACCGAGCCGCTCTACTGGCGCACCTTCGCCCGCACCGCGATCATGTCGATCCTCGCGACGGCGCTGACGCTGCTGCTGGGCTTTCCGATCGCCTATTACATCGCGAAGATCACCAAGGGCCGCACCAAGACCACGCTTTTCCTAATGTGCATGATCCCCTTTTGGGTCTCGGAGCTGGTGCGCACCTTCGGCTGGATGATCCTGCTGCGGGAAACCGGGGTCTTCTCGCAGGTCCTGCAGTGGGCGGGGCTGGTGAGCGGCCCGGTGGAGATGCTCTACAACGACGCGGCGATCATGGTGGGCCTCGTCTATACCTCGATCCTGTTCATGGTCGTGCCGCTGGTGACGACGCTCGACAGCCTCGATGACAGCCTGATCGAGGCGGGCTACGACCTTGGCGGCACGACCTCGGCCATCCTGCGCGAGATCGTCATCCCGCACGCCATGCCCGGAATCGTGTCGGGCTGCATCGTGGTCTTCATGCTGTCGC
The DNA here is from genome assembly GCF_020524285.1 of Alloyangia pacifica. Taxonomy (GTDB): domain Bacteria; phylum Pseudomonadota; class Alphaproteobacteria; order Rhodobacterales; family Rhodobacteraceae; genus Salipiger; species Salipiger pacificus_B. The sequence goes on from NZ_JAIVKX010000009.1 coordinate 119,654, forward strand.
TGGGGAACTACCTGACGCCGATCCTGCTGGGCGGCAAGGACAGCCTGTGGTTCACCGGGATGATCTACACGCAGTTCATCACCCGCTTCAACTGGGAGCTCGGCTCCGCCTTCGGCTTCTTGCTGCTGGCGCTGTCGTCGCTGGTCGTCTTCTTCGGGCTCAGGCTGTCCGGCCGGTCGCTCGCCGAGACCATGGGGCGCTCATGATCCCCAGCCTGCCCCGCTCGAACGTCGCCAAATGGGCCTACCGCGCCTATGTGACGCTGTTCTTCGTCTACCTCGGGCTGCCGCTCGCGGTGGTCTCGGTCTTTGCCTTCAACGACAGCCTCTTCCCGTCGCTGCCCTGGGAGGGCTTCACCCTGGCGTGGTTCTTCGGGGACGAGTCGCCCTTCATCGGCGTCTTCCACGAGCGCGCCATCCTGCGCTCGATCGGCACCTCGGCCTTCGTCGCGGCCTGGGTCTCGGCGCTCTCGGTCTTCGTCGGAACCTGCAACGCCTTCCTCTTCGTGCGCCACGACTTCCGCGGCAAAGCGCTGCTCTACATGATGATGCTGCTGCCGCTGATCATCCCGGGCGTGATCCTCGGCATCTCGATCCTCGTCTTCACCAGTTCCGTCGCCAACACGCTCGAGGACGCCACCGGGCTCTGGTTCGACGGGCTGCGGCCGGGGCTGATCCTGGTCATCCTCGGCCAGTTCTCCTTCATCACCACCTTCGCGACGCTGGTGATCTCGGCGCGGCTGCAGAAGTTCGATCCGAGCCTGGAAGAGGCGGCGCTGAACCTCGGCGCAACCCGCGCCGGGGCGATCCGCCAGATCACCCTGCCGTTCCTGCTTCCGGCGATCATCGCCTCGGCGGTGGTCTCGATGCTGATGAGCTTCGAGAACTTCAACACGACGCTGATGCTGGTCGGCTCGGACTCGCCGCTGACGATCACCATGTTCGACAAGCTCAAGCAGGGCTCCACGCCGGTGCTGAACGCGGTCTCGCTGCTGCTGATGCTGGCCTCGGCGGTGCTGGGGCTGCTCTCCCTGCTCTTCCAGAAGAAGCGGGAGTGAGCCGGCCGAGGGCCCCATGCTCTCCGATATTGCAGCCCCCTGGCACCCCGCTGCCGCGGACGGTCCGGTCAGTTCGCCGCACAGTCGGCCCGCAGGCCCCGCAGGAAGCGGGGGCGCTGCCCCTCTTGCCGCTGCGCGGCAATTCACCCCGGCGTATTGGGAAAGAGAAGAAGCGGCCGGCGCGGTGCATCGTCGCGGCGGGCTTCTCTCCGGCGCGGCGCGGTGCTAGCCCTTGGGGTGGAGGAGATTTCATGGACAAGGATGCGCTGACACAGGCGGGGTTGAACCTGATCCAGCAGGCACTCTCGATCTACGATCGGGAGCTGAAGCTGGCCGTCTGCAACCGGCCCTTCGCGCAGATGTTCGACCTGCCCGAGCGGCTGACCCGCCCCGGGGCCAGCTTCGAGGACACGGTGCGGCACCTGATCGAGGCGGGGGAATACGGCGAGGTCGAAGACCCCGAGGGCTTCCTGCGCATACGGGTCGAGCAGGCCCGCGCCTTCGCCCCGCATTACATGGAGCGCAGCCGCGCCAACGGGCGGACCATCTCGGTCGAGGGGGCGCCGCTGCCGCAGGGCGGCTGGGTGACGGTCTACACCGACATCACCGCGGTCAAGGCGCAGGAAGAGCTGCTGCGCACCCGCTCCGAGCTGCTGTCGGAAGAGGTGATCCGCCGCGCCGAGGCTCTGGCCGCCAGCAACCGGCAGCTGGCCGCCACCAATGCCGCGCTGGAAGAGGCGCGGCGCGAGCTGACCGAGATGGAGGCGCGCACCCGCCTCACCACGGAGATGATGCCCGCCCATATCGCCCGCGTCGATGCCGACGGGCGCTACACCTATTCCAACCGCCGCCTGTCGCAGGTGATGCCCGGACGCCCGTCCGAGATCTCCGGGCTGCACGTCTCCGAGGCGCTGGGGCCCGCCTACACCAAGGTCCGCCCGCACCTGCAGCGCGCGCTGGACGGCGAGCAGAGCATCTTCGAATTCACCGATGATGGCTCCTCGCGGCGCATCCGCGCGGTCTTCACCCCCGATCCCGCCGAACGCGGGGTCTATATCCTCTCGCTCGACGTGACCGAGGAGACCCAGGCGCGCGCCGCCCTGCAGCACGCGCGGCGGCGCGAGCTGGCCACGCAGCTGACCTCGGGGCTGGCGCATGACTTTTCCAACCTGCTGACCATCATCCTCGGCATGCAGTCGAAGCTGGCGCGGATGGACCTGCCGCCCGAGGCGGCGGAGCTGGCTGCGGGCACCCTGCAGGCGGCGCGGCGCGGCGGCGACCTCCTGGACCGCATCGCCGGGATCACCTCGCACCGCGCCTGGACCCCCGAGGCCGTGGCGCCCGCCGAGTTCCTCCGCGACCTGCAGGTGCTCACCGGCCCCACCCTGCCGGAGACTGTCACGCTGGAGATCGCTCCGGCCCCCGAGGGCGCCTTCCTGCTCGACCGCGGCCTCCTGCAGGACGCGGCGCTGAACCTCGTGCTCAACGCGCGCGACGCCTGCGGCGCAGCCGGCGGGCGGATCCGGGTGGAGATGCGCGCCATCAAGGACACCTGGCTCGAGCTGGCGGTGTCCGACAGCGGCCCGGGCTTCTCGCCCGAGGCGCTGAAACACGGGCTCGATCCCTTCTTCACCACCAAGGGCGGCTCCGGCTCGGGGCTGGGGCTGGCGATGGTCTACGACATGGTCAAGCTGGCCGGCGGCACGATCAAGCTCGGCAATTCCGAGACCGGCGCGCGCGTCACCCTGCGCCTGCCGCTGCGCCGCGCGCCGCGCGTGCAGGACGGGCCGCGGGGGCTGGTGCTGCTGGTCGAGGACGACACCGAGCTGCGGGCGCAGCTGCGCGATATGCTCACCGGGCTCGGTCACGCGGTCGTCGAGGCCAGTTCGGTGGCCGAGGCCCGCGCGCTGGCCGAGGGGCTCTCGCTCGACCTGGTGCTCTCGGACCTGATGCTGGAGGGGGACGAGCCCGGCTCGGCCCTGCCCGCCGCCCTGCCCGGGCTCGACGTGCGGCTGATGACCTCGCTGCCGCCGGGAGATCCGCGCCGCGCCGCCGCCGAGGCCGTGGCGCCGGTGCTGGCCAAACCCTTCACCGAGGGCCAGCTCGCCGCCTTCCTGTCCGGAGTGCCCGCATGAGCGCGCCGCTGGTCTCCATCCTCGACGACGAGCCGGCGATCCGGGCGATCCTGTCCGACGCCCTGACAGAGGCGGGCTTCCGCACCATGGCCTTTGCCCGCGCCACCGAGTTCGAGGCGGCCCTGAAGCGCGCCACCCCCGATGTCTGCCTTGTCGACCTCAGCCTTCCGGACCGCGACGGGCTGAGCCTCGTGCACCGGCTGGCGCTGGAACAGGGGGCGGTGGTGATCATCGTCTCGGGCCGCGCGCAGGTGCAGGACCGGGTGACCGGGCTGGAGCTCGGCGCGGATGATTACATCATCAAGCCCTTCGATCCGGCCGAGGTGGTGGCCCGGGTCCGCGCCCGGCTGCGCAGCCCGCGCGCCGCGCCCACGCGCGGCGACACCGCCCGCTTCGCCGGCTGGACCGCGCATTTCGACCGTTACGCGCTGGAAGACGCCAAGGGGCAGGAAACCCCCTTCTCCCATGCCGAGGGCGAGGTTCTGCGGCTGTTTCTGGAAAGCCCGAAACGGCTCATCACGCGCGCGCACATGCAGGAAAGCCTCGGCGGCGCGGCGGGAGAGAGTTTCGACCGGGCGATGGACGTGCGCATCTCGCGGCTGCGCACGAAGCTGCGGGAGGATCCGAAAAACCCGCGCCTGATCAAGACGATCTACGGCGCGGGCTATATCTTTCTGGGGGATGTAGAGTGGGTTTGACCGCGGGGCGAAGCCGAGCTCACTCCTCCTTCGGCCTCTCCGGAAGCGAGCGCTCTTCGCCCTGGACCGCCTGAAGCAGATCCTGCAGCTCGGCCTGCATCTGCACCAGCTCGTCGCGGTAGCGCGAGGGCTCCATCGCCTTGATCACCTCGGTGAAGCCGGCCAGCACCTTGGCCTCGGACTCGCGAATGCGCGCCATCATGTCGCCGTCGATGCCGCCGAACACCGCGCGCACCGAGAGGCCCGCGCGCTTGAGCGCCGCGCTCATGTTGTCGGACGGGTCGGCATCGCCGCCGACGGCGGTGATCAGCGCGGTCAGGCGCTGGACCTGCTCGACGTGCAGCCCGTGGAAGCGCACCGCGACGAAGCGGAACTCGGGATCGGCCTTCTCGACCATCTCGTCGAACCAGCCGCGCGCGCCGATGCTGCGTGCAAGCAGGTGCTGCAACTGGTCGAGCTGACGCGGGCTGGCGGTCACCGCCTCGGGCTGTCTGGGAACATCCTTCATGACAGGGTCCTCCGGTCTGTTGTCCTGCAACAAACGCCCCTGCCCCGCGCCGGTTCCCGCAGCCATGCGCCGCCGTCAGCCGAGCGCGCTCACCGCCCCGGCCAGCGCCTTCAGCCCGGTGACAAGATCCGCTTCCGCCGTATCCTCGGCGAAGTCGTGGCTGATGCCGCCGATCGATGGCACGAAGAGCATGGCCACGGGCATCAGGTTCGACAGGTTGGTGGCATCGTGCAGCGCCCCCGAGGGCATCACCCGCCAGCCGCCCGGCGCGGCCTCTTCCGCCCCCTGCTCCAGCGCCGCCCGCAGCCGCGCATCCATGGTCACCGGCGCCAGTTCCAGCAAGGGCGCGAACTCCAGGCCCAGCCCGCGCTCGGCGCAGACCTCGGCAATCGTCTCGCGCGCGATGGCCTCCATCCGGTCGAGCCGGTCCGCCGAGCCGTCGCGCCATTGCAGGGTGAAGCGCACCTCGCCGGGGACGATGGCATGGGCGTTGGGGTGCACCTCGACGTGGCCGATGGTCCAGACGGTTGCCGGGGTGACCACGTTGCGGAAGCGGTCGTTGAGCGCGGTGGCGAAGGCCGCGAGCCCCTGGAAGGCGTCCTTGCGCAGCCGCATCGGCGTGGTGCCGGCATGGTTCTGCGCGCCCTTCAGCGTCATCGACAGATTGCGCATGCCGACGATCGCCTCGACCACCCCCAGGCTGCCGCCCTCGGTGTCGAGCACCGGCCCCTGCTCGATGTGCATCTCGAGAAAGCCGGTGAAACGGTCCGGATCGAGGAAGGCACCGGCGCGTGCTCCCAGCGCCTTGCGGGCCTCGGAAAGCGGCGTGCCGTCGGGCCCCTGCAGCGCATCCGCCTCGCCCAGCGAGATATTGCCGCCCCAGATCGCGCTGCCGGTGGTCACGCCGAAGCGCCCTTCCTCGTCCTGGAAGGACACGCAGGACACCGGCGGGCCACCTGCTTCCTGCGCGGCGCGCGCCACCTCGAGCCCGGCGATCACCCCGAGCGCGCCGTCGAGCCAGCCGCCCTCGACCTGGCTGTCGGAATGCGAGCCGATCAGCAGCGACGGCCCGTCGACCAGCCCGAAGAGCGAGCCCACCGGGTCGAAATGCGCCCGCAGGCCTGCCTCTTCCATGCGCCCGGCCAGCCAGTCGCGGGCCTCGAGATCGGCCTCGGAAAAGGCCGGGCGGCAGACGCCCTTGCCGACGCCGGTGGCGCCGAAGGAGCGCAGCATGTGGAGGTCCGCGAGAAACCGTTCTGGGTCGATCGGAAGCGTGGTCATCGGTGTCTCCTTCTGTGTGCCAGGACGGCGCCCGGCCATATCTCAGGCGCTGTTTCCGGCGCTGGCGCGCGCCTCAGCCGCCCCGCAGGATGGCTTCGATCACCGGGCGGAAGCGCTCCGGAATCGGCTCGGGCCGGGCCTGCGCGTCCACCAGGACGTGCACGATGAATCCCTCGGCGCAGGCGCGGTCTTCATCGTTGCGAAAGAAGCCCACCTCGAAGCGCGCGGAACTGCGTCCGAGGTGGCCGCAGCGCACCCCCGCGTGCAGCACGTCCGGAAACCGCGCCTCGGCATGGTAGGTGCAGCCGTTCTGCACCGCAAGAAAGCGCAGCCCGCCGGGCTGGTCGATCTCCATGCCGGCCGCGAGCTGCCAGAGCGTCACCGCCGTATCGAGATAGGACAGGTAGGACGCATTGTTCAGGTGCCCGTAGGCGTCCATGTCCTTCCACCGGGTGGCGATCGGGTAGAAGGCGCAATAGTCGGCGCGGGTTGCGGGGGGCGTGCGGCTCATGCGGATCGGATCGCCCGGAACAGCGCCGAGGCGCCCCAGCCCGCCAGCGCGGCAATTGCCAGCGACAGCAACCCGTAGGCCAGCGGCATCTGCCGCGAGAGGGTGAAGAGCCAGCGCTCGAGCCCGACCTTGCCGACCTGGATCTCGCTTTCGTGCACCGCGACGACCCGCCCCGCACGGGTCAGGAAGACCCGGGTCAGGTAGCGCCCCTCCGAAATATTGGCGGGCATCGAGATCGATGTGTCGAACAGGGTCGACTCGCGCAGGTCCACGCTTTCCTCCTCGACCTTGTAGAGCCCCTGCCGCTCGCGCACCCGGATCAGCGCCTCGGTGAACGCCTCGCTGTCCATGATGTCCATTGGCGCCCCGACCGAGCGGATGGCGCGCGGGATCGAGACCTTGTGGCGCAGGTCCTCCACCGCAGAGATGCTCTGGTTCCACGGCGCCGACGTCGCAACCGCGTAGAAGCCGGGGGCGCTGTCGACCTCCACCGCCTCGGCGTTGACCCAGATCCCGAGCTTGCGCGCCTTGCGCCAGACGGTGACCGGCTCGAGCGGGCCTTCGACGGTGACGATCACCTGCAGCGGCGGGTCCTGCTGGATCGCGATCTCGCGTTTCACCGCCCCGAAGATCAGGATGTCCGAGCCGTCGAAATCGGTGGTGATCGACACGTTCGACTGGCTGAGGCCCAGCACCACCTCCTCGGCCCGCGCGGGCAGCGCGGCGAGCAGAAGCAGGAGGGCGGCGAGGACTCTCATCGCGACACCAGCTCGTAGAGTTCCGACGGCGTGATGAACAGATCCAGCGCCAGCTTGCCGCAGACCAGCAGCACCAGCGAGGCCAGCGCGATGCGCAGCTGCTCGGCCTTGAGACGGGTGCCGAAGGCGGTGCCGATCTGCGCGCCGATGACGCCGCCGAGGATCAGCACCAGCGCCAGCAGGATGTCGACCGTGTAGTTCGTGGTGGCGTGCAGCAGCGTGGTGAAGGCGCTGACGAAGATGATCTGGAACAGAGAGGTGCCCACCACCACCTTGGTCGGCATGCCGAGCAGGTAGATCATCGCCGGCACCATGATGAAGCCGCCGCCCACACCCATGATCGCCGCCAGCACCCCGACCGCGAAACCCACCAGAACCGGCGGGATGGCCGAAATGTAGAGCCCCGAGGTGCGGAAACGCATCTTGAAGGGCAGCCCGTGCACCCAGCCGTGATGGCGGCGTTTCGGGGCAGCGCCCTTGCGCGACTTGAAGATGGCGTTGAGGCTCTCGACGAACATCAGCCCGCCGATGATCCCGAGGAAGACCACGTAGCACAGGCGCACCAGCAGATCGACCTGGCCCATACTTTTCAGCAGGTTGAAGATCCACACCCCGAGCGCCGCGCCGATCAGCCCGCCCGCCAGCAGCACCAGCCCCATGCGCAGATCCACCGTCTTGCGCTTGAAATGCGCCAGCACGCCGGAGATCGAGCTTGCCACGATCTGGTTCGCGCCGGTGGCGACCGCGACGGCGGGCGGAATGCCCATGAAGAACAGCAGCGGGGTGATCAGGAACCCCCCGCCGACCCCAAACATGCCCGAAAGGATGCCGACCATCCCGCCCAACCCGAAGAGCAGGAAGACATTGACCGAAACCTCGGCGATGGGGAGGTAGATCTGCATGGGCTGACCTTGCGTCCGTCGCAGCGATTTGGCAACGGCCCCGGCGTGACAGCCACGGCATTGTGCTGCGCCGCGGCGCTTTTCCCACAGCCCGGGCGCCGCTTCGCCCTCTCGTGCCGAAAGTGCGTCTTCGTCAAAGAAACGAAAGGGCGGCTCTGGCGCGCCGCCCCCACTTCGGTGCACCGCACGTAAGGATTCTTCTCTTTAAAAATACGCACTGCCCGGCGCCATCGCATCGCGCGGCGCCGGGCAGGAGTAGGGATCCGCTCAGCGTTCCTTGACGTAGGGCTCGCCGCCGGCGCGCGGCGGGATCGCCTTGCCGACGAAACCGGCGAGGATCACCACCGTCAGGATGTACGGCAGCGCATCCATGAACTGCACCGGGATGATGAAGCCCCCGAGGTCGATGTTCTGGTAGCGTAGCGCCACCGCCTGCAGCAGGCCGAAGAGCAGGCAGGCATAGAGCGCGTACCACGGTCGCCACTTGGCGAAGATCAGCGCCGCCAGCGCGATGTAGCCGCGGCCCGCAGTCATCTCGCGCACGAAGCCCGCCTGCAGGCCGGTGGCGAGATAGGCGCCCGCAAGGCCGGTCAGCAGCCCGCAGATGGCAATGGCGGCAAAGCGCAGCCCGACCACCGAGACGCCCGCGGTGTCGACCGCTTCCGGGGCCTCGCCGACCGCGCGCAAGCGCAGGCCGAAGCGGGTGCGGAAGAGGATCCACCAGGTCAGCGGCACCATCAGGAAGGCGACGTAGACGAGGATCGAATGACCCGAGATCAGCTCGTAGTAGAGCGGGCCAATGATTGGCACGCCCCGCAGCGCCTCGGCGAAGGGCAGCGTGATGCTTTCGAACCGGCCGTCGCCCATCAGCGACGGTGTGCGCCCGCCTTGGCTGAACCAGTCCTGCGCGATCAGCACGGTGATGCCCGAGGCGAGGAAGTTGATCGCCACACCCGAGATCAGCTGGTTGCCGCGGAAGGTGATCGAGGCCAGCCCGTGGATGCCCGACATGATCATCGAGGCGGCGATGCCCGCCAGCAGGCCGAGCCAGACCGAGCCGGTGACCGCCGCGATCGCCGCCGAGAGGAAGGCCGAGGCCAGCATCTTGCCCTCGAGCCCGATGTCGACGATGCCGGCGCGTTCCGAGAAGAGGCCGGCGAGGCAGGCCAGAAGCAGCGGCGTGGCGAGGCGCACGGTCGAGTCGAGCACCTGCAGAAGCGTCGCGTAATCCATCACGAGGACCTCCGGCGCGTGGCGAGGAAGAGTTTTTCGAGCGGCAGTCGCACCATGTTGTCGAGCGCCCCGGTGAAGAGGATCACCAGCGCCTGGATCACGGTGATCAGCTCGCGCGGGATATTGGTCCAGAGCGCCAGTTCCGCGCCGCCTTGGTAGAGGAAGCCGAAGAGCAGCGCCGCGAGGAACACGCCCACCGGGTGCGAGCGGCCCATGAGGGCCACGGCGATGCCGATGAAGCCCGCGCCCTCGGTGGCGTTGAGCACCAGCCGTTCCGCCTCGCCCATGGTGGTGTTGAGCGCCATCATCCCGGCCAGCCCGCCGGAGATCAGCATGGCAACCACGGTGATCCGCACCGGCGAGATCCCGGCGTAGCGCGCGGCGCTCTCGGAATGGCCGAAGGCGCGGATCTCGTAGCCCAGCTTGGTGCGCCAGATCAGGTACCAGAAGGCGACGCAGGCCGCCACGGCGAGGAAGAAGGTCACGTTGGCCGGCGAGCCGCGGAACAGCGGGTTCTCGGCCGTGGCAAAGAGATCCTGGAAGGTCGGCAGGTGGGTGGCTTCGGGGAACCGCCCGGTGGCCGGCTCCATCGCGCCCACGGGGCGCAGCAGGTTCACCAGCACGTAGTTCAGCACCGCCGCCGCGATGAAGTTGAACATGATCGTGGTGATCACGATGTGGCTGCCGCGCTTGGCCTGCAGCCAGGCCGGGATGAAGGCCCAGCCCGCGCCGAAGGCCGCCGCCGCCAGGGTCGCCACGACCAGCGCGATCGACCAGTGCGGGAAGGGAATGAACAGGCAGGCCAGCGCCACGCCGAGCCCGCCGATCATCGCCTGCCCCTCGCCGCCGATGTTGAACATCTTGGCATGGAAGGCCACCGCGACGCAGAGTCCGGTGAAGATGAAGTTGGTGGTGTAATAGAGCGTGTAGCCCCAGCCGGAGCTGCGCATCAGCGCGCCGTCGACCATCAGCTTGAAGGCCTCGACCGGGTTCTCGCCGATGGCGAGGATCACCAGCGCCGACAGGATCGCCGCCAGCAGGATCGAGATCAGGGGCACGAGCACCGCATCGGCCCAAGCGGGCATCTTATCCATTCGGAACCTCGTTCATGGTCGCCAGGGGCGCGCCCAGTGCGCGCGTCTGCCTCCGGCGGGAGTATTTTCGGGAAGATAAAGGAGCGCGGTCAGTCATGCTGTGCCGCCTCGCGCGCTTCCTTTTCGTGCAGCGAGGCATCCACCGCGTCGATAACCCGGCCCTCGGGCTTTTCGGTCACGCCGGCCATCAGCAGGCCGAGCTCGGTCTGGTCGGTCTCGTCCGGCATGCGCTCGCCCATGATCTGCCCGTCGAACATCACCGCGATACGGTCCGAGAGCGAGAAAATCTCGTCGAGCTCCACCGACACCAGCAGGATCGCCTTGCCCTTGTCGCGCAGGCGGATGATCTCCTGGTGGATGAACTCGATGGCACCGATGTCGACGCCGCGGGTGGGCTGGCCGATCAGCAGCACGTCCGGGTCGCGCTCGATCTCGCGCGCCAGCACGATCTTCTGCTGGTTGCCGCCCGAGAAGTTGCGCGCCGCGAGGTTCGGGTTCGGCGGGCGCACGTCGTAGCGGGTCATCTTGTCCTGCGCCTCCTCGCGGATCAGCGCATTGTTCATCAGCATGCCCGACTGGTAGTGCGGGTCGCGATGGTAGCCGAAGACGGTGTTCTCCCAGGCGGTGTAGGGCATGATCAGCCCCTCTTCCTGGCGGTCCTCCGGCACGTGGCCGATCCCGGCCTTGCGCCGGGCGCTGCCGTCGGCGCCCGCGCCCGTGAGCGGCAGGGCCGCCCCCTTCATGGTCACCGCACCGGTGGCATCGGCGTAGCCGCCCAGCACCTCGAGCAGCTCGGACTGGCCGTTGCCGGCGACCCCGGCGATGCCCAGCACCTCGCCGGCGCGCAGTTGCAGCGACACCCCCTTGAGGCGTTCGACCCCGGCGTCGTCCACGTGGCGCAGGTTCTGCACGTCGAGCAGAACCTCGCCCGGCTGTGCCGCGGTCTTGTCGACGCGCAGCAGCACCTTGCGGCCGACCATCAGCTCGGCGAGCTGCTCGGGCGAGGTCTCGGCGGTCTTGACCGTGGCGGTCATCTCGCCGCGGCGCATCACCGAGACGGTGTCGGTGATCTCCATGATCTCGCGCAGCTTGTGGGTGATCAGGATAACCGTCTTCCCCTCGGCGCGCAGGTGATCGAGGATGCGGAACAGGTGGTCGGCCTCGGCCGGGGTCAGCACCCCGGTGGGCTCGTCGAGAATGAGGATGTCGGCCTGGCGGTAGAGCGCCTTCAGGATCTCGACGCGCTGCTGGTGGCCGACCGAGAGGTTCTCGACCAGCTCGTCGGGATCGACCGACAGCTCGTATTCCTCGGCCAGCTGCTTCAGCACGCCGCGGGCGCGCGCCAGCGAGGGGCGCAGCATCGGCCCGTCCTCGGCGCCGAGGATAACGTTTTCCAGCACCGTGAAATTCTGCACCAGCTTGAAGTGCTGGAACACCATGCCAATGCCCGCCGAGATCGCGGCCTGGCTGTCGGTGATGTCCTTCTTCTGCCCGTTGACCCAGATCTCGCCAGCATCGGCCCGGTAGAAACCGTAGAGGATCGACATCAGCGTCGATTTCCCTGCGCCGTTCTCGCCGATGATGCCGTGGATGGTGCCGGGCATCACGCGGATAGAGATGTCCTTGTTGGCCTGGACGGGGCCGAAGGCCTTGGAGATGCCCTTCAGCTCGATGGCGGGGATGTCGGTCATGCGAAGCCTCGCGGCAATGGAAAGTATGGCCCGGTTTCCTGTAGACGAGGAACCGGGCCACACGAAAGAGAAAAACGGGGACACGGCAACAGCCGCGCCCCCGCTCGTCAAGTCCGGATCAGAAGTTCAGCGCCGGGCAGCTGTCATCCGCCGAGTAATCGTGAACCTCGATCTCGCCCGCCACGATCTGCTCGCGCGCGGCGTCGACGGCAGTCTTCATCTCGTCGGTGATCAGCTCGGCGTTGTTCTCGTCGAGCGCGTAGCCGACGCCGTTCTCGGCAAGGCCCAGCACCTTCACGCCGGTTTCCAGCTCGGTGCCCGCGGTCATCGCCTCGGCCACGGCCACGTCGACACGCTTGAGCATCGAGGTCAGAACCTTGCCCGGATGCAGGTAGTTCTGGTTGCTGTCCACGCCGACCGAGAGGATGCCCTCGTCCGCGGCGGTCTGCAGCACGCCGATGCCGGTGCCGCCGGCGGCAGCGAAGACCACGTCGGCGCCCTGGCTGATCTGCGCCTTGGTCAGCTCGGAGCCCTTCACCGGGTCGTTCCAGGCCGCCGGGGTCGTGCCGGTCATGTTGGAGATCACGGTGATGTCGTCGCTGACCGCCTTGGCGCCCTGGGCATAGCCGCAGGCGAACTTGCGGATCAGCGGGATGTCCATGCCGCCGACGAAGCCGACGGTGCCCGACTCAGACGCCATCGCCGCCAGCATGCCGACGAGGTACGACCCCTCATGCTCGGAGAAGAGGATCGACAGCACGTTCGGGTGCTCTGCCGGATCGACGTAGCCGTCGATGGTGACGAACTTGGTGTCGGGGTAGTCGGTGGCGACCGCGGCGATCGGCGAGGACATCGAGAAGCCGGTGGTCACGACCGGGTTGAAACCGGCCTCGGCAAAGCGGCGCAGGGCCTGCTCGCGCTGTGCTTCCGACTGCAGTTCGATATCGCGGTACGCGCCGCCGGTTTCCTTCACGAACATCTCGGCGCCGTTGTAGGCCGCCTCGTTGAAGGATTTGTCGAACTTGCCGCCGAGATCGTAGATCAGCGCCGGATCCGCCAGCGCTGCGCCGGCAGTCAGGGCCAGCGTCGCGGCGGTGCCGAGGATGGATTTCATGAAGGTCATGTCTTGCTCCCGGGTCTGGACGTGCGGGCATCATTCAGCTGGCCCGCGAATTGGACTGCACTGTGGCAGATCATGCCCGATTAATCCTGTGCGCTACCGGAGGGTCAACAGGTTTTTGCAAGTCTGCGCACAGGGTTGGCGCATCGTGACATGTAACCTCAGGTCAGCGCCCGGCGCATGAGCAGCGCGTCGTCGCGGCTGCCATCCGCATGACGATAATAGCCTTTCCGGCACCCGGATAACGTGTACCCGCAGGCGGCATAGAACCCCTGGGCCGGGGTATTTGCAGCCGCCACCTCGAGAAACACCATTGCGGCGCCGCGCGCCCGCGCCGCAGCCTCGAAAGTCTGCAGCAGCCGCCGCCCCACCCCTTGCCGCTGCTCCGCGGGATCGGTGGCGAGGGCGAGAATCTCCGCCTCGTCGAGCACCACCTGCCCCAGCACGAAGCCGCCCGCCTCGCTCACCAGCAGCGACGCCGGTTGCTCCAGCGTCCCCGCGAAGGCCTGGGCGCTCCAGGGCTGCATGTGGGTATAGGCGCGCGCCGAAAGCGCGGCGAGCTGCTCGGCCGAAAGGCTCACCGGCTCAGTCCAGCAACCGCGGCGCCGCATCGCGCGACGGCGCGGCATCGGCGGGACGGATGTAGAGCGGCGCCGGACGCTGGTCGGGCTGCTTGAGCGCGGCGGCGCGGGCGATGCGGATCGCCAGCTCGCGCGGCTCGGGTGGCAGCAGCGCCTCGGTGCCCTCGGCGGGCACCAGCTCGGGCGTGCCCCAGTGGCGCTGCACGTAGACCTGTCCGCGCGGCGCCGGCACACCGGCCAGCGCGTCCGGCGCCTCGAGGTGGACCGCCTCGAAGGTGCTGACTCCCATGGCGGGCTTTCCGAGCCCCAGCGCCAGACCGCGCGCGGTCGAGACGGAAATGCGGATGCCGGTGAAATTGCCCGGCCCGATGCCGACGGCGATGCGGTCGAGATCAGCCCAGGTGACGCCGCCCTCGGCGAGCACCTCCTCGAGCAGCGGCATAAGGCGTTCGGCCTGGCCGCGGCCCATCTCCTCGGCGTGGGCGGCCAGCACAATGTCGCCGCGCAGCAAAGCGGCCGCGCAATGCGCGGCCGATGTGTCGAACGACAGGATCAGAAGATCACTCATGGATGGAACCGGACGCTCAGACGGCGACCGGGCGCACCTCGGTGACCTCGGGGATATAGTGGCGCAGCAGGTTCTCGATGCCCATCTTCAGGGTGAGCGTCGAGGACGGGCAGCCGGCGCAGGCGCCCTGCATGTGCAGGTAGACCACGCCGCGGTCGAAACCGTGGAAGGTAATGTCGCCACCGTCCTGCGCCACGGCCGGGCGCACGCGGCTGTCGAGCAGCTCCTTGATCTGGCCGACGATCTCGGCGTCCTCGCCGGTGAACTCCTTGTGGCCGGAGGCCTGCGCCTCGCCTGCCATCACCGGCTCGCCGGACTGGAAGTGCTCCATGATCGCGCCGAGAACGGCGGGTTTCACGTGATCCCAATCAGCCGCCTCGTCCTTCGTCACGGTGACGAAGTCGTTGCCGAAGAACACGCCGGTGACGCCGCTCACGCCGAACAGGCGCTTGGCGAGCGGCGAAGTTTCGGCGCCCTCGGGGCTGGGGAAATCCGCGGTGCCTGCGTCGAGCACGGTCTGGCCCGGCAGGAACTTCAGCGTCGCGGGGTTCGGGGTGGATTCGGTCTGGATGAACATCTGCGAGATACCTTTCTCCGGGCTGCACCCTATATGCGCCGCCGCTGCTCGGACGTCAAGTTTTGGAACGGTTCTAAATTGGAGAGTCGGGCAGTTTCGAGCAGATCAGGTCGCGGCAGTCGCCGACTACCGCCCGCCAGCCTCGCTCAGGTGATGGCCTCGAGCCGCTCCTTGGACATGTCGCCGGGCACGATGGTCAGCGGGATCGGCAGGCTGCCCGAGCTGCGGGTCATCTGATTGACCAGCGGCCCCGGCCCCTTCTTGTCGGCGGCCGCGCCGAGCACCAGCACGCCGATGCTGGGATCGTCGTTCACCTGCCCGAGGATCTCGGTCACCGGGTCGCCTTCGCGGATCACCAGCTCGGGGTCGACCCCCTGCCGGTCGCGCATCCACTTGGCAAAGACCTCGTAATGCGCCTCGATGCGCTCCCGCGCCTCTTCGCGCATGATGTCCCCGACCCCGATCCAGTGGTTGAATTCGTCCGGTTCGATCACCGAGAGGATCGCAACGCCGCCCCCGGTCTTGGCCGCCCGCATGGCGGCGAACCGCATGGCATTGAGGCATTCGCGGCTGTCGTCCAGCACGACGAGAAATTTGCGCATCCCAAGTCTCCTTCGGGGCGATCATGGCGCAGGGGCAAGGCGCAGGCAACGGGCTTTTGCCACCGTCGAAAAATGCCCGACGATCCGTCCGATGTCAGCGTTCGAGATGCGCCGCCATGCCCCGCGCGACAGGCCGCAGCATCCGCGTTCCGAGCCAGCCCCCGAGCGCCGTGAGCGCCTGCGCGAAGGCCAGCCAGAGCAGCGCCACCGTGGCAAAGGCGTGGTCCGAGACGCGCACCAGGGTGCGGAAGGTCCGCGATTTGCCCAGCACTTCCATCACCCCGCGCGTCTCGGAGCCCGCCACCTCCGACACCCGCGCCAGCCGCGCCGCATCCTCGGCGCCGTCGACGTGGCGCAGCAGCAGCACGCCATCGGTCATCGAGGTATCCCCCACCACCCGGCTCACGTCGCCGGCCACCGCCTCGGCCCTTGCCAGCCGGGCGCTGTCAGCGGCGTCGCCTGTGCCCGAGACCAGCCGCCGCAGCATCGCCGGATCGGCCAGCCGCGCCAGCTCGTCGAGGAAGGAGGGCGTCAGCGTGCGCAGCCGCCGCCCCATGCGCAGCGCGGTGGCCCCGGCCTTGACCGTGGCCGAGGTGCCGCCGGTCAGCGCCAGCGTGCCGGTCGCGGCGAGCCCCACTGTGGCCAGCGTGACCTCGACCTTGTCGACCTCGGCACCGCTGAAATAGTCGCCCCCGGCGCGGCGCAGCGCATTGAGATCGCCGATCGGGGTCAGTTCCAGCGGGATGCCGCAATAGGCCAGCATCTGCAACGAGGGGCAATTGGCGATGTCGGCGGCGCAGATGCCACAGGCCTCGACCTTGCCCCAGACGCTGTCCTTGGCCTCGCGCAGCGCGTCGATCTGCTCGGACTGCGCATGTTCAGGCGCGACCCCGATCCGCGCCGCCACCGGCAGCAGCATGTCGATGCGGTCAAGGTCCTGCGCCTCCAGCGCCGCGCCGATCTCCTGCGCCAGCCGCTCCGGGGTGAGGGTCTGCACCAGCGCCGCGTCAAGCGCGCGGCGCACCTCCGCCTCGCTGGCGGTGAGGAAGGGCTGGGCAAAGGGATGGGTGGTCAGTGCCCAGAGGCCGAGCGCGAGGCTGAGCAGCAGCGGCACGGCGCGAATGCCCCGCGCTACATTTCTGCGGGACTTGCGCGGCGCCTGGCGTGCAGCGGAGCCCCCAGTGAACCCCGATGCCCGCTTGGCGCGGAGCCCCGCCCCGTCCGCTGCGGCGGCGGCGCCCTGCCCCGGGCCGACCCGCGGTGCGCCCCGATCCGTTGCGGCGTCGAAATATCGTTCCGCCCGCAGCACCTTGCGCTGCGGCTCCTGCGGGCGTGTCGCGCGAAGCGGCGGCTCGCGGCGCAAGGCTCAGCCTTCGGTCAGCGCCCAGTCCCAGTAGAGTTCGCGCACGCGGCGCGCCACGGGACCGATCTGATAGTTGGTATCCTCGAAGCCCGAGACCGGCGTCACCTTCTGCAGGTTGCCCGACAGGAAGACCTCGTCGGCGCCCTCGAAATCCTCGAAGGACAGCACCGCCTCGTGGACCTCCATGCCGTCGGCGCGCATGTTCTGGATGTGGCGCGCGCGGGTGATGCCCGACAGGAAGGTGCCGTTGGCGATCGGGGTAAAGACCACACCGTCCTTGACCATGAAGACGTTGGCCGTGGCGCTCTCGGCGACATTGCCGAGCGCGTCGGCCACCAGCGCATTGCCAAAGCCGCGCGAGCGCACATCACGCAGCATGCGGGCGTTGTTGGGATAGAGGCAGCCGGCCTTGGCATTGCAGACCGAGCTCTCGAGCACCGGGCGGCGGAACCTGGTGCGGCCCAGGTGGGTCGCCGCGCCCTCGGGCGCCATGGGAATCTCCTCGAGCGAGATGGCAAAGGCGGTGCCCTCCTCGCCCGGCACGATGGCCGTGGAGTCGCCCTGCGTCGCCCAGTACATCGGGCGGATGTAGATTGCCGCCTCCTTGGGGTAGGCCGCGAGACCCTCCCAGACGATCTGCACCATCTCCTCGGTCGACACGAAGGGCGTCAGCATCAGCGCCTTGGCCGAGCGGTTGATCCGCGCGCAGTGGGCGTAGAGATCCGGGGCGATGCCGTTGACGTAGCGGGCGCCGTCGAAGACCGAACTGCCCAGCCAGGCGGCGTGGTCGGCGCCGCGCATGATCATCACGTCGCCATCGTGCCAGGTGCCCTGGAAATAGGTGCGGATGTTCTTGCCCGTTGCCATCGTCGTGTCTCCTGCGAAAGTTGCGCGGACCCTATGCCCGCGCGTCCGCGAGGTCCAGTGGCACGGCGCGCGCCCTCACGGAAGAGCGAGCGCCGGGCCTGTCAGCCCAGCGTCACGTCGAGGAACATCATCAGGATCAGCCCGAAGAGCAGCCCCGTCGTCGCCCGCTTCTGGTGGCCGTTGCGGTGGGTCTCGGGGACGATCTCGTGGCTGATGATGTAGAGCATCGCGCCGGCCGCAAAGGTCAGCCCCCAGGGCAGCAGCACCGAGCTGACCGAGACCGCGACAACCCCGAACAGCGCCCCCACCGGCTCGACCAGCCCGGTGAGCGCGGTGTAGAGCAGCGCCTTCCAGCGCGAGTACCCCAGGCCGACCAGCGCCACCGCCACGGCCAGCCCCTCGGGCATGTCCTGCAGCGAAATGCCGGTCATCACCGAAAACCCGTTGGTCCGGTCGACCCCATAGGCGACACCGATCGACAGCCCCTCGGGGAAGTTGTGGATCGAGATCGCCAGCACGAAGAGCCAGATCCGCGCAAAGGTGGCCTGGTCCGCCCCGCCCTCGGGGCCGGTCTTGAAGTGCTCGTGCGGAATGGCGTGGTTGAGCCAGGCCACGAAACCCGACCCGAAGGCGATGCCGAAAGCGGCGATGGCGGCGGCGATCCAGACCGATCCTGTCTGCTCCTGCGCCACGTCGATGCCCGGGATGATCAGCGAGAAATAGGAGGCCGAGAGCATCACGCCCGCGGCGAAGCCCAGCATCATGTCCGACGTGGCCTGCGTCATCTTGCGCCCGACCAGCGCCGGGATCGCCCCCGCCGTGGTCGCGATCGCCGCGATCATGCCGCCGCCAACGCCCCAGAAAATGTCCTGCATCATGCCTCCGAGCTGCTCGCGCGCACTAAACGGTCTTGCAGGGGGAGATACAAGCACACGTCATTGCGCAAATTTCCCGGAAGCGGTAAGGAAACCTGACCAGTCCAAGGAGGAACCCCGGCCCATGCCCGTGATCACCGAGATCGAAGACCTCAAGCGCATCTACAAGCGCCGGGTGCCCAAGATGTTCTACGACTACTGCGAGTCGGGCAGCTGGACAGAGCAGACCTTCCGCGAGAACAGCTCGGATTTCGACCAGCTCTACCTGCGCCAGCGCGTCGCCATCGACATGACCGGACGCAGCACGGCGACGCAGATGATCGGGCAGGACGTGGCAATGCCGGTGGCGCTCGCGCCGGTCGGCATGACCGGGATGCAGAACGCCGACGGCGAGATCAAGGCGGCCAAGGCGGCCGAGAAGTTCGGCGTGCCCTATTGCCTGTCGACCATGTCGATCTGCTCGATCGAGGACGTGGCCGAGAACACCTCCAAGCCGTTCTGGATGCAGGTCTACACGCTCAAGGACGACGACTACATGAAGCGTCTCTTCGACCGAGCCAAGGACGCCAAGTGCTCGGCGGCGGTGATCACGGTCGATCTGCAGATGCTCGGCCAGCGCCACAAGGATCTGAAGAATGGCCTCTCGGCCCCGCCCAAGCTGACCCCGAAGTCGATCGCCAACATGGCCACGAAGGTGCCGTGGGGGCTGGAAATGCTGCAGACCAAGCGGCGGTTCTTCGGCAATATCGTCGGCCACGCCAAGGGTGTGACGGACCCCTCCTCGCTGACCACCTGGACCGCGCAGAGCTTCGACCAGGCGCTCGACTGGGACCGCATCCGCGAGTTCCGCAAGATGTGGGACGGCCCGCTGATCATCAAGGGCATCATCGACCCGCGCGACGCCCTGGAAGCTTGCAACGTCGGCGCCGATGCCATCGTCGTGTCGAACCACGGCGGGCGGCAGCTCGACGGCGCGCTCAGCTCGATCCGCGCGCTGGCGCCGATCATGGATGCGGTAGGCGACAAGATCGAGGTGCATCTCGACAGCGGCGTGCGCTCGGGCCAGGACGTGCTGAAGGCCGTCGCCATGGGCGCCAAGGGCTGCTGGATCGGCCGCGCCTACATCTATGGCCTCGGCGCCATGGGCGAGGCCGGCGTGACACGCGCGCTCGAGGTGATCCACAAGGAACTCGACGTGTCGATGGCGCTTTGCGGGCGCACCGACGTCAATACGGTGGATCGCGATATCCTCATGATCCCCAAGGGGTTTTCCGGCGACTGGGAGGACTGACCCGGAACCGGTGATGGCGCGGCCCCGGGCCTCGCCATCGCAGGCATTGCCGCCTCAGGCGATGCTGATGCTGAGCGGCGCGAGCCCCTCGATCTCGACCACGCAGGTATCGCCGCGCTCCAGCGCGCTCACCCCTGCCGGCGTGCCGGTGTAGATCAGGTCCCCGGCCTTCAGCTCGACCAGCCCCGACAGGTAAGAGATCACCTCGGGCACCGACCAGATCATCTGCGCCATGTCGCCGTTCTGCCGCTCCTCGCCGTTGACGGCGAGCCGCAGCGTGCCCTTGTCGAGATGCCCGACTTCGGCCACCGGATGCACCGGCCCGCAGACCGCCGCGTAGTCGAACCCCTTGGCCATGGTCCAGGGCCGACCCTTCTTCTTGGCCTCGGCCTGCACGTCGCGGCGGGTGAGGTCGATCCCGGCGGCATAGCCCCAGACGCAGTCAAGTGCCTCATCCTCGGGAATGTCGACGCCGCCCTTGCCGAGCGCCACCACCAGTTCGCCCTCGTGGTGCAGGTCGGCGGTCGCGGGCGGGTACGGAATGGCATCCCCGGCCTCGGCGATGGTGTCGATCGGCTTGTCGAAGAAGAACGGCGGCTCGCGGTCCGGATCATGCCCCATCTCGCGCGCGTGCTCGGCGTAGTTGCGGCCGACGCAGAAGATCCGGCGCAGCGGGAAGCGGGCCTCGCTGCCGGTGACGGCGACCGAGGGCTGCGGCTGCGGGGCGAAGACGAAATCACTCATGCGGGTGTCCTTCCTGTGGTGCCGCCCGCGCAGCGCACCGCACGGGCCTTGTTGCGCAAAGCTCTAGCAGGCCCTGCGGCCAAGACCAGCCGGTAGAAGAAAGATTGATGCAACGATCAGGCGGCTCGGTGACAGGGATTTGCCCGCCCCCGCGCGATCTGCTAGCGCAGGGATCGACGCCCCAACCACAGGCCCGACCATGAGCGATCTCTTCGACGCCGCGCCCCTCAAGGGCCATGTGCCCCTCGCCGCCGCGCTGCGGCCCGAGACGCTGGACGACGTGGTGGGGCAGCAGGCGATCACCGCACCCGGCTCGATCCTGCGCCGCCGCATCGCCGCCAAGGCGCTGGGGAGCATCATCCTCTACGGCCCGCCGGGCATCGGCAAGACCACCATTGCCCGCGCCGTGGGCAACATGCTGGGCAAGGAATTCCGCCCGCTGCACGCCACCCGCGACGGCGTCAAGGAACTGCGCAAGATCGCCGACGAGGCGCGCATCCGTCCACTGCTGATCTTCGTCGACGAGGTGCACCGCTTCTCGGCCACGCAGGCCGACGACCTGCTGTCGATCTGCGAGGAAGGCACCGCCGATTTCGTCGGCGCGACCACCGGCAACCCCTACCACGCGCTGCCGCCCGCGCTGGTCTCGCGCTCGACCATCCTCAAGCTCGAGCCGATGACCCTCGAGGACATGGAGGTCGTGGTGCGCCGCGGCATCGACCATCTGGCTTCGCAGGGCATCGAGGTCACCATGGCGCCCGAGCAGGTGACACTGATCGCCGGGCGCTCCGGCGGCGATGCGCGCCGCGCGCTGACCACGCTGGAAAGCCTCGCCATCGGCCATGGCGTCGGGCGGGACGGCGGCGCGGTGGAGATCACCGAGTCCATGCTCGAGGAGGCCTATGCCTCGGCGGCGATCAACCACGACCGCTCGGGCGATCAGCATTACGACGTGGTGTCGGCCTTCGTGAAATCCATGCGCGGCTCGGATCCGGACGCGACCCTTTACTGGCTCGCCCGGCTGATCCATGCCGGCGAGGACCCGCGCTACATCGCCCGCCGCATCATGATCCACGCCTCGGAAGATGTGGGGCTGGCCGACAATACCGCGCTGCAAACCGCCGTCGCCGCCTCGCAGGCGGTGGAGAAGATCGGCTATCCGGAAAGCCAGATCATCCTCGCCCATGCCGCGCTGCACGTGGCCCGCGCGCCGAAGTCGGGCTCGGTGACGCGGGGCATCGGCGCGGCGCTCGGCCATGTCACGAGCCAGCCGCCCGCCCCGGTGCCGCTGCACCTGCGCGATGCGCATTACAAGGGCGCCGAGAAACTCGGCCACGTCGGCTATCTCTTCCCGCATGACGACCCGCGCGGCTGGGTCGAGCAGGTCTACGCCCCGGGCATTTCGCAGGGCGCCTTCTACCAGAGCGACGCGCGCGAGGCGGCGACCTTCGAGAAACGCGCCGACGCCTTCTGGGAAGGCGTGACCGGCCAGCCCCAGCCCCGCCGCCGCGGCTGAGGCCCCTGCCCGCCGCTTGGGCAGCGCCGGGCGTGACACATCTCAACAGGGCATCGCGGCTATCGGTTGGCGGCGGGCGCGATATACTCGACCATATTGTTCCGGCCGCGAATCGCGGTCGCCCGTAAGTATTTGACAGCAAGAATTTCGGTTGGCCGCTTTTCCGGCCCGCATTTTACAGTGAGCTCTTTGCGTTCTGGAGATTTCCCATGAAGTACCGCTCCGAGATTGATGGTTTGCGCTCCGTCGCGGTCCTTCCAGTCATCCTCTTCCATGCCGGATCGAGCCTGTTCAGCGGCGGCTACGTCGGGGTCGACATCTTCTTCGTGATCAGCGGCCACCTCATCACCACGATCATCGTGGCCGAGCTGAGCCGCGGCGAGTTCAGCCTGATGCGCTTCTACGAACGTCGCGCGAAACGCATTCTTCCCGCGCTCTGCCTGGTCAGCGTGACCGCCCTGCTGCTGGGCTGGATCTACCTGCAGGATAGGGACTTCGTCGAGTTCGTGCGCAGTCTTCTGGGGGTCGCGACCTTTTCCTCGAACATCCTGTTCTGGATGGAGGCGGATTATTTCGACACCGCCGCCGAGTTGAAACCGATGCTGCACACCTGGAGCCTCGCGGTTGAGGAACAATTCTACATCTTCTTCCCGCTGCTCTTGATGCTGTTCTGGCGGTATGGGCAGAAGGTCGTGCTCTACGTGCTGATCGCGATCTTCGTGGTCAGCCTCGCGCTGGCGCAATGGCAGGTGCGGACCGACCCGATGTCGGCCTTCTTCCTGCTGCACGCCCGTGCCTGGGAATTGGGGATCGGAGCCTTCTGCGCCTTCTACCTGCGGGCCGGGCACCCGCCGCTGGCTGCCGGTCTGCGCAACGGCCTTTCGGCGCTGGGGCTGGGGCTGATCGCCGTCGCGGTCTTCGGCTTCACCGCCGAGACACCGACGCCAAGCCTGATCACTCTGCTCCCGACGGTCGGTGCCGCGCTAATCATCCTCTTCGCCACGGGCGGCACCCTGGTGCAGCGCCTGCTCAGCACCCGCGCCATGGTTGGTGTCGGGCTGATTTCCTACAGCGCCTACCTCTGGCACCAGCCGCTGATGGCCTTCGCCCGACACAATTCTCTTGAAGAGCCCGCCTGGTACGTCATGGCGGCGCTGATCGCGCTGACGCTGCTGCTCGCCTCGCTGAGCTGGAAATACGTCGAGACGCCGGTCCGCAAGGGGCGTTACCCCCGTTTCAAGCTGTTCGGCGTCAGCGCCACCGGGCTCGCCGTTTTTGCCGGGCTGGGGCTCTTCATCCACAAGTACGACTATCTCGATTACCGCAGCGGCCAGTTCAACGCGCTCAACTCCCAGATCAGCCTGCTCGACTACGCGAACGACAACATGGCGCTGCTCGAGGCCAGCGCGATGCCGTTCAGCGGCTACGCCCACAACCTCGCCTGCCTCGGCAATTGCGACAACGGCCACCAGGAGCGCGACTGGTTCAGCGCCGACGGCTCGAAGCTGCGGCTGCTGCTGGTCGGCAACTCGCACTCCAAGGACATCTTCAACATGCTCCTCTTCAGCGAGGAGGCGATGCAATGGATCCAGCCCGGCCGCTACACCACCCAGATCGGCGATCTCGGGCCGCACAGCAAGTTCTTCAGCGCGCGCAGCTACGCCGCGGCGGACGCGGTCATGGTGGTCAGCCGCTACAAGGACTCCCGCGACGATATCGAAGTGCTGGGAGAGCTGGTGAAGCACATGCTGGATGACGGCAAGCCGGTCATCCTCGTGAAGAACATCTTCGAGTTCCCCAGCTACCTCGGCGGCAAGTGGACGGTCTTCGACAAGACGGTGCACGCCGCCGCGGCCGAGGGCATCACCGATCCGGCAACCATCGTCTCGCGCTCGAACCACGAGTACTACGAGATCTACAAGAGCGGCGCGACGGAAGACCGGGTGATCGCGGCCAATGCCGAGATCGACCGGCTGAAGGCCCAATACCCCGACCTCATCGTGCTCGACCGCATGGACTACGTCTGCTCGGAGGCCGAGGAGACTTGCTATTCCGCCAGCGCCACGCTGAAACAGTATTTCCCGGACTACGGCCACCACACCCAGGCCGGGGCGGAGTTCTTCAGCGGCCGCATGGACGCGGTCGGATGGATCGCCCCGGTGCTCGAGCTGGCGCACCACAAGCAGACCGCGCAGAACATGGCGGCGGAGTGAGCGCATCCGGACTGGAAAGCCCCCACGCCTGCGACGTGGGAGTCGATCGCTCGCCGTACGAAGACCCGCCCTAGCCCTCGGGCACGCTCAGCGCCTCGGCCACAGCCGTGACCGGCAGGTCGAGCCAGGTGACGCCCGTGTCCTCGAGGAACCTCTGCTCCATCCGGGTGAGCGGGCCCGGCATCACTGCCACGTGCCCCTGCCCCGAGCGCTTGGCGATCTGCCGGGCGAAGATGCGCAGCATCTGGTCGTCGAAACGGCAGCCGAGGAAGAGGAAGGGCTTGCCCGTGCGCCGCGCCTGCACCTCTTCGGGAATGGGGCGTTGGATGTCGATCTCGGTCAGCACCTCGACGTAATCGCTGTCGGACATGAGATACGACGACCCTGCCCGCGCGATCCCGTGCGGCTTGTAGAGCAGCGTCTCCCATGCCGGATCGGCGGTCTCGACCTGCTGCCCGGCGCTGTCATAGGCGCGGGTGAAGATGTCGATCCATTCGCCGTTGCGGCTGACGCCCTGCACCAGTCCCCAGTTACCGCCCGTCCCGAAGGCCCGAAGCAGCCCGTCGTCGTACCAGGTGTCCACCACCATCGGCGGGCGCACCCGCGCCAGCCAGTCGTGCACCGGGTTGGGTTGCGTCGCGGGCGCGTCGAAGGCCTCGATGACAATCTTGTCGAGCGTGGCGCGGAACTTCCGGCTCTCGACGTATTGCGCCACCGACCACAGGTTGCCCGAGGCGCGGCGCGGCGCGCGCACCTGCGCCTCGATCAGCGCGCAGAGCGCGGCGGGGGTGGTCGGGGCCGCGCCGCCCGAGAGCGCCGAGACCTCGGGCCCGAGATAGGCGATGCGTTTTCCGGCGGCGACCTCGTTCATCGCCTGTTCGAGCTGGTCGAGCGCATTCATCTGTCAGTCCTCCTCTGCGGTGGTGAGCCGGCGCGCATCCACGGTGATCGGCAGCTTCGGCGGCTCGTCGAAAGCGGGCATGGCAAAGACCCAGCCGTTGGCCAGCTTCGCCCAGCCTCCCCAGAGCCCGTCCTTCTCGGTCTCGACGACCATCTCCTCGAGGTCCTTCTTGGGCACGTAGGCCTCGATGCCCTTGGCGGTTTCGCGGATCATGACCTTCATTCGGCGGCCTCCTGTGCGGATCGGGTGACGATGTGGGATTGCAGCGCGTCGGGATTGTCCTGCCGCCGCAGCAGCGGTCCCTCGGGGGTCAGCTCGCGCTCGCGCATGCCGACGATGCTGGCGCGGTCGACGAAATCGACGGCGTAGATGTAGAACTGCTGCAGGAAGACGCCGATGTCGCGCACGTAGCCGACGTCGCCCTTGCGGACCACGGTTTCGCCGATTTCCTTGCCGGCCATGGTACCGTCGTTCTTGATGTTCTTCTTCGAGATCACCTTGTCGCCCGGCATGTAGGCCGGGTCGCGGTAGACCTCGATCTCGCGGTCGTCGGTGGACATCAGGCGCCCTCCCTCAGTTGCGCGAGCCGCGCGGCGGCGGTCTCGCGGATGATGTCTTCGGGGTCTTCGAGCAACGCCTGCACATCTGCGGCAGAGCCGCCCTCGGCGACCACGTGGCGCACCCGCATGTCGTCATCGCCGGCAAAGAGCCCCGGTCGCCGCAGCGCCGCCTCGCGCCGCACCAGCGGATCCGGATCGGCGCGGAAGCGGTCGAGCCAGCCCTCGCCCACACGCCGCGCGACGATGCGGCGGATCTCGGGGTCAGCATCGCCGATCATCATCGGCAGCATTCCCGGCTCCGCCCGCCGTGCCACGATCGAGCGCACGTAGCCGTCCGCGTCCGCCGCCATCGGCAGCAGCTGCTCGCGATGCAGCCGATGCGCCACGGCGATGCGCACGCGGCGGTCGGGGTCCTTGATGCGCCGCTCGGCATGGGCGGGCGGCAGGCGCAGGATCGCCATGGCGCGCACCCCGGCATCCGCGTCCGACAGCAGCCGCGGCAGGCGGAAGACCGAGGCCACCCGCGCGGCATTCATCCGCGTCTCGAAATAGGGGTGGCTCAGGCACATGTCCGCAAGGTCGGGGTTGAGCAGGAAGAACCGTTCGATCCGCTTGGCATAGCGTTCATGAGCGCAGGCCCAGCCCTGCCCGCACTGGCCAAGGTCGAGCCGCGTGCGGAAGCGGCAGGCGGCGCAATCGAGCGCCTCCCCCTGCCAGTCGACCGGTGCCGGACCCTCGGGCATCGCTCAGGCCGGCACGCAGGTTTCGGGGACCGGGCAGACCTCGGCGCATTGCGGGCGGTCGTAGTGGCCCTTGCACTCGGTGCAGAGCTCGGGGTCGATGATGTAGGTGTCGCTCTCGAAGAGGATCGCCGCGTTCGGGCACTCGAACTCGCAGGCGCCGCAGACGGTGCAGTTGCTCTGGATGATTTGCAGGGCCATCTCTTGTCTCTCCTAATCCGTGGCTTTCGGGGCGTGGCTGGGATCCGGCGGATCGGGGCGGCGCGAGAGGGCTGCGCCGCGCGCCGGAGGATGCATCAGGCGGTTTCGGCCTCGACCGCCGGCAGTCCACGCTTGGCGCGGTAGACGGCGGAGACGGCGGTCTCGATGTACTCGTAGGCGTGGTCCTGGATCGCCTCGATGCCGGCGGCGGCGAGGTCCTCGCGCGGGCAATCCCCGATCTTGGCGCAGAGGATGGTGTCGATCCCCTCCAGCGTCTTGATCACCAGCTCGAGCTTGTCCTCCTCGCCGTAGCCGCCGACGCAGTAGTTGTCGCAGCGGCGGTGGGTGACGAAGTTGACGCCCCGGGCATCCACCTCGAAGATCTGGAACTCGGTGGCATGGCCGAAGTGCTGGTTGATCCGCCCGCCGCCCTTGGTGGCGACGGCAATGAGCATCGGCGCGGCCTCTTCGGCGACGGCGGCATCGGTCTCGGCCCTGGCCACGGCGGCGGCGGCGCGGCGGTCCTCGCGTTCCTTGGCGACCCACTCCTTGTAGGTCTCGCGCTTGGCCGGGTCATAGGTCACCTCGTCGGGCACGAGGTCCATGGTGAACTCCTGCCCGCGATCCTCGCCGAGCAGCCCCACCGCATCGGCGCGGCACTGGCGGCAGTGCTTCATCAGGTTCGCCCCGCCCGCGCAGGCATCCTGCAGCTTCTTCAGCTCGGCTGCGGTCGGGCCGCGCTGGCCTTCGAGGCCGAAGACCGTGCCGTGCTCGGGCGCGGAAATCAGCGGCATGATATTGTGCAGGAAGGCGCCGCGCTTCTTCACCTCCTTGTTGACCTCGAGCAGGTGCTCGTCGTTGATCCCGGGGATCATCACCGAGTTCACCTTTACCAGGATGCCGCGCTCGTGCAGCATGTCGAGCGACTGCATCTGCCGCTCGTGCAGGAACTGCGAAGCCTCGAGCCCGGTGCGGCGCTTGTGCTCGTAGAAAATCCACGGGTAGATCTTCGTGCCGACCTCGGGGTCGATCATGTTGATGGTGAGGGTGACGTGGTCGATGTTCATGTCCATCAGGTCATCGACGTGCTCGGGCAATGCGAGACCATTGGTCGACAGGCACAGCTTGATGTCGGGCAGCTGCTGGTGGACGAGCCGGAAGGTCTCGCGGGTCTTGCGCCAGTCGTAGGCGCTGTCGCCCGGCCCCGCGATGCCGAGCACCGAGAGCTGCGGGATCTCGTTGGCCACGGCGATCACCTTGCGCGCGGCGTTCTCCGGCGTGAGCCGCTCCGAGACCACGCCGGGGCGGCTTTCGTTGGCGCAGTCGTACTTGCGGTTGCAGTAGTTGCACTGGATGTTGCAGGCGGGCGCGACCGCCACGTGCATGCGCGCGAAATAATGGTGCGCCTCTTCCGAGTAGCAGGGGTGATCCTTGACCTTCTCCCAGGTGGCCGGGTCCATGTCCTCGGGCGCGTCGGAGGAGCCGCAGGCCGACGACGAACAGCCGTCCGCCTCCATCGCCTTGGTCAACGTGTCTTTCGAGCCGACCGACAGGCCGTCGAGTGAGATGACATTTCCGGACATGGCGCATCCTCGCTGTTGGGGTCTGGCTAACTAGGCAGGGAGGAGCAAGGAGCGTGCCATGTGCTGCACCGGGGTTTCCGCGGCATTGGCGCGGCGGTTTGTCGGGTTGGGCACAAAGCGGTGCGACAAAAGCGTGGGGCGGTGCAACACGCGCCGGGCAAAGATGCGAAACGGTCAAATCCAAACCGCTGCCCCGCAAAAGCAAAGCGCGCGGCCCGGGAGAGAGGGTGGCCGCGCGCTTCAGCGCCCCGGGGAGGCGCCGGGATCAGATGCGGCGCACCTCGATCCCGTGTTTCTGCAGCGCATAGGCCACCTGCCGGGGGGTCATCCCCAGCAGCCGCGCCGCCTTGGCCTGCACCCAGCCCGCCTCTTCCATGGCCGCGATCAGCTCCTCGCGGGCGGTATTGGCGGTCTTGCGGCGCGGGAAGGTGTCGGCGGGCTCCACACGCTCGGGCGGCGCGGCGCGCTCGGGGCGGCGGATCGAGGGCGTCACCACCCGCCCCACCGCCAGCCCGCCGATCGGCGAGGCCCCCTCCTGCAGCCGCCACAGCTCGGCCGAGAGGCACGAGCCCTGGTTGCAGGCCAGCTCGCCGCCCAGAACGATCTCCCCGTCGGACAGCGCGGCGGCGCGGCTCACGCAGTTCTCCAACTCGCGCACGTTGCCGGGGAAGTTGCACTTGCAGATCGTCTCGAAGGCATCGTCGGCAAAGCGCACGTTGGTGCCGTTCTGATCGTTGAACTGGTCGAGGAAGAGCTGCGCGAGGGGCCGAATGTCGCCCTTGCGGTCGCGCAGTGGCGGCAGGACGATCGGCACCACGCAGATGCGGAAGTAGAGGTCGGCCCGGAACTCGCCGCGCGCCACCGCATCCTCGAGATCGCGGTTGGTGGCGGCGACGATGCGGGTGTCGACCTTGACGGTCTTGGTGCCGCCGACCCGCTCGAACTCGCCCTCCTGCAGCACCCGCAGCAGCTTGGTCTGGAAGGTCGGGCTGATCTCGCCGATCTCGTCGAGGAAGAGCGTGCCGCCATCGGCCAGCTCGAAACGTCCCTTCTTCAACGCATTGGCCCCGGTGAAGGCGCCCTTCTCGTGACCGAAGAGCTCCGATTCAAGCAAGGTCTCCGACAGCGCCGCGCAGTTGACCCGGATGAACGGCCCGCGGTGGCGCTCGGACTGCGAGTGCACCGCGCGGGCGAAAAGCTCCTTGCCCGTGCCGCTCTCGCCGCGCAGCAGCACCGGCGTGTTGGTGCCCGCCACGCGCTTGACCTGCGCGACCACGTCGACGATCGCCGGGCTGTCGCCGATGATCCCCTCGAGCGAGATCGGCACCTCCGCCGGTCTGCGCTCGGTGGCGCTCTGCAGCATCCGCCGGGTGTCCTCCAGCGCGCGCTCGCGGTCGCGGGCGATGCGACGGCGGAAGCGCAGCGCCTGTTCCAGCAGCGAGGCGACCATGGTCAGCACCCGCACGTCCAGATCCGACATCCCCGCCCGCGCATCCGCATGGCTGCGGTAGGCACAGAGGATGCCGAGCACGAAATGGCTCTGTTCCGGATCGCGCAGCGGCACGGCGACCAGCGTCTGCCCCTCGCCGCGCAGCCGCGGCGGCACCGCCTCTGGGCCGAATTCCTCGGCCACGTCGAAGGAGACCAGCGGCACCCCCGAGCGGAAGACGATCCGCGCCACCGCATCGGGCAGCACCTCGGAAGGCGGCGCGTCCGCATCGCGGGCAAAGGCAGTGGCTGCGATCTGGTAGGGGTTCACCACGCCCGTCACCGGCTGCGCCCCCGGCTCGGTGAGCAGCGCCAGCACCGCGTGGCGCAGGTCCAGGAAGGACGACAGCACGTTGAGGATGCTCGGCACCACGTCGATCGGGTCGGGCGCGGTGGCAAAGGTCTTGGCGATCTCGTAGATCGCGTCGAGCGCCAGCCGGTCGCGCGGCGGGCCGGCCTGCATCGCCTCCGCACGGCCCTGTTTCAGGCGTCCCGAGGTCGTCTCCGTCGATACTGCTTCATTCATCGTGAGGCCTCGCTTTCGCTCGCTGGGTCCCCTTCGGTTGCGTCACGGGACGGTCTCCCGGCGCGGCGGCGCTCAATTTCGCCTTTCGAGGAAGGGTAGCAGCATCCACTCGCCTCGGGGCACCGCCGCGCGCTGCTTGGCACGATTGATGCGGCCGCAAGCGTCTCGGGCGCGCGAAATGCGCAAGGTTTCGGCAGTGGCGCCGCAATAGCGGCCCATCTGACGACAACAAAGTGAAATGGTCACATATGGTCACGGGGAGAATCGGCGCCCCCTCAGGCATCCATGGCTCTGCGGCGGCGCTCGTAGGAGGAGCCAAGTCCAAGTACTGAACGGTATTTTGCTACCGTACGCCGGGCGATGCGCAGCCCCGAGCGCTGCGCGAGAGAGACGATGGCATCGTCGCTGAGCGGCTCCCGGGGGTTCTCGGCGCCGACCACGCGCTGCACGAAATCCATGGCACTGTCGCGCGAGACCGCCTCGCCCCCGGCCCCCGCGACGGGGCGCGAGAAGAAGGCGCGCAGCGGCAGCGCGCGGCCCGGCGTCTGGATCATCCGCCCCGAGACCGCGCGGCTGACGGTCGAGGGATGCACGCCGAGCTCCCCGGCCACGTCATCCAGCGTCAGCGGCGTCAGGTAGGCCGGCCCGCGGTCGAGGAACTGCCCCTGCCGCGCGACCAGCACGGCGGCGGTGCGCAGCAGCGTGTCGCCGCGGCGTTCCAGCGCCAGCGCCAGGGCCCGCGCCTCCGACAGCGCCCGGCGGCGCTGCTTGCGGGCCTCGGCGTCGATCTTGCCGTCGGGCAGCCGCTCCTCCTGGACCTTGATCGTCGGCGTGGTGGCGCGGTTCAGCTCGACGGTCCAGCCATCCGCGCCGCGCGTCGCCACCAGATCGGGCGGGAAGACCGGCGCGGGCGTGTGCTCGAAGGCCAGCCCCGGCTTGGGGTTGAGCCCACGGATCTGCGCCACGATCTCGGGGATGTCGCGTGGCTCGCAATCGCAGAGGTCGGCCAGTTCCTTGGTCCGCCCCTCGCCGAGCAGCTCGAGGTTGGCGATCAGCGTCTCGACCTCCCAAGTGAGCAGGTCGGCCTCGCGCGCCTGGATCATCAGGCAATCCGACAGCGAGCGCGCGAATAGACCCGCGGGCTCGAAGCCCTGCAGCACCGCCAGCACCTGCTCGGCCTTGCTCTGCGGACAGCCCGCAAGCAGCGCGATGGTCTCCGGCGGCTGGCCGAGCCAGCCCGTCGGCTCCAGCGCCTCGGCGAAATAGAGCGCGATCATCCGGTCGGCGGGCGTCTGAAACGCCAGCTCGATCTGCGCCACCACATGCGCCATCAGGCTCGGCCGGTCGGCGGCCACGGCGGCCACCGCGTCGAACTCATCGCCGCCGCGCGCGGCAAAGGCGGAGGGCGGCGTGTAGGTGACGAAGGGATTGGACTCGGCCTTCTCGCGCAGGTGCTCCGACAGATCCTGCGAGGCCATGCCGAGGATGGTGAGGGACTGGAGCATCTGCCCCCCCATCTGCATCGTCTGGCGTTGCGAAATCGTCTGGACGAATTCCATGGGCCCTATCCTATCATGGCGTGCCCCCGGGGCGGCCCGGAGACGGCTGCGATCCGGCGCCCGCAGGGGCAGGCGCCGCGAAATTCGGCAATTGCCCGCACCGGGGCATTGTCCCTGTCAGCGCGCACAGCGCAGCCCCGCCGCAGGCGTCCTTGCGGCATAGGGCGCGCCGACACGGCCCTCCGAGGTCACCGAGACCACCCGGCCGTCCTGCATGGTCACCACCTGGTCGCAGAGCCGCCGAACCTCCTCGGGGGCATGCGAGATGTAGATCATCGGGATCTGCGTGCGCGCCTGCACCCGCGCGATCAGCTCCAGCGTGCGCGCCTTCAGCCCCGGATCGAGAGCCGAGACCGGCTCGTCGAGCAGCAGCAGCTCGGGCTCGGCCATCAGCGCGCGGGCGATGGCGGCGCGCTGGCGCTCGCCGCCCGAAAGCCGCGCGGGCTTCGCGTCCAGAATATGCCCGATGTCGAGCGCCGCGATCACCTCGTCCCAGAACGCGGTGCTGACGTTGCGCGCGCCGTAGGCGAGGTTGCGCGCCACGCTCATGTGCGGAAACAGCAGCCCCTCCTGGAAGACCACGCCGATGCCGCGCCGGGCGGGCGGCACGTCGATGCCCGCCTCGCTGTGATAGAGCGCCCGGCCGCGCAGCGAGATGCAGCCGCGGGTGGGCCTGAGATGCCCGGCGAGGCAGGAAAACAGCGTCGACTTGCCCGAGCCCGAGCGCCCGATCAGCCCGGTGATCCCCCGCGCGGGCAGCGCGAGATCGACGTCGAGCACGAAGGCACCCTGCAGGTGGCGGAGATGGATCTCGATCATGCGGGCACTCCTTGCGGGCTCATCCGGCGCGACACCGCCTCCGAGGCCAGCAGCGCCGCCCCCGCCAGCACCAGCGACAGGAGGCAGAGCCGCATCGCCTCGGCCTCCTGACCCGGTGTCTGGGTCACGGTGAAGAGCGCCAGCGGCAGCGTCTGGGTGCGGCCCGGGATGTTGCCGGCGAGGGTGATCGTCGCCCCGAACTCGCCGACCGCGCGGGCGAAGGCCAGCGTCGTGCCGGTGAGGATGCCCGGCGCCATCAGCGGCAGGGTGACGGTGCAGAAGATGCGCATCTCGGAGGCGCCGAGGCTGCGGGCGGCGCGGGCGTAGCGCGGGTCGATCGCCTCGGCGGACTGGCGGATCGCGCGGACCATCAGCGGAAAGCCCACCACCGCGCAGGCGAGGACCACCGCCTGGCCGGAAAAGGCGATGCGGATCCCGAAAAGCTCGTTGAGCGGCCCGCCGATCACCCCGTTGCGCCCCAGCAGTACCAGCAGCAGGTAGCCCAGCACCACCGGCGGCAGCACCAGCGGCAGATGCACCAGCGCGTTGAGCGCCGCGTGGCCGGGAAAGCGCCGGGTGCCGAGCAGCCAGCCGCAGCCCACCGCCAGCGGCAGCGACCAGAGCACCGCCCAGGCCGAAGCGTTCAGCGAGAGCAGCAGGGCCGAGGTTTCCATGGGGCTGAGCGGGCCCATCACGACCCCTCCCGCATCGGCAGGAAGCCGTGACGCGCCAGCGCCGCCTGCCCGGCGTCGCTCATCAGGTAATCCAGCAGCGCCGCCGCGCCCTCCGGGTCGTCGCCCTGCGCCAGCGGCGCGACGAGGTAGCGGATGGGCGGGTGGCTGTCCCGCGGGACCTGCCAGACCACCTCGACACCCGCGACCCCGGCGGCATCGCTGGCATAGACCAGCCCCAGTGCCGCCTCGCCCTGTGCCACGGCGGCGACGGTGGCGGTGGTGTTGCGGGTCGGAACAAGCCGGCCCGCAACCGCATCCCAGAGCCCGAGGCTCTGCAGCGCCGCCACCCCGTAGCTGCCCACCGGCGCTACCTTGGGGTCGGCCATGGCAAAGCTCTCGCCGGTCAGCCGTACGTCGAGCGTGGCGGGATCGAGCGGCGCGGCGCCCTCGGGGGCGATCAGCACGAGACTGTTGGACATCAGTACCGAAACATCCTCCGGCGCCACCAGCCCCAGGCCCACGAGATACTCCATCCACTTGGGGTTGGCCGAGATGTAGAGATCGGCGGGCGCCCCCTGCTCGATCTGCCGGGCCAGCGTGCCCGAGGCGCCGTAGCTGGGGATCGCGGCAAGGCCGCTCTCGGCAATGCCCTCGTTCAGCGCCGCCCCGGTCGAGGCGGCGGCCAGCAGCATGGGGTCGGCGGCGGAGGCCATGGGCAGGACGGCGACGATCAGCGGCAGCAGGGGGAGTTTCATGCGGTAGCTCTCCTTGAAGGTCTCTCAGGCGGAAGCCGCGGCGGGCCATCCGCCGGACCATTCGATCTCTCCGGTCGCCTCGCCCACGGTGCGGCAGGTGCCGCAGCGCAGACAACTCTCGGGCGAGACCTCGATCCGGTCCCGCGCACCGAAGCGAAAGCAGGCGCCGGGGCAGATGCGGGTCATCGCGCGCAGCGCGGCGCTGTCCTGCGCGCGGCGGCGCAGGACGATGCGCGGCGCGCCGGGCTCCAGGGCTGTTCCGCGCCGGGCCAAGCTCACTCCCCCGCGAGCTTCAGCGTGTCGATGCCGACGAACCGGGCCTTCAGCTTGGCCTCCTCGTCGCGGAAGACCTTGAAGACCTTCTCCTTCAGCGGGGTGCTCTCGAGGAAGTCGCCATAGGCCTGCTTCAGGAGCTGCCGAGCCTCGAGAAAGACCTCTTCCTCGGTCTTGCCGGCAAACTCCGCCGCTCTCAGGTAGCCGCCGAAGCGCTTCATGATGTGCAGCCGCGAGACATCGACCACCTCCTTCTCGTAGGGGAGCAGCAGGTAGGTGAAGATATCCTCGGCCGAGGACAGCTTGTTGATGTGGTCGAGCACGCCGGTCTCTTCGAAATCCTTGGGCATTGGGGTCTCTCCTCTGGCTGGTCAGCTGTGAAATTCGTGTCTGGCTGTCGAGGTCTCGCGCGGCATCTCGATGCCGCCCTGCTTCACCGCGATTCGCGCGGCGCAATGGCTCTCGTGCCGGGCCAGCGCCGCGTCGCGCGCCGCCAGCCTTGCCTCGAGAAAGGCGATGCGGTCGGCCAGCCGGGCGAGCGTGCGCCCCACCGGATCGGGCATCAGGTGATGATTGAGATCGACCCGCAGAGGATCGCTGGAGGGCGGACGCTCGGTCTGCACGATGCGCGCCGGGATGCCGACCACGGTGGCCCCTGCCGGGACTGGCTCGACCACCACCGAATTCGCCCCCACGCGGGCCCCGGCCTCGACAGTGATCGGCCCGAGGATCTTCGCCCCCGCCCCGACCATCACGCCGTCACCCAGCGTCGGGTGGCGCTTTCCCGGCGACCAGGAGACGCCGCCGAGGGTGACCCCGTGATAGAGCGTCACGTCGCGGCCCACCTCGGCGGTCTCGCCGATCACCACGCCCGAGCCGTGGTCGATGAAGAAGCCCGCGCCGATGCGGGCGCCGGGGTGGATGTCGACCCCCGTGGCCATGCGCGCGAGATAGGACAGCAGCCGCGCGGTGCCGCGCCAGTCCGCGACCCAGAGCCGATGCGCGACCCGATGCGCCGCGATGGCGTGCAGCCCGGGATAGGTCAACGCGGTCTCGAG
The DNA here is from genome assembly GCF_020524285.1 of Alloyangia pacifica. Lineage (GTDB taxonomy): Bacteria > Pseudomonadota > Alphaproteobacteria > Rhodobacterales > Rhodobacteraceae > Salipiger > Salipiger pacificus_B. The sequence continues at coordinate 154,976 of NZ_JAIVKX010000009.1, forward strand.
CCGTCCGCGCGCCGCCGGGTCGCGGCCACGGATGGCGGCAAAATCGCTGCGGATGAGCGTCAGCAGGCTCATGCCAGCCCCCCTTCGCGGCAGCTCAGCAGGATCGGCCGCGCGAGGCGCGCGATCATCTCGGCGAGATCGTCGCCGGTGGCCGGGCGCTTGGCGCGTACGGCGTGCTCGCGCAGCAGCGGCTTGAGCCGCAGGGCGATCTCCTCGGTGGCGGGCAACCCGGCGGCGGCCAGCGCCACGCGCAGCCCGGCGGTGCCGGAATGCTTGCCGATGACGATCTGCCGCTCGCGTCCGAAGCGCGCCGGGGCGCAACGCGGATCCTCGTAGGTGTCAGCCTGCTTGAGGATGGCATCGACGTGGATCCCCGCCTCATGGGCAAAGACCATGGCGCCGGTGATCGGCTTCGACACATGCAGCGCCCGGCCCGAAGCGGTGGCGACGATCTGCGACAGCGCGCGCAGCGCGCGCAGGTCGAGCCCGGTGGCGATGCCGCCCGCCTCCAGCGCCGCGCCGACCTCTTCCAGCGCCGCGTTGCCCGCCCGCTCCCCGAGGCCGTTGACGGTGACCGACAGGTGCGTGGCCCCGGCGAAGGCCGCCATCATCGTGTTGGCCGTGGCCATGCCGAAATCGTTGTGGGCGTGTATCTCCAGCGGCAGATCGGTGCGACTGCCCAGCTCGGCGACCAGCCGGTAGGTGGCCATCGGATCGAGGATGCCGAGCGTGTCGGCGATGCGGAACCGCATGGCCCCCGCCGCCGCCGCGACCTCGGCCAGCCGCACAAGAAACTCCGGATCGGCCCGGCTGGCGTCCTCGGCGCCGACAGAGACCTCGAAGCCCCGGTCCACCGCGCAGAACACCAGCGCGGCGGTCTCGCGCAGCGCCCAGTCCCGGTCCGCCTTCAGCTTGCCCTGCAGCTGCCGGTCAGAGGTCGGCACGGCGAAATGGATGCGCTTGGCCCCGGTCTTCCCGGCCATGTCGAGATCGTGCATCCGCAGCCGGCACCAGACCACCGGCACAGCCTGCGTCAGCTCGGCCATGACCTCGCGGATCTCGGCCACCTCGTCGAAGCCCATGGCGGCGATGCCGACCTCGATCTCGGCCACGCCCGCCTTGTCCAGCGCCCGCGCAATGGCGCGCTTCTCGGGCAGGGAAAAGGCCACCCCCGCGGTCTGTTCCCCGTCGCGCAGGGTGGTGTCGCAGAGCGCGACCCGGCTGGCGGCGGCATGCGGCGGGAAGGCGTCGGGATGCGTGGGGGCGAACATCGGTCTGTCTCCTCAGGCGTAGGCGGGGTTGAAGCCGTCCGGTTGCGCGCCGCCTTCGGTCCAGAAGGGCGACATCTCGCGCAGGCCGGCGATGATCCCGGGCATCACCTCGAGCACGCGGTCGATCTCGGCCTCGGTGGTCTCGCGCGAGAGCGAGAAGCGGATCGCGCCGTGGGCGGCGGTGAAGGGAATGTCCATGGCGCGCAGCACGTGGCTGGGCTCCAGCGAGCCCGAGGTGCAGGCCGAGCCCGAGGAGGCCGCGATGCCCGCCTGGTTGAGCTTCAGCAGGATCGCCTCGCCCTCGATGTACTCGAAGGCCACGGTGGCGGTATTGGGCAGCCGGTCGTGCGGATCGCCGGTGACGAAGCAATGACCGACGCTCTGCACCAGGCCCTTCTCGAGCCGGTCGCGCAGCGCGATCATGCGGGCGCTGTCCTCGGCCATGGTGGAGAGGGTCATCTCCGCTGCCCTGCCAAGCCCGATGATCGCCGGGGCGTTCTCGGTGCCAGCCCGGCGTCCGCGCTCCTGGTGCCCGCCGCGCAGCAGCGGGCGGAAGCGGGTGCCCTTGCGCAGGTAGAGCGCGCCGAGGCCCTTGGGCCCGTGGAACTTGTGCGACGACAGCGACAGCATGTCGATCTCGGTGGTCTTGAGGTCGATCGGCAGCTTGCCCACCGCCTGCACCGCGTCGGTGTGAAACAGCGCCCCCACCTCATGCGCCAGCTCGGCGAGGCCATCGACGGGAAAGACCGTGCCGGTCTCGTTGTTGGCCCACATGAAGCTGACCAGCGCGACCTTGTCGGACAGCGCCGCGCGGTAGGCGTCGAGATCGAGCCGGCCCAGCTTGTCGACGGGGATGCGGTGGACGGTGACGCCCTCGTGCTTCTCCAGCCAGTCGCAGAGCGACAGGATCGCCGGGTGCTCGACCGCCGAGGTGATGATCTCGGTGCGGCCCGGCTGGACCTGCAGCGCCGAGCGGATCGCGGTGTTGTTCGATTCCGAGCCGCCCGAGGTGAAGATGATCTCGTGATCGAACTCGGCGCCGATCAGGGCCTGCAGCGATTTGCGGGCCTGCCGCAGCGCGCCGCCGACCTCGGCGCCGAAGGCATGGATCGACGAGGCATTGCCGAACTGCTCGGTGAAATAGGGCAGCATGGCCTCGACGACCTCGGGGAAGACCCGGGTGGTGGCATTGTTGTCGAGATAGACGGGGGGAAGCGCCGTATCCTTCATCATCCTCTCCTATCAGGACTTGGCCACGGGCATGACCCGGATGGGCCGGCCGAGGGTTTCGGTGATCACCTTGGCGATCCCGCCGAGCGTGCTGGCGGCAAGCTGGCAGCCCGAGCAGGCGCCGACGAGGCTGACCAGCACGAGGCTGCCCTCCATGTCGACGAGCTCCACGTCGCCGCCGTCGCGGCGGAAGGTGGGGCGCATCTCCTCGATGATCTTCGAGACGACGATCGCCTCCTTCGCGGGGCTGAGGCCGCTGACCGGGGCCGGAGCAGGCGTCGGAGCCTCTACCACCGCAACTGGAGCGGGCGCGGCAGCGGCCGGCACGGCGATCTGGATCGGCTCGATCTGAACGGGGGCCGAGGGCTGCGCTGGCGGCTTCGGCGCCGGCGGCATGTCGGGGATGACGAAACCCTGCGCCTTCTTCTTCTGCGGCTTCGGGGCCGCGCCGAAGACATAGGCCTCCTCGGGCTTGATCAGCCCCTCGGCGGCCATCGCCTTGTTGGTGTCGGCGAGCAATTCCTCCAGCGGCTCGCGGCAGGAGTTACAGCCGCCGCCGGCCTTGGTGTAAAAGGTGACCATCTCGAGCGTGGTGAGCTTGTTGGTCCGGATCGCCCGCTCGATCATCCCGGCATCGACGCCGAAGCACTTGCAGATCAGCGCGCCTTCCTCGTGGTCGTCCTCGTCGAGCTCCTCGCCGGTATAGGCTGCAACGGCGGCGGTCAGCGCCTCCTGCCCCATCACCGAGCAGTGCATCTTCTCGGGCGGCAGCCCGCCGAGGAACTCGGCGATGTCCTGGTTGGTCAGCTTGCGCGCCTCGGCGATGGTCTTGCCGATCACCAGCTCGGTCAGCGCCGAGCTGGACGCGATGGCCGAGCCGCAGCCGAAGGTCTGGAACTTGGCGTCCTCGATCACCTCGGTCGCGGGGTTCACCTTGAGCATCAGCTTCAGCGCGTCCCCGCAGGAGAGGCTGCCGACCTCGCCCACCGCGTTGGCATCCACCAGCGCACCGGCGTTGCGGGGGTTGAAGAAGTAGTCCTTGACCTTGTCGCTATAGTCCCACATCGGCGCGCCCTCCCCTTTAGCAGAACGACTTGCCGCAGCCGCAGGAGCTGCTGGCGTTGGGGTTGTCGAAGACGAAGCCCGAGCCCTCGAGCCCGGTGACGAAATCGATGGTGGTGCCGCTGAGATGCGCCTGGCTCTCGGGGTCGATCAGCACGGTGACCTCTCCGGCGGTGACCACGGCATCGTCGGGCTGGGCCTCGAGCTCCAGCGCCATGCCGTATTTCATCCCGGCGCAACCGCCGCCCTGCACCATGACTCGCAAGCCGGCGACGGGCTGTCCGGCGCCGTCGATGGCGGTCTTGATGGCGCTGCGGGCGGGTTCGGTAATCTCGATCATCGGACTGTCTCCTGTGCGGGTGGCGTGGGCTTTCGCTTGCTACAGCAAGGAGTGTGCCAAGCGGCGGGAGGCAGATTTTTCAATTGGTTAAGTCGATTTGCAAAGTGAGGCGGCGGGCGACAATGACGGATGTACGACATGCGACAATGGATTTGCTCTCGCGGAGCCGCATGGAATCAAGGCCAATGGCCGCGGTGCGAGCGGTCAGTCAATGTGGCGCCATCGGTTCGAGCCCGATGGACGACGCCGTCCCGTGGCACCAAAGGTGCGCTGATGAAGGTCGGCACGCCGTCGGCGTGACGGGCTGGCGCATTGTCACCGTCGTGCGAGGGATGGAAGTCACTCGGGCTTGGCTGGCGTAAAGCGCTGACCTCAGTCGTCGCGGCGCCACCCCACGGGCAGGCGCCCGCACGGCTCGCGGTGCACGATTTGGGGTCCCTAGTCCTCCTCCACCGCCTCCAGCCGCGCCAGCAGCCAGGCGCCGCCGAAGCGGTCCGTGGGATCGAGCTCGGCCGCCTTGGCCAGCACCGCCCCCGCCTCCTGCATCTGCCCCAGGCGCGCCGCGCAATAGCCGATCGCCACCAGCGCCTGCAGGTAGAGCCCCGGCGCGAAGGCATGGGCGGAGAACGCCGCGTCCCACGCCCGCACATCCCGCCAGTCGGCGGCCAGGTTCAGCCGCCGCGCGGCAAAGCCCAGCAGCACCCGCGCCTGGTCCAGCGCGGCGGCGTGATCGTGGCTGTAGAAATAGAAACGGTAGGCCGCCAGCCGCACCTCGGGATCGGCGGGCGCGGCCCTCAGCGCGCGGGCGATGGCCTCGGCGCTCTCCGAAGGGCGCGAGCGGGCGGCCTCGGCCCCCGCGAGCAAGGTGGCAGGATCAATCGGGGGCAAAACACGCGGCCCTCTCGTCACAGTCATCGCAGGAGGGCGAGAGGCAGAGCGAGAAGGCGGAATCCGAGCAGATCTGCCGGTAGAAGAACTTCTTCCAGCGCATGTTGAGACTGTTCGCCCGCGCCAGCCCCGGCAGGTGGCGGCGGATCAACCCCGAGAGCGCGGCCCGCCCCGGCAGGCCGAGATCCTCCCACAGGTGATGCGGCTCGGCGGCTCGGCGCGCGAGGATGGCGGCCAGCCAGCGCGCCTCGTCGGTGGCGACGCCGCAGCGCCAGAGGATCAGCGTCTGGATTGCCTTCTGGTCGTCGGGCACGTCGGGCACCGGCAGGTCGAGATCGGGCAGCACCGCGTGCGGCAGCCAGCGGTCGCGCAGGGCCCGCAGCTGCGATCCCGAAAGGCCCAGCCGTTCGGTCAGCGGCCCCTGCCCGGCCTCGCGCTCGGAGAGCGCATGATCGAGGATGCAGCAGAAATCCGAGACCGTCAGCATCGCCTCGGCGAGCAGCCCCGCCTCGGCGGTCCCGGCAGGCAGCTCAGGCGAGCGCAGCATGGGTCTGGCAGTCCGAGGGGCAGACCCGCGCGCAGGCGCCGCAGCCGATGCAGTTCTCGGGAGCGATCATCGACATGACCTTCTTGACGATCTCGTCCTCGACATCCTCGTACTCGTCGGTACCGGGGCGGACGATCTCGCCGTCCTCGGTGACCCCGTGCAGGGTCATCACGGCGCGGCCGCAGACCTTGTAGCAGCGCCCGCAGCCGATGCATTTCTCGGGGTTTATGGCCATGAGATACTCGGGCACGTATTCGGCCCCGCCCCGGGTATAGGCGACAACGCTCATCTCACGCCTCCGCCGCGGCTTTCTTCGCCGCCTTCAGCGCCCCGCGCGCGGCGCTGAGCTCCTTGAAGATCTCGAAGGTGCGCTCGGCGGTCTCGGGGATCTTCTCCCAGTCCACCGGCAGCTCCTCGGCAAGGTCGTGCAGGTTCATCTTGGCGTCGGTGGCCCGCATCGAAAGTTTCTTCACGCGGGTTTCCAGCTCTTCGAGGCTCATGACAATCTCCTCTTCACGGGGGGTTTCGCGGGTCTGCGAAGGAAGCGCGACAGCGCGGTGCGCCCCGCGGCGGGCTTCAGCGAGACCGCGGGGGCGGGCTTGCGCGGGCGTGGCAGGGGCTCGATGCGCACCATGTCTCAGCCCTTCGCCGCGTCCGGGTATTTGTCGATGGTGGCCACCGCCGCCTCGACCAGCTTGTCGCCGGCCTCGGCCAGCTTGGCCCAGCTCTCGAAGCCGAAACGGTGCACGTCGCGCAGGTGCTTGGACACGACCACCAGCTTGCCGGCGATCAACACGACTCGGCCGAACCCCTCGTGGCTCATCTTCTGCATTTGGCTGGCCATGCAGCCCGAGCGCTTCTCGATCAGCAGGCCGACGGCGTCGTAGAACTTGCTCACCCGCCACATCACGTCGGGATCGGGATCGCCGATGATCGGGATGTCGCGGCGCTCGTCGCGGGTGACGATGAACTCGGACATGAGGTCAGCGTCGGACTTGTCGTCCCATTGGCCGTAGCTGTCCTCGGCGCGGATGACGGCGGCAAGCTGGGTGAGGAAATCGCTGTCCACCATCTCGCCGCCGCGCGGGGTCTCTAGGGTCTCAAGGGTCATCAGACGCTCTCCTGTGCGTAATCGTCCATGAAGCTGGGCTTGTCGAAGGTGCCGAGGATCTTGCGCAGGAAGGGCGGCGGCGTGCCGTTGAGCATCACCTGCACCTGCTCCAGCACCGCCTCGATCGGCTCGGGCTCCTTGCGCTTGATCGGATGCACCCCGGCCTTGACGATCTTCGCCGCCGAGGGGCCGCCGATGGCCAGCGCGAAAAGCAATGCGCAGCCGCGCAGCGCCTCGACCTTGGGGGTGATCTTGTCGTCCTGGTCGTCGTGCTTGCCCTTCTGCTTGGTCACATTGTCGAACTCATGCGCCTCGATGAAGCGATGGCCGGACTTCCAGACCTCGTAGACGGCGAACTTCTTGGCCGAGCCGAAATGCGCGCCAAGGTATTCCATGTCGTTGGTCGCGATGGCGATGCGCAGCGGCGTCTCGCCCGGGGCCGGGCCAGCGCTGGCAGTGTCGCCGTCAATGACGCGTAGCGTGCGGGACATGTTCGAACTCCTCTGCGATGGGGGCCGCGCCGAAATCCTCGGGGCGCGAGCGGTGGTGAAGCGATTGGACGGTCCCCGCGATCTCGTAGAGAAACGCACGGCTGCCGCGGTAGCCGACCCGGCAGGCGTCCTGCGCGCCGATCCGGTCGAAGATGGGAAAGCCCACGCGCACCAGCGGCGTATGCAGCCGGTGCTCGGCGTGGCGGCCGTGGGAATGGGTCAGCAGGATCTGCGCGCCATGGTCCCTGGCGCTGCGCTCGAAGTCACCCAGATCGCCGAGGATCACCTCTTCGCAGGGCATGCGCTCGATCAGCGGCGAATGCTGCGAGGTGGTGACGGCGGTGACGATCTCGGCCCCCATGGAGGTCAGCGCGCCCGACAGCGCGAACAGAAGGTCCGGGTCGGCGCCGATGGCCACCTTCAGCCCGCCGGTGTGGAAATGCGCGTCGAGCGCGGCGTCGATCAGCCGCGCGCGGTCGCGCTTGATCGAGGGCGGCGGGTCCTGCACACCCGACAGCCCCATGAGCGTGCGCACGAAGGCGTCCACCGGCTTCAGCCCGGTGACCGACTGGAACACCCGGTAGGGCACCATGGCCCGGTCCTCGATCATCTGCGCCGCCTTGCGCATCTGCTCGCCCACCGCCAGCGTGAAGGCGCTGCGCGAGATGGCCTCGATCTGCTCAAGCGGCGTGCCGCCCTGCGAGGTGCCGGACCAGTCGTCGCTGACGTGGCCGTCGAGCGAGGTGGAAATATCCGGCAGCACGATGGGCTCCAGCCCGAAGGCGCGGATCATCCGCACCAGCTCCTCGATCTCGGCGGGGGTGAGGTGCGAGCCGCAAAGCAGCGTCACCTGCCGCAGGTTCGGGTCGCGCTCGGTGACGCGCGGCACCAGCGCCCCCACGATGGCCTCGACCGCCTTGGCCCAGCCATCCTGCAGCGCGCCGTCGAAATCCGGCGTCGAGGCGTAGACAACCTTGGTGCCCGCGAAATCGGTGCGCCGCGCGACGATCTCCTTCAGTTCGCCCGGCACGTCCTCGCCCCGGGTCTCGGTCAGCGCGGTCGAGGCGATGCCGATGAACTTCGGGCTGGATTTCTTGCGCAGGTTCTCGATCGCCTCCTCGATCTGGTCGGCGCCGCCGAGGATGGTCGAGACCTCGTTCATCGCCGTGGTCTGCAGCGGCACGGCTTCCTTGAAGTGGCGCACGAGGTGGACCATGGCAAAGGCGGTGCAGCCCTGCGAGCCGTGGAACAGCGGCACGGATTTCTCGATTCCGAGATAGGCCAGCGCCGCGCCCAGCGGGGCCGAGCTTTTCAGCGGGTTGGTCGAGAGCGCGCGCTTGGGATGGGTGAGCCGGGCCATGTCAGCAATCCTCGAAATCGGTGTCGGAGGAGGGGAAGCCGGACACGTCCGGCGCGGCGCTGGCGATCACCTCGGCAGGCGGCAACGGCGGCACGAGGCTGACGGGCCTGCCCATGCCCGCACTCACTCCGGTGACCGGGCAGGCGCCGGAATGGGCGGGCAGCACGCGCCCCTCGGTCAGCGGCTCATCCCAGGGCGCGGGGGCGCGCAGCTCGTCCCACATCGGGTTGTTCACCGCCCGGTCGATGGCGCGCAGCAGGTCGACCATGCCCATGTAACCGGCGTAGGGCTCATGCTTTTCCTGGTTCACGTCGACCCAGGGCATCTTCGCCTTCAGCGCGACGAACTGGCTGCGCCCGCCCGACATCAGCACGTCCGCTCCGGCATCCTTCAGCAGGCGGTACATGTCCTTTGGCGCCATGTTGTCGAACATGTGCTTGTCGTCGCCCATGATGTCGACGACCCGGCCCTTGTCCTCCTCGGTGGCCTTGCGCACCGAGGTGCCGATCACCTCCATGCCGAGCTCCTGCAGCGCCGCCACCACCGACCAGCTCTTGTGCCCGCCGGTGTAGAGCAGGACCTTCCGGCCCGCGACGCGCGGGCGGAACGGCTCGAGCTCGGCCCAGATGCTCGCCTCTTCCTCGGCGATCAGCGCCTCGCAGCGGTCCAGCAATTCGGCAGCCGCGCCCTGCTCGACAAGGATGCGGCACATCTGGCGCAGGCTCTCGGAGGTGTCGGAGATGCCGTAGAAGGATCCTTCGAAGAAGGGGATGCCGTAGCGCTCGTCGAGCTTGCGGGCGACGTTGATCAGCGCCTTGGAACAGACCATCATCGTCACCTTGGCGCGGTGCATCATCGCCACCTGCCTGTAGCGCGCATCGGCCGAGAGCGAGCCGAGGATGCGGATCCCCAGCCGGTCGAGCAGCGGCTTCACCTGCCACAGCTCGCCCGACAGGTTGTAGTCGCCGACGATGTTGATGTCGTAGGGCGTGGTGACCTCGGGCTCGACGGTGCCGATCACGTGGTCGAGCATCGCCTCGCCCGCCAGCTTGTTGCCGAGGTTCTTGCTGCCGACGTAGCCCGGCGCGTTCACCGGGATGCAGGGGGTGCCGAAGGTGTCGCTCGCCGCCTTGCACACCGCGTCGATGTCGTCGCCGATGAGCGCGGGGACACAGGTGGAATAGACGAAGACCGCGGGCGGATCCTCGGCCTCGATCACCTCGCGGATGGCGCGGAAGAGCTTCTTCTCGCCGTAGCCCATGACGATGTCGAGCTCGGTCATGTCGGTGGTGAAGCCGGTGCGGTAGCGCTCGGACCCCGAGGAGGCCGCGCCGCGGTTGTCCCAGCCATTGCCCTCGCAGGCCAGCGGCGCATGCACCAGATGCGCGACATCGACGATCGGCTGCAGCACGATCTTCGCCCCGTCGAAGGCGCAGCCCCCCGCCGCCGCGCCGGGCGTCAGCGGCTTGGCGCAGCCCTTCTTGCGCTGCTGCTCGCTCTTGTTGACGTTGTGCCCGCAGGCGGGCTCGTCGAAGACATCGGCAATCTTGTCCTTCAGGGCGTCGGCCATGCTGCATCTCCTCGCGCGGTTCGAGGGTATTCAGCAAGCGCCGTGCCAAGTGGGACACGCTCGGCTTTTCAGGGGTTTGGCCGGCACATCCCGGTTTGTCGCGCATGTAGGCTTCGCGACAATGGCGCAAGCGCGACCCGCGTCGCGCGCCGATACCTCCGACGCGCCTCCGCATCAAATCCCTATTTTATTCTTCAATTCACATATATGATTACGTTGTCTAAGGGAGGAGACAGATGATGATCAGGAGAACCGCGCTCGCCGCGCTACTGGCGGCTGCGCCGCTTATGGCGATGGCAGAAGGCAAGACCCACCACGTGGCGATCCACGTGGACCAGAACGACCCGCATGTTCTGAACATGGCGCTCAACAACGCCCAGAACGTCGCGGCCTACTATACCGAAGCGGGCGACGAGGTGGTGATCGAGATGGTCGCCTACGGCCCCGGTCTGCACATGCTGGTCGAGGGCAAGAGCCCGGTGAAGGACCGGATCTCGACCATGGCGCTGGAGCTGCCGATCACCTTCTCCGCCTGCGCCAACACCATCGCCGGGATGGAGAAGAAGACCGGCGAGAAACTGGTGCTTCTGGACGAGGCCAGCGTAGTGCCCTCGGGCGTGGTGCGGCTGATCGAGCTGCAGGAGGACGGCTACGCCTACGTGCGACCGTAGAGGACGCGAAGTCAGTGCGACCCAAGCCGGGCGGGTGCCTGCCCGTGGGGTGGCGCCGCAACGGTTGAGGTCGGCACCATATCCCGGCCACGTCCGAGCGACCTCAAGCCGTCGTGCCTCAGTGTCAAAGCGCCAGCGCGCCCGGACGGGCAGGCGCTCGCCCGGCGGCCTTCGGCCTTGATTCGGGCGAACTGGCGCATCCCGAAAACCAAACCGGCCGCGGTCTCCCGCGGCCGGTTCTCGTTCTGCCCTGCCCGGCTCAGCGGGTCAGGTCGTAGCTGTAGTCGGTCTCGCCCGGGATGATCGTGTCGTCGTCGAGCTTGTCGAAGACCGTATCCAGCAGCTTGACCAGCACGTTCAGCGCCCCCTGGTAGCCCATGGTCGGGAAGCGGTGGTGGTGGTGGCGGTCGAAGATCGGGAACATCAGCCGGATCAGCGGCGTGCCGGTGTCGCGCTCAAGGTACTTGCCGTAGGAGTTGCCGATCAGCATGTCGACCGGCTCGGTGTCGAGCAGCGAACGCATGTGCCACAGATCCTTGCCGGCCCAAACCTGGCCCTGCTTGCCGAAGGGCGAGGAAGCGAGCAGTTCTTCCATCTGCTTGGCCCATTTCTTGCCGCCGTTGGTGGCGAGGCAATGCACAGGTTCGCCGCCCATCTCCATCACGAAACGTGCCATGGCGTAGACGAAATCCGGATCGCCGTAGATGGCGTAGGTCTTGCCGTGCAGATGCGCCTGGCTGTCGGCCAGTGCATCGACCAACCGGCCGCGCTCCAGCTTCAGGCTGTCGGGGATCGCCTTGCCGGTGAGCGCGCTGACCTTCATCAGGAACTCGTCGGTGGCCTGGATGCCCATGGGGTAATGCAGCGCGGCGGTCTCCTGCCCCTTGCCGGCGATGTACTCCATGGTCTTCGGGGTGCACCATTCCTGCAGGCTGATGGTGGCCTTGGCGTTCAGCGCCGACCTGGCATCCTCGAGCTTGGTGCCGCCCGAGTACATGCGGAACTCGCCGTCCGACGGGGTGTCATAGACATCCGACACGTCCGACAGGAAGGTGAAGTCGACGCCCATCTCGTCCAGCATCCGCTTGATCTCGCGGTTGTTGCCCACCGCGAAGCCGTCGAAGCCGGGGATGATATTGAGCCCCGCGCCCTCGACCCGCTCGGCCTTGTCCCAGAAGTGGCTCAGGATGCCCTTCTGCATATTGTCGTAGCCGTCGACATGGGAGCCGACGAAGGCCGGGGTATGGGCGTGCGGCACGTCGAAGTCGGTGTCGACCGAGCCCTTTTCCTTGGCCTGCAGGATGAAGGAGTTGAGGTCGTCGCCGATCACCTCGGCCATGCAGGTGGTGCTGACCGCGATCATCTTCGGATCGTAGAGCGCCTTGGTGTTGGCGAGCCCGTCGACCATGTTGATCAGCCCGCCGAAGACCGCCGCATCCTCGGTCATCGAGGACGACACGCAGGAACTCGGCTCCTTGAAGTGCCGCGACAGGTGCGAGCGGTAGTAGGCGACACAGCCCTGGCTGCCGTGCACGAAGGGCATGGTGGCCTCGTAGCCCTGGCTCGCGAAAACCGCGCCGAGCGGCTGGCAGGCCTTGGCCGGGTTCACCGTCAGCGCCTCGCGGGCGAGGTTCTTCTCGCGGTACTCCCAGGACTTGGTCCAGTCGCCGATCTCCTTGACCATCTCGTCAGGGTGACCGCATTCGAAGTTGATCTTCTTCTGGGCCAGCATCTCCTTGTATTCGGGCTGCTGGAAGAGCGGTGCGTGATCGAGCACCTTGTCTGCCGACTGGGGCATGGCTGTGATCCTTCTGTTGGCCGTCCGCATTCCGAGACGCGCCTGAGTTGAAGAAAGGTGGGAGAGCATCTCCCGGATCATGACGTTGCGGATGAGGGCGCTGCGAGAGCCGCCCATCCCCGTCCGGGGCGCCTGGCGTCCCGGACCGCGTTCGTCCCGCTCCCGTCTTGCCGGAGGCGAGCCGCCTCCGCTGGCGGGCGCGATTGCGCCCACCCTCGGGCCGGGCGCGTCCCTCCGTTGCGAAGAGACCACGCCGAGTGCGGTGTCAGAGCCTTACTCGGCAGCGATGGCCGGCCCGGTTTCGGGCGCGTCCCACGGGGCGTCGTACATGCCCCAGACCGGGTTGTTGATCGCGAGATCCATGTCCCGCGCGAAGATCGCAAAGCCGTCGTAGCCGTGGTACGGGCCGGAGTAGTCCCAGCTGTGCATCTGGCGGAACGGGATGCCCATCTTCTGCACCGGGTACTTCTCCTTGATCCCCGAGCCGACGAGGTCGGGGCGGATCTTCTCGATGAACTTCTCGAGCTCGTAGCCGGTCACGTCGTCGTAGATCAGCGTGCCGTCCTTCACGTAGTGGCCGGTGCGCTTGTAGTCGTCGTTGTGGCCGAACTCGTAGCCGGTGCCGGCGATGACCATGCCGAGATCGTCATAGGCGGTCACCACGTGGCGCGGGCGCAGCCCCCCGACGTAGAGCATCACCGACTTGCCCTCGAGACGCGGGCGGAACTTGGCGATGACCTCGTCGACCAGCGGCTGGTACTTGGCGATGACCTTCTCGGCATTCTCCTGGATGGTCTCGTCGAAGTTCTTCGCGATGGCGCGGAGCGAGGCGGCGATCTGGGTCGGGCCGAAGAAATTGTACTCCATCCAGCCGATGCCGTATTTCTCTTCCATGTAGCGGCAGATGTAGTTCATCGACCGGTAGCAGTGGATGAGGTTGAGCTTGGCCTTCGGCGCGCGCTCGATCTCGGCCAGGGTCGCGTCGCCGGACCAGTTGCCGACCACGTTGAGCCCCATCTCTTCCAGAAGGATGCGCGAGGCCCAGGCGTCGCCGCCGATGTTGTAGTCGCCGATGACGTTCACGTCGTAGGGCCCGGGCTCGTAGGCCTTCACCGCCTCGCTCTCGTCCTGCTCGAAGACCCAGTCGCGCACCGCGTCGTTGGCGATGTGGTGGCCGAGCGACTGCGACACCCCGCGGAAGCCCTCGCAGCGGACCGGCACCATGGTCTTGCCGCTTTCCTTCTTCTTCTGCTTGGCGACCGCCTCGATGTCGTCGCCGATGAGGCCGATGGGGCATTCCGACTGGATCGTCACGCCGTTCGACAGCGGGAAGAGCTCGTTGATCTCGTCGATGGTCTTGGCCAGCTTCTTGTCGCCGCCGAAGACGATGTCCTTCTCCTGGAAATCGGTGGTGAACTGCATGGTGACGAAGCTGTCGATGCCAGTCTTGCCGATGTAGTAGTTGCGGCGCTGGGACCAGCTGTACTGGCCGCAGCCGACCGGCCCGTGCGAGATGTGGACCATGTCCTTCACCGGACCCCAGACCACACCCTTCGAGCCGGCATAGGCACAGCCGCGGATCGTCATCACGCCGGGGATCGACTTGATGTTGGATTTCTGGGTGTCGCATTTCGATGCGATACCGGTGGTGGCATCCGGCGCGTCCTCGCTGGGCTTGGACACGGTCAGATGCTTGGCGCGGCGCTTCTTGGCTTTCTCCGGGTAGGCTTCGAGCACCTCTTCGATGAGGCTCTCGTAGTCGTCCGGCCCGCTTGCGTGATCCTTGGCCATCCTTTTGGCTCCTTCTCACAAATCTGGGGGGAATGGCGGGCAGTCCCCTGCCCGCCGGTCTCTGCCTTGGGGCGGGCTCAGCCGGCCGCCTGCTCGGATTCCTGCGCGGCGATCATCGCCTCGCGCTCTTCCTCGGACTGCATGATGCCGAATTCCATCAGCATCTCTTCCAGCTCGTCCATGGTCACCGGGGTCGGGATCACGCCCTTGCCCGAGTTCTCGTGGATCTTCCGGGCCAACTCGCGGTACTCCATCGCCTGCTTGCTCTCGGGCGCGTACTGCAGCACCGTCTGGCGGCGCAGCTCGGCGTGCTGCACGATGTTGTCGCGCGGCACGAAGTGGATGAGCTTCGAGCCCAGCTTGGCGGCCATCGCCTCGGCCAGTTCCAGCTCCTTGTCGGTCTGGCGCTCGTTGCAGATCAGCCCGCCGAGACGCACGCCGCCGGAGTTGGCGTACTTGAGAATGCCCTTGGCGATGTTGTTGGCGGCGTAGAGCGCCATCATCTCGCCGGACATGACGATGTAGATTTCCTGCGCCTTGTTCTCGCGGATCGGCATGGCGAAGCCGCCGCAGACCACGTCGCCGAGCACGTCGTAGGAGACGTAGTCGACATCCTCGTAAGCGCCGTTTTCCTCCAGGAAATTGATCGAGGTGATGACGCCCCGACCGGCGCAGCCGACGCCCGGCTCGGGGCCGCCGGATTCAACGCATTTGATGTCCTTGAAGCCGACCTTGAGCACGTCCTCGAGCTCGAGGTCCTCGACCGAGCCCATCTCGGCGGCGAGGTGCAACACGGTGTCCTGCGCCTTGGAGTTGAGGATCAGGCGGGTGGAGTCCGCCTTGGGGTCGCAGCCGACGATGAGGATTTTCTGGCCCATCTCGACGAGGGCCGCGAGGGTATTCTGCGAGGTGGTCGACTTGCCGATCCCCCCCTTGCCGTAAAAGGCGATCTGACGAAGTTCGCTCATATCCTTGTCCTTTGGTCTAGTGTGATCAATCTCGCGAAGGTGAGACGGTTCGCGACCGCGCTCAGGAAGGAATGAGCAGGAAGCGTGCCAAGCCCCTTGGGCTTAGAGGTCCTTCGAAATCAGCAACTTGAGAGAAACCGACAGAGTGGAGGAAACCCGACAAAGCCCGACAATGGGGCCGTGGAGAGCTGCGCATGCCCGCACGGGATCAAGGCGGAGCCGCCGGGCGAGCGCCGACCCATCCCCGCGGGCTGGCGCATTTGCATCCTCGCGCATCGGACAAGGGTCATCCGGACTTGGCATGGATGAAGCGCTGGCCACAATCGTTACCGCGCCACGGCACGGCACGGACAGGCGCCCGACCTGGCTCCGGTTGCGCAATCCCGAACGAAAAGCCCCGCCGCGAAGACCGCGACGGGGCATAGTTTCCAGCCTTGGAAGCGCGTCCTACTCCGCCGCCACCGCCTGCGTCAGGTGGCTCATCAGGCTCTCGGGGCTCGACACGCCGTAGGGGTCGTCGGGGCAGTTGTCCATCAGCCCTGGCTCCTCGAACCAGGCCTCGACCACCCCGTCATCGACGATCGCGGCATAGCGCCAGGACCGCTGCCCGAAACCGAGGTTGTCCTTGTCCACCAGCATGCCCATCTTGCGGGTGAACTCGCCCGAGCCGTCGGGGATCACCTGCACCTTCTCGATGCCCTGCGCCTTCG
This sequence comes from Alloyangia pacifica, assembly GCF_020524285.1. GTDB lineage: Bacteria > Pseudomonadota > Alphaproteobacteria > Rhodobacterales > Rhodobacteraceae > Salipiger > Salipiger pacificus_B. Next base: position 170,784 of record NZ_JAIVKX010000009.1, read on the forward strand.
CCCATTGGTTCATCACGAAGCTGTCGTTCACCGACAGGCAGTAGATCGCGTCGATCCCTTGCGCGGCGAAGGCCTCGTATCCCTGCTCGAAGCCCGGAAGCTGGTAGGTCGAGCAGGTCGGGGTGAAGGCCCCGGGCAGCGAGAAGAGGATCACCCGCTTGCCCTTGAAGTAGTCCGCCGTGGTCCTGTCCTGCCAGCGGAAGGGGTTCGGCCCCTCGATCGCATCGTCGCGGACCCGGGTGCGGAAGGTGACGTCGGGCAGTTTCACGTTGGCTTTCATCCTTTGGCTCCTGTTCTGGGAAATGTTTGGGAGACTCACAGCGCCGCGCAGGCCGGATCGGGCGCGGCGACGGGCAGCGGCACGGGCTGCGGCGCGGAGGGGAAGGCTCCGCCTACGGGGTTGAGCCGCGCGAGCATCTCGGGCGTGGCGGAGAGGCTGCCATCCCCGGCGATCATCAGCACCGCCGAGACGCCCATGTCGGCGGCCACCTGCGGCCAGTCTGCGCGCCCCGCGACCGCCAGCGCCGTGGCGGCGGCATCGGCACGGGTGCCGCTGGTGTCCAGTACCGAGACCGAGACGATCTCCGACACCGGATAGCCCGTGCGGGGGTCGAGAATATGCGCGAACCGTTGGCCGTCGTGCTCGAAGTAGCGCTCGTAATTCCCTGAAGTGTAGAGAACTTCTCCAGGCTGCAGATCGACCGACCCCATCGCGCCCCAGACGAACGGATCGCGGATGGCCACCCGCCAGGGACGCCCCCCGTGGGCGCCGATGACGTTCACGTCTCCACCGGCATTTAACACTGCGTTGTCATATCCTTGCGACACGAATCTCACACCGATTTCGTCAAGCGCGGCGCCCTTGGCAAAGCCGCCGAGATCGAGCTGTACCGACCGGTCGGTCGCGCTGATCCGGTCACCGTCGAAGCGCAGGTTCAGGATGCTCGGATGCGCCGCACGCAGCGCCGCGATCTCGGCTTCGGAGGGGGGCGCTCCCTCGGGCGGCGTGTCCTGGTGGAAGCCCCAGAGCTCGATCAGCGCGCCGATCCCCGGCTCGAAGCGCCCGCCGCTGAGGCAGGCCAACGACTGCCCCTCGCGCAGCAGCGCCGCGAGCCGCGGGGCGACTTTCATCGTCTCACCGCTTGCAAGCGCGGCGTTGAGTTCCTCCAGCGCGCCGGGCTGCCAGGCGTGCCAGTCCCGGTGCATCTGCTGCAACGCGCGCCCTGCCTCTGCGGTCAGTGCCTGGGCCTCTGCCGCGTCCTCGCCGTAGAGCACCAGTTCGACCAGCGTGCCGAAGACGTAGAGCGTCTCGCGGAACTCCCGCTCGGGCTGCGCGGCGCGTACCGCGCCGAAGTAGAGCGCCGAGACAAGCAGCCCCCCGGCAATCACCGTGCGGCGCAGTTGCAGCGGGGTCATGTCCTCTCTCCCGCCCCTGTCCCCGCGGGGACGGGCTCTTCGATGCGCAGCGCCTCGGCGACGCTTCCGCGCAATTCGGCGCGGCGCAGGGGCAGCAGCGAGAGCGCGAGGACCGGCAGGCAGAGCAGCGCCGACCAGACATCCGGCAGCCCCAGCGCGGCAAAGAGCGCCAGCGCCAGCACCAGCGCCGCGGGCGGCAGCAGGTAGGCCAGCCCCGCCGCGCCGAGGAAGGCGGCGGCGGGCAGTGCGACGATCACCTCGTCGCCGAGCCGCACCCCCTCGGGACGCGGCAGGGTCAGGCGCATGGTGCCGCCCGCCAGCTCGGCCAGCGCCCCGGCCCCGCAGCCGCTGCGCGCGGCACATGTGCGGCAGGCCGAGGCGCGCGCGCCCTCAAGCGACACGCGGGTGCCGGACACCGCGGTGACGCGCAGCCGCTGGCGCAGCGCGCGCGGATCGGAACAGGCGGCGCGGGTCATGGCCTCACTCCGCCGGGACGATGCAGCCGTCCTCGAAGCAGACCGAGAGGCACTGCGGCACGTCGTGGTCGGGCTCGCATTCGGTGCAGACGTCGGCGTTGATGAAGAACACGCCCTTCTTGGGCACGATGGCGCCGGTCGGGCAGACCGGCTCGCAATCGCCGCAGGAGGTGCAGAGGTCGGAATTGATGAACATGGCCATGGGGTTGGATCCTTTGGTTGATGTTGGGGTCGGGACGGAAGCGGGTCAGCCGGGCCGAACCTTCACCGCCCCGCCCAGCACCTGGCACTGGCAGGCGAGGCGGTCGGAGTGGCCGGCGAGGTTTTCCTTCAGCACCCGCAGCTCCAGCGCCGAGGGCTCCGAGAGGTATTCGGCGCCCTCGACCACATGGGTGAGGCAGGTGCCGCAGTCGCCCTCGCGGCAGCCGTAGGTGATGCCCGCGCCGATCTTCTCGCTGATCTCGATGATCCGCGTCCCCGCGGGGACGGTGACCGTCAGGTCGACGTCGGTGAAGGTCAGCTGCGACTTGGTCATGGCGGCCTCCTGCTGCCGGGGGTTCCGGTGTGATCCAGCAAGCGGCGTGCCAAGTTCAGGGCGCGGAAATGGCGGCGTCCCCGCGGGGCGTCTGGCGAACTGCGCGCCAAGAGGCCGACAAATTGTAGGCAATGCGACAGGGCTGTGGGCAGGCCCCTGCGTAGGGACACACCGGACCGCAGAAGACCGGCGCCGGTTTCCCCGCCTGCCCCGCCCGCGCGCCGATCTTCCTTGAGATTTCCTGAACCGGGCGCGCGGTGAGGAGCGCCTTGCGCGGCCGATTGCGCTCCGTCGACCCCGCTTGGCACGGCGCTTGCTGCTCCCTTGGGCAACCGGCCGCGCTTGCGCGCCGCCCTCCTCAGACCGGAGCACCCGATGGAAGAGTTCTTCATGATCCTGCTGGGCACCGCGCTGGTGAACAACGTGGTGCTGGTCAAGTTCCTCGGCCTCTGCCCCTTCATGGGGGTGTCGCGCAAGGTCGATGCCGCCATCGGCATGGGGCTGGCGACGACCTTCGTGCTGACGCTGGCCGCCATCGCGAGCTGGATCGTCGAGACGGCGATCCTGATCCCGCTCGACCTCGGGTTCCTGCGCATCCTGTCGTTCATCCTGGTGATCGCCGCCATCGTGCAGTTCACCGAGGTGGTGATGCGCAAGCTCGCCCCGACACTCTACCGGGCGCTGGGGATCTACCTGCCGCTGATCACCACCAATTGCGCCGTGCTGGGCGTGGCGCTTCTGAACATCCAGGGCGGCCACGGCTTTGCGCAAAGCGCGCTCTACGGCTTCGGCTCGGCGCTGGGGTTCAGCCTGGTGCTGGTGATCTTCGCCGGGCTGCGCGAGCGGCTGGCGCAGCTTTCGGTGCCTGCGCCCTTCGCCGGGCCGCCGATCGCCTTCATCGCCGCGGGGCTGCTGTCGATGGCCTTCATGGGCTTCGCCGGACTCGTCCCCAACTGACCCTGCCGCCCAACCGACCCTGCCGCCGCACTGACCTTGCAAGGGAGCACCAAGAGATGATCACCGCCGCCGCCTCGATGTCCGCCCTCGGTCTCGGCCTCGGCCTGCTGCTGGGGGCCGCCGCGCGGAAGTTCCACGTCGAGACCCCGCCCATCGTCGACGAGATCGAGCAGCTGCTGCCCGGCACCAACTGCGGCCAATGCGGCTTTGCCGGCTGCCGGGGCGCCGCCGAGGCGGTGGCCGAGGGCAGCGCACCGGTGACGCTCTGCCCGCCCGGCGGGCGCGACGTGGCGCTGCAACTCGCGGATGTCACCGGCAGCGACTGCGGCTGCGGCGCGGCGGGCGGCGCCGACCTGTCGGGGCTGGCCGAGGCCGAGCCCATGGTCGCCTTCATCTTCGAGGACCATTGCACCGGCTGCACCAAGTGCTTCAAGCGCTGCCCGACCGACGCCATCGTCGGCGCCGCCAAGCAGATCCACACGGTGGTCTGGGATGCCTGCATCGGCTGCGACGCCTGCGTCGAGGTCTGCCCGACCGAGGCGATCATCCACCGCCGCAAGCCGCGCACGCTGCAGGGCTGGTTCTGGGAGAAACCGGCGCAGCCCTTCGCGCAATCCGCCGGAGGGCTGTCGTGATGATCCGCTTTTCGCTCTCCGCGCTGAAATCCCCCGGCACGCTGTTCTCGATCCGCGGCGGGGTGCATCCCGAGACCCGCAAGTTCCTCAGCGCCGGGGCGGCCATCGAGGCGATGCCGCTGCCCGCGCTGATCCGCGTACCCTTGCAGCAGCACATCGGGGCGCCCGCCGCGCCGCTGGTGAAACAGGGGGACACGGTGCTGAAGGGCCAGCTCATCGGGCGGGCGCGCGGGCCGGTCTCGGCCAACCTGCACGCGCCGACCTCGGGCAAGGTGATCGCCGTGGGGCATTTCCCGGCGCCGCACCCCTCGGGCCTGCCGGTGGCCACCATCACGCTGCGCCCCGATGGCGAGGACCGCTGGGGCCCGCGCCTGCCGCGCCTGCGCCCCGAGGATGCCGCCCCCGAGGAAATCGCCGCCCGCGTCGCCGAGGCCGGCATCGTCGGCATGGGCGGGGCGACCTTCCCGGCGGCGGTGAAGCTGAACCTGCGGGGCAAGTACCCGCTGCACACGCTGATCCTGAACGCCGCCGAATGCGAACCCTACCTGACCTGCGACGACCGGCTGCTGCGCGAGCACGCCGAAGAGGTCGCCGACGGCGCGGGCATCATGGCGCGGGCGCTCGGCGTCGCGCGGATCATCGTGGTGGTGGAGTCCAACAAGCCCGAGGCCGCCAGCGCCATGCGCCGCCACAACCTCGGCATGGGGCACCCCATCGAGGTGAAGGTGGTGCCGACGCAATACCCCATGGGCTCGGAGAAGCACCTCGTGAAAGCCGTCACCGGACAGGAGACCCCTGCCCGCGCGCTGACCGCCGAACTGGGGATCGTGGTGCATAATGCCGCCACCGCCCATGCGGTGCATGTGGCGGTGCGCTACGGCGAGCCGCTGATCTCGCGGGTGGTGACGGTCTCGGGGCGCGGCATCGCGCGGCCCGCCAACGTCCGGGCGCTGATCGGCACGCCGGTGGCCGACCTCATCGCCCATTGCGGCGGGCTGAGCGGGGAGCCGGAAAAGCTGCTTCTGGGGGGGCCGATGATGGGCCAGCCGGTCGCCAACCTGCGCGTGCCCATCGTCAAGGGCACCAATGGCGTGTTGGCGCTGAGCCCCTCCGAGACCCACCGCAGCGCCGCCATGCCCTGCATCCGCTGCGGCACCTGCGTGCAGGCCTGCCCCTGCGGGCTGACACCTTTCGAGCTGAACGCGCGGATCCAGGCGGATGACCTCGAGGGGGCGGCGGAGGTCGGGCTGCTCGACTGCGTCTCCTGCGGCTGCTGCTCCTTCATCTGCCCGTCGAACATCGCGCTGGTGCAGGGCTTCAACTTCGCCAAGGGCAGGCTGGCCGAGAAGCAGGCCCGCAAGCACCAGCAGGAAGAGACCAAGCGCCTCGCCGCCGCGCGCAGCGCCCGCGAGGCGGCCATCGCCGAGGCCAAGCGCGCCGCCATGGCCAAGCGCAAGGCGGAGATGGCCGCGAAGAAAACGCGCGAGGCGGCGGAAGCTGCAACGCAGCCCGGCGGGGAGGTGGTGAAATGAGACTGCCGCAGGTGGCCAGCGGGCCGCATTTCCACTCGATGTTCAACGTGCCGCGCACCATGGTGGCGGTGATGGTCTGCCTTGCCCCGGCGACCGGCTTCGGGCTGTACCAGTTCGGCTGGCCGGCCATGCTGCTCTTTGCCGTGACGCTGGCCGCGGCGCTGGTCTTCGAGGTGCTGTCGCTGGTGATCGCGGGCCGCCCGGTGCTGCCCTTCGCGACAGACGGCTCGGCGCTGCTGACCGGCTGGCTGGTGGCGATGACCCTGCCGCCCTGGGCGCCGTGGTGGGTCGGGGTGCTGGGCGCCTTCATCGCCATCGTGATCGGCAAGCAGGTGTTCGGCGGGCTGGGACAGAACCTCTTCAACCCCGCCATGGTCGCCCGCGCCATGCTGCTGATCGCCCTGCCGGTGCCGATGACGCAATGGGTGGCGCCCATGGGGCTGAAGGACGGGCCGGGCCTTGCCGACGCGCTGCGCATCACCTTCGGCCACGCGCCGGGCTATGACACCATGTCCAGCGCCTCGGTGCTGGGCCAGGTGCAGAGCCAGCTCGATGCAGGCAGGCCGATGCCTGAGATCCTGGGCGGCATGGCGAGCCTGCACGACCAGTTTTTCGGGCTGATGGCGGGCAGCCTCGGCGAGACCAGCGCGCTGCTGCTGCTGATCGGCGGGCTGTGCCTGGTGCTGCTGCGGATCATCCAGTTCGTCACGCCGCTGGCGGTTCTGGGCACAATCTTCGCGCTGTCGGGCGCGGCCTGGCTGATCGACCCGGACCACTTCGTGCCGCCGCTCTTCCACCTCACCTCGGGGGCGACCATGCTCTGCGCCTTCTTCATCGCCACCGACTACGTCACCGCGCCGGTGACCACCGCCGGGCGGGCGATCTACGGCGCGGGGATCGGCGCGCTGATTTGGGTTATCCGGGTCTGGGGCAGCTTCCCCGAGGGCGTCGCCTTTGCCGTCCTGCTGATGAACGCGGTGACGCCGTTGATCGACACCTACGTGCGGCCGCGGATCTTCGGGCGCACCCGCTCGGGCAAGCCGCTGCCGCTGGCCGCCAGCGCGGGAGAAAAGCCATGACCGATACTGCGCCCGACCCGTCGCGCCTCTCGGCGCTGAAGACCTCGCCCCTCGCCCCGGGGCTGCTGCTGGCGCTCTTCTCGCTGGGCACGGCGCTGATCCTCGCGCTGTCGGACGATCTGACCCGCGATGCCATCGCCACCCGCGCGACCGAGGATCTCTACGCCTCGCTGGCGCAGGTCATGCCGCCGGCCAGCTACGACAACGACCCGACGACCAGCCTGCGGCAGATGCTGGACGGCGAAGAGATGATCCCGGTCTACGTCGGCGCCGAGGGCGCGGACGTCTCCGCGCTGGCCTTCGCGCTCACCGGCTACGGCTATGGAGGCGCAATCCGCGTGCTGATCGGCCTCGATGCGCAGGGCACGCTGCTTGGCGTGCGCGTGTTGGCCCATGCCGAGACGCCGGGTCTGGGCGACAAGATCGAGACCGCCAAGAGCGACTGGGTCAAGGGCTTCGCCGGAAAATCGCTTCAGAGCCCCGCGCCCGACGGCTGGAAGGTCCGCAAGGACGGCGGGCAGTTCGACCAGTTCTCGGGTGCCACGATCACACCCCGCGCGGTGGTTGCCACGGTCCACCGGGGGCTGACGCTGTTCAAGGCAAACCGCGCGGCGCTGCTCGCACCGCTGGACGCAGAGGAGAGAGGCTGATGGCGCAGTACCGCAAGATCGCCCGCGACGGGCTCTGGGACAACAATATCGTCTTCGGCCAGATGCTGGCGCTCTGCCCGCTGCTGGCGGTGACCGGCACGGCGACCAACGGGCTCGGCATGGGGCTGGCGACGACGGCGGTGCTGGTCGCCTCGGGGCTGGCGGTGTCGCTGCTGCGCGGCGCGATCACGCCGGAGATCCGCATCCCCGCCTTCGTGCTGATCATCGCCTGCATCGTCACCGTGGTCGACATGGCACTGAACGCCTGGGTGCACGACCTGCACAAGGTGCTCGGCCTCTTCATCCCGCTCATCGTCACCAATTGCGCCATCCTCGGCCGGGCCGAGGCCTTTGCCTCGAAGCAGGCGCCGCTGGCCTCCGCCTTCGACGGATTGATGATGGGGCTCGGCTTCACCCTTGCGCTGACCGTGCTGGGCGGTCTGCGCGAGGTGCTCGGCTCGGGCACGCTTTTCGCCAATGCCTCGGTGCTGCTGGGCGCGCGCTTCGGGTTTCTCGAGACCGTGGTGATCCCCGATTACCAGGGCTTCCTGCTGCTCATCCTGCCGCCGGGCGGCTTCATCGTGCTGGGCTTCCTGCTGGCGCTCAAATCTCTGGCCGACAGCCGCCGCCGCGCCGCGAGCGCGGCCGAGACCGCCCGCGCCGCGCGCAGCTTCACCGCCGTGGGCGTGCTGCCCCGGCCCGAGGAAGGAGAGACGTCATGAATGTCGGCATCGCCTACGCCCGGCCCACCGCGCAGATCTGGCGCAATCTCGAGGTGCCCGAGGGCGCGACGGTGCGCGAGGTGATCGAGGCCTCGGGGCTGCTTGGCGAGTTCCCCGAGCTTGACCTCGCGGTCAACAAGGTCGGCATCTTCGGCGCCATCGCCAAGCTGGAAAAGCCGGTGAAGGAGGGCGACCGGGTCGAAATCTACCGCCCCATCCACCCCGACGCCGAGCTTCTGGAGAAGAAGAAATGAGCCGCCCCGTCGCATCCCAGAACACGCAAAAGGAGACGCGAATGCAACCCTTTACACGTCGACGTTTCACCACCTCCCTGCTCGCCGGCGCAGGGGCGCTCGGCGTGGCGGGTCTGCTTCCGTCGCTGGGCCGTGCCCGCACGCTGGTCATTGGCGGCGGTCCCGCCGGGGCCATGGCCGCGCTCCGGCTGCGCCACCGCGACCCCGCTGCCGAGGTTCTGCTGATCGAGCGCGATCCGACACGTCTCGGCGGCTCCGCCCCCGGCGCCTTCGGCCAGCCCGGAGCCGGCGTGACCCTGCACGAGCTGGATGCAGCCGGGGTGGGCGTGCTGCTCGACGAGGCGGCGGCGATCGACTGGCGGTCGGCACGGCTGGAACTGTTCAGCGGGCGCCGGATGGCCTTCGACCGGGTGATGCTGGCCCCAGGCACGGCGGCGGTGGACGAGGGGCTCCCCGGCCTCGATGCCACCGCCCGCCACCGCTGGCCCGCCGCCTGGGGCAGCGCGCGCGAGGCGCAGCGGCTGGCGGCGCAACTCGGCGCCCTGTCCGAGCGCGGCCACGTCGTGCTGCGCCTGCCGCGCGAGATCAGCCACCCCGAGGTGGCGCTCGACCGGGCGCTGGTGCTGGCGGCCTGGCTGCGGCGCGCGCGCCCCGACGCGCGGCTGACCGTGCTCGACGGCAGCGACACCGGGGCGCTGGCCGAACGCTTCCACGCCGCCACCGCGCGGCGCGGCGGCTGGATCGAGGCCACGTGGCAGCGGGCGCAGGTGACCGGCGTCGACGCCGAGAGCGGCCGTATCGACACCGACGCCGGACGGCTGCGCGCCGATGTGGTCAATTTCGTCACCCCGCGCAGCGCCGGGCCGCTGGCCCGGATCGCCGGGCTGACGGATGGCTCGGGCTGGTGCCCCTGCGATGCTGCGGGCCGCTCGCTGCAACGGGCGGACGCGGTGATCCTCGGCGATGCGCGCAAGGGCGCCCGGCGCACGCTCGAGGGCGCGACACCGGGGCCGGGCGGGTCAGTCTAGGCCAAGCTCCGGATTTCCGACCTCTGGGAAGGTGCCGTTGCAGAGACGCTGCCCATGTTCCGATCGCGTGACGGAGCGCGCGTATGCCGCGCCGCATGCGTTTGTGCGCGTCCCGGACCCGCATCCCGCGCCGTCTTTCCGGTCGTCCGGCCTCTCGCAGTGAGCCTGACGTCTAAGCTGACCTTGCAGACGTCGTGACCGCTGACGGCCGTAGGGCCAACGCGCGCGCCCAGACCAAAGCGCCCCTCTGGCGCCGGGCGCCATGCTGCACGCAGCTCTGTTCCCCGAGACGGCGCGCCTGATGCGCGTTTTCAAATAGTCTCACAACAATTCCCCCTCAGGCTGGCAGCACATTCGATCCGAGACGTGCCCGCGCCTTCTGCCCCCCTGCGCGCGGCGCGACCCTAAGCCCTTTTTCCGGCGGTCCCTCCAAGGGCCTGCTCCGCGCCGATCCCGCGCGGGGCTCGGTCGACTGCCGCCCCATGCCCCGAGGAGTGCCCTTTCATGCCCAGCGACACCCAGACAGCGCAATTGCAGCTGCGGACCGTACCGGCCGGATTCTACCGCGGCTTCAACCCGGCGGTCTCGATCACTGCCAAGGTCCTGATCACTTTGCTCATGCTGCTGATCCTGCTGGCCCCGGCGCTGGCCACGCAGCAGCTTCAGATGCTGAAGGATCTGGTGCTGACGCGCTTCGCGGGCTGGTACATCTACCTGCTGTCGGGCTTCGTGCTGTTCAACCTGACCGTCGTCTGCCTGCCGGTCTCGGGCCGGCTGCGGCTCGGCCCGCCCGGGGCGCGGCCCGAGATCGGCACCTTCTCGTGGCTGGCGATGATGTTCTGCGCCGGGATCGGCATCGGGATCCTGGTGTTCTCGGTGAGCGAGCCGGTCTCGGATTTCCTGACTAACCCCGACACGCTAGGCGGCGCCCTGCCCGCGGCGCAGGCCGAGACCCTGCCTTCGGCGATGCGCTTCGTGTTCTTCCACTGGGGGCTCTCGGCCTGGAGCAGCTACGTGATTGTCGGGCTGGCGCTCGGGCTTTCATGCCACCGCAACGGCCACCCGCTGACCATGCGCTCGGCGCTGGAGCCGCTGATCGGCAAGCGGCTCGAGGGCCGGCTCGGCGACGTGATCGACGTGCTGGCCATCCTCGCCACGGTCTCGGGCATCGCCACGACCATCGTGCTCGGGCTCGAGCACATCTGCTCGGGGCTGTCGGAGCTGACCGGCAGCCCCTTCTTCGCCGACCAGGCGGGCAACCCGCCGCTGGTGGCGCTGCTGACCGCGCTGGTGCTGGCCATCGCCGCCACCATCGCTTCGATCGTCTCGGGCCTGGAGCGCGGGGTGAAATGGACCTCGCATTGCGGCATCGCGCTGGCCTTCGTGGTGCTGGCGGTCTTCGTTGTCTTCGGCGGCGGCGCACGGGTGATCGGGGTCTTCGTGACGAGCCTGCTGCGCTACGTGCAGACGCTGCCCAGCCAGATGGTGACGCTGTACGATCCGGTGCAGGACAGCGCGCGGCACCTCTGGCAGGGCGACTGGACGATTTTCTACTGGGCCTGGTGGATTGCCTTCGCGCCCTTCGTCGGGCTGTTCCTGGTGCGCATCTCCAAGGGGCGCACGGTGCGGCAGTTCATCCTCGGCGCGATGCTCGGCCCGTCGCTGATGTGCTTTGCCTGGTTCTCCGGCACCGGCGGCTCGGCGCTGCTGATGGAGATCGACGGCCGCGCCGGCGGCACGATCCTGCAGGCCGAGCACGCCTATCGCATCGTCGCCGCGGTGAACGTCATGCTGGGACCGACGGGCGCGGTGCTGATGACCGCCGTGCTGACGCTGCTCTTCCTGGTGCTGATCATGGCCTCCTCGACCGCCGCGATCATTGCCATCAAGTCGATCGGGGCCGGCGGCAGCCCGCAGGGCGAGACGCCGTTGCACTCGATGCTCTGGGCCGTGGTCATCGCCGCGCTCACCGGGGCGATCATCGCCGCCGGCGGCATCGGCGCGATCCGCGATGCGATGCTGGTGATGACCCTGCCCTTCTCGGCGGTGCTGGCGCTCATGTTCCTGTCGGTGCTGCGCCACCTTGCAAGCGGCGCCTGACTTGGTCCGGGCCGCTGGGCCCGGACCACTGACGCCTAGGCTTCGGCCCGCTCCAGCGCTTGCCGGCGCAGCGCGGCAAGGTGGCCGACGACCAGCGCTAGGATCGCCACACCGAGGAAGGCCGCGATCGGGCGCTGGAAGAAGTCGGCAAAGACCTCGACCCGCGCCATGGCCGGGCGGAACTTGGTCTCCATGATCCCGCCCAGCACCAGACCGAGGATGATCGGCACCGGCGGCAGATCCTGCCGCTTGAGGATCAGCCCGATCCAGCCGAAGACCGCCGCGATGATGCAGTCGCTGATCGAGTTGCGCAGGCTGTAGACCCCGACGAAGCTCAGCGTCAGGATCATCACCCCGAGGAACCGCGTCGGGATGCGGATGATTTTCAGAAGCAGGTTCGACGAGACCATCATGAACAGCACCACGATCACATTGAGCAGGATCATCGCGACATAGAGCGCGTAGACGAAATCGATCTGCCCCTGGAAGAGCTGCGGGCCGGGGATCACGTTGTGCACGTAGAACACCGACAGCATCATGGCGGTGAGCGCCTCGCCGGGGATGCCGAGCGCCAAGAGCGGGATCATCGCGGCGGCGGGCACGGCGTTGTTGGCCGCCTCCGAGGCGACCAGCCCCTCTTCGCTGCCATTGCCGAAGGCGTCGGGGGTCTTCGAGGTCTTCTGCGCGTAGGTGTAGCTGAGGAACTGCGCGGTGAACTCGCCGACGCCGGGGATCATCCCCATCAGCACGCCGAAACCGGTGCCCGCCGCGACCAGCCGCTTGTGGCCGAAGGTGCGGCGCATGGCGCGGGCCATGGAGCCCTTGATCGGCTTGGCGTCAGGCGCCTCCTCGGGGCCCGAGAGCAGCAGGAAGGCCTGGCTCAGCGCGAAGAGCCCCAGCACGACGACGATCAAGTCGAAGCCAGAGGCCAGCCAAGGCTGATCGAAGGTGAAACGCTGGGTGTATTTCAGCGGCTCCAGTCCCACGGTGCCGAGGAAAACGCCGAAGCCCGCCAGCATGCCCGCCGCCAGCGCCTGGCCGCGGTGCGCGATGACCACCAGCACGAGGCCAAGCAGGGCAGCGAGGAAGATCTCCTTCGAGCCGAACATCGGCGCGACCTTGGCCAGCACCGGCGAGAGCAGGATCAGCGCGAGGATCGACAGGATGCCGCTGCCGAAGGAGGCGCCATAGGCCAGCCCCAGCGCCTTCAGCGCCTCGCCGCGCCTGGTCATCGGGTGGCCGTCGTAGGTGGTCAGCGCGTTGACCGCCGTGCCGGGCGTGTTGATCAGGATCGCCGGCAGCGCGCCGCCGAACATCGACGAGCCGTAGATGCCGAGTAGCATGACCAGGCCGACCAGCGGCGGCAGGGCAAAGGTGGCGGGCAGCAGGATGGCGATGGCCACAGCCGGGCCGACGCCGGGGATGGCGCCGATGATGACGCCACCCACCGAGCCGATCAGCAGGGCCAGCAGCACGTCGAGATGCATCAGCATGCCGATGCCGGAAAGGAGCATGTCCATGGCGGGGCCTCAGAAACGGGTCATCAGGAAGGAGCGGAAGCCGCCCGGCGGCAGAAGCTCGTAGATCCCGCCCGACGGGATGTTGACGCCGAGCAGGCTGCGGAAGACGAGCACGGTGCCGAGCGCGAAGAGCGTCGCGACGCCCATCCAGCGCAGCGACCGGTAGCCGAGCCGCCAGCTCAGCGCGCAGGTGAAAAGAATGGTCGACAGGAGGTAGCCGGCCCAGGGCACGAGCTCGACGTAGGCGAGGAACCACAGGGCGAATTCCAGCGGGCGGAGCCAGCCCTTGATCTCGTCCCAGGCGCCGCCCGAGGGATGCGCGGCGAGCGCGCGCAGCAGGTGGCCGCCGGAAAAGATCAGCATGGCCAGGATCGCCACCGCGGGCCAGAAGCGAGGCTGCACGAAAACCTTGGTGCGCGACAGCCAGTCGGTCTGGAACGGCAGCAGCAGGAGCAGCAGCAGCGACAGGCCGAAGAACCCCGCCGCGAAGATCACCTCGCCCGGCCCGGCGGCGCGGCGCGGACCGCCGCTGACCTGCCGCAGGCTGATGGTGCGCAGCACGCGCTGAAAGCGCGTGCCGGTGCGCTGGCCCGGGCGTGGAGGAATGTCCACGCCCGGCACCGGTTTGGCGAGCCGGTCACTCATCGAGCAGCTCGGCGATCTTTGCCCGCGCGGCCATGTCGGCCTCGAGCTGCGCCTCGGACTCCGCCGCGTCCTGCCAGTAGATCAGCGCACCGGTGTCGGCGGCGAGCTTCTTGGCGGCCTCCGAGGCCATGACCTTCTCGGCCACGGCGGCGATCTTGTCGCGCGCCTCCTGCGGTACGTCCGATTTCACGAAAAGACCGTTCCACAGCGCGAGGTTCAATTCGGGCACCACCTCGCCGACGGTCGGCGTGTCGGGGGTCAGCGGGATGCGTTCCGACCCGATCGAGGCGAGCACCTTGATGTCATCAAGGCAGGGGAAGACCTGCTGCAGCGTGGTGTTCATCACGTCCACGTCGCCCGAGGCCAGCGTGTTGCAGTCGAGCGCGTCGAAGGCGCTTTCATAGGCGAAGTCGAACCCTTTGGCCTGCGCCACGGCAAAGGTGATCTGCGTCGGCGTCAGCATGGCGCCGAAGTGGCCGAGCGCGACATCATTGTCCTGCGCGTAGGTGGCCAGTTCGTCCAGCGTGGCATAGGGCGCATCTCCGGCGGCGGCGATGACGAAGGGATAGGTCACGAAGATGCCGATCGGGTCGAAGGGGTTCGGCGAAAGCTGCGGGATGCCGATCTCGGGGCCCGAAAGCGGCACGTCCGACACGAAAGAGCCGATGGTGTAGCCATCCGCAGGGGCACCGGCCACCTCGACCGCGCCGGGGAACGGGCCACCGCCGCCACCGGGCTTGTTCACCACCGCGGCGGCGACGCCATATTCGCTCTGGAATTCGTCGGCGATCATCCGGGTCAGGATATCCTCGAGGTCGCCCGGCGGGAAGGGAATGACGAATTCCACCGGCTTTTCCGGGTATTCCGCGAGGGCTGCGACGGGGAGGGCCGCAAGGACGCCGGTGAGGGCGAGAGGGGCAATGCGTGTCATGTCTGTCTCCTGTTGGATCGGTTTCTTGGTTTTCTTCTTCGGGTCGTCTTCAGGCGAAGCCCACGCCCATGCCGGCGGTGGCCAGGGTCATCGGGGCGATCTCGCCCAGCCGGGCGAGGTCACGGGTGAGAACCGCGCGCAGGCTCAGCAGCAGGGCGAAGGCGGCGTAGAGGGCCAGCGCCAGCGCCGCCCCCTGCAGGTAGAGGTCCGGCCCCGGCATCGGCAGGCGGGTGAGACCATGCGCCGACAGCAGCGGAATGGCGCCGCTGGCGCAGAGGGCGCTGCCGTTGAGGACAAAGAGCGCCCCCAGCACGAGGGCCATCACGAGGTTCGACGCCGCCCGGTGCGCGCAGAGCGTTGGGGCTGCGCCGCGGGCCGCGAGCGGCACCAGCGCCAGCAAGGCCCCTGCCCCCAGCACCAGCCCCGGGGTGCCGCCCGCCATGGCAAGCGCCATGGCAGCCAGCGAGGCCAGCGCCGCACCGCGCTGCGCCCGGCTTGCCCCGGCCATGCAGGCCAGGGTGCCGAGCGCCGCGAGGGCCAGCAGGGAGAGGTGCCAGCCGGACATCGCTTACTCCGCCGCGATCTTGTTCGACCGGCAGCACTGCGCGCCGTTCGGGTCCTTGGGCACGTCCAGCGTCGGGTTGCGGTCGAAGAAGTTCTCGGGGCGCAGCTTGAAGCCGGCGTAATCCACCGGCATCACCGGCCAGTCCTCGGTGCGCGGGAAATGGGTCAGGCCGAAGGTGTGCCAGACCACGATGTCCTCGCCATCCACCGAACGGTTCGCCGCGGCGTAGGCCGGCAGCCCCGCACCGCCCGGATGCTGGTTCGGCGTGTAGCCCGCCGCCCACATCTCGTCGCGGTCGAACTGCGTGACCCAGAGCGATTTGGTGGCAAAGCCCGCGCGTTGGGTGATCGAGGCCTCGTCATCCGCCAGCAGCAGCGGCAGCCCCTCGGGGGCCAGCACATAGGCTGTGGGCTCGCCGAGGTAGTTGGTCGCCTCCGCCGAGGAGATGCGCCAGACCCGGCCCAGCTCGTTGCGGGCGACGCGCTGCGCGTCCTCTTCGGTCTCGAGCCGGGTGATCTGCCGGGTGAAGGCATTGCCCACCGGGTTGCCCTTGCCCATCGGCACGCGCTTGACGTCGATCTCGTCCACCTGGTTCTTCAGCCCGTCGATGGCGAAGTCGAGCCGCGCCGAGAACATGTGCTGGTGCTGCGGCGCGCCGAGCTGCGGCGCCAGTTCGGTGGCCCATTCATAGTCGCCCTCGGGGCGGCCCGAGGTGAAGACGATGCCGGTCGCCTTGCACTCCAGCTCGATTTTCCCGTCGAGGTAGAAGTACCAGTAGAAGCCGTAATCGTAGTTGCCGACCGTCACGAAGAAGGACACCACGAGACGGCGCTGGCGGCGCACGTCGGAGCGGCCGGTGAAGATGTCGGTGTGCTTCCAGAGCGTGCCGAAGTCTTCCTCGTGGATGCAGACGGCGTTCTTGATCTCCATCGGGTTGCAGAAGTCATCGACCACGGTGGCGTCGACGTAGTGGATCTCGCCCAGGCAATCGCAGCCCAGCACCAGCGAGTTCGCCAGACGCCCGAACTGGTACTCGCCCGCGTCGAAGTAGTTCTGCCACTCGTGCGTCGGCTGCGGCTCGCCGTAGGGCACCACCATCTCCGACACCGAGGCGCGGTTCAGGATCGAGCGGTCGCGGTCGCCGTCCTTGAAGCGGATGTCGTGCAGGGTCAGCCCCTCGCGGCCGTTGAAGCCGACGCGGACCTTCCAGTTCTCCCAGCTCAGCACGTTGTCCTCCATGGTGAAGGACCCGCCCTGCGGCTGGGTGATGTTGAGCGGCTTCATCGTTTCGCGCTTTTCGATCGCCGGATCGAGGTAGTCGTCGTTCTGCGCGGGCACGGTGGGGAAGCCGGTGTCGACGAAGCGCAGCACCTTCCGCTCGGTGAGGTCGACGTGGCAGACGACGCCCTCGATCGGATGGGCCCAGAGCGCGTGGATCGCCTCGGCGCTCGGCGCCTGGAAGCTGAGCACGCGCAGCATGCGGCGGCCTTCCTCCTCCTCGAAGCCGAAGACGCCGGCCGAGAGCGGACAGCAGAAAACGGTGTCGAGGTCGGTGATGCCACGCTTGGCCAGCGCCTCGACGAAGCGCGGATCGGCCTTGGCGATCTCCTCGGCGGCGACGTAATCCTCGTCGAGCACCGGGCCCCAGCCGTCGACCTTGGGATCGAGGCTGCGCTGGTGAATGATCGTCTTCGCGGGGACGTCGACGATGACCTCGGTCAGCGCCCCGGCGGCAAGGTCGGTGACCAGCACGCCGATCTCGCGCGGGATGGCGGCGCCGGGAGTGAAGGCGGCGAGCGTCTCGCGGGCCGGCTCGCGCAGCATGACATAGGAGTAGCGCATGCTCTCCCCGGCAAATCCGGCGGCCTCCAGAACGGCCTTCAGCGTGGTGATCTCGGTCGCCGTAATCGGGTCCAGCGGGTGCTTGACGGTCTGCGCTGCGGCGGCCTCGGCGGGCGGGGTTTCGGTGATGGTGTCGGTCATCTCGTCCTCTCGGGTGTCGCGGTTGTGCAAGAGGCTGAAGAGACGGACGCGGTGCATCTATTGCGAGATGCGCCATAAATTCGATAATTTGCGCCAAATGGCGCGCAGCACGTCGATTGAAGGAGCCAAAGAGCGCGTTCTGGCACGGCGCGCGCGAAACCTGTTTCCCGGCCGCATCTTTGCTGGGCGATTTGTCGCACCCGATGTGCACAACGCTGGCAGACTGCGAATGGCCGGTTTTCCCCGCGCCCGTCCCGGCGCGGTGAGTCGCCTAGCTGCGGCTGCGCGAGGGGGCCTCTCCGGTCCAGTTCCGCCAGGCACGCCAGAACACCGTCTCGTCGGAATAGCCCAGCGTCGCCGCCACCGACTTCAGCCGGGCACCGGGCCGGGCGAGCTGCTGCTCGGCGATCTGCCGGCGCTCGGCCTGCACCAGGGCGCGCAGCGAGGTGCCCTCCTGCGCGAGGTGGCGCTGCAGGCTGCGCGGCGCCATGCCGAGCGCCCCGGCGACCGAGGGCAGGTCCACCGGCGCCCGCCCGAGGTTGCGGCTGACAATCATCCGCACCCGCTCGGCGACGCTCATCTCCGGATCCTGCGCCCGCACGAGATCGGCGACATGGCGCTCGATCACCGCGATCAGCCCGGCGTCCTCGGTGCGGCGCAAGGTGTCGAGCCCCTCCTCGCCGAAGAGCAGCCGGTTGGCGCTCTGCTCGAAGCGTACCGGCGCACCGAAGAGCCGCTCCAGAAGATCGGGGCGGCGCGAGGGCGCGTGCGAGAAATGCACCTCGGCGGGCGACCAGCCCCGGTCGAAGGACTGGCGCAGAAGCTGGCACAGCGAGGACAGCGAGAACTCGGCGTCCTGCGCCCCCGACGACTTGGCGGCGCCACGGATCTGGTAGCTGATGCTGTGCCAGCCGTTCTCGTCCGGCTCGTGCGAAAAGATCATTTCGGTGGCGCTCTGCAATGCCGCGAGCGCGCCGAGGAAACGCGTCATGCCAAGCCGCAGGGTCGCCGATTGTGCCAGCAGCAGCCCGGTGGGTCCGAGGTCGGCGGGGGTGATCGAGCGACCGAGGCGCGCACCGAGCACCGGGTCATGCGCGGCGCGGGCGGCGGCCTCGAAGAGCCGCAGGTAGGCGGCGAGCGGGATTTCCTCGTAGGGATCGCGCAGCGCGCCGGGGGCCAGGCCCTCGGCCTTCAGGATCGCGCCCAGGTCCTCGCCCCGCGCCTCGAAATGCCGCAGCACCGGCGCGAGCGCGGTGGCGCGCACGAAGGGCCGGTCGTCGGGCGGGCGTCTGGGAAGGGTCATGGCGGCGCGGGTTCGGGACTGAACGGATCAGGAATGGCGGGTTCCGGCACTATCCCACCCCCACTCATGCCGGGCAAGCCAAGCGATGCGCCGTGTTGCAGCCCTGCCCGGCAATCAAGGCGGCCAAACAGTCGGCCATGAACCAAACAGTCGACCATGAAAAAGGCGGCGGGAGCCGAAGCCCCCGCCGCCGCGATGTCACACTGCCCCTTGCCGGGGCGGCGGATGATCAGAAGTGCACCGAACGCGCGGTTCCGGGAACCTCGACCGGCGGTGCGAACTTGGTCAGGTCGATGCCGTCCACCGCGGATTTGTACTCCTCGGCGCTCGGCGTGCGGCCGAGGATGGCCGAGAGCACGACCACCGGTGTCGAGGCGAGCAGCGACTCGCCCTTCTTCTCGGCGCTGTCCTCCACGACGCGGCCCTGGAACAGGCGGGTCGAGGTGGCCAGGACGGTGTCGCCCTTGGCAGCCTTCTCCTGGTTGCCCATGCACAGGTTACAGCCCGGACGCTCGAGGTAGAGGATGTTCTCGTACTCGGTGCGGTTCTGGGTCTTCGGGAAGAGGTCGTCGAACTCGAAGCCCGAGTACTTCTGCAGGATTTCCCAGTCGCCCTCTTCCTTCAACTCGTCGATGATGTTGTAGGTCGGCGCGGCCACCACGAGCGGCGCCTTGAACTCGACCTTGCCCTGAGATTTCTCAAGGTTTTTCAGCATCTGCGCGACGATCTTCATGTCACCCTTGTGGACCATGCACGAGCCGACGAAGCCGAGGTCGACCTTCTTCTCGGCGCCGTAGTAGGACACCGGGCGGATGGTGTCGTGGGTGTAGCGGCGCGACGGGTCGGCGTTGTTGACGTCCGGGTCGGCGATCATCGGCTCGACGATCTGATCGAGGTCGACCACCACTTCGGCGAAGTACTTGGCGTTCGCATCCGGGGTCAGCGCGGGCTTCTCGCCCGAGCGGATCTCGGCGATGCGCTTGTCGGCCTTGGCGATCAGCCCCGCCAGCGTGCCCGCCGCGTTGTCCATGCCCTTGTCGATCATCACCTGGATGCGGTGCTTGGCCAGCTCCAGCGAGCCGATCAGCGTCTCGTCGTTGGAGATGCAGATCGAGGCCTTGGCCTTCATCTCCGCGGTCCAGTCGGTGAAGGTGAAGGCCTGGTCGGCGAGCAGCGTGCCGATGTGCACCTCGATGACGCGGCCCTGGAAGACGTTGTCGCCGTGCTGCGCCAGCATCTGCGCCTGGGTGGCGTGCACCACGTCGCGGAAGTCCATGTGATCGGCCATCTTGCCCTTGAAGGTGACCTTCACGGACTCGGGGATCGGCATGGTCGCCTCGCCGGTCGCCAGCGCCAGCGCCACGGTGCCGGAGTCGGCGCCGAAGGCGACGCCCTTCGACATGCGGGTGTGGCTGTCGCCGCCGATGATGATGTCCCAGTCATCCACGGTGATGTCGTTCAGCACCTTGTGGATCACGTCGGTCATCGCGTGATACTGGTCCTTCGGGTCACGCGCGGTGATCAGGCCGAAGCTGTTCATGAACTTCATCAGGCGCGGGATGTTGGCCTGGGCCTTCTTGTCCCAGACCGAGGCGGTGTGACAGCCGGACTGATAGGCGCCGTCGACGGTCGGCGAGATCACCGTGGCCGCCATCGCCTCGAGCTCCTGGCTGGTCATCAGGCCGGTGGTGTCCTGCGAGCCCACGATGTTGACCTTCACGCGCACATCCGACCCGGCGTGCAGGGTCTTGCCCGGCGTGCTGCCCACGGCGTTGCGGTTGAAGATCTTCTCGACCGCGGTGAGGCCCTGGCCATCGACCGACACCTCTTTCGACGGTGCGTAGACCGGCGCGGGCTCAACGCCCAGCGTCTCGGCGGCAAATGTCTGCAGCTTCTTGCCGAAGACCACGGCGTAGGAGCTGCCGGCCTTCATGAACTCGACCTTCTGCGGGGTGAAGGCGGAGGAGACATCCACCAGTTCTTCGTCGCCGGCCTCGTTGTAGAGCTTCTTTTCCTTGGTGTTGATCGTCAGCACGGTGCCGGTGGCCACCGAGTACTTCTGATCGAGGATCGGGTTGCCCTCGTTGTTGAGGATCGGCTTGCCGTTCTCGTCGAGCTTCTTGACCCAGTTCTTCAGGTCGAGACCGATGCCGCCGGTCACGCCCACGGTGGTCAGGAAGATCGGCGAGATGCCGTTGGTGCCCGCGACGACCGGGGCGATGTTGACGAAGGGCACGTAGGGGCTGGCCTTCTTGCCGGTCCAGAGCGCCACGTTGTTGACGCCCGACATCCGCGACGAGCCGACGCCCATGGTGCCCTTCTCGGCGATCAGCATCACGCGCTTGTCCGGGTGCTGCAGCTTCAGCGCCTCGATTTCCTTCTGTGCCGCTTCCGAGATCATGCACTTGCCGTGCAGTTCGCGGTCCGAGCGCGAGTGCGCCTGGTTGCCCGGCGACAGCAGGTCGGTCGAGATATCGCCCTCGGCCGCGATGTAGGTGACGATCTTGATCTCTTCCTCGACGTCAGGAAGCTTGGTGAAGAACTCGGCCTTCGCGTAGCTTTCCAGCACGTCCTTGGCGACGGCGTTACCGGCCTTGTAGGCGGACTCGAGCCGTTCCATGTCGGCCTCGTAGAGGAACACCTGGGTCTTCAGCACCTCGGCGGCCTGCGCGGCGATCGCCGCGTCATCGCCGAGCGCGAGGTCGAGCAGCACCGCGACCGAGGGGCCGCCCTTCATGTGCGACAGCAGTTCGAAGGCGAAGGCGGGGGTGATTTCCGCAACCACGGCCTCGCCGAGGATGATCTTCTTGAGGAAGTCGGCCTTCACGCCGGCAGCGCTGGTGGTGCCGGGCAGAGTGTTGTAGATGAAGAACTCGAGCGAGTCCTTGCGGTATTCGTTGTCCGTGTCCTCGATCTGCGCGATCAGCTCTGCGACCAGAGCGCCATCGTCGATCGGCTTCGGGTGCAGACCTTCGGCTTTCCGCGTTTCGATTTCGGCCAGGTAATCGGTGTACAAGCTCATGGCGATCCCTACGGTTCAATGTTGGATTAAGCTGGAGCACCGGGCGGCGAGGACGTCCGGCGAACGGCGGTCGGCTTATTGTATGCGGCAGTATACCAGTGGCGGAATGCTGGCAAGGGCGAATAGCAGATCGCCTTGCGACACTGGGGCGGAAGCCTGCTGTCCACCAGTACGAAAGTGCCTCTCAGGGGCGTCCCGCAGCGGCGCGCCCAAGGTATAGGCGTACCTACGTGCCAACGCCCGCCGTCACCTCCCCCGGCGGACGTCCGAGGCTGCGGCGCGCTACTGATCCGACACAGCGCGCCCCTTGGGCCGCCGCCGCTCTGCGCACGCTTGACGGCCAAACCGCCCGCGGCCACAGTCCGCGCAACGATCAGCCTCCGCGCGCTGCGGGCAGCCCCCTCCTCGTGCGCGCCCGGCTGGCCTCATTCACCACGATCCGAAGAACGAAGGACGCCCCCCCATGAAAGGCTATTGGCTGGTGCTCGGCACCGATGTGACCGACCCCGAGGCGCAGGCGGAGTACGGCCGTCTCTGGGCCCCCGTCGCCGCCAGGTACGGCGCGAAAGTGAGACGCGGCGACCACGCACCCGCGCTGCTCGAGGCCGGCGACAAGTCTCGGATCCTGCTGGTGGAATTCGAGAGCCTCGCCAAAGCCAGGGCCTGCTACGACGACCCCGAGTACCAGGCCGCCCGCGCTTTTGCCATGAAGGCGGCGACGCGCGAGCTGGTGATCTTCGAGGGCGATCTGGGCTGAGCGCTCCCCCAAACGCTGCCATCCGCACGCGGCTCCCGGCGACGGGGGCCGCGTGCTTTCGTCTCGGCGCCGCGCCATCGGGCTTGACGCACCATGGGTGAAGCAGTCATTCATATGTGAGCAGACCTTTCACAGAAGAATGAGCGCCAGATGACCGCCAGCCCTCCGACCCAGACCGCAAGCAGCCCGGCAGCCCCCCTGCCCGAGCGCCCGCTCGAGGGGCTCTTGGTGGTCGACCTCAGCCAGTTTCTCTCCGGCCCCTATTGCTCGCTGCGGCTGGCCGATCTGGGCGCGCGGGTGATCAAGATAGAGCGCGCCGGTGCCGGGGACCTGTCGCGGCAGCTCTACCTGTCGGACACGGAAATCGGCGGCGACTCGACGATCTTCCACGCCATCAACCGCGGCAAGGAAAGCCTCGCGCTCGATCTCAAGGATCCGGCCGATCTTGCCGCGCTGAAGCGGCTGGTGGCGCAGGCCGACGTGATGATCCAGAACTTCCGCCCGGGCGTGGCGGACCGCATCGGCGTCGGATGGGAGGAGATGCACGCGCTCAATCC
The DNA here is from genome assembly GCF_020524285.1 of Alloyangia pacifica. Lineage (GTDB taxonomy): Bacteria > Pseudomonadota > Alphaproteobacteria > Rhodobacterales > Rhodobacteraceae > Salipiger > Salipiger pacificus_B. The sequence goes on from NZ_JAIVKX010000009.1 coordinate 193,451, forward strand.
GCGTCTCGTCTACGGCTCGATCTCGGGCTACGGCGACGACGGGCCCTGGGTGAAGTTCCCCGGGCAGGACCTTCTGGCGCAGGCGCGCTCGGGGCTGATGTGGCTCACCGGCGACGCGGCGCAGGGGCCGGTGCCCATGGGGCTCGCCGTGGGCGACATGTTCGCCGGGGTGGCACTGTCGCAGGGCATTCTCGCGGCGCTGGTGCGGCGCGGCATCGACGGCATCGGGCGGCACGTGGAGACCTCGCTGCTCGAGGCGCTGGTCGATCTGCAGTTCGAGGTGCTGACCACCTGGCTCAACGACGGCCGCCGCCTGCCCACCCGCTCGCAGACCAATGGCGCCCACGCCTACCTCGGCGCCCCCTACGGCGTCTATGCCGCCAAGGATGGCTACCTCGCGCTGGCGATGACCCCGCTCGACCGGCTGGCGGCGCTTCTGGAGCTGCCCGAACTGGCCGGGCGCCCGGCCAGCGATGCCTTCAGCGCCCGCGACGCGATCAAGGCCCGGCTCGCCGAGCGCGTGGCCGAGAAGACCGTCGCCGACTGGCTCGCCATCCTGCAGCCCGCCGACATCTGGTGCTCGGAGGTGCTCAACTGGTCCGAGCTGATGCAGGCCGAGGCCTTCACCCGGCTCGACCTGCTGCAGACCGTGACCCGCGACGACGGCGTGTCGATCGACACCACCCGCGCGCCGCTGACCATCGACGGCCGCCGCCCGGCGGGCCGCCGCGCCGCGCCGCGCGTCGGCGAGCATTCGGAGACGATCCGCAAGGAGTTCGGACTATGATCACCCTCAAGGGCATGACCTGGGACCACCCGCGCGGCTACGACCCGCTCGCCGCCCTGTCGCGCGAATGGGAGGCCAAGCACGGCGTCTGGATCACCTGGGACCGGCGCTCGCTGCAGGATTTCGAGAGCTACCCGGTGCTCGATCTGGCCAAGGCCTACGACCTCGTCATCATCGACCACCCGCACGTCGGGCAGATCACCGGCGAAGCCTGCCTGACCCCCCTGCCCGATGCGCCGGAGATCGCCGCCGGGTCGCTCGGGCGTTCCTACGAGAGCTACACCTGGGAGGGTCGCCAATGGGCCTACCCCGTGGATGCCGCGGCGCAGGTTCAGGCGGTGCGGCCGGACCTGACGGCGCCGGTGACCACGTGGGACGAGGTGATGCGGCTCGCCGACGAAGGGCGGGTGCTGATCCCGCTGCGCCCGCCGCACGTGCTGATGAGCTTCTACACGCTCTGCGCCAACCTCGGGCATCCCTGCCAGGTCGATGGCGCCGCGCCCTTCGTCGACCGAGCCGGCGGCCTGCGCGCGCTGGAACTGCTGACGGCGCTCGCGGCGAAGGTCGACCCCGCCTGCTTCCAGATGGACCCGATCGCCGTGTTGGCCGAGATGGCGCAGAGCGATCGCATCGCCTGCGCGCCATTGATCTACGGCTACATCAGCTATTCGCTGCCCGAGGCCACGCCGCACCGCGTCACCTTTCACGACATCCCCGAGGCCGCGCCCGGCGCCGGGCCGAAAGGCAGTGCGCTCGGCGGCACGGGGCTCGCGGTCTCGGCCTTCTGCCAGCACCCGGACGCAGCCATCGCCTTTGCCCGCCATGCGGCGGGCCCCGAGGCGCAGGCCGGGCTCTGGGCCTCGACGGGCGGTCAGGCCGGGCACCGCGATGCCTGGGTATCGCCGCAGGTGGATGCGGGCGCGGGCGGCTTCTACTCGGGCACCCTCGCGACGCTGGATACCGCCTGGATGCGCCCCCGCCACGACGGCTACATGCCGTTCCAGCAGGAGGCGTCGGAGCGGATCAACGCGGCGCTGAAGGACGGGGCGTTCGAGGCCGCCCTGGACGACCTCGACCGGATGTTCGCCGCGACCTTCTGAGGCTCAGAGCTTCCAGATGCGCGCCGCGTTCCCCGCATAAAGCGCGGCGCGCTCATCTGCGCTCCAGCCGGCAAAGATCGCGCGGGTGGCGGCGACCCAGGTGGAGAGCCCGCCGCCCAGCGTGTTCACCGGCCAGTCGCCGCCCCAGCAGATGCGCTCGGGGCCGAAGGTCTCGGCGGTGTAGGTGACCCAGCGGGTCAGCTCATCCAGCGACCAGCCCGCCCCGCCATAGGCGACCACGCCGGAGATCTTGGCCGACACGTTCGGGCGCTTGGCGATCTCGGCAAGGTCGCGCGCCCAGATGTCCCATTGTCCGCCCTCGATATCCGGCACGCCGCAGTGGTCGAGCACGAAGCGGGTGTCGGGCGCGGAATCGACCAGGTCGATGGCCAGGGGCAACTGCCGGGCGAGCACGCAGAGGTCGAAGGGCAGATCGGGCCCGGCGAGCAGGCGGATGTTCTGCCGGAAGAGCGCCCCCTGCGAGACCGCGTCGGGCACCACGTGCAGCACGCGGCGGAATCCGACGACGAGATCGCGCGCGGCGGAGCGTTCAAGGAAGGCTGGGAAATCACCAGACTCCGGACGGCAGGCGGCAATCGCGCCGCGGATCGGGAAGGTTCCGCTGGCGGCCAGTTCCTCGACCCAGGTGGTCTCGTCCTCGATGCGCGCATCGGCGACGTCCACTTCCATGTGGATCGCCCCGCCGATGCCGATGCGGCGGGCCTCCTCGGCGTAGGTCTCCAGCAGCCAGTCCCGGTCCAGCAGCGGCGCGCCGGACAGCCACGGGTAGTCGAGCCGCCTGCGGTCGACGAGGTGAAGGTGGCTGTCCAGAATCGCGGGCTCTTGCATGTGCTCCTCCCTGAGCGAAGTATTCACTCAAGAATGGATCATTCAGATGCGAATGTCTCCCCCTCCGCGCCATATCCGGCAAATCGCGACAGCTCGGCCGTGGTCTCGACCAGCGCCGCCGTCGCGTCCTCGGGGCTGGGCGCGGATTCGCTGTCGACCAGCGGCAGGTAGGGAATGGTGACCGCGGCGATGGCCTCGCCGCTCGGCGCCAGGACCGGAGCCGAGAGGTTGGTCACGCCGACCGTCTGCGCCGAGGGCTTCACCTCGTAGCCACGGTCGCGGATGACCTCGAAGCGGGCCTCCAACTCGGCGGGGATCGCGCGCGCCGGCGCGCCGGTATCGCTGTTCTCGGCCACCATCGCGAGACGCCGCTCCGGGCTGGAGAAGGCCAGCAGCACGTTGCCCGAGCCGGTGTCGAAGAGGTTGATGTGGCTCCCGACGCGGATCGAGATGCCCCAGTAGCCCGGTGCCTCCTGCTGGGCGATGACCACGGCGTTGCCGCGGTCGAAGACGACAAGCTGGTTCGCCTGCCGGGTGCGCTCGGCCAGGTCGCGCAGCAGCGGTGTCGCCAGCGAGGCAAGCCGACGCGTCGGCGCGTGGAACTGCGCCATGCCGAACATTTTCAGCGTCAGCGCGTAGCGGTCACCCTCGACGCGGGCGACATAGCCACGGCGGGCGAGGCGCTCGAGCATCCGGTAGAACTCGTTGGGGGAACGGCCGAGCGCCTTGGCGATCTCGGCCTGGGTGAGCCCGCCCTCGATCCCGGCAAGCAACTCGAGAATGTCGAGCCCCTTGTCGAGCGCCGGCGCGCGGTAGCGGTCAGTGGTGTCGGTCATGCTGCTCTCTGTGAATTACGTCATTCATATAAGAATACGTTCTGCGCATCCAGCGGATTTCCTTGACAGGCGCCTCACATTGTATTTGCATATAAATAGATTATCCATAAGTGAGGGGATACCTCTCGCGGATTTTCAGGGAGGAGAACCATGAAATATCTGACAACCGCTTCGGCGGCGGTGCTGGCCTTGGCAACCGCCGCCTCCGCGCAGGATCTGCCGGGCAGCTTCGAGGGCGTGACCATCGAGGCGAAACTCATCGGCGGGCAGCAATACGAGCCGCTCTACGCACGGATCGCCGAATGGGAGGCCGCGACCGGTGCCAAGGTCGAGGTGATCTCGAAGAAGAACCACTTCGAGCTCGACCGCGAGATCAAGTCCGACATCGCCACCGGCCAGCTCGGCTGGTGCGTCGGCTCGAACCACTCGTCCTTTGCGCCGCAGTACCCGGGGATCTACGTCGACCTCCGCGAGTATCTGCCGGAAGAGGCGCTCGCCGACTTCGTGCCGGGCAACATCCAGTCGGCGACGCTGGACGGCAAGCTGGTGATGCTGCCCCGCGCGCAGTTCGACGTCTCGGCGCTCTACTACCAGAAGGACCTCTACGAGACCGCCGATGCCGCCGCCTTCGAGGCGGAATACGGCTACCCGCTCGCGGTGCCCGAAACCTGGGACCAGGTCGCGGATCAGGCGAAGTTCTTCGCCGATGCGCCGAACTTCTACGGCACCCAATACGCCGGCAAGGAAGAGGCCATCGCCGGGCGCTTCTACGAGATCCTCGTGGCCGACGGCGGCGAATTCCTCGACGCCGACGGGCGTCCCGCCTTCAACTCGGAAGCAGGCGTCGAGGCGCTGAACTGGTTCGTCGATCTCTACCAGGCGCAGGCCGTGCCCGCGGGCGTGCCGAACTACCTCTGGGACGATCTCGGCCAGGGCTTCGCCTCGGGCACGGTGGCGCTGAACCTCGACTGGCCGGGCTGGGCCGGGTTCTTCAACGACCCCGAAGCCTCGAAGGTCGCGGGCAACGTCGGCGTCGCGCCGCCGCCCAAGGGATCCGCGGACATCCGTTCGGGCTGGTCGGGCTTCCACGGGTTCTCGGTCACGCAGGACTGCGAGACCCCCGAGGCCGCCGCCTCGCTGGTCTGGTTCCTGACCAACGAAGACAGCCAGAAGCTGGAGAGCGCCGCGGGCCCGCTGCCTTCGCGCCAGTCGGTCTGGGATCACGTAATCGCCGAGGCCGAGGGGGACGCCTATCGCACCGAGGTGCTGAAGGCCTTCCAGGTGGCCGCCGAGACCGCCTTCCCCGTACCGCAGACGCCGAGCTGGATCGAGATCACCAACGTGCTCTACCCGGAACTGCAGGCCGCCATCCTCGGGGACAAGACCCCGCAGGAGGCGCTCGACACGGCCGCCGAAGAGGCGACCTACATCCTCGAGGACGCCGGCGAGCTCTGAGCCGCGCCGCTTCGCGGGCCGCCCTTGCGCGGCCCGCCTCCCCTGACAGGAGACAAAGATGAAGGCCTCGCGCCTCCCCCCGCATATCATGCTGCTGTTGCCTGCGGTGATCGTGCTCGCCGCCGTGGTGGTGCTGCCGCTGCTGCTGTCGCTCTGGTCGAGCTTCACGCCGTTTCGTCTGACCCGGCCGGAGTCGGTCTACCAGTTCATCGGCATCCGCAACTACCAGCGCATCTTCGGCGACATGGATTTCTGGATCGCCTTCGGCCGCACCGTGCTGCTGCTGACGGTGGCGCTGAATCTCGAGATGCTGATCGGCCTCGGCCTCGCGCTGCTGGTCGACCGGCAGACCCGCGGCCAGCGGCTGCTGCGCACCATCCTGATGTTCCCGATGATGTTCTCGCCGATCCTCGTCGGCTTCCAGTTCAAGTTCATGTTCAACGACAACGTCGGGCTGGTGAACAACGCCCTGCAGTCGCTGGGCCTCACCGATAAGGCGATCCCCTGGCTGATCGACGGCAAGCTCGCCTTCCTCGCCATCGCCGCTGCCGAGATCTGGTCCTCCACTGCGGTCTTCGCGATCTTCATCCTGGCGGGTCTCATGGCGATGCCGCGCGATCCGCAGGAGGCGGCCCGGGTCGACGGCTGCACGCCGTGGCAGACCTTCCGCTATGTCACATGGCCCTTCCTGATGCCCTTCGCCTTCATCGCGATGACCATCCGCAGCCTCGACGTGGCGCGGGCCTATGACATCATCAAGATCATGACCGACGGCGGCCCCGCCGGCCGGACCGAGGTGCTTTGGACGCTGATCGCCCGCACCGCCTATTCCGACGCCCGCATGGGGATGGCCAATGCCATGGCCTATGTCGCGATCCTGCTGTCGGTGGCCTTCACGGCGTATTTCTTCTCACAGCTCGGCAAGGCCCGGGCGCAGGTCGCGGGGGATTGGTGATGGACGCGAATGCCTCCGCACGTCTGAAGAAACGCGGCTCGGCCTGGGCGCTCAACATCGCGCTCTTCATCTCGATGCTGATCATCTGCCTTCCGGGCCTGTGGATCGTGCTCAACTCGCTGCGGCCCACGGTCGAGATCATGGCCAAGCCGCCGGTCTGGATCCCGCGCGAGCTGTCGTTCGATGCCTATGTCGACATGTTCTCGGGCGTCGGACAGGGCGGCATCCCGGTGGTCGCGTATTTCCGCAACTCGGTGATCATCGCCGTCACCTCGACGATCATCTCGCTGGCGATCGGCATGTCCGGCGGCTACGCCTTCGCGCGCTACCGCTTCAAGGGCAAGTCGGCGTGGTTCCTCGGCCTCATGCTGACCCGCACGGTGCCGGGCATTGCGCTGTCGCTGCCGCTGTTCTTCCTCTACGCCAAGGTCGGGCTGATCGACACCCACGCAGGGATGATCATCGCCTACACGGCGCTCAACGTGCCCTTCAGCATCTGGCTGATCGACGGCTTCTTCCGGCAGGTCCCGCGCGATCTGGCCGAGGCGGCGCAGATCGACGGCTGCACCCGCTGGCAGGCCTTCTGGCAGGTCGAGTTCCCGCTCGCCCGCCCCGGCATCGCCAGCGCCGGCATCTTCGCCTTCCTCACCTCGTGGAACGAGTTCGCGCTGGCCAGCCAGCTCACCCGCTCCACCGACAGCAAGACCCTTCCGGTGGGCCTGCTGGATTACACCGCCGAGTTCACCATCGACTGGCGCGGCATGTGCGCGCTGGCCGTGGTGATGATCATCCCGGCGCTTCTTCTGACTTACGCGGTGCAGAAGCACCTCGTCTCGGGCCTGACCTCGGGCGCGATCAAGGGATAAGACATGGCAACGCTCACCCTATCCACACTCGACAAGAAATACGGCGGCTTCCACGCGGTGAAGGGCATCGACCTCGAGGTCGCCGACGGCGAGTTCGTCGCGCTGGTCGGCCCCTCGGGCTGCGGCAAGTCCACAACGCTGCGGATGATCGCCGGGCTCGAGGACATCTCGGGCGGCGAGCTGCGCATCGGCGAGCGGGTGGTCAACGACCTGCCGCCGCGCGACCGCAACATCTCGATGGTGTTCCAGAGCTACGCGCTCTACCCGCATATGACGGTGGCCGAGAACATGGGCTTCTCGCTGAAGATCGCCGGACGCGATGCCGCCACCATCGACACCGCCGTGAAGGAGGCCGCGCGTATCCTCGACATCGAGCTGCTGCTGGAGCGCCGCCCCGCGCAGCTTTCAGGCGGGCAGCGCCAGCGCGTCGCCATGGGGCGTGCCATCGTGCGCGACCCGGACGTGTTCCTGTTCGACGAGCCGCTGTCGAACCTTGACGCCAAGCTGCGCGGCCAGATGCGCACCGAGATCAAGCAGTTGCACGCGCGGCTCGGTTCCACGGTGGTCTATGTCACCCACGACCAGATCGAGGCGATGACCCTCGCGGACCGCATCGTCATCATGCGCGGCGGGGTGATCGAACAGGTCGGAACGCCCGACGAGGTGTTCAACCGCCCCGCCTCGCGCTTTGTTGCCAGCTTCATCGGCTCGCCGCCGATGAACATGGCCGAGGCCACGGTCACGCGGGGCGCGCTGCATTTCGATGACGGCACCGAAGTGCCGGTGCCGCCCACCTTCACCGTCGCCGAGGGGCGGCGCGTGGTGCTTGGTCTGCGTCCGGACGACGTCTATCCCGAGGGGCACGGCATCCACAGCGAAAGCGGCCACGCCGTCGACAGCCGCGAGCTGCCGGTAAAACTGTCCGAGCCGCTGGGCAACGAGACGCTGCTCTTCACCGAGTTCGGCGGAGAGAACTGGACCGCGCGGATGCTGAACCCCCGCGTCGTCAAGCGCGGCGAGGTGCTGCGTTTCCACCTCGACCTGTCGCGCGCGCATCTCTTCGACGCCGAGACCGGGCTCACCCTGCGCGGCTGAGGAGGCACCATGGAGACGCTCAAACAGGACTGGACCCCGCCGGCCACCCGACGCCCGATCGTCATCTTCGGCGCGGGCTCGATCGTGCGCGATGCCCACCTGCCCGCCTGGGCCGCGGGCGGCTACCAGGTGGCGGGCATCACCGACCCCGACCACGCCAAGGCCGAGGCGCTGGCCGCCGAGCACGGAACGCGGGCGCTGACCGCCCGCGAGGCGCTGGCGGTGCCGGATGCGGTTTTCGACCTCGCCACCCCGCCCGACGCCCATGCGGGGATACTCGAACGGCTGCCCGAGGGCGCGCCGGTGCTGATCCAGAAGCCCATGGGCAGCACGCTCGAAGGCGCGAGCGAGATCCTCAGGATCTGCCGCGACCGCGCGCTACTGGCGGCGATGAACTTCCAACTGCGCTTTGCCCCCATGGCGGTGGCGCTGAAGGACGCCATCGACAAGGGCCTGCTGGGTCAGGTGGTCGACATCGAGATGCACGGGGTGCTCGCCACGCCGTGGGGCCTCTGGACCTTTCTCGAAGGGCTGCCCCGGATCGAGATCGCCATGCACTCGATCCATTACCTCGACCTGATCCGCCACCTCGTCGGCGACCCCAGGGGCGTCTCTGCCCGCACCCTCGGCCACCCGAGCCATGCCGTCGCCCAGACCCGCACCGCCGCGATCCTCGACTACGGACCCGAGCTGCGCTGCCTGCTCTCGGTCAACCACGACTGGGATTTCGGCCGCCCGCACCAGGCCTGCGAGCTGCGCGTCGCGGGCACGAAGGGCGCAGCTTTCATGAAACTGGGCGTGAACCTCGACTACCCCAAGGGCGAGCCCGACGTGCTGGAGATCAACGACGGCGGCGGCTGGCAAGCGATCCCGCTCACCGGCTCGTGGTTCACCGAGAGCTTCACCGCCCGCATGCACAACCTTCAGCGCGCCGCCGCGGGCGAGGAGGCGCTGATCGCCCCCGTCGCCGATGGCTGGCGCACCATGGCGCTGGTCGAGGCCTGCTACGCCGCCTCTGCCGCGCCGCTGACCCCCATTCAGGAGACCCCGTGATGGAACGCCCCCGCTACCTTGAAGAGATCGAGATCGGCGAGGTCCGCGAGACCTACGGCCGCACGATCACCGAGACCGATTTCGTCGTCCACGCCGGGCACACCGGCGACTTCTTCCCGCACCACATGGACGCCGAGTTCATGGCCAAGTCCGAGTTCGGCGGCCGCATCGCCCATGGCACGATGATCTTCGCCATCGGCGTCGGGCTGACCGCGACCGAGATCAATCCGCTGGCCTTCTCCTACGGCTACGACCGGCTGCGCTTTGTCCGGCCCGTCTTCATCGGCGACACCATCCGCACCCGCATCACCGCCGCCCGCAAGGAAGACGACCCCAAGCGTCCGCAGTCCGGCAAGCTCTTCGAGACGGTGCAGGTGCTGAACCAGCGAGACGAGGTGGTGCTGGCCTGCGAGCACATCTACGTGGTGCAGAAGAAGGAGGTCGCCGCGGCATGACACGGATCACCGGCCTGCGCACATGGGATCTGCGCTTCCCCTCGGAGGGTGGTCTCGACGGCTCCGACGCGATGAACCCCGACCCGGTCTATTCGGCCGCCTACGTGACTCTGGAGACCGACGGCGGGCACGAGGGCCACGGGCTGACCTTCACCATCGGGCGCGGCAACGAGCTTTGCGTCGCCGCCATCGAGGCGCTGAAGGGACAGGTGATCGGCCGCGACACCGACGACATCCGCGCCAACCCCGGCGCCTTCTGGCGCGAAATCACCGGCGACAGCCAGCTGCGCTGGGTCGGGCCGGAAAAAGGCGTCATCCACCTCGCGACCGGCGCACTGGTCAACGCGGTCTGGGATCTCATGGCGCGCGAGGCCGGGCTGCCGGTCTGGCGTTTCGTCTCCGAGATGAGCCCCGAGGAGCTCGCCCGCATTCCCGACTACCGCTACATGACCGATTTCCTCGACCCGGCACAGGCGCTGGAGCTTCTGCAGGAGGCCGCACGCGGCAAGCCCGCCCGCATCGCCACGCTGCTCGAGGAGGGCTATCCCTGCTACACCACCTCGGCGGGCTGGCTGGGCTATCCCGACGACAAGCTGCGGCGGCTCTGCCGCGAGGCCGGGGCGCAGGGCTTCACCCATGTGAAGATGAAGGTGGGCCGCGATCTGCAGGATGACATCCGCCGCCTGACCATCTTCCGCGAGGAGCTGGGCCCGGACGTCACGCTGATGATCGACGCCAACCAGGTCTGGGAGGTGCCGCAGGCCATCGACTGGGTGAACCGCCTGTCCTTTGCCAAGCCGTGGTTCATCGAGGAACCGACGAGCCCCGATGACATCCTCGGGCACAGGGCGATCCGCGAGGGCGTCGCCCCGGTCAAGGTGGCGACCGGCGAGATGTGCCAGAACCGGGTGATGTTCAAGCAGTTCATCGCTTCGGGCGCGATCGACGTGGTGCAGATCGACGCCTGTCGGCTCGGCGGGCTCAACGAGGTCTTTGCCGTGCAGCTGATGGCCGCCAAGGCCGGGCTGCCGGTCTGGCCGCACGCGGGCGGGGTCGGCCTGTGCGAATACGTGCAGCACCTGAGCATGATCGACTACGTGGCGGTCTGCGGCGCGAAGGACGACCGCCGCACCGAATACGTCGACCACCTGCACGAGCATTTCACCGATCCCTGCGTGCTGCGCGGCGGCGCCTATATGGCGCCCTCCGCCCCCGGCTTCTCGATCGAGATCAAGGACGCCACACGCCGCGCTTTTGCGGTGGACTGAAGAAGGCTGATCCGGGCGCAGGCCCTGCTGCCGCACCTCAGAACTGGTAGGCGGCCTGGAACCAGAGCCGCGTCTGATCCTGCGGCGTGCTGCCCTCGGGCTTCGAGAGGATGTGCGACAGGGCGATCTCGCCGAGGAAATTCCCCTGTAGCGTCCGCACGCCCCAGTTGGCGCTCGACCATTCGTCGCGGTCGCCCGAGAACACCGCGCTGCCCATGTTCCGCAACCGGCCGCCATCAACGGCGACGAAGCCCTGTGTCCGGCGCAGCGCGCCCGTCGACATGTCCGGCGGCTGGAAGTCCCGCGCCAGCTCGACCCGCCCGCCGAGGCACTGGTCGCCCATCACGTAGCTGCGGTCGAAGCCGCGCGCATAGGCATTGGTGCCATAGCCGCAGCGCTGCGAGACCGGCAGGCTGTCGCGGGTGAACTGCCCGATCACCCCGGCGTTCACGTAGGTCGCGGGCTGCACCGGAATCGAAACCTCTGCACTGAAGGCCACGCGCAGAAACTCCGGCGTCACCCCGCGTGCGCTCGGCAGCGGATTGTCTGCCTCGGAGGCGCCGAAGCCCGACAACCCCTTGGTCACCGCTAGCGCAAGACGGCGGCGGAAAGCGAAGGGCTTGCCACTGTCGTAGGTCAGCGCCAGCCGCAGCAGCCGCAGATCCTCGTCCGCCACCTCGAGCCCCATCATCTCGTCCGCGTGCGATTTCGCCGCGAACTCGAACGATCCGGTCAGCTTGTCCTCGCCCAGCGTCCAGACATGGCGCAGCCCCAGCGCCATGGTCTCGCGCTCGCCGGTCACGTCGAGCGGCATGAGGCGCTCGGTTCCGAGCAGGTAATCGCCGTAGTCGTAGTTCACGTAGAGCGTCGTGCCGGTGCCGAGCCCGAGCCGATAGCCCAGCCCACCCGCGCGCAGTTCGGGGCCGCCGTCGATATCGGGCCCGCCGAGCACGCCAAGCACGTCAATCTGGCTGCCATATTCCGTCGCGAAGGGAAATGAGACGCCCAAAGAGCCGACGTAGCGCCCGATCGGGTCCGAGCCTGTGGACGAAATTGTGGCGACCGCGGTCAATTCCTCGACCTTGCGGATTTGCGAGGTTGATCCCCTGTCCACGCCGGTCACCGGATCGACAACAAAATCCGCAAAGAATGCCTGTGCCCGCGCCTCGCCCCCCGAAAGGAGCACAAGTAACCACACGACAGTAAAGGCAAAACGCATAGAAAATTCTAATGATCCCGGCATGCTGAATGGTGTCCTTTCACGGCATACTGTTGGCGCGATGCTTTTGAGTCCGGGAAGGAATTCAACGGGAGGCGAAATTGCGAAAGCTATGGTAATCTACCACCAATTGATAAGAAATGAATAATTTCCACGCGGGGTTCGATACAAGCTGCCGCAAATTCGGGGGTCGCCATTACCAACGCCCAACAGTTTTCCCAGATCACCTTTGCAGAGGATTTCAGCTCCGCGCAGACCAGCGGCGGTCAGACCCTGCGTTTCACCCGGTCCGAGGCGCGGGCGCTCGCCCTGCTCACCCGCCATCCCGACAGGATTTCCACGCGCGAGATGCTGCTCGACGCGCTGACCGAGGTCGGCTCGGACCGCAGCGAGCGGAATATCGACTTCGTCATCAACCGGCTGCGCCGCAAGCTCGCCGACAACGCCCGGAGCCCCCGGTTCATCGCCACTCGCTACGGCGAAGGCTACGTCTGGGTCGCCGGACCGCCGGCGATGCTGCGCGATCCGGCCCGGGCCGACCTGCTGGTCGGGCCGCTGAACGGGCTCGACATGCTCGGCACGCTGCGGCCCCGCGCGGAGCGTTTCGCCAAGACCCTGCACGAGGTGGTCAAGGATGAGATCCCCGACGGGCAGAGCGTGATCTTCATGCCCGACGCCCTGCCGCGCGCGGGCACCGCCGGCCAGGGGCCGAGCAAGATGATCGAGCTGACCTTCTTCGCCGAGGACGGCGCGGTGCACTGCGTGACCGCGGTCAAGCAGTTCGACACCGCCCGCCTGCTGTCGGTCGGACGCGTCGGGCTCGAGGACGACGGCCATGCGCTGCTGACCGACCCCGCGGCCATGCGCGGCTTCATCCGGCGTCTGCTCAACGAGGCCTGGCACGCCAAGGCCGGGGCGACCGACGCCGACGCGCCGCTGCCGGTGTCGATGTACACGGCGGGTTTCTGGAAGATGGACAGCAGCGCCACGGCGACCGAGAGCCTCGCCAAGCTGACCGCCAAGGCCGAGTCGATCGACCGCAAGTATCTCACCGAGTGGCGCCAGTCCGAGCGCAGGATCATAGAGCTGCAGGACGCCGCCCCCGAGGATGCAAGCCTGCGGATCATGCACGCGGCGCATCTGCACACGAAATACATCATGCTCGGCCACAAGCTCTTTGCAGATGGCGTCGACGAGCGTGCCGCGGACGAGGCGGCGATCGAGGCGCTGGTGACCTCGGCCCTGCCGAATGTTCAGGACACGCCGGACCTCGCGATCATGGCGGCAAAGCTGCTGCATTTCCTCGACCGCGGCTACGACGAGCTGGCCGTCGGGATCGCAGAGCAGGCCTATCGCGCCAGCCTTTCGGTGACCTCGACCCTGCCGCTGATCGGGCAGCTGCGCGCCTTCATGGGAAGGATTGATGCCGCAATTCCCTGTATCGAGCAGGTGCTGCAACTGCTCGAGCCGGGCTCCAGGCCGTATCTTTACGCGCTGACCATCAAGTGCCAGATCCTCGTCGCCTCCGGCAACCGCGACGCGCTCGGCGACGCCAAGCGCCAGCTCTACAGCGTCTCGGTCCTGGCGCCGCTGTTCTTCGAACCGCTCTTCGGTGATCCGGACAACCCCACGCTGCGCGGCCGGCTGGCCTCCAGGGCCATGTCCCGGCGCATGGCGCTCGGCTGTCTCAAACACGCCGACTATGTCTCGGCCCGGCTTTTTGCCGTGGAGGAGCACCGCAACAATGCGATCCACAGCCCGCTGGCGCTGGTCTGCCGCCGCTTCGGGCCCGAGGCGGTGCCGCCCGAGATCGCCGCGCGCTACCCGGCGATGATGGCGCGTCTTTGCTGATCGCCCCGTTGCGGCGCAAAAATCGCGGTCTGCAACAATTGCGCGAGAATCGTGGTGCAGGCTGGTCACCGGAGCAAAGGGCAGCTTCCGTCCCGCAAAGCTCCGACCTCGATCCGAAGCGCGGCCTCCTTGGTCCCGCCGCGCCTGCGGACCAGCGATCTGCCCGGCCCGAACCTTCTTCCGTGGCTCCACGCCGGGCAGATCGTCTCTTTTCAGGAAAGCGCCCCCTCAGGGAAGGGGTTGCCGGTGCAGGCCGGTGCTCCGGCGGGCAAGAGGCGCGCCTGCTCGGCGCGCCCCCCGGCTCTCGAGATCAGAGAACCTCGCCCATCACCTTGTCCAGACGCGCCACCGTGGCGTCCACGTCCTTGAGCTTGTCGAGCCCGAAGAGGCCAAGGCGGAAGGTCGAGAAGCCCGCGGGCTCGTCCACCTGCAGCGGCACGCCGGCGGCGATCTGCGTGCCCTTAGCGGCAAAGGCGCGGCCCGACTGAACCTCGGGATCGGCGGTATAGCTGACCACCACGCCCGGCGCGCCGAAGCCTTCGGCGGCGACCGACACCACACCCTTCGACGCCAGAAGCGCGCGCACCTTGCGGCCAAGCTCGAACTGTGCCGCCTTGGCCTCGGAGAAGCCGAACTCGCGGGTCTCGTTCATCGCGTCGCGGAACATGCGCAGCCCGTCCGTGGGCATGGTGGCGTGATAGGCATGGCCACCCGCCTCGTAGGCCGCGGTGATCTGACGCCACTTCTTGAGGTCCAGAGCGAAGCTGTCCGAGGTGGTTTCTTCCAGACGCGCCAGCGCGCGCTCGGACATCATCACGAGGCCTGCGCAGGGGGTCGAGCTCCATCCCTTCTGCGGGGCCGACAGCAGCACGTCGACGCCGGTTTCCTTCATGTCGACCCAGGCGCAGCCCGAGGCGATGCAATCGAGCACCATCAGCGCGCCGACCTCATGCGCCGCCGCGGCCAGAGCGCTGATGTAATCGTCGGGCAGGATGATCCCGGCGGCGGTCTCCACGTGCGGCGCGAAAACGATGTCGGGCTGCTCGTCGCGGATCTTGGCGGTCACCTCCTCGATCGGCGCCGGGGCAAAGGGCACCTGGATGCCGTTGCCGGTGGCGCGGGCCTTCATCACGATGACATCGCCGCCGAATCCGCCGGCCTCGAAGATCTGGCTCCAGCGGAAGGAGAACCAGCCGTTGCGCACCACCAGCGCCTTTGCGCCGCGGCCGAACTGGCGGGCCACCGCCTCCATGCCGTAGCTGCCGCCGCCCGGCACCACGGCGATGCCGTCGGCACCGTAGACCTCGCGCAGCCCGGCCGAGATGTCGCGCATCACCTCCTGGAAGGCCGCCGACATGTGGTTGAGCGAGCGATCCGTGAAGACCACCGAGAATTCGTCGAGACCCGTCGGGTCCACATCCTTGCGCAGCGCCATGGCCACCTCCTTTGTTGTTGCGCAGGGGTTAGCGCGTTGCGCGCGGATTGGCAAAACCTCCGATGGTCGCGGGCGTCAGAGCGGCCCGGGACGGCGCTCCTCGGTCAGCACCACGTTGGCCTCGACCCGGCCCACACCGGGCAGGGTCATGATCCGCCGCCGCAGCACCCGTTCGAAATCGGGAATGTCGCGCGCCACCACCCGCAGGCGGTAGTCGAAGGCGCCGAGCACGTGCTCGACAATCTGCACTTCGGGAATGGCCGAAACAGCCCGCTCGAAGTCCTCGAGGCTGACGCGCCCCTTGGTGGCAAGCTTCACGCCGAGAAAGACGGTGACGCCAAACCCCAGCGCTTCGAGGTCGAGATCGAGCCGCGGTTTACGGAAGACGCCCATCTCGCGCAGCCGCTGGATGCGCCGCCAGCAGGCGGGCTGCGAGAGGCCGAGCTGCCGCCCCAGCGCCCCGGCGCTGGCACCCGCGTCCTTGGCCAGCGCCAGAACCAGCGCGCGGTCGGTGTCGTCGAGGTCGATCATAGGGGCACCGTCTCGTCGGATTTCACCAGCGCCACGTGCATCAGCGCCTCGATGTCCGAGATATGCGGCAGGGTGAGGATCTGGCCCCGGTAGAGCTGCTGGTAATGCGCCAGGTCGCGGGCGATGACCGCCAGACGCACGTCGATCGAGCCGAGGAAGGTCTGGATCTCGATCACCTCGGGCACCTGCCGCGCCGCCGCGATGAATTCGTCGAAGGCGCTGGCGACGGTCTTGTCGAGCGCCACGCGCAGCGAGACCTCCAGATCATATCCCAGGGCGGGCCAGTGGATCACCCCGCGCGTGCCGCGCAGCACGCCCTTCTCGCGCATCGCCGCGAGTCGCCGCGCCAGGGTCGAGGGCGTGACCCCTGCCCGCTCGGCCAGTTCGGCCCCGGGCAGGTCCGGCGCCGCCTGGAACTGGCGCAGGATGCGCCGGTCGGTGTCGTCGAGCATGTTTTCGCCGTTAATTCATCATTTCGAGAATGATCTTTCATCTTTCGGAAAAATATTCAAGAAAAACGCAACCCGCATCACCAATGGGTACGTAAATTGCGCCTCATAACCAAGCGGCGCAACAAACCGCCCGCACCAAGACCCGCAGCAAGGCTGCACCAAGGAAGGAAAAGACCCATGCGCGTCTATTATGATCGTGATTGCGACATCAACCTGATCAAGGACAAGAAAGTGGCCATCCTGGGCTACGGCTCCCAGGGCCACGCCCACGCGCTGAACCTGCGCGACTCGGGTGCGAAGAACATCGTCGTCGCCCTGCGCGAAGGCTCGCCCTCGGCCAAGAAGGCCGAAGCCGAAGGCCTGCAGGTCATGGGCATCGCCGAAGCGGCGGCCTGGTGCGACCTGATCATGTTCACCATGCCCGACGAACTTCAGGCCGAGACCTACAAGAAGTACGTGCATGACAACCTGAAGGAAGGCTCGGCCATCGCCTTCGCCCACGGCCTCAACGTGCACTTCGGCCTGATCGAGCCGAAAGCCGGCGTCGACGTCATCATGATGGCGCCGAAGGGCCCGGGTCACACCGTGCGCGGCGAATACACCAAGGGCGGCGGCGTTCCCTGCCTCGTGGCGGTCCACAACGACGCCACCGGCAAGGCGCTGGAGATTGGCCTGTCCTACTGCTCGGCCATCGGTGGCGGCCGCTCGGGCATCATCGAGACCAACTTCCGCGAAGAGTGCGAGACCGACCTCTTCGGCGAGCAGGCCGTGCTCTGCGGCGGCCTCGTCGAGCTGATCCGCTGCGGTTTCGAGACGCTGGTGGAAGCTGGCTACGCGCCGGAAATGGCCTACTTCGAGTGCCTGCACGAAGTGAAGCTGATCGTCGACCTGATCTATGAAGGCGGCATCGCCAACATGGACTACTCGATCTCCAACACCGCCGAGTACGGCCAGTACGTCACCGGCCCGCGCATCCTGCCCTACGAGCAGACCAAGAAGGCGATGAAGGAAGTCCTCACCGATATCCAGCAGGGCAAGTTCGTCCGCGACTTCATGCTCGAGAACGCCGTGGGTCAGCCGACCATCAAGGCCTCGCGCCGCGCCAACGACGAGCACGAGATCGAAGCCACCGGCGCCAAGCTGCGCGGCATGATGCCCTGGATCTCGGCCGGCAAGATGGTCGACAAAGCGAAGAACTGATCGGGATTGCCCGAACAGACGAAAGGCGCGGGAAATCCCGCGCCTTTTTCTTTTTCGGCTAGGTGTCTTGCGCATCGCGAGCCACGCGAGCGCCTCAGTCCTTCTTCTTCGCCTCGTTCTGCGCCTTCATGCGCGCCAGAAGCTCTTCCTTGCTCGCCTTGCCGCCGGTGCCGGCCTTGCCCTCGCGCTTGAGGTCTTCCGCCTTGAATTTCGGCTTGTTCGAACCGGCGCGCGCGCCGCCCATCTTGCTGTAGTCCATGACACGATCCTTTCCGCTGCCACGAAGATGACGTCACATGCCCCATCCGGCGCGGCTTCACAAGCGGCGCGCGGGGCATGGCCGCCTCACTCCAGGGTGATCTTGCAGTTGAGCGTATTGCTGACCGTGCAGATCGACTTCGCCTCGCGCAGCATCTCCTCGGGCAGTTCGCCCTCGATACGGCAGACCATCGACTCGATCCGCCCCGGCGCATCGAGCGATTTCTCGGCGGTCACCTTGATCGCATAGGCGGGCAGCGCCACGTCCTCGCGCTTGGCGACGATGCGCAGCGATTCCACGAGGCAATGCGCCACCGACGCCATCAGGGTCAGTACCGGCTTGTCGTAGGGCGGATGCGGCAGCGGCTCGGCGCCCTCGCCCGAGACGAAGCGCACAGGACCTTCGGGGGCGAAGAGCACCGAGACCGGGCCGAAGCGCTTGGGACGGAGTTTCAGGGCCATGTGGGAAAACCTTTCCTCAGAACAACAGGTTGGGCAGGTAGAGCGCGATCACCGGGAAGGCGGTCAGCACCCCCAGCGCGAATAGATGGATCAGCCAGTAGGGCACCGTCGCCGTCGCCACCCGCCCGAGGCTGATCTCGTTCTTGGTCAGGCTCGACAGCACCGAGAGATTGAGCCCCACCGGCGGCGTCACCTGGCCGATCTCGATGACGATGGTGATCAGCACGCCGACCCAGACCGGATCATAGCCCAGCCCGGTCAGCAGCGGGAAGACCACCGGCAGCGTCATGATCATCAGCGACAGCCCGTCGAAGAAGCAGCCGAGCAGCAGGTAGATCAGCACCACGATCAGCAGGATGCTGTACTGCCCGAGCCCGCTCGATGCGACGGTGTTCAGGATCTGCTGCGGGATGCCGAGGATGCTGACCGACTGCGCGAGGATCGTCGCGCCCAGCACCACGAAGCCGATCGCAGCGAAGAGCTGCGTCGAATGGAAGATCGCGTCGAGCAGCTTGCGCAGGGTCAGATCGCCCCAGAGGAAGGAGATCAACGCCGCCAGCACCACGCCCAGCCCCGCCGCCTCGGTGGGCGTGGCGATGCCGCCGATGATGCTGCCGATCACCGCGACGATCAGGATCAGCAGCGGCCAGACCTGGCTGAAGCCGCGCAGGATGTCGCGCAGCGGCAGGCCGCTCTCGTCGCGCGGGGCGATCTGCGGGTGGCGCAGCGCCTTCACCAGAATGTAGCCCATGAACATCAGCCCGATCATCAGCCCCGGCAGGATCCCCGCCATGAAGAGCCGCCCGATCGAGGTCTCAGTGAGAGCGCCGTAGATCAGGAACGACAGGCTCGGCGGGATCAGCAGCCCCAATGTGCCGCCGCCCGCGAGGCTGCCGACGATGACGTCCTTGTCATAGCCGCGCCGCACCATCTCGGGGTAGGCGACCGAGCCCACGGCGGCGGCGGTCGACATGCTCGAGCCGCTGACCGCGCCGAAAAGCGTGCAGACCGCGATATTGGTGTGCAGCAGCCCGCCCGGGACGCGGCGGAAGAGCGGGGCGAAGGCGGAATAGGCGCGGTTGCTCACGCCGCTGTGCAGCAGGATTTCCCCCAGCAGGATGAACAGCGGCACGGCGCTGAGGGTGAAGGAGTTGAACACGCTCCAGATCGCATCCACCGCCAGCGAGGTCGCGCCGTTGGAATAGACGTGCAGCAGCACCAGCCCCGTGAGGCCAAGCGCCGCGCCGAGCGCGACGCCGGTCGAGGCGCAGAACACCATGACGCCGATCAGCGTGGTCCAGAACATGGGCTATCTGTCCTTTTCGGGGGCCGGGATCACTGCACGTCCTCCGGCGCGTGCGGCCGTTCGGGGGCCAGCAGCCCCAGCAGCCGTCCGGCGAAGATCACCCATGTCACACCGACCGAAAGCGGCAGCGTCGCCATCCACGGGTAGAGCAGCACGCGGGCGGTCTCGGTCTTGAGGTTGCGCTTCCAGGCGAACTCGAGCCAGGGGATCGACTCCAGCGCGATCCAGCCGAAGAAGAGCACGCCGACCAGCATCGCCGCGATGCGCAACAGGTGCGGGACGCGGCTCCGCAGGGCGTCGGCGACGATCGAGACCCGCACGTGCTCGGCCCGCAGCGTCACCAGCGGCAGGGCGAGAAACAGCATGGCGCTCAGCATCAGCCCCACCATGTCCTCGGTGATATGGACCGGCGAATTGAAGAACCGCCGCATGACGACGCTGGTGGTGATGATCCCGACGATCCCCACCATGGCCAGCGCCGCCAGCAGCGCCATGGCGAGGGCCAGAACTTCCAGCCCCCGCGTCAACCTGTGTCTCAGCGCCACCATCGCCGTGGATCAGCGGCCGAGCGCTTCGAGCACGCGGGCGCGGTAGTCCATTGCGTTGCCCCCGGCTTCCTCGGCGAGCATCGCCCAGGTCTCGGACACGGCCTCCATGAACTGCGCCCGGTCTTCCTCGGGGAAGTCCTCGCCCCAGGTCACGCCCATCTCGCCCAGCTTCTCGCGCGCGGCCATCTCGGCCTCGGCGTCCTTGTCGTACTGGTTGGTCCGCTCCCAGAGCGCATCCGCCGCCGTGGTGATCGCCGCCTGGATCTCGGGGTCGGTGGACTCCCAGGTGTCGGTGGCGACGCCCAGCGTGTAGGGCGCCGAGGCCATCGGGTAGAGGAAGGAGGCGTAGTTCGTCACCTCCTGCAGCGAGATCGTGCTGGCGTAGAGCGCCGGGTAGAGCGCGCAGTCCACCACGCCGGTCTTCAGCGCCACGTAGGTCTCTTCCTGCGGGATGATCTGCGCGGCAACGCCGAGCTTGGTGAAAGTCTCGACCTGCTCGCGCGCCCAGACCCGCAGCTTGACGTCCTTGAGGTCCTCGAGCGTGTGGATCGGCTCGTCGCGGCAGAAGACCGAGACGGAGAGCGTCGGGATCGCCACGAAGCCGACGGTGGTCACGCCCCAGTCGGTGTATTCCTCCTCGTAGATCTCCTGCGCCACCGGCAGCACCGCCTTCAGCTCGTCGACGGTGCTGATCGCGCCCTGCACGAAAACCGACGACAGCGCCGGCGCATCGCGTCCGAGGTAGTTCGACCACATCAGGCTCATCTCCACCGCGCCGCGCGGCAGCACGCGCAGCAGGTCGGTGTTCTTCAGCCCCAGCGAGCCACCGCTGTAGACGGTCAGCGTGAAGTCCTTGTCGGCGAGCGCCGTGTTCACGTCCTCGGCGAACTGCTCGATCTGCGCGGTCTCCGGCCGGGTCTCGGGCAGGAAGTTGTTGAGGCGCCACTCTTCGGCCACGGCCGAGGTCGCGGCGGTGCCGGCGATTGCGGCGCCCAGAAGCGCGGTGCGGATGCGGATGTTCATTGGCGTCTCTCCTCTCGGCCGATCTCGGGGCCGCTCGTGCCCCCTGTCCGCGGCACATTCAATGGCCGCAACTGGTTGACCTTGGGGCGCAATCGCCTTTTGCGGGTGCGCGCAATCCGCGCCGAGGGCCTTTGCCGCCCGATCTCGCTGCGCTAGGCTCTCGCCGACACAGACAAGGGGGCGGAGATGGACTTCATGGCACGCGTGACCGCGATTGTCGGCGGCACGATGGTTCTACTGCGGCGCGCGGGCGCGCCGGGCACACAGGCGTTCGGCGCAAATCCTAGCATACCGGAGGCAAAGAAGCAGGGGATCATGACCCTGAAGATGCCGACCGCCAAGGGCTGGGAGCCGGGGCAGACCCCGAAGGCCGCGCCGGGGCTGAAGGTCAACGCCTTCGCCTCGGAGCTGCAGCACCCGCGCTGGATCGAGGTGCTGCCGAACGGCGACGTGCTGGTCGCCGAGGCGATGCAGCAGGGCCGCCCGCCGCAGACGCTCTTCGACCGCGCCATGCATGCCACCATGCGGCGCGCACGGGCGCTCGGAGACAGCGCCAACCGCATCACGCTCTGGCGCGACGAGGACGGCGACGGCGTGGCCGAGCGGCGGGAGGTCTTCATCGACAAGCAGAACCAGCCCTTCGGCATGGCGCTGGTGGACGGCACCTTCTACATCGGCAACACCGACGGCATTGTCGCCTTCCCCTACGAAGAGGGCG
Organism: Alloyangia pacifica; assembly: GCF_020524285.1. GTDB lineage: Bacteria > Pseudomonadota > Alphaproteobacteria > Rhodobacterales > Rhodobacteraceae > Salipiger > Salipiger pacificus_B. The sequence continues at coordinate 215,173 of NZ_JAIVKX010000009.1, forward strand.
CGACCCGGCTGACCGGCGAGGGGCGCAAGCTGGTCGACTTCAAGCCGGACGGCCACTGGACGCGCAGCCTGATCGTCTCGCCCGACCGCAGCAAGATCTACGCCGGGGTCGGCTCGCTAAGCAATATCGCCGACGAGGGCGTGGAGGTCGAGCAAGGCCGCGCCGCGATCTGGGAACTGGACCTGAAAACCGAAGAGGCGCGCATCTTCGCCTCGGGCCTGCGCAACCCCGTCGGCATGGCCTGGGAGCCCACGACGGGCGCGCTCTGGACCGTGGTCAACGAGCGCGACGGCCTGGGCGACGAGACCCCGCCGGATTACCTCACCTCGGTGCAGGACGGCGGCTTCTACGGCTGGCCCTATTGCTACTGGGGGCAGATCGTCGACGACCGGGTGCCGCAGGACGCCGCGCTGGTCTCGCGTGCGATCCAGCCCGACTATGCGCTTGGCGGGCACACCGCCTCGCTCGGCCTGTGCTGGATGCCCGCGGGCACCCTGCCCGGCTTCCCGGACGGCATGGTGATCGGCCAGCACGGCTCATGGAACCGCTCGACCCTGAGCGGCTACAAGCTGGTCTTCGTGCCCTTCGAGAACGGCAAGCCCTCGGGGCCGGCGCGCGACATCCTCTCGGGGTTCCTCGCCGAGGACGAGAGCGTCTCCTACGGCCGGCCTGTCGGCGTCTGCATCGGGCCGGACGGCAAGTCGCTGCTGATGGCCGATGACGTGGGCGACATCATCTGGCGGGTGACCGGGGCCTGAGGGCCGTCAGCACAGATCGGAAAAGACAACAGGTCGAAAAAGAGAGAGGGGGGCGCTGCCCCCCTCTTCGCCTTGCGGCGAATTCACACCCCGTGACCTTCGTCTAGACGAAGGTCACGGGGCCATGCGCTCCGGATCATTCCCAGCAGTTGACCGCCACGGTCATGTCGCGGGCGGCGGCGGTGAGATCCTCGGGGGCCATGACGCCCTCGCCCTGCGAGGCGTTGCCCGGGATGCCCGCGCCCTGCAGGAAGGCCATCAGCGCCGAGGCATCGGTGGCAAAGGCCACGTTCTCCGGCAGTTGCTTGGCGCCCGGATCGCGCGGCATCAGCACGCCGACCACCGAGCCGCCGGCGTCGAGCACCGGCCCGCCGGCATCGCCCGGCGTCGCCTCGACCGCCAGCCGTGCCAGCCTCTCCTCGCCGCCGAGCCCCTTGCTGTCCTCGAGGGCGCCGAAGGTCAGCGTCGGCGCGCTCAGCACGCCGCCATAGGGGAAGCCCGCCACGGCCACCTCGGAGTTGAGCCGCGGCGTGTCGGTGCGCAGCCGCGCGACCCCGCGCGGCGCCAGGGCCGCGGTCGGGCGCAGCAGCGCCACGCCGAGATCCGCATCGCTCTGAAGCAACTGCGCGTCGTAGCTGCCGTCGAGGGTCAGCCGGCTGCAGCCCGCCACGGAAGCGGCCGAGGTCAGCACCGTGCCGCGCGCATCGACGAAGAACCCCGCCACGGTCTCGCGCGGCTTGCGCACCGGCAGGCCCGAGACCAGGTCGACCGCCTGCCCGTCGTCGCTGACCGAGGCCGGGTCGAGCACGCCGGAGGTGGCGCGGAAGCTGGTCTTCATCATGTTCACCACGCGCTCGAAGCGCGCCTCGTCGCCGGCGGGCCAGACCAGCGTCCAGCCCTTGATCTGCCCGTCCTGCAGCTGCACCTCGGTATAGCTGGTGATGTTGGCGTTGGCGCCGGTGAGGGTGAAGCCGTCGCGGCGCAGGCTGCGCGGGCCGGTCATCGGCACGATCGCCAGCGTCTGCAGGATCTCGTAGAGCCCGCCAAGCGCCTTGCGGTTGCCGGGCTGGCTGATCAGCAGCGCCTGCGCGCCTTCAAGCTCGCCATTGCCCTTGTAGATCGCGAAGGGGGCCTCGTGGCGGTCGAACTCCAGCACGCCCATCGGCAGCTCGATGGCGATGCCGGCGCGGGCGTCGGCCACCTTTTCCATGCCGGTGCCCTCGAGCACCGCGTTGTACTTGCCGAGCAGGTCGGCGCGCTGGCGAGAGGTGAGAATGCCCGTCACCTCGTAGCCGTTGTCGCGCTGCCATGCACCCATGGCCATGCGGGTACCATTGCCGAAGGCGCCGTCGATGGCGCTGTCGTAATGGCCCGACCAGCGCAGCGCCACCTGCAGCTGCTGGCGCTCGGCGGCGCTGAGCTGCGCCTCGCTGCGGCGGGCCTGCGCCACGGTTTCCTCGGGGATCACGGGATCGGCCGCGGCGGGGGCTTCCGCCGCGGCCTGCGGCGCCTCGCCCTGATCCTGCGCCAGCGCATCCGCCAGCGCCGCGGTCTGCTCGGCCGGCGCCGGATCAAGCGGCGCCGGGGTCACCGGCGCCTGCGCCGCGCCGCCACCGCCCCCCGCCCCGACCGGCCAGAACTGGCGGCCGTACTCGCCGGCCGCGGCGAGGTAGGAATCGCGCGGGATCTGCCCGGCGGCGCGCAGGCTGCGCAGCTGCGCGGCGGCGAAATCGGGATCGTAGGGGCCGAGCGCGATACCGTACCAGCCGCCGCCCAGCGAGAAGCCGTTCACGTCGCGCAGCCCGCCGGCGTAATCGCGCAGACGCGCCTCGGCCTCGTTCAGGCTGGGCTGCGCCTCGATCTGGATATAAACCACGTCGCCCTGCTGCGCTTCCACGCCCTGCGCCAGCATGACGGCCGCAGTGCCTGCTAAAAGAATGGATCTGAACATGGCTTCACTCGCTCCTCGGGCCCCGGTCTACTGATCGTCTCTTGTTTTCTGAGCCGAGTCTGTAACAGACCCCCGGCTCGCGTCATCTCAAAAGATGGTCAGGCTGGCGCATTGACCCTTGACCGTTGCACGCATAATCAGGCAGCCGACCATTGGACGACGGGCGCCCGCACAGGCGGCGCGCAAGGGGAAAGATGCCATGAGCGAGATCCGCAGCGAGAGCAGCAAGCCGCGCAGCTTCCAGGAAATCATCCTGCGGCTGCAGACCTATTGGGCCGCCAAGGGCTGCGCCGTGCTGCAGCCCTACGACATGGAAGTGGGCGCCGGCACCTTCCACCCGGCCACGACGCTGCGCGCGCTCGGCTCGAAGCCCTGGGCCGCCGCCTATGTGCAGCCCTCGCGTCGCCCGACCGACGGGCGCTACGGCGAGAACCCGAACCGACTGCAGCACTACTACCAGTACCAGGTGCTGATCAAACCGAGCCCGCCGGACCTGCAGGCGCTCTATCTGGGCAGCCTCGAGGCGATCGGCATCGACATGGCGCTGCACGACATCCGCTTCGTTGAGGACGACTGGGAAAGCCCGACGCTGGGCGCCTGGGGCCTTGGCTGGGAGGTCTGGTGCGACGGCATGGAAGTCTCGCAGTTCACCTATTTCCAGCAGGTCGGCGGCCATGACTGCCACCCGGTGTCGGGCGAGCTGACCTACGGGCTCGAGCGCCTGGCAATGTACGTGCTCGGCATCGATCACGTGATGGAGATGCCGTTCAACGATCCCGAGTCGCCCATCGCGCTGAAATACGGCGACGTTTTCCGCCAGACCGAGGAAGAATACTCGCGCTGGAACTTCGACGTGGCCAACACCGAGGTGCTGCTGCGCCACTTCGAGGAGGCCGAGGCCGAATGCGAGGCGATCCTCGCGCGTGCCCATGACGATCCCAAGACCGGCAAGCGCATCGTCATGGCCCACCCGGCCTACGACCAGTGCATCAAGGCCAGCCACCTGTTCAACCTGCTCGACGCGCGCGGCGTGATCTCGGTCACCGAGCGCCAGGCCTATATCGGCCGGGTGCGCACGCTGGCGAAGAAATGCGCCGACGCCTTCGTCAGCACCGAGGCCGGGGGCTGGAGCCCCGAGGCCGCGGAGAGCGCCGCGTGAGCGGCAAGATCCTCGCGATCTTCATCGTTGCGGCCGCACTGATCTTCGGCGCGGTCGTCTACTACGCGCAGGTCTACTACTTCTACGAGCCGCTGCCCGAGGCCGAAGCGCGCGTGGTGCTGACGCCGCAGGACCGCGGCGCGCCGCGCGACATCCCGTTCCGCGACTTCGAGGGGATCGACGCCTCCTCCTCGCCGATCCGCTACCGCGCCTGCTTCACCACGTCCGAGCGGCCCGACACGCTCGATCCGGTGTTCGAACGCTACGAGGGCGCCGAGCCGCGCAATGCGCCCGGCTGGTTCGGCTGCTTCGACGCCGAGGCAATCGGCGCGCAGATCGAAGCGGGCACGGCGCATGTCTACACCTCGCAGCGTAATATCGAGTTCGGCATCGACCGGGTCGTGGCGATCACCGACGACGGGCAGGGCTACGTCTGGGAAGAGGTGAACGAATGCGGCGACAAGGCCTATGACGGCACGCCGCTCGGCGAGGACTGCCCGGAGAGGTAAGCGCCATTCGCAGGCTAAGGGCGCGGGGCAAGCGCCGTCCTGTGGGAGGGCGCTGCCACATGCGTGCCAAGCGCTTCATCCCCGCCGATTTCGGAAGAAATCGAAACGCTGCGCGCCGATGAAAAGGCGCCGTCCCGTGGGGACGGCTCCGCGCATCGAGCTTGAACCGACGGCGCCACGATGGTCGACCGCTCGGCCGGCGGTTTCACCTTGAGTCCGGGCGGGTTTAGCCCTTCCAGTCGAAGAACCCCTCGCCCGCCTGCGCCAGCAGCTCCCGCGCCAGGTCGGCCCCCATGCGCGCGCCCTCGGTGATCGGGCCGCGGCGCTCGCCGGAGAGCGCCTCGCTGCCGTCGGGGCGCAGGATCTCGCCGCGCAGCCACAGCTCCTCGCCCTCCAGCAGCGCCAGCCCGGCGATGGGCGTCTCGCAGCTGCCGTCGAGCGTGCGCAGGAAAGACCGCTCGGCATCCAGCCGGAATTGCGTCGGACGGTCGTGGATCGCGTCGAGCATCTCGGCGGTGCGGGCGTCATCCGTGCGGCGCTCGATGCCGATGGCACCCTGCGCAATCGCAGGCAGCATGTCCTCGGGATCGATGGCCGTCATGTGCTCGCCGGCCATGTTCATCCGGTTGAGCCCTGCCATGGCAAGGAAGCTGCAGGCGGCGATGCCGTCCTCGAGCTTTTTCAGCCGGGTCTGCACGTTGCCGCGGAACTCCACCACCTGCAGGTCGGGGCGGCGGTGCAGCAGCTGCGCCCGGCGGCGCAGCGACGAGGTGCCGACCACAGTGCCCTCGGGCAGCTCGGCGATGGCCGAATGCGTGGGCGAGATGAAGCAGTCGCGCACGTCCTCGCGCGGCAGGTAGCAGTCGAGGATCAGCCCCTCGGGCTGCTCGGTCGGCATGTCCTTCATCGAGTGCACCGCGATGTCGATGCCGCCCGAGAGAAGCTGCTCCTCGATCTCGCGGGTGAACAGCCCCTTGTTGCCGATCTCCTTCAGCGGCCGGTCCGCGGCGATCATCGCGCGGTCGTCGCCGGTGGTCTTGATCACCACCACCTCGAAGGCCTCGGCGGGCAGGTCGAAATGCGCGGCCAGCCGGTCGCGGGTCTCATGCGCCTGAGCCAGCGCCAGCGGCGAGCCGCGGGTGCCGATCTTCAGGGGGGCGTCGGGCGAAGGCAGGGCGATGGGGGTCTCGATTGTCATGGCCCGAGCTTTATGTCGCGGGAGAAGCTGTGGCAATGGGGGGCGTTTTGACATATTGCCGCCCCCGAGAGACTGACCAGAAAGCCACGAAAGAAAGACGGGGGTTCCCATGACCAAGACGATCCTGCGCGCGCTCGCCGGCGAGACGCTGCCCACCCCGCCGATCTGGATGATGCGCCAGGCCGGGCGCTACCTGCCCGAGTACCGCGCCACGCGGGCGCAGGCCGGGGACTTCCTGTCGCTGTGCTACAACCCCGAGCTCGCCGCCGAGGTGACCCTGCAGCCGATCCGCCGCTACGGCTTCGACGCGGCGATCCTCTTTGCCGACATCCTGCTGCTGCCGCAGGCGCTGGGGCTTGACCTTTGGTTCGTCACCGGCGAGGGGCCGCGCCTCTCGACCATCCAGACCGACGCGGATCTGGCCGCGCTGAAGCCGGTCGCGGCGATCCACGACACGCTCAACCCGGTCTACGAGACGGTGAAGATCCTCTCAAGCGAACTGCCAAAAGAGACCACGCTGATCGGTTTCGCCGGGGCGCCTTGGACCGTGGCGACATACATGATCGCCGGGCGCGGCACCAAGGACCAGGGACCGGCACATGCGCTGAAGGCCGAGAACCGCAAGCTCTTCGAGGGCATCCTCGACGTGCTGACGCAGGGCACCATCGAGTATCTCACCAAGCAGGTCGAGGCCGGGGCCGAGGTGGTGAAGATCTTCGACAGCTGGGCCGGCTCGCTTGAAGGGGACGATTTCCACAAGTACGCGCTGGAGCCCGCCCGCATCATCACCCAGGAGATGAAGGCGCGCTTCCCCGGCCTGCCGGTCATCGCCTTCCCCCGCCAGGCGGGCGAGAACTACATCGGCTTCCACGCGGCCACCGGGGCGGATTGCGTCGCGGTCGATGACAGCGTGACGCCGGAGTGGGCCGCCGAGCACGTGCAGGTCTCGGGCTGCGTGCAGGGCAACCTCGCCTCGTCGCACATGGTCACCGGCGGCGATGCGCTGGTGCGCGAGACGCAGCGGGTGGTGCGGGCCTTCTCGAAGGGGCCGCACATCTTCAACCTCGGGCACGGCATCACCCCCGATGCCGACCCCGAGAACGTTCAGCTGATGATCGACACCGTGCGCAGCACGGTCACCGCCTAATCATTCGCTGAAGGTCATCGCCTGACGGTGACCGTCTGAAGATCAACGCCTGACGGCGGTGCTCCCGCGCCGCCGTCCCGGCTGCGGCCGCAACCGCGCCCGCTCGCGCAGGAAGACCACCAGACCCGCCCCGACGATCAGCGCGCAGCCGATCCAGGTGGCGGGGATGGGCCATTCGCCGAAGATCGCCCAGCCCCAGAAGATCGCCAGCGGCAGCCCGACGTATTCGAAGGGCGCGATCACCGCCGCATCGGCGAGCCGGTAGGAGGCGCTCAGCGCGTAGCCGACGAAGCCCGAGATGCAGCCGAGCAGCAGGAAGACCAGCGCGTCGCTCGCGCCGGGGAGAACCCAAGGGCGCAGCAGGAACCGCGCCGCCTCGCTGTCGAAGCTGTCCATGTAGCGCCCGTCGCCGGCCACCAGGTAGAATCCCGCCGAAACCACCAAGAACATCAGTTGCAGGTGCACCGCCAGCGCCGAGGCGCGGGTGGTCACCCCGAGCTTGCGCGTCAGCACCTGAAGCAGCGCGTAGAGCAGCGCCGAGACCACCGGCAGCAGCAGCACCAGCCGCGCGCCCGAATTGCCCTCCGGCGAGTCGGCCCAGGGCTGCTGCATGACCACCACGCCGAGAAAGCCGACAAAGACCGCCCCGAGCCGCCACGGCCCCACCTGCTCGCCGAGGATCGGCACCGACAGCAGCGTGATGAACAGCGGCGCCACGAAGAACAGCGCCGTCGCCTGCCCCAGCGGCAGGATCGCCACCGAGGCGTAGAAGGTCATGTTCGCCAGCACCACCAGCACCCCGCGCGCGAGATGCAGCCAGGGCGTGTCGCTGCGCAGCAGTTTCCAGCCGCCCTCGATCTTCAGCATGACCAGGATGATGCACAGCCCCACCGCCGCGCGCGTCGCGACGATCTGGTGCAGCGGGTAGCCGCCCGAAAGCAGCTTGATCAGCATGTCGTTGATGGAGATCCCCGCAACCCCCGCGCAGATCAGCGCGATTCCGAGGCCGGGACGGTGAAGGCTGGTGGCAGATGCGGCGAGTGTCATGCCCCGGCTCTAGCCCGGCCCGCAGGCAAGCGCCATATGCAAACACCCGCAACCAACGTCCTTCGAAGGAGGCTGCAAATCTCTTCGAAGAGATTTGCCCGCCGCTCCTGACGGAAACCGGCAGCAGACCCCTGCCGCACAGCCCGGCCTGCGGCATCGCACGTTGCGCTTTGCGCCGGGGGGCCTAGGTTTGCGCTCACACAAGCGGGAGGGCAGCGCATGTCCATGGTCGAGGTGACCCAGGTCACGAAAAAATACGATGGCGGCTTCGAGGCGCTGAAGGGCGTCGATCTGACCATCGAGGACGGCGAGATTCTCGCCCTGCTCGGCCCCAACGGCGCGGGCAAGACCACGCTGATCTCGATCATCTGCGGGCTGGTCACCCCCTCGGGCGGCCAGCTCCGCGTCGGCGGACACGACGTGGTCACCGACTACCGCGAGACCCGCCGCCTCGTCGGGCTGGTGCCGCAGGAGATCAACCTCGAACCCTTCGAGAAGGTGCTCAACACGGTGCGCTTCTCGCGCGGACTCTTCGGGCTGAAACGCAACGACGCGCTGATCGAGGACGTGCTGCGGCGGCTCTCGCTGTGGGACAAGCGCGACACGCCGATCCGCGCGCTCTCGGGCGGGATGAAGCGCCGGGTGCTGATCGCCAAGGCGCTGGCGCATGAGCCGAAGGTGCTGTTTCTCGACGAGCCCACCGCCGGGGTCGACGTCGAGCTGCGCCGCGACATGTGGGAGATCGTCGCGGACCTCAAGGCGCGCGGCACGACGATCATCCTCACCACCCATTACATCGAGGAGGCCGAGGCCATCGCCGACCGCATCGGGGTGATCAACCGCGGCCGCATCCTGCTGGTCGAGGACAAGCAGAGCCTGATGACCCGACTCGGCCGCAAGGAGCTGCGCATCTCGCTCGATGCCCCCCTGGGTGCCCTGCCGCCGTCGCTGGATGGCCGCGGGCTCGAGCTGCAGGACGGAGGCCACATGCTGGTGCACCGCTACGACAGCACCGCCGAGCGCAGCGGCATCGCCCGGCTGATGGCCGATCTCGCCGCCGAGGGCATCGCCGTGCGCGACGTGGCCACGCGGCAAAGCTCGCTCGAGGAGATTTTCGTCAACATGGTGCACAACGAGGAGGACGCGGCATGAACCTCCGGGGCGTCTGGGCCATCTACCACTACGAGATGAGCCGCTTCTTCCGCACGCTGATGCAGAGCTTCCTGTCGCCGGTGATCTCGACCTCGCTCTACTTCGTGGTCTTCGGTGCCGCCATCGGGTCGCGCATCGACGAGGTCGAGGGCGTCAGCTACGGCGCCTTCATCGTGCCGGGTCTGGTGATGCTCTCGGTGATCACCCAGGCCATCGCCAACGCCAGCTTCGGCATCTACTTCCCGAAGTTCATCGGCACGATCTACGAGCTGCTGTCGGCCCCGGTGAACTTCCTCGAGATCGTCATCGGCTACGTCGGCGCGGCGGCGACGAAGGCACTGTTCATCGGCGTGGTGATCCTCGGCACGGCGACGCTCTTCGTCGACCTGCAGGTGGAGCATCCCGTCGCCATGGTCGCCTTCCTGCTGCTGACCTGTATCAGCTTCGCGCTGCTCGGGTTCATCATCGGCATATGGGCCGGCAACTTCGAGCAGCTTCAGCTCGTGCCCTTGCTGGTGGTCACGCCGCTGATCTTCCTCGGCGGCAGCTTCTACTCGATCTCGATGCTGCCGCCGGTGTGGCAGACGATCACCCTGTTCAACCCGGTGGTCTACCTGATCTCCGGCTTTCGCTGGGCCTTCTTCGGCATGGCCGACGTGCCGGTCGGGCTGAGCCTGCTGGCGATCGCCGGCTTCACCGGCCTCTGCCTCGCGGTGATCTGGTGGATCTTCCGCACCGGCTGGCGGCTGCGCAGCTAGGCGCCGAGTTCGAAGGCGGCCTCGGCCACGTCGCGCCCGTTGACCTGCACGATCACCGCGTGCGGGCCGGGATGCAGCCGGAACGTGGTGGCGTCGCCCTTCAGGTGGTGACGCTTCTCCAGTCGCAGCGGCACGCCGGGCGCGAGCGTGGCCGATTTCAGCTTGAACACCTTCTCGGCGCTGCCGTTGGGGCGGTGGAAGCGCAATCGGTAGTCCACCAGAACCGGCCCGCCCTCGGGTGAGCTCAGCTCGACCGCGATCCCCAGCCTGTCGCCAATCTTCATCTCCGTGGAGGAAAGCGTCACGCGCGCCGCAACCAGCAGATCGGCGCGGTAGCCGAGCAGCGCCAGCGCCTCGGGCTCGCCGCGCTTGACCGCGGTGCGCAGGGCGTGGCGGGTGATCCAGGCCATTTCCTTCGGCTGCTGCCGGCCCTCGTCCTGCCAGCGGGCGAGACGGGTAAGCACCTCCGCCGGGGCGATCTTCGTCAGGTCGTTGAGATGGTTGGCCACCGAGCGCGTGACGAAACGGGTGTCATCGGCGTGCAGGGCATCGAGATAGCGCAGCGGCACCAGCGGATCGAGCGTTATCCCCATGCCCCAGGGCAGCTTGGGCCGGGTGCCCTCGGAGACGAGCCGCCGCACGTGGTAGTTCGGATCGTTCACCCAGGTGTCGAGCCGTGCCAGCACCTCCTCGGGCCAGCGGTTGAGAAAGGGCCGCAGCGCGAACTCCATCGAGAAGCGCTGCGTGGCGGCATGGATCAGATCGAGCGCGCGCGCCGGATGCGCCATGCCATGTTTCACCGCCAGAACGCCCGGCACCGCGTGGATGAAGCGCCCGAAGTCGTCATCCCCAAGCGTGGGATCGAGAGCCTCCGGCATCGCCGCCTCGACCTGTTCCGCCATTTCGGGAAACCCCAAAGGAAGCTGTTCCGCCAGCGCATCGGCCAGGAGCTCCAGCCGCGCATGCACCCCGAGCCCCGTGAGCCGCGACAGGGCGGTCTCGACGAAGCGCCCCGCATCGAAGCCGGGCAGCACGGAAAAATCGCGACCGAGGTCGGTCAGCGACTCGCGGTTGAACAGCTGATCTGAGAGCGAGGAACCCGCGCCCCCGCCCTGCCCGTCCGGCCCTCGTGCCATGTCTGCCCCGCTCAGATCGTCGCCAGCGTTTCGCCACCGTCGAGCACGATGTTCTGCCCGACGATGAAACGCGCATGAACCGAGCAGAGATAGGCGCACATGCGCCCGAAGTCCGCCGCCTGCCCGTATGCGCGCGTCGGGATGCCCGCAGCACGCGCCGCGCTGACCTCGGGGATGGGGCGGCCGGTCTTCTCCGACTCGTGCCTGTCCATCTGTACGATCCGGTCGGTTTCATGCACGCCGGGCAGCAGGTTGTTGATCGTCACGCCCTTCTCCGCCACCTGCCGCGAGGTGCCCGCGACGAAGCCGGTGAGCCCCGCCCGCGCCGAGTTCGACAGGCCAAGCTGCAGGATCGGTGCCTTCACAGAGCGCGAGGTGATATTGACCACCCGGCCCCAGCCGCGGTCCATCATGCCCGGCAGCAGCGCCTGCATGAGCGCGATCGGCGTGAGCATGTTGCCGTCGAGCGCCTTGAGAAAATCGGTGCGGTCCCAGTCGCTCCAGATGCCCGGCGGCGGGCCGCCGGCGTTGGTCACCAGGATGTCGGCGCCGCGCGCCACCTCGAGCACCTGCGCCCGGCCGTCCTCGGAGACGATGTCGGCGACCACCGTGGTCACCTCGACGCCATAGGCCCGGCGGATTTCCTCGGCCGTGGCCTCGAGCGTCTCTGCGCCGCGTGCGTTCATCACGAGGCTACAGCCCGCCTCGGCCAGCGCCTCGGCACAGCCGCGCCCCAGTCCCTTCGACGAGGCGCAGACCAGCGCCGTCTTTCCCGCGATCCCGAGATCCATCCTGTTCTCCCTTTTCCGTCCACCGGCGAAACGCCGGGTCACCTCTGCCGGCAAAACGCCGGGTCCGGGGCCATATGATGACACATTCCCCTGACAGACAATGGCATGTAAGCTGGGACAGCTTTTCCGGCCAAGCGCCCCGAAGCAAAGACCCCGAATTCAAGACCCGGAAGCCAGGACAGTGCACGCAGGCCCATTTCGGGAAGACCCGAAGAGAGGCTGGCGCAGGTAGAGACGAGTGATGTCAGACGCCCTTTACACTTCCGCCGGCCCGCGCCCGGCGCACAGCGTGACCGTCTACCGCGGCGCCGATCTTCGCGTGGTAAGCGGCGCCAATCTCGGCGACGAGCTGAGCTTTGCCGACGACCTGCAGCCCGACGACATCTACGCGCTCTCGCCGCGGGCACGCCCCTGCCGGCTCGCCGTCCAGCCCTCTGCGGGCGCCCCCGTCCACGTTGCGCCCTTTCACGTCGCACCCGGCAGCGAGACCGGGCACCCCGGCGCCGCGCTGCATCTGGATTGCTGCGTGATCTTCATGAGCGGCGACGGCGCCATGACCGAGGCGATCGTGCTGGTCGAGACCGATTCCGACGGGCTGGTGGCGCAGGTCTACATCATGCCGCTGGCGCCGCTGCAGCCCCGCAAGGACTACGCGCTTGTCGGGATTTCCGCCGAGGGCGCGCTGGCCCGCTTCGCCCAGGCCGCCTGCGTGTCCTTCACCCGCGGCACGCTGATCACCATGGCCTCCGGCGCGCAGCGCCCGATCGAGGATCTGCGCCCGGGCGACCGCGTGCTGACCCGTGACGACGGCCCGCAGGACATCCGCTGGATCGGCAACCAGGTGGTGCGCGCCAGCGGCGCCTTCGCGCCGATCCTGATCCGCGCCGGGGCGCTCAACAATGCCCGCGATCTGCTGGTCAGCCCGGACCACAGGCTGTTCATCTACCAGCGCCGCGACCGGCTCGGCACCGGCCGCGCCGAACTGCTGGTGCGCGCCCGCCACCTGCTGAACGGCGAAAGCATCGTGCAACAGGACGGCGGCTTCGTGGAGTACTACCAGATGCTCTTCGACCATCACCAGATCATCTACGCCGAGGGCATCGCGGCGGAATCCATGCTCGTCGACACGCGCACCCGCGCCGCCCTGCCCGCTGAACTCTCCGAACAACTTGCCGCGCTGCTGCCGCGCCACCGCGCCTCGGACCAGCCGGAGATCGAGGTGCAGGAAGTGATGCTGCAGAGGCCCGACGCGGCCGAGCTGCTGCGGCGCTCCTCGGTGGGCTGAGACGGCGGCGGCGCTGACGGTTCCGGAAAATGGGGGCGCTGCCCCCGTCCGCTGACGCGGCCTCCCCCGGGATATTTTCACCTAGGTGAAAGCGCATAGGGCTTCTTCTCTTTCCAAATACGCCGGCCCGAGGCGGCAGCCCGCGCGGCGCTCAGTGGTTGCGCAGCGCGGCGATCAGCTCGTCCTTGCTCATCTGCGAGCGCCCGTCGACGCCGATCTCCTGCGCCCGCTCGTAGAGGTCTTCCTTGGTCCAGTCCTCGTAGGGCGGCGCCTTGCCGCCCTTCTTCGAGGGGTGCATGTCGGGATTGGCCTTGGCATTCGCGATACGTGCCGCCTTCTCCGCCGAGTAGCCCTGCCCGCGCAGGTCCTCGTAGAGCTTGTCGTCCTTGATCGAGGGGCCGTGATCCTTGGTCATCGGAGGTCTCCTTTCAAAGCCTCAACCGCCGCCCGCGCCGCGCGGTTCCCCATAGACAAAACCCCCGCCCGCACCTATACGCGCGCTCATGCTGGACACCGCTTCGAACCGCCCCACCCTGCCGCCCGAGATCGCGCGGCGCCGCACCTTCGCGATCATCTCGCACCCGGATGCGGGCAAGACCACGCTGACCGAAAAGTTCCTGCTTTTCGGCGGGGCGATCCAGATGGCCGGACAGGTCCGCGCCAAGGGCGAGGCGCGGCGCACCCGCTCGGACTTCATGAAGATGGAGCAGGAGCGCGGCATCTCGGTCTCCGCCTCGGCGATGTCCTTCGAATATGGGCAGTTCCGCTACAACCTCGTGGACACGCCGGGCCACTCGGACTTCTCGGAAGACACCTATCGCACGCTGACCGCGGTCGATGCGGCGATCATGGTGATCGACGGCGCCAAGGGCGTGGAAAGCCAGACCCGCAAGCTCTTCGAAGTCTGCCGGTTGCGCGACCTGCCGATCCTGACCTTCTGCAACAAGATGGACCGCGAGGCGCGCGACACCTTCGAGATCATCGACGAGATTCAGGAAAACCTTGCCATCGACGTGACGCCCGCCAGCTGGCCGATCGGCATGGGCCGGGATTTCGTCGGCTGCTACGACATGATCCACGACCGGCTGGAACTCATGGACCGCGCGGATCGCAACCGCGTGGCGGAATCGATCAAGCTGTCCGGCCTCGACGATCCGAAGCTGGCGGAGCACATTCCGGCAGAGCTGCTCGAGCAGCTGCGCGAGGAGGTCGAGATGGCGCGCGAGCTGCTGCCGGCGCTCGATCCGCAGTCGGTGCTCGAAGGCCATATGACGCCGATCTGGTTCGGCTCGGCGATCAACTCCTTCGGCGTGAAGGAACTGATGGACGGCATCGGCGAGCTCGCGCCCGAGCCGCAGCCGACCTCGGCCGCGCCCCGGCAAATTGCCCCCGACGAGAAAAAGGTCGCCGGCTTCGTCTTCAAGGTGCAGGCCAATATGGACCCCAAGCACCGCGACCGCGTCGCCTTCGTGCGGCTGTCGTCGGGCCACTTCGAGCGCGGCATGAAGCTGACCCATGTGCGCACCAAGAAGCCCATGGCGATCTCCAACCCGGTGCTCTTCCTTGCAGCCGACCGCGAGCTGGCGGAAGAGGCTTGGGCGGGCGACATCATCGGCATCCCCAACCACGGCCAGCTGCGCATCGGCGACACGCTGACCGAGGGCGAGGCGCTCAAGGTCACCGGCATCCCGTCCTTCGCGCCGGAACTGCTGCAGAGCGTGCGCGCGGGCGATCCGCTGAAGGCCAAGCACCTGGAAAAGGCGCTGTTCCAATTTGCCGAGGAAGGCGCGGCGAAGGTGTTCAAGCCGTCGATCGGCTCGGGTTATATCGTCGGCGTCGTCGGCGCGCTGCAATTCGAGGTTCTGGGCGCGCGGATCGAGCAGGAATATTCGCTGCCGGTGCGTTTCGAGCCCTCGCAGTTCACCTCGGCGCGCTGGGTGCATGGCGAGAAGGCGGCGGTGGAGAAATTCACCAACGCCAACAAGCAGCACATCGCCCACGACAACGACGGCGACATCGTCTACCTGACGCGCATGCAGTGGGACATCGACCGGGTCGAACGCGACTATCCGGGCGTGACCCTCTCGGCCACCAAGGAGATGATGGTCTGAGCCGGGCTGTTGCAGCGCTGCACAGGCTAACAGACTGACCCAAGGTCACTTTCCGCTTCGGGACGCCGCGAAATCACAATTTCGCGGCGTCTTTCGCTTTCGCGGGACAAACCCGGGGCCGCTCTGGCTATACTGGTGCGGCAGAGGGTGCGAAGCCCCGGGCAGAGCACGTAAACCAACGACAAGAAACGACAAGACAGGCACAGAGGCAGCATGTCCCAAGACACCCTGACCATCCGGCCGCTCGAGGCCGGGGACGAGGCCGCGTGGCGCGATCTCTGGACCGGCTATCTCACCTTCTACGAGACATCGGTGCCCGAGGCGGTCTACGCCAGCACCTTCGCGCGGCTGCTCGGCGACGATCCGCGGGATTTCCGCGGGCTGCTTGCGCTGGTGGACGGCGCGCCGGTCGGGATGGTGCATTACCTCTTCCACCGGCATTGCTGGAAGATCGAGGACGTCTGCTACCTGCAGGATCTCTACGCCGCCCCCGAGGCGCGCGGCATGGGCATCGGCCGGGCGCTGATCGAGGCGGTCTATGCCGCCGCCGATGAGGCCGGCGCGCCGGGTGTCTACTGGATGACCCAGGACTTCAACACCACCGCGCGCCAGCTCTACGACCGGATCGGCACGCACACCCCCTTCATCAAGTACCAGCGGGGCTGAGCCATGCGGCGGCTGGTTCTCTCGCTCGGCCTGCTGATCGGCGCCTGCGCCCCTATGGCGCCGGAGAGCGTCAGCCGCGCCGCCGGTGCCGCCACCGTGGCACCCGATGTGAGCCCGCCGCTGGCCAGCCGCTTCGGCGCCCCCGACCCCGTGCCGCCGCGGGCCGGAAACGCGCAGATCGCGCGGGATTTCCTCGATCTTTCCTTCGCGCTGGAATCGGGCCGCGCCCTGCCGGTGCTCAGCCGCTTCGAGGGGCCGGTGACGCTGCGCGTCGCGGGCAAGGCGCCGGCAAGCCTCGGGCCCGATCTCGACCGGCTGCTGCGCCGGCTCCGCGAGGAGGCCGGGATTGACATCACCGAGGTGCAGGCGGGCGAGGCCAATATCACGCTGGTCCCGGTGCCGCGCAGCAAGATCCGCAAGCAGCTGCCGCAGGCCGCCTGTTTCGTCATTCCCGGCGTCAGCTCCTGGAGCGCATACCGCCGCGCGCAGAACGCTGGCGCGGCGAGCTGGACCGAGGTGCGCGAGCGCGAGACCGCCGCCATTTTCCTGCCCGCCGATGCCGCGCCGCAGGAGCTGCGCGACTGCCTGCACGAGGAGATCGCGCAGGCGCTCGGCCCGCTGAACGATCTCTACCGGCTGGGCGAGAGCGTGTTCAACGACGACAACGTGCACACCGTGCTCTCGGGCTACGACATGCTGGTGCTGCGCGCCTATTACGACCCAGCCCTGCACTCGGGAATGGGACGCGGCGAGGTGGCCGCGGCGCTGCCCGCCCTCCTCGCAAGGCTCAACCCGGCAGGCGAGACCGTGCCCGACCGCCGCCTTGCGCCCGCGCCCCGGCCCTGGATCGAGGCGTTGCAGACCGCGCTTGGCCGCAGCGAGCCGCTGGCGCAGCGCCGCGCCGCCGCGCAGCGGGCCCTGCAGCTCGCCCGCGCCGAGGGCTGGACCGACCACCGGCTCGGCTTTTCGCATTTCGCGCTTGGCCGCCTGCTGACCGGCGACGATCCCGCCGCGGCGGAGGTGCAGTTCCGCTCGGCCCGCCGGGTGTTTGCCGCCCTGCCCGATGCGCGGCTGCACGAAGCCTATGTCGATGCCCAGCTCGCCGCGCTGGCGCTGCGCACCGGCCACGCCGAGCAGGCGCTGGCGCTCACCGCGCCGCAGGAAGCCGTGGCGCGCCGCCACGAGAATGCCGCGCTGCTGGCCAGCCTGATGACCCTGCGCGCCGAGGCGCTGGATCAGCTCGGACGCGGCACCGAAGCCGCCTCGGTGCGGCTGGACTCTCTGGGGTGGGCGCGCTACGGCTTCGGCCCGGATTGGGACGGCGGCGCGCAGATGCGCAGGCTCGCCGCGCTCGACCGGGCGCAAGGGAGCTGAGGACACCAGATGATCGTGATCGCGGGAGCCATTCTTGGCGCCATCATCGGCGGGATGACCGCCGCGCGCCGCAAGGGCAACAGGGCCGATATCGCGCAATTCGCCGCGGTCTACGGCATCGCCTTCGCGCTGGCCGGGCTGATCCTGACGATCTTCGTGGAGAAGTTGGCGTTCTGAGCTTTCGAGATGCCTGGAAAGAGGGGGCTCTGCCCCCGAGGCGCTGCGCGCCTCTCCCCCGGGATATTTTTGCCTAGAAGAACGGGCCGGGTTGAGGCTTCGGGGCGGGCGCGGCATCATCGCCGCCGGGAGGTGAGCCATGTTCCTTCGGTTCTTCGAGACATTGCGACAGGCCCAGGTGCCGGTGTCGCTGCGCGAATTCCTGAGCTTCCTCGAAGCGCTGAAGGCGGGGCTGGCGCTTTACGACGTGACCGGCTTTTACTACCTCGCGCGCACCGCGCTGGTGAAGGACGAGCGCCATCTCGACCGCTTCGACCGCGCCTTCGCCGAGGCCTTCAAGGGGCTCGAGGCGATCTCCCTCGACGACATGCTCGAGGCGTTGGACCTGCCCGAGGACTGGCTGCGCAAGATGGCCGAGACGCATCTCAGCCCCGAGGAGCGCGCCGAGATCGAGGCGGCGGGCGGCTTCGACAAGCTGATGGAGACGCTCAAGCAGCGGCTGCGCCAGCAGCAGGGGCGGCACCAGGGCGGCAGCAAATGGATCGGCACCGCTGGCACCTCGCCCTTCGGCGCCTATGGCTACAACCCCGAGGGCGTGCGCATCGGCCAGGAGGAGAGCCGCCACCAGCGCGCGGTAAAGGTCTGGGACAAGCGCGAGTTCCGCAATCTCGACGACCAGGTCGAGCTCGGCACGCGCAATATCAAGGTGGCGCTGAAGCGGCTGCGGGCCTGGGCGCGCGACGGCGCGGCGGAGGAGCTCGATCTTGACGGCACCATCCGCGCCACCGCCGAGCACGGCTATCTGGATGTGCAGACCCGGCCCGAACGGCGCAATGCGGTCAAGGTGCTGCTCTTCCTCGACGTGGGCGGCTCGATGGACCCGCACGTGAAGGTGGTCGAGGAGCTGTTCTCGGCGGCGCGGGCCGAGTTCAAGCACCTCGAGCACCACTACTTCCACAATTGCCTTTACGAAGGGGTCTGGCGCGACAACCGGCGGCGCTGGGGCGCGCAGATGCCGACCTGGGAGGTGCTCAATACCTACGGGCCGGACTACAAGTGCATCTTCGTCGGCGACGCCTCGATGAGCCCCTACGAGATCGCCGTGCCGGGCGGTGCCAACGAGCACTGGAACAAGGAAGCGGGCGAGGTCTGGCTGCGCCGGGCGCGGACCCAATGGCCCGACCACCTGTGGATCAACCCGGTGCCCGAGAAATACTGGGGCTACACGCAGTCGATCGCTATGATCCGCGAGATTTTCGAGGATCGGATGGTGCCGATGACGCTGGAAGGGATCGAGCGCGGGATTCGCGAGCTGGCGCGCTAGAATTCCACCTCGAGCTCGACGATCTCGTCGGGCTCGGCCAGCGCGCCCGCGGTCCATTCCTTCATCGGCGCCCAGCCCAGGATCGTGTCCACATAGCCCTCGAGCCGGTCATCGAGCTGCACCGAGTAGGTGCGGAAGCGGGTACAGACCGGCGCATACATGGCATCGGCCACCGAGGGGGTCTCGCCGAAGAGGAACGGCCCGCCGTGACCGTCGAGGCATTCGTTCCAGATCACCTTGATCCGTTCGACGTCGGGGCGCGCGCCGGAGAAGATCTTGAAGCTCTGGTGCCGCGCCTTGAGGTTCATCGGCAGCGCCGAGCGCAGGTTGTAGAAGCCCGAGTGCATCTCGCCCGAGATCGAGCGGCAATGCGAGCGCGCGGCGATGTCCTCGGGGTAGAGCCCGGCGTCGGGGAAGATCTCGTTGAGGTACTGGGCAATGGCCAGCGTGTCCCAGACCTGCACCCGCCCGTGGATCAGCCGCGGCACCAGCACCGTCGGCGAGAGCAGCAGCAGCTCCTGACGGGCGGTGGCGTCGGAGGTGTCGACCATTTCCTCGACGAAATCGAGCCCGGCCATGCGGCACAGCAGCCAGCCGCGCAGCGACCAGGACGAGTAGTTCTTCGATGAAATGGTGAGCGTTGCTTCCGCCATGTCTGCCCCTCCGTGCTGCCTCTCGACGCGAGACCTCATTTTCTTGTCGCATCGGGCGCTCCGAACTGGCTAGCGTTTTCCGAAGGCAGCGAGGGGAAAACGACGTGCTCTACGCCGGATACCAGGGACTTGATGATTTTATCGCCCCTTTGCGCATGGCGGCGATGCAGGGGATCAACTTTATGCCCCGACTCAACGGCCCCTTCGCGCAGCTCACCCGGCACAACGCCGCGGCGCTCGAGATGATGTCGCGTTTCCGGCTGAGCCACAGCCGCCCGGCCTTCGGCATCAATTCCGTGCGCGTCGACAACCGCGACGTGCCGGTGGTCGAGGAGGTCGCGCTGGACCTGCCCTTCGGCACCCTGCTGCGCTTTCGCAAGGACATGGACACGCCACAGCCAAAGGTTCTGGTGACCGCGCCGCTCTCGGGCCATTTCGCCACGCTGCTTGCGGGCACGGTGAAAGTGCTGCTGCGCGACCATGACGTCTATGTCACCGACTGGAAGAACGCCCGCGATGTGCCCGTCTCCGATGGCGATTTCGGGGTCGAGGATTATATCTCCTACGTCATTCGCTTCCTCGAGGAACTGGGCCCCGGCGCGCATATCCTCGGCGTCTGCCAGCCCTGCGTGCAGGCGCTCGCGGCGGTGGCGGTCATGTCCGAGGAGCGCAACCCTGCGACGCCGCGCTCGATGACGCTGATGGCCGGGCCGGTGGACGTGCGCGAGAGCCCCACGATGGTCAACGATCTGGCCAACGAGAAGCCCATCGAATGGTTCGAGCGCAACGTGATCGCCCGCGTGCCCTGGCGCTACGCCGGGGCCGGGCGCAAGGTCTACCCGGGCTTCGTGCAGCTCACCGCCTTCATGTCGATGAACATGGAGCGCCACCGCGAGCAGCACAAACGGCTCTACGATCACATCGTCGCCGGGGAGACCGAGCAAGCGCGCAAGATCAAGGAGTTCTACGACGAGTATTTCGCGGTGCTCGACCTCACCGAGGAATTCTACATCGAGACCATCGAGCGGGTCTTCCAGAAGGCCGAGCTGGCGACCGGCGAGATGACCTACCGCGGTCGCAGGATCGACCCTTCGAAGATCCGCCACACCGCGCTGCTCACGGTCGAGGGTGGGCGCGACGACATCTGCGGGCTCGGCCAGACCTCGGCGGCGCATGATCTGTGTTCCTCGCTGCGCCCGCACCTCAAGCGCCATCACCTGCAGGCCAACGTCGGGCACTACGGCGTGTTCAACGGCCGCAAGTGGGAAAACGAGATCTACCCGGTGGTGCGCAACATGATCCTAGCCATGGAATAGGCCGCGAGCCCCCGAGACACGGGACACGGGGGTCGCGACAAGGGGGCCGGGCCGTGGCGGAAAGGCGACGCTGCCGCGCCATGCAGCGGCGCGCGCCTGAGGGAGATTGCCTGTGCCGCGCGATGACGCCAGTCTCCGCGCCATGAGCGGAGAGAAGACACCCCCCTATCCCGGCGGAATCGCAGCCATTCTCACCCAGATGGAGGGGCGCCGCGAGGCGCTAGACTTCGCCCCGGGCGAAGCGCTGCCGCCCTACGAGACGCCGCTCGCCGGGCTCTCCGCGCAGATAATCTCCGACCCCGATGCCGACCCCGCCGAGGCGCCGCCCTTCCGCTCGAACCATCACCGCAAGCGCCACGCGCTGCGGCGGGAACTGACCGGCCGGTCGGAGCTGGTGTTTCTCAACGCGCTGCTCATCGCCCACCTGCGCAAGCGCGCGTACCCCGCCCACGCCCCGGCGCTGTTCCAGCGGCTCTGGACCGAAGAGGGCGCGGCGCTTCTGGAGCAGCTCGACCCGCGATGGCTGGTCTCCTCGGTGACCACCTTCGGCGATCACGGGCTGAGCCTGGTGCAGCGCTCGGTGGGGCTGTCGCTGAGCACGCTTTTCGGAACGATGAAACTCTACGAGAGCGAGCGGCTCTACTCGGGGCTGCCGGCCGACCGCCCCTTCGCGCTGGACACCCGCGACCGCGGGTCGCTGCCGATGGAGATGGACGGCTACTCGCTGTCCGGCGGCGGGCTCGACGTGAACATGATCGGGCGGCTGTGGCTGGAAGCCGAGGGCGATCCGGTGATCCAGCCGCTCGCCCATCACCTGCTCGAGATGCTGATCGCCGACGACCGGACGGTGTTCCGCCGGATGATGACCATGCGCAAGCGACAAGCGCGGCGCGCCGGCGCGCGGCCCAAGGGTGATCTCTCCGGCAATATCGCGCCCGTCCCCGCCAGCCATCGAGGCCTGACGCCCGAGACGCTGCGCTGGGGGCTGACCTCGACCATCCGTGCACCGCTGCCCGAGATCGCCCGCTTCGCAGCCCATCACCTCGAGCTTGGCGCTGCGGCGCTGCAGATCCATCTCGACACACCCGATCCCGAGGCCGAGGCCTATCTCACCCGCCACCCCGCGGTCCGCGTCATCCAATGCGATGCCGCCTACTGGCAGGCCAGCGGCCGCGCCCGGCCCGAGGCGCATCAGGTCCGGCAGGCCTTCAACGCCACGCAGGCCCTGCGCGACGGTCTGGGGGTGCACTGGCTGGGACACCTCGACGTCGACGAGTTCCTGCTGCCGCAGCGCCCCATGGCCGCGCTGCTGGCCGAGGTGCCGCACGCCGCCGCCTTTGCCCGGATCGCCCCCGCCGAGGCGCTGGCGCCCGACGACGGCCTGCCGCACCGCTTCAAGACCACCCACAAGCACGCGGGGCAGCCCAAGGCGGTGCTGCAGGAAATCTACCCGACCTTCGGCGCGCATCTCTACGGCGGCTTCCTCAGCCACACCTCGGGCAAGGTCTTCGCCCGCACCGGCATCGAGGACACAAGGCTCGGCCTGCACAGGCTGAAATACCGCGGCGCGGACGCCAGCAACCGCCACCGGCTGGGCGAGGTCTGGCTGGGCCACCTGCATGCGCGCAGCTGGGAACAGTTCCGCGCCGATCTCGAATTTCGCCGGACGCGCGGCTCCTACCGGAAAGGCTCGGAGCGTCCCGAGATGGGACAGGCCGAGCTGATCGGTTTTCTCACGGAGGAAGAGGGCGACGCCGGGCTGCGCGCGCTCTTCGACGAGGTCTGCGCAGACACGCCCGAGCTGCGCAGGCGGCTCGCGGCGTATGGCATGCTGATCGAGCCGCCCTTCGATCCCGACGCCGCCGTCACCCGCGTCTTCGGGCGCGCGCCGTGATCCGCTGGGGCACCGTCACCACCACCAATGCGCCGCTGCCCCGCATTCTCGAGTTTGCCGCCTGGCACCTCGAGCAGGGCGCGCAGCGGCTCTACATCTACCTCGACGAGGCCGACCCCGCGGCGGAAGAGGTGCTCTCCGCCCACCCCAAGATCCGCGCCTTCACCACCGACGCCGCCTGGTGGGCTAAGCGCGGCAGGCGCCCCGAGAAGCACCAGGCCCGGCAGGCCCGCAACGCACGGCACGCCAACAACCGCAAGCCCGAGGTGGACTGGCTGGCGCATATCGACGTGGATGAGTTCCTGTTGCCCGCCCGCCCCTTGGCAGTTCAACTGTCCGAGCTGCCGCCAGACTGCCTCTGCGCCCGCGTGCGCCCGGTCGAGGCTCTGGCCAGCGCGCCGGATCAGGCCGAGACGCTGTTCAAGGCCTTCCCCCTAGACCAGAGCGCCCGCCAGCGCGCCGCCGAAGCCTGCTTTCCCACTTGGGGCCGGCACCTCTCGGGCGGCTTCCTGAGCCACGTGGCCGGCAAGCTCTTCTTCCGCCCCGGCACCGAGGGGCTCGACATCCGCATCCACAACGTGACCCTCGGCGAGCGGATGAACCCCGGCGAGCGGCCCCTACCCGAGACCGAGCTAGGCCATTTCCACGCGGCGGACTGGACGCATTTCCTGGCGGCCTACCGCTTCCGCCTGACCCGGGGCTCCTACCGCGCCGACCTGAAGCCTCAGGCGCGCGGCGCAGGCGCGGTCAACCTCAACACGCTCTTCGCGATGATCGAGGAGGACGGCGGCGAGACGGCGCTGCGCGCCTTCTACAAGGAGGTCTGCACCGCCACGCCCGACCTTGTGCAGAGGCTCTCGGACCACGGCCTTCTGCGCCGGCGCACCATGACCCTGCCTGCGCTGCGGGCACGACACTTTCCCGCAGCCCCCGAGACCTGATGGTCGGTTGACCCAGCGGTCGACCCCCCGTCAACTCGAGGCTCCGCAAACCGAGACCCTCCATGCTCACCGTCCTCAGCCATGACATCCTGCCGGTCTTCACGCTGCTGGCGCTCGGCTTCCTGCTTGGCCGGCGCGGCATCTTCGCGCGGCAGGACGCGGCCTCGGCCAACCGGGTGGCGCTGATGGTGATGCAACCGGGGCTGATCTTCCTGGTGATCGCGACGGTGCCCTTTGCCGCGCTCGAACTGCGCAGCCTGCTTGCCTACGGCGCCTGCGAAGCGCTGGCCTTCGGCGCCTCCTACGCGCTCGCCCGCCGCGCCTTCGGCTGCGAGAAACTCGAGGCGTGGCTGCTGGCCATGGCTGTGGTCTTCGTCAACTCGCTGCTCTACATCCGCCCGATCGCGCTGCTGCTCTACGGCGAGGACGGCGCGCTTCCGGTGACCGCGGTGGTCGCCTGGGACACGGCCATCGCCTTTGCCTTCTTCATCATCAGCTCGGATCTCATCGCCCGCCCCTCGGCCGGGCCCTTGCCGGCGCTGAAGCGGCTCTCGGTGAACCCCACGCTGATCGCCATCGGGCTGGGCGTGGTGGTCAACCTCTCCGGTCTGCCGCTGCCCGAGCCGATCCTCACCGCCTGCCGCTTCGCCGGGGCCGCAACCGCACCACTGGTGCTCTTCGCGCTTGGCGTGCTGCTCTCGGGGCAGAGCCTGAAACCCTCGCCGGTGGTCGCCACATACTCGGGGCTGAAACTGCTCGGCTTCCCGCTGCTGGTGACGTTGGCGGTCTGGCTGGCCGGGGCGAGCGATCTGTGGCAGGCGCAGTTCAGCTTGCTGGCGGCGGGACCGTCGGGGGCCATGGCCTTTGCGCTGGCGCTGCTGCACGGGATCCGCACCGACCGCATCGCGGCGGTCACCATCTGGACCAGCGCGCTGTCCCTGCTCTCGCTGGCGGCGCTGGCCTGAACGTCAGTCCTTCGCCGGGAAGACGAAGCAGCGGTCGCGGCGCACGGTCAGCCACAGCGGCGTGCCGGGCTTCGGCAGGAAGACGTTGGGCACCGTGGCGCGGATCATGCCGCCGTCGAAATCCATCCGGAACTCCACGAGGCTCTCCGAGCCCATGAAGCGCGCCCGCTCGACCACGCCGCGCGCCGGGGTGCCGGCCATCTGCGTCGGGTTCGGGCCGCGCCCGCCGCGGTCGAAATCGATGCCCACGTGCTGCGGGCGGAAGACGATGTCGACCTCGCCGCCGTCGGGCACCCCGGGCGCCAGGAAGGGGCCGAAGGGCGTATCCGCCAAGGCCCCCTGAACTTTGCCGCGCAGCGAATTGATATCGCTGAAGAATGCGACCGCCGCCTTGTCCGCCGGGGCGTTGTAGATATTGTAGGGCGCACCGCGCTGGACGATCTTGCCGCCGCGCATCAGCGCGATCTCGTCGGCCATGCGCATCGCTTCCTCGGGCTCGTGGGTGACCAGCAGGACCGAGGCGCCCTCTTCCTTCAGCACCGCCAGCGTCTCGTCGCGGATGCCGTCGCGCAGCCGGTTGTCGAGGCCGGAGAAGGGCTCGTCCATCAGCATGATGCGCGGTTTCGGCGCCAGCGCGCGGGCCAGCGCCACGCGCTGCTGCTCACCGCCCGACAGCTGGTGCGGGTATTCGTCGATGAAATGCGCCAGCCCGACACGATCGAGCAATTCCACCGCCCGTGCCCGCTTGGCGCTGCCCGCGCCCCTGAGGCCGAAGGCGACGTTCTCGCCCACCGACAGATGCGGAAAGAGCGCGAAATCCTGGAACATCAGGCCGATGGCCCGGCGCTCCGGCGGAATGCGGAAGACCGTGTCGCAGATCAGCGTGCCGTCGACGAAGATCGAACCGCTGTCCTGCATGTCGACCCCGGCGATCATCCGCAGCGTCGTCGACTTGCCGCAGCCCGAGGGGCCCAGCAGACAGGTCACGTGCCCCGGCTCGATGGTCAGCGAGACGTCGTCCACGACGGCGCGCCCCTCGAACCGCCGCACGAGGTTCCGGATCTCCAGTCGGGGGTGCGCCACTGCTGCCTGCCTCGCGTTGTTCCCGAAGAAAAGCGTCGGGGATT
This sequence comes from Alloyangia pacifica, assembly GCF_020524285.1. Lineage (GTDB taxonomy): Bacteria > Pseudomonadota > Alphaproteobacteria > Rhodobacterales > Rhodobacteraceae > Salipiger > Salipiger pacificus_B. The sequence continues at coordinate 240,612 of NZ_JAIVKX010000009.1, forward strand.
GAGCTTATCCGCCGGAGTAGCAGCCCCCAAAGCGGCAGACAAGAACAAGGGACCCACGCGCCAGGCCAACTCCTGCCCCCTGCGCGCTCCGCACAAGGAGCACGCAGCCTCCAAGGCAGAATTTCCCGCAAGAGACCACCGGAGTCGGGCGCGTCGGGACTGCGTCAAATACGCACACGGACCATGCAATCAGGGGTTGATCTTGAGCCCGCCTGCGCTACCAAAAAGGCCTCACGGCCATAGTAACTCAAAGTAACATTCGCAATACTTCATTAGAATTTTTCGACCTGACATTACCGTTAGAATTCGGCTAACTTTGCTAAAATTCACGTCAGCGTGGCCGTTTTCGGGTTGTGATACCGTGTGAAATCGGCTGCCTTCTCTCGACGCCGCCAACGACGATCAGGGAGTTCCATGTCACTATTCATCATTGCGCTCCTTCCCTTTCTCGGAGCCCTGCTGCCGGGCCTGATGATTCAGGCCGGTCGCCGGGCCTGCGGAATGACGACGCTGTTCGTCACCCTCGCCGCGCTGCTCGGATTGGTCACCCACCTGCCCGCGGTCTGGGCCGGCGAGACGATCACTGCCTCGGTCGAGTGGATGCCGACGCTCGGGCTGAACATGACGCTCTTCCTCGACGGGCTGGGCATGATGTTCGCCATGCTGATCCTCGGGATCGGCGCGCTGGTGATCATCTATGCCCGCTACTACCTGACGCGCGATGACAACATGGGCGAGTTCTACACCTACCTGCTGCTCTTCCAGGGCGCGATGGTGGGCATCGTCCTGTCGAACAACATCCTGCTCCTGCTGATCTTCTGGGAGCTGACCTCGCTGTCGTCCTTCCTGCTCATCGGCTTCTGGAAACACCTGCCCGAGGGCCGCCAAGGCGCACGCATGGCGCTCACGGTGACCGGCATGGGCGGTCTGGCCCTGATCGGGGGCATGCTGCTGCTGGGCGCGGCGGCGGGCACCTACGAGATCACCGAGATCATCGCGCGGCGCGATGTCATCCAGGCCTCGCCCTACTACCTTCCGGCGCTGCTGCTGATCCTGCTCGGCTGCTTCACCAAGTCGGCGCAGTTCCCCTTCCATTTCTGGCTGCCGCACGCCATGGCCGCGCCGACGCCAGTGTCGTCCTACCTGCACTCGGCGACCATGGTGAAGGCGGGCATCTTCCTGATGGCGCGGCTCTGGCCGGCGCTCTCCGGCACCGAGGAATGGTTCTGGATCGTCACCTCGGCGGGGCTGATCACCATGGTGCTGGGCGCCGTCATCGGCCTGTTCAAGCACGACCTCAAGGCGCTGCTGGCCTTCTCGACGGTCTCGCACCTCGGGCTCATCACCATGCTGCTCGGCACCGGCACCGCCTATGGCGCGATGGCGGCGGTGTTCCACATCCTCAACCACGCGGCCTTCAAATGCTCGCTCTTCATGAGCGCGGGCATCGTCGACCACGAGGCCCACACCCGCGACATCCGCCGCCTTGGCGGGCTGCGCCACCTGATGCCGATCACCGCGACCATCGCCATCGTCGGATCGCTGGCGATGGCCGGCATCCCGCTGTTCAACGGCTTCCTGTCGAAGGAGATGTTCCTCGAGGAAGCCTCGCACACGGTGCTCTTCGGCTCGCACTGGCTGGTGCCGGTGCTGGCGACGTTGGGGGCGATCTTCTCGGCCGCCTACAGCTTCCGCTTCATCGGCCATGCCTTCCTCGGGAAGACCCGCGACGACTATCCGCACACGCCGCATGACCCGAACTTCGGCATGTGGGGACCGCCGGCCTTCCTGGGGCTGATCGTGGTCACCGTGGGCTGCCTGCCCTTCCTCGCCGAACCGGTGGTCAAGCTGGTGACCGCCGCGGTGATCGGCGAGGTGGCCGAGGTTCCGGGCGCCCACCTCGCGCTCTGGCACGGGGTCACCCCGGCGCTGATCATGTCGATCATCGCCACCGTCGGCGGCCTGATCCTGCTGGCGCTCTTCACCCCGCTGCTGAAGGGCTGGGACGCCGCGCCGCGCCCCGAGGCCAAGCAGATCTTCGACGCGCTGATAGGTGCCTGCGCCCGCGGAGCAGAGCGCCTGACCTTCGGGCTGCACAACGGCAGCTTCTCGCGCTACGCCGCGATCTTCACCGTGACCGTGCTGGCGGTTTCCGCACACGCCTGGTTCACCGGCACCCTGGGGCCGGTGACGCGCGAGATGCTGCCGATCCAGCCGCTGCCGCTGGCGGGCTGGGTGCTCATCGTCAGCGCCACCGGGTTCATCGTCTTCTTCCACCGCAACCGGCTTGCGGCGCTGATCCTCATGGGGGTCATCGGCACCATGGTGTCGATCGCCTTCAACTACCTCTCGGCCCCGGACCTCGCGCTGACGCAGATCTCGGTCGAGGTGGTGACGATCATCCTGCTGCTGCTGGCGCTGAACTTCCTGCCCAACACCACGCCGATCGAATCGTCGGTCTCGCGCCGGGTGCGCGACGGGCTGCTGGCGGGCGTCGCCGGGCTCGGCGCGGCCGGGCTCACCTATGCCATCCTGCGCCGCGACTTCTCGATGGGCACGATCTCGGACTACATGCTCGAGAACTCCTACTACGGCGGTGGCGGCACCAACGTGGTGAACGTGATCCTCGTGGACTTCCGGGGCTATGACACCTTCGGCGAGATCATCGTGCTCGGCATCGCCGCGCTGGTGATCTACGCGGTGACCGAGGCGCTGCTGACCGGCCCGGTGCGGGCGCGGCTGCTCAACCGCGTGCCCGACCAGGACCAGGCCGGGGACGCGCACCCGCTGATGATGGTGGTGGTCACCCGGCTGCTGCTGCCGGTGGTGCTGATGGTCGGCGCCTACATCTTCCTGCGCGGCCACAACGAGCCGGGCGGCGGCTTCGTCGCGGGTCTCGTGGTGTCGATCGCCGTGGTCATGCAGTACATGGCCTCGGGCTTCGCCTGGGCCAACGAGCGCCAGCGCTACCCCTACCACGGGGTGATCGGCGCGGGCGTGCTGATCGCCGGGCTCACCGGCATCGGTGCCTGGCTCTTCGGCCGCCCCTTCCTGACCTCGACCTTTGGCTACGTGAAACTGCCCGGTCTTGAGGAGTTCGAGCTCGCCTCGGCCATGGCCTTCGACCTCGGCGTCTTCCTCGCGGTCGTGGGGGCCGTGCTGCTGTCGCTCGAGAGCTTCTCGCGCATGGCGCGCCGCTCCGGCGACGAGACCAGCGAGCATGCGATGGACATCGACCCCTCGCGCGACACCGAAAACGAGGGGGCCTGATCCATGGAGTTTCTCATCGCGACCACCATCGGCGTGCTGACCGCCGCGGGCATCTACATGGTGATGCGGCTGCGCACCTTCCCGGTGATCATCGGCACCTCGCTGCTGACCTACGCCGTGAACCTCTTCCTCTTCGCCTCGGGCCGGCTGGTGATCAACCAGCCGCCGATCCTGCGCGACGACGTGTCGAGCTACACCGACCCGCTGCCGCAGGCGCTGGTGCTGACCGCCATCGTGATCTCCTTCGGCATGACCGCCGTCGTGGTGATGATCGCGCTCGCCTCCTACCTCAACGCCGATGACGACCACGTCGACGAGGCAGGGCATCTGGCAAAGGAGCGCCGCGCCGGAGACGACCCCAAAGAAGACCCTGAGACGCAACAGGGCGAGAACAAGGAGTTCCGCGCATGATGCACTGGATCATCGCCCCCGTGCTGCTGCCCGCGATGATGGCCGCCATCATCGTGCTGGCCGCGCGCTTCCACGAGAGCCTTCAGCGCATCTTCTCGGTCGCCTCGCTGGTGGCCACGCTCGCCATCGCCATCGGCCTCTACGTGCAGGCCAGCGACGGCACGGTGACGCTCTACCAGCTCGGCGACTGGCAGGCGCCCTTCGGCATCGTGCTGGTGGCCGACCGGCTGGCGACCACGATGGTCCTGCTGACCGCCGTGCTCGCGCTGCCGGTGCTGGTCTATGCCATCGGCTCGGGCTGGGACCGGCGCGGGCAGCATTTCCACGCGCTCTTCCAGTTCCAGATCATGGGGATCATGGGCGCCTTCCTGACCGGCGACGCCTTCAACCTGTTCGTGTTCTTCGAGGTGCTGCTGATCGCCTCCTACGGGCTCATGGTCCACTCGGGCGGCGCGACGCGCACCCGGGCGGGCGTGCAGTACATGCTCTACAACCTGCTTGGCTCGACGCTCTTCCTGTTCGCGCTCGGCACGCTCTACGCGCAGGCGGGCACGCTGAACATGGCCGATCTCGCGCAGCGCGTGGCGCAGGCCGATCCGGGCAATTCGGCGGGCCTGCGCGTCGCCGCCGTGCTGCTGCTGCTGGTCTTCGCGATCAAGGCCGCGCTGCTGCCGCTGCACTTCTGGCTGCCCTCGAGCTATGCCGAGGCGCCCGCCCCGGTGGCCGCGCTCTTCGCCATCATGACCAAGGTCGGCGCCTATTGCATCATCCGCGTGCACACGATGATCTTCCCGCCGAGCTCGCCGCTGATGGCGGGCGCGCATGAGGAATGGCTGCTGCCGCTGGCGCTGATCACCCTGGCGATCGGCATGATCGGTGTGCTCGGCGCGCGCGAGATCGGGCGTCTGGTGGCCTTCTCGGTGGTCGGCTCGATGGGCATGCTGCTCGCTTCCGTGGCGCAGTTCACCCCCGCCGGCATCGCCTCCGCGCTCTATTACGCGCTACATTCGACGCTGACCACGGCGGCGCTGTTCCTGATCGTCGACGTGATCCGCGAACGGCGCGGCAGCGTGGCCGGCACCGTCCGGGAAACCCTGCCCATGGCGGGCGGCGCGCTGGTCGCCGGTCTGTTCTTCGTGGCCTGCATCGCCATGGCGGGCCTGCCGCCGCTGTCGGGCTTCGTCGGCAAGCTGCTGATCCTCGAAGCCTCGCAGGGCAGCGCGGCGATGAGCTGGGTCTGGGCCGTAGTGCTCGGCTCGTCGCTTGTCGCGGTCGTCGGCTTCTCGCGCGCGGGCTCGACGATCTTCTGGAAGCCGCACCAGCTCGCGGTCGAGCACTGCGGCACGGCAGAGGATCCCGAGGACGAACAGGGCGCCCGCGAAGTGCGTGACCCCACCGACGGCCATGCGCCGCTGCCGATGCTCGCCATCGGGACCCTGGTCGCCCTGCTGGTCGCCCTGACGATCTTCGCCGGTCCGGTGATGCGGCACCTCGACGCCACCGCCGCGCAGCTCTTTGCACCGGAGCCCTATATCTCCACCGTGCTCGAGACGCCCGGCAAGGAGATCGTGAAACACTCTGACGATCACTCCGAAGACGGGTCGGAAGACCATGGCGAGACCGGCTCGGGCGGTGGGGACGTGCCCGCCGACGAGGGGCATGACCCGGGTGCCGAGGCGGCAACTGACGACGCATTGGGAGGACACTGATGGCCACGCGTTTCGTGCAAAGGCTCTTTCCGCACCCGCTGCTCTCGGTGGCGCTGGTGATCATCTGGCAGCTGCTGGCGAACGAGCCTTCAATCAACAGCCTCGTCTTCGGGGCGATCCTCGGCGTGCTGCTGCCCTTCGCCACCGCCGCCTACTGGCCGAACCGCCCGCAGGTGACCCGGCCCTGGATGCTGATCCCCTACGGCCTCGTCGTTGCCTGGGACATCATCACCGCCAATATCACCGTCGCGCTGATCGTGTTGTTCAAACCCAACCGCAACATCCGCTCGGCCTGGGTCAACGTGCCGCTCGACATCCGCACCCCCGAGGCGATCACCGCGCTCGCCGGAACCATCACCCTGACGCCCGGCACCGTTTCGGTGGATCTCTCGGACGAGGGCCACGCGCTGCTGGTGCACGCGCTGCACACCGATGATCCCGAGGCAGTTGCCCGCAAGATCAAGCACCGCTACGAACGCCGCCTGAAGGAGATTTTCGAATGATCGTCACCTATGCGCTCATCTTCGCCTTCGCCGCCGTGAGCCTGTCGCTCCTGCTGACCATGATCCGGCTGGTGAAGGGCCCCCGGAGCGGCGACCGCATCCTTGCGCTCGACACGCTGTCGATCAACGCCGTGGCGCTGATCATCCTCGTCGGCATCGCCGGGGCGACGCAAATCTACTTCGAGGCGGCGATCATCATCGCCATGCTCGGCTTCGTGTCGACCGTGGCCGTGGCCCGCTTCGTGCTGAGGGGAGACATCATCGAATGAGCCACGGCATCCTCGACATCGCCATTGCCGCCGCGCTGGTCATCGGCGGGCTGTTCACTCTGGTGGGCTCGATCGGCCTGCTGAAGCTGGAGGCGCCCATGGCCCGGCTGCACGCGCCGACAAAAGCCTCGACCCTGGGCGTGGGCTCGATCCTGCTGGCCTCGGTGCTCTACGCCTATGCCTCCGGCGCCCCGTCCTACCACGAGTTGCTGATCATCGCCTTCCTGTTCATGACGGCGCCGGTCTCGGCCTATTTCATCGGCAAGGTGCACATCCACCTCGGCCAGAACCGCAAGCCGCTGCCGAAACCCGCGCGCGACCGCCTCTGGGCGACCGAGGCCAAGCGCGAGGAGGACACGCCGAGCGTGCCCGAGATGAAGGCCGACGCGTAAGCGCAAAAGGCGGCGGTCAGCCCGCCGCCTCGAGCGCCTTGCCGAGCCGCGGCAGCCGCGCCTTCTTGAGCAGCCCGCGCATGCTCCAGTCCTCGCCCGACAGCCGCCGCGCCTCTGCGAGGACCGCCTCGCAGGCGTCCTTCACGTGGCCCGGGTTGGCCTCGCAGAGACCGCGCAGGAAGCCGTCGGCATCGACGCGCGAGAGCCCTTCCTCGGCGAGGATGTTGCGCGGGAAATCCTTGGCGTTCTCCGTGACGATGAGATCGGCACTGCCGGAGATGGCCGCCGCCAGAACGTGCAGGTCTGCCGGATCGGGCAGCCAGAGCCGGTCTTCCATGGCGGGTTGGTACCGCACCTCGGAGCCCGGCCATGCGGCGCGCACCTGCGCGATCTCGCCGCGCGCCTGCACCTCGCCCATCGGGCCGAGCTTGCGCGCCGCCAGCGCCCATTCTTCCAGGATGCGCCCCGACCACAGCGGCTGGTAGAGCCCCTGCGCCGCGACGCCCAGCAGCACCTCGCGCATCACCGTCGGGTAGATGACGCAGGTGTCGAGCAGCACCTTCACAGGCGGAACACCAGCGCCTTCAGGTAGCCCGACTCCGCCAGCTGCGGCAGCAGCGGGTGATCCGGCCCGGCAAAGCCGGTGTGCAGCAGCTGCGCCCGGCGCCCGGCCCGGCCGATGCCGCGCAGGCAGGCGCCGGTGAAGCTCGACAGGTCCGCCGCGTGGGAGCAGGAGCAGAGCACAAGGTAGCCGCCCTCTTCGACCAGCGGGGCCGAGAGCCGCGCGACCTTCTCGTAGGCGCGCAGGCCAGCTTCCAGCGCCGGCTTGGCCGGAGCGAAGGCGGGCGGGTCACAGACCACGAGGCCGAAGCGCTCGCCCTCGGTCCCCAGCGCCTCGAGCGTGTCGAAGGCATCGCCCTGGCGGGTGGCGAAGCGGTCCGCCGCGCCCATCCGCTTGGCGCCCTCCTCGGCCAGCGCCAGCGCCGAGGCCGAACCGTCGACCGACAGCGCGCTTGCCGCGCCGCCCGCCAGCGCCGCCAGGGCAAAGCCGCCGACGTGCGAAAAGACGTCGAGCATCTTCTGCCCGCTCGCCAGCCGCGCCGCGAAGCCGTGGTTCGGGCGCTGGTCGTAGAACAGGCCGGTCTTCTGGCCGCCGGTGAGGTCGGCCATGTATGTCGCGCCGTTCATCTCGACCGGCAGCGGCGCCTCGGGCGCCTGGCCCAGCAGCACCGCATCCTGATCGTCGAGCCCCTCGAGCTGACGGCCGCGACCGCCGGCGTTCTTGAGGATGTTCGTCACCCCGGCAACCTCGGCCAGCGCCTCGGTCAGCTCCGGCAGCAGCAGCTCGGCCCAGGCGGCGTTGGGCTGGATCACCGCAGTGTCGCCGAAACGGTCGATGATCACCCCGGGCAGCCCGTCGGCCTCGGCATGCACCAGCCGGTAGTAGGGCGCCGGGAAGAGGCGCGTCCGCAGCTCCAGCGCGCGGGTCAGCTTGGCGACGAGCCAGGCCTTGTCGATCTGTGCCTCGGGATCGCGGTCGAGCATCCGGCAGATGATCTTCGAGCTCGGCGTCACGCCGACCAGCCCCAGCACCTTGCGGTCATTGTCCTCGAGCCGCGCGACGGTGCCGGCGGCGAGGTTGCGGGTCCGGCGGTCAACCACCAGCTCGTTGGCATAGACCCAAGGGTAGCCCCGGCGCAGCGCCTGCGGCTTGGCCTTGGGAAGGAGACGGACGGTAGGGAGATCGGGCTGTGTCATCTGGCCCCTTTAGCGCCGCGCGGGGACGTTGGGAAGCACCTTCGCAGCGACCAGGGCGCATATCGCGCCTCCCCGACGTGCGGGCGTAGCGGGGACGCGGCCATTTCATCGCAAGGGCGCAGGACCTGCCCCAATTTCGCGCGTGCGCGCCCGGAGGCGCTCTCCCGCCACCGTTGCGGCTTTACTGATAGCGCTAACCGGGTTACATCCTCCCCAAGGACGCCAGACCGGGCCGACCCCGGACAGCGAAAGGAGCCCCCTCTCATGTCGCTCAACGCCACCATCGCAAAGGTCACCGCCGAGATCGAGGCGCGCTCGGAGAACCTCCGCGGCACCTATCTCGACCGCATGCGCCGCGCCGCCGAGGAAGGCCCGCGCCGCGCCCACCTGACCTGCGGCAACCAGGCCCACGCCTATGCCGCCACCGGCCAGGACCAGCACGCGCTGGCGACGGGCCGCGCCCCGAACCTCGGCATCGTCACCGCCTACAACGACATGCTCTCGGCCCACCAGCCCTACGAGCGCTACCCCGAATTGCTGCGCGCCGCCGCGCGCTCGGTCGGCAGCACGGCGCAGGTGGCGGGCGGGGTTCCGGCCATGTGCGACGGCGTCACCCAGGGCCAGGTCGGCATGGAGCTATCGCTGTTCTCGCGCGACGTGATCGCGCTGGCCACCGGAGTTTCGCTCTCCCACAACACCTATGACGCCGCCGTCTACCTCGGCGTCTGCGACAAGATCGTGCCCGGCCTCGTCATCGCCGCGGCCACCTTCGGCTACATCCCCGGCCTCTTCCTGCCCGCCGGGCCGATGACCTCCGGCCTGCCCAACGACGAGAAGGCCCGCGTCCGCCAGCAATACGCCACCGGCGAGGTCGGCCGCGACAAGCTGATGGAAGCCGAGATGAAGAGCTACCACGGCCCCGGCACCTGCACCTTCTACGGCACCGCCAACTCCAACCAGATGCTGATGGAGTTCATGGGGCTGCACCTGCCCGGCAGTTCCTTCATCAACCCCAACACCCCGCTACGCGATGCGCTGACCGAGGCCGGGGCGAAGCGGGCGCTGGCGATCACCGCGCTCGGCAACGAGTACCGCCCGGTCTGCGACGTGCTCGACGCCAAGGCCTTCGTCAACGGCATCGTCGGCCTCATGGCCACCGGCGGGTCGACCAACCTCGTGCTGCACCTGCCCGCCATGGCGCGCGCCGCGGGCGTGGCGCTGGAGCTGTCGGACTTCGACCAGATCTCGCAGGCGGTGCCGCTGATGGCCAAGGTCTACCCAAACGGGCTGGCGGACGTGAACCACTTCCACGCCGCGGGCGGGCTGCAGTACATGATCGGCGAGCTTCTGGACGCGGGCCTCATGCACGAGGACGTCAAGACCGTGGCGGGCGACGGCATGAGCCTCTACACCCAAGAGCCCAAGCTGAAGGACGGCGCCATCGTCTACGAGGACGCCCCGCGCGAGAGCCAGAACGACAAGATCCTCCGCCCCGCCTCGGACCCGTTCCAGAAGAGCGGCGGTCTCAAGCAGATGATCGGCAACCTCGGCCACGGCATCATGAAGATCTCGGCGGTCAAGCCCGAGCATCATGTCGTCGAGGCGCCGGTGCGCGTCTTCCACGATCAGGCGCAGGTGAAGGACGCCTTCAAGGCAGGCGAGTTCACCTCGGACACCATCGTCGTGGTCCGCTTCCAGGGGCCGAAGTCGAACGGCATGCCCGAGCTGCACAGCCTGACGCCGACACTGGCGGTGCTGCAGGACCGCGGCCTCAAGGTGGCGCTGGTCACCGACGGGCGCATGTCCGGCGCGTCGGGCAAGGTGCCCTCGGCGATCCACGTTTGCCCCGAGGCCGCCGACGGCGGCCCGCTCGCCAAGCTGCGCGACGGCGACATCGTGCGACTCGACGCGGGCGCCGGCACGCTGCAGTGCCTGACCCAGGGCTTCGAGGACCGCGAGAATGCCACCGCCGACCTTTCGGGCAACGGCCACGGCGTCGGGCGCGAGCTCTTCGAGGCGTTCCGGCAGAACGTCGGCCTCGCCTCCAACGGCGCCGCGGTGGTGGTCTGACCCCCGCCCGTGCCACGCGCGGGCCTTGCCCTTTCAGCGTTCCGAAAATACTCAATACACGACCGTTCCGGTCCCTGTGACATCCAGACAAAGGCCCCGCCCATGACCCCCCAGGACGCCAGCCGCGCCAATGAAGCCCTCTGCAAGCTCGCCCCGGTGATCCCGGTGCTGGTGATCGACGACGTCGCCCACGCCCGCCCGCTGGCCGAGGCGCTGGTCGCCGGCGGCCTGCCGGTGCTCGAAGTGACCCTGCGCACGCCGGTGGCGCTCGACGCGATCCGCGAGATGGCGAAGGTCGAGGGCGGCGTGGTCGGCGCCGGCACTCTGCTGACCCCCGAGGACGTGAAAGCCGCGGTCGAGGCGGGGGCGAAATTCGGCGTCTCGCCGGGCGCGACGGATAAGATCCTCGACGCCTGCGAGGCCGCGGACCTGCCGCTGCTGCCCGGCGCCGCCACCGCCTCAGAGGCGATGGCGCTGCTCGAGCGCGGCTACACGGTGCAGAAATTCTTCCCCGCCGAGGCCAATGGCGGCGCCCCCGCGCTCAAGGCGATCGGCGCGCCGATCCCGCAGGTGAGCTTCTGCCCCACCGGCGGCGTCAGCATGAAGAACGTCGGCGACTACCTTTCGCTGAAGAACGTGCTGTGCTGCGGCGGCTCCTGGGTCGCGCCGAAGGACCTCATGCAGGCGGGCGACTGGGACGGCATCGTGGCGCTGGCGAAGGAGGCGGCGGCGCTGCCGCGCTGATCCCGGCGTTGCAAGGGGGGGCGCTGCCCCCCGGCCTGCGGCCTCCCCCCGGGATATTTTCGCCTAGGCGAAAGCCCATTTTGGATGTCCTGCCAGGTTTATCCCTTCTTCTCTTTCCAAATACGCGCGCCGCAGGCGCTCCCGGCGCAGCCGGGACTTCCGCCGTCAGGAGCGCCGCGCCGCGCGGCCTCCGCGGCGACGTGGCCGCGCCGGGGCACGCCCGTCGGTCATCACCCGCGTCATCGGGTGGCCCGGCGTGCCGTGGCGCGCCAGCAAGCCGTCGAGCGCCGCCTGCGGATCCGTCCCCTCGGGCAGCGACAGCGCCCAGTCGAGGAAGATCGAGCGGCATTCCTCGAGGCTGATGCCCTCGATCCGGTAGGCTTCGGCGATCAGCGCCTTGGGGTCGAGCGCATCGCCCTTCATGCGGCAGGCCCCGGCAGGGCGGCGTCGATGATCGCCGCGGCGCGGCTGGTCATCTCGTCGAGCTTCGCGCGCAGGGCGTCCGGGCCGTCGACCCCGGCGAGGCTGCTGAGGAAGGTGCAGCCGCCGACCCCCAGTTCGTCGGGATCGAGCCGGCCCTCGGTGATCAGCCGCGCGCCGATCTGCAGCGCCCAGCAGAGCCGGTAGGTGGCGGCGAGGTGATCGGCCTCGGCGCGGCCCAGCCAGCCGTCCTGCGCCGCCGCCGCGAGGCCGCGCGCGGTGCGCCGCGGCGCCTGCCCCGAGAGCAGCGCCCCGGCCTGGCCGACCAATTCGATGTCCTGCATCCGGCCCTGCCCCAGTTTCGGATCCCAGGGATCGCCGGCGCCCTTGGCAGCGGCAATGCGGGCGCGCATCTTCGCCAGTTCCGACAACACCTCCTCCCGGCCGCGCGGGGCGGCCAGCAGTTCGCGCCGCCGCGCCTCGACCTCGGCCGCCAGATCCTGCGGCCCGGCCATGACCCGGGCGCGGGTCAGCGCCAGGTGCTCCCAGACCCAGGCGTTCTCGCGCTGGTACTCGGTGAAGGCGGTGAGCGAGGTCGCCACCGGCCCCTGGTTGCCCGAGGGGCGCAGGCGCATGTCGATCTCGTAGAGCCGCCCCTCGGCCATCGGCGCCGTCATCGCGGTGATCAGCGCCTGGGTCAGCCGGGCGTAGTAGGTGCGCGCGGGCAGCGGGCGGCGGCCCTCCGAGGCCTCGACCCCGTTGGCGTCGTAGATCACGATGAGATCGAGGTCGGAATGCGCGTGCAGCCGCCCCGCCCCGAGGCTGCCCATGCCGACCACCACCGCGCCGCGGCCCGGGGCATCGCCGTGCTTGCGGGCGAATTCCGCCTGCACCACCGGGGTCAGCGCGGCCAGCGTCGCCTCGGCCAGTTCGGCGTAGTGCTTGCCCGCTTCCTGCGGCTCGGAGATGCCGCGCAGCAGGTGCACGCCGATGCGGAAGTGCCACTCGTGCTGCCAGCGCCGGGCCTGGTCGAGCTGGCGCTCGTAGTCATCCTCCCGCGCGAGCACCTGCGCCAGATCGGCGGTGAGCGCCGCCACCCCCGGCCAGGGCGCGAAGAAATCGCCGCCGATCACCGCGTCGAAGACCTGCGCGTTGCGCGACAGGTGCAGTGCCAGCTCGGGCGAGACCGAGACGATGTCGACCAGCAGATCGACGAGCTGCGGGTTGGCCTCGAATAGCGAGAAGAGCTGCACCCCCGCCGGCAGCCCGGCGAGGAAGCCGTCGAAGGCGGTCAGCGCCTCCTCGGGGCGGGCGGCACGGCCGAGGCGGCAGAGGATTTCCGGGCGCAGACGGTTGAAAATCTCCACCGCGCGGCTCGACCGCAGCGCCGGGTAGCTTGGCCAGCGTGCCACCAGCGGGCTGTCCTCCAGCGGCGAGGCGGCGGTGGGCTCGCCGCGGCTTTCCGGGGCAAAGAAGCCCTCGGTCAGCTCGTGCACCTCCTCGAGCCGGGCCCTGAGGTCGGTCTTCAGCTCGGAAAGGTCGCGCCCGCAGAGGGCGGCGAGCCGGGCGAACCCCTCCTCGCCACTTGGCAGCGCGTGGGTCTGCGCGTCCTGCACCATCTGGATGCGGTGCTCGATCTCGCGATGCGCACGGTAGTGCTCCGTCAGCGTGTCCGTCACCCGCTGCGGCACCCAGCCGGTCTCGGCCAGCACCCGCAGCCCCGGCACCGTGCCGCGCACACGCAGCGCGGGATCGCGCCCGCCAGCGATGATCTGCCGGGTCTGGGTGAAGAACTCGATCTCGCGGATGCCGCCGCGGCCCAGCTTCATGTTGTGCCCCGGCAGAGTGATCGGCCCCGAGAGCCCCTTGGTCTCGCGGTAGCGCAGACGCATGTCGTGGGCGTCTTTTATCGCGGCGAAATCGAGGTGCTTGCGCCAGACGAACGGCCGCAGCGACTCGAGAAAGCGCGCGCCCGCGTCGGGATCGCCGGCGCAGGGCCGGGCCTTGATCCAGGCGGCGCGCTCCCAGGCGCGGCCGAGGCTCTCGTAGTAGCGCTCCGCCGCCTCCATCGCCATGCAGACCGGGGTGACGGCGGGGTCCGGGCGCAGCCGCAGGTCGGTGCGGAAGACATAGCCCTCGCCGGTCAGGTCGTTGAGCGTGGCGCTCATGCGCTTGGTGGCGCGGATGAAGGCGGCGCGGGCCTCGTGGAAGTCGTCGCGGTCGAAGCGGGTCTCGTCGAACAGGCAGATGAGGTCGATGTCGGAGCTGTAGTTGAGCTCCCCCGCGCCCATCTTGCCCATGGCAAAGACCACCATCCCGCCGGCGGTGGCGATATCCTCCTCGGTGGCGCCGGGCAGCTTGCCGCGCTTCACCTCGCGGGCGATGGCCTCGCGCAGGGCGAGCTGCGTGGCGAGGTCGGCGAAGTCGGTGAGCGTGCCGGTGACCTGCTCCAGCGGCCAGGCGCCACCGAGGTCCGCCAGTCCGACCAGCAGCGCGACCCGGCGCTTGGCCTCGCGCAGCGGCACGCCGGGATCGCCCTCGGCGTTGCGCAGCGCGTCGAAAAGCGCCGCCAGCGCCTCTTGCGGCGCCTCGACCGCGCCTTCGAGCCAGGCGCCCTCCTTGCGGATCAGCCCGGCGAGATAGGGGCTGGAGCCGCCCGTGCCCTCGATCAGTTCGGCGACGGCCCCCGAGGCCCAGGGCACGGCGGCGCGCGCCTCCTGGCCGAGGGCGGGCTCGAAGGGGCGTGGCAGGCGGGTGATCGCATTCGCAAGGCTCATGGCGGCAGATGGCCACGACTGGCGGCTTTGTGCAATGCCGTCTGCACTCTGGCGGCTTGCCGCGGCGCCGCTGGGGCGGCTATGCCTCGGGGCCAGAGAGACAGGAGACGAGCATGAGCAAGAGCCTGAAACGGGTGCGCGCGGCGCTTGAGGACGCCGGGCTGCCGGTGGAGATCCTCGAGGTCGAAAAGGCCCGCACCGCGCAGGAGGCAGCCGATGCGGTGGGCTGCGAGATCGACCAGATCGCCAAGTCGATCATCTTCCGCGCCGAGCAGAGCGGCGCGGCGGTGCTGTTCCTCACGGCGGGCGGCAACCGGGTCTGCGCCGAGAAGGCCTCGGCGCTGGCGGGCGAGCCGCTGGGCAAGGCGGATGCGGCGCTGATCCGCGGCCAGACCGGCTTCGCCATCGGGGGTGTCTCGCCGGTCGGGCATCTGTCGCCGATCCGGGCGTGGATCGACCCGCGGCTGCTGGAGTTCGCGCAGGTCTGGGCGGCGGCAGGCACGCCGCGGCACCTCTTTGCACTCGACGCCCACGTTCTGCCCGGGCTCACGGGCGCGGTGGCGGCGGAGTTCACCGAGTGACCGGCGTGGCGTTTCTGACCGATGGTGACGGGCCTGACCGCCCCACGGTGATGCTCGCCCACGGCGCGGGCGCCGCGATGGACAGCGACTTCATGGCGCATATGGCGGCGCTCTTGGCAACGCACGGACTGCGGGTCGTGCGCTTCGAGTTCGGCTACATGGCGCAGCGGCGCAGCGGCGGCTCGAAACGGCCCCCGCCGAAGGTCGCGCTGCTGCAGGAGGAATACCGGGCGGCGGTCGAGGCCCTGTCCTGCGACGGCCCGCTGTTCATCGGCGGCAAGTCCATGGGCGGGCGGGTCGCGAGCCTGATCGCGGATGACCTCTTCGCGGCGGGCACGATCACCGGGCTGGTCTGTCTCGGCTATCCGTTCCACCCCATCGGCAAGCCCGAGACGCTGCGCACGGCGCACCTTGCGGCGCTGCAAACGCCCGCGCTGATCTGCCAGGGCACGCGCGACCCCTTTGGCACGCGCGAGGAGGTGGCGGGCTATGCGCTGTCGGACCGCATCTCCCTGCACTGGCTGGAGGATGGCGACCACGACCTCAAGCCGCGCAAGCGGGTAAGCGGGCTCAGCCACGAGGACAACCTCGCCGACGCGGCGTCGGCGGTGGCGAGCTGGACGGGGCGAGTCCGCTAGGCCCCGCGCCCAGCGCAGGTCGCGCCTTTCCCGGTCGCCCAGCCCGCCCAGACCGCCCAGACCGCCCGGCGCGAAAAATGTAAAAACCTTTCACATCACCCCTTGAAGGGAGCGGGTCGAATACCGATCTTCGTTAATGTGAAGACCATTCACATCACATCGAACCGAAAGGAAACGACCCATGACCGCCGCCTCGCAGCACTACACCCAGCCCGCCAACCCCGGCTGGCTGCGCCGTGCCGAGTTCTGGCTCGACCAGCGGGGCAAACCCGCGTGGATCGTCGCCATGATCCTCGGTTTCATCTTCTTCTGGCCGATCGGGCTCGCCCTTCTGGCCTACATGATCTGGAGCAAACGCATGTTCGGAAAGTCCTGCCGCAATCGCCACAGCAACCGTCACGCCGCGTTCCAGCAAGGCTTCAACGCCATGCGCCCCAGCGGCAACGCCGCCTTCGACGCCTACAAGGCCGACACGCTGCGCCGCCTCGAGGACGAGCAGAAGAGCTTCGAGGACTTCCTGCAGCGCCTGCGCGAAGCCCGTGACAAGGCCGAGTTCGACCAGTTCATGGACGAACGCGACCGCAAGGCCCGCGACGCGCACGAAAAGGGCGAGATCGCGGAAGCCTGATCGCCTGCGCAGCGCACAGCCATGGCCCGGCACGGGCCATGGCTCGAGCACGCCCCGGGAGCTTGCCCTCTGGACTTTTCCGGGCATCATTCCCACCTGACCCGTAACCCCCACACGCCTGACCCCGCCCGAGACGGACAGCCCGAGCGAGAGACACATGTATCCCAACGCGACCTATTCCCAGCTTCCCGACCCGGTGCACCAGCGCGCCTTCTACGAGAGTGTCGCGCTCAAGCGCGGCATGGCCTGGGTCATCGACACGATGATCGTTGCCCTTCTGGTGTTCATCGCCCTGCTGTTCACCGCCTTCCTCGGGGTGTTCATCTTCTTCGCCATCTGGCTGGTGGTCAGCTTCGGCTACCGCGTGGCGACGCTGGCGACCGGCTCGGCGACCTGGGGCATGCGCCTCATGGCCATCGAGTTCCGCGACTGGCAGGGCCAGCGCTTCGGCCTGCCGCAGGCGCTGCTGCACACGCTGGGCTACACGGTCTCCGTGTCGTTCGCACCGCTGCAGATCGTGTCGATCGTTTGCATGCTGGCCACCGAGCGCGGCCAGGGCCTGACCGACCTTGCGCTCGGCACCGTGGCGCTGAACCGCCGCGCGCTCTGACATCCGGCGCCGCGCAGACGCGCCCTCTCGGGGCCTTCAGCTTTGACTTGGACGCGCGGGGGCTTCGGCCCCCGTCTTCATGCGGCAGGCCCACGCGGGCCCGAAGCGCCGCCCAGCGCTCGATTGTTCATCCGTCAGAGGTCTTTCGCGGTGCAAAAGCCCGCCCCGTCGGCAGAGTCCCGCGCCCGGGCGGTCGCAAGATCGTGATTGCCGCATGTGTAAGGTGACGTGGGGTTGGCGACGGCGATTTTCGTTGTTACGTTTTTCTCTCCACCAGCCCGGACGGTTCCGAAATGCGCCACTCGCTGCCCCTTGCGCCGCAATTCTACGTCACGGCGCCGCAACCCTGCCCCTATCTGCCGGGCCGGATGGAGCGAAAGCTGTTCACCGCCCTGCAGGGGGACAGCGCCGAGAAGCTCAACGACAGCCTGTCCAAGCAGGGGTTCCGCCGGTCTCAGAACGTGCTCTACCGCCCCTCCTGTTCCGAGTGCTCCGCCTGCCTCTCGGCGCGGATCGACGTGCGGCGCTTTGCGCCCTCCAAGAGCCAGCGCCGCTCGCTGAGGCGCAATGCCCACCTGCGCCGCCGTGCCTCGAGCCCCTGGGCCACCGAGGACCAGTTCGAGCTGTTCCGCCGCTACCTCGATGCGCGCCACGCGGATGGCGGCATGGCCGACATGGACATCTTCGAGTTCGCCGCGATGATCGAGGAGACGCCGATCCGCAGCCGCGTTGTCGAATACACCGACGGCGAGCGGGGCGATCTGGCGGCGGTCTGCCTCACCGACGTGCTCGATGACGGGCTGTCCATGGTCTATTCCTTCTACGACCCCGAACTGCCCAAGGCGGGGCTCGGCACCTGGATGATCCTCGATCACATCGACATCGCCCGCGAGGCGGGGCTTCCTTACGTTTATCTCGGCTACTGGGTGCCCGGCTCTCCGAAGATGGGCTACAAGGCGCAGTTCTCGGCGCTGGAGATCTACCGCCGCGGCCGCTGGGAGCCGATGCGCGGAGACGACGACTACGCCTCCGAAACCCACCCGCTGAGCACCGACCCGATTGCCGAGCAGGTCGCGAATATCTCGCTGCCCGACAGCCGGGGCTGAGACACGGGCACCGAGGAGCTGGAGGATCGCCCTGCGATCCTGCCTCCGGCGGGGATATTTCTGCCTAGAAGAAAAGCCGGGCGTGGCGCCCGCCAGCCTGCGGATCACGATCCCCGGTGGCGGGCCGTCCGGTGCTTTCCTCGGGCCGAATGTTCTGGCAATGTTCTCATTCACACCCCTATTTCCGACTCTGCTGCCACCGTCCCCATGCGTCCCCTGCCCGCCAGCGCGCCTCTTGCCGAGGCCGACCCCCTCGCCCTCTGCCCCGCCCGGGTGCATGAGGCCGAGGGGCGTGCCCGGCGCGGCTTCGCGCTGTTCCAGGCAACGCGCCACGAGGGGCCGCTGATCTGGATCCTGCCGCGACACGCCCCGCAGAGCCCGCTGCTGAGCGGCCTGCCCGAGGGCGTCGGGGCACGGCTGCACCTGGTGCGGACGCAAAGCGAGACCGATCTTCTCTGGACCGCCGAGGAGGCGCTGCGCTGCCCCGCCGTGGGGCTGGTGGTGGCCGAGCCGGGAGAGCTCCTGTCGCTTACCGCCGGGCGGCGACTGCAGCTGGCGGCCGAGGCCGGGAAAACCACCGGGCTCATGCTCATCCAGAGCGGCCAGGGCAGCAATGCCGCCGAGACACGCTGGGCCTGCGAACAGCTGCCCAGCCCAGCGCCGGACTCGACTCTGCAGCAGTGGGAGCTTATCAAGAACAAAAGGGGAACACTGAAACTCTGGACCGTGGATTGGCGTGGCGAGACGTCTGCTTTCCATCTGGTTTCCGCGGCTGGCGAGCGACACGAGCCTGCGGAAACGCCCCCTTGAGGGGCCCTTTGCCCTGACCCTGCGGTCGGGCAATTCCGATCACCTGCACTGCGTCTCCCCGCTGGCGCAGGCGCACGGGCTGGCGCGCGGCATGGCGCTGGCCGATGCCCGTGCCATCTGCCCCGATCTCGCCACCCGCCCCGCCGACCTGGCGCGCGAGGCCGCGGCGCTGGCCGGGCTGCGCCGCTGGGCCGGGCGCTACGCGCCTCTGGTGGCCCGCGACGGCGCCGACGGGCTGATCGCCGACATCACCGGGGTGCCGCATCTCTTTGGCGGCGAGGCGGCTTTGCGCGCCGATCTGCACGACCGGCTCGACCGCGTGGGGCTGGCCGCCCAGAGCGCCATCGCCGGCACCCGCGGCGCCGCGCATGCGCTGGCCCGCAACGGCGGCGGCCTGCTGCCCGAGGGCGCGCTGGCCGAGGGGCTGGGGCCGCTGCCGGTCTCGGCCCTGCGCATCGACCACGAGACCGCCGCCACGCTCTCCCGCGTCGGGCTCTCGCGCATCGCCGATCTCGTGCACCTGCCCCGCGCGCCGCTGGCGAAACGCTTCGGCCCGGCGCTGGTGATGCGGCTCGACCAGGCGCTCGGCACCCGCCCCGAGCCGGTGGACGCCGAGCGCGAGGCGCCGCATTTCGGCGTGCGCATGACCCTGCCCGAGCCCATCGGTCTGCAGGAGGACGTCATGGCCGGTCTCGCGCGCCTGCTCGAGCGGCTCTGCGCCCTGCTCACCCACCACCAGCACGGCGCGCGCCGGGTGCTGCTGGAGCTGCGCCGGGTCGACCGCGAGACGGCGCATGTGCGGGTCGGCCTTGCCCGGCCCATGCGCGACCCCGCCCGTATCGCCGCGCTCTTCGAGAAAGGCGTGGCCGAGGTCGAGGCAGGCTTCGGCATCGACGCGCTGCGGCTCTGCGCCGAGGTGACGGAAAAACTGCCGCCCGAGCAGCTGGGGCCGGGCGGGCCGAAGCTGCGGAGCGAGGATGCGCTGGCCGATCTCATCTCGCGGCTCGGCAATCGGCTCGGCTTCGACGCCGTGCAGCGCCTGCTGCCCGCCGACAGCACCATCCCCGAGCGGAGCTTCCTGCTTGCCCCCGCCGCCTACAGCGCCGCCGAAGAGTCCCCCGCCCGGCGCGGCCCGCCGCGGCCGCAGCTCCTGTTTCCGCCCGAGATGGTCAGCAGCGCGCGCGGCGCGCAGCCCGGCCATCCCCCCGCGCAGTTCCGCTGGCGCAACATGCACTTTTCCACCCTGCGCGCCACCGGGCCGGAACGGATCGCCCCCGAGTGGTGGTTCGACGATCCCGCCTGGCGCTCCGGCCTCCGCGATTACTGGCGCATCGAGACGCGCGAGGGGCCGCGGCTCTGGCTGTTCCACACGCCGCAGGTGGCGGGCTGGGACGCGGGCGGTGCGCAGGACTGGTTCGTGCAGGGGGAATTCGCATGAGGAACTTGCCATGACCCCCTATGCAGAGCTCTGCGTCACCAGCAACTTCACCTTCCTCACCGGCGCCTCCCACCCCGAGGAGCTAGTCACCCGCGCCGCCGAACTGGGCCTCGAGGCGATCGCCATCACCGACCGCAACTCGGTGGCCGGGGTGGTGCGCGCCTTCTCGGCGCTGAAGGAGCTGGAGCGGCTGCAGGGCGAGGCCCGCGAGGCGGCGGAAGCGGCAGCGCGCGAGGCCCCGGCGATCCGTTCGCAGTCTCTGACCGATCCGTCGAGCCGCCAGCGCGTGGCCCAGGTGCCGCCCGGTGCCGCGCCGCTGCTGCCGCCCGAACGCCCGCTGCCCCGGCTCATCGCGGGGGCGCGGCTGGTGCTGTCCGACAGCCCGCTCGAGTGGCTCGCCCTGCCCTGCGACATCGCCGCCTGGGCGCGGCTGACGCGGCTGCTGTCGCTGGGCAAGCGGCGGGCGGAGAAAGGCGCGTGTCACCTCACCCGCGCCGACCTGCATGCCGCCTGCGAGGGGATGATCCTCATCGCCCTGCCGCCCGACCCGCTGGAACCCGGGGCACCCCGCACGCTCCCCGACCCCGAGCTGCGCGAGATGCTGAGGCGCTGCCCCGGCCGCACCTATCTCGGGGCCGCGCCAGTCTACGACGGGCGCGACCAGATCCGGCTCGACCGCCTCGCGCGGCTGTCGCAGCAGACCGGCCTGCCGCTGGTGGCCGTGGGGGACACGCTCATGCACCGCTCGGCCCGGCGCCCGCTGGCCGATGTGCTGACCTGCCTGCGCGAGGGCTGCACCATCGACAATATCGGCAGCCGGCGGCTGACCAACGGCGAGCGGCGGCTGAAGTCCGGCGACGAGATGGCCCGGCTCTTCCACCGCTACCCCGCCGCCCTGCGCCGCACCACCGAGATCTCGGGTCGCTGCGCCTTCCGCCTCGACGAGCTGCGGTACCAGTACCCCGACGAGGCACGGGACGGCGAGCCGGCGCAGGACCGGCTCGCCCGGCTCTCGCGCGAGGGGCTGCACTGGCGCTACCCCGCAGGCCCGCCGCCGAAGATCGTGCACCGGGTGGAAAAGGAACTGCGGCTGATCGGCGAGATGAGCTACGCCTCCTACTTCCTGACGGTCTACGACATCGTCGCCTTTGCCCGTTCGCGCGGCATCCTGTGCCAGGGGCGCGGCTCGGCGGCCAACTCGGTGGTCTGCTACCTGCTCGGCGTCACCGAGGTGCCGCCCGAGAGCATCACGCTGATCTTCGAGCGCTTCATCTCCAAGGAACGCGGCGAGCCGCCCGACATCGACGTCGATTTCGAGCATGAGCGCCGCGAAGAGGTGATCCAGTGGATCTACGAACGCTACGGCCGCGAGCGCGCCGGGCTCACCGCCACGGTGATCCACTTCCGCTCGCGTGCGGCGATCCGCGAGGTGGGCAAGGTGATGGGGCTGAGCCAGGACGTGATCGCAAGGCTCTCGGGGCAGATCTGGGGCTGGTCGTCGAGCGCCCCCGACGAGGACCGGATGCGCGACGCCGGGATCGACCCCACCGACGACCGGGTGCTGATGACCGCCAAGCTGATCGAGGAGATCATCGGCTTCCCGCGCCACCTGTCGCAGCACGTCGGCGGCTTCGTCATCACCCAGGGGCGGCTCGACGAGCTTTGCCCGATCGAGAACGCGGCGATGGACGACCGCACGGTGATCGAATGGGACAAGGATGACATCGACGCGCTGGGACTTTTGAAGGTCGATATCCTCGCGCTGGGGATGCTGACCTGCATCCGCAAGGCGTTCTCGCTGCTGGTCGAGCACCGGGGCCAGCATCTGACGCTGGCCAACGTCCCCGCCGAAGACCCAAAGGTCTACGACATGCTCTGCCGTGCCGATGCCATCGGGGTGTTCCAAGTGGAGAGCCGGGCGCAGCTGAACTTCCTGCCCCGGATGCTGCCGCGGCGCTTCTATGACCTCGTGTGCGAGGTGGCCATCGTCCGCCCCGGCCCGATCCAGGGCGGCATGGTGCATCCCTTCATCAACCGCCGTCAGGGCAAGGAGCCGGTCGAAGACCTTGGCCCGGCGATGATGGAGGTGCTGGGCCGCACCTACGGCGTGCCGCTGTTTCAGGAGCAGGCGATGCAGATTGCCGTGGTCGCCGCCGGCTTCACCCCCGCCGAGGCCGACCGGCTGCGCCGCTCGCTCGCCACCTTCAAGCGCATGGGCACCATCGGGGCCTTCCGCGACCGGTTCGTGTCGGGGATGCTGGCGCGCGGCTATGCCGGGGATTTCGCCGAGCGCTGCTTTGCCCAGATCGAGGGCTTCGGCAGCTATGGCTTTCCCGAAAGCCACGCCGCCAGCTTTGCCCGGCTGGTCTACATCTCGGCCTGGCTGAAGAAGCACCACCAGGCGATCTTCACCTGCGCCCTGCTCAACTCGCAGCCCATGGGCTTCTACGCCCCGGCCCAGCTGGTGCGCGACGCGCGCGAGCACGGCGTCGAGGTGCGCCCGGTCTCGGTGAACCATTCCGACTGGGACAACACGCTCGAGCCCCGCCCCGATGGCAGCCTCGCCCTGCGGCTCGGCTTCCGCCAGATCAAGGGGCTGCGCGAGGAGGATGCGGCGTGGATCGTCGCGGCGCGCGGCAACGGTTATCCCGATGTGGAAAGCCTCTGGCGCCGCGCCGGGGTGAAGCCCGCGACGCTGGAGCGGCTGGCCGAGGGCGACGGTTTTGCCGCGCTCGGCCTCACCCGGCGCGATGCGCTCTGGGCCGCCAAGGCGCTGCAGGCGCCGAAACCCCTGCCGCTCTTCGGGGGCGATGGCGAGGGTGACCTGGAGCCCGACGTGATCCTGCCCGCGATGACGCTCGGACAGGAAGTGGTCGAGGATTACCTCTCGCTGCGCCTGAGCCTGCGTGCCCACCCGATGGAACTCTTGCGCCCGCGCCTGCCGGAAAGCCTGCCGCATCTGCAGATGGACAAGGTGCCCCACCGCCACCGCATCACCGTCACCGGACTCGTCATCACCCGCCAGCGCCCCGGCACCGCCTCGGGGGTGATCTTCCTGACGCTGGAGGACGAGACCGGCACCTCCAACGTGGTGGTCTGGACGAAAATCTACGAGACCTTCCGCAAGGCGGTGATCGCGGGCCGACTGCTGCGCGTCACCGGGCGGCTCGAGCGCGAGGGCGTGGTGACCCATCTCATCGCCGAGACGGTCGAGGACCTGTCGGAGCTGCTGTTCGATCTCGGCGGACCGGTGCCGGTCCTCGGCCCGATCGAGAGCAACGACGGCCGCGCCGACGAAACCCGCCGCCCGGTCGGGGGCAGCCGCCGCGGCAGCGCCGCCCGGCATCCCCGCGAGCAGGCAAAGAAACTGTTCCCGAGCCGGGACTTCCACTGACAAGATCAACCAAAGGGCGAAGCCGCAGCCCCATCAGCTCGTGAAGAAGAGAAATCCCCGCTGCCACAAGATCACCATTGCGAAGCCGCCTCGGCTTACCGTAATTTCGATCCCCGTAAACTTGCTGTCCCAGGGCCACGGACCACGCAATGATTCTCGCCACAACCGATCTCGAAGCGACCGCTCTCTCGACGGTCATGGGCTATCTCGCGCAGCGCACCACCGTCTGCGCCAAGGTGCTCGACCAAGACGGCAAGGTGGTTGCCGTGAACAAACGCGGCCTCGAGCTGCTCGACACGGATGCCGATGCGATCTGTGGGCAGGTCTGGACCAGCTTCTGGGAGGGCGAGGAATGCGCCAAGGCCGAGGCCGCGATAGCCACTGCCTTGGCAGGCAAGCCCGCGAGCTTCGTCGGCACCTTCGTGCATGAACACGCCGGTCCGAGCGTCTGGGAAGTGGAGATCGTGCCGCTGGACTGGAAGGACGGCAAGGTCGACCGCGTGCTCGCCCTGTCGTCCTTCATGTCCGGCATGGCGCCCAGCGGCAGGCGGACCCGCGAAGATTTTGAGGACCGCCAGATGCTCGGCTCGCTCAGCGAGCTGTTCCACACGCTCAACAACCTCACCGCCGTGTCGACCAGCGCCGCAAACATCCTGCGCCGCGGCGTCGATCAGGATCGCGCGGAGGCGCTCGCTGAAGCGCTCACCGAGGCCGGCGAGCGTGCCGCCCAAGCGGTGGAAAGCCTGCGTCGGCAGGTCGGCGGCCCGACGGACGGCGAGCAAGCCGCCTGAGCGCCTCGCTTCCGCGCCTGCTCCGGCAGACGAACCGTCTCAGGCCTGATCGCCCAAGGTCAGCCCAAGGTCAGCCGACCGACCGCCTTTGACAGGGTCTCGATGGTGAAAGGCTTGCTGGTCATCGGCGCGCTGGGGAACCGCGACAGCCAGTCCGACTGCCCGGCATAGCCGCTCGCCAGCACGAAGGGCACACCGCGCCGTGCCAGCATCTCGGCCACCGGCAGGCTCGTCTCCGATCCGAGGTTCACGTCGAGCACCGCCACCGCCACCGGATGCGCGTCGATGATGCGCAGCGCCTCGGCCACCGACGAGGCGGTGTGCACCGTCTCGGCACCGAGGTCCGACAGGATGTCGGCGGCGTCCATGGCGATGATCATGTTGTCCTCGACCACCAGCGCCACGCCCGAGAGCCCCTCGCTCTCAACCGTCGCGCCCTCGGACGCCCGAGCCGCGACCGGTTCGGCCTCGGGCGCGTCGGTCACGTAGCGCTCCGGCAGCAGGAACTCGGCGCGCAGGCCGGTCACCTCGAAATGCACCTCGGCCTTGCCCTTCAGCTCGAAGGGAATGGACTTTTCGATGATCGTGGTGCCGAAGCCGCGCCGCTCCGGCGCGCGCACCGCCGGGCCGCCGCGTTCGGTCCAGCCGATCCGCACGACGCCGTCGGGCAGCCGCTCCACCGCCACCTCGACCCGCCCCGCGGGCCCCGAGAGGGCGCCGTATTTCACCGAGTTGGTCACCAGCTCATGCAGCACCAGCGCCATGGTCGAGAAGGCATCCGGCGCCAGCAGCACCGGCCTGCCGGTGATCGTCACCCGGTCCTGCTCGCCGGCGATATAGGCCTCGAGTTCGACCTCGAGCAGCTCGCGCAGCGCCACCGGCTGCCACTCGGTCGAGGTCAGCTGGTCATGCGCCTGCGCCAGCGCGTGGATGCGCCCGTCGACCGCGGCGGTGAACTCCTCGATGGTCTGCGCCGAGCGCCGCGACTGGCCGACCAGCGAGCGGATCAGCCCCAGCACGTTGCGCACCCGGTGGTTGAGTTCGGCGATCAGCAGCTCCTGCTGGTCCTGAGCGCGCTTGCGTTCGGCGTTCACCTCGTCGGAGAGCTTCAGAACCACCTCGAGCAGCGTCACGCGGATCGACTCGGCGGCCTTGAGCGCGGTGGTCGACCAGGT
This sequence comes from Alloyangia pacifica, assembly GCF_020524285.1. Classification (GTDB taxonomy): domain Bacteria; phylum Pseudomonadota; class Alphaproteobacteria; order Rhodobacterales; family Rhodobacteraceae; genus Salipiger; species Salipiger pacificus_B. The sequence continues at coordinate 266,106 of NZ_JAIVKX010000009.1, forward strand.
CTCCGAGCGGCCCGCCACGTCCTGCTGCCAGGTCTCGAAGCTCTTGCGCGGGGTCAGCCGCGCACCAAGCGGGCCGACCTCGACCGGCTTGTTGGGGTTGCCGGCCCAGTTCACCTGCCGCACCACCTCGGAACGGAACAGAACGAGGTAGTCGCGCGGCGTGCGCGAGACCGGAATGGCGAGGATACCGGCGCAATCCGGCAGCAGGCTTTCCATCGAGGGCATCCGCGCCGACAGGCAATCGGTGGCATAGACCCGGCTGGCAGCCGCGGTGTTGAGGAAACGTGCGACGGTCTGGAACGGCTCCTTCGGGGGCGCCAGACCCTGCGTCACGTATTCGCCGTCGGAATAGAGCGCGATGCCGTCATGCGGGATCACCTTGGCGATCTCGCGAGCGATGCTGGGCAGGCTCGCCACCAGCCCCTCGCCCGAGCTGACCTGCATCATCAGCCGGTCGTGCAACCGCTGCGCCCGCCCGACGGTGTCGCTGGTCGCCTTGGCCTCCTGCCGCTCGAGTTCGTAGGCAAAGAACTGCGCCAGCAGTTCTACCGCGGTGCGCCGCTCATAGTCGACATGCAGCGGCGCGCGGTGATGGCAGGCGAACAGCCCCCAGAGCTCGCCGCGGATGACGATCGACACCGACATCGAGGCGCGCACCTTCATGTTGCGCAGGTATTCGAGGTGGATCGGCGAGACCGCCCGCGACATCGCCAGCGAGAGATCCAGAGGCTGACCCTCGGGGCTCTGCTGCGGCACGATGGGCGAGACCTCGTCATCGACGTCTGCGATCAACCGCAGCAGGCTGCGCTTGTAGAGCGCCCGCGCCTGGCGGGGAATGTCGGAGGCCGGGAAATGCAGCCCGAGGTAGGTCTCGGCGTCGCCGCCGTCCTTGGCCTCGGCGATCACCGTGCCGTCACCCTCCGGGCCGAACTGGTAGACCATCACCCGGTCGAAGCCGGTCAGCGCGCGCAGCTGCCGTGCCGCCTCTTCCGAGGCGCCGACAAGGTCCTTCTGCGCCGAGACGCGCCGCAGCATGGGGGTGACCTGCGCCAGCTCGTCCTGCTCGCCGCTGCGCGACTTGGGCTCGAACTCGAAGATGAAGCTCAAGCCGGACTGATGCGCGCTGACGTCGAACAGCCGCCCGTCGCCGAAGACATCGAAGCCGAAGAGCCGCGCCACGGCGTTCTCGTGGCTGGTGCCGCCGAGCTTTTCGCGCAGCTTGGTGACGGTGTCGCGGGGCATGACCTCGCTGAAGCTGCGCCCCGTCAGCTCCTCTGCCTCGAGCCCCAGAAGTTGCCCGGCATTGCGCGAGACGTGCTGCACGATCCAATCGGCCGAGATGGCGACGAGTGCGGCGAAGCTCTGCACGTTGCCCAGTAGGTGGATCGGTTCACGGTCGCAATTGGTCAGGTCGACGGGCGTGTCGGTCGAGATGAAGGAGTCGTTCATGGTGCTCCGTTGGCAGGCGCGGTCAGAACGGCGCGTGCCTCGTGTTCGAAGATGGAAAAGCCGCGGATGGCGTCGCGCAGGACCCGCTGCGCCTCGGAGTCGGTGGCAGGCCGGGCACCAAGCCGCAGGCAGAAGGCGCGCCAGGCCACGCGATCGCCGGCCAGGGCGAAGAAGCCGCGCACGGGCGGTTCGGGCAGCGCGCGGCGCAGCACCGACACGCCAAGCTGGGAGCCGAGAAGCAGATAGGCCACCGCATCGCCGTGCAGCGGCAGGTCTAGCCCCGGCCCCGGCGAGGACGCCGGTCCAAGATCGTCGTCGAGCGCCGCCAGCGTGGCACGCAGCGCCGTGCTGGCCTCGGCGGCATCCCAGCCGCAGGCCTCGGCAAGCCGAGTAAAACCACGTCTCTGCACGTCGCAGAACGCCCGGCGATCATGTTTGTCCGAAAGATCGAGACGCGAAAGTTCCGCGTCGAGCCTCTGATGCGGCCCCGCGGTCGCGCTGCGCAGCGCATCCCTGAGGTTGGCTTCCCGGAGCACCTCCGGGACGTCTACGAAGTCCTTCACCCTGCCTGGCCCTGCTTTTCTTATTTTCCCGACCGCATTAAACGCCCCGGTCCCGGAAAGGTTCCGCGCCACGCAGAATTTTCCTGTTGCCTCCGAGCCTGTCCTGCTGTGCCTTGCAGGGCATGCATTGCTGCCGGAGGACTCCATGCTGAAAACCATCGACCCGCTGCTCACCGGGGATCTGCTCGCCATCCTGCGCGACATGGGCCACGGCGACGAGATCGTCCTCGTCGACGCCAACTTCCCCGCCGCGCGGGTCGCGCAACGGCTGGTGCGCCTGCCCGGCCTCGGCATCGACCGCGCCGCCGAGGCGATCCTGTCGCTGTTGCCGCTCGACGATTTCGTCGACGCCCCCGCCGCCGTCATGGCCTGCCCTGACGGGCGGCCCGAGATCTTCGATGTGTTCGACCGACTGCTCGCCGAGGCCGAGGGCGCGCCGGTGACGGTCGAACAGGTCGACCGCTTCGATTTCTACGAACGCGCCAAGCGGGCCTACGCCGTGGTCGCCACCGGCGAGCGCCGGCTCTACGCCAACCTCATCCTCAAGAAGGGCGTGGTGCGGGCCTAGGGGACATGCGCCCGGCCCGTTCACCGGGCCATGCTCGCGTGGCGGATCGCGGCGCGGCCTGAGCCTGAGTTCAACCGGGGCGCTCTGTGCCGCCGCTTCCCGGGCGACTATGCAGGCACGGAGACCTGCTCCACCCGCTTGTCCATGCGGCGCCCGGTCTGCGCGTCGAAGAGATGCAGCCTCGCCGGATCGAGCGCGACGCGCACCTCCGGCCCGAGCGGCGTGTCATGCGTGTCGGTGACCGCCAGCGCCTGATCGCCGACCATGCCGTGGATGATACGCTGCGCGCCCAGTTCCTCGATGTAGTCCACCCGCATCGGCAGGCCGGTGTCGACAATGCGGAGGTCCTCTGCGCGCAGCCCCAGCGTGACAGGCCCCGCCGCGTTGCCGAGGCGCGCCAGCGCGTGGCCCTCCAGCAAGAGCTGACCGCCCTCGATGTGCGCATCGAGAAGGCTCATGGCCGGTGCGCCGATGAAGGAGGCGACGAAGGTCGAGGCGGGCTTGCGGTAGACCTCGAGCGGCGCGCCGATCTGTTCGATCCGGCCGCCGTTCAGCACCACCAGCCGGTCGGCGAGAGTCATCGCCTCGAGCTGGTCGTGGGTCACGTAGAGCGAGGTCGTCCCGAGCCGCTGCTGCAGCTTGCGGATTTCCATGCGCATCGACACCCGCAGCTTGGCGTCGAGGTTCGACAGCGGCTCGTCGAAAAGGAAGGCGGCGGGCTGGCGCACGATGGCGCGGCCCATGGCCACCCGCTGCCTCTGGCCACCCGAGAGCGCGCGCGGCTTGCGGTCGAGGTATTGACCAAGCTCGAGCATCCGCGCCGCCTCGGCGACGCGCTCCTCGATCACCGCCTTGCTCTCGCCGCGGTTCTTCAGCCCGTAGGCCATGTTGTCGCGCACGCTCATGTGCGGGTAGAGCGCGTAGTTCTGGAACACCATGGCGATGTCGCGCTCGGCCGGGTCGAGATCATTCACCCGCCGCCCGCCGATTTGAACGTCGCCGCGGGTCACCGTCTCCAGCCCCGCCACCATGCGCAGCAGCGTGGACTTGCCGCAGCCCGAGGGGCCGACCAGAACGATGAACTCGCCGTCCTTGATGTCGATGGTCACGTCCGTGACGGCATCGACTCCGCCCGCATAGGTCTTGCCGACCGACTTGAGAGTAAGCTCAGCCATTATTTATCGCTTTCCGTCAGGCCCTTGATGAACATGCGCTGGAAGATCACCACCACGGCAACCGGGGGGACCATGGCCAGCACCGCAAGAGCAAAGGCTTCGTTGTAATCGGGGATCTGGCTGCCGACCCAGACCTGCAGGATCGACTTGATGCCGCGCATGAGCGTGTAGAAGCTCTCGTCCGTGGTCATCAGCAGCGGCCAGAGGTACTGGTTCCAGCCGTAGATGAACATGATGATGAAGATCGCCGCCATCATCGTCTTCGACAGCGGCACCAGCACGTCGATGAAGAATTTCACCGGCCCCGCCCCGTCGATCCGCGCCGCCTCGAGCAGTTCGTCGGGCACCGAGCGGAAGAACTGCCGGAAGAAGAAAGTGCCCGTGGCCGAGGCCAGCAGCGGCACGATCAGCCCGGTGTAGGTGTTCAGCAGATGCAGCTCGGACATGACCTGGTAGGAGGGCATGATCCGCACTTCCAGCGGCAAGAGCAGCGTCGCGAAGATCGCCCAGAAGAGCAGCGTCGCGAAACGGAAGCGGAAGTAGACCAGCGCATAGGCGGCCATCATCGACAGCACGATCTTCCCGACCGCGAAGCCGAGCCCCATGATCAGCGAGTTGCGCAGCATCAGCAGGCCGGTGACGTCGCCGGTGAAGCCGCCGCGGTGGGTCAGCACCTTGGTGTAGGTCTCGATGCCGTTGCCGCCGGGCAGCAGAGACAGGCCGTTGGAATGGACGTCGACCGCGGTATGGGTCGAGGACATCAGCGCCATCACCACCGGGGCGCAGAGAAACAGCGCGCCGAGGATGAGGATAAGGTGATCGAAGGGTTTGATCTTCTGCATGGGCCTATCCGTAGTGCACGCGGCGTTCGAGGAAGCGGAACTGCAGCACGGTCAGCAGCGCCACGACGCCCATCAGGATCACCGACTGCGCCGAGCTGCCGCCGATGTCGTTGCCTTTGAACCCGTCGAGATAGACCTTGTAGACCAGCGTCATCGGGTTGTTGGCGGGCTTGTCCTTCACGATGACGTCGATGATCGGGAAGGTGTCGAACATCGTGTAGGTGATGTTGATCACCAGCAGGAAGAAGGCGGTGGGCGCCAGCAGCGGCAGGGTGATGTCCCAGAAGCGCCGCCAACCGGAGCGCGCGTCGATCAGCGCCGCCTCGCGCACCGAGACGGGCACCGACTGCAGCCCCGACAGGAAAAAGATGAAGTTGTAGGGGATCTGCTTCCACACGGCGATCACGATGAGCGCGGTGGCAGTGTCCCAGTAGTTGATGCCGACCTTGAGATCATAGCCGAACCACGCCGCCAGGTCCTTGAGCGGCCCCATGTGCATGTCGAAGAACATCATGCCGATCAGCCCGGCGACCGGCGGCGCGATGGCATAGACCGAGATCAGCAGGGTCTTGTAGCTCTCGGCGCCGCGGATCACCTTGTCGGCCTTGACCGCCAGAAGCAGCCCGATCCCCAGCGCCAGCGCGGTTACCACCACGCAGAAGAAGGCGGTGAAAGCGGCGGTGCCGAGGTATTCCGAGCTGTTCAGCGCGTCGGTGTAATTCTCCATCCCGACGAAGGTCGCGCCGAAGCCGAAGGGGTCCTCGAGGTAGAAGGAGGAGGTCACCGCCTGCACCGAGGGCCAGTAGAAGAAGATCACCACCACCGCGAGCTGCGGCAGCAGGAAGAGCCAGGGGGTGAGCGGGCGATCAAACTGCACGCGCTTGGCGGGGGTGGCGGTCTCGCCGGACCACCAGGCGCGGAGGCGCATGACCAGCGTCCGGTCGGCCTCCACCATGTTGAGCGGGGTATCGGTCACGGGCTGTGTCCTGATCGGGAAAGGCGCCGCCGCGCGGCGCGGCAATGGCATCGGGGCCCCGGGCGGCGGCCCGGGACCCCGGAACTCGGCGGAGCCGGTCCTTAGTTGGCGGTCTTGGCGAAGCGCTCGAGCAGCGCGTTGCCCTCTTGCTGGATGGTGTCGAAGGCCGCCTTCACCTCGGTCTCGCCCGAGAAGATGCGGTTGAACTCGCGCTCCATCACGGTGCGGATCTGCGGGTAGAAGCCCAGGCGGTAGCCCTTCGACCACTCGCCGCCCGGCAGCATCAGCTGCTGGATGCCGACCTCGGCCACCGGCTGCTCGTCGTAGTAGCCTTCACCCTTGGCCATCTCGTAGGCGGCCTCGGTGATCGGCACGTAGCCGGTGTTCTTGTGCCAGTAGACCTGCGTTTCCGGCGAGGTCAGGAAGCTGAAGAACTGCGCCGTGCAGGTGTTCTGCTCTTCCGGCTTGCCGGCCATGGCGAAGAGCGCCGCGCCGCCGATGAAGCTCTGGGTGCCGGCGCCCTCGATGCTGTCCCAATAGGGCATGTAGACCGCGCCGAAGTCGAAGTCCGCCGACTTCTGCAGGCCGCCGAAGCTGCCCGAGGAGCCGATCCACATCGCCGCCTCGCCTTCCTCGAAGGGCTTGAGGTTGTCGGCCCAGCCGGCGCCGTAGAAGCCGTAGAGACCCGCGTCGGCCCATTCCTTCAGCTTCTCGAACATCATCACCTGGTTCTCGTCGTTGACGACGATCTCGGTGCCCTGCGTCGAGTCATACCCGTTGTTGTTCGTGGCGAACTGCTGGTTGTTCCGCGACTTGAAGTTCTCGACCATCATCCAGGTCAGCTGCGAGGCGGTCATCGGCAGGTAGCCGGCCTCTTTCAGTTTCGGGGCGACCTCTTCGAACTCTTCCCAGGTCTTCGGCGGCTGCACGCCGGCCTTCTCGAAGGCGGCGGTGTTGTAGTACATGATCGGCGCCGAGGAGTTGAACGGCATGCCGATGAACTTGCCGTCGCTGTCGGCGTAGAAGTTGCGCACGCCGGCGATGAAGTCTTCGCGGTTGAAGTCCTGGCCTGCGCCCTTGATCAGATCCTCGGCGGCAATCGTCGCGCCCTTGGCGGCGATGATCGTCGCGGCGCCGGCGTCGAACACCTGCAGGATGTTCGGCTGCTCGCCCGAACGGAAGGCGGCGATGCCCGACGACAGCGCCTCTTCGTAGGTGCCCTTCGAGATCGGGGTCAGGTTGCACTGATCCTGCGCGGCGTTGAACTGCTGCGAGATCTCGTTGATCACCTCGCCGTTGCGGCCGCCCATGCCGTGCCACCAGGTGATGTCGGTTGCGGCGTAGGCGGTCGAAGCAAGCAGCAGCGAGCCGATCGCGACTCCGGTTGTCTTGAACATTGTGGTGTCCCCCGTTCTTGTTCTGCGCCCGGGGGTAAGCGCGCTCTGTGACGATCACGCTTCCGCTGGGTGACATTTGCATGACGCAGGGGAGTAGCGAATTTCCGGAACATCGGGTCACGGCAGCTGCGACACCAGAGCCCTGCTCGCGGCGCCGCGACGCGGCCCGGAACGCGCAATCCCGACGGCCAATACGCGCGCCGCAAAAGCAAAAAGCGCCCGTTGGGGCGCTTGCATGTGGTGTTTTGTAGATTTGGTTGCGGGAGCAGGATTTGAACCTGCGACCTTCAGGTTATGAGCCTGACGAGCTACCGGG
>NZ_JAIVKX010000010.1 GCF_020524285.1 Alloyangia pacifica
CCCGGTAGCTCGTCAGGCTCATAACCTGAAGGTCGCAGGTTCAAATCCTGCTCCCGCAACCAAATCTACAAAACACCACATGCAAGCGCCCCAACGGGCGCTTTTTGCTTTTGCGGCGCAAAGAGTGGGCCGGTCAGCCGGAGCTGTGCCTGTGGATTTTCACTGTTTCACATTTTGGATGACGTCCAAAATCGCGAAATCCAATATACGTATTGCTTTGACGTAGTTCACGCGAGTTTTAAATGGAGGTCTTGAAGCCATAGTGGATATCATTGATTTAACGCATATATTTCTCCTCGAATTTCAGAGATGGCTGATGCTCTTGTAATCACTTTCTGTGGCGATATGGGGATGTTAATTTTTAAATTATGATTTCGATATTTAGCCAGACTTGGCTGCAAACATTAAAAGAGCACCCTTTCAATTCATAGCCAGAGCGGTCAAAAACCGCCATCGAAACGTGGCCTGATAGCCTCCTGAGAGCGCTCTACGCACGGCCCAGTGAGCCTCCCTCGCGTTCTGCTTGGTGGCGAATCACGGCGCACTACGCCGCCGGATCTCGCGATGCGAAATCAACCAGACAGGATATTGCGTCATATAGCGGTGGGTTGCAGCATGACGAATTTATTCGGGGCATTCGGCGACATGCCTTTCACGCTACGTAACGTCATCACACGCAAGTGCATTGCGGGTATGCGCGCGGTGAGTATTTTGCTGCAATTCGACGCCCCGGACCGCCGGGGGCCGGTCTCGCAGAGCGCGAGGCCGGAATACGCAAGTCACCGAATTCAGCAAGTCACCGCTACAGGGAGAGGATATGACCCGCATTTCGCGACTGACGATGACGGCCCTTCTGTCGAGCACCATGCTCGCCGCCGGGATCACCGCCGCCACTGCCGCCACCCATCCGGAAACCGGCGAGGAACTCGCCGCAGACCAGACCTTCACCTATCGCCTGCTCGACGACATCAGCTCGCTCGACCCGCAGATCGTCGAGGACGTGGACGGCTCGGCTGTGTCCCGCGACCTGTTCGAGGGCCTGATGAACCAGGACGAGCAGGGCAACCTCGAGCCGGGCGTCGCCACGAGCTACGATGTCAGCGACGACAAGCTGACCTACACGTTCCACCTGCGCGACACGGCCGTCTGGTCGAATGGTGATCCGGTCACCGCCGGCGATTTCGTCTTCGCCTGGCGCCGTGCCGTCGATCCCGCCACCGCCTCGCCCTACCAGTGGTTCATGGAACTGATGTCGATCAACAACGCGAAAGCGATCGTTGCCGGCGAGAAGTCCCCGGAAGAGCTGGGCGTGAAGGCGATCGACGATCACACCTTCGAAGTGACTCTCAGCCAGCCGCTGCCCTACTTCGTGCAGATGACCACGCATTCCACGACCTTCCCGGCACCGCAGAAGGTGGTCGAAGAGTTCGGCGACGCCTGGACCAAGCCCGAGAACATCGTCTCGAACGGCGCCTACGTGCTGACCGAGTACCGCCCGGGCGAGCGCATCGTGCGTGAGCGCAATACCAAGTACTGGGACAACGAGCACACCATCCTCGACAAGACCGTCGCGCTGGTGATCACCGACGAGAACGTGGCGCTGACCCGCTACCTCGCCGGCGAACTCGACCGCACCGACGTGCCCGCAGGACAGTTCCCGCGCCTGAAGAAAGAGCACCCGGAAGAGGCGATCAGCTTCCCGCGCCTGTGCAACTACTACTACACGTTCAACCTCAGTGACTCCGGTCCCGAGGCGTTCAAGGACCCGAAGGTCCGCCAGGCGCTGTCGCTGGCCGTGGACCGCGACATCATCGCCAACAACGTGAAAGCGGGCGGCGAGCCGCCGGCCTACAGCTTCACCCCCGAGGCGGTCGCAGGCTTCACCCCGCCGCAGAGCGAGATGGCCTCGATGACCCAGGCCGAGCGTGACGAGAAGGCCAAGGAACTCCTGGCCGAGGCCGGCTACGGCCCCGAGAACCCGCTCAGCTTCGACGTCATCTACAACACCTCCGAGGCGCACGAGAAGATCGCCGTGGTGATGACCCAGATGTGGAAGCAGAAGCTCGGCGTGCAGGCGAACCTCGCCAACATGGAGTGGAAGGTCTTCCTCGACACCCGTGGCCAGCAGGACTTCGACCTGGCGCGCGGCGCATGGTGTGGCGACTATAACGAAGCCTCGACCTTCCTCGACCTGCTGCAGAGCGACTCGGGCTACAACGACGGCAAGTATGCCAACGCCGAGTATGACGCGCTGCTGGCCGAGGCGAAGACCGCCGAGGACACCACCCCGCTCTACACCGCGGCCGAAGAGATCATCGCCACCGACATGCCGGTGATCCCGATCTACCACTACGCCGGCGTCTACATGATGGACAGCGACGTGGGGAACTGGCCGACCGAGAACGTCGAGCAGAACTGGTATTCGCGCAACCTGTACAAGATCGCCGAATAACCACCTCCAACCCGCCGCCCCTGCGCCGCGTGCGCCGGGGGCGGCGCCCTTTTCCGGATCCTCCAGAATGCTGACCTATGTCATTCGCCGCCTGCTGGTCGCGATCCCGACGATCCTTTTGCTGGTCGTCGCGTCCTTCCTGATGATGCATGTCGCGCCGGGCGGGCCTTTCACCTCGGAACGGCCGCTGCCGCCCGAAGTGCTGGCCAACATCAATGCGCAATACGGGCTCGACCAGCCGCTGTGGAAACAGCTCTGGGACTATTTCTACAATATCGTCGCCCATTTCGATTTCGGCCCCTCCTTCGTGCAGAAGGACCGCAGCGTGAACGATATCATCGCGCAGGGCTTCCCGATCTCTCTGACCTACGGCTCGCTGGCCTTCCTCGCCGCGAGCATCGTGGGGGTCGGCCTCGGCATCGCCGCCGCCATCCGCCACAACACCTGGATCGACTATTTCGCCGTGTCGCTGGGCATCGCCGCGCAGGCGCTGCCGAACTTCATCATGGGCCCGATCCTGATCCTGACCTTCACGCTCTGGCTCGGTCTGCTTCCGGGCGGCGGCTGGAACGGCGGGCAGTGGCAGTACCTGATCATGCCGGTGATCGCGCTTTCCACCTCCTACATGGGCTCGATCGCGCGGATCACGCGCTCGTCCATGCTCGAGGTGCTGAACTCGAACTTCATCCGCACCGCGCGGGCCAAGGGGCTGTCGCACAAGGCCATCGTCTGGCGTCACGCGCTGAAGCCGACGCTGCTGCCGGTGATCTCGTATCTCGGCCCGGTCTTCGTCTACGTGCTGACCGGCTCGGTCTTCGTCGACCTCTATTTCTCGACGGGCGGCCTCGGCCAGTCCTATGTGAGCTCGGCGCTGACCCGCGACTACGCGGTGCTGCTGGGGGTGACCATCCTCTACGGCGCGCTCACCGTCATCGTTAACCTTCTGACCGACCTCGCCTACGCCTGGTTCGATCCGAAAATCCGCTACTGAGGAGGCTGACCCCGTGTTCGGAAAATCCGAAAAGGCGGCGGAACTGGCCGCCGACATCACCGACTTCAAGGCCGTCCGCGGCCGCTCTCTCTTCCGCGATGCCATGGGGCGCTTCCTGCGCAACAAGGCCGCCATGGCCAGCGTCGTCGTGCTGGGGCTGATCGTGGCCTTCGTGATCATCGGGCCGCATTTTGCCGCCTGGGACAACGAGGAGATCGACTGGACCCGTATGGGCGACATTCTCGGACAGGGTGCGCCCTCGCTCGAGACCGGCCACTTCTTCGGCCTCGACGAGCTGGGGCGCGACCTCTACTCGCGCACCATCCAGGCCACCCAGACCTCGCTGCTGGTGGGGCTGATCGGCGCTGCCATGGCTCTGCTCGTGGGCACCGCCTGGGGTGTCATCGCGGGCTTCTACGGCGGCAGGCTCGACAGCGTCATGATGCGCATCGTCGACATCCTGCTGGCGATCCCGCTGACGTTGATCCTGATCCTCATCCTCGTGGTGGCGGGCCGGAACTTCGTGACGCTGTTCATCGCGCTCGGCGCGGTCTCCTGGCTGACCATGGCGCGCATCGTGCGCGGCCAGACGCTGGCGTTGAAGACCCGTGAGTTCATCGAGGCGGCGCGCGCCGGCGGGGTGAGCGAGGGGGCGATCATCTTCCGCCACATCCTGCCCAACCTCATCGGCGTGGTCATCGTCTATGCCTCGCTGCTGGTGCCCGAGATGATCCTGGCGGAGAGCTTCATCTCGTTCCTCGGCCTCGGCATCTCCGAGCCGATGACTTCGCTCGGGCGTCTGATCGCCGAGGGCGCGGGGACCATGGGCTACGGCACGCTGTGGCAGCTTCTGTTCCCGCTGTTCTTCTACGTCACCATCATCATCACGATGTTCTTCATCGGCGATGGCCTGCGTGACGCCCTGGACCCGAAGGATCGCTGACATGACCATTCTTTCCGTGAAAGACCTCAAGGTCGGTTTCGAAACCCAGGACGGCCCCGTTCAGGCGGTGAAGGGCGTGTCCTTCGACATCCGCGAGGGCGAATGCCTCGGCATCGTCGGCGAGTCCGGCTCCGGCAAGTCGCAGAGCTTCATGGCCGCCATGGGCCTGCTGCCGAAGAACGGCCGCGCCACGGGCTCGGTGAGCCTGCAGGGCTCGGAAATCCTCAACCTACCGGTGTCGCAGCTCAACAAGGTGCGCGGCGACAAGGTGGGGATGATCTTCCAGGACCCGCTGACCGCCCTGACGCCGCACCTCAAGGTGGGCGAGCAGATGGCCGAGGTGCTGAAGGTGCACCGGGGCCTGTCGGGCCGCGAGGCCGAGAAGCATTGCCTCGAGTGGCTCGAGCGTGTGCGCATCCCCGAGGCGAAGCGCCGCCTGAAGCAGTACCCGCACGAGCTGTCGGGCGGCATGCGCCAGCGCGTGATGATCGCCCAGGCGATGCTCTGCGAGCCCAAGCTGCTGATCGCCGACGAGCCGACCACCGCGCTCGACGTGACCGTGCAGGCCGAGGTGCTCGACCTCATGGACCAGCTCAAGCGCGAGCTGGGCACGGCGATCGCCCTGATCACCCATGACATGGGCGTGGTGGCGCGCATGTGCGACCGCATCAAGGTCATGCGCCTCGGCGAATTCGTCGAGGAGGGGGAAGTGAACGAGATCTTCAGCGCGCCGCGCCACGACTACACCCGCCGCCTGCTGGACTCGATGCCCCGCATCGACAAGGGCGAGGCCGGCGGCAAGGTCGAGGGGGACGAGATCCTCCGCGTCGACGACATGAAGGTGCACTTCCCGATCAAGGTCGAGGGCGGGCTCTTCGGCAAGACCGTGCCCCTGAAGGCGGTCAACGGCGTCAGCTTCGGCCTGCGCGCCGGTGAGACTCTGGGCATCGTTGGCGAGTCGGGCTGCGGCAAGTCCACGCTGGCGCGCGCCGTGCTGCGTCTGGTCGATCCCACCGGCGGCAATGTCAGCTGGCTGGGCAAGCCGCTGCACGCGATGGACAAGCAGGCGCTGAAGAAGGAGCGCAAGGATCTTCAGATCGTCTTCCAGGATCCGCTGGCCAGCCTCGATCCGCGGATGACCATCGCCGACTCCATCGCCGAGCCGCTGAAGACCTATCGCCCCGAGCTGACCAAGAGCGAGCGGCGCGACGAGGTTCTGCGGATGATGACCCGCGTGGGTCTGGAGCCGGAGAAGTACAACCGCTATCCGCACGAGCTCTCGGGCGGCCAGAACCAGCGCGTGGGCATTGCCCGGGCGATGATCAACCGACCCAAGCTGATCATCTGCGACGAGGCGGTTTCGGCGCTCGACGTGTCGATCCAGGCGCAGATCGTGAAGCTGCTGAAGGAGCTGCAGGCCGAGTTCGGCATGTCGATGCTGTTCATCTCGCACGACCTGTCGGTGGTGCGCGAGATCTCGAACCGGATCATGGTGCTCTACCTCGGCCGCGTGGTCGAGATGGGCGACGCCGAGACGATTTGCTCGCAGCCCGCGCACCCCTACACGCAATCGCTGATCTCGGCGGTGCCGATCCCCGATCCGGTGGCCGAGCGCGCACGCACCCGCATCCGCCTGCCCGGCGAGCTGCCCTCGCCGCTCGACGCCAAGGCGGCGCTGCGCTTCCTGCCCTCGCGGCTGGCGGCGGGCGACGTGGACTACGTTCCGCAACTCGACCAGATCGCACCCGGTCACTACGTGGCCGAGCACGACGATCTGCAGCGGATCATGACATCCGACGCGGCCTGAAAGAGCCGTTATCGGTGCTGACTGGGGCGGGCCTTCGGGCCCGCCCTTTTTCGTTGCGAGAACAGGGTCTTGCGGATTGGAGCCGGGCGTGTGGCTGACTGTGGGCTTGGGCGCTATATCCCAGCCAAATCCGTGCGAAATCCGAGCGTCGTGCGCCGATCCGAAAGCGTGAGCCCGCCGGGACGGGCAAGCGGTCTCCCGCCGGCTTCGCCATGATTCCGGGCGGGGTTGCCTCTGTATGAAACGGTTCATAGATTTATTAGACGAATCGGTCTAATAATAATTCATGACCCGAGCCGACTCGCCCCTCTCCCCCACTGACAAACCCCGCCGCGGACGCCCGCGGGGGGCTCCGGATGCCTCCGAAGCGCGGCAGAAGCTGATCCGCGCCGGGCTCGAGCACCTGACCGAGAAAGGCTACTCCTCGGTCGGCGTGGACGAGATCCTCAAGGCGGCGGGCGTGCCGAAGGGCAGCTTCTACCACCACTTCAAGGGCAAAGCCGATTTCGGCCTCGCGCTTGTCGCCGCCTACAACACCTACTTCGTCGACCTGCTCGACCGCGCCTTTCTCGATGAGGCGCGCGCACCGCTCGACCGGCTCCGCGCCTTCACCGAGACAGCCGAGGAGGGCATGGCCCGCCACGGCTTCCGGCGCGGCTGTCTCGTCGGCAACCTCGGGCAGGAAATGGGCGCGCTGCCGGATGACTTCCGCGCCGCCCTGACCGGCGTGCTCGAGGACTGGCAGGCCCGCACGGCGCGGCTGCTGCGCGCGGCGCAGGCGCAGGGCGAGCTGGGTCCGCATCACGACCCCGACGCGCTCGCCGAGACCTTCTGGATCGGCTGGGAGGGCGCGGTGCTGCGCGCCAAGCTCGAGCTGCGCCCCGGGCCCCTGCGCCGCTTCGCCGGCACCTTCTTCCGCCTCATCGAAAGCTGATCCCCAGGGATCCCCAGATTGCCGAAAGGACCACCCCATGAAGGCCATACTGATCGAGAAGCCCGGCGACACGCAGACCGCCGCCGTGACCGAAGTGTCCGAGGACCAGCTCCCCGAAGGCGACGTGCTGGTCGACGTTGCCTACTCCACGCTGAACTACAAGGACGCGCTGGCGATCACCGGCGCCGCGCCGGTGGTGCGCCGCTTCCCGATGGTGCCGGGCATCGACTTCTCGGGCACCGTGGCCGAGAGCAGCCACCCCGATTTCACGCCCGGCGACAGGGTCGTCCTGAACGGCTGGGGCGTGGGCGAGACCCATTGGGGCGGTCTGGCTGAGCGGGCCCGGGTCAAGGGCGACTGGCTGGTGCCGCTGCCCGAGGGGCTCGACACGCGGCAGGCGGCGGCCATCGGCACCGCGGGCTACACGGCGATGCTCTGCGTGCTGGCGCTGGAGCGCCACGGCGTGACGCCGGAGAAGGGCGAGATCGTGGTCAGCGGCGCGGCGGGCGGCGTCGGCAGCGTCGCGACGGCGCTTCTGGCGGCGAAGGGCTACGAGGTGGCGGCGGTGACCGGCCGCGCCTCGGAGGCCGAGTACCTGCGCGGGCTTGGTGCCTCTTCGGTCATCGACCGCGCCGAGCTGACCGGCAAGCTGCGCCCGCTGGCCAAGGAACGCTGGGCCGGGGGCATCGACGTCGCGGGCAGCACGGTGCTCGCCAACATGATCTCGATGATGAAATACCGCGGTGTCGTGGCGGCCTGCGGCCTCGCGGCGGGCATGGACCTGCCGGCCTCGGTCGCGCCCTTCATCCTGCGCGGCGTGACCCTCGCGGGGGTCGACAGCGTGATGTGCCCCAAGCCTGACCGCCTCGAGGCCTGGAGCCGTCTCGCCTCCGATCTCGACGTCGGCAAGCTCGAGGAGATGGTCACCGAACTGCCCTTCGCCGAGGTGATCGAGACCGCGCCGAAATTCCTCGACGGCGCGGTGCGCGGGCGTATCGTCGTTCCGGTCAGCTGATCTTTGCGGAGTCCCCGAGGATGAACGAGCTTACCGAAACGCCGGCCGAGGTCCTGCGGCTGCAGGACTGTCCCAACTGGCTCTACCTGCTGCGCGAGTTCGACGCGCTCTACCGCCATGGCTCGGCGGGGGGCAGCCGGCTGATCCGGGGGCACCGCAAGCGGGTGCGCGACTCGCTGGCTTCGATCATCGACGCCAACCCCGAGATCAGCGCCCGCGCGCCCGAGGCAAAGCCGGTCACCGCCCATCTCGGCCGGGCGCTCGATCTCGGCGAGCGCGGCGCGGTGCAGGGCATGTCGCGGGCGCTGTCGCGGGTCGCGGGCCAGCTGACTTGGGAGTACGGCTACGAAAAGGTGCCGAAGACGCTGGCGCGCAAATACGCCTATTGCGAGGTGCTGGGCCCGCGCGGCCCGGTGCGCGCCGAGAAGCTGGTGCTGGGCTTCGTGCTCTTCGCGCCGAACACCACCTATCCGCAACACAGCCACAGGGAGATCGAGGAAAGTTACATCTCGGTCGCCGGCGCCTGGTCCGAGAACGACGCAGCGGTGCATGCGCCCGGCTCGCTGATCTTTAACCGCCCGGGGCTGGAGCACCGGATCACCACCGCCGAGCTTGATCCGTGCCTGCTGGCCTATGCATGGACTGGCTCGGAGGAGCGGCTGACCACGCCCGGCATGAAGCTCAGCTCGACCCGAAAGGCGCGGATGGCGCAGGGGATCTGAGGTTCCGCGGCAGGCCGGAAACACGAAAGGCGCCCCGAGGGGCGCCTTTGGCGTAAATGGTCGGAGTGAGAGGATTCGAACCTCCGGCCCCTGCCTCCCGAAGACAGTGCTCTACCAGGCTGAGCTACACTCCGACCGTGCCGCGCGGAGTACCCTAGCCTCCGGTCTTTGGCAAGGGCCTATTCATCCCTTTTTCACGCCTTTTCATCGCGCGCAGCAAGGGGCCGATCCGCAGCGAGGTGCCGAACTCGATCCGGGTGCGGGTGCGCAGGACCGGCGTGTTCTCGGAGGACTTGGCGCGGCCCTCGCGCAGCACGATGTAGACGCCGCTGCCGATGATCAGCGCCGCCCCGAGCATGGTCACCGAATCGGGGTACTCGTTGAAGAAGATCGCCCCGTAGAGCGTGGCCCAGAGCAGCTGCGAATATTGCATGGGGGCGACGATCACCGCCTCGCCGGCGCGATAGGCGGTGATCAGCAGCGCGCCGCCGGCAAAGGCGAGCATCGCCATCAGCCCGACGCCGCCGAGGTGCTCGATCGGCATCGGCTTGTAGACGAAGGGCAGGGCGCAGCCCATGATGATGAAGTTCGCCATCATCGGGTAGAGCAGCAGCACGACCGAGCGCTCTTCCTGCCCGATCTTGCGCACCACGATGGACGACAGGCTGCCGAAGACCGCTGCCACCAGCGCCGCCGCGTGGCCCAGCGTCAGCTCGGTCGCGCCCGGGCGCAGCACGACGATCACCCCTGCAAGGCCGACCAGCACGGCGATCCAGCGCCGCAGCCGCACCTGTTCGCCGAGGATGGGAATCGCCAGGACGGTGATCAGCAGCGGCTGTGCAAAGATGATCGCATAGGTCTGCGCCAGCGGCAGCACCGAGAAGGCGTAGAAGGCGCAAAGCCCGGTGATCACCGCCGAGATGGTGCGCGTGGCGGTCCACCAGGGGTGGATCGGCCGCAGGTTGCCGGCGGTGGTGTCGCGGATCAGCATGAGGCTGACCAGCGGGAAGCTCAGCAGCACCGAGAAGAAGACGATCTGCACGGGGCTGTAGTCGGCCCCGAGGAATTTCACGATGACGTCGTGAGTCGAGTAGATGCCAAAGGTAATCAGCGCGATCAGCGCGCCTTTTGCGTTTGATCCCATGGTCCTGGTCCGCCTGTTCCGCCTCGGGGACAAGGGTTAGCGCCAAATGGTGGGAATTCAACGAACGACCGCGCGGAAAATGAAAACGGGGCGGCCTGCGGCCGCCCCGCTCATTCCTTCACCACGGGCCTTCACCACGGGCCTTCACCGCCAGCCTTCACCAGCGGCCGAGACCGCCGAGGCGGCTCAGAGGCCCGCGTCGAGCGCCTCGAGGATCGCGGTGCCCATTTCCGAGGTCGAGACCGGCTGCTTGCCTTCCTCGCCCAGCAGGTCCGCGGTGCGGTAGCCGTCGGCCAAAACCTTCTCGATCGCCTGCTCGAGGCGGGTCGCCTCGTCGCCCTTGTCGAAGCTGTAGCGCAGCGCCATGGCGAAGCTCAGGATGCAGGCGATGGGGTTCGCCTTGCCCTGGCCGGCGATATCGGGCGCAGAGCCGTGCACCGGCTCGTAGAGCGCCTTGGGGCGGCCGTTGGTCATCGGGGCACCGAGCGAGGCGGACGGCAGCATGCCGAGCGAGCCGGTGAGCATCGCCGCGGCATCCGACAGCAGGTCGCCGAAGAGGTTGTCGGTGACGATCACGTCGAACTGCTTGGGCCAGCGGCAGAGCTGCATGGCGCCGGCGTCGGCGTACATGTGCGACAGCTCGACCTCGGGATACTCCTTGCCCACCTCGGTGACGACTTCGCGCCACAGGATGCCCGATTCCATCACGTTGGCCTTTTCCATCGAGCAGAGCTTTTTGTTCCGGCGCATGGCCAGCTCGAAGGCGCTGCGGGCAACCCGGTCGATTTCCGACTCGGTGTAGCGCTGGGTGTTGATGCCCACGCGCTCGTTGCCTTCCTCGATGATGCCGCGCGGCTCGCCGAAGTAGATGCCCGAGGTCAGCTCGCGCACGATGACGATGTCGAGGCCCGCCACCACGTCCTTCTTCAGCGACGAGAAGTCGGCCAGCGCGTCGAAGCACTGCGCCGGGCGCAGGTTGGCGTAGAGGTCCATCTCCTTGCGCAGGCGCAGCAGGCCGCGCTCGGGCTTCACCGAGAAGTCCAGCACGTCGTATTTCGGACCGCCCACGGCGCCGAGCAGCACGGCGTCGGCCTCCTGCGCCTTGGCCATGGTCTCGTCGGTCAGCGGCGTGCCATGCGCGTCATAGGCGCAGCCGCCCACGAGGTCTTCGCTGACATCGAATTTCAGGCCGCGCTTGTCGCCGAACCAGTCGATGACGCGGCGGACTTCGGCCATCACCTCGGGGCCGATGCCATCGCCGGGCAGGATGAGAAGCGAAGGGTTGCTCATGGGAAGTCTCTCCTCGGAATGTTGCGCAATCGCCTAGCCGAGAGGGGCGGAATGGTCAAGAAATCAGGGGCGTTTGGCAATTTCAGGGAAATGAAAGCGTGACCGAAACCAGCCGGTGCGCCTGGCCCTCGCGCGGCGGGCGCACCTGCGCGCCTGCGACCCTGAGCCCGGCAGAGGGCAGAAGGTAGCTCACGCGCAGCGGCCCGGTGCTCTGCCAGTGCGCGGTGGGCTCACCGGGCAGGGGATCCTGAAGACGCGGATCGGCGAGCAGCGCCCGCATTTCGCCATGCAGCCCTTCGCCCTCGTCCGGATCAAGATTGGCGTTTCCGATCAACAGGTAAGGCGGGTCCGGTGCGGGCCCGAGCGCGCCGTCCAGGTAGCGCGTCCAGAGCGCGATCTCGTCGGCGTTGCGCCGCCCGTTGCGATCCTCGGGGCCGTCGAAGACCGGCGGGGTGGCGGCGAAGCAGAGCAGCAGCAACGGACCCGCGGGGGACTCCAGCCGCAGCACCCAATGGCCGGTGGAGGACAGCCGCTGCACATCTGCCGCCGGGTCCGCGGGCAGCCTCCGATTGCCCGGCATGTCGCGCCAGAGCAGCTCAGAATAATTCTCGACCAGACTTACCGGCCAGCGCGAGAGCAGCGCCATCCCGTGCTGCCCGGTGAACTCGCCGTAGCCCTCCGCATCCCTCGGCCCGCCGAGCCGCCCGTCGCCGTCGAGATCGGCGCCGCTGGCCAGGCCGGAATTGGGGCGCAGCGCGAGGCGATGCGGATAGGGCACGCCCCGCTCCTCGAGTCGCGCTGCCAGTTCCGCAAGCGCCGCGAGGCCGAGGTCGAAATCCATGTCGGTTAGCAGCAGCAGCCCCGCATCTGCGGCGACGATCTCGTCCAGCAGCCCGGGCAGGGGCGGGCGCATCTCGGCAAGATCGCGCAGCAGCAGGCCCGGTCCCCGGCGGCTGAAATCGCCGTGCCACGTGGCGACCGTGATCTCTGCGGCGCGGGCGGGGGCAGCGGCGGCGTGAAAGAGGCAGATAAAAAAGAGGCAGGTAAACAGGAAACAGGTGGGTAGAAAGCAGGCGAGCGGGGTCGCCCGCGGGCGGGTCAGACGGTCTGAACCTCGGCCTCCGCCTGCGCATAGGCGCGGCGGCGCTTTTCCTCGATCAGGGCGGCGATACGCGCCAGCGCCACGCCGCGCATCACCAGGCTTGCCGGCAAGAAGGCCCATGCGCTCATCGTCCAGATCAGTGTCTGCGGCTCGGTCAGGTTCAGCAGCCCGGTGGTCTGGGCCGCCAGTTTCATCCCGGCCGGGATCAAGAATGGCAGAAGAATACCTAAGGCGACGTTAATGTTGCCGTCGCGATTGAGGCGGTGCAGCACATCCTTGCCCACCGTCGGGTCGAAGAGCGGCAGGTTGACCCAGAAATTGAACGCGCCGTGGCGGATCGGCCAGTTCAGCAGGCGCACCACCAGCACGAAGCCAATCACGCTCAGCAGCGAGAGCGCATAGGCCAGCCCGGCGTGGCTGCGGATGCGGGCGACCTCCTGCGCACTCATGTCGTCGCTGGCCAGAAGCACCATCAGCCGTACGGGCGAGAAGGGGAAATCGAGCCAGCGCCCGGCCCCTGCGGCGATGCTCTCCAGCGCGCGCGACAGCGGCGTCGGGACGATCTCGCCCCGGCAGATCAGGGTGAGCGTCAGCACCGTCGCCAGGAGCGCGAGAAAGCGCAGCCGGTTGAACGGCGGGGCATCTCGGAACTCGAGGATCGACGGGTAGTCGCCGACATATTCGACGAAGGTGAGCAGGGCGGCCACCAGCGCCAGCAGCGCGGTGATCTGCGCCACGTCCGCGCCGCCGGGCAACAGCACTGCGGGCATTGCTATGAGCAAGGCCACAGCAATGGCGCGTATGCCGGCTTTGACAAAGCGCGTGATCACAAGTTCTGCCCTTTCGGTCGTGCCGGACTGGATGCTGTCCCGCACCCTTGCTGTCCGCCGGACGCTGCGATGCGCCCTTGTCGTTCACTGACCCCGCCGCGCCGGCGGATTGCCTCATTGTTGCCCAATTTGTGCCTACTTATTGAATGCGCGGCAAGATCGCCTGAAGGGGACGGGCAAAATCCGGCAGTTTCATGGTGAAAAAGGTGCGAAATTGCATCAACTCCCATTGCTGCCGCTGGAACAGGCGCCTGTGGACGTCCCTGCCCGCGCTTTCGGGCCAGCCCCGGCGCTCGCAGCCTTCTGCTGCTCTCTTCCGTTGTTTTTAAAAGAAAATCGCCACGAAACCCGACAGCGCGCGGACCGGCGGAGGACCGGACTTGCCCGGTTTCCGCGCTACGCGCGAACTTCGGAGCCTCTTAATCATCTTCAGCGCGAATTCCAAGAAATTTGACCTGAGGCAAGGCCACCCGCAAAGTTTTCATGGTCTGACTCGCGTCGGATCGTCACCCGGAGGGAGAGGGAGCGGCAATGTACCAGGCACTGACAGTGGACGAGGCGGTGGAGCTGATCCCGGACGGGGCGAGCGTGATGCTCTCGGGCTTCATGGGGGTGGGCACGCCGGACCGGGTGGTCGCGGCGCTGGCCGCCTCGGGGCGCAGGGATCTGACCGTGATCGTCAACGATGCAGCGCGGCCGGACCGCGGCGTCGGTCCGCTGGTCAAGGCGCGTTGCCTGCGCAAGTTCATCGGCAGCCACATCGGGCTCAACCCGGATGTGCAGGAACAGATGGCCGCGGGCACGCTCGAGGTCGAGCTGGTGCCGCAGGGCACGCTGGTGGAACGCATCCGCGCGGCGGGCGTCGGGCTCGGCGGGGTGCTGACGCCGACCGGCCTGGGCACCAGGGTGGCCGAGGGCAAGCAGGTGATCGAGGTCGAGGGCAAGCCGTTCCTGCTCGAGCCGCCGCTGCGCGCCGACTTCGCGCTGATCGCCGCGCGCAGCTGCGACTACGTGGGCAACCTGACCTACATGCTCACCGCGACGAACTTCAATCCGATCATGGCGCTGGCGGCGAAGACGGTGATCGCCGAGCCCGAGGAGATCGTGCCGGTGGGAATGATCCCGCCCGACGCGGTGAAGACCCCCGGCGCATTGGTCGACCACGTGATCCGGAGGGTGGCATGACGGAGGCCGGCAAAATGGACCCCAAGGAACTCATAGCGCGGCGTTGCGCCGCCGAGGTGAAGCCGCACACGCTGGTCAACCTCGGCATCGGCATTCCGACGCTCGTTTCGGACCACCTCGACGAGGGCATGGGGGTGTTCTTCCAGGCCGAGAACGGCGTCGTCGGCATGGGTCGGCGCCCGCCCGAGGGCATGTCGGATCGCCATCTCACCGACGCGGGCGGCAGCTTCGTCTCGGCGGTGCCGGGGGCCTCGACCATCGACAGCGCCTTTTCCTTCGGGCTGATCCGCGGCGGGCACCTCGATCTGACGGTGCTGGGCGGGCTGCAGGTGGACCAGCGCGGCTATCTCGCCAACTGGATGATCCCCGGCGTCTACGTGCCCGGCATGGGCGGGGCGATGGATCTCGTCACCGGGGCGAAGCGGGTGATCGTGGCGATGATCCACAGCGCCAAGGACGGCACGCCGAAGATCGTGCCGGAATGTTCCCTGCCGCTGACCGCCGAGCGGCGGGTCGATCTCATCGTCACGGAGAAGGCGGTGATCCGCCCGGAGGACGACGGGCTGCACCTGATCGAGACAGCGCCCGGGGTGACCGTGGCCGAGGTGCGGGCCGCCACGGCGGCGAATCTGATCGTGACGGGGGAGGTGCCGGAGATGGACCTCTCGCGGTCCTGCTGAAACGGATGGGGGCTCTGCCCCCGCCGCGCTGCGCGCGGCTCCCCCGGGATATTTGCATCTAGACGACGCAGGGCGCGAGGCCCGTTCGTCTAGGTGAAAATATCCCCGCCGGAGGCAGTCCCGGCGCCGGGCAGGCGGGGCGTTTCAGAATTGGAAGCGCGCAGCAAAAAGGGCCGTCCCCGCGGGGACGGCCCTTCGATGTTCTTGCCTAAATGCGGCTCAGCCCCGGCTCAGACCCAGGGGCGGGACTGGGCTGCGGCGCTTTCGAAGGTGTCGATGGCGCCGGCCTTTTCCATGGTCAGGCCGATGTCGTCGAGGCCCTCGAGCAGGCAGTGCTTGCGGAAGGGGTCGACTTCAAAGGCGAATTCCTCGCCGTCCGAAGTGGTGACCACCTGGTTCTCCAGGTCCACGGTCATGCGGGCGTTGGCACCCTTCTCGGCATCCTTCATCAGCACGTCCACGACGTCCTGCGGCATGACGATGGGCAGCATGCCGTTCTTGAAGCAGTTGTTGTAGAAGATGTCGGCGAAAGAGGTGGAGATCACCACCTTGATGCCGAAGTCGGCCAGCGCCCAGGGGGCGTGTTCGCGCGACGAGCCGCAGCCGAAGTTGTCGCCGGCGACGATCACCGACGCCTCGCGGTAGGCGGGCTGGTTCAGCACGAACTCGGGGTTTTCCGAGCCGTCGTCGAGGTAGCGCATCTCGTCGAAGGCATGCACGCCGAGGCCGGAGCGCTTGATCGTCTTCAGGAACTGCTTGGGGATGATCATGTCGGTGTCGATGTTCACCAGCGGCATGGGCGCCGCGATCCCGGTCAGCTTCTCGAATTTTTCCATCTGTCCCTCCTTGGGGATGGGGCGGGTCCGGGGCATGTCCGGCGCCGATGACGCAGGGGGCCGGCCGGATCCGCCGGAATAGGGGAAGGGGTCCCTGCCGGGACCCCGGGATCGCTTACGCCTCGGCCGGCGCGGCCATGAGGTCGCGCACGTCGGTGAGGTGGCCGGTGACCGCCGCCGCCGCCGCCATGGCCGGGGACATCAGGTGGGTGCGCCCGCCCTTGCCCTGACGGCCCTCGAAGTTGCGGTTCGAGGTGGCCGCGCAGCGCTCGCCCGGGGCGAGCTGGTCGGGGTTCATCGCAAGGCACATGGAGCAGCCGGCAAGCCGCCACTCGAAGCCCGCGTCGATGAAGATCTGCGCAAGGCCCTCTTCCTCGGCCTGGGCGCGGACGAGGCCCGAGCCCGGCACGACCATCGCGCGCATGCCGTCCTTGATCTTCTTGCCCTTGAGGATCTCGGCCGCGGCGCGCAGGTCCTCGATCCGGCCGTTGGTGCAGGAGCCGATGAACACCGTGTCGATCTTGATGTCGGTCAGCTTCTGGCCGGCCTCGAGACCCATGTACGACAGCGCGCGCTTGGCCGCCTCGACCTTGCCGCCGGTGAAGCTCTCGGGCGCGGGCACCACGTCGGTGATCGCCAGCACGTCCTCGGGCGAGGTGCCCCAGGTGACGACGGGGGCGATGTCTTCGCCCTTGATGGTGACGACCTTGTCCCAATGTGCGTCGTCATCGGAGTAGAGCGTCTTCCACCAGGCGAGCGCGGCCTCGAACTGCGCGCCCTTCGGCGCATGCGGGCGGCCCTTCACGTAGTCGAAGGTGGTCTCGTCCGGCGCGATCAGGCCGGCGCGGGCGCCGCCCTCGATGGCCATGTTACAGACGGTCATCCGGCCTTCCATCGACAGCGAGCGGATCGCCTCGCCGCAATACTCGATGACGTAGCCGGTGCCGCCGCCGGTGCCGGTGTGGCCGATCACCGAGAGGGTGATGTCCTTGGCGGTGACGCCCGGCGCGAGCTGGCCGGTGATCTCGACCTTCATGTTCTTCGACTTGGACTGGATCAGCGTCTGGGTGGCGAGCACGTGCTCGACCTCGGAGGTGCCGATGCCATGCGCCAGCGCGCCGAAGGCGCCGTGGGTGGCGGTGTGCGAATCGCCGCAGACCACGGTCATGCCCGGAAGGGTCCAGCCCTGCTCGGGCCCGACGATGTGCACGATGCCTTGGCGCACGTCGCTGACCGGGTAGTAATTCACGCCGAACTCGCGGGCGTTCTTGTCGAGCGCCTCGACCTGGATGCGGCTCTCCTCGTTCTCGATGCCGCCTTCGCGGTCGAGCGTGGTGGGCACGTTGTGGTCGGGCACGGCGATGGTGCGCTGCGGCGCGCGTACGGAGCGGCCGGTCATGCGCAGGCCCTCGAAGGCCTGCGGCGAGGTGACCTCGTGCACGAGGTGGCGGTCGATGTAGAGCAGGCAGGTGCCATCTGCGTCCTGCTGGACGACGTGGGCATCCCAGATCTTGTCGTAGAGCGTCTTGCCGGACATGGGGGTCCTCTCGGGGTATATGTCTTGGAATTTGGCTTGGGCTTGGCGCAGGTCGGAAGCCCCCGCGCCGGGGCGGGCTTAAGACAGCCTTATAGGCGCGCCAGAACCGTGAAGTTCGCGCCGTGGAACCTTTCGCGCAGACGCGCGCGGTCACCGAGGTCAAGAAGCCGAGTCATGCGGCGGGGATACTCCTTTGGCGCGCGCCGATCAACCCGTCGCGCGCGATCCTGGTCGCCGAGGTGGAAGGATCGGAACTTTTCGTGCTGCCGGACGTAGTTTTGTTACCGCCCTGAGCGGACCGTCCTGAACGGGAGGAGACGAGACGCCATGACCCTGATGAACGCCATGCACCTGATCCTGATCGCCACGCTGCTCTGGGGGCTGCTGCTCAGCCTTCCGCAGGCCGAGGCGCAGGAGATCACCCTGAACCTGCCGAAACGCTGAGCCGGCGACCGGCCGCTCAAGGCCCTGACGGACAAGGCCTTGAGCGAAAACGGCAGGGATGCCACGCTGATGGCCTGAGGAGCCTCGCGAGCGCATGAACCCGGAAACCGACCTGCCGCAAACCGATCCGACGCCCTTCGAGGCGCTGCAACAGACCGGCGTGACGCTTCTGGGCCAGATCGACACGTTCCTCGCGATCGTGCTGCGCCCGTGGATGTTCTACCAGCTGGTCATCGCGATAGGACTGTTTGCCGCGGCGCATCTTCTGCGGGCCTGGTTGGGCCCCCTGCTTTACGAATGGATGCGCGCCCGCGAGGGATGGCCGAAGTGGCAGATGCGCATCCTGGTGGTGCTGCATAGGCGGCTGCGGATGATCATCTTCGTGACGCTGATCTGGCACGTGATCGGCTTCATGCACCAGGTCACCTGGCCGTCCCGCACCTATCTTCTGGAAATCATTGCCCAACTGTCGAGCGCCTGGCTGGTGATTGCGCTGATCACCCGGCTGATCGGCAACCCGGCGCTGCGCTCGCTGGTGCGCTACGGCGCCTGGGGCTACGTGACCATCTGGATCCTCGGGCTCACCGACGAGGCGCAGGCGCTGTTGGAAAGCGCGGCGGTCAGCTTCGGCGAGTCCAAGCTTTCGCTCTGGCTGATCCTGCAGGCGATGGTGATCCTGATCGCGCTGGTGGCGGTGGCGCGTTTCCTGACCACCGCGGGCGCTGCGAGCATCCGGCGCAACGAGGGGATCAGCCCCTCGATGCAGGTTCTGGCGGTGAAATTCCTGCAGGTGGCGCTCTACGGCGCGGCCTTCTTCTTTGCGCTGAAGCTGGCGGGGGTGGACCTGACCGGGCTCGCGGTGCTCTCGGGCGCGATCGGCGTCGGCCTCGGTTTCGGCCTGCAGAAGGTGGTGTCGAACCTCGTGTCGGGCATCATCATCCTGCTCGACAAGTCGATCAAGCCGGGCGACGTGATCTCCATCGGCGAGACCTTCGGCTGGATCAACGCGCTGGGCGCGCGCTACGTGTCGATCACCACGCGCGACGGCAAGGAATACCTCATCCCCAACGAGGACATGATCACCGGGCAGGTGGTCAACTGGTCGCACTCCAACGAGCTGGTCCGGGTCGACATCCATTTCGGCACCGCCTACGGCGACGATCCGCACCTGGTGCGCAAGGTGGCGATCGACGCGGCGCAGAGCGTGAAGCGGGTGCTGAGCAGCCGCCCGCCGGTGTGCCATATCACCGGTTTCGGCGACAGCTCGGTCGATTACATCCTGCGGTTCTGGATCATCGACCCCTCGCAGGGGCTGACCAATATCCGCGGCAACGTGTTCCTCGCGCTCTGGGACGCCTTCAAGGAAAACGGCATCTCGATCCCCTTTCCGCAGCGCGAGGTGCGGATGCTGGGCGAGGCGCCGGCGGACCCCCGCGCAGATCCGGGGCCGGACGGGGTGACGGAACGTCCCGGCTGACAGCCGTGCCGCGCTGCGGCATGGTCCGCGCGACTTGCAGACGCAGCGGAAAGGGAGAGCCGTCATGTCCTTCGAATTTTCTGACGACATCGTCATCCTCGGCGGGGCGCGCACCGCCATCGGCACCTTTGGCGGGGCGCTGAAATCCGTGCCGCCGATCGAGCTCGGCACCGTGGCCGCCAAGGCGGCGCTGGAGCGTGCCGGCGTCGAGGGCGGGCAAATCGGTCAGGTGGTCTTTGGCCACGTGCTCAACACCGAGCCGCGCGACATGTACCTCAGCCGGGTCGCGGCGATGCAGGCGGGCATTCCCGAGACCACCCCGGCGATGAACGTGAACCGGCTCTGCGGCTCCGGCGCGCAGGCCATCGTCTCGGGCGTGCAGGCGCTCATGCTGGGCGACGCCAACTTCGCGCTGGTCGGCGGCACCGAGAGCATGAGCCGCGCGCCCTACATCATCCCCGACCAGCGCTGGGGCCAGAAGATGGGCGACATCCGCACCGTCGACATGATGCTCGGCGCGCTGAGCTGCCCCTTCGGCACCGGCCACATGGGGATCACCGCCGAGAACGTCGCCAAGGAACACGACATCCCGCGCGAGGCGCAGGACGCCTTTGCGCTGGAGAGCCAGCAGCGCGCCGCGAAAGCCATCGAGGCCGGTCGCTTCAAGGAGCAAATCGTGCCGGTGGAGATCGCCTCGCGCCGCGACACCGTGGTCTTCGACACCGACGAGCACCCCAAGGCGACCTCGCTGGAGAAGCTCGCCGGGCTGCGCCCGGCCTTCGACCGCGAGGGCTCGGTGACGGCGGGCAATGCCTCGGGGCTGAACGACGGCGCGGCGGCGTTGGTGCTGGCACGCGGCGAGGCGGCGGCGGCCTCGGGACTGACCCCAAAGGCCCGCGTGCTGGGCTATGCCCACGCCGGGGTGCGGCCCGAGGTCATGGGCATCGGCCCGGTCCCGGCGGTGGAGAACCTGCTGGCGCGGACCGGCCTGTCGCTGGGCGATTTCGACGTGATCGAGAGCAACGAGGCCTTTGCGGCGCAGGCGCTGGCGGTGAACAAGGGTCTGGGGCTCGACCCGGCGAAGGTGAACCCCAACGGCGGCGCCATCGCGCTCGGCCATCCGATCGGTGCCACCGGCGCGATCCTGACGGTCAAGGCGCTCTACGAACTGGAGCGCATCGGCGGGAAAAAGGCCCTGATCACCATGTGCATCGGTGGCGGACAGGGCATCGCGCTGGCCATCGAGCGGGTCTGAGCGCGCGGCGCCGCGCAGGCGCGCTGGGAATTGTCGTGAGAAGAAGCGAGGGGCGCTGCCCCTCGCGCTCCCCGGCGTATTTTCAAAGAGAAGAAGGGCGCGACGCGCCTGTGGTGCGGAGGACGCTCAGTCCTCGACGCGCTTCCACAGGCCCGGGTAGAGCGTCGGGAAGCCCTGCGGGTCGACGGTGATCTGCGCGTTGTGCCCGGTCTGCGCGGCCTCGTAGCCGATCAGCCCGCCGCGCTCGCGGGTGTAGCGCTGGTCGAGCGGGTCGAGCCGCGGCCCGGGCAGGCGCAGCCAGGCGGCGCAGACATCGAGCCGTCCGACCTCGGGCAGGCGGCGCAGCGGCATCAGGTTGGTGGCCGGGGTGAAGGCGAAATCCACGTCTGTGCAGGCCGCGAGATCGGGCTGCACCGAGCCGTTGAGCAGCCAGGCGCCGTTCTTCCGGGTGAGACGCGTGCGCACCTCCTCGCCGCCGCTGGTGCCGGTGATATCGGCGCTGCGGGTCAGCCAGTCCGGACCGCAGCGCACCACGTAGTCGAGCGCCGCCCAGCCGGTGCCGTCGCGAAAGCGCGCATGGCCGACCAGCATGAAGCCGTCCTCGTGCCGGGCAAGCCGGCACTTGTCCTCGCCGTCGCGGTCAAGCGCGCGCCAGTGGATCGTTGCCAGCGTTTCGCTCATCGGGGGGCGCCGCTCCTGGGGCTGCTCCGGGGGCTGCATCGACCGGTGGAAACCGGGGTGAAATGGGGCATGTCCAACTCCTCCCAAAGTCGGCTGTACCATGGTGCCCCTGCCCATGCGTAAAGGCAAGCGGGCGTTTTGCATCGGTTTTCTTAAGGCGATCTTCACCCTGCCGCGCCCATGCTGGCAGCGGCGCAGGGGATGTGAGGCATGGAGATCGCGGCACGGCTGGCCGAGGAACGGCGCGCGCGCCTCGCGGCGGAGCGCCTGCTGGAACTTAAGCAGGCGGAGCTTTTTGCCGCCAATCGCAAGCTCAACTCCCATGCGCGCCAGCTCAGCCACGAGATCACCGAGACTCGGGCCGAGGTCGCCACGGTGCGCGACGAGAACCAGCGGGTGAAGACCCAGCTCGGCGCGGCGCACCAGAAGATCGAACTGGTCGAGGGGCAGCTCTGGACCGCGCTGGCCTGCATGCGCGACGGGTTGGCCTCGTTCAATGCCGAGCGCCGGATGGAGATGGCCAATCCCGCCTGGCTGGCGCTCTTCGACGGGCTCGACACGATCCGCCCCGGCGCGGGCTATGCGCATGTGCTCGACATGATGGTCGAGGAGGGGATCGTCGATCTGCAGGGCGAACATGACGATGACTGGCGCGCCCGCATGGCCGCCCGCTGGCAGGCCGACCCCATTCCCACCGAGACCATCCGCATCTACACCGGCCAGTTCCTGCAGCTGCAAGACCGGCACCTGCCCGACGGCGGCGTGGTAACCCTCAGCTTCGACATCACCGAGCTGATGCGCATGTGGTCGGCGCTCGAGCAACTGCCCGACGGCTTCGTGCTCTACGACGCCGAGGACCGGCTGCTGATGTGCAACGAGACCTACCGCGCGATCTACGCCGCCAGCGCGCCGGCGATCTTTCCCGGCGCCAGCTTCGAGGACATCCTGCGTTACGGGCTCGAGCAGGGGCAGTATCGCGAGGCGCAGGGGCGCGAGGAGGCCTGGCTCGAGGAGCGGCTGGCGGCGCACCGCGGCGCCGAGCGGGCGCTCGAGCAGCAGCTCGGCGACGGCCGCTGGCTGCGGGTCTACGAGCGGCCCCTGACGGATGGCGGGCGCGTCGGGCTGCGCATCGACATCACCGAGGCCAAGCGCATCCAGCATGAGCTGGAGGAGGCGCGGCAGCGGGCGGAGATCGCCAGCCACGCGAAATCCACCTTCCTCGCCAATATGAGCCATGAGATCCGCACGCCGATGAACGGCGTCGTGGGCATGGCCGAGCTGCTGATGGAGGGTCCGCTCGGCGAGGAGCAGCGGCTCTATGCCGAGACCATCCGCAGCTCGGGCGAGGCGCTGCTGCTGATCATCAACGACATCCTCGACTACTCGAAGATCGAGGCCGGGCGCATGGCGCTCGCGGCCGAGCCCTTCGATCTCGGCCGCACCATCGACGAAGTGGCGCGGCTGCTGCTGCCTGCGGCGCAGGAGAAGGGCGTGGCGCTGCGGGTGGATTACCCGGCGGATCTGCCGCGGGAGCTCGTCGGCGACGCCGGGCGGCTCCGGCAGATCCTCACCAACCTCGCGGGCAACGCGGTGAAGTTCACCGCCGAGGGGCATGTGGCGATCTCGGTGGCCGGGCAGGTCGAGGCGGGCATGGCGCAGCTCGAGATCGAGGTCGAGGATACCGGCATCGGCATCGCGCCGGACAAGATCGAGCACATCTTCGGCGAATTCAACCAGGTGGAGGACGCGCGCAACCGCGCCTTCGAGGGCACCGGGCTCGGGCTCGCCATCACCCGGCGGCTGGTGGAGATGATGGGCGGCGCGCTCCGTGTCTCTTCGGAACTGGGCAGGGGCGCGCGCTTCGGGCTGCACCTGCCGTTGCCGCTGGCCGGGGGGCAGCCTGTGCCCGAGGCGGGCGAGACCGAGGCGGAGGCGCCCGCCCGGCCCAGGCTCGACGTGCTGCTGGCCGAGGACAACCGCACCAATCAGCTGGTGTTCCGCAAGATGGCCGAGGCCCTGGGCCGGGATCTCGCGCTGCGCTTCGCCTGCGACGGCGCCGAGGCGGTGGGCGAATTCGAGGCACGGCGCCCGGATATCGTGTTCATGGATATCTCGATGCCGGGGATGGACGGCAAGGAGGCGACGCAGCGCATCCGCGCTTTGGAGGGCGCGGGGCCGCGGGTGCCGATCATCGCGGTCACCGCCCATGCGATGAGCGGCGACCGCGAGGCGCTGCTCGCGGCGGGGCTCGACGATTACCTCACCAAGCCCCTGCGCAAGGCCGAACTGGCGCGGCTGATCGACCGCTGGGGGATGCCGGGTGCGGCCTCGGGGGCCGCGCCGGGCTCACAGCCGGAGCCGCCGGCGGATCAGGCGGCGTTGGAGTAGGGGCGGACGAAGACCGGCTGGTCCTCGGTCGAGCGTTCCTCGTCATAGGCATAGCCGCCGAGGTCGAAGTCGCGCAGCGCCTCGGGGTCGGTGATGCGGCGGGTGACGATGAAGCGCGCCATCGCGCCGCGGGCGCGCTTGGCGTAGAAGCTGACCACCTTGGGGGCACCGTCCTTGTCCTCGAGAAACTGCGGGGTGATCACCCGCAGCTTCAGCGCCTCGGGATCGACCGCGCCGAAATACTCCTGGCTGGCGCAGTTCACCAGAACGTCGGACCCCGTCGCCTCGCCCTGCGCGTTCAGCGCGCCCGAAAGCTGCGCACCCCAGTAGTCGTAGAGCGATTTGCCGCGCTCGGTCTTCAGGCGCGAGCCCATCTCCAGCCGGTAGGGCTGGATTGCATCGCGCGGGCGCAGCACGCCGTAGAGACCCGAGAGGATGCGCAGGTGATCCTGTGCGTAGTCCATCTCCTCGGGGTCGAGAGAGGTGGCGTCGAGCCCCTGGTAGGTGTCGCCGGCAAAGGCCAGCGCGGCGGGCCGCAGCGCCTCGACCTCGGGCTCTTCGGCATAGTCGCGGAAGCGCGCGTGGTTGAGCTCGGCGAGCTTGTCTGACAGGTGCATCAGCTTCTTCAGGTCACCGGGTGTGAGGTCGCGCGCGGTCTCAACCAGGCGCAGCGCGTCCTCGCCGAAATCCGGCGTCGTCATCTCGGTCTCACGGGGGGCCCAATCCAGTTTCTTCGCGGGCGAAATCACCACGAGCATGCGCGGTCACTCCTTGAACAGATCCAGAACTTGGAATCGTTCTAACCAGCTTCGGCGAGAAGGTCCATAAAGGCCGGGCCGAAGCGGACAAAACGTCGCTCCCCTAGAATCCGCTCCAGATCCTCGGGCGCGGGATCGCGCAGGCCGGCAATCTTGGCGAGCAGCGAGGCGGAGCAGGAGAGCGGCTTCTCGGTGCCGTCCTCGCCGCGGATCAGCTCGGCCTGGGCGCTCATCAGCCGGTCGTAGAGATCGCCGGTGCCGCGCGCCGCGGCGCGCATGCGCAGCGGATGCGTCTCTTCGGGGGCGCCGCCGGTGATCACCGAGAGGAACTCGGCGCCGTAGCGTTCCAGCTTCTTGGCGCCGACACCCGAGATCGCGCCCATCTGGTCGAGGCTCTCGGGGCGGCGCTCGGCCATCTCGATCAACGTGCGATCGGGAAAGATCATGTAGGCCGGCAGCGAGGCGGCCTCGGCCAGCGCGCGGCGCTTGGCCTTGAGCGCCGACATCAGCGGCGCATCCTCTTCGCTGACCAGCGTCTTGACCTGCGGGCGGCGCTGCGCGGCCTTGTCGATCACGTCGCGGCGCAGCTCGATGCTTTCCTCGCCGCGCAGGATCGGGCGCGCGGCCTCGGTCATCACCAGCGCGCCGTGGCGCTCGGGATCGGGGCGCACCAGGTCGCGCCCCATCATCTGCCGGAAGACCGCCTGCCATTGCCCCTTCTTGAGGTCGCGGCCGACGCCGAAGGTCGGCAAGCCATCGTGGCCGCGCTGGCGCACCTTGTCGGTCTCGTTGCCCAGCAAGATGTCGATCAGGTGCCCGGCGCCGAAATTCTCGCCGGTGCGCAGCGCCGCCGAGAGCGCCTTGCGCACCGCCTCGGTGCCGTCGAAGACCTCGGGGGGGCTGTCGCAGAGATCGCAGTTGCCGCAGGGCTCCGCCGCCTCGCCGAAGTAGCGCAGCAGGGTCTGGCGGCGGCATCCCAGCGCCTCGGCCAGCCCCAAGAGCGCGTTCAGCCTGCCGTGGTCGGCGGCGCGGCGCTCGGGCGGCGCCATGCCTTCGTCGATCTGGGCGCGGCGCAGGCGGATGTCGTCGGCACCGTACAGGGTGAGCGTCTCGGCGGGCGCGCCGTCGCGCCCGGCGCGGCCGATCTCCTGGTAATAGGCCTCGATGCTCTTCGGCAGGTCGGCATGGGCGACCCAGCGGATGTCGGGCTTGTCGACCCCCATGCCGAAGGCGACGGTGGCGCAGACGATCAGCCCGTCCTCGGTGGCGAAGCGCTCCTCGACGGCGCGGCGGGCCTCGGCCTCCATGCCACCGTGGTAGAAGCAGGTCGGGTGGCCCTCGTCGCCGAGCGCCTTGGCGAGCGCCTCGGTCTTGGCGCGGGTGCCGCAGTAGACGATCCCCGACCGGCCCCGGCGCGCGGCGGCGAAGCGCAGGATCTGCGCGCGCGGGCTGTCCTTGGGCGCGAAGGCGAGGTGGATATTGGGCCGGTCGAAGCCGCGCAGGAAGGTCTCGGGCTGCTGGCCGTCGAAGAGCCTCGTGACGATCTCGGCCTGGGTTTCCTGGTCGGCGGTGGCGGTGAAGGCGGCGATCGGCACGTTCAGGGCGCGCCGCAGCTCGCCGATACGCAGGTAGTCGGGGCGGAAGTCGTGCCCCCACTGGCTGACGCAGTGCGCCTCGTCCACGGCGATGAGCCCGACCCCGGCCTGCGCCAGCATGCGCTGCGTGCCGGTCGAGGCGAGCCGTTCCGGGGCGAGGTACAGCAGCCGCAGCGAGCCGTCCTCGAGCCCCTGCCAGACGGCGTCGGTCTCGTCCTGGGTGTTGCCGGAGGTCAGCGCGCCGGCGGCCACGCCGGCCTCGCGCAGCCCGCGCACTTGGTCGCGCATCAGCGCGATCAGCGGCGAGATCACCACCGTCAGCCCGCCACGCAGCAGCGCCGGCAGCTGGTAGCACAGCGACTTGCCGCCGCCGGTGGGCATGATGGCCAGAACATTGTGCCCCGCCGCCACGGCGTCAACGATTTCGCCCTGTCCCGGACGGAAGGCGTCATAGCCGAAAATATCCTTCAGCAGCGCCTCGGCGGGCGCAATGTCGCGTGGCATGGGCTGGGGCCTGATTATGTGTCTCTGCTCTACAACGCAGACTCTCACACTAAGATTCGGTGAACAAGACCCGGAGCGCGCCTCGGACGCGCGGTTCGGCCCGGCGGGCGGCGGGTTTGCGTATTTGGAAAGAGAAGAAGCCGGGGGTTGTTCGCGCTTTCGCCTAGGCGCAAATATCCCGGGGGTGAATTCGTGCAGCGAAGAGGGGGCAGCGCCCCCTTGCCCGGTCTCAGTCCGGATCGACCTTGCCGCGCATGGCCTTGACCTCGCCGCGTTCCTTCTTGGCCTTGATCCGGCGGTTCTTCGAGCCGAGCGTCGGCTTGGTGGGGATGCGGCGGCGCGGCTTTTCCAGCGCCTTGCGGATCAGCTCGGCGAGGCGCTCGCGGGCGATCTCGCGGTTGCGGGCCTGGCTGCGGGTGTCCTCGACCTGCAGGATCAGCGCGCCGTCCTTGGTCCAGCGTCGCCCTGCGAGGCGCTTGAGCCGCGCCTTGACCGGGCCCGGCAGGTTCGGCGAGCGTTCGGCCTCGAAGCGCAGCTCGACGGCGGTGGAGACCTTGTTGACGTTCTGCCCGCCGGGGCCGGAGGAGCGGATGAACTGCTCGGTGAGTTCCCAGTCCTCGATGCTTATGGTGTCGGTGATGCGCAGCATGGGGCGGACATTAGCGCGGCGCGGGAGCGGCGCAAGCCGGTTGCCGTGCTGGTCGGCTGCAACGGTGCGCTGTCGTCGCCCCTCCCGAAATGCCAAACGGCCCGCGCCGGAGGGGCGCAGGCCGTTTCTGAACGGACGTTCCGAAAGGTCGTCCTTAAAGGGAAATGGGTCACGCGGCCTGTCGCGTGACCCATTCGAGACGTCAAGGAGGCGGGCCGGTTAGGTCGCGCCAATTCGGGTTCCTTCACGCCAGGGGTTGCCCTAGCGTACTGCCCTCCGAACTGTTCCGACACCTTTCTCCAATGTGACTCTAGACACTGGATCACCTCCTTTCAGCTGTTTGAAAAACGCAAGTTCAGCGTGCCACGGAATGTGGACTCCGCAAAGCATTTTTAACAGCTCACGCGAGGGAACGACTCGCAAGTGCCTTCGAAACGATCATCCGGAAAGGCACGAGGGCAAGGATCGCCAGCGACAGCTTCACCATCCAGTCAGCGAGCCCCAGCGAGACCCAGAGCGGCACCACCGGGCCCGCGCCCAGCAGGGGCAGCGCCTCGTTGGCCCAGGACACGTCGTTGCCCGGCTCGAGGAAGCTCAGCGCGCCCGCGAAGGCCACGGTGAAGAAGATCGCCGTGTCGAGCGAGCTGCCGACCAGGGTAGAGGCCAGCGGCGCGCGCCACCAGGCGCCGCCCCGCAGCTTGTCGAAGATCGTCACGTCCATGAGCTGCGCCGCGAGGAAGGCGGCGCCCGAACCGATGGCGACGCGCAGCGTCACGGCGGGGTAGCTGTAACCGTCGCCCTGCAGCATGACCTGCGTGCCGATGAGCGAGCAGATCACCCCGGTGACGAAGCCGGCCAGCACCACCTTGCGCGCGGCCCTTACGCCGTAGAGGCGGTTCATCAGGTCGGTGACGAGAAAGGCGATGGGATAGGTGAAGGCACCCCAGGTCAGCCATTGGCCGAAGAGGATCTGTACGAGGATGTTCGAGGCCAGCACGGTGGCGGCCATGGCAAGGATGCCGGGAAGGTAGGAGCGTGTCATGAGGGTGACCCGTTTTACAAGGTGGCGGGGAACTCGGCCCACCTGACGGGCGGACGGGCGCGTCCTTAGCGGCTGGGGGCCTGCGGATCAAGCGATTCCGCCGTGCGCGTGTCTTCGGTCACCTCGTACTCGACGACTTGAGTCTTCTGGAAGAACTTGAAGTTGTCGTCCGAGATCATCGTCAGTCGGATGTGCCCCGGCGCCGGGCTCCAGACCGCGAGCCCCTCGAGATTGTCATGCTCGAGCGGGGCGCTTTCGAAGAGCGTCTGCTCGTGGCGGACCTCGTCGCCGGCAATGTCGAAGCGCCGGACCCGGCTGCGGAAGGCGTAGCCGGTGAACTCGCGCTCCAGCAGGTAGAAGCGCCCGTCGGGGCCGATGTCGGCGCCCACGGCGAGGAAGCCGCCGCGGCGCGGCAGGTCGAAGGCGTGGCTCCAGGTATCGCCGTCCAGTCGCCAGACCGGGAAGGGGCGGGTGAGCTGGCCCGAGCGCTCGGGCAGAACCAGCAGCCGGCCCTGCGCGTCGATGGCCAGCGCCTCCATGCCCGAGTTCATCTGCAGATGCGGGTAGAACGGCCCCTTGGGCAGCACCGTGGCGGGCAGGTCGTAGCGCTCCGAGGCGTGAATGCGCGGTGGCCCCTCGAAGGAGACGTAGATGCGCCCGTCCGCCCCGATCGCCAGCCCCTCGGCGTCGTCGATGTCGGGGTGCATGCGGGTGCCGGTCTCGCCGAGCAGCTTTTCCACCGGCGTCGCCGAGAGGCCGGTGATCCGCCCGCCCGGTTCGGTGCCGGTGCCTTCACTCTCGCCCTCGCGCTCGAACCTGCCCATGACGATGCTGCCGCGGTCGCTGATCGCGGTGAACTGCATCCCGTCGTCGCTGACCTCGAGCCCCGAGAATCCGCCGAAGCGGTCGTGCCAGTGATCCCAGGTGAAGCTGCCGATGTACTGCGTGCCGGCGCTGCCCTGCGGGGTCTCGGCGCAGGCCGAGACCGCCATCAGGCTGGCCAGCGCGGCGCTCAGCGCGCGGCGAGGACGGAAGCGCATTGGGCCGGGAGGTCTCCCATCACGAGGTCACGCTTGGGCTTGGGCGCCGGGGCGTTGGGATCGGGCGGTGGCGGGTTGAGGATATTGTTCACCCAGGCCTGGGCGTCGGCGCAGCCGTCGCCCGCGGGCGGTGGCGCCTGGTTGACGCAGCTCGCATCGCCGCGCGGGCAGTTCAGGCGCACGTGGAAGTGGTAGTGGTGTCCCCACCAGGGGCGGATCTTGCGCAGCCACGCCCGGTCGCCGGTCTCGTCCTTGCACATCTGCACCTTGGCACCGGGGAAGACGAAGATCCGCGCCACCCGCGGATCCTGCGCCGCGGCCTTCAGCAGGGCGTGGTGCTGCGGCGTCCAATTGCCGTTGACGTAGGCACCCGAGGTGCGCTGCATGGAAATCGACGAGAGGTCTTCGCGCTGCTGGCGCGTGAGATTCAGATTGTCCGTGGGGCGCATCCAGATGTCGGCGTCGAGCCCCATCTGGTGGCTGGCGTGGCCCGAGGTCATCGGCCCGCCGCGCGGCTGGCTCATGTCGCCGACGTAGAGACCGTTCCAGCCCGGGAGTTGCGCGGCCTTGCGCGACAGGTCCTGCAGGAAGTCGACCAGCTCGGGGTGGCCCCAGTTGCGGTTGCGCGACAGCCGCATGGCCTGCCAGGTCGGCCCGGTCTCGGGCAGTTGCCGGGCGCCGGCGACGCAGCCCTTGGAATAGGAGCCGAAGGCGGCGGGCGTCAGCTCTGCCGACACGCTCTGCGCTCCGAAGAGCTGCTTCGCGCTCTTGGTGGAGATCACGCCGGTGACCTTGGGCAACTGGTCGGTGCTGGTCGCCCGGGGCGCGGGTCGGTCATCGCTGCAGGACGCGAGCGCCAGGGCGAGCGTCAGCGCAAGCGTTGGAGCTAGGGTGAGGCGGGTCAGGGTGCGGATCATTCTGCTCGATCTCCGTCTGGTTTCACCCAGCGTAACAGAGCAAGCCCCACCACGAAAAGGACGATGAGCGGCGTCACCCCAATTCGCTGCGATCCGCTCAGCGCGGTGACGGTGCCGATCAGCAGCGGCGCGAGGAAGGAGGTCGCCTTGCCCGAGAGCGCGAAGAGCCCGAAGGCCTCGGTCATCCGCGCCGGATCGGCCTGGCGCACCATCATGCTGCGCGAGGCCGACTGCAGCACCCCGCCGGCGGCGCCAATCAGCACGCCGAAGAGGTAGAAGGCCAGGTCGGGCAGATTGGAGCCCTCTGGTACCGGCAGGCCGAAGACGCTGGAGCGGTCGACCAGCACGATCGCCACGGCCACCAGCGTCAGCAGTAGGATCATCGCCGCGATCACCGGTTTCGGGCCGAACCGCGTGTCGGCATGGCCGCCGAGCCAGGCAAACAGCGCACCGGAGATGATGGCGAGGATGCCGAACACCCCGGTGTCGACCACCGACCAGCCCAGCACCCCGGCGGCATAGATCCCGCCGAAGGCATACATGCCGTTCAGCGCGTCGCGGTAGAACATCGACGAGGCGAGATAGGCAAAGAGCGAGGGGCGGCGTGGCAGCCGCGCGAGCGTGTCCTTGAGCTGTGCGAGGCCGCGGCGCACGGCGCCTGTCGCGGGCCGGCTCGCGGGGGGCTCCTTCACCCACAGGAAGAAGGGGATCATGAAGACCGCGTACCACAGCGCGGTGAGCGGGCCCACGGCACGGGTGCCCTCGCGCTGCGCTGCATCGAGGCCGAGCACCGGGTCGAGGCCGAGGAAGGTCTTGCCGGTCGCCGCGCTCTCGGCGAAGAGCGCCAGCATCAGCGCCAGCGCGATCAGCCCGCCGAGGTAGCCGAAGGCCCAGCCATTGCCCGAGATCCGGCCAATCTGCTCGCGCGGGCCGAGATCCGGCAGCATGGCATTGGTGAAGATCGTGGCGAACTCCATGCCGACCAGACCCAGCGCGAAGAAGACCAGCGTGGTGGTGAGGTTGAAATCTCCCGGGGCGGCGAACCAGAGCATGCCTGCACCCACCACGTAGAGCGCCGAGAACAGCCAGATCCAGCGCAGCCGGTGGCCGCCGCTGTCGGCCAGGGCGCCGAGCACCGGGGCGAGCAGCGCGATGACGATCCCCGCCGCGCCGATGCCGAAACCCCAGGCCGCCTGCGCCGCGCTGCCGTCGCCCATCAGCTCCTTCACGTAGGGCGCGAAGATGAAGGTGATCAGCAGCGTGTTGTAGGGCTGGCTGGCCCAGTCGAAGAAGAACCAGCCCCAGATGCGCCTGCGCAGCGTCTTGCCCGCCGCCGTGCCCTCTGTCGCGCCCGCCGCCCTGCCCGTTGTCATTGCCCGTCCCACCCCGAGGTTGCCTGCTGGCCGATAGAACAGGGGCGCCGTGGCCAAGGCAAGGCCGAGGCCGGGCTGCGCGGGAATTTAGGCCGCGCTTTCCTCGGCCAGGTCCGGGGTGACTTCAGGGGGGAGTTCATGGGTGATTTCAGGGGCGATCCCGGGGGCCCGATGCAGGGGCGCGAGCACGGGCTCCTGCATTGGCGGCCAGGGGCGCTCGGCCTCGGTCTCGATCCAGCGCGCCACCCAGCCGGGCAGGGCCGGAGAGGTCTCGTCGCTGCCGAGGATCTGCATCACCCGCTCGGGGGCGATCATCCCCGCGTTCGAGGTGACCGCGGCGCGGTAGACCGCGTGGCTGGCGCACGCCCCGTCCGTTTTCCACATGCTCTGCTCGATGTAGAGGAAGCGGTGGTCCCAGCCGATCACCCGACTGCGCATCTCGATCCGGTCGAACAGCTTGATCCGCTGGCGGTAGCGCACCATGGCGCCGGCGATGGCAAAGCCCCAGCGCTCGCGCTTCAGCATCGCCAGAAGCCCGCTGCGTTTCGCCATCGGCATGCGCCCGAGGTCGTAGAGCGTCAGCACCCGGCCATTGTTGAGCTCGGCGAACATGTCGAGATCCCAGGGCCAGCAGATGTGACGGGTGACGCTGACCTCGCCAGTGGCGAGCGGCGCGGCGTTGCGGATGAGAAAGAGTTCTTTGGCGAGGCGCAGAAACGGGTACATGGGCGCTCCTTTCGGGGCAAAGGGGTCGCAGGGTGACGCCAACGTCAACCGCGACCTCGCGGCACTCTTGAGCTTTGCCCCGAGGCTGCCTAGGTCTTGGGTCGGTTTTACTGACAAAGGGCACACCCGCATGCAATCTCTGTTCCAGATCCTGATGCTGATCCTCGACGTGATCTGGTTCATCATCATCGCGCATGTGATCATGAGCTGGCTGATCAACTTCCAGGTGCTGAACCTGCGCCAGCCGCTGGTCGCCCAGATCTGGGACGGGTTGAACCGCCTGCTCGAGCCGGTCTACTCGGCGATCCGCCGGGTCCTGCCGCCGATGGGCGGGCTCGACCTCGCGCCGCTGGTGGCGCTGATCGGCCTCTACGCGATCCGCATCATCCTCGCGAACAACGCCGGGTTCTTCTACGGCTTCTGAGGCGCGGCGGAGCAGGGGCGGGGAGAGGGCGCCTTGCCCCCACCGCGCTGCGCGCGCCTCCCCCGGGATATTTCGATCTAGACGAAGATGCGGAGGGCAGCGCGTCCTCCGCTTCTTCTCTTTTCAAAGAGGCTCTTCGGGAGCGAGGTTATTCCGCCGCGCGGCGCTTGGCCTTGGGGGCGGTGATCGGCAGGTAGTCCTGCGGCTCGCGGTGTTCCTCGAAGTTGAAGACATTGGCGCGGATCTCCGCGCAACGGTCGAGGTCGACCTCGGCGGTGATCACCTCGTCGCCGGAGGTGGTGGCCCTGGCGACGATCTCGCCGGTGGGGGCGACGATGAGGCTGCCGCCGATCAGCACCGAGCCTTCCTCGAGCCCCGCCTTGGCCACGGCCACGCCCCAGGTGCCGTTCTGGTAACAGCCCGCCATCACCGACAGCTCGTTGTGGAAGTACTGCAGGTGGTCGTGCTCGGGCGCCGGGGCGAAATGGATCGGGGTGTTGTAGCCGAGGCAGACCAGCTCGGCGCCGCCGAGGCCCAGCACGCGCCAGGTCTCGGGCCAGCGGCGGTCGTTGCAGATGCACATACCGAGCTTGCCGCCGAGCATCTCGAACACCGGCCAGCCCAGGTCGCCCTTCTCGAAGTAGCGCTTCTCGAGGTGCTGGAAGGGGCGCCATTCCTCGTTCTCCCAGTGACCGGGGAGGTGGATCTTGCGGTACTTGCCGGCAATCTCGCCGTCCGGCCCGACGAGGATCGCTGTGTTGAAGTGATGCCCGTCCGGGGTCAGCTCGGCGTAGCCGAGGTGAAATCCGATCTGCAGTTCCTTGGCGAGCGCGAAGAGCGGCGCGGTGGCCGCGTTCGGCATCTCGGTCTCGAACCACTGGTCGAGCTCGGGGCCCGCCTCGATGAACCAGCGCGGGAAGAAGGTGGTGAGCGCAAGTTCGGGAAAGACCACGAGGCTGGCGCCGTGGGCCTTGGCGTCTCTCATCATCGCGCAGAGGCGGGCGACGGCGGAGCTGCGCGGCTCGTCCTTGGCGATGGGGCCGAGCTGGGCGGCGGCGACGGTGAACTTGCGGCTCATGGGAGCAATCCTTTCTAGGCGCGAATGCGGGAGGCCGGGGCGCCGATGAGCTGCTCGTAGAGCTCGGGGTCGGTGTCTCCCTCGGTGCCGAAGGTGAGAATGCGGGAGGTGGCGTCGAGACCGAGCAGCGCGCGCGCCTCCGGGTCGGCCATGACGAGGCGCAGCCCGGCAATGCCGGCGACGGCAGATTCGCCCGCGACAAGCGCAGGGTCTCCACCCTCGGGGTAAGCGAGGCGGCGCATGGCGGCGATGGCGGCGGCGTCGGTCAGCGCGATCACCGCGTCGCCATGGTCCTGCAGGATCTCCCAGGCGAGGGCCGAGACCTCGCCGCAGGCAAGTCCCGCCATCAGCGTATCGAGATCGCCATGCACCGCGGTGCGGTCGCCGGTGCGGTAGGAGGCAAGGAAGCAGGCCGCCTGGTCGGGATCGCAGAGCACGATCTTCGGGCGGTCCGCGCCATAGCGCCGGACGGCTTGTGCGGTGACCGCCGCGGCCATGCCGCCGACGCCGGTCTGCAGGAAGATGTGGGTGGGCGGCTCGGGCAGGGCGTCGAGCGCTTCGGCGGCCATGATCTCGTAGCCCTGCATCACGTCGCGCGGCACGTCCATGTAGCCGGGATAGGAGGTGTCGGAGACCACGAACCAGCCGTTCTCGCTGGCCATCTCCTGCGCCTCGCGCACCGAGTCGTCGTAGTTGCCCGGGGTGCGGCGGACCTCGGCGCCGAAGGCCTCGATGGCGGACTTGCGGCCCTCGGAGACGGTGGCGTGGATGAAGATCACGCAGGCGCATCCGAAGCTCTGCGCGCCCCAGGCGACCGAGCGGCCGTGGTTGCCGTCGGTGGCGCAGCAGATGGTGATCTGCGCCGCTTCGGGCAGGGCGCGGGAGGTGATCTCCTCCATGCTTACGTTTCGGGCGAGGCGCGCCGAAAGCTCCTTCTGCAGCAGCCTCGCCACGGCGTAGGCGCCGCCGAGCGCCTTGAAGCTGCCGAGGCCGAAGCGGGTGCTCTCGTCCTTGTAGTGCAGCGCCGCGACACCGATCTCCGCCGCCAGCGCCGGCAGGGCGGCGAGCGGGGTTTCGGCGTAGCCCGGCCAGGCGCGGATGGTCGTGGCGGCGGTTGCGAAGCCCGCATCGCTGAGGATGGCATTCTGGCCTTCGGTCCATTGCGAGCCGGGCACGGCCTGCGCGTTCAGGACAAGCGTGAAGGCATCATCGGTGCCTGCGTTGCGGGTGAGCTCTTCGGCCATGGTGTCCTTCCGGGGGTCTGCGGTACTGAAGAAGAAAGTTCGGACTCTTGCAAAGGTGTGCGGGGGCTCCGGGGCCCCTTGGGCAAGCCTGTGCTGAATAATCGGGCAGCTCAAGCGGGTGTTTCTGGTCAGGCGTGTGTCGCGGCCGCTCCGGCGGAGATTTCGTGCAGAATCCAGTCGCGGAAGGTGTCGAGCTCGGGGCTGCCCGCGCTGCGTTCGGGCAGGATCAACGCGTAGCTCTCGCCGGTGTCGAAGCGGCGCTGGGCGGCGAGGGCGAGGTGGCCGCTGGCGAGCGCCGGGCGGGCGATGATCTCGGGCACGATGCCGACGCCGAGCCCGGCGGTCGCGGCATCGAGGATCATGTCGAAATGGTCGAAACGCGCGCCGCGCAGGATGCGGCGCGCATCGGTGTCGCTGTCGCGGAACCAGTCGAGCCAGAGCGTCGGGCGAGTGGATTGCTGCAGCAGCGGCAGCTCGAGCAGCTCGGCATCGGTCAGCTCGGCGCGGCCGGCGAGCAGGGCGGGGGCGGCGACGATCACCATCTCTTCGCGGGCGACGGTCTGGGCCTGCGTGCCGGGCGTTTCATGCTGGCTGCGCATAAGCGCCAGATCGAAGGGGTCGCGGGCGAACTCCACCGGCTGCAGCCGCGCGGTGAGATCGAGGGTGATGCCTGGGGCGGCGCGGGCAAAGCTCGGAAGGCGCGGGATCAGCCAGGTGCGGGCAAAGCTCGGCAGCACGGCGAGGCGCAGCACGGTGGACTGCCCGCCGAACGCCATGACCCCCATGGCGGCGGAGTTCAGCTCGCCCAGGACCTTCTCGGCCTGCAGCAGAAACGCCTGTCCCGCCGGGGACAGCACCAGCCGTTGCCGGACCCGCAGGAAGAGGGCGACGCCAAGCCGGTCTTCAAGCGCCGCGAGCGAGCGCGAGATGGCGCTCTGGGTGAGGTTCAGGCTCTCGGCGGCCATGGTCGTCGTGCCGCGCCGGGCGCAGGCGACGAAGGCTTCAAGCTCGCCGACGCTGGGCATGTAGGGTTTGCGCATCAGGGCCTCCTTGGATACGCAGACTATGAGTTTTCGTCATGACTTGAGCAAATCAAATCGTTTTCCAGAGGGGCGCGGCGGCGCTAGTCTGCGCGCCAAACGCATGATCTCGCCAAGGCGATTTTCCGGAGGAGCCTCCCCATGACCGACCTGTCCCATCTCAAGCCGAAGGAACAGCCCGCGCTTGCCTCGTTCAACTGGGAGGACCCGTTCCTGTTCCGCGAGCAGCTCACCGAGGAAGAGCGGATGATCAGCGACACCGCGCACGCCTTTGCGCAGGAAAAGCTGCTGCCGCGTGTCGAACACGCTTACCTAGAAGAGCAGACCGACCCCGAGATCTTCCGCGAGATGGGCGAACTGGGCCTGCTCGGCTCGACCATCCCCGAGGCTTACGGCGGCATCGGCGCGGGCTACGTGGCTTACGGCCTCGTCGCGCGCGAGGTGGAGCGGGTGGACAGCGGCTACCGCTCGATGATGTCGGTGCAATCCTCGCTCGTCATGTACCCGATCTACGCCTACGGCTCGGAAGAGCAGCGCATGAAATACCTGCCGAAGCTCGCCAGCGGCGAGTGGATCGGCTGCTTCGGCCTGACCGAGCCGGACGCGGGCTCGGACCCGGCGGGCATGAAGACGCGCGCGGTGAAGACCGAGGGCGGCTATGTGCTGAAGGGCTCGAAGATGTGGATCTCGAACGCGCCGATCGCAGATGTCTTCGTGGTCTGGGCCAAGTCCGAGGCGCATGGCGGCAAGATCCGCGGCTTCGTTCTGGAGAAGGGCATGAAGGGGCTGAGCGCGCCGAAGATCGGCGGCAAGCTGAGCCTGCGCGCCAGCATCACCGGCGAGATCGTCATGGAGGACGTCGAGGTCGGCGAGGATGCGCTGCTGCCCAATGTCGAGGGTCTGAAGGGGCCGTTCGGCTGTCTCAACCGCGCGCGCTACGGCATTGCCTGGGGCGTCATGGGCGCCGCAGAGTTCTGCTGGCATCAGGCGCGCAATTATGGCCTCGACCGCAAGCAGTTCGGCAAGCCGCT
The DNA here is from genome assembly GCF_020524285.1 of Alloyangia pacifica. Classification (GTDB taxonomy): domain Bacteria; phylum Pseudomonadota; class Alphaproteobacteria; order Rhodobacterales; family Rhodobacteraceae; genus Salipiger; species Salipiger pacificus_B. The sequence continues at coordinate 37,135 of NZ_JAIVKX010000010.1, forward strand.
GGCGGGCACGCAGCTCTTCCAGAAGAAGCTCGCCGACATGCAGACCGAGATCGCACTTGGCCTGCAGGCCTGCCTGCGCACGGGGCGGCTGATGGACGAGGGCCGGGCCGCGCCCGAGATGGTCTCGCTGATCAAGCGCAACAACTGCGGCAAGGCGCTGGATATCGCCCGCATGGCCCGCGACATGCACGGCGGCAACGGCATCCAGATCGAATACGGCGTGATGCGCCATGCGGCCAACCTCGAGACGGTGAACACCTACGAGGGCACCCATGACGTGCACGCGCTGATTCTGGGTCGCGCTCAGACCGGCATCCAGGCGTTCTTCTGATGCAACTGCCACCCCAGTTGCCCCCGATGCACGGGGTGCGCGTGATCGAGCTCGCGCGCATCCTCGCCGGGCCCTGGGCCGGGCAGGTGCTGGCCGATCTAGGCGCCGAGGTGATCAAGGTCGAGGCGCCCGAGGGCGATGACACCCGCCGCTGGGGCCCACCCTTCATCGAGCGCGACGGCGACCGCTCGGCCGCCTACTTTCACGCCACCAACCGCGGCAAGCGCTCGGTGGTCGCAGACTTCCGTACCGCCGAGGGGCAGGCGAAAGTGCGCGAGCTGGTGGCCGAGGCCGATGTGGTCATCGAGAACTTCAAGCTCGGCGGGCTGCGCAAATACGGTCTCGACTACGAGAGCCTGCGCGAGGTGAACCCGCGGCTGGTCTATTGCTCGATCACCGGCTTCGGGCAGGACGGCCCCTATGCCGAGCGGGCGGGCTATGACTTTCTCATTCAGGGCATGGCGGGCTGGATGGACCTGACCGGCAGCCCCGAGGGCGAGCCGCAGAAGGTGGGCGTTGCCTTTGCCGACATCTTCACCGGGCTCTATTCGGTGATCGGCATTCAGGCGGCGCTGGCGGCGCGCGCGCGCACCGGGCAGGGGCAGCTCGTCGACATGGCGCTGCTCGACTGCGCCGTGGGGGTGCTGGCCAACCAGGGGATGAACTATTTGGCGACGGGCAATGCGCCGCACCGGCTCGGAAATGCGCATCCCAATATCGCGCCCTACGAGGTGCTGCCGACCGGCTCGGGCGATCTGATCCTGGCCGTGGGCAACGACGGGCAGTTCGCCCGGCTCTGCGACGTGCTGGGGCTGACGCTGGCCGAGGACGCGCGCTTCGCCACCAACGAGGCGCGGGTGGCGCATCGCGAGCTGCTCCGCCCGGCGCTGGTCGCGGCGTTGGCGCGCTGGGACCGGGCCGAGCTGCTGGCGGCCCTGGAGAAGGCCACCGTGCCCGCCGGGCCGATCAACTCGGTCGATCAGGTGTTCGAGAACCCGCAGGTGATCGCGCGCGGCATGAAGGTGGAGGCGGGCGGGGTGCCCGGCATCCGCACGCCCATCCGCCTGTCGGAGACGCCTCTGGCAGCGCCGCGCCCCTCGCCGAAGCTGGGGCAGGGCTGAGCGCTCCTGATCTGTCCCGGCCGCCGCCGTCCACGGCCCGGGTCCCGGGCCTTGGTCGCGGCAGGGCCGGAGCGGCTCAGAACCGCTCCAGCAGCCTTTCGAGATAGTCGAGCTCTTCCTGCGGGCGTTCGCCCTCGCCGGTGCGGCGGCGGATCTCGTCGAGCAGCTCGCGGGCGCGGCGGTAGACGTCTTCGCCCTGCAGCATGGTTTCGTCGGTGCCGAGCTGACCGTTGCTGCCGGAGTTGCGGCCCAGCGGATCGCGCTGCTGGCCGGGATCGCCGCCCTGCGCCATGCCCTGCTGGCCCTGTCCCTGCTGCTGTTGCTGTGCCAGCGCCTCGCCGAGGTTGCGCATGCCCTCGCGCAGCGCCTCCATGGCCTGCGACTGCTGGTCCAGCGCCTCGGCGAAATCATCCTGGCGCAGGGCTTCCTCGGCACCGTCCATCGCATCGTCGGCGCGGCGCAGCGCCTCGCGCGCGGCTTCGCCCGCCTCGGTGCCCGCACCGGGCAGGTTCTGGCGCTGGCGGTTCAGCTCGTCGCGCAGCGCCTGCTGACGGTCGGCGAGGTTCTCCTCGAGCGTGCCGCCATCGCCCTGCTGGCCGCCGCCCTGGCCCTGACCCTGCTGGCCCTGACCCTGCCCGGGCTGGTCTCCGGCCTGACCCTGGCCGGACTGGCCCTGCTGATCGCCCTGTTGCCCCTGCTGGCCTTGTTGACCCTCTTGCCCCTGGCCGGGGTTGAACTGGTCCTGCAACTGGCGGAAGGCCTCGTCTGACAGGCCCTGCTGGTTGCGCAGCGTCTCGCCCAGCCCTTCCATCGCCTGCTCGCCCGGGGTCTGGCCCTGGCCGGGCTGGCCCTGGGTGACCTGCATGTTCTCCATCATCTGCTGCAGCTGGCGCAGGGCTTCCTGCGCCTCGGCCATGCGGCCCTGCTCCATCAACTCCTGGATGCGGTCCATCATCCGCTGCAGGTCGTTCTGGCTCATCTCGATCGTGTTCTGATCCTGCGCCATCTGCTGCTGGTTCTGGTCCGGGTTCTGCTGCGCCTGCCGCGAGAGCTGGCGCAGGTAGTCGTCGGTCGCCTCGCGCAGCTCCTGCATCAGCTCGGCGATCTCCTGGTCGCTGGCGCCGTTCTTCATCGCCTCGTTCAGCCGGTCCTGGGCGCGTTGCAGCCGCTCAAGCGCGTCCGACAGGTCGCCCTCTTCCAGCAGCAGCGCCAGATCCCAGAGCGCGCCTGCGATCTCGTCCTGCTGCTCGGGTGTCATGCCCTCGGTGGTGAAGGCCTCGAGCCGGCGCTGGATGGTGCGCAGCCGCAGGTAGGGCACCGCCGAGCGGAAGATGTCGTCGGGCTTGTAGCTGACCGCGCGCAAAATCTGCGCCACGTCGCGGGAATTGCCGCGATTCCACAGCAGGGCGCGGCGCTGCTCGATCAGTGCGGCGGCGAGCGGGTCGAAGAAACGGCGCCCCGGCAGGGTGATGACCTGCGGCGCGGCGGTGCCGGTCTGGCCCGCCTCGTCGGCGACCTCGAAGGAGATCCGCACCGGCAGGTTGGCCCAGGGATGGGTCGAGAAATTCTCGATCAGCGTCTCGGTGAACTCGGTGCGGCTGCCGGCGATGGGCATCGGCAGCGGCAGCTCGATCACCGCGCGCGGCTCGGGCTCGGTGGTGAGCCCGTAGCGGCGGTCGACCTCGTCCAGCGCCAGCTCGATGCGGGCGGTGCCGGAGACCACGCCGTAGTCGTCGGTGGCGGCGAAGGGGATCTGCGCGTCGCCCTCGTAGCTCGATTCGATCTCGCCCTGCTGCGCCACGGTGGGGCGGGTGTCGGGGATCACCGCAAGCTCCCAGGCGCGGCCACCGGGGCCGTCGATGGCCAGCGTGCCGGAGCGGGTGACCTCGAAGTCCTGCGCAGTTTCGGCGGGCGCCTCGGGGTCCGCCGCCGGATCGGGCGTGCGGCCGGAGACGGTTTCGGTGACGTCGAGCGCGCCGACCTCGCCGTAGAGCCGCAGGGTGATGCGCGCACCCTCGGGCACGTCGAGCGAGGCGGCGGTGATGTCGTTGAGGTAGACCGAGGGCAGACGGGTGTAGGCCGGCGGCTCCATCCAGCCTTCCCAGGTCGGTCCCGTCGCAAGGCCGTCGCCGGAGGTCCCCATGGCGGTGACCGAGCGCATCTGCAGCACCGAGCCGAAGATCAGCGCGACGAAGAGCGCCAGCAGCGCCACGTAGCGCAGGGCAAAGGGGTCGGCGCGGGCAACGCGCAGGTCGGGCTGCACGGCGCGGGCCTCGAGCATGCGGACGCGCATCCGCTCCTGGTGCGCTTTCCACAGGGCCTGCGATCCGGGGTCCGAGGCACCGATGGCGGGGCTGTCGAGCGCGGCGAGGATCGGGCTGCCGCGCAGGGTGCCGTCGAGGCGCAGCATGGCTTCCTCGCGGTGCGGCCAGCGCATGCGCCGGATGCCGCGCCAGAGCGCCCAGCCGGTGCTGCCGATCGCGAGGACACCGGCGGCCCAGACCCATTCGACGTCCACCAAATCCTGAAGACCGAGCATCAGCGCGGCGAGCACCACGAAGATCACCGACCACAGCGGCCAGAAGGCGCGCACGAAACGCTCGACCGCCATGCCCCAATGGGTCAGGCGGATCTGCCATTTTACCGGCTTGAGGATGTCGGCGGGCGCGCGGTCCCTTGAGGCCATCGGTGTCTCCTGAGGTCTCTCCTGCGGTCCGGCGGCCGCAGGGGACTCTCAGGGACGGAGTCTTACAGCCACTCGGGGAGCGTATCGCGGTTTATGATTTCCTCAAAGCTTGGTCTCTGGCGAATGACAGCGAATTGATCGCCATTCACCAGCACTTCGGGGACAAGTGCCCGCGTATTGTACTCCGAGGACATGACCGCGCCGTAAGCGCCAGCCGAGCGGAAGGCGACCAGTTCGGCCGGATTGACCTGCGGCATGGTGCGGCCCTTGGCAAAGGTGTCGCCGCTTTCGCAGACCGGGCCGACGATGTCGTAGGTGCGCTGCTCGCCGCCCGGGACGGGCTCGATCACCGGGACGATGTCGTGATGCGCGTCGTACATGGCCGGGCGGATCAGGTCGTTCATCGCCGCGTCGAGGATCAGGAAGTCGCGCCCCTCGCCGTGCTTCAGGTAGATCACCTGCGACACGAGGATGCCGGCGTTGCCGGCGATCAGCCGCCCCGGCTCGATCTCGATCTCGCAGCCCAGATCGCCCAGTTCCTCGCGGATCATCTGGCCGTAGTCGGTGGGCAGCGGCGGCGCCTCGTTGCTGCGAGTGTAGGGGATGCCCAGCCCGCCGCCGAGGTCGAGGCGTTCGATCGTGTGGCCGTCGACGCGCAGCGCGTGGGTGAGCTCGGCGACCTTGCGGTATGCGAGCCGGAAGGGGTCGAGATCGGTCAGCTGCGAGCCGATATGCACGTCGATGCCGACCACCTTCAGCCCCGGCAGGGCGGCGGCGCGGGCATAGACCTCGCGGGCGCGGGCGATCGGGATGCCGAACTTGTTCTCGGATTTGCCGGTGGCGATCTTGGCGTGTGTCTTGGCATCCACGTCGGGGTTCACGCGGATGGTCACCGGGGCGGTGACGCCGAGGGTGACGGCGACCTCCGAGATCACCTCCATCTCCGGCTCGCTCTCGATGTTGAATTGGCGGATGCCGCCCTCGAGCGCGGTGCGGATCTCGGCGCGGGTCTTGCCGACGCCCGAAAAGACGATGCGGTCGCCGGGCACGCCGGCGGCCTTGGCGCGGGCGTATTCGCCGCCCGAGACCACGTCCATGCCCGCGCCGGCCTTGGCGAGGGTCTTGAGGATCGCCTGGTTGGAAGCGGCCTTCATCGCGTAGCACACCAGGTGCGGGCCCCAGCTCAGCGCCTCGTCGAACAGCAGGAAGTGTCGCAGCAGCGTGGCGGTGGAGTAGACGTAGACCGGGCTGCCGACCTGCGAGATGATCTCGGGCAGGGGCACATCCTCGGCGTGGAGAATGCCGTTGCGATAGAGGAAATGGTCCATGTCGGTCCCCGGATAAGTGCTGCCGCGCTTGGGCTTCAGCGCGGGAATAATGGATAACCCGTGGGAAGGGAACAGGGGCCGTGGGCGCGGGCGTCAGGCGTTCCGACGTGTCACACCGGCCGCGAGCGGAACCACAGGTAGAGCGGCAGCCCGAAGCTCACGCCGACGAGGAAGGTGGCGGGGATGGCCAGCAGCGCCGACCAGTTGCGGCGCACGGCGACCTCGGCGAGGATCCAGAGCGTCAGGGTGACGGCGGCGATCACCAGATCCCAGCTCAGCCCGGTCACCGCGCCATTGGCCTGCCAGGCGGCGAAGAGCCCGGCCAGGGACCAGCCGTTCTGCGACAGCCAGCCCAGCATGTGGATCATCGGGTGCACCGCGCCCCAGAGCGCGAGCGCCAGCCACAGGTGGCGCAGGCTCATGGATAGGCGACGCCCATCTTCACCGCGCCGTGCAGGCTGACACCCGGTTCAGGCGCGGTTTCCTTGGGGTCGGGCCGGGTGGGGGCGCCATCTGCGCCGCAGGCGGCGAGCAGGGCGACGAGGCCGAGGGCCAGGGTGCTGCGGAAGATCATGGTCGTCCTCGTGGTGGTTGCGCGCCCGGGGACCCCGGGCGCGGGCACCATCGCCCAGGACGACGGGTTCGACAAGTGAGCCGGGGCCCGCGGCCCGTCAGGTGCCGACGCCGACACGGACCGGGCCGCGCCCTGCGGAGACCCCGACGTGCGGCTTAACGCCGCCGGGGCCGATCGAAACGCCGGTGCTCATCCTGGGTCCGCGGTTCGGATCCTCGCAGGCGGCGAGGAACATGGTCACGGCGATCAGGGTCAGTCCGGCGAGTCGTGTCATCCCAGGGTTTCCTTCCATCGGGCCACCTGCTCGCGCACGCGGGCGGGTGCGGTTCCACCATAGCTCATGCGGCTTGCCACCGAGTTATGCACGCCGAGCACATCGAAGATACCCTCGGTGATGGTGTCGTTGACCGATTTCATCTCTTCCAGCGAAAGATCGCTCAGATCGCAGCCCTTCTTCTCGGCCATGGCGACCAGCGCGCCGGTGACGTGGTGGGCATCGCGGAACGGCAGGCCGGTCTCGCGCACCAGCCAGTCGGCAAGGTCGGTGGCGGTGGAGAAGCCCGAGGCGGCGGCGGCCTCGAGGTTGGCGACATTGGCGGTCATGTCCTTGACCATGCCCTCCATCGCGGCCAGCGCCAGCACCAGGTTGTCGGCGGCATCGAAGACCTGTTCCTTGTCTTCCTGCATGTCCTTGGAATAGGCCAGCGGCAGACCCTTCATCACCATCAGCAGCGCGACATTGGCGCCGAAGATGCGGCCGATCTTGGCGCGGATCAGCTCGGCGGCGTCGGGGTTCTTCTTCTGCGGCATGATCGACGAGCCGGTGGAGAAGCGGTCCGACAGGGTCACGAAGCGGAACTGCGCCGAGGACCAGATCACCAGCTCTTCGGCAAAGCGCGACAGGTGCATGGCGCAGATCGAGGCGGCGGCGAGGAACTCCAGCGCGAAGTCGCGGTCCGAAACGGCGTCGAGCGAGTTGGCCATGGGGCGGTCGAAGCCAAGCGCCTCGGCGGTCATCTGGCGGTCGATCGGGAAGCCGGTGCCCGCGAGGGCCGCCGCGCCGAGCGGCGATTCGTTCATCCGCTTGCGCGCATCGCGCATCCGCGACAGGTCGCGGGCGAACATCTCGACATAGGCCATCATGTGGTGGCCCCAGGTCACCGGCTGCGCGGTCTGCAGGTGGGTGAAGCCCGGCATCACCCAGTCCGCGCCGGCCTCGGCCTGGCCCAGCAGCGCCTTCATCAGCGCGAGGATGCCGCCCTCGGCGGCGTCGCACTGGTCACGCACCCAGAGCCGGAAGTCGGTCGCCACCTGGTCGTTGCGCGAGCGCGCGGTGTGCAGCCGGCCGGCGGGCTCGCCGATGATCTCCTTCAGGCGCGCCTCGACGTTCATGTGGATGTCTTCCAGCGCGGTGGAGAACGTGAAGTCACCGGCCTCGATCTCTGACAAGACCGTGAGCAGACCTTCCCGGATTGCCTCGGCGTCGCTAGTGTCGACGATGCCTGTGGCGGCGAGCATGGCCGCATGGGCCCTCGAGCCGGCAATATCCTGCGCCGCCAGCCGCTTGTCGAAGCCGATCGAGGCGTTGATCGCCTCCATGATGGCATCGGGTCCAGCGGCGAAACGGCCGCCCCACATCTGGTTCGAGGTCTTGTCCGACATGTGCTGCCTTTCCGGAGGGAAGATGAAAAAACTGGCCTTGGCGATCCTCTATACCGCCGGTGTTGCGCTTGCAAATCCGGCGCTGGCCGATGTCGAGGCCGCGAGTGCCCTGCGGGAAGGCGAAATGAAGAAGCTGGTCTTCCACGCGGCGCCGAAGCCGGTGGGCACCTCCGGCTTCATCGACTTCGACGGCGGCGACAAGGCGCTGGCGGACCTGCAGGGCAAATGGGCGCTTGTGAACTTCTGGGCTACATGGTGCGCGCCCTGCCGCGAGGAGATGCCGGCGCTCTCGGCGCTGCAGGCCGACATGGGCGGAGATGACTTCGAGGTGGTGACCATCGCCACCGGCCGCAACCCGCCGCCGGCGATGCAGACCTTCTTCGAGGAGATCGGCGTCGACAACCTGCCGCTCCATCGCGACCCGAAATCGACGCTGGCGCGCGAGATGGCGGTTCTGGGCCTGCCGGTCACGGTGCTGATCAACCCCGAAGGGCAGGAAGTTGCCCGCATCACCGGCGATGTCGACTGGTCGTCGGAGAACGCCCGCGCGGTGCTGGCCGCGGCGATCGGCGGCGGCGAGAGCTGACCCCGCCGGACGCGGGGCGACCGCAAACGCAAACGAAAACAGGGCGGGGAAGCCCCCGCCCTGAACACTCGTCAAACACGCTCACAGATGACCTGCGGTACTCGCTACCGAACTGATGCCGCGCGGCGACCGCATCGCTGAGTCGGCGCCGTCGCGTGAGCCCCGCAAAACTCGCGAAAATTCGTTAAGTTTCTATTTCAATGCCAGCGAGATTCTGTGGGCCCGCGCGCGGTCGCCGCTGCGCAGGTCGCGGTGCCAGCTCTCGCGCGGCGCACCGATCTCGTCGAGCGTGGTGCCGCCGGTGGCGATGATCCCCTCGCGGCCCCATTCCTTCCACGCCAGCCCGGTGTCGGTCTGCCGGGTCTCGCGCAGGCGCAGCTCGCGCGAGCCATCCGCGTGGATGATCTCGTATTCGCATTCGCCGAGGGTGCGGGCGCAGCTGTAAGGCTCGAAGCGCGTCACGTTGCCCTGCGCGCTGACGCTCAGCAGCACCTCGCCGCGGGCGTCGGTGTAGTAGCGCCCGGCGTAGAGCGCATCGCCCGTGGCCCCGTCGTAGAGATCGAAGCGGTACAGGCCCTCGACCTCGCCGCGGGCGAGGTGGCTGACCACGTGGCCCTGATCGTCCTGCATCACCAGCAGCGAGCCCGGCGCGAGTTGCGCGGTCTCCATAGCGATATCGGCGTGCAGCGGCGCGCAGGGCAGGGCCGCCAGAACCGCAGAGAAAAACAGACGCATGGCAGTGCGCTCCTCTTCACCGACCCCTCGAGCAGTCCGGGGCCATGCGCCGAGCCTGCAGGTTGGTCGCGAAGAGGGCAAATATTTGACGCAAAAATGTCCAAATTTATGGGTCGGGAGGCAACGGTTCCCGAATGAGCGTCGCCACTGTTTCCAGATTTCCGAGGGAGAGCGAATCGCGCGGGATCGGTCCCGCCCTGGCGCGGCGCCGTCAGCGGCAGTAGCTGCCAGCGCGGTAGCGGGCGGTGTCGAAGTGGAAGTGATCCTTGTGAAAGGCATCGGAGTCGGGGCCGAGCACCGTGCCGAAAGGACCGCAGGCGCCGCTGTGCAGCCTGCGCAGGATGCGACCTTCGGAGCCGCTGCCCCAGTCGCCCAGCACCGAGATCTCGCTGCCGTCGTTAAGGCGGATGGCGGCGATGTCGATGGCGCGGCCCTTGGCGTGCTCGCTGATCTTGGCGCCGGGCTGGTTGTTGCGCGAGCGGCAGGCGTAGCTGGCGGCGACGCGCAGCCCCGAAACCCCGCCGCCGGTCGTGCCCACCGCAGGCTTCACCGAACGCTCGACCCAGGTCTTCAGCGCGCGGGCGGTGGGGCAGTCGATGGTGGCGCGGGTGCTGAGCTTCAGTCCGGAGACCGAGCGCAGCTTGATCGCCTCGTCTATGCCGCAGCCCGAGATGCGCCCGGGCACGGCGCCGACCACGCTGCCCTGCAGGTCGGGATCGCCGCAGACCGCGCCACGGGCGCGCTCGCGCCGGATCGCCAGCGCCTTTTCGACAATGGCGCGGCTGCGCGGGCTGGGGCGAAGCGACAGGGGGATGGCCAGCGGCGAGCGCGCGGCAAAGGCGACCCGCAGGGCGATCTCGCGGGCGGCGGGCTCGGGGACGAAGGCGGGAATGTCGCCGCGCCGCTCACCGGAGTCGGGGCTTCCGAGTGCGGCGTCGAGCGTCGCGGGCCGCGCTTTCGGGCGATCGAGCGCGCCGGTTGCGGTGGCGGTGACGGGGGCAGGGTCCGGCGCCTCGACAAGGGTCGCCTCGACAAGGGTCCGCGCGACAGGGCGCAGCGAGGCTGCGGGCGCGGTCTCGGGCGCGGCAGCCAGCGGCGATGTCAGGAACATCAGTGCCGCCAGTGCCGCTGCCCGAGAGATCATTTTTCCACCTTCACCCGTCCGAAATCCGGCGCATCCGTGTCCTGGCCGGCCTGCAGGATGCCGCGTCGAATTTCCCGCGTCCGGGTGAAGTAGTCAAAGAGCAATTGCCCGTCGCCCGTGCGGATGGCGCGTTGCAGCGCAAAGAGCTCCTCGGTGAAGCGCCCGAGGATCTCCAGCGTGGCCTGCTTGTTGTTCATGAAGACGTCGCGCCACATGGTCGGGTCCGAGGCCGCGATGCGGGTGAAGTCGCGGAAACCGGCGGCGGAGAACTTGATCACTTCCTGGTCCGACACCCGGCGCAGGTCGTCGGCAACCCCCACCATGGTGTAGGCGATCAGGTGCGGCACGTGGCTGACCACGGCGCAGACGAGGTCGTGGTGCTCGACCTCCATCTGCTCGGTCTTGGCGCCGAGCGCCTGCCAGAAGGCCTCGAGCTTCGCCGTGGCCTGCTCGGGGGCGCCGTCCGGCACGATCAGGCACCAGCGGTTGTCGTAGAGCGAGGCGAAGCCGGCGTCCGGTCCGGAGTGCTCGGTGCCCGCCATCGGGTGGGTCGGCACGAAGTGCACGCCCTCGGGCAGATGCGGGCGCACCGCCTCGATGACCTCCTTCTTCACCGAGCCCACGTCGCTGACGGTGCAGCCGGGCTTGAGATGCGGCGCGATGGCCTCGGCGATCGGTCCCATGGCGCCGACCGGCACCGCGAGGATCACCAGGTCGGCCCCCTTCACCGCGTCCTCGGCGCTGTCCACGATCTCGTGGCAGAGGCCGAGGCGCTTCGCGGTCTCGCGCGTCTCTGCCGAGCGCGCGTAGCCGCTGACGTGGCTCTCCATGCCGGCCCGCTTCATCGCCCAGAAGATCGACGAGGCGATGAGGCCGAGGCCGATCAGCGCGACCTTGCCATAGCTTTCGGGGCCCTGCGTCTCGCTCATCGCGCGCCGGCCTTGAACTGCCCCACCAGATGCGCCACGCGGCGGCACGACGCCTCGTCGCCGACGGTGATGCGCAGCGCGTGCGGCAGGCCGTAGCCGGTGGTGCGGCGCACCAGCACGCCCTGCGATTGCAGGTAGGTGTCGCAGGCCTCGGCCTCGGTCTGCGAGCCGAAGCGGGCGAGGATGAAGTTCGCGGTCGAGGCGTCCGAGGACACGCCGTGTTCGGCCAGCGCCTCGCCCAGCCAGGCGCGCATGCGGGCGTTCTCGGTGCGGCATTTCTCGACATAAGCGGTGTCGCGGATCGAGGCCTCGGCGGCGGCCAGCGTCAGCGCGGCGACGTTGAACGGGCCGCGGATGCGGTTTAGCACGTCGATGATCTCCTGCGGGCCGTAGCCCCAGCCGATGCGCATGCCGCCGAGCCCGTAGAGCTTCGAGAAGGTGCGGGTCATGAAGACGTTTGGCCGGTCGGTGGCGAGCTTGGCGCCGCCGTCGTAGCCCTCGACATATTCGGCGTAGGCGCTGTCGATCACCAGGATCGCGGTCTCGGGAATGCCGTTCGCCAGCCGCTCCAGTTCCGCCAGCCCGATCATCGTGCCGGTGGGGTTGGCGGGGTTGGCGACGAACACCAGCCGGGTGCGCTCGGTGCAGGCGGCAAGGATGTTGTCGACGCTGACCACGCGGTCCTGTTCGGCCACCTCGACCGGGGTCGCGCCGGCGGCCATGGCCGAGATCTTGTGCATGGCGAAGCCGTGCTCGGTGTGGATCACCTCGGTGCCCGGCCCGGCGTAGGCCTGGCAGAGGAAGGCGATGATCTCGTCCGAGCCCGCGCCGCAGATCACCCGCTGCGGGTCGAGGCCCCAGACATCGCCGATCGCCTCGCGCAGCGCGCCGTGATCCGAGGAAGGATAGCGATGCATTTCATGCACCACGCGCCGCACCGCTTCCTGCGCCGCCGGGGAGGGGCCGAAGGGGTTCTCGTTGGAGCTGAGCTTGATGACGTTCGAGACGCCCGCCACATGCGACGCGCCGCCCACGTAGAGCTCGATGTCCATGATGCCAGGTTGCGGTTCGATGCCAGCCATATGCGGTCTTTCCTCAGACTAAGAGTGCCGCGCCTGCATAGCGCGCCGCCGCGTCACATGCCAGTCTCGGAAAGGGCGGGATGGCCTCAGACGACGACCTCGTGGCGCTCCTGCTCGCCGACCTCGAAGACGCGCTTGTAGCGGGCGATCTCGCTCGCGGGGCCCATCGCCTTGTTGGGGTTGTCCGAGAGCTTCACCGTGGGCCGCCCGTTGGCGCTGACCGCCTTGCAGACGAGGCTGAAGGGCGCCAGCCGGTCGTCGGGGGTGAGGCCGCGGAAATCGTTGGTCAGCAGCGTGCCCCAGCCGAAGGAGACGCGCACCCGGCCGGCGAACTGGTGGTAAAGCTCGAGGATCTTTTCCTCGTCGAGCCCGTCCGAGAAGATCACCAGCTTGTCGCGCGGGTCCTCGCCGCGCTCCTGCCACCAGCGGATGGCGATCTCGGCGCCGGTTGCGGGATCTCCGCTGTCGATGCGGATGCCGGTCCAGCCGGCCAGCCAGTCGGGCGCGTTGCGCAGGAAGCCTTCGGTGCCATAGGTGTCGGGCAGGATCATCCGCAGGTTGCCCTCATGCTCGCGGTGCCAGTCGGCCAGCACGTCATAAGGCGCGCGCGCCAGCGCCGCGTCGTCCTCGGCCAGCGCGGCATAGACCATCGGCAGCTCATGGGCGTTGGTGCCGATGGCTTCTAGGTCGCGGTTCTTGGCGATCAGACAGTTCGAGGTGCCGGTGAACCCGTCGCCCAGACCCTCGACCATCGCCTGCACGCACCAATCCTGCCACAAAAAGCTGTGGCGGCGGCGGGTGCCGAAATCGGCGATCTTCAGGCCGGGCTGGCCGCGCAGACGCTCGATCTTCTCCCACAGCTTCGTCGCGGCGCGCGCGTAAAGCACCTGAAGCTCGAACTTGCCCATGTGGTTGAGCACCGCGCGGCCGCGCAGCTCCATCAGAACGGCCAGCGCGGGGATCTCCCACAGCATGACCTCGGGCCAGGAGCCCTCGAAGGTCAGCTCGTACTGGTCTCCGACGCGCTCGAGGAAATAGGGCGGCAAGCGGAGGTTCTCGAACCACTCCATGAAGTCGGGGCGGAACATCTGGCGCTTGCCGTAGAATGTGTTGCCGCGCAGCCAGGTGCTCTCGCCGCGGGTCAGGCTGAGCGAGCGGATGTGGTCGAGCTGCTCCCGCAGCTCGCCCTCGTCGATCAGCTTGGCCAGAGGCACATTGCTGGAGCGGTTGATCAGGCTGAAGGTGACCTGCGTGTCGCGCCGGTTGTGATAGACCGACTGGCACATCAGAAGCTTGTAGAAATCGGTATCGATCAGCGACCGGACGATCGGGTCGATCTTCCAGCGATGGTTCCAGACACGGGTTGCGATTTCCACGGCGCACACTCCTCACGGGCAGTCGGAGCCCCTGTTACGCGAATGTGACAGGAAGGGCCAAGCGCTTTCTGCCTACCGGGCAACGGCTTGCGGTGGAGTTTGTTCCCCGAGAGGCGCCTTCAGGCGGCGTGCGAGAGCTTCACCCCGGCGCCCTGCATGCCCGCCCGGGCCGCCGAGAGCGAGCCGTCGAGGTCGATGGCGCGGCAGAGATCCTCGCGCACGGTCACGCTGAAATCGAGCTTCGCCGCGTCGAGCGCCGAGTAGTTCACGCAGAAATCCATGGCGAGGCCGACCAGCGTCAGCCGCTCGATGCCACGGCTGCGCAGGTAGCCTTCGAGCCCGGTGGGCGTGCGGCGGTCGTTCTCGAAGAAGGCCGAGTAGCTGTCGATCGACGGGGTGTAGCCCTTGCGGAGGATCAGGTCGGCGCGGTCGGTATTCAGCGCGGGGTGAAAGGCCGCGCCGTCGCTGCCGATGACGCAATGGTCCGGCCAGAGCACCTGCGGGCCGTAGGGCATCTCGACCATGTCATAGGGCGCCTTGCCGTCATGCGAACTGGCGAAGGAGGAATGCCCCGCCGGGTGCCAGTCCTGCGTCAGCACCACCGCGTCGGCCTCCGCCATCAGCGCGTTGATCGGGGCGACGATCTCGTCGCCGCCGGGCACGGCGAGCGCGCCGCCGGGGCAGAAATCGTTCTGGACGTCGATGACGATGAGCGCGTGCATGTCTTTGGGCCTCCGGGCTTTTGCCAAAGGCTTACGCGCCGTACCGCGCGCGCGTCAATGCTGCGGCAATCCGGTCGCTTGCCCGACTCGACCCTTGGGCGTAAACGCGCCCGCATGTTCACAGTCTGCGCCCTCTATCACTTCACCCGGTTCGACGATCCCGCCGCCCTGCGCGGGCCGCTTCTGGACCTGTGTCTCGCCAATGCCGTCACCGGCACGCTGCTGCTGGCTGGCGAGGGGATCAACGGCACCATCGCCGGCCCGCGCGCCGGGATCGATGCGGTGCTCGCGCATATCCGGGCGCTGCCCGGCTGCGCCGAGCTGGAATGGAAATTCTCCGAGGCCGCCGAGCGCCCCTTTGCCCGCATGAAGGTGCGGCTGAAGAAGGAGATCGTCACCATGGGCCAGCCCGGCGTCGATCCGCGCGCCAGCGTCGGCCACTACGTCGCGCCTGCCGACTGGAACGATCTTATTCGCTCGCCCGACGTGGCGGTGATCGACACGCGCAACGACTACGAGATCGCCATCGGCACCTTCGAGGGCGCGGTCGATCCGCAGACCGCTTCGTTCCGCGAGTTCCCCGAGTGGTGGGCGCAGAACAAGGACCGCTTCCACAACAAGCGCATCGCCATGTTCTGCACCGGCGGCATCCGCTGCGAGAAATCTACCAACTACCTGCTGAGCCAGGGCGTCGAGGAGGTCTACCACCTCAAGGGCGGCATCCTGAAATACCTCGAGGAGGTGCCCGAGGAGGACAGCAGCTGGCAGGGCAGCTGCTTCGTCTTCGACGGCCGCGTTTCGGTCGAGCACGGGCTGCGCGAGGGGCCGCACGAGCTCTGCCACGCCTGCCGCCGTCCGATCCTGCCCGAGGACCGCGCCCGCCCCGAGTACGAGGAAGGCGTCTCGTGCCACCAGTGCATCGCCGAGACCTCCGAGGAGGACAAGGCGCGCTTCCGCGAGCGGCAGAAGCAAATTGCCCTGGCCAAGGCCCGCGGCGAGCGCCACCTGCACGCGGATACGCCGGGCGAGGGCGAAGGGCTCTAGGCCGCGTCCCCCGTTCGGCAGCAACTGGATCAATCCCGCAGCGCCCGTCCGCGGAATTTCTCGTTCCATGCAGGCCGCTCTCTGACGTCGTCGCGCGCCTGCCTGAGCCTGCATTGTCCATCTGCGATCCTACATTTGCCCAACCTTGCTCTCGGGTGTCCTTGCCGCGCGCTCAGAAATAGCTCCGCACCAACGCGGCGGAGAGCAGAGACCAGCCGTCGGCGATGACGAAGAAGGCCAGCTTGAAGGGCAGCGAGACGATTGCCGGAGGCACCATCATCATGCCCATGGACATCAGCACCGCCGCGACCACGAGGTCGATGATCAGGAACGGCAGGAAGATCAGGAAGCCGACCTGGAACGCGCGCGCGATTTCCGACAGCATGAAGCTCGGCACCAGCAGCGCCAGCGGTGCCTCGGGGGCGAGCGCGGCGGCCTCGGTCTCGGGGCGCAGCGCCGCCATGGTCTCGAATGTCGCCGGATCGCAGCGCGCCGCCATGAAGCCCCGGAACGGCACGAGCGTGCGCTCGGTCGCCTCGACCAGTTCGATGCGCTGGTCGAGCAGCGGTGCGATCCCCTGCTGCCAGGCCGCGGTGAAGGTCGGCTCCATGACGAAGAAGGTGAGAAACAGCGCGAGGCTGACGATCAGCATGTTGGGCGGCGATTGCTGCAGCCCCAGTGCCTGACGCAGGATCGCCAGCACGGTGACGATGAAGGGAAAGCTCGTCACCATCACCGCGATGCCCGGCGCGAGGCTGAGCAGGGTGACCAGCGCAATCAATTGCAGGCTGACCGCGGAGACCGAGCCACCGTCGCCGAAGTCGACCGAGATCTGCTGGGCGCCCGCGGCGCCGGGCTGCATCGCGATCCACAGCATCGCGATCCACGGCATCGGGATCAGCAGCCGCGCCGCGAGCCCTAGGCCGCCCCTGAAACCTGATCGCGGCCCGTGGAGCTTCGCCGGGTTTCGCGACTCTGGGCGCGGCGCCGGCACATCGGGCGCAAGATGGCAGCTGCGCATGCTCAGCCCGGGCTCTGGATGTCCATGACCTCGAGCAGCCGCACGGCGAGCTGCGCGCTCTCGCCCTCGCCGGTGACCTCCAGCGCGCCGGTGCCGATCAGCTTGTCGCCGACGTAGAGCTCCACCGGGTCCTCGAGCCGGCGATCAAGCGTCAGCACCGAGCCCTCGCCAAGCTTGAGGAGGTCCCGCACCAGCGGGCGGGCGTGCCCGACGGACACGGTGATCTCGATCGGAACCGAGGTGAAAGGCGTGCCGCGCGCCGCGGCCTCGCCGGGGCGATCGGCGGCCGGGCCGGCTTCTTCCGAAAACTCATCCATGGGCCGCATTCCTCCGGGTGTCATGGGCAAATCCCTCGACCGCGCGCGTCACCTCCTCGAGGAGGCCGCTCAGATCGATCTGCCGTTCCGTCTCGCCGAACCGCAGGTCGGCCTGCCCTTCGGCAAGGGTCTCATCTTCCTCGAGTCGGAGCGGAAAGCCGAAGTCCTGCTCGAGCAGGGGCGCGATCCGCGCCGATGTCCCCGGGGCCACGGCGATCACCACCGCGCGGTGCGCGATCTCCTGCGCCAGAGCGGTCAACTGGTCGCGCAGGTGCAGTCCGAGGGTTTCGTGCAACATGCGGGGCAGCAACGCCTGCAGCATCTCCTCGAGCAGCGGCGTCACCCCCTCGAGCACCTGCCGGTAAGCCTCGTTGTAGGTGAAGCCGAGGTCCTGCAGGTTCTGGGCGAAATCGCTGGCGATCCGGCCGGCATCTTCGGATTGCGCCTTGATCGCATCGTCCCAACCCGCGCGGTAGCCGGTGTCGAAGGCGTCGAGCTTGGCGGTTTCGATCTCAGAAGCGTCAATACTGGCGGTGGAGACGTCCGGCTCGGCGCGGGGGGCCGCGAAATCCTCGAGGAAGCTGCGCAGATCGCTCATTTCGCCTCCTCCTTCTCATCGAGCCAGCTGCGCAGGATCTCGACCGTTTCCGTCTTGCGTTCCTCGATCAAGGCGCGCAGCCGGTCCACCGGATCCTCCTCGGAGGGCGTGTCAAAATCCACCATGCCGAGGCCGCCGAAATCGGGGCCGCTGCCAAGCGAGGGAAGGGCGGCGAAACCGCCGTCATCCTCGATCTCGCCGCTCAAGGCCTCGGGGTCGGTTTCCGAGCCGGGCAGCGAAAGCGGGGCAGGGGCGGCCCCGGAGCCGGCGAGGATCGGGCGCACGACGAAAAGCCCGAGGATCAGCGCGACGGTGGCCAGGACACCCAGCTGGATCAGCGTCATCGGATCGAGCGGAGCGGTGAACCAGCCGGGCTCGATGGGGCCGGTGCCGAGCCCCTCGGGGCGCTCGAAGGGCAACGAGCGCAGGGTGATCTGGTCGCCGCGCGCCTCGTCGAAGCCGACCGCAGAGGCGACGAGATCGCGAAGCGCGGCAAGCTCGGCGTCCGGCAGGGGGACGAAGCTCTGCGTGCCATCGGCGGCGGTCTCGAAGCTGCCGTTGACCAGAACCGCGACGGTAAGTCGGCGCACGGCTCCGGGCGCGCGGGTGATCTCGCGCATGGTTTCGGAGACCTCGTAGTTCACCCGTTCGCGCGAATCGCTGCTCTGGCTCGACGAGCTTTCACCGCCGCCGCCCGCCTGGCCATCGGGCAGGTTCGAGGCGACCGTCACGTCGGGGCTGCCGCTGTTCTGGTTGCTGCTTGTCTCTTCCTGGGTGTCGGTGGAGATGGCGACGCGGCCCTCCGGGTCGAAGCGGCGCTCGCGGATCGATTCGCTTTCGGTGACCGTATCGACGCTGACCTCGACCACAGCGTTGCCGGTGCCGACGCGCGCCTCGACCAGCCGTTGCACTCGGTCGCGCAGCGCCAGCGCGCGATCTTCGGCGCTGGGGCCGCTGCCCGGCGCGTCCTCTGTGCCGATCAGGCCGGCGGCGCTGTCGATCACCGCGACCTCCTCGGGGACGAGGCCCGGAACGGCCGAGGCGACGAGGTATTTCAGCGCGCGGGCCTGCACCGGTGTAATGGCCGCGCCGCTGGCGGTGACGGAAATCGAGGCGGTGGGGGTGACGTCGCGCTGGAACGGGTTGGTGCCGGAATTGGCGATATGCACGCGGGCGGCGCTAACCAGCGGGCTGGCGACGATCGTGCGCGCCAGCTCGCGCTCTTTCGCGCGCCAATAGGCGGCGTCGAACATCTGCGAGGTGGTGCCAAAGCCGGAGAGCGTGTCGAGCAGTTCGTAGCCCTGCGTGCCATTGGCCGGCAGCCCCTCTCCGGCGAGGGTCATCCGCAGCGCGTCGCGCTGGCTGTCGGGCACGAAGATTGCGCCGCCGCGCACCTCGAAGGGGATTCCCCGCGCCTCGAGCGCCTCGACCACAGCGCCCGCAGCGCCGTTTTCGAGCCCGGCATAGAGCAGCGACATGGGGGGCGCGCTGGCGACCCGGGCGAGCCCGAGCACGGCCAGGATCATCGCCAGCGTGGCGCCGACGACCACGGCACGGCGGCGCGGGGTGAGCGCGTTCCAGACTGTCGCGAGCTGCTGCAAGAAGACCTCCGCTTCTGGTTCCGGACCGGGGTGCCGCCCCCGGGGCCGCGGCGTTCCGGTGGCGGCCCCGGCGCACCACCTGTGAGAGGCATGTTTGCCCGAGCAGACTTAACATTCGGTTAGCCTCTGCGGGCCTATAACCGTCTTGCCAGACGTGAGGTGCCCCATGAGTGACGCCACCGCCGATGCGGCCGGCGAAGACGATGCGCCGCCCAAGAAAGGATCGAAACTTCCATTGCTTGTCGGGCTTCTGCTCGCACTGCTTGGGGGCGGCGGCGGGTTCTACGCCGCCTTCTCCGGACTGCTGCCCTTCGGCGGCGCTGCGCAGGTCGGTGGGGCAGATGGCCATGACGCGCCGAGCCATGCCGGGGCCAGTCAAGCGGCCGCGAGCGGTGACGGGCATGGCGACGGGCATGGCGACGGGCAGGGTGATGGGCATGAAGCCGCCGGGGCGGCGGCTTTCATCGAACTGCCGCAACTCGTGGCGTCGCTCGGGCCGGTGTCCGCTTTGCACCACCTGCGCTTCACCGCGCAGCTCGAGGTCGCGCCGGAGCGGCGCGCGGCGGTCGAGGCGTTGATGCCGCGCATTCTGGATGTGCTGAACACCTACCTGCGCGCGCTGGAACCGGGGGACGTGGAGGCGCAGGGCGCGCTCATCCGCCTTCGCGCGCAGATGCTGAGGCGCATTCAGCTGGTCGCCGGAGACGGCAGCGTGCGCGACCTTCTGGTAACCGAATTTGTGCTGAATTGAGGGATCTTAGATGGAGCTGATCGCGGATATCCTGCTGGCCGCCGGAGCTCTTGGGGCGGGCTTCTATTGCTTCGTCCTGTCACGGCGCCTGACCCGGTTCACCGACCTCGAAAGAGGGGTCGGGGGTGCGGTGGCGGTGCTCTCGGCGCAGGTCGACGACCTCACCCGGACCTTGGAGACGGCGCAAGAGGCGGCGGGCACATCGGGCAGCAAGCTGTCCGATCTCACCGCGCGGGGTGAGCAGGTGGCCCAGCGGCTGGAGCTGCTGATCGCCTCGATGCACGACCTTCCGGACGCGCCGGCCCCGGCGGGCGAGACATCGGATACCGACGCCGGGGCGGAGGCGGCGGACGGTCCGCAGCCAGGGCGTGAGCCGGTCTTCCTGCGCCACTCCCGAAGTGGGGCCGCGTGATGTTGCGGAGGAAGGGCAAAGCGCGCGGGCGCGGCGTGCTTGCGATCATCGGCGCGCTGATGATCGCGTCGGCGCTGGTGCGGCTTGGTGCCGGGGCGGCACAGGCGCTGGACAATCTTCCCGAGGAGACGGGGGCGGACGCGCAGATTGCTTCGGCGGGCATGTCCGACCATGCCGGTGCCGCGGCTGAAATGCCCGGGGCCTGCGTCGGCGAAGAGGATCTCGCGCCCGCGCTCGAGGCGTTGCGGGCGCGCGAAGCGGAGATGGCGCAACGCGAGACCGAGATCCGCAGCCGGATGCAGGCCCTGCAGCTGGCCGAGACCACGATCGACGACAAGCTCGCGGCGCTCGAGGAAAGCGAGCAGCGCCTGCGCGCCACGCTGGCGGTTGCCGAGAGCGCGGCCGAGGATGACGTCGCCCAGCTCACGCAGGTCTACGCCAACATGAAGCCGCGCGAAGCGGCGGCAGTGTTCTCGCAGATGGAGCCCGACTTCGCTGCCGGGTTCCTCGGGCGCATGCGCCCGGATGCCGCCGCGGCGATCCTTTCGGGGATGGACCCGCAGGCGGCCTATACGATCAGTGTCATGCTGGCTGGGCGAAACGCCAACGCGCCGAAGGAGTGAGCCGGTTGCGCTGCGCGGTCAGCCCTGTGCGCCGGGAGTGCGCAGGGCAAAGGATTCGATCTGCGCCGCAGGAAGTGCACCAGACTGGCGCGCTGCCTCGCGTCCCTTGCCGAAGGCGATCAACGTGGGGATGCCGCGAATCCCGAATTGCGCCGCTGCCTTCTGGTGCTGCTCGGTGTTCAGTTTCACCAACCGGGCCCTGCCCTTCAGCGCCGTGGCGGCCTTGGAATATTCCGGCGCCATCATCCGGCAGGGGCCGCACCAGGGCGCCCAGAAATCCACCACGAGGGGCGCTTCGTCGGTGCGGATGGCCTTTGCCAGCGTCTCGGCATCGATCTCATGCGCCTTTCCGTCCATCAGGGCCGCGCCGCAGGTGCCGCATTTCGGGCCTGCGGAGAGTCGTTCTTGCGGGACGCGATTGGTCTGGCCACATTCCAGACAGACAAGCTTGACCATTTTTGGGTCTCCTTACATTCATTACGCCTGATATGTGTTCTGCGCGCAATTGTGACAATGCCATCGGCGGTTTCCCATTGATTTTATGTGCGGTAGGCA
Organism: Alloyangia pacifica; assembly: GCF_020524285.1. GTDB lineage: Bacteria > Pseudomonadota > Alphaproteobacteria > Rhodobacterales > Rhodobacteraceae > Salipiger > Salipiger pacificus_B. Next base: position 58,333 of record NZ_JAIVKX010000010.1, read on the forward strand.
CAGACTCCCTATGCCCTGAGACAAAACCGGAGAGCAGCCCATGATCACCCGTCGCAAATTCGTCGCCACGGCAAGCGCAGGGGCGGTTTTGGCCACCGCGGCCCCGGCCTTTGCGCTCGAGCCGAAGTTCACGCCGCAACCCGTGCGCATGCGCAGCGACATGCAGCCGGGTCAGATCCTCATCATGCCGCGCGCGCATTTCCTCTACTTCATCACCGCGCCCGGCGAAGCGCTGCGCTATGGCGTCGGCGTCGGCAAGGCCGGGCTTGAATTCACCGGCGAGGCGGTGATCCAGGTGAAGAAGGAATGGCCCACCTGGCGCCCGACCAACGAGATGATCGAGCGCGAGCCGCAGACCTACGCCAAGTTCAAGGACAACGACTACGTCGAGCCCGGCGGCCCCGGGAATCCGCTTGGCGCGCGCGCGCTCTACCTGTTCCAGAACGGGCGCGACACCTTCTTCCGCATCCATGGCACCACGCAGCCTCAGACCATCGGGCGGTCGGTGTCGAACGGCTGCATCCGGATGATCAACGAGCATGTGATCGACCTCTACCAGCGCGTTCCCGTGGGCACGAAGGTGACGGTGATCTGATCCGGGTCACCCTGGATTTTCCATCTTCAAGTGCTGGGCGGCGGTTCCGAAAGGAGGCGCCGCTTTGCATTAGGTGCCGTAATTAAACGACAAATTGCCTGCTTTTCCCACGGGGCCTGCCATATTCGGGCCCGAATTCAAGGTCACGCATGGAAGCACAAGAAGAGGCCCCGATCTACGGGACCCATTGAATTCGAAGGGTATGTGTATGGCGATTATATCTCTGTTGGCCGGCAGCATCTTCGGTGCGCTGTGCGGTCTGTTCTCCTGGCTTTTCCTCGACGCCAGCGCGTTGAACGCGTTCGGTCTCTATTTCACCGCCAGCCTCGTGTCGGGCGTCCTGCCGATTGTCTTCGTTGCGCTGCGCGGCGGAGTTGCCGGAGCGCAAAAGGCGGTAGCATTGCGATCATGAGAGCGGCGAGGTCGCTGGCCCTCCACCTGAGGCTGGCCTCGCTGAGTCTGCGCTCGGGTCTGCACCTGAGGCATTAATCCTCCTCGGCTTCGGCGATGAGCGCCTCGACGCTCGGTCCCAGCGCCGCAACCACCTTCTTCACCCCCTCCGCGTTGGGGTGGATCCCGTCGGCCTGCATCACGGCGCCGAGATTCGCGGGCATCTCTCCACCTTCGCGAAGCCCGGCGAAGAAATCCTCGAAGAGCAGCGTGCCGTAGGTTTCGGCCAGCGCGGGGTAGATCGAATCGAACTCCGCCTTGTACTCGGGTCCGTAGTTGCCCGGCGCGGTCATCCCCACCAGAAGCACCGGCACATCCTGGGACTGCGCCTGCTGCAGGATGCCATCGAGGTTGTCGCGCGAGGTTGCTGGATCGATGCCGCGCAGCACGTCATTGCCGCCGAGGGTCACGATCATCGCGTCGATCTCGGGGGTGAGCGACCAGGCGACCCGCGACAGCCCGCCCGCGGTCGTATCCCCGGAAACGCCGCCGTTGACCAGGGTCACATCGTGGCCACGGGCCTGCAGCCAGCCTTCGAGCTGCGGCACCAGCCCGTCGGGCGCGGGCAGGCCGTAGCCCTGCGTCAGGCTGTCGCCCAAGGCGAGGATTTCCAGCGCCGAGGCGGGCAGGGGGGCGAGCAGAAAGGCAAGGCAGGCCGCGGCCTTGCTGAGAGGGGGAAAGCCCCCATATGTCAGTGAACGTGCCATTTTCCAGAAAGGCCCTTTCGATGCCCGATCCCGTGATTGCCCTGCATGATGTCACCCTCAGCCTCAAGGGCAATGCCGGTCCGGTCGAAATCCTTCACGGAATCTCGATGGAGGTCGCGCGGGGCGAGACGCTGGGGCTGATCGGCCCGTCCGGCTCGGGGAAAAGCTCGCTGCTGATGGTCATGGGCGGGCTGGAAAACGCCACGACCGGCCAGGTATCGGTGCTGGGGCAGGACTTCACCGGCATGGACGAGGACAAGATGGCGCGCTTCCGGCGCGACCACATGGGCGTGGTGTTCCAGTCGTTCAACCTCATCCCGACGATGACCGCTCTCGAGAATGTCGCCACGCCACTGGAACTGGCTGGGCAGAAGGATGCCTTCGCCCGCGCCGAGGCCGAGCTGGAGCGGGTCAACCTCGGGCACCGCGCCGGGCACTACCCGTCGCAGATGTCGGGCGGCGAGCAGCAGCGCGTGGCGCTGGCCCGCGCCTCGGCGCCGCGGCCGCAGATCCTGCTGGCGGACGAGCCCACCGGCAACCTCGACGGCAGCACCGGGCAGGCGATCATGGACCTGCTCTTCGGGCTGCGCGACGAACACGGCGCGACGCTGGTTCTGGTGACCCACTCCAACCGGTTGGCGGAGCGCTGCGACCGCGTCGTGCGGCTCACCGACGGGCGGGTCGACCCCACCGCCGCCCGTGCGAGGGCGGCGGAATGAGCCTCGCTACCGCCGCCCGTTTCGCCCGCCGCGAGCTGCGCGGCGGCGTCCACGGCTTCCGCATCTTCATCGCCTGTCTCGCGCTCGGCGTGGCCGCCATCGCCGGGGTCGGCTCTGTGCGCACCGCCATCGAGGCCGGGCTCTCGGACCAGGGCGCGGTGCTGCTCGGCGGCGATGCGCAGGCGGAATTCACCTACCGCTTTGCCAGCGACGAGGAACGCGCCTGGCTAGAGGGCATCTCGACCGATATCTCGGTGGTCACCGACTTCCGCTCGATGGCCACGGTGACCCGGGACGGCGAGACCGAGCGGGGCCTGACGCAGGTGAAATCGGTCGACGGGGCCTACCCGTTGCTGGGCGAGATGGAGCTCGATCCGCCGATGCCCCTGACGCAGGCGCTGGAGGGCGGCGATCTGCCGGGGGCCGTCATGGCGCCGGTGCTGGCCGACCGGCTGGGGCTGACGCCGGGCGATAGCTTCAAGCTGGGCACGCAGGCGTTCACCCTCTCGGCGGTGATCCTGCGCGAGCCCGATGACGCGGGCGGCGGCTTCGGGCTTGGCCCGCGCACGCTGGTGCGTACCGAGGATCTCGGCAACAGCGGCCTGCTCGCCCCCGGCTCGCTTTACGAGAGCGAATACCGCCTGCTGCTGCCCCCCGGCAGCGACCTAGATGCGTTGAAGGACGAGGCGGCCGAGCGCTACCGCGAGGGCGGCATCCGCTGGCGCGACTCGCGCAACGGCGCGCCGGGCGTCGCGCGCTTCGTCGAGCGGCTGGGACGCTTCCTGGTGCTGGTCGGCCTCTCGGGGCTGGCCGTGGGCGGCATCGGCGTCTCGGCGGCGGTGCGCGCCTACCTTGCCCGCAAGACCTCGGTCATCGCCACGCTGCGCACGCTGGGGGCCTCGCGCAACACAATCTTCCTCACCTACTTCCTGCAGATCGGCGCGCTGTCGCTGGTCGGCATCGCGCTCGGTCTGATCCTCGGCGCGGGCGTCCCGCTGCTGTTTGCGCCGATCATCTCGAGCGCGCTGCCGGTGCCCGTGGCCTTTACGCTCTACCCCGCGCCGCTGGCCGAGGCGGCGCTCTACGGCGTGCTGACCGCGCTGCTCTTCACGCTCTGGCCGTTGGCCCGCACCGAGGAGGTGCGCGCTGCCACCCTGTTCCGCGACGCGCTCGACAGCGCCAGGGGCCTGCCCGCGACGCGCTACGTGGTCGCGACCTTGGCGCTGCTGCTGTTGCTGGTGGGGGCGGCGACGCTCTTTGCCGGGGACCGCAAGATCACCCTCTGGACCGCCGCCGGGCTGATCGCCGCGCTGGCCGTTCTTGCCCTCGCGGCGACCGGCATCCGCTGGCTGGCGCATCGCGCGGCGCCGCTGTCGCGCGGGCGTCCCGCGCTGCGGTGGGCGCTTTCGGCCATCGGCGGCCCGCGCGAGACCGCGGCCTCGGTGGTGCTCTCGCTGGGGCTGGGGCTGACGGTGCTGGCCGCGATCGGGCAGATCGACGGCAACCTGCGCGCGGCCATTTCCCGTGACCTGCCCGAGGTCGCGCCGTCCTATTTCTTCGTCGACATCCAGCCGAACCAGATCGACGGTTTCCGCACCCGCCTCGCCGAGGATCCGGCGGTGAGCCGGGTCGACAGCGCGCCGATGCTGCGCGGCGTGGTCACCCAGATCAACGGGCGTGATGCGCGCGAGGTGGCGGGCGGCCATTGGGTGGTGCGCGGCGACCGGGGCATTACCTACGCGGCGCAGCCCGACGAACGCACCACGATCACCGCTGGCGAATGGTGGCCAGAGGATTACGCCGGCCCGCCGCAGGTGAGCTTCGCCGCCGAGGAGGCCGAGGAGATCGGCCTCGAACTGGGCGACGAGATCACCCTCAATATCCTCGGGCGCGACATCACCGCCACGATCACCAGCTTCCGCGAGGTGGATTTCTCCACCGCCGGGATAGGCTTTGTCATGTCGCTGAACCCCGCGGCGCTGGCCGGGGCGCCGCACACCTGGATTTCCACGGTCTACGCCGAGCCGCAGGCTGAGGCGGCGATCCTGCGCGACCTGGCGAATGCCTACCCCAACATCACCGCGATCCGCGTGCGCGACGCCATCGACCGGGTGTCGGAACTGCTCGAGGGCGTCGCGGGCGCGATCCGCTGGGGCGCGGCGGCAACGCTGCTCACCGGCTTCCTGGTGCTCATCGGCGCGGCCTCGGCGGGCGAGGCGGCGCGCAGCTACGAGGCGGCGGTGCTGAAGACCCTCGGCGCCTCGCGCGCGCGCATCCTGCAGAGCTTCGCGCTGCGCTCGGCCCTGCTTGGCGCGGCGGCGGGCGGCGTGGCGCTGGTGGCGGGCATCCTCGGGGGCTGGGCGGTGAGCCACTTCCTCATGGAAACCGAGTTCAGCGTCATGTGGGGCTCGGCGCTCGGGATCATCCTCGGCGGGGCGTTGGCCACGCTGCTGGCCGGGCTCGCCTTCGCCTGGCGCCCGCTCAGCACGCGGCCGGCGCGGGTTCTGCGGGCGCGGGAATAGGCGGCCCGCCCCCGGCGTCGGCCCCGGCTTCGGCCTTGTGTCTTGATCCTCGGGGCGGGGGCTGGCAGGTCAGTCCCGACCAAAGGCTGCAAAGGACGGACCTCCTCCATGACCGATTCCCTGCCGATGCCGATCTCGGCCCCGATCACCCCGGCGCAGCGGACCAGCATCCTCAACCTGTTGCGCCGCGCCGCGCGGGCCGAGATCCTGCCCCGGTTCCGCGCGCTCGACCCTTCGGAGATCTCCGAGAAATCCGGGCGGCAGGACCTGGTGACCGCCGCCGACAAGGGCGCCGAGGCGATGATCGCGCGCGGGCTGCAGCGCATGTACCCGCACGCGCTGATCGTCGGCGAGGAGGCCGTGGCCGAGCATCCCGAGATCCGCGACAGGATCGGCGACGCGGAACTGGCCTTCACCATCGATCCGGTCGACGGCACCTGGAACTACGCGCACGGGCTGGCAACCTTCGGCATCATCCTGTCGGCCACCCGTTTCGGCGTTCCGGTCTTCGGGATGATCTACGATCCGATCATGGATGACGTGGTGATGGCCGAGACCGGCGGCCCCGCCGAGATGTACCTGCCGAAGCGTCGTCTCAGCCGCCACATCGGCGTGTCGCCCGGCGGCCAGCTGTCCGAACTGCACGGTTTCGTGCCGCTCTACCTCTTTCCCGAGGAGAAACAGGCGCAGGCCGCGGCGGTGCTGCCACGCTTCGAGCGCAGCTACACCCTGCGCTGCTCGGCGCATGAATTCCGCCTCTTCGCGCAGGGTTCGGTGGATTTCCATTTTTCCGCGCGGCTGACCCCCTGGGACCATGCGGCAGGGGCGCTGATCGCCAAATGTGCCGGCGGCCACGTGGCGATGCTGGACGGCTCGGAATACAACGCGGCCAACCGCGACGGGGTGCTGCTCTGCGCCGCCAACAAGGAGACCTGGGAGCGTATCCGCGACGCCTTCGCTTGCCTGCTGGAGCCGGCGCAGGCCTGAGGCAGCCCGCGCAGCAAAGCGAAAAGAGCGGGACCGAGGTCCCGCCCTTTTGCGTTGAAAGCCTTCGGCTTGCCTCCGGCGGCGATATTGTCATCTAGACGAAGAGCGGAGCGTTCCGCCTTTCCCTCTTCCGGATTCAGGTTGGGCGGGGAGCGCGCGGGGCACACATCGTGGTGCCATCGGTTCGAGCGCCCGATGGACGATGCCCCTCGCGCCCGCCCTTTCCGTCTTACTCCGCCGCCTCGGCGTAGTCGCTCATCGGCGGGCATGTGCAGGTCAGGTTGCGGTCGCCCCAGGCGTTGTCGACGCGGTTGACCGGCGGCCAGTACTTGTCGACCCGGAAGGCGCCCGGCGGGAAGCAGCCCTGTTCGCGGCTGTAGGGCCGGTCCCAGTCGCGCACGAGGTCTTCCATCGTGTGCGGCGCGTGCTTCAGCGGGTTGTTCTCGGCATCGGCCTTGCCCTCTTCCACCGCGCGGATCTCCTCGCGGATCGCCAGCATGGCGTTGCAGAAGCGGTCGAGCTCGGCCTTGGTCTCCGACTCCGTCGGCTCGATCATCAGCGTGCCCGCGACCGGGAAGCTCATGGTCGGCGCGTGGAAGCCGCAGTCGATGAGGCGCTTGGCGACATCGTCCACGGTGATGCCGCAGCTGTCGGCGAAGGGGCGGATGTCGATGATGCACTCATGCGCCACGCGGCCCTCGTGGCCGGTGTAGAGCACCTCGTAGGCGCCCGACAGACGGGTCGCGATGTAGTTGGCGTTGAGGATCGCCACGCGGGTCGCCTGCGTCAGGCCGGCGCCGCCCATCATCTGGATGTAGCCCCAGGAGATCGGCAGCAGCGAGGGCGAGCCGTAGGGCGCGGCCGAGACCGGACCGGCGATGCCCTCTTCCAGAGGATGCGCCGGCAGGTGCGGCACCAGGTGCTCCTTGACGCCGATCGGGCCCATGCCGGGGCCGCCGCCGCCGTGCGGGATGCAGAAGGTCTTGTGCAGGTTGAGGTGGCTGACGTCGCCGCCGAGATCGCCGGGGCGCGAGAGCCCCACCATGGCATTCATGTTGGCGCCGTCGATATAGACCTGGCCGCCGTGCTCATGGGTGATCGCGCAGACGTCGCGCACCGTCTCCTCGAAGACGCCGTGGGTCGAGGGGTAGGTGATCATGCAGGCCGCCAGCGTGTCGCTGTACTGCTCGGCCTTGGCGCGGAAGTCGACGAGGTCGATCGAGCCCTTCTCGTCGCATTTCACCGGCACGACCTTCCAGCCGACCATCTGCGCCGAGGCGGGGTTGGTGCCATGCGCGTTGACCGGGATCAGGCAGACGTTGCGCTGGCCCTCGCCGCGCGCCTTCTGCCACGACGCGATGGTCAGCAGACCCGCGTATTCGCCCTGCGCGCCGGAGTTCGGCTGCATGGTGAAGGCATCATAGCCGGTGACCTTGCAGAGCTTGTCCGAGAGGTCGTCGATCATCTGCTTGTAGCCGAGCGCCTGGTCCTCGGGGACATAGGGGTGCAGCCCGGCGAACTCGGGCCAGCTCACCGGCATCATCTCGGCGGCGGCGTTGAGCTTCATGGTGCAGGAGCCGAGCGGGATCATCGCCCGGTCGAGCGCCAGGTCGCGGTCTGCGAGGCGGCGCATGTAGCGCATCATCTCGGTCTCGGCCCGGTTCATGTGGAAGACCTCGTGGGTCAGGTAGCTGCTGGTGCGCAGCGCGTTCTCCGGCAGGCGGTAGCGCGGGGCGAAATCCTCGTCCTTGCGCAGCAGGCCGAAGGCACGCCAGACCGCCTCGATGGTGGCCGGGCGGGTGGTCTCGTCGAGGGTGATGCCGACGCGGGTCTCGCCGACCTTGCGCAGGTTGACGCCCTCTTTCACCGCGGCGCGCAGCACGCCCTGCTGCAGCAGGCCGACGTCGACGGTGATCGTGTCGAAGAAGGTCTCGGGCTCGACCTTGAAGCCGGCCTCTTCCAGCCCGCGCGCCAGCCGCTCGGTCTTGCGGTGGATGCGCTGCGCGATGGCCTTCAGCCCCTCGGGGCCGTGGAAGACGGCGTAGAAGCCGGCCATGACGGCCAGCAGCGCCTGCGCGGTGCAGACGTTCGAGGTCGCCTTTTCACGGCGGATGTGCTGCTCGCGGGTCTGCAGGGCGAGACGGTAGGCGCGGTTGCCGTGGCTGTCGATCGAGACGCCGACGATGCGGCCCGGCATGGAGCGCTTGTAGGCATCCTTGGTGGCCATGTAGGCGGCGTGCGGGCCGCCGTAGCCGAGCGGCACGCCGAAGCGCTGGGTCGAGCCGACGGCGATATCCGCGCCCATCGCGCCCGGCTCCTTGAGCAGGCAGAGTGCCATCGGGTCGGCGGCGACGATGCCGATCGCCTTGGCGGCGTGCAGCGCGTCGATCTCGGCGGTGAAATCACGCACGTGACCGTGGGTGCCGGGGTACTGGAAGATCGCGCCGAAGACCTGCTCGGCGTCCAGGTCGTCGGGGCTGCCGACGATGATCTCGATCCCCAGCGGCGCGGCCCGGGTCTGCATCACGGCGATGTTCTGCGGGTGGCAGTTCTCGTCGATGAAGAAGGCCTTGGCCTTCGACTTCGCCACGCGCTGCGCCATGGTCATCGCCTCGGCGCAGGCGGTGGCCTCGTCGAGCAGCGAGGCATTGGCGATCTCGAGCCCGGTCAGGTCCGACACCATGGTCTGGTAGTTCAGCAGCGCCTCGAGGCGGCCCTGCGAGATCTCGGGCTGGTAGGGCGTGTAGGCGGTGTACCAGGCGGGGTTCTCGAAGATGTTGCGCTGGATCGCCGGCGGCGTCACCGTGCCGTGGTAGCCCTGGCCGATCAGCGAGGTCAGCACCTTGTTCTTCTTGGCGACCTCGCGCATGTGCCAGAGCATCTCGCGCTCGGACATGGGCTTGCCAAGTTCCAGCGCCTCGGCCTGGCGGATGCCGGCGGGGACGGTCTGCTTGATCAGCGCGTCGAGGTCCCGGACCCCCAGCACCTCGAACATCTCCGCCATCTCCTTGGGCGAGGGCCCGATGTGGCGGCGGTTGGCGAAATCATACGGCAGGTAGTCTGTGGGCGTGAAGGCCATGAGGATCTGTCCCGAAACAGCAGGTTCAGCAGGGATTGGGGGGCAAGGTACGGCCCTGCCCCTTTCATCTTTCTTCAATGAGGCGCCGGCCCCGCGTGACCGCCGCGCGATGCGGCGGGGCAGGGCGCGGAGACATCAGCCGATGAAGGTCTTGTAGGCGGCTTCGTCCATGTAGTCGTCGAGCGCCGAGAGGTCCTCGATCTTCATCTTGAAGAACCAGGCCTCGCCCTCGGGGTCGTCGTTGACCTTCGACGGCTCGTCGGCGAGCGGGCTGTTCACCTCGACGATCTCGCCGTCGAGCGGGGCGAGGATGTCGGAGGCGGCCTTGACCGACTCGATCACCACGACCTCGTCGTCCTTGCTGACCGTGGTGCCCTCTTCCGGCAGTTCCACGAAGACGACGTCACCGAGCTGCTCGGCGGCGTGGGTGGTGATGCCGACGACGACCAGGTCGCCCTCGACGCGGAGCCATTCGTGCTCTTCGGTAAATTTCATCGTGCTGTCCCTGTCTGTGTCAGCGTTTGTAGGTCTGGGTGACGAAGGGCATCTGGGCCACTTCGACGGCGAGGCGCTTGCCGCGCACCTCCCCGAAAAGCTTGGTGCCCGGGGCGGCGTGGTCAATATCGACGTAGCCCATGGCGACCGGGGCGCCGGTGGTCGGCCCGAATCCGCCCGAGGTGACATGGCCGATCGGCGCGCCGCCCTCGGCCTCGGCAAAGATCTCCACGCCTTCGCGCATCGGGGCCCGGCCCTCGGGGCGCAGGCCGACGCGGGCGCGGGGGGCGCCATTGTCGAACTCGGCGAGGATCTTTTCGGCCCCGGGGAAGCCGCCCTCGCGGGCACCGCCGGTGCGGCGGATCTTCTGGATCGCCCAGGTCAGCGCCGCCTCGACGGGGGTGGTGGTGCTGTCGATGTCGTGGCCGTAGAGGCAGAGCCCCGCCTCGAGCCGCAGCGAGTCGCGCGCGCCGAGGCCAATGGGCTCCACGGCCTCCTGCGCCAGCAGGGCGCGGGCGAGCTCGACCGCCTTGTCCTCGGGCACCGAGATCTCAAAGCCGTCCTCGCCGGTGTAGCCCGAGCGCGAAATCCAGCACTCGGCGCCGACCAGCTCGACCGTTGCCACATCCATGAAGCGCATCTCGCGCACCGCGGGATTGAGCGCGGCCAGGGCATCCTCGGCCGCCGGACCCTGCAGCGCCAGAAGCGCGCGGTCGCCAAGCAGGCGCGGCGTCACGCCCTTGGGCTCGAGCCCGGCGCGCATATGGGCCATGTCCTGGGTCTTGCAGGCGGCGTTGACCACGACAAACAGGTGATCGCCGCGGTTGGCGATCATCAGGTCGTCCTCGATCCCGCCGGCGTCATTGGTGAAGAAGCCGTAGCGCTGGCGGTTCTCGGCGAGCCCGGCGATGTTCACCGGCACCAGCGATTCCAGCGCCAGTGCGATGCTCTCCACGCTCTCGCCGGACAGGATCACCTGTCCCATGTGGCTGACGTCGAACAGCCCGGCCTTCTCGCGCGCGTGCAGGTGTTCCTTGAGCACCCCGAGCTTGTATTGCACCGGCATCTCGTAGCCGGCGAAGGGCACCATCTTGGCGCCCAGCTCGATGTGCAGATCATGTAGTGGCGTGCGTTTCAGCTCGTCCATGCGCTCCCCGATCCTCTCGGCCCGGAATGGCGCAGAGCCCCCGGACATTTCCCGCGCGGATCCCGTCCGCGCCCGAAATGCCCCCTCTGTCCTTTCGCCTGAGATCGTTATCCCTTCGGCGGGCGCTAGGAACGCCTCTCTCCAGAGTTTTCAAGTGCCGCGAAGGTCCTGTGGCCTGAGAGTTTCCGGGGCGGTTGCTCCTTCGGCACCGGCAAGGCCGGTTCTCCCATCGCGATGGCGGTGAAACTATTATACTTGCGCGGTCGCCGCAAGCGCGCCCGCGCTCGAGGGGATCGAACAGGCCTTGCCGGGCACGAGGATGTCGATCAGCGGGGCATTGTCGCACACGAGTGCATCCAGCGTGATCGGGTCGAGCGTGGCGTAGAAGGCGTTCGCCGCCTCGGTGAGTGCGAGTCGCAGGCGGCAGGCCTCGGTCAGCGGGCAGGTGTTGTCGGCGTCGGCAAAGCACTCGGCCAGCGGCACCGGCGATTCGAGCGTCCGGAACACTTCGCCGATCTGGATCTGGCTGGCCGGTCGTGCCAGTTCGAGCCCGCCGTTGCGGCCGCGGTGCGTGCTGAGGAAACCCAGTTGCGCCAGTTGGTTGATGACCTGCGCGAGGTGGTTTTCCGAGGCGTTGCAGCACTTGGCGATCTCGGATTTGGTCACCAGTCGCCCGGTGTTGGCCGCGCAATGCATCAAGACGCGGATCGCGATATTCGTTCTCTTGGTCACGCGCACGGGAAATATCCTCGCTTTGAATGATTGCCGGGTTAAATACAGGGGTCTGGCAAAGGCTGGTTTGACACATATCAATTGGGTGAAAGAAAAGCGCGAAATGAGCACATCATATTTTTTCGGTTATGGCTCTCTCGTCAACCGCCGCACGCATGGGTTCGCGCCGGTGCACCGGGCCTCGGCCTCGGGCTGGCGCCGGGTCTGGGCCCAGGTGCCGGGGCGGCCGGTGTCGCTGCTGACGGTGCTGCGCGACCCCTCTTGCGAGATCGAGGGGCTGATCGCCCCCGTCGACGATGATGGCTGGACGGCGCTCGACCTGCGCGAGGCGTGCTATGACCGGACCGATGCGCTGCGCGACGTGCGTCACCCCGCCGAGGCCGTCGAGGCGCTGGCGATCTACGTGGTGCCCGAGGCGGACCGCCTGCCGCCCGACGCGGAGCACCCGGTGCTGCTGAGCTATCTCGACGTGGTGCTGCAGGGCTACCTCGGCGAGTTCGGCAAGGCGGGCGCAGAGCGGTTCCTCGCCAGCACCGCCAATTGGGACGCGCCGATCCTCAACGACCGCGCCGCGCCGCAATACCCGCGGGCGCAGAGCCTGACGGATGACGAGCGCGGCTTCGTCGATGCGGCGCTCTCGGGGCTGGGCGCGCGGGTGCTCGCCGGATGACGCCGCGCTGGCTCCTGCTGCTCTACCGCCTGTCGAAGCGGCTCGGGGTGCGGGTGCTGATGGGTGCGGTGCTGGCGCTGCTCGCCGTGGCACTGGCGCCGCTGTTCCAGCCGTTGATCCCCGACTGGATGAAGGACCGTTTCGGCGCAGAGGCGGTGACCCCGATCCTATCGATCCTCGCCACGACCATGCTGACGGTCACCACCTTCTCGCTCTCGGTCATGGTACAGGCCTTCCAGTCCGCGGCCAGCCAAGCCACGCCGCGCGCCTACCGGCTGCATCTTGAGGACAGCACGGCGCAGACCGCGCTGGCGGCCTTCACCGGCACCTTCCTGTTTTCGCTGACCGCGCTGGTTTTGTTCAACGCCGGGCTCTACTCCGAGGAATCGGCGGTGGTGATCTTCTTCCTTACCATCGCCAGCATCGTCGCGGTGATCGCCGCCATGCTGCGCTGGATCGGCCACCTGAGCGTCATGGGCAGCATGGATCACACGCTGGACCGGGTCGTGGAAAGCGCCCTGCCGCCGCTGGAGCGCGCCATGGCCAAGCCCTCTCTGGGCGCGGCCCTGCCCGGGCATGCGCTGCCGTCGGACGCGCTGGAGGTCCCGGCATCCACCGCAGGCTACGTGCAATACATCAACCTCGAGGCGCTGGAGGAGAAACTGGCGGCCTCCGAGGCGGTGTTCCGGGTGATCGCCCACCCCGGCGCGCACCTGGTGCCGGGGATGCCGCTGGGGATGGTGGCGGGCGGCCATGTCGCGCCCGAGAAGATTGCCGAGTGCTTCACCCTGGGGGCCGAGCGCACCATGGAGCAGGACGCCCGCTACGGGGTCATGGTGATGAACGAGGTCGCCATCCGTGCGCTCTCGCCCGCGGTCAACGATCCGGGCACGGCGATCGACGTGGTGCAGCGGCTGGAGCGGATGCTGATGGGGCTCGGCTGCCCCGAAGAGGCGCCGCCCGATTTCCCGCACGTGCAGATGGCGCCGCTCAACCCGGCGCACCTGCTCGAGGACGGCTTCTACCCGCTCATCCGCGACGGCGCGGCGCGGCCCGAGGTGGTCTCCTGCGTGCTCTCGGCGATGAAGGTGCTGCGGCGCGCGGAGTGGCCCGCTCTGGCCGAGGCAGCCGAGGTCACGCGGGACTACACCTTCGCCCATGCCAGGGCGGCGCTGGAGGTGGAGGCGGACCGGCGCTGGCTGGAGGCGAAGCGCGAGGAGGTCTGAGGCGGCGCGCCCGGTACCTTCGGCGTGATCCCGGGCGGGCTCGCGTGACGACGCATACATGAAAAAGGCGGACCCGGAGCCCGCCTTTCGCATTTCGATGGAACGGCGCTTACTTCGCCAGACCTTTCGCCGGGATCTTCTCCAGCAGCGGCAGCACGTCGGCCATTTCCGGCCCGCGCTCCAGCCCGGTCAGGGCCTTGCGCAGCGGCATGAAGAGCCCCTTGCCCTTGCGGCCCGTCGCCTCTTTCACCGTCTTGGTCCACTCGCCCCAGGTGTCACGCGTGTAGGGCCCCTCGGGCAGCAGCGCCATCGCCTCGGCGATGAACTCCCGGTCCTCGTCGGCGATCAGCGGCTCGGCACCGTCACGGAACAGCGCCCACCAGCCGGGAATGTCCTTGCGGGTGGTGATGTTGTCGCGGGCGACGCCCCAGAACAGCTCCTGCTTCTCGGCGGGCACGCCGATCTCGATGAGCTGCGGCGCCACCGCCTCGAGCGGCAGCTGGTGCAGCTTGCGCGCGGTCAGCGGGTAGAGGTCCTGCTCGTCGAACTTCGTCGGCGCCGCGCCGAACTGGCTCAGCTCGAAGTCCTCGGCGATCTCGTCCAGCGACAGGCGCAGTTCCACCGGCTGGCTGGAGCCCAGGCGGGCCATCAGCGACAGCAGCGCCTCGGGCTCGACGCCCGCTTCGCGCAGGTCGCGGATCGACAGCACGCCGAGGCGCTTCGACAGCGACTCGCCCTGCGGACCGGTGAGCAGCGAGTGGTGCGCAAAGCCCGGAGGGGTGCCGCCGAGCGCCTCGATGATCTGGATCTGGGTCGCGGTGTTGGTCACGTGGTCCGAGCCGCGCACGATGTTGGTGACGCCCATGTCCATGTCGTCGACCACCGAGGCCAGCGTATAGAGGATCTGCCCGTCGCCGCGGATCAGCACCGGGTCCGACACCGAGGCGGCGTCGATCGAGATGTCGCCGAGGATGCCGTCGGTCCAGTCGATGCGCTGCTGGTCGAGCTTGAAGCGCCACACGCCGTTGCCGCGCTCTTCGCGCAGGGCGTCCTTCTCGGCCTCCGACAACTCCAGCGCGGCGCGGTCGTAGACCGGCGGCTTGCCCATGTTGAGCAGCTTCTTGCGCTTCAGGTCGAGCTCGGTCGGCGTCTCGAAGGCCTCGTAGAAGCGGCCCATGGCGCGCAGCTCGTCCGCGGCGGCGTGGTAGCGGTCCAGCCGCGTGCTCTGTCGCTCCGTCTTGTCCCAGTGCAGACCGAGCCATTCGAGGTCGCGCTTGATGCCGTCGACGTATTCTTCCTTGCTGCGCTCGGCATCGGTGTCGTCGATGCGCAGGATGAAGGTGCCGCCGGCCTTGCGCGCGATCAGGTAGTTGAACAGCGCGGTGCGGAGGTTGCCCACATGGATGTGACCGGTGGGCGACGGTGCGAAACGGGTGGTGGTCATGCTAGCCTCCTGCATACGCGGGTGGCAATTTCACAAGCGCGGCGGTTTGTCCAGTTCGCGGCCCTTGGCGAGGTGCCGAACCCGTGTATTCTCCGCCCTATGAGAGACATTCTGACCGTCACGCTCAATCCCGCGCTTGATCTGTCGACCACCACCGACCGCGTGGTGGCCGGCCCGAAGCTGCGCTGCGCCACACCCAGCGTCGATCCCGGTGGCGGTGGCATCAACGTGGCGCGGGTGGCCGCCGAGCTTGGCGGCCCGGCGCGGGCTTTCCTGGCGCTCGGCGGGCCCACGGGCATGCGGCTCGAGGCGGCATTGGCCGAGCTCGGACTGCCGATGGTGCGGATGCGCGCCCCGGGCGAGACCCGCGAGAGCCTCGCGGTGCACGACCGGAACCGTGGCGAGCAGTACCGCTTCGTCATGCCCGGCCCGGTCTGGAGCGAGGGCGACGTGCGCGATGCGCTCTCCTCGATCGCCAGCGCGGTGCACGCGGGCGGCATCGTGGTGCTCAGCGGCAGCCAGCCGCCGGGGGTGCCCGACGATTTTCCGGTCGAGCTTGCCCGGGCGCTGCGGGATCGCGAGGCACATCTGATCGTCGACACCTCGGGGCCGGTGCTGGAGCTTCTGGCACGCGGCACCGATCCGGCGCCGGCGGTGCTGCGGATGGACAGTCTCGAGGCCGAGGAGCTGGCGGGTCGGCCGCTGATGACCCGCGCCGACTCCGCTCGGTTCGCCGCCGAGCTGGTGGCGCGGGGCGCGGCCGAGCGGGTGATCCTCGCGCGCGGCGCGGATGGCTCGGTGATGGCCGGGCCGGACGGGCTCTGGCAGGTGAGCGCGGCCAAGGTCTCGGTGCTCTCGGCGGTCGGGGCCGGGGACAGCTTCGTCGGGGCCTATGCCTTCGGCATTTCCTCGGGCCTGAGCGCGCCGGAGGCACTGGCACTGGGCGCGGCGGCGGCCAGCGCGACGGTGACCACGCCCGGCACAACGCTTTGCACCCGGGCCATGGTGCGCGGGCTCCTGGAGCAATGCGGGGCGAGCGAAATCCGGGGCTGACCGGGTTTTGCGGATGGCGGCGCGCGGCGCCGGAGCGATCCGTCGGCAGGCGAGATTGCTGACGGCCCGGTCAACGCCATGCGAATTCTTAACGTCATGCGAATACGCGGATGTGATCATGCGTCAGGGGCCGCGTTCTGGCCTGATGGTTCGCGCGCGCTAGGCTTTCCGCTGGGGAAAGCGCCCAGACGCCCCCCGAGTCCCACAGGAGAGGAAGACGACAATGGAGAAGGACAAGATCACGCGCCGCGCCGCGATGACCTGCGCCGCAGCGCTGCCGATTGCCGCCGGTCTCGGCAGCACGGGGCCGGCCCGCGCGCAGGCGGCTCAGGGCCCGCAGGTGCCGCGCACCTACCGCGTGCCGCTCGGCGACTTCGAGGTCACCGCGATGATGGCGGGCACCCGCACCGTGCCCGATCCGCAGGGCACCTTCGGGACGAATGCCAGCGAAGAGGAATTCGCCGAGGTCTCGAAGGCGGCGCATATCCCCACCGACAAGGCGCAGTTCTTCTTCACCCCGACTCTGGTCAACACCGGCAGCGCGGTGATCCTCTTTGACACCGGGCTCGACCCGGCCGGGATCGTCGCCGCGGTCGAGGCGGCGGGCTACGCGGCCGACGACGTGACCCACGTGGTGCTCACCCACATGCACGGCGACCACATCGGCGGGCTCTCGGACGGCGGCACCCCGACCTTTGCCAATGCCGAACTGCTGGCCGGGCAGGAGGAATGGGATCACTGGTCCGCCGCCGGCAACGAGACCTTCGACGGCAAGGTGCGTCCGCTCGGGGACAGCTTCAGCTTCCTCACCACGGGCGGGCAGGTGGCACCGGGGATCACCGCCGTGCTCGCGCCGGGGCACACGCCCGGACACATGTGCTTCATGCTCGAAAGCGGCGGGCAGAAGATGATGCTGACCGCCGATCTGGCCAACCACTACGTCTGGTCGGTCGGCAAGCCGGACTGGGAGGTGCGCTTCGACATGGACAAGCAGCTCGCCGCCTCGTCGCGCCGCAAGATCCTCGGAACGCTGGCGGAAGAGAAGATCCCCTTCATTGGCTACCACATGCCGTTCCCGGCGATCGGCTATGTCGAGGCCGAGGGCGACGGTTTCCGCTATATCCCGCACAGCTATCAGTTGCTGATGACCTGAACGCGCCGGGCTGACCGGCGCGCCTGCATCGCCTAGAGGGCCTGTCCCACGCGCCCGTGGCGCCGGGACAGTCTATCCGGTGCGCCTGTCGCGCGCGGGAAAGGCGAACTTGCGCGACTTTGCCGCGCGGGCCTCAGCGAAACGCCGGCCCGTGCGCCCAGATGGTCAGGGAATGGCGCTCGCCGCCGGTGACCGGCGTCACCCGGTGCAGCATGTAGGAGGGAAACAGCGTGGCGGTGCCGCGCTCTTTCTTTGCCGTGACGATGTGGTTCGAGGGCATGAGCTCCAGCGCGCCGCCCTCGTAGTCGCCCGCGTCCGAGAGCTGCACCACCATGGTCAGCTTGCGCCGCGCCGCGAGACGGCCCTCGCCGATGTCCGAATGCCAGTCGAAATGCCCCTCGCGCTCGGCGCCGTAGCGTGCCAGCTGCGCGCTCTCGTCGAAGGCGTCCAGCGCGAAATCGTAGGCGCCGCGGTTGGCATCGCGCACGATCTCGATGATCCGGTCCATGACCCAGCCGGTGTCCTCGACGTCGTCGAGCCACACGAGGTCGGCGCGGCGCAGGTTGTGCGCGCGCTGCTGTCCCACGAGCCGCGCGTCCGAGGCCTCGGCGCCGCGCGCGATCTCGATGAGTCGGTTGCAGTCGGTCTCGGAAAAGGCCTGGGGGATGCTGTGGACGGTGATCATGCGACTCTCCTGGAAGCGGAGCGCGCAGCTAAGGCCGGGGGCGTGGAAAATCTGCGCCATTTGCGACGCGATATGCGGAAAGCGACCTGTCTTTGCGTCACCGAGGCCGGAGGTCTTCGCCGGGCGTCCGTTGTGCGGTTGCCCCTTTTCCAGCGCCGCCCGACGCGCCATATCGCTTGCATGAAAGATCCCGATCTCGCCGCCTTCGAGACCCTGGCCCGCGCCGCGGTCGATGCCCTTCCCGAACCCTTCCGCGCCGCCGCCGCCGAGGTGGTGCTGCGCATCGAGGACTGGCCGCCGGACGAGATCCTGGACGAGATGGAGATCGACGATCCGCTTGATCTGACCGGGCTCTACGAGGGCATCCCGATGACCGAGAAATCCTCGAGCTGGCCCTCGCCCTATCCCGACACGGTCTGGCTGTTCCGCGAGCCGATCCTGCAGGAGTGGCGCGAGCGGGACGACGTGACGCTGGAAGAGCTGGTCACCCATGTCACGGTGCACGAGTTTGCCCACCACTTCGGCTGGTCCGACGACGACATCGCCAGCATCGACCGCTGGTGGGAGTGAGACCGCCTAGGCGGTGACGCCGCTCTCGCGCAGCAGCGCGCGCATCCGTTCCACGAAGCGCTCGGCGCCCAGTTCGCCCTCGGCGGTCCGCTTCGCGGCGGCGCCGAGGCGCTGGCGCAGCGCAGGGTCGTCGATGAGCGCGGTCAGCACCGCTTCGACCGCGCCGGGCTCGGTGACGTCCACACGCAGGCCATTCTCGCCGGGCTTCACGTATCCCGCCGAGCCGGCGTCGGTCGAGATCACCGGCACGCAGCCATAGGCCATGGATTCCACCGGCGCGAAGCCGAGCGGTTCGCGCACCGAGGGCAGGATGCAGATATCGGCCTGCCGGTAGAGGTCGGGCATCTGCTTGAAGGGCACGTTGGCGTGCAACTCGAGCCAGGGCTCGGCGGCGGCCACCTCTTCCAGCGCGGCGATCTGCGCGGCGTTGTGCACCGGATCACCGGTGGTGCCCGCCAGCAGCAGCTTTACCTTGCCCGCGCGGCCCTGCGCCCGCAGCGCGTCGATCACCATGCCGTGGTTCTTGCGCGGGTTGTAGAGCTTGGCGACGCAGAGCACGGTCACCGGCCCATCGCCGCGCCGCTCCGGCACATCGGGCGCGGCGACGACCGGCCAGGGGATATAGCGCGCGCCCGTGTCGGGGCGGATCGCGGTGTCGAGCCCCAGCACCGGCGTCACCCGGCGCAGCGGCAGGCCCTGGAAACGACGGGTCAGTCGGCGCTTCAGCGGCTCGCGCCAATGGTAGGGGTTGAGGTCGTAGAACCAGGCGGGCACGCCATCGCGCCGGGCCAGCCGGGCCACGGCGCGGCGGTGCTGCGCGACGTTGCGCAGGATCACCAGGTCGGGCTTCAGCGCGTCCCAGGCCGCGCGCAGCTCGGCGGGGTCGACGTGATCGGGAAACAGCCGCGGCGCGACGACGCTGTGATCCTCGGTATTGCCCTGTCCACCGCCCCAGACCGCCACGTCGATCTCGGCGGCGTTCAAGGCGCGCGTCGCCTCCCAGAGGTTGGTGTGGAACCTCTGGACGACGAAAAGGACCCGGGGCCGCACCGCGCTCACCCGTTGTCGCGCCAGCGGTTGGCGATCGGGTAGCGCCGGTCGAGCCAGAAGGCCTTTTGCGACAGCCGCGCGCCAGGGGCGGACTGGAAACGCTTGTATTCCGAGATGTAGAGCAGGTGCTCGACCTTCTTGGCATCGGCGCGGTCATAGCCCGCCGCGATGCAATCGTCGATCGAGCCGTCGCGATCGACGAGGATCTCGAGAATGCCGTCCAGCACCGGGTAGTCGGGCAGGCTGTCGCTGTCCTTCTGGTCCTCGCGCAGCTCGGCCGAGGGCGGCTTGGTGATGATCCGCTCGGGGATCACCTCGCCCTCGGGGCCCTTCATCCAGGGCCGCTGGTTCTCGTTGCGCCAGCGGCAGATGGCGAACACCCGGGTCTTGTAGAGATCCTTGATCGGATTGTAGCCGCCGGCCATGTCGCCGTAGATCGTGGCATAGCCGACCGAGACCTCGGACTTATTGCCGGTGGTCAGCAGCATTTCCCCGAACTTGTTCGACAGCGCCATCAGCAGCAGCCCGCGCAGGCGCGATTGGATGTTTTCCTCGGTGAGGTCCGGCTTCAGCCCCTCGAACAGCGGCGCCAGCGTGTTGGCGATGGCCGTGCGCCCCTCGGCGATCGGCACGAAGTCGTAGTGGCAGCCGAGGTTGGTTGCGCAGGCCTTGGCATCCTCGAGCGAATGCTCGGAGGTGTATTCAGACGGCAGCATCACGCAGCGAACGTTCTCGGCGCCGAGCGCATCGGTGGCGATGGTCGCCACCAGCGCCGAGTCGATACCGCCCGACATGCCGAGCAGCACCTTGCCGAAGCCGGTCTTGCGGCAATAGTCGCGCAGGGCCAGCACCATGGCGTGGTAGTCCTGCTCCATCTCGCAGGGGTGCTGGACGAACTCGCCATCCTCGGCGCGCCAGCCTTCGGGGGTGCGCACCAGGTCGACGTGGGCGATGTCTTCCTCGAAGACGGGCAACTGCAGCGCCGCCTGGCCGCCGGGGTTCAGCACGAAGGAGCCGCCGTCGAAGATCTGGTCGTCCTGGCCGCCCACCATGTTGAGGTAGACCAGCGGCAGCCCGGTCTCGACGACCCGCGCAACCATCTTGTTCAGGCGCGTCTCGTGCTTGTTGCGGCGGTAGGGCGAGCCATTGGGCACGAGCAGGAACTCGGCGCCGGTCTCGGCCAGCGTCTCGGCCACGTCCTCGTACCAGGCGTCCTCGCAGATCGGCGAGCCGATGCGCACGTTGCCCACCGCGTAGGGGCCGCCGATGGCGCCGCTGTCGAAGACCCGCACCTCGTCGAAGACGCCGTAGTTCGGCAGGTGGTGCTTGAAGACCTGGGTGACGATGCGCCCGCCCCGGCAGATGAGATAGGCGTTGTAGAGCTCGGTGCCCTCGACCCAGGGGCAGCCGATCGCCAGGGCCGGGCCGTCGGCGCAGTCCTCGGCCAGCTTGCGCACCGCCGCCATGCAGTCGAGCGTGAAGGCGTGCTTCATCGGCAGGTCCTGCGCGTTGTAGCCGGCGATGAACATCTCGGGCAGGGCGACGAGCTGCGCGCCGGCCTCGCGGCCCTTTTCCCAGGCGGCCTTGGCCTTGGCGGCATTGCCGGCAAGATCGCCCACGGTCGGGTTGAGCTGCGCGAGGGTCAGGCGGAAACGGTCGGCCATGAGCCACATCCTTTTGGTCACATCCGCGTGCCCACATAGCAGAACCACGCCGGAGGGGAAGAAGCTGAGGGCAAAAGAGATTGTCAGCCAAGGGGGTGTTGTTTAGTTTCGCGGCGGCAGACAGGCCGATTTCGGACAGATTTTCGGGGCAAAACAACAGGCATCCGGCACGCGGCCGGCAGGGAAGGCGCATGAAGCTCTCAGGCAGAACCATCCTCACGGCGGCGGCGATTGCGGCGCTGACCTATCCCGCTCTGGCGCAGGTCGAGGGCGGCGAGGTCCAGACCAAGCAGTACGATGACGGCGGGGTCTACGAGGGCACCTTCCAGAACGGTCTGCAGCACGGCACCGGCACCTACCGGCTGCCCAACGGCTATGAATACACCGGCGACTGGGCCGAGGGCGAGATCCGCGGCGAGGGCGTCGCGCGCTTCCCCAACGGCTCGGTCTACGAGGGCCAGTTCGCCAAGGGCAAGCCCGAGGGCATCGGCCGCATCGTCTTTGCCGATGGCGGCACCTACGAGGGCTCCTGGCTCGACGGCAAGATCACCGGCAAGGGCGTGATGCAATACGCCAACGGCATGCGCTACGAGGGCGCCTTCCGCAACGCGCTGCACCACGGGCGCGGCGTGATGACCGGCCCCAATGGCTACCGCTACGAGGGCGACTGGGTGAACGGCGTCAAGCAGGGCAACGCCGAGATCGCCTATCCCGACGGCTCGGTCTACGAGGGTCGCGTCGCCAACGGTCTGCGGGATGGTCAGGGAAAGCTCACCATGCCCGACGGGTTGGTCTATGAGGGCACCTGGCGCGAGGGGCAGATCGACGGCGTCGGCACGCTTACCCAACCCAACGGCGATGTCTACGAGGGCGAGCTGGTCGACGGCCGCCGCGAGGGGCAGGGCAAGGTCACCTATGCCAACGGCGACATCTACGAGGGCCAGTTCGACAACGACCAGCGGCAGGGCACCGGCGCCTTCATCGGCGAGGATGGCTACCGCTACGAGGGCGACTGGGTCTCGGGCCAGATCGAGGGGCAGGGCAAGGTCACCTATCCCGACGGGTCTGTCTACGAGGGCGCCTTTGTCGGCGATCTCGCCAATGGCGAGGGCAAGATCACCTATCCCGACGGCTCGACCTACGAGGGCGACTGGGTCGACGGGGTGATCGAGGGGCAAGGCGTGGCGCGCTACGCCAACGGCCTTGTCTACGAGGGCGACTTCAAGAACGCCCGCAACGACGGGCGGGGGGTGATGACCTACCCCGACGGCTACCGCTACGAGGGCGACTGGCAGGACGGCCAGCGCCACGGCGAGGGCACCGCCACCTATCCCGACGGCACGGTCTACACCGGCGCCTTCCGCGACGGTCAGCGCCACGGCCAGGGCACGATCACCATGCCCGACGGCTTCCGCTACGAGGGCGCCTGGGCGGCGGGCGAGATCGAGGGCGAGGGCGTGGCGACCTATGCCAACGGCGACGTCTACGAGGGCCACTTTGCCGACGGCAAGCGCCAGGGCGAGGGCACCATGCGCTATGCCACCGGCGAGGAAAGCACCGGCGAATGGGTCAATGGCGTGCTGACCACCGACACACCGGTACAGGACAGCGAACGCCCCGCCGAGGCGGCGGGAGACGGCGCCGAGGCTCCCGCCGACGAGGAGGCTCCCGCCGACGAGGAGGTGCCCGCCGAACCCGGCACGCCGGACGAGGCGCCCGCCACCGAATAAGGTCGGAACATCCTGCCCCTGCACGTGTTTTCCCCTAGGTAAAGCAACAGGGGGAAACCAAGATGAGCAAGTTTCAGGTCGGAGAAATCGTCCAGTGGAACTGGGGCGCGGGAACCGCGCGCGGCAAGATCGCCGAACGCTTCGAGAAGCGGGTGACCCGGCAGATCGAGGGTGAGGAGATCACTCGGAACGGCTCCGGAGACACGCCGGCCTTCCTGATCGAGCAGGATGACGGCGGCCGGGTCCTCAAGCTGGAGAGCGAGTTGGAGAAGACCTGAGCCGGCGGCGGCCCTTCTTCTCTTTCCAAATACGCATCTCCCGCCCTCGCCGCCCCGCACGGCGCCGGGCTGTCAGACCGTCTCACCCGCCGAAAGTCGCTCCAGGAACTCTTCGGCCCCGGCCAGCACGGTCTCGCGCTTGTCCTCGTCCATCCGGTCCCAGGTGCGGTACATATTGCCCATGCGGGGGTTGTTCTCGAACCTCTCGCGGTGGCGGGTCAGGAAGTGCCAGTAGAGCAGGTTGAACGGGCAGGCGTCCTCGCCGGTCTTCTGCTTCACGTCATAGGCGCAGTGCTTGCAGTGGTCCGACATGCGGTCGATGTAGGCGCCCGACGACACATAGGGCTTCGAGGCGATCACCCCGCCATCGGCGAACTGGCTCATGCCCACGGTGTTCGGCGCTTCGACCCACTCATAGGCATCGGCGTAGACCGACAGGTACCATTCGTGCACCTCGGCCGGGTCGATCCCGGCGATGAGGGCGAAGTTGCCGGTGACCATCAGCCGCTGGATGTGGTGGGCATAGGCCTCGTCCCGCGTCTGCGCCACCGCCTTCGACAGGCAGCGCATCTTGGTCTCGGCGCCCCAGTAGAGTGGCGGCAGCTTGCGCTGCTGGTTCAGCCGGTTGCGGCGCGGGTAGTCCGGCCCTTCAAGAAAGTAGATGCCGCGCACGTATTCGCGCCAGCCGATGATCTGGCGGATGAAGCCCTCGACCGAGTTCAGCGGTGCATCGCCCTTGCGGTAGGCCTCTGCCGCCGCCTCGCAGACCTCGAGCGGCGAGAGCAGCCCGAGGTTGATGTAGGGCGAGAGCAGCGCGTGGTTGAGGTACTTGTGCCCGTCCACCATGGCGTCCTGGTAGGCGCCGAAGTCGGGCAGGGCGTGGCGGATGAAATGCGCCAGCGCGCGCCGGGCCTGCCCGCGGTCGGTGGCGAAGGTGAACGGGCGCAACGTGCCGAAGTTGTCGGCAAAGCGCGCCTCGACCAGGTCGAGCACCTCCTCGACGGTCTCGTCCGGGGTGAAATTCATCGGGCCGCCGTGGGAGATGCCATCGGGGGGCGGCTTGCGGTTCTCGCTGTCGTAGTTCCATTCGCCGCCCTCGGGCTTGCCGCCGGCCATCAGCAGCCCGGTCTTGCGGCGCATCTCTCGGTAGAAATACTCCATGCGCAGCGCCTTGCGGCCCTTGGCCCAACCCTCGAACTCGGCATGCGAGGCGAGAAACCGGTCGTCCTCCAGCAGCGTGATGTCGAGCGGGGTGTCCCGCAGAGCCTCGATCAGCCGCCATTCGCCCGGTTCGGTGGCCAGCACCTTGTCGAAGCCGGTCTGCTCGGCGCGGCGCAGCAGCTCGCCGGGGATCGAGCCGGCGTTGTCGGTGTCGTCGAGCTGGGTGTAGCGCACCTCCCATCCATCCCCGCGCAGGCGGGTCGCGAACTTGCGCATGGCGGCGAAGATCAGCGCGATCTTCTTGGGGTGGTGCGGGGCATAGTCGGTCTCGGCGGCGACCTCTGCCATGACCACCACGTCACGTGTCTTGTCGGCCTTGCGCAGGGCGATCAGCTCTTCCGAAAGCTGGTCGCCCAGCACCAGAACCAGCCGGCTCACCAGGGCACCTCCTTGCCCGCCCAGTCGAAGAAGCGGCCGGTGTGCTCGGGCCCCAGCCCGTCCAGCACGGTCAGCAGGTTCTGCGCGGCCTCCTCCGGCGCCACCGAGGGGTGGCGGCCGAGGTAATCGGCGGTGAAGGGCGTGGCCACGGTCCCCGGGTGCAGCGCGACGCAGGCGAGCTGGCGGTGGGTGCGCGCCATCTCCACCGAGGCGCTGCGGATCATCTGGTTCAGCGCCGCCTTGGAGGCGCGGTAGGAATACCAGCCGCCCAGCCGGTTGTCGCCGATCGAGCCGACCCGGGCCGAGAGCGCGGCGAAGGTCGCAGGGCGGTCGCGCGGCAGCAGGCGGCGCGCGTGTTTCAGCACCAGAGCCGGGCCAAGCGCGTTGAGCGCCATCTGCTGCAGGAACTGCTCCGGCTCCAGCGCCTTGAGGGTCTTTTCCGGCTCCGAGCCCTGCAGGGCCAGCGCGCCAGTTGCGACGAAGATCAGGTCGAATTTTCCATCGAGCGCCCCGATGTGTTCGGCGACCGACTCTGGGGCGGTCACATCAAGCCCGTGGTCGCGGCGCGACAGGCCGATGACCTCTGTGCCGCGCGCGGTCAGAGCGGCCTGCAGCGCGCTGCCGATGCCGCCGCTCGATCCGATCAGAAGTGCGCGTTCGCCGTTGGGGTCGCCGTGGGTCATGACCGCCGAGATAGCGGTGCGGGGCGCAGCGGCAAGCGCGGTTCAGCCCAATTCCAGCGTCGCCACCGCGTGCAGGCCGGGGCCGGGCAGCGGCGCGGGGCCGCGGTACATGCGCGCCGTGTGGAACATCGGCTCCAGTCCCATCTCGAGGCAATGCGCCGCCAGGGGGGCCGATTCCGAGGGCAGGTCGATCATCACCGGATCGTCGCCGCTGTGCTGCGCCGCGGCTTCCAGCAGCGCCCCGGCGATCGCCATGTCGGGCGCGCAGAGCGGGCCGATCTTCCAGCCGTCGCGGCAGCGGCGAATGGTCAGGAAGCCGTCCGGCGCGCCGTTGCTGCGGTGCACCAGCGTGTGGCGGGTCTGCGCCGGCTCCAGCCAGGCAGCGCTGAAGGTGGGCTTGGCGTAGCCGCAGGCGCGGCGCTCCATCTCGATCAGGATCGGATGGTCTGTCGCCGAGGCCGAGGTCACCCCCTTGCCGTGGCCGGCGCGCAGCACCCCGGAGTAGCGCTTGGTCTGCCCGGCCAGCACGAAGCCCGACTTGCGGTAGTTCTCCTGCTGCGCCGGAACGCCATCGAGCCCGACCGTGCGGTCCCCCGCGTGTTTCAGCGCATGCGTCCACAGCGCGTGCGCGATGCCCTGACCGCGGTAGGCGGGCGCGCAGAGGTAGAGCCCGAGGAAGGCGAGGCTGTCCGAATGGTTCACAACCGAGATCGCCGCCGCCATCTTGCCGCCGAGCTCGGCGCAGAAAAAGCCTTCGGGGTCGGTGCCGTAGAACACGTCGAGATCCTCGAGGCCGGGGTTCCAGCCCTCGTCGGCGGCCCAGTCGAGCGCCCGGCCGAGATCGGCCCGGGTCATGGTCCGCAGCATCATGGCCGCAACGCGTCGCGCAGGGTCCGCGGCGCGGCCGGGGTCTCGCGCAGGTCGAGCGATGACAGCAGATCGAGCAGGTGGCCCTTCATCAATTCCTCCGCCGTGGCGCCGTCGCCCTGTTCGAGGGCGGTCAGCAGCGCCTCATGGGCGTGAGTTTCGCACATTGCCTTGGGTCTGCGCCAGTAAAGAGCGACGACCAGCGACGAGCGCGCGATCAACTGCGCGATGAATTCCGCGATGGTGGACTGGTCGGCGATGCGGGCCAGCTCGATGTGGAACTCGCCCGACAGCCGCACGGCCATGCCGAAATCGCCGCGATCCAGCGCCGCGTGCTCGGCGGCGTTGTGGGCGCGCAGCGTGGCGACGTCCTGCGGGGTGATGCGTTCGGCGGCGGAACGGGCGGTGCGCGGCTCGAGCAGGGCGCGGGCCTCGAAGACCTCGCGCGCCTCGCGGATCGAGGGCTCGGCGACAAAGGCGCCACGGTTCGGCTCGATCGTCACGAGCTGGTCATGTGCCAGCATCTGCAGGGCCGAGCGCACGATGGTCCGCCCGACGCCGAAGATCTCGCCGACCTCGTCCTCATTCAGTTTCAGCCCCGGCGCCAGACGGTGCTCGTGCACCGCAAGCGTCAGCGCGTCGGCCACGGCCCGCGCTTTCGACCCCTTGGCCTTGTCCGCGGCCTTGTCCGCCTCTCTTGCCGGTTTCCCCGCCTCTTTGGTCACGTGCGTCTCCTTTGAGGTCTATGTTCCCGAACGGGCCTCCGGAGACAAGAGAACGGCCCATTGCATGTGATGATTTTTAAGATCGTGTACAATCTGATCTCAAAAAGCGCACATATGGCTCATGTATTGGTGAAAATTTGGGCGGGCTTCAGAATCTGACCTCCCGCGACGTCGGCCGTGCTTCGTTTTCCGCGCGGGCCGGGGACAGGATCGGGAAGTCACCGCAGATGCGGACCTGAAGGCAGACCACCCGGGGGATACATGCGCCAAGGACTCGATCTCGAACTCGTCGGCCTGACAAAGCGTTACGGGGACACCGTGGCCGTCGATGCGATCAACCACCACTTCGGCTCGGGCGTTTACGCCTGCCTGCTCGGCCCCTCGGGTTGCGGCAAGTCCTCGACGCTGCGGATGATCGCGGGCCACGAGAGCGTCAGCGACGGATCGATCGTGCTGGGCGGCGCCGACATCTCCTACCTGCCGCCGGCCAAGCGCGGCACGGCGATGATGTTCCAGAGCTACGCGCTTTTCCCGCACCTGTCTGTGGCCGACAATGTCGCCTTCAGCCTCAAGATGAAGGGCGTCGACGCCGCCACCCGCCGCAAGAAGGCGATGGAGATGCTCGCGCTCGTCGACATGACCCAATACGCCGAGCGGCTGCCCTCGCAGCTCTCGGGTGGCCAGCAGCAGCGGGTCGCGCTGGCCCGCGCGCTGATCACCGAGCCGCAGATCCTGCTGCTCGACGAGCCGCTCTCGGCGCTCGACCCGTTCCTGCGCATCCGCATGCGCGCCGAGCTGAAGCGCCTGCAGCGCGAGCTCGGCATCACCTTCGTGCACGTCACCCACGGCCAGGACGAGGCGCTGGCGCTGGCCGACGAGATCGTCGTGATGAACAACGCCGTCATCGAACAGGCCGGCAGCGCGCGCGACGTGTTCAACGCGCCGAAGACCGAGTTCGTCGCCCGCTTCATGGGCGGGCATAACGTGCTGGCGCTGCCGCAGGGCCATTTCGCGATCCGCAACGACCTGACGCGCATCGCCCCCGAGGCCGGTGCCAAGCTGGGCGGCAAGGTCACCTCGGTGGAGTTCCAGGGCACGCATGTGGCGGTGACCGTGGTCGCCGCGGGCGATCAGGACGTCACCGCCTGGGTGCCCGAGGAGCAATTCTTCTCCGATCCGAAATCCCCCGGCGACGGGGTCGGCCTGGTCTGGGACGACCAGGCGCTGCATCCGCTTTCGGCCTGAACGGGGCCGGAGGGGTCAAGGGCCGAAAAGGTCCGGTCAAGACAAGTCCAACACAGGGAGTTAGGACATGACGACGAAGAAACTCAGCCGCCGCGGCCTGCTGAAAGGCGCCGCCGCCGCAGGCGCGGCAACCGCCTTCCCGGCACCGATGATCTGGGCACAGAACATCAAGGACGTCACCCTGCGCCAGTTCGGCACCGGTGTGTCGAACCTCAACGAAGTGGCGCAGAAGGTGAAGGAAGACCTCGGTTTCACGCTCGAGATGACCGCGCTCGACTCCGACGCCGTGACCCAGCGCGCCGCCACCCAGCCCGGCAGCTTCGACATCGCCGACATCGAGTACTGGATCTGCAAGAAGGTCTGGCCGACCGGCAACCTGCAAGCGATGGATGTCAGCAAGATCAAGAACTACGACAAGATCGTCGGCATCTTCAAGGACGGCAAGTTGACCCCCGAGTCGACCATCGCCCAGGGCACCGCGCCGCACACCGTCGGCTTCACCGATGGTCCCGACGGCACCACCTTCGCCGACGAGCAGACCAACTGGATGACGCTCATCCCGACGATCTACAACGCCGACACGCTGGGCATCCGCCCCGACCTCATCGGCCGTCCGATCGAGACCTGGGCCGAGCTGCTGAACCCCGAATTCAAGGGCAAGGCGTCGATCCTCGACATTTCGTCGATCGGCATCATGGACGCCGCCATGGTCTGCGAGGCCATGGGTGAAATCCAGTACGGCGACAAGGGCAACATGACCCGTGAAGAGATCGACAAGACCATGGCGATCTTCACCGAGGCCAAGCGCAACGGCCAGTTCCGTGCCTTCTGGAAGACCTTCGACGAGAGCGTCAACCTGATGGCCTCGGGCGAGGTGGTGATCCAGTCCATGTGGTCGCCCGCCATCACCGCGGTGAAATCGCGCGGCATCGACTGCGTCTACCAGCCGCTGAAGGAAGGCTATCGTTCCTGGGGCGGTGGCATTGGCCTGTCGAAGAACCTCTCGGGTCTCGAACTGGATGCGGCCTACGAGTACATCAACTGGTACCTCGACGGCTGGGTCGGCGGCTTCCTGATGCGCCAGGGCTACTACTCGGCGGTTCCGGAAACCTCGAAGAACTTCATGAGCGAAAACGAGTGGGGCTACTGGTTCGAGGGCAAGGAAGCCACCGACACCATCACCAACCCGTTCGGCGACGCCATGGCACAGGCCGGCGAAGTGCGCGACGGCGGTTCCTTCGAAGAGCGCATGGGCTCGGTGGCCTGCTGGAACGCCGTCATGGACGAGAACCAGTACATGGTCCGCAAGTGGAACGAGTTCATCGCGGCCTGATCCGCGGGTTCCTGACCTGACCGAGATCGCCGCGCCCCGGGGACAGCCCGGGGCGCGGCCCCATGCAGGCCGCTCCTGCATCTCAAGACCCATCTCCCGGAGGCCCCATGCGCGCTGGCGAAACGAACCGACACCTGACCGGCTGGCTGCTGGCCTCGCCCCTGACGCTTGTCCTGATCTTCTTCCTCGTGCTGCCCATCGCGATGATCGTCATCGTCAGCTTCTGGCAGGCGACGGAGTTCTCGATCATCCCGGCCTTCAGCTGGGAGAACTACGATTTCCTGTTCGGCTCTCCGGTGACCTACCGGGTGTTCGGAAACACGATAAAATACGCGCTGATCGTCTGGGTGTTCACGCTGGCGATCGGCTTCACCGTGGCCTATTTCCTCGCCTTCCACGTGCGCACGCAGACCTGGCAGATCGCGCTTTTCCTGCTCTGCACCATCCCGTTCTGGACCTCGAACATCATCCGGATGATCTCGTGGATCCCCTTCCTCGGGCGCAACGGGCTGGCCAACTCGGCGCTGATCTCGGCGGGCATCGTCGACGAGCCGGTGGAATGGCTGCTCTATTCCGACTTCTCGGTGATCCTAGCCTTCGTGCACCTCTACACGCTGTTCATGGTGGTTCCGATCTTCAACACCATGATGCGCATCGACAAGTCGCTGATCGAGGCGGCCTATGATGGCGGTGCCTCGGGCTTCCAGACGCTGACCAACGTGATCATCCCGCTGTGCAAGCCGGGCATCATGATCGGCACGATCTTCGTTGTCACATTGGTGATGGGCGACTTCGTTACGGTGCGCTTCATGTCAGGCTCGCAATCGGCCAACGTCGGCCGCCTCATCCAGAACGACATCGCGCTGCTGCAATATCCCTCGGCCTCGGCCACGGCGGTGGTGCTGTTGATCACCGTGCTGATGGTCATCGGCATCCTTCTGCGCTTCGTCGACATCCGCAAGGAGCTCTGATCCATGGAATCCCGTCCCCGCTCCTTCTACGTTCTCTGCGCCTTCTTCGTGCTGTTCCTGCTGTTCCTCTACGGCCCCACTTTCACCATCGCGATCCTCAGCTTCCAGGGTCCGCAGGGGGGGCTCACCTTCCCGATGCGCGGCGCCTCGCTGCACTGGTTCTTCGATCTGTTCCAGCAGCAGGCGGTGGGCGACATCTGGGGCAGCTTCCGCCGCAGCTTCGTACTCGGGCTGATGGTGATGATCACCACGGTGGTTGTCTCGGTGATGGGCGGCCTTGCCTTCCGAAAGCGCTTCGCCGGCAACGGGGTACTTTTCTATCTCGTCATCACCGCCTTGGTGATCCCCTCGATCCTCGTCTCGCTCGGCGTCGGTCTGATCTTCAGCCAGGCGGGGCTGCCGATCCACTGGGCGAGCTCGGGGTTCGGCTCACAGCTGACATGGACGCTGCCCTTCGGCCTGCTGATCATGTTCGCCGTTTTCAACCGTTTCGACAAATCCTTCGAGGAGGCGGCCCGCGACCAGGGCGCGAGCAACTGGCAGGCGCTGCAGCATGTGGTTCTGCCGATCATCGCGCCCTCGCTGATCGGGGTCGCGCTCTTCGGCTTCACCCTGAGCTACGACGAGTTCGCCCGCACCCTGCTGACCGCCGGCAGCTACAACACGCTGCCGCTGGAGATCTACGGCATGACCACCAATGTCACCACGCCGGTGATCTTCGCGCTCGGCACGCTGACCACCGCCTTCTCGCTGGTGATCATCGGGGTCTTCCTGCTGACCGTCTGGTCGATGAACAAGCGCCGCGCCAAGCAGGGATCGGATGCGGGCAAGGGCATGGTCTGATGGCCTATGTGATCATCAATCCCAACAGCACCGCGGCGATGACCGACGGCATGCTCGAGGTCGCGCGCGCCGCCGTGCCGGGCGTGACGATCGAGGGCTGGACCAACGCCGGTGGCCCGCCCGCGATTCAGGGCCACGAGGACGGGCTGAAGGCCGCGCCGTCGCTGCTGGAGTTGATCGACAAGGCCAATGCCCAGGGGGTCGACGGCATCATCGTCGGCTGTTTCGATGACACGGCGCTGGCGCAGGCCCAGGCGCGCTCCGGCGTGCCGGTGATCGGCATCGGGCAGGCGGCCTATCACGCCGCGGCGCTGCGCGGATGGAGCTTCTCGGTGGTGACGACGCTCGCAGTATCGGTGCCGATCCTCGAGGAAAACATCATCGGCTACGGCTTCGAGCACCTGCTGGGCAAGGTGCGCGCTTCGGACGTGCCGGTGCTGGCGCTGGAAGAGGATCCGGAGACGGCGACCGAGGCGGTGGCCGCCGAGACCGCCCGCGCCATGGCGGGGGACGGGGTGGATTGCGTGATCCTCGGCTGCGCCGGCATGGCGAAGCTGACGGCGCACCTGCGGGACCGTTTCGACAAGCCGGTGATCGACGGCGTCGAAAGCGCGGCGCGGCTGATTTCGGTGCTCTGACAGCCCCAGAAATTTCGACTTTTCGGAAAGGGGCTCATTTGGCCGGGATCAAGGCGAACCCGCCGGGCGAGCGCCTGCCCGTCGCACCAGAGGTGCGCGACCAATACTTGGCACCAGAGGTGCGCGATCAATATTTGCACGCCTGTGGCGTGCGGGGCGGGCTGGCGCTTTGTCACCTTCGCGCAACGAACGGAATTCCCACGGACTTGGCTGGCATAAAGCGGCGACCACGCCCGTTGCAGCGCCATCCCACGGGCAGGCGCTCGCCCGGCTACTGTCACACGGAGTGGCTCAGGCGAGGGCTTTCGCCGTCGCTTCCAGCGCCACCCCGGCCTTTGCCATCTTCGGCCAACTGGCGATGATCGCCGCGCATCCGCTCACCTCGTGCCGCGCCAGCAGCTCCGGCAGCTCGACAAGGCGCCCGGTGATGATCCGCTCGCCGGGTTTCGAGACCTCCACCGCGATGGTCAGCGGCGCATCCTCGGGCATCCCGGTCTCCAGCAGCGAGCGGGTGATCCGCTCCGACTGGCTCACCGCCATGTAGAGCGCCAGGGCGACGCCGGGACGGGCGTGGCGGGCGCAGTCGGGCATGGGGTCGCCGGCGCGGGCGTGGCCGGTGGCCAGCACCAGCGCATCGGTCTCGCCGCGGGTGGTCAGCGGAATGCCGGCGCGCGCGGCGGCGGCCATGGCGGCGGTCACGCCCGGGACGATCTCGGTCTCGATGCCATGCATGTGCGCGGCCTCGAGCTCCTCGGCGGCGCGGCCGAAGATGCCGGGATCGCCGGACTTCAGGCGCACGACATTGCGGCCCTGCAGGGCGGCGGCGACGATGACGGCGTTGATCTGCTCCTGCGGCCAGGAATGCGCCCCGACCTCCTTGCCGACGAAGACCAGCTCGGCCCGCGGCCCGGCCAGCGCCAGTACCTCGGGATCGACGAGCCGGTCGTAGAAAATCACATCCGCCGATTGCAGCCTTGCGACCGCGCGCAGGGTGAGCAGGTCCGCCGCGCCCGGCCCGGCACCGACGAGGGCAATGGTCCCCTTGGCCGGCATCTCGTCCGGCGTGGCGAGGGGAAAGCTGGGAAGAACGCTCATCTCGGGATCCTCATTCTGCGGCTTCGGGAGAGACTTCGGGGGCGGGGGTCTTGGCGCGGGCCAGCAGGGCGGCCAGTTCGGGGCGGCAGGAGCCGCAGTTGCTGCCCGCCTGCAACGCCGCGCCGATGGCGTCGACGCTCATGAGGCCCTGCCCCTCGATCGCATCGAGGATGGTGTTCACGCCCACGTTGAAGCAGGCGCAGACCACCGGGCCCGGGTCGGGCTGGTCGGCGGGGGCGCGGCCGGTGAGCACGTGTGGTGCTTCTTCGCCCGGCAGGGCGGCGACATGGCTGCGCATCACCACCACCGGCTCCGGCGAAACAAAGAGCGCGGCGAGCAGCCGGCCCTCGGCGTGGAAGGCGATGCGGACCGAACCGCGGCGCGGGTCGGCAACCACCTGTGCCTCGGCGCGGGGCAGGCCGAAGAGCCGGCGTGCCTCGGCTTCCCAATCGGCGGATACGTCGCTGCCGGCCATCTCCAGCCGCCAGCCGCTCTCGGTGCGGGCAACAGCCCAGTAGTCGCTTTGCGGGGCCATCTCGGTGCAGGACACGGCAAAGCCGTACCACTTGGCCTCATAGGGCGCGAGCGCGACCACCGCGCCCTTGCTCTCGGGCTGGCCCGAGACCGGGTCGGTGACCGGGGGCACGAGCGCGTCGATCCGCGCAGCGGGGGCGGTCTCGCCGGTCCAGTGCATGGGCGCGAAGACCTCGCCCTTCTGCACCTTGTCGGTGATCAGCGCCCGCAGCAGGGCGCTGCCCCGGTTGGAGGAGACGCGCACGAGGCTGGCAGGCGAGATCGCCAGGTCCGCCGCGTCCGCAGGGTGAATCTCGAGGAAGGGCTCGGCGAGATGGGCCGAGAGCCGCGGCGAGCGAGCGGTGCGGGTCATCGTGTGCCACTGGTCGCGGATGCGCCCGGTGTTGAAGCGGAAGGGGAAGCGTGGCGCTGTCTTCTGGGCGAAGTCCTTCCACTTGACGGGCACCATGCGGGCGCGGCCGCTCTCGGTGTAGAAGGCACCGTCCGCGAAGAACCGCCCGCCCCTGCGCGCCCTGGCAAAGGGCCAGCGGAAGGGGGCGAGCGTGGCGTATTCACCATCGGTGAGACCCGCATGACCGGAGATGTCGAAATCCTTGCCGAAGCCGCCCGCGATGCCCGAGAGCGCGGCGTACTCGCGGAAGATCTCGGCGGGGGAGGCGTAGTCGAAACCCGAGGGCCATCCCATGCGCTTTCCCACTTCGGAGAGGATTTCCCAGTCGGGCTTCGTGTCACCCGGCGCGGGCAGGGCGGCGCGCTGGCGCGAGATGGTGCGGTCAGAATTGGTGACGGTGCCCTCCTTCTCGCTCCAGGCGGCGGCGGGCAGCAGCACGTGGGCGAGCCGGGCGGTGTCGGTGGCGGCGGTGATGTCGCTGACCACGACGAAAGGGCAGTCCTTGATCGCATCGCGCACCCGGTCGGCGTCGGGCATGGTCACGGCGGGGTTGGTGTGGATCACCCAGAGCGCCTTGATCTTGCCCTCGCTCACGGCCTGGAAGAGGTCCACCGCCTTCAGACCGGGCTTGTCGGGGATCGTTGGAGAGGACCAGAACTCGCGCACTGCCGAGCGGTGGGAAACATTCTCAATATCGAGATGGCAGGCCAGCATATTGGCCAGACCGCCCACCTCGCGCCCGCCCATGGCGTTGGGCTGCCCGGTGACCGAAAGCGGCCCCATGCCCGGCTTGCCGATACGGCCGGTGGCCAGGTGGCAGTTGAGGATCGAATTGACCTTGTCGGTGCCCGAGGAGGATTGGTTCACGCCCTGGCTGAAGACGGTGACGACTTTTTCGGTCCGCACAAACAGATCGTAGAACTCGCGCAGCGTGGCGGCGTCGAG
This sequence comes from Alloyangia pacifica, assembly GCF_020524285.1. GTDB lineage: Bacteria > Pseudomonadota > Alphaproteobacteria > Rhodobacterales > Rhodobacteraceae > Salipiger > Salipiger pacificus_B. The sequence continues at coordinate 93,158 of NZ_JAIVKX010000010.1, forward strand.
GCCGGTGCGCGCCGGATCGTCGTCCGAGGCGCTCTCCAGCGTGGCATCGAAGCCCTCGACATGCGCCATGAAGGCTTCGTCCGCCGCGCCCTGCACGGCGATCTCGGTCAGCAGCCCGTTGAACAGCGCCACATCGGTCCCGGCCTTCAGCGGCAGGTGCAGATCGGCGATGTCGCAGGTGGCGGTGCGGCGCGGATCGACGACCACGACCTTCAGGGTCGGGCGGGCTTTCTTGGCGGCGGCGACGCGCTGGAACAGCACCGGGTGGCACCAGGCGAGATTGCTGCCCACCAGAACCACCAGGTCGGCCTCTTCGAGGTCCTCGTAGGTACCTGGCACGGTGTCGGTGCCGAAGGCGCGCTTGTGGCCCGCCACGGTCGAGGCCATGCAAAGCCGCGAATTAGTGTCGATATTGGCCGAGCCGATGAAGCCCTTCATCAGCTTGTTGGCAACGTAGTAATCCTCGGTCAGCATCTGGCCGGAGACGTAGAAGGCGACGCTGTCGGGCCCGTGCTCGGCGATGGTCTCGCGGAAGCGCAGGGCAACGAGATCGAGCGCGGCGTCCCAACCCGTCTCGATTCCGTTAACCCTTGGGGCCAGCAGGCGACCCGCCAGTCCCACCGTCTCGCCCAGCTGCGAGCCCTTGGAGCAGAGGCGCCCCTTGTTTGCAGGGTGCGCGGGGTCGCCGCGCACATCGAGCCCGCCCGCCCCGTCGGGGCGCAGCAGCACGCCGCAGCCGACGCCGCAATAGGCGCAGGTCGAGCGGATTTCAGGCAGGCCCGACCCGTCCATCACGCGGCGCTCCGCTTTCCGACGGCCACGCCGTCGAGCAGGATGCGTTCGCCTTCGAGGCGCACCGGGAAGGTGGCGATGCGGCCCTCGTCGGCGCCCTGCGCCTCTCCGGTGTTCAGATCGAACACCCAGTTGTGCAGCGGGCAGGTGACCTTCTGGCCGTGCACGATGCCCTCGGACAGCGGGCCGGCCTTGTGCGGGCAGGCGTTGGAGGCGGCGAAGACCTCGGCCTCGGCGGTGCGGAAGATCGCCACGCAGCCCACCGGGGTTTTCACCAGCCGTGCCCCGCGCAGGGGGATGTCGTCGATATGTCCGATGTCGATCCAGCTCATTCCGCAGCCTCCAGCGTGAGATCGGCGAGCGGGTGGAAGCGGCGTGCCACCTCCGGCTTGGCCCGCTCGGCCCAGGGGTCTTTTTGGTAGACGGACTGGGAGATATCGAAGCGCTCGACCAGCGCCTGCCGTTCGGCGGCGTCGGCGAGGGTCTCCTTCACCCAGTCGAGCCCGACCTTGGCGACCCACTTGTAGGGCCGGTCGAGATACTTGGCGTGCTCCCGGTAGAGCTGCACGAAGGCGACGGTCCATTCGATCGCCTCTTCCTCGGTGCGCACGTCCACCAGCCGCTCGGTCTCTTTCACGTCCATGCCCGCCGCCCCGGCAACGCCGATCTGAAAGCCGCTGTCGACGCAGACGATGCCCACATCCTTGCAGGTGGCCTCGGCGCAGTTGCGCGGGCAGCCAGAGACGCCAAGCTTGACCTTATGCGGCGTCCAAGAGCCCCAGAGCCGCCGCTCGAGCGCGATGCCGAGCCCGGTGCTGTCCTGCGTGCCGAAGCGGCACCATTCGGAACCGACGCAGGTTTTCACCGTGCGCAGACCCTTGGTGTAGGCATGGCCCGAGACCATGCCGGCCTGGTTCAGATCGTGCCAGATGGCGGGCAGGTCTTCCTTCTTCACGCCCAGCAGGTCGATGCGCTGGCCACCGGTGACCTTGACCGTGGCGCCGTATTTCTCTGCCGCCTGGGCGATGGCCATCAGTTCCTGCGGGGTGGTCATGCCGCCCCACATGCGGGGCATCACCGAATAGGTGCCGTCCTTCTGGATGTTGGCGTGGTTGCGCTCGTTGACGAAGCGGCTTTGCGGGTCGTCCACATAGTCGAGCGGCCAGTCGGCGAGCAGGTAGAAGTTCACCGCCGGGCGGCAGACATGGCAGCCGTTGCGGGTGGTCCAGCCCAGTTCCTGCCAGACCGCCTCCTGCGACTTCAGTTCCTGCGACTTGATCAGCTGGCGCACGTCCTCGTGCGACAGGTCGGTACAGCCGCAGATGGATTGCGCGGCGGGGATGACGAAGTCGTCGCCCAGCGTTGCGCCGAGGATCTGCTCGACCAGCCCGGTGCAGGTGCCGCAGGAGGCGCTGGCCTTGGTCTTGGCGCGCACCGCGCCGAGATCGCCCGCACCGGCGTTGATTGCGTCTTCGATCTGCCCCTTGCAGACGCCGTTGCAGCCGCAGATCTCCGCGTCACGCGGTAAGGCTGCAACGGCCGCCATAGGGTCCGCAGCGGCCCCCCCCTGATAAGCCGGGCCGAAGATCAGCGTCTCGCGCATTTCCTCGACATCGCTGGCGTCCTTGATGAGGCCGTGGAACCAGGCGCCGTCGGCGGTGTCGCCGTACATGACCGCGCCGATCAGGCGGTTCCCTTCGAGGATCAGGCGCTTGTAGACGCCGCGCGCCGGGTCGCGGAACACGATGTCCTCGCGGCCCTCGCCCTCGGCGAAGTCGCCCGCCGAGAAGAGATCGCATCCGGTGACCTTGAGCTTGGTGGCGACCTCCTTCTGCACGAAGCGGGCCTCCTCGCCGAGCAGGGTCTTGGCCAGCACCTTGGCCTGATCGTAGAGCGGCGCGACGAGGCCGAAGATCGCCCCTGCGTGCTCAACGCATTCGCCAAGCGCCAGAACATCGGGGTTCGAGGTGACCATGTGATCATCGACGACGATGCCGCGGTTCACCTCGAGGCCGGCTTCCTTGCCAAGCGCGGTGCTGGGGCGGATGCCCACCGCCATGACCAGCAGGTCGCAGGGCAGCTCGGTGCCGTCGTCGAGTTGCAGGGCACGGACGTGGCCGTTGCCGTCGGAAAGGATCTGCTTGGAGTTGGCCTTGCAGTGGATGCGAATTCCCTTGTCGACCAGCGACTTGCGCAGCAGGTAGCCCGCCGCTTCGTCGAGTTGGCGCTCCATCAGATGGCCCATGATGTGCACCACGTCGACCTCGGTGCCGCGCGCGGCCATGCCGGCGGCGGCTTCCAGCCCCAGAAGGCCGCCGCCGATGACCACCGCGCGCTTGCCAGCGCCGAGGGCCATCATCGCCTCGGTGTCCTCGAGATCGCGGTAGGGGATCACCCCTTCCAGATCGTGACCCGGAAGCGGGATGATGAACGGGTTCGACCCGGTGGCGATGACCAGCTTGTCGTAGGGCAGGGCGCCGTTTTCGCCGGTCACGACCTTCTTCTCGGTGTCGATCGCCACGACCTTCTCGCCGAAGCGGCAGGTCACGCCGCGCTCTTCGTACCAGGCGGCGTCGTGCGTGACGATTTCCTCGTAGGTCTTCTCGCCCGACAGCACCGGCGAGAGCATCAGGCGGTTGTAGTTACCGCGCGGCTCGGCGTTGAAGAGGGTGATTTCATAGGCCCCGGGGGCCGCGTCGATCAGGTGTTCGAGCATCCGGCCAGAGGCCATGCCGGCACCGATCACGATGAGTTTCTTCGTCATCTCGGTCACTCCGCTGCGATGGCCTTGGCGGCCGGTTTGGCTTGAGGTGTCGCGCCGGAGGCGCGCTTGGACTGGTTGCCGTGCTCGTACTCTTCGAGGAAATCGAGCACTTCCTGCCGGTAGGCGTAGTAGTCGGGGTGCTCGAGCAGCGCCTTGCGGGTGCGCGGGCGGGGCAGGTTCACATCGGTGATCTTGCCGATGGTGGCCTGCGGGCCGTTGGTCATCATCACCACGCGGTCAGCCAGCAGGATCGCCTCGTCGACGTCATGGGTGACGCAGATCGCGGTGACCTTGGTGCGGCTCCAGACCTCCATGAGAACTTCCTGAAGCTCCCAGCGGGTCAGGCTGTCGAGCATGCCGAACGGCTCGTCGAGCAGCAGCAGCTTGGGCGACAGGGCGAAGGCGCGGGCGATGCCGACGCGCTGCTTCATGCCGTTGGACATGTCGGCGGCGCCGCGGTCCATGGCATCGGCCAGACCGACCCGCTCGAGGTAGTATTCCACCACGTCCTGACGCTCGGCCTGACTGGCCTTGGGATAGACCTTGTCGACCCCGATGGCGCAGTTCTCGCGGGCGGTGAGCCACGGGAAGAGGTTCGGCGACTGGAACACCACGGCGCGCTCGGGATCGGCGCCTTCGACATGGCGGCCGTCGAGCTTGATCGCGCCCTTGGAGATGCCGTTGAGCCCCGCCGCCATGGTCAGCACAGTGGACTTGCCGCAGCCCGAGTGGCCGATCAGCGAGATGAACTCGCCGCGGTTGATCTTGAGGTTGAAGTCCTCGACCACCGTGAGCGGACCCTTGGGCGTGGGGTAGATCTTGTGGAGCTGCGAGAAGTCGAGGAAGCGCTCGTCGATCAGCCCTTCCTGCGCCTGCTGCACGGCGGCGGGCACGGCGTGGATCGGGGTGACGTTGGGCAGGATGCGCGAGCCTTCGACCTTGCCCTTGATGCCCACATCCATGAGGTAGCCGGTGACCTCGGCGCGCAGCTTCTTGAAGCCTTCGTGGTGGTTCATCTCGCTGCGCTCGCGCGGGCGAGGGATGCTGACGCGGAATTCCTGCCCAAGCGTGCCGTCGGGGTTCAGCGCGATGATCCGGTCGGCGAGGGTGATCGCCTCGTCGACGTCATTGGTGATCAGCACGCAGGTCTTCTTGTCCTGCTCCCAGATCGCCTCGATCTCATCGGCGAGGTTGGCGCGGGTCAGCGCATCAAGCGCCGAGAGCGGCTCGTCGAGCAGCAGCATCTCGGGCGACATGGCGAGGGCCCGGGCGACGTTGACCCGCTGGCGCATGCCCCCCGACAGTTCGGCGGGGCGGCGGTGAGTGGCGTGGGAAAGGCCGACCATCTTGATGTAATGGGCGGTCTTCTTCGCCTTCTCGGTCTTGGTCATCTCGGGGAAAACCGCGTCGAGCGCGAGGCGCACGTTGCCCTCGACCGTCAGCCACGGCATCAGCGAGTAGCTCTGGAAGATCACGCCGCGCTCGGGACCGGGGCCCTCGATGTCGAAGCCCTTGAAGGCGACGCGGCCTTTGGAGGGCTTCTCGAGCCCGGCCATCAGGTTGATCAGCGTGGTCTTGCCGGTGCCGGAGAAGCCGAGGATCACGAGGAACTCGCCTTCTTCCACCGAGAGGTTGATGTCCTTCAGCACGTGGGTCGCGTGGGTACCCTCGCCGAAGCTTTTCGAGACGTTCTGGAACTCTAGGATGCTCATCGCATGTCCTTTCGCGCTATGGGGTCGCTTGCTTGAGCGCCGCTCAGCGGTTGTTCGAGAAGGTGAAGAGGGACTGCAGGGCGAACATCACGCGATCCAGCAGGAAGCCGATGATGCCGATGGTGAAGACCGCGACCATTATCTTGGCCAGCGAGGAGGACGAGCCGTTCTGGAACTCGTCCCAGACGAACTTGCCGAGGCCGGGGTTCTGGGCGAGCATCTCGGCGGCGATCAGCACCATCCAGCCCACACCGAGCGACAGGCGCAGGCCGGTGAAGATCAGCGGCAGGGCCGAGGGCAGCACCAGCTTGGTGATCTTGGTGTAGGTGTTCATCTTGAGCACCTTCGAGACGTTCACCAGATCCTTGTCGATCGAGGCCACGCCAAGCGCGGTGTTGATCAGCGTCGGCCAGAGCGAGCAGAGCGTCACGGTGATCGCCGAGATCAGGAAGGATTTCGAGAACATGCCGTCGTTGGTGGCATAGGCGGCCGAGACCACCATGGTGACGATCGGCAGCCATGCCAGCGGAGAGACCGGCTTGAAGATCTGCACCAGCGGGTTGATCGCGGCGTTGGCGGTGGGCGAGAGGCCCGCGCAGATGCCGAGCGGAATGGCCACGGCGGAGGCGATCAGGAAGCCGAAGAAGACGGTTTTGATCGAGGTCCAGATCTGCTGGTAGTAGCTCGGCGCGCCGGTATAGGCGACGTCCTTGACCTGGTCGGCCTTGCCGGCGGCGATCAGCTTTTCGTTGCGCTTGTCGACCATGGCCTCGAACTTGGCCTGCTTGGCGGCCTTGGCCTGCGCGTCGTGGTGCAGGTTCACCGCCTCCTCCCAGACTTGCGCCGGGCCGGGGACCGCGCCGAGCGAGGTCTGCACTTGCGGCGCCAGCGTGCCCCAGAGCAGCAGGAAGGCGGCGATGGCCACGAGCGGCACGCCCAGCAGGCGCCAGACATCCTTCATCTGGGACTTGGGGTTGTCGCCGGCGGCGGCCTTGAGCAGCGGCGTGATCCAGGCAAGGCCGAGGACCTTGAACCAGGCATCCGCCTTGTTGATGCGGGTGAACAGACGCGCCCGGCGAGCCTCGCGTTCGGCGTCTCGGGCGAAATCGGGGTCGACGGTGGTCATGGGTCCGGTCCTTGGTCTGGATGGCGCAGGGAGGGAGCGGCGCGCATCGGGATGAGGAAGAGAGGTGTGTGGTGGGCGTCTGGGAAAAATGGCCGGGCTTTGGAGGGAGCGCCGCCCGGCCTCAGTCTCGGCTGAAGAGGTCAGCCCTGAACTTCGTTGCCGATGACCTTCTGATCGCCCTTCAGGCCGATCGGCAGGCTGTCGAGGTAGGCGTTCGGGGCTTTGCCGTCGTAGGCGATGCCGTCGATGATGTCCTCGGAGGGGGTCGGCGCCTTGTAGCCGTCGCTGTCCCAGGGGAAGTCGGCCTCATTCGCCAGCCCCTCGTCGACCAGCGCACGCGCCGCCTCGAGGTAGATTTCCGGCTTGTAGACCGACTTGGCGACCTCGTCATACCAGCTGTCGGGCTTGGACTCGGCGATCTGGCCCCAGCGGCGCATCTGGGTCAGGTACCAGACGGCGTCCGAGTAGAAGGGGTAGGTGGCGTTGTGGCGGAAGAAGACGTTGAAGTCGGGAACCTCGCGCACGTCGCCCTTTTCGTACTCGAAGGTGCCGGTCATCGAGTTGGCGATCACCTCGGCATCGGCGCCCACGTATTCCGGCTGCGACAGCATCTCGACCGCTTCCATGCGGTTGGCGTTGTCGTTCTCGTCGAGCCACATGGCGGCACGGATCAGCGCCTTGACCACGGCCTTGGTGGTGTTCGGGTTCTCCTCGGCGAACTCGGCGGTGATGCCGAAGACCTTCTCGGGGTTGTTCTTCCACAGCTCGTAGTCGGTGATCACCGGCACGCCGATGCCTTTGAACACGGCCTGCTGGTTCCAAGGCTCACCGACGCAGTAGCCCGAGATGGTGCCGGCCTCGAGGGTGGCAGGCATCTGCGGCGGCGGGGTGACAGAGAGCATCACGTCGGCGCTGATCTGGCCCGAGATGTTCTCAGGCGAGTAGAAGCCCGGGTTTAGGCCGCCGGCGGCGAGCCAGTAGCGCAGCTCGTAGTTGTGGGTGGAGACCGGAAAGACCATGCCCATGTTGAAGGGTTTGCCCTCGGAGCGGAACTTCTCGACCACCGGCACCAGCGCCTCGGCGCTGATCGGGTGTTGCGGCAGGCCGGCGTCGGTCTCGGGGATGTTCGGCTTCATCATTTCCCAGACCTCGTTCGACACGGTGATGCCGTTGCCGTTCAGGTCCATCGAGAAGGGGGTGATGATATGCGCCTCGGTGCCGTAGCCGATGGTGGCGGCGAGCGGCTGGCCCGCCAGCATGTGCGCGCCGTCGAGCTGGCCGCCGATCACGCCGTCGAGCAGGACCTTCCAGTTGGCCTGCGCTTCGAGCGTGACAAAAAGGCCCTCGTCGAGGAAGTAGCCCTGCTCGTAGGCCACCGCGAGCGGCGCCATGTCGGTCAGCTTGATGAAGCCGAAGGTCAGCTCGTCCTTCTCGAGGTCTTGCGCCAGCGCCGGCGAGATGAGCGCTGTGGAGGTGGCGAGAGCGATAAGAAGTTTTTTCATTCGTCGTTCCGTCCCTTGTTGGTGGTCCGGTGCGAGGAGAGCCCGGACCAAATACAGAAAAGCCGCTGACACACCGTGATGAACATCACAGAGGTCGAGCGGCTTTGCTCATGGATCCCAGGCATTGGGAGAAATCTTCGGGTCGGGCGCCATTGCCTGACCGTGAGGAAGTTTTTGCCTCAGCGCGGGTCACGGATCAAAGGGAAATCTTCAATCATGCGCTTCAGACGAAGGTTTTCGCGCGCAGGTCATGCTGCATGCGCAAAATCGCGGCATCAGTTTCCGTCGGGCTCAAAAATTCGGCCATCGAAGAATCGATCCGGCCCGAGAAACAGCTGTCCCGATTCTGAGGCGACGGGCAGAGGCTCGGCCAAACTGCCCTCCAGCTTCGACGAGGCGCCGGGAAGATCGGCGCTGGTTCCGGCCAGCGCGGCGCGGTGCAGGTCCGAGCGGAAGGTGGCGCGACCGGCCTTGCCCGCACCTTCGGGGTCGAGCCCCGCGCGGGCGGCGAGTTGGCGACCGATCCATTCCGCCTGGCTGCGCCAGGGGAAGCTGGCGGCGCCGTGATGGAACTCCAGCATCCGCGGCACCTGCCGTTCCTCGCCCTGCGACGAGATCACCATGCGCCCGGTCAGCGCCCGGTCGAGCACCTCGGCGGGCACCCCGAGGTAGTCGGGGCGACTGAGGATCTCCGACGCGAGCGTGCGCGAGTCGGGTTCGGCCAGCCAGCGCCCGGCGCGCCAGCTTGCGCGGATCAGCCGGCCGAGCAGGGACTGCTCGGTCTCGGCCCAGTCGCTGCGCACCGCCAGCACCTTTTCCGGCGCGAAGGACCAGATCGCCGCGCCGGGCAGCAGCAGCGCGCCGACGCCGTTTTCCACCGCCATGCTGCCCCAGGGCTCGCCGACGCAGAAGGCGTCGATCTCGCCTGCCTCCATGGCGTCGGCCATGAGCGGCGGCGGCACGGTGCGCACCTGCAGCGCTTCGGGCACCGACAGGCCGAGCGCCGAGAGCCAGTAGTAGAGCAGCTCGGCGTGCATGGAGAAGGGGAAGGGCACGCCGATGCGCAAGGTCTCGTCGGTGGCCGCGATCAGCGCCGCACCGGCAGCGCGCGCGTCGTTGAAGCCGAAGTCATGGCCCTGCCGGCGCAGCTTCTCGGCCAGCGCGTTGCTGACCCCGATGACATTGCCGTTGACCGACAGCACCGAGACCGCCGAAAGCGGCACGCCGGCCCCGCCAAGCCCCAGCGCCGCTGCGACCGGCACCGGCGAGAGCATATGCGCGGCATCCACGCGCCCGAAGCTGAGCATGTCGCGCAGGCTCGACCACGACGGCGCGCGCTTGAGGTCGAGGGCGATGCCTTCCTCGGCGGCGTAGCCCATCTCCTGCGCGATGATCAGCGGCGCGGCATCGGTGAGCGGGATGAACCCGACGGAGAGCGTGGTGGTCTTCATCCCAGCAGCCCCGCCGCGGTCACCAGCGCCTGCGCCACATCGGCGACGCGCTTGCCCTGGTCCATGGCGGCCTTGCGCAGCAGTGCGTAGGCCTCGTCCTCGCCGACGCCGCGGGCCTTCATCAGCATGCCCTTGGCGCGGTCGATCACCTTGCGCTCTTCCAGCGCGCGCTTGGTTTCCGCCAGCTCGGTGCGCATGCGCTGGAACATGCGGAAGCGGGCGATGGCGGCGTCGAGCACCGGCTTCACCCGCTGCGGCTTCAGCCCGTCGACCACATAGGCAGAGACCCCGGCTTCGATCGCCGCATCGGTGAGCCCGTCACCGGAGCGGTCGACGAACATCGCCACCGGGCGCTCGAGCGGGCCCGAGGCCAGCGCCAGCTCCTCGAGCGTGTCGCGCGATGGGCTTTCGAGGTCGATCAGCACCACGTCGGGGCTGAGCGCCTGGATGCGGCGCGCGAGACCGGGAATTTCAGAGACGACGTGGATGGTGAATTCCCCGGCTTCGCGCAGGCTCTGCTCGATCAGCAAGGCGCGTTCCCGGTCGGTTTCCACGATGGCGATGGAGAGCTGGGCGGAGGACATAGTTTCTATCGGCCACGCCGGCGCGGGCTTGTAAAGCGGGGCGTGCGCGGAAGGGGTTATAAATCAGGCAGCCGATGCAAATCTAGGCAGATAGAAGCATGGAGGGGCTCCGCCCCCTCTTGGCCGGAGGCCAATTCACCCCCGGCGTATTTTGAAAGAGAAGAAGCGGCGGGCGCTGTCAGAGGTCGAGCAACGTGGCGCCGAGATAGGCCGGGGCGAGCAGGGCGCGGCGGAAACGGCCGAGGGGGAAGCGGGTCGGAGGTGTCCGCAGCGCGGCGGGGTAGGGCGCGCGGGCGGGCTTGCCCTGCGCGATGTCGGCCAGCAGCAGCCCGGCGTGGCTGCCCATGGCGACGCCATTGCCGTGAAAGCCCATGCCGGCGAAGAGGCCCGGATGATCCGGGACCGGGCCGACGAAGGGGGTGAGCTGCGCCATCAGGCAGACCAGCCCGGCCCATTCGTGGCGGATGCTCACATCGCGCCAGGCCGGGAACATGGCGTGGAACTCGCGGCGGATGCGGGCGCTGATCGCGCGCTGGGCGCGGGGCGTGGCGGTGAGCCCGCCGCGCATGCCGAAGAGGAACCGGTTGTCGGGCAGCAGCCGGAAGTAGTGCAGCAGCTGGCGCGTGTCATAGGCCATCTGGCGCGAGGTCCAGCCGGCGGCGGCGCGCTGCATCTCGGTGAGCGGCTCGGTGACGATGACACTCGATTGCACCGGCAGGTAGCGCCCGCGCAGCCAGTCCGGCAGATCCTCCGACGAGTAGCCATTGGTGGCCAGGATCACCCGCTCGGCGGTGAGCGTCGTCCGTGGCGTGGTGAGGTGCCACTTGTCGCCGTCACGGCGCAGCGCGGTGACCGGACTATGGCCGTGCAGCGTGGCGCCGGCGGATAGCGCGGCGCGGGCGAGACCGGCGTGGTACTTGCGCGGGTTGAGCGCGAATCCGAGCGGCGTGGTCATCGCGCCGTGGAACGGGCCGGCGAGCCCCTCGGCGACAAGACCTTCCTGCGGGATCATTCGCGGCGTGACGCCGTAGAGCGCGGGCATCGCCTCTGCCTCGGCCTGCAGGGCCGTCCAAGCGCGCGGGGTGTGGGCGAGCAGGGTCTCGCCCTCGGAATGGGTGTCGGCCTCGATGCCGTGGTCGGCGATCAGCCCGGCGGCGGTGTCGATGGCGGCGCGTTCGGTCTGGCACCAGTCGCGCAGCCCCGCCTCGCCGAAGCGCTTGCGCAGCAGCGCGTGGGGCGCCTTGGCGCCGCCGAGGCAGCAGAAGCCGCCGTTGCGCCCGGACGCGCCGTAGCCCGGGTGATCGGCCTCGAGCAGCGCCACCTCGACCCCGTCCTGGGCCAGATGCAGCGCGGCCGAGAGCCCGGTGAAGCCGCCGCCGATCACCGCGACCTCGGCGTGGCGCGGCGCGGTCAGCGGGGCCCAGTCCATCGGCGGCACCGTGTCGGCCCAGAAGCAGGCGCCCTGCGGCCCGTAGGCCGCAGATTCGTAGATGCGTTTCATGTCTGTCTTTCGTTACTCGGCGCGGATCGCCGCCTGTTCGTCGCGTCGCTGTGCCACCGCCGCACGTTTCGACAGGATCGAGGCGGTGATCACCCCGACGGTGACAATGGCGATCATGATCGTCGAGAGCGCGTTGATCTGCGGGCTGACCCCGAGACGCACCGCCGAGAAGATCTTGATCGGCAGGGTGGTGGCCGAGGGGCCGGTGGTGAAGCTGGCGATCACCAGGTCGTCGAGCGACAGGGTGAAGGCGAGCAGCCAGCCCGAGATCACCGCGGGCGCGATGATCGGCAGGGTGACCAGCCGGAACGCCTCGAAGGGCGAGCAGCCGAGGTCCAGCGCGGCCTCCTCCAGCGAGCGGTCGAAGGTGGTCAGCCGCGAGGAGACCACCACCGAGACGTAGCACATGGAGAAGGTGGTATGGGCCAGCACGATGGTGAAGACGCCGCGGTCGAGGTTGATGCCGATGAACAGCAGCAGCAGCGACAGGCCGGTGATCACCTCGGGCATCACCAGCGGCGCGTAGATCATCCCCGAGAACAGCGTGCGCCCGTGGAAGCGGCCCGCGCGCACCAGCACGTAGGCGGCCATGGTGCCGAGGATGGTGGCGAGGGTCGACGAGAAGACCGCCACCTTCACCGTCACCCAGGCGGCGTCGAGGAAGGCCTCGTCACGCAAGAGCTCGCCGTACCACTTGGTCGAGAAGCCGGCCCAGACGGTGACGAGGCGGCTTTCGTTGAAGCTGTAGAAGACCAGCAGCACCATCGGCAGGTAGAGGAAGGCGAAGCCCAGCGTCAGCGAGACCGTGTTGAACCAGCTGAAGCGTCTCATGCCCGGCCTCCGGCGTTTTGGCCGGCGGTGGGGCCGGTGCGTATTTGGAAAGAGAAGAAGCTGGAGAGGCTCATCCTTCGGCCTCCCGCTGCTTCTGCTCGTTGCGCTGGAACAGCACGATGGGGATGATCAGGATCAGCAGCAGCACCACGGCCACGGCCGAGGCGACGGGCCAGTCGCGGTTGGAGAAGAACTCTTCCCAGAGCACCTTGCCGATCATCAGCGTGTCGGATCCACCGAGCAGCGAGGGGATGACGAATTCGCCGATGGTGGGGATGAAGACGAGGAAGCAGCCGGCGATGATGCCGTTGCGAGACAGCGGCCAGGTGACCAGCCAGAAGGCCTCGAGCCGCGAGCAGCCCAGATCCTCCGCCGCCTCGAGCAGCGAGCCGTCGAGCTTTTCCAGCGCCGAGTAGATCGGCAGGATCATGAAGGGCAGGTAGGTGTAGACCACGCCGATGTAGACCGCGGTGGTGGTGTTCATGATCTGCAGCGGCGTGTCGATGATCCCCAGCCACATCAGCAGCTGGTTCAGTACGCCCTCGTTCGACAGGATCCCCATCCACGAGTAGACGCGGATCAGGAAGGAGGTCCAGAACGGCAGGATCACCAGCATCAGCAGCGTCGGGCGCCATTCCTCGGGGGCGCGCGCCATGGCGTAGGCCACCGGGTAGCCGACGAGCAGCGTCAGGAAGGTCGAGACGACGGCGATCTTCAGTGAGCTGAGGTAGGCCTTCCAGTAGAGATCGTCGGTGGTCAGGAAGACGAAATTCTCGAAGTCGAGTTCGGAGAAGAAGCTCTTCAGCCCCTCCCAGCCGGCGGACAGGTCGAGCTGCGGCATGTAGGGCGGGCGGGCCAGCGCGATGTCCGAGAGGGAGATCTTCAGGACGATCAGGAAAGGCACCAGGAACAGCGCCAGCAGCCACAGGTAGGGGATCGCGATGAGGACGAGGCGGCGCATGGCTTACTCCTCGAGCACGACACCGGCGGTGTCGGTGAAGCCGACCCAGACCTCGTCTTCCCAGGTGATCGGGCGGTTGGCGAGGCGGCGGGCGTTGACCATCTGCGCCTTGATCATCTGACCGCCGGCAAGCTCGACGTGGTAGGTCGAGATATTGCCGAGGTAGGCGATGTCGATGACCTTGCCGCGGAAGGTGTTGGGACGATCGGGCTTTTCGACGTCGATGGTGACCTTCTCTGGGCGGATGGCGAAATGCACGGCTTGACCGGCCTGCAGGCTCTTGGTCGGCGTGGCGAGAATCGGCGGCTGGCCCTCGGCCCAGGCGATGCCGGTCTTTTCCCCGGGTTGGGTGGCGCGGCCCTCGATGATGTTCACGTCACCGATGAAATCGGCCACGTAGACCGAGTTCGGTGCCTCGTAGATCTGCGCGGGGGTGGCGACCTGCACGAGGTTGCCCTCGTCCATCACCGCGATGCGCGAGGCGACGGTCATCGCCTCTTCCTGGTCGTGGGTGACGATGACGAAGGTGGTGCCGGTCTTTTCCTGGATGTCCATCAGCTCGAACTGGGTCTGCTCGCGCAGCTTGCGGTCGAGCGCGCCGAGCGGCTCGTCGAGCAGCAGCAGCTTCGGCGCCTTGGCGAGCGAGCGGGCGAGCGCGACGCGCTGGCGCTGACCACCGGAAATCTGGTGCGGCTTGCGCTTGGCGAACTTGGTCAGCCGGGTGAGGCGCAGCATCTCCTCGACGCGGTCGCCGATGAAATTCTTGTCCTTGCTCTCGCGCTTCAGGCCGAAGGCGATGTTGTCCCAGATCGACAGGTGCGGGAACAGCGCGTAGCTCTGGAACATCATGTTCACCGGGCGCTGATTCGGCGGCACGTGGCCGATGTCCTTGCCCGACAGGAAGATGTGGCCGGAGGTGGCCGTCTCGAACCCCGCCAGCATCCGCATCATCGTGGTCTTGCCGCAGCCCGAGGGGCCGAGCAGGGCGAAGAACTCGCGCTCGTAGATGTTCAGCGACAGATCATGGATCGCGGTGAAGTCGCCGAAACTCTTGGTGACGTTGCGAAACTCGATGATCGGTTTCTGGTCCGGGTCGGTCCAGGGGGCGAAGGCGGTCTGAGCCATGCGGAAGGATCCTGTCATGAAAATGGCCCGCCCCCCGGTTGGGAAGGGCGGGCCGGATTTGTCAGGCTCAGGAGCCGGACTTGATCTTGGTCCAGAGGCGGGTCACCACGCGCTGAACCTTGGGCTCGTAAGGAGTCGTGGTGAACAGGTTCCCCAGCGCCTCTTCTGAGGGGTAGATCGCCGGATCGCCGATCACGTCCTCGGCCAGGAACTCCTGCGACGCCTTGTTGCCGTTGGCGTAGTAGACGTAGTTCGACGCCGCCGCCATGTTCTCGGGATCCATGATGAAGTTCAGGAAGGTGTGCGCCGCGTCGGGGTTCGGCGCATCGACCGGGATGGCCATCTCGTCGAACCACATCTGCGCGCCTTCCTTCGGCGCGTTGTAGGCCACCTCGACGCCGTTGTCGGCCTCGGCGGCGCGGTCGCGCGCCTGCAGCACGTCACCCGACCAGCCCACGGCCACGCAGATGTCGCCATTGGCCAGAGCGTTGATGTACTCGGACGAGTGGAACTTGCTGATGTAGGGGCGGATCGCCATGTAGACGGGCTCTGCCTTGGCGATCACGTCGGGATCGTGGCTGTCCGGGTCCTCGCCGATGTACTGCAGCGCGGCCGGGATCATCTCGGAGGGGGCATCGAGGAAGTAGACGCCGCATTCGGCGAGCTTTTCCATGTTCTCCGGCTTGAACACCAGGTCCCAGCTGTCGATCGGGGCGTCCTCGCCGAGGATCTCCTTGACCTTGGGAACATTCACGCCGAGGCCGGTGGTGCCCCACATGTAGTTGATCGCGTATTCGTTGCCGGGGTCGTACTTGGCGGTGCGCTCCGAGATCACGTCCCACATGTTGTCGATGTTCGGCAGCTTCGACTTGTCGAGCTTCTGGAAGGCACCCGCGGCGATCTGGCGCTGCAGGAAGGTGCCGGTGGGCACCACCACGTCATAGCCCGAGCCGCCGGCGAGCATCTTGGTCTCGAGAACCTCGTTGCTGTCGAAGACGTCGTAGATCAGGTCGATGCCGGTCTCTTCCTCGAATTTCTCGAGAAGCGATTCGTCGATGTAGTCGGACCAGTTGTAGACGCGGACCTCGTCGGCCTGGGCCGAGGCGGCCACGAGCGCAAGGCCCGCGGTGAAAGTCAGAAGAGATGTCTTCATTATGTGCTCCCGTTGGTGGCGGGGTCTTCCTCGCCCCGTTCCCGAATTTGATCAAATGTTGCATCTCTTGGCAACATCCCGGATGTTTCCATGAGGCGCGTCAGCGTGCAAGATGACGTTGCGGCGGATATGATCAAACGAAAGGCGGCTGATGAATATGAGGGCAGAAGGTGCGGGGCCTCCGGCGCATGAGCTGGTGTACCGGCGCTTGCGCGAGATGGTTTTGTTCGGCGAGCTGGAGCCGGGGCAGGCGGTGACCATCCAGGGCCTCGTCGAGCAGCTCGGTGCCGGCATGACCCCGGTGCGCGAGGCGCTGCGGCGGATGATTTCCGAGGGCGCGCTGGCGTTTCGCGGCAACCGCCGCATTCTCGTGCCGGTTCTCGACCAAGAGGCGGTGGAGCAGCTTCTTCTTGCCCGCGTCGCGCTGGAGCCGCAGCTGGCGCGCCGCGCCGCCGAGCGCTGCACCCCCGAGGACATCGAGCGGCTGCGCGAGACCGATGCCCGGCTCGACCACGCCATCGCGCGTGGCGACGTGCGCGGCTACCTCGAGGAGAATCACCGTTTCCACGCCGAGCTGAACGCCATTGCCGCCGCGCCGATCCTGACCGAGCTGGTCGAGGGGCTGTGGCTGCGCTTCGGCCCGTCGCTGCGGGTGGTCTGCGGCATGTTCGGCACGCGCAACCTGCCGGACCGTCACAAGGATCTGCTGGAGGCCTTGGAGCGGGGCGATCCCGAGGCGGCGGCGGACGCGATGGAGGGCGACGTGCTGCAGGGGATGACGCAGATCCGTGAGGGGCTTTCCTGATTCGGATGCTCTGCCGCGCGACGGTGATTGACGCGGAATAATTTGATCATATTATCGGCAGCAGCTTTCCGAACAGTCGACCCGAACAATCGAAAGGTGTCCGCCATGACGCTCATCTCCGTGAACTCGCCGACCTCCGAGCTGCAGGCTCTGGATGCGGCGCATCACATGCACCCCTTCACCACCGGCTCGGACCTGGCGCGGCGCGGCGCGCGGGTGATCACCCGCGCCGAAGGCTGCTGGCTGACCGACAGCGAGGGCGAGCGCATCCTCGACGGCATGGCCGGCCTGTGGTGCGTGAACGCCGGCTACGGGCGCAAGGAACTGGCGCAGGCCGCCGCCCGCCAGATGGAAGAGCTGCCCTATTACAACACCTTCTTCATGACGACCCACGTGCCGGTCATCCAGCTCTCGGCGAAGATCGCCGAGCTGGCGCCGGGCGATCTGAACACGGTGTTCTACGCGTCGTCGGGCTCCGAGGCGAATGACACCAACATCCGCCTCGTGCGCACCTACTGGGCCGAGAAGGGCCAGCCCGAGCGCGACGTGATCATCAGCCGCTGGAACGGCTACCACGGCTCCTCGGTGGGCTCGGGCTCGCTCGGCGGGATGAAGGGCATGCACGCGCAGGGCGGCATGCCGATCCCGGGCATTCACCACATCGACCAGCCGCATTGGTACGCCGAGGGCGGCGACATGACCCCCGAGGAGTTCGGCCTCGAGCGCGCGCGCCAGCTGGAAGCCAAGATCGAGGAAATCGGCCCGCACCGCGTCGGCGCCTTCATCGCCGAGCCGATCCAGGGCGCCGGCGGGGTGATCATCCCGCCCGAGACCTACTGGCCGGAAATCAACCGCATCGTGAAGAAATATGGCATCCTGCTGATCGCCGACGAGGTGATCTGCGGTTTCGGGCGCACCGGCAACTGGTTCGGCTCGCAGACCATGGGCATCGAGCCCGATATCATGACCATCGCCAAGGGTCTCAGCTCGGGCTACCAGCCGATCGGCGGCTCTATCCTGTCGGACGAGGTGGCCAGCGTGATCGCTAAGACCGAGTTCAATCACGGCTACACCTACTCCGGCCACCCGGTGGCCTGCGCCGTGGCGCTGGAGAACCTGCGCATCCTCGAGGAGGAGAAGATCGTCGACCGCGTGCGCGAGGAGACCGGCCCCTACCTCAAGGCGAAGTTCGAGAGCCTGACCGATCACCCGCTGGTCGGCGAGGCGAAGATCGCCGGCATGATGGGTTCGATCGCTCTGACCCCGGACAAGTCCGCGCGGGCGCCCTTCGCCGCCGAGGCGGGCACCGCCGGCTACATCGCGCGCGAGCGCTGCTTTGCCAACAACCTGATCATGCGCCATGTCGGCGACCGGATGATCATCTCGCCGCCGCTGGTGATCTCGAAGGAAGAGATCGACGTGCTGATCTCCCGCGCCTGGAAGGCGCTGGACGAGGCCCATGCCGAGCTCATGGCGCAGGGGCTGATGCAGGCCGGCACGCGCTGATCCGCGCGGGGGAGGGGGCGCTGCCCCCTCTTGGCCTTACGGCCAATTCACCCCCGGCGTATTTGGAAAGAGAAGAAGGGCTGGGGGGCGGTCAGCTGATCGGCGTCGGGGCTCCTGTGGCCATGTTGGTGCCGATGTAGGGCTTGTGGTTGCCCTTCCAGGCGCCGAAACCGCCTTCCATGTGGGCCACGCGCGCGAGGCCGGCGGCGATGGCGGCGCGGGCGACCTTCTCGGAGCGCACCCCGGAGCCGCAGTGGAAGACGATGCGCTTCTCGCCCTGGCCCGGCAGCTTCTCGGGCTTGAAGAAGGCCATGGGCATCAGCAGCGCGCCCTCGATGTGCTCGAACATGTATTCCTGCGGCGTGCGCACGTCGATCAGCACGATCTCGTTGCGGTCGAAAGCCTCGGCGACCTCGTCGACGGACCATGTCTCCAGCAGGGCGGCGCCCACTTCCTCGGTCTTCATCGCTCGGCTCCTTTCATATCTCGAAATTTCGATCTTTTATCACATGTGGGCCCGCCTGCCCTCTTGGCAAGAGGTCCGCGCCGCTGCCTCTGCAGGAATGTGAATAGCCGCCCGATTTCCGGCGGCATGCCGCATGCGGATCGGCTAGACTCGTGCCATGCTGTTTGCCCTTCCAGATCCCGACACGCTCTACCAGGCGCTGCTCGACCGAGACCCGTCCTACGATGGCCGGGCCTATGTCTGCGTCGCTTCGACCGGCATCTTCTGCCGGCTGACCTGCCCGGCGCGCAAACCGCTGCGCGCCAATTGCACCTTTCATGAGACAGCGGGCGACTGCATCGCCGCCGGCTTCCGGCCCTGCAAGCGCTGTCACCCGCTGAAGCCCATGGCCGAGAGCGACCCGGTGATCGCCCGGATGCTCGACGCGCTCGACGCGCGCCCCGCTTTCCGCTGGTCGGAACCGGATCTCGTCGCCATGGGGCTCGATCCCTCGACCGTGCGCCGCGCCTTCAAGCGGCAGTTCGGCATGACATTCCTCGAGATGGCCCGCCAGCGCCGGCTGCGCGAGGGCTTCATGGCGCTGGCCTCGGGGGCTCCGGTGATCGAGGCGCAGCTCGACGCCGGGTTCGAGAGCGCCAGCGCCTTTCGCGCGGGCTTTGCCAAGGCGCTCGGCGTGGCACCGGGCGCGCTGAAGCCGGATGCGCTGCTGCGGGCGGACTGGATCGCCACGCCGCTCGGCGACATGGTGTCCGTGTGCTCCACGTCGCACCTGCACCTGCTGGAGTTCATGGACCGCAAGGCGCTGCCGCGCGAGCTGGAAAAGCTGCGCAGGGGCGCGGGCGGCGAGATCGGCGTGGGGACGTTCGGCCCCTCGGAACAGATCCGCGAGGAGCTGGCGCGCTTCTTCGCCGGGGAGAGCGCCGCCTTCGACACGCCGCTGGCGCTGCACGGCTCGGAGTTCACCAAGTCGGTCTGGCGCGCCCTGCGCGAGGTCCCGGCGGGCGAGACCCGCAGCTACGGCGCGCTGGCGCAGGCGCTGGGGCGGCCCACGGCCACGCGGGCGGTGGCGCAGGCCAATGGCGCCAACCAGATCGCGCTGGTGATCCCCTGTCACCGGGTGATCGGCGCGGATGGCGCGCTCACCGGCTACGGCGGCGGCCTCTGGCGCAAGCAGCGGCTGCTGGAGATCGAGCGGGGCTATCTCGGGGGCTGAAGACTTGCGCCCCGCCCCCGTGCGGCTTACCCCTCTGCCATGCGCATTCTCGAGAACATCATCAGCGATCGCGGCTCGAAATACGCCGTCTCGGGCGGGCCCTGCGCCTCCGAAGAGGAGGCCAAGGCCTTTCTCAAGGAGCTCAAGCGCAACAAGAAGTTTGCCAAGGCCACGCATAACACCTGGGGCCTGCTGACCGAGGAGACGCCGATCAAGAACGACGACGGCGAGAGCGGCGCGGGCATGGTGATCCTGCGCATGCTCGAGCGCGAGAAGTTGCGCAACCACATCATCGTGGTGACCCGCTGGTACGGCGGCAAGCACCTCGGCGGCGACCGCTTCCGCCACGTGCAGGACGCAGTGCGCACCTATCTCGAGAGCATGGAATGAACGCGCCGGACCAGCTCTTCGAACGGCTGGCCCGGTCCAAGTTCCGCAGCCGCTTCCGGCTCGGGCCCAGGGAAAGAGATTATGCCGACGCCAAGGGGCGGGAGGTGATCCTGTCCCACGCGCGCGATTTCATCGCCGAGCGGCTGGCGCCGGCGCAGCCGAGGAACGATGGCAAGCAGACGCCGATGCGCGGCCACCCGGTCTTCGTCGCGCAGCACGCCACGGCGACCTGCTGCCGCGGCTGCCTGGCGAAATGGCACGGGCTGGCGGCGGGGCGAACGCTGAACGCAGAAGAGCAGGCGCGGGTCGTGGCGGTCATCCTCGCGTGGATCGATCGGCAGATGGGGTATCGGGCATGAGGGTCTCGGCATGAGCAAGGGCACACCCGCCACGCAGGCGCTGACCCGCGCCAAGGTGGCTTTCGAGCTGCTCGAGTATGATTACGTCTCCGGGCAGGCGCAGATCGGGCTGCACGCGGCCGAAGCGATCGGCTGGGATCCTTCGAGGGTGCTGAAGACGCTGATGGTCGAGGTGGATGGCACGCCCTGCTGCGCCGTGGTGCCCTCGGGCGCCACGCTGTCGATGAAGCGGGTGGCCAGCGCCTTCGGCGGCAAGTCGGCGCAGATGATGGATCCGGCCAAGGCCGAGCGGCTCACCGGCATGCACACCGGCGGCATCAGCCCCTTCGGGCAGAAAAAACGCGTGCCCACGGCCTTCGAGGCCGCGGCGATGGCCGCCGAGCGGATCGTGCTCAACGGCGGCAAGCGCGGATTGATGGTGGTGGTCACCCCCGGCGATGCGCTAGGGGTTACCGGCGGCAAGGCGGCGGCTCTGGCAGCGGATTGACCGGGGTGACCCCGCCCGCTCCCGGTGCCTGGAGCCGGCCGCGCTAACCGTTCCAGAATCGCGAAATCCCTGCTAGGTATGGTGGCATGAACACCCACAGCCCCAATATGCGTCCCGTCATCCGACAGCTCGACGAGGCCGCCATCAACCGCATCGCCGCCGGCGAGGTGGTCGAGCGCCCGGCCTCTGCGGTCAAGGAGCTGGTGGAGAACGCCATCGACGCCGGGGCGACCCGAGTCACGGTGGAGATCGCCGACGGCGGCAAGACGCTGATCCGGGTCAGCGACGACGGCTGCGGCATGGGGCCGGACGAGCTGCCGCTGGCGCTGTCGCGCCATGCCACCTCGAAGATCGACGGCTCGGACCTGCTGAACATCCACAGCTTCGGCTTCCGCGGCGAGGCGCTGCCCTCGCTGGGCGCGGTGGGTCGGCTGACCATCCAGAGCCGGGTCGCCGGGCAGGACGGTGCCGAGGTCTCGGTCTCCGGCGGGCAGGTGGGCGCTGTGAAACCGGCGGCGCTGAACCCCGGCACCGTGGTTGCCCTGCGCGATCTCTTCTTCGCCACCCCGGCGCGGCTGAAGTTCCTGCGCACCGACCGCGCCGAGATGATGTCGATCTCGGACGTGATGAAGCGGCTCGCCATGGCCGAGCCCTCGGTGGGCTTCACCCTGCGCGACGTCTCGCAGGGCAAGGACCGGGTGACCTTCCGCGCCGACGCGGTCTCGGGCGATCTCTTCGATGCGCTGCGCGGGCGTCTGGCGCAGGTGCTGGGCGCCGAGTTCACCGACAACGCGCTGGCCATCGACGCCGAGCGCGAGGGCTTCCGACTGACCGGCTATGCCGCCCTGCCAACCTATTCGCGCGGCTCTTCGGTGGCGCAGCATCTCTTCGTCAACGGCCGCCCGGTGCAGGACAAGCTGCTGTTCGGCGCGCTGCGCGGCGCCTATGCAGATTACCTCAGCCGCGACCGGCACCCGGCGGTGGCGCTGTTCGTCGATTGCGACCCGCACCTGGTGGACGTGAACGTCCACCCAGCAAAATCCGAGGTGCGCTTCCGCGAGCCGGGGCTGGTGCGCGGGCTGATCGTCTCGGCGCTGCGCCACGCGCTGGCGGATGCGGGGCATCGGGCCTCGAGCACCGTGGCGGCCGACACGCTGGCGGCACTTCGCCCCGAGACGCGACCGCAAGTCTCTTCGGAAGGGCAGATGCCGCTGCACCAGCGGCCGTCGCGCGACAGCACCTTCGGCGCCTACGGCGGCGGCGCGCCGCTCGGCGCGGCCCCGGCGGCCGCGCCCCACGCCCGCGTCTACCAGATGGACCGCCCCTCGGCAGGCGCGCGCAGCGCCGCCTATGCCGCGCAGGCGCCTGATCCGAACTTCGTCCCGGCCCCGCCGCGCGTGCCCCCGGCGCAGACGCAGGGCTTTGCCGAGATGCAGGGCAGCTGGTCGGGCCGCGTGGTCGAGGACGCTCCGGTCGAGCCCGAGGCCGCGCACCTGCCGCTCGGCGCGGCGCGCGGGCAGGTGCACGAGAACTACATCATCGCCCAGACCGAGAGCGGCATCGTCATCGTCGACCAGCACGCGGCGCACGAGCGGCTGGTCTACGAAAAGCTGAAGCGCCAGATGGCCGAGCGTGGCGTCGCGGCGCAGGCGCTGCTGATCCCCGAGATCGTCGAGCTGTCGCAGGATGACCTGTCCCGCCTCCTCGAGATTGCCGAGGACCTGGGGCGCATGGGCCTCTCGGTGGAGCCCTTCGGCGGCTCGGCTCTGGCGGTGCGCGAGACCCCGGCGATCCTCGGCGAGGTCAACGCCGAGGCGCTGATCA
This sequence comes from Alloyangia pacifica, assembly GCF_020524285.1. Taxonomy (GTDB): domain Bacteria; phylum Pseudomonadota; class Alphaproteobacteria; order Rhodobacterales; family Rhodobacteraceae; genus Salipiger; species Salipiger pacificus_B. The sequence continues at coordinate 115,710 of NZ_JAIVKX010000010.1, forward strand.
AGGATATTCTCGACGAGCTGTCGGACTACGGCAGCTCGCAGCTGGTGCAGGAGAAGCTCGAGGCGATCCTCAGCCGCGTTGCCTGCCACGGCTCGATCCGCTCGGGCCGCCGCATGCGCGCCGAGGAGATGAACGCCCTGCTGCGCGAGATGGAGGCGACGCCGCATTCCGGCCAGTGCAACCACGGCCGCCCCACCTACGTGGAGCTGAAGCTGTCGGATATCGAGAGGCTCTTCGGCCGCACATGATCGAGATCGCCGGGCAGACCATCGGCTTCGACGACCCGCGCCTCTGGGCCGCCTTGGGCGCGGTGGTCCTCGCGCTGCTGATGATCATGGCGATCCGTGCCTCGAACCGCGCTGCGCGGCTCGGCTACCCGCTCAGCCAGCTGTCGCAGCGGGTGCAGGCGCTGTCCGAGGGGCAGGAGCGGCTCGCCGGCGGGCTGCACCACGTCAGCGAAGCGCAGGTGAAGAGTCAGAACGCCATGCTGCAGCTGATGGAGAAACGGCTGGCGCAGGTGCAGCAGAACATGTCCGAGAACCTGCATGGCACCGCCCGCCGCACCGCGCATTCGCTGGGCCAGTTGCAGGAGCGGCTGAAGACCATCGACGAGGCGCAGGAGAACATCACCCGGCTTTCGGGCGACGTGCTGTCGCTGCAGGACATCCTGTCGAACAAGCAGACCCGCGGCGCGTTCGGAGAAATCCAGCTCAACGACATCGTCTCCAAGGCGCTGCCCCCGGACAGCTACGCGATGCAGGCGACGCTCTCGAACGGGCGCCGCGCCGATTGCCTGATCAAGCTGCCGGAGCCGCCGGGCCATATCGTCATCGACGCCAAGTTCCCGCTCGAGGCCTACGAGATGCTGCGCCGCGCCGAGACGCCGGAGGCAAAGCAGCGCGCCGGGCAGGCCTTCCGGATGTCGGTGCGCAAGCACCTGCGCGACATCTCTGACCGCTACATCCTCGACGGCGAGACCGCCGACAGCGCGCTGATGTTCCTGCCCTCCGAGGCGGTCTACGCCGAGCTGCACGCGACCTTCCCCGAGGTGGTCCGTGAAGGTTTCGGCCTGCGCGTCTGGATCGTCTCGCCAACCACATGCATGGCGACGCTGAACACCCTGCGCGCGGTGCTCAAGGACGCCCGCATGCGCGAGCAGGCCGGGGCCATCCGCCGCGAGCTGGGGCTGCTGCACCAGGACGTCGAGCGGCTCGGCGCGCGGGTGGAAAATCTCGACCGCCACTTCGGCATGGCGGCCAAGGATCTCTCGGAAATCCGCATCAGCGCCGAGAAAGCGGGCCGTCGTGCCCAAAAACTCGACAATTTTGATTTCGAGGATCTGGCGCCCGAGGGGCGTATCGTGCCATTGCCACGTCAGACCTGACTTTTCGACCGACTCGCCAAGGAAAATCGGATGCTTGCCCGCCTGACCGGCCTCGCGCTTGCGGCCCTGCTTGCTGTTCCCGGCTACGCCGCGGGCGACAAGACCGGTGTCGGGGTCAGCAGCATGATCCGCCCCGAGGCGAACTTTGGCCGCGGCGTGTCGATGACCATCTGGTACCCGGCGCAGACCGGCGGCGGCGCTTCGGAACTGGTCGGCCGCAACGCGGTCTTCGAAGGCACCCCCGCACAGCGCGAAGCCTCGCCCGTGCCCGGCAAGCTGCCGCTGGTGCTGCTGTCGCACGGCGGACGGCGCTCGGCCGAGCAGAGCGGCGCCTGGCTGGCGGCGCGCCTGGCCGAAGGTGGCTACATCGTCGCCGAGGTCAGCGGCCAGCGCCCGCGCGACCCGGCCTCGGCGCTCGGTGAGATCTGGCGCCGCCCGGCGGAGCTGGGACAGGCGCTCGACCTGCTGCTGAACGACCCCGACTGGCAGATGCGCATCGACGAGACCCGCGTCGCGGTGGCCGGGGCCGCGCTTGGCGGCACGGCGGCGATGATGCTCGCGGGCGGGGCGCTGGACCAGGGCGCCTACATGCTCAACTGTTGGACCGCCCATCCCTCGCCCGACTGCCTCTGGTTCTCCGAGGGCGGCATCGACCCGGCCGACGTCGACCCGCAGGCGCTGACGCTGCCGCGCCGCGATGCGCGGGTGCGCGCGGTGCTGGCCATCGCCCCCGAGTATCTCGCCGAGTTCCGCCCCGAAAGCCTGAGCGAACGCAGCGCCGAGATGCGCATCTTCGGTCTCGACCAGCCGGCCTCCGGCGAGCTGCGGCTCGCGGCGCAGACCGGCATCGAGGTGCAGCCGCTGGAAGGCGCCGCGCTTTACGACCTCTTCGCGCTCTGCACCCCCGGCGGCGCCAAGCTGCTGGAAGAGGAGGGTGGCGACCCGGCGCTCTGCGGCAGCACCGCCGAGGCGCGCGCCGCGGTGCACGACCAGCTGGCCGAAGGGGCGCTCGACTTCCTGAACCGGGCGCTTCCGCAGACGAACTGATCCGCCGCCATCGCGACGCACCGCTTGTCGCAGATCAAGGTGAGGGTGTACGCTTTTCTCCATGGTGTGCGGGAAGAAAGGAGACGCGCCATGGAAGAAATCAGCGTCCGCACGGTTGCCGCCGTGATCCTGATGGCCCGCGAGATCGAACGGGCCGAGGGCGAGCTGCGCGGCTTCATCGACCGCATGAGCGAAGAGGAGCAGGCCGCGCTTGTCGCGGTGATGTGGATCGGCCGAGATGCCTTCGACGCCGACGAATGGGCCGAGGCCTATGGCACCGCCCTCTCCGAAGCCTCCACGCCAACCGCCGACTACCTGATCGGCACGCCGCATCTGGCCGACAACCTCGAGGCCGGGCTCGCCGCGCTTGGCTACGATCCCGAGGACGAGGAAGACGAGCTGCTGAACCGCGGCCGCTGAACTCAGCGCAGCCCGCGCCCCTTCATGATCGCCGTATCGCCGAAGCGGGCGCGGATCGCATCCGTCGCCCGTTCCGCCGCCGCGCGCCTGCCCGCATCCGGGTCGAGAAGATCGCCGCCGCGGTCGGCCTGCTCGGCGCATACCAGATCCGAGATCCCGGCCCCCAGCAGCCGCCACGGCCCCTGCCGCTCCAGCCCGTCGAGCATGCCGCGCGCCACGCGGTAGATGCGGTCGGCCATCTGCGTCGCATCGCCCAGCGACTGCCGCCTGGTGATCAGCTTGAAGTCGGCGCGCTTGACCTTCAGCGTCACCACCCGCCCCGCCAGCCCCTTGGCCTTGGCGCGGTCCGCGACCTTCTCGCTCATGCGCCAGAGGTGCCCGTCCAGAAGGTCGTGATCGCCGGTGTCCTCATTGAAGGTGGTCTCGTTGGAGATCGACTTCACCGGCGCGTTGCGCATGACCCGCCGCGTGTCCTCGCCGCGCGCGAGATGCCAGAGCCGCTGTCCCATCGACCCGAAGCGGGCGATGAGGTCACGCTGCTCCCAGCGCAGCAGGTCCTCGAAGGTGCGGATCCCGGCGCGCTCGAGCGCCTCCTGCGAGGCCATGCCCACACCCCAGATCATCCGCACGGACTTCGGCCGCAGGAACTCGGCGGTCTCTGCCTTGCCGATCACCGAGAAGCCATGTGGCTTGTCGAGGTCCGAGGCGATCTTGGCGAGGAACTTGTTGTGCGACAGCCCGACCGAACCGGTCACCCCAAGTTCCTCGCGCATGCGCTTGACCAGCCGCGCCATCATCACCGCGGGAGGATGGCCATGCAGCCGCGCGGTGCCGGTGAGATCGAGAAACGCCTCGTCCAGCGACAGCGGCTCGATCGAGGGGGTCAGCTCTTCCATCAGCGCGCGGATCTGCCGCGAGACCTGCACGTAGAGGTCCATCCGCGGCTTCACCACCACCGCGTCGGGACAGAGCTTCAGCGCTTGGAACATCGGCATGGCGGAGCGCACGCCGCGGATGCGGGCGACGTAGCAGGCGGTCGAAACCACCCCGCGCTTGCCGCCGCCGACGATCACCGGCTTGTCGGCGAGCTCCGGGTTTTCGCGTTTTTCCACCGTGGCATAGAAGGCATCGCAATCCATGTGCGCGATCGACAGGTCCCACAGTTCGTCGTGACGCACGATCCGCGGGCGCCCGCAGCTCGGGCAGCGCGATCCGTGGTCGAATTCGGCAAGGCAGTCACGGCAGAGCGCGGGCATGGGTGGCATTTCCGGCAACAGGTGTTACCTCTCCAGTATAAGCCATTCCCCCGTACCAGTGCCATTGCCCGGAGGCATGATGGAGTTCAGAGGCGCCAAGCTCATCCTGTTTCTCGGTGACGATCTGCTGATCCTGCGCCGCGACCATACCGAGGGCATCCCCTGGCCCGGTTATCTCGACTTCCCCGGCGGCGCGCGCGAGCCCGGTGAGACCGGCGTCGAATGCGCCCTGCGCGAAACGATCGAGGAAGTCGGTCTCGACCTGCCTCCCGAGACCCTGAGCTGGGAAAGGCTCCACGACGGGCTGTGGTACTATGCCGCGCATCTGCCCGCCGAACGAGTCGGCGACGTGGTCTGGGGCGGCGAGGGCGAGGGCTGGATGATGATGTCCCCGGGTGAGTTCATCGCCCGCGAGGATGCCATCCCGCACTTCCGCACCGTGCTGCGCGACTACATGGAACTGCGTGAGGCCGGCTGACGGTTCGCTGACGGTCCCGCTGCGGCTCAGGCGGCGCGGAAGATCGACAGCCAGCCAAGTCCGGCACTGCGCGGCTTTGCATCGCGCGGCCGTCTCACCCGTTCGGAAGGCAGCGGCGCGGTGCGCGCCTGCAGGGTGCCCTCGCGGTCGAGCAGCGCCAGCGCGCGCGAGATCAGAACCCGCTCCGCGGCGTCGGGCTGGGTGGTCACCGGGGCCCTGAAGGTGCTGGCGACCCGGACTCGTCCGGCGTCACCGTGAAAGGTCACGAGGGCCTCGAATTGTTCTTCGGCGGCATTGTAGCGCATATCGCCGATCTGTGTGCGCATCTCGGTCATGGCGTTTCTCCTGATTGCGGAAAGAACGCGGCGACGGCGCGGCAGGTTCCTCTCACCGTCCTGCACGGCCGCGTGCGCAGCGCGCGAGCAGCGCGGTACCCGTCTCCGGACACACCATGAAAGCCCAAGGCCAAAACCTCTTTCCCTTGCGGCATTCCGCAGGGCATAGTCCACGTAAACCGCTTCTTCTCCTGCAAAATACGCCGGAGGCGAGGCGCCGAAGTGCCGAGGGGAAAAGCGCCCCCTCATGCAACCACAGGTGCCGCAGGCGTGCGCGGCGGGGGATGGAGATAAGGTGATGGGTGCGGACGAGTTGATACTGGACCTCATAGGCGGCAACCTCGTGGTGCTGCTGCTCGCGGCATTCGTGATCCTCTGCGTGCTGCTCGGGGTGCGCATCGTGCCGCAGTCCGAGAAGCACGTGGTCGAGCGCTTCGGGCGCCTGCGCGCGGTGCTCGGGCCGGGGATCAACTTCATCGTGCCCTTCCTCGACCGGGTGCGGCACAAGGTGTCGATCCTCGAGCGGCAGCTGCCCAACGCCAGCCAGGACGCGATCACCGCCGACAACGTGCTGGTGGAGGTCGAAACCTCGGTGTTCTACCGCATCCTCGAGCCGGAGAAGACCGTCTACCGGATCCGTGACGTCGATGCCGCCATCGCCACCACCGTCGCAGGGATCGTCCGCGCCGAGATCGGCAAGATGGAGCTCGACGAGGTGCAGTCGAACCGCGCGGCGCTGATCTCCACCATCAAGGGCAACGTCGAGGATGCGGTGGACAACTGGGGCATCGAGGTGACGCGGGCCGAGATCCTCGACGTGAACCTCGACCAGCAGACCCGCGACGCCATGCTGCAGCAGCTCAACGCCGAGCGCGCGCGCCGCGCGCAGGTGACCGAGGCAGAGGGCCGCAAGCGCGCGGTCGAACTGGCCGCCGACGCCGATCTCTACGCCGCCGAGCAGACCGCCAAGGCGCGCCGCATCTCGGCCGAGGCCGAGGCCTATGCCACGCAGGTGGTGGCCGAGGCGATCGCCAAGAACGGGCTCGAGGCAGCCCAGTACCAGGTGGCGCTGAAACAGGTCGAGGCGCTGGTGGCGCTCGGCAAGGGCGACGGCAAGCAGACCATCGTGCTGCCCGCGAACGCGCTCGACGCCTTTGCCGATGCCTTCACCCTGCTCACGGGACGCAAGCCATGATCCAGCTCTGGTGGGTCTGGCTGGCGGCCGCCGTGGTGCTGCTGGTGCTCGAGGTGCTGAGCCCGGCCTATGTCTTCCTCGGTTTCGCCATAGGTGCCGCGGTGGTCGGGCTCCTGCTGCTGCTCGGCCTGTCCACCGGCTGGCCCGTGCTGCTGCTGATCTTTGCGGTGGTGGCGGCGATCGGATGGGCCTTGCTCCGGCGCTTCATGGGCGTGCGCAAGGGGCAGACGAAAATCTGGACGCGCGACATCAACGAGGACTAGCCGACGCAGGGCCTGCGGCCGCGGTGGCCGCCCTCGCGAGAAATCTTGGAACCTTACCCGGGGGGGATCTCATTGGGGACTCAGAATGCCCAAGTGGGTGAACCCAACCAAGACGGAGGAGATCGGACATGCCCAAGCGTTTCCTGACCACCACCACTGCTGCACTTACCATGATTGTTGCCGGCGCGATCGGCGCCCAGGCCGAGAACGAGGCCAGCGTCACCGAACAGGCGAGCCAGGCCGTCGACGCGATCGGCGACACCGCCTATGCCATCGGCGAAACCGCGACCGACACGGCACAGGCCGGTGTGGAAGCGGTCGGCGCCGACGAGATCTACAGCGATGCCGCGGATGTCTCGGCACAGCTCGACGCGGCGATCACCAATGATGCCGTGGTCCGTTCGAGCGATGGCGAGATCGTCGGCACGGTGCACAAGTCCGAGATGGAGCGCGGCCTCGTGGTCATCGACCTCGACGGCGAGATGGAGGGCGCCGACACGCGCGCCATCGAAAACGCCGCCGTGCGCGCATCGCGGCTGTCGCTCAACGCCGAGCAAGAACTGCAGCTCGACATGACCAAGGCGCAGTTCGCCGCGGCGCTCAACGACGCCGTCAAGGTGCGTGTCGACGCCGAGGGCTGACCTCGCCCCTTTGCGGTCGGGCTCTGAGAGCCCGGAAAATTGCCCCCTGCGGTCCTGCCGCGGGGGGCTTTGCGTGCGACCTGCCTTCCGCGTCTGGCTCAGAGCCGGAACAGTCCCAGCGCGTCCATCACCTCGCGCTTCGTGGCCTCGGTCACCTCGCGCGCGACCTGCGTGCCCTCGGCGATGATCCGGTGCACCTGCGCGGGATCCGAGGCGACCTCGGCCCGCCGCGCCCGGATTGGCGCCAGCAGCGCCTGCAGGATGTCCTCGAGCCGCCGCTTCAGCACCGTGTCGCCAAGCCCGCCGCGGCGGTAGTGATCTTTGAGCGCCGCCACCTCGTCCTTCGCCTCGTCGAACGCGTCGAGATAGGTGAAGACCACGTTGCCTTCGACCCGGCCCGGATCCTGCACCCGCAGGTGGTCGGGGTCGGTGAACATCGCCCGCACCGCCCGGCTGATCTCGTCTTCGGAAGCCGAGAGGGTGATCGCGTTGCCCCCGGACTTGCTCATCTTGGCGCGCCCGTCGATGCCCGGCAGGCGGCCCGCCTCGGGAATCAGCGCCTGCGCCTCGGGCAGCACCTCGCGCCCGGCGGTGGCGTTCACCCGCCGCACCACCTCGTTGCACTGCTCGATCAGCGGCGCCTGGTCCTCGCCCACCGGCACCACGGTGGCCTTGAAGGCGGTGATGTCCGCGGCCTGCGCGGCCGGGTAGCAGAGGAACCCGGCGGGGATGTCTCGGCCGAAGCCGCGGGCGCGGATCTCGTCCTTGATCGTCGGGTTGCGCTCGAGCCGCGCGACGGTGACGAAGTTCAGGTAGAGCATCGACAGCTCGGCGAGCGCGGGCAGGTGCGACTGCAGGCAGATCGTCGTCTTCCTGGGGTCGATGCCGACGGCAAGGTAGTCGCAGGCTACCTCCAGCACGTTGCGGCGCACCTTGCCGATGTCATGGGCGTTGTCGGTCAGCGCCTGCGTGTCGGCGAGCAGCAGGAACTGGCAATGCGTGTCCTGCAGCGCCAGCCGGTTCTTCAGCGAGCCCGCGTAGTGGCCGATGTGCAGCGGGCCGGTGGTGCGGTCGCCGGTGAGGATGACCGGCTTGGCCGCGGTGGCGGCGTCGGTCTCGGGGCGGGTGAGCGTGGTCTGGTCCATGGGGGTCTCCGTGTCTGGACAGGGTCTGTCGGGTCAGGGAGGTCGCCGCATGGGGGACTTGATGGGGTGTCGTACATCAAAAAGGCCGCCCGATGCGGCGGCCTTTTTGAAAACATGATACGTCGGGCCGCCTATGTCAGGCGGGCCACCAGAGAGTCGCAAGGGGCATCGGACGTGTCATGACGTCTGGTTAGCCCCCCGCGCGCGTCGGATCAAGTCTTGTTCCTCATGCCCTGTTGGGGCGCTGCGCCTGTGGCGAGGCCAGCTCGGCATTGATCGCCAGCGCCGCGTCACGCGGCGAGGGCGCGCGCCAGACCGGGCGGCCCACGACGATGTGGTCGGCCCCGGCGGCGATGGCGCTGGCGGGCGTCGCGATGCGCTTCTGGTCGTCATCGGCGCTGCCTGCCGGGCGCACGCCGGGGGTGACGATCAGACGGCCCTCGGACTCTGGCAGCGCGCGGATGCGGGCGGCCTCCATCGGCGAGGCGATGATGCCGTCGGCCCCGGCCTCGAAGGCGCGGGCGGCACGTTCCACCACCAGATCGGCCACGTCGCCCGCCTGCATCAGACCGTCGTCGAGGTCGGCCCGGTCCAGCGAGGTCAGGATGGTCACCGCGAGGATCTTCAGGTTCGAGCCCGCGGCGCCCTGCTTGGCGGCGCGCACCACGTGCGGATCGCCATGCACCGTCAGGAAGTCGAGGTCGAACTGCGCGATGCCGCGCACCGCGTTTTCGACGGTCTGGCCGATGTCGAAGAACTTCATGTCTAGGAAGATGCGCTTGCCGTGCTCCTGCTTGAGCTCGTTGGCGAGCGCCAGTCCGCCTCCGGTGAGCATGCCGAGGCCGATCTTGTAGAAGGAGACGGCATCACCGATCTCTTCGGCGACTTTGAGCCCCTCGAGGGCGTTGGGCACGTCGAGGGCGACGATCAGGCGGTCATCGGACACGGCTGCGGACATGGGGCGGCTCCTTTTGCGGGATTTCGCCTCTCATGTCCGCGCCGGGCGTTCAGGTCAAGCCCACGCCAAAAGCCTTCGAAGGCTTTTGCAGGTTCCTTCGAAGGAACCTGCCGCCCAAAGCATCAGCCGCCGCCGAGCAGATCGCGGATGACCTGCTGGATGATGTTGTCGCGGCGCTGGCGCTCGGGCTGGCGCTGCGGTTGCGGCTGCGCCACCTGCTGCGGCGGCTCCGGCGCGATGGCAGGCAGCGGCTTGGCCTCGGTGCCGTCGGTGACGCGCAGCATGGTCTCGCGCCAGATCTCCGCCGGCAGACCGCCGCCGGTCACCCCGGTCAGCGGCGAGTTGTCATCGTTGCCCATCCAGACGCCGACCACGTAATCGGCGGTGAAGCCGATGAACCAGGCGTCGCGCGCGTCGTTCGAGGTGCCGGTCTTGCCCGCCACCTCGCGGTCGGGCAGCTTTGCCCGCCCGCCGGTGCCGCCATCCACCACGTGCTCCATCATCCAGATCAGCTGTCCCGCCGCCTCGGGCTGGATCACCCGCTCACGGATGCCGCCGCCGGTGCCCATGAGCACCTCGTCGTCCCCCTTCAGGCGCAGGTCGACGAGGCCGTAGGGCGTCACCGCAGAGCCGCCGTTGAGGATGCCGGCATAGGCGCCGGTCATTTCCAGCAGCGAAGCCTCGGAGGTGCCGAGCGCCATGGCCGGAGAGCTGTTCACTTCGGACTTGATGCCGAAGCCCGTGGCCACCTTGGCGACGAGGTCGCGCCCGACGGATTCCGAGATCTTCACCGCCGGGATGTTCAGCGAATGCGCCAGGGCATCGGTCAGCGTGACCTTGCCCTTGTAGTTCCTGGAGTAGTTCTGCGGGCACCACTCGCCGGAGCCCGGCACGTTCATGCAGAACGGCTCGTCGACCACCGTGTCATAGGGCGAATGCCCCAGCTCGAGCGCGGTGGCATAGACGAACGGCTTGAAGGCCGAACCGGTCTGGCGCTTGGCCTGGGTGGCGCGGTTGAACACGCCCGACACGCCGGTCTTGCGGCCGCCCACCATGGCCCGCACCGCGCCGTCGGACGACATGACGACGATCGCCGCCTGTGCCTTGGAGCCTTCCTTGACCTTGCTCTCGTAGACCGAGTTCATCGCGTCCTCGGCCGCCCGCTGCAGCTTGGGATCGAGCGTGGTGCGGATCACCACGTCCTCCATCGTGTCGCGGGTGAAGAACTCGGGGCCGGTCGACATCACCCAGTCTGCGAAATATCCGCCGGTCTTGCTCTGCGCCTCTTCCGAGAGGGTCGCCGGATTGGCCTGCGCCTGCTGCTCTTCGGCGGCGCTCAGGTAGCCCTGGTCCTCCATCAGCCGCAGCACCGTCGCCGCGCGGTTCTGCGAGCGCTCGAGATCACTGGTCGGCGCCAGCGTCGAGGGCGCGGTGAGCAGCCCGGCCAGCATCGCCGATTCCTGCGGGTTGAGCGTGGCGGCATGCTTGCCGAAATAGCGCTCCGCCGCGGCCTCTGCGCCATAGGCGCCGCCGCCCATGTAGGCGCGGTTGAGGTAGATCGAGAGGATCTCGTCCTTGGTGTACTTCAGCTCCATCGCCATGGCGTAGAGCGCTTCCTTGCCCTTCCGGGCCAGCGAGGACTCGCGGCAATCCGCCACGTAATCGGCTTCCGAATCCCAAACGCTCGCATCGTATTCGACACCGATGCAGAGCAGCTTCGCGGTCTGCTGGGTGATGGTCGAACCGCCATGACCGGAAAGCGGGCCGCGCCCTTCGGCAAGGTTGATGCGGATCGCGCTGGCCACGCCGCGCGGCGAGACACCGAAATGCTTGTAGAAGCGCTTGTCCTCGGTGGCGATCACCGCGTTCCTGAGGTGCTTGGACACGCTGGTCGCGGTCACCGCGCCGCCGAACTGGTCGCCGCGCCAAGCAAAGATGGCGCCGTTGCGGTCGATCAGCGTGACCGAGCCACGCGCCCGCCCGTCCAGCAATTCGGTGACCGGCGGCAGCTTGGTATAGAAATAACCCACCCCGAGGGCGAGGAGCAGCGCCACCACGGCGGTCACCCGCCAAGTGATGCGCCAGATGAGGCTCAGCACGAAAGACACGATGCTAAACACGAAGGCGACGAGAAAGTTCCGCTTCTTCGCGGTCCGGCGCGCAGGCTTGCGCGGCGCCGTGCGCCGGCCACCGTTGCCGCCGCCGGACGCGCCTCCGCCCGACGCGGGTCTGCCCTTGCCCTGACCATTGCCTGTCGGTTTGCTGCCCTTCGGCTTGCTGCCTGTCGGTTTGCGGCTGCCCTTTGCGCCGCCGTTGGGATAGCGGCGATCGGCCACCAAACGGCCCTTGCCACGCCCTGAATCACTCATGTCGCCCTGCCCGGCCTATCTGTCTTTCGCGGGAGAATAACGGGTTTGAGGTCTGATGTTGACCGGGAAACGGTCACATATTTGTCTTTTTAGATGGCTCATATTTTAATCAAATGCAGCTTTTCCGCTCATTTTGTGATCTCCTTAGGAGCGCATGCGGATGGGCACAAGGGGCTGTCCCTTCCCATGGTGAGCGGGCAGCGGCTTTCTGCCCATGCACAAACGAGGAGATGCGGGGCGCAGCTGCGCGCCGCAAGAACCGAAAGGGACCAAGGTGAAACTGATCATTGCAACGATCAAGCCGTTCAAGCTCGAGGAGGTGCGCGAGGCGCTCACCGCAATCGGCGTGCGCGGCATGATGGTCACGGAAATCAAGGGCTTCGGCTCGCAGTCCGGTCACACCGAAATCTATCGCGGCGCAGAATACGCGGTGAACTTCGTGCCGAAGATCAAGCTCGAGATCGTGGTCGCTGGCTCCATGGCTGACCAGGTTGTCGAGACGATCACCAGCACCGCACAGACCGGCAAGATCGGTGACGGCAAGATTTTCGTGCTCGACGTGCAGCAGGCCGTTCGCGTGCGCACCGGCGAGACCAACGCGGACGCGCTCTGAAGAGTCGCGGAACGACAGATAGGGACAAGAAAGACATGAAACTTCTCAAGACGCTGGCTCCGGTCGCTGCGCTGATCGCGCTGCCGAGCCTCGGCCTCGCCCAGGATGAGGGCCCCGCGGCCGGGGTGAACGCCTCGACCGACACCGTGTTCATCTTCAACTCGCTGCTGTTCCTCATCGGCGGCTTCCTCGTGTTCTGGATGGCAGCGGGCTTTGCCATGCTCGAGGCCGGCCTGGTGCGCTCCAAGAACGTCACCATGCAGCTGATGAAGAACGTTGCGCTCTTCTCCTTCGCCGCGATCTTCTACTACCTGATCGGCTACAACCTGATGTACCCGCTCGGCACCTGGTCGGTTGACGGCGTGCTCTCGGGCGTCTGGGGCACCGCGGTTCTCGAAGCCGTGGGCGTGACCGCCGACGCGGCCGACGACTATTCCTACGCCTCGACCGGTTCGGACTTCTTCTTCCAGCTGATGTTCTGCGCCACCACCGCCTCGATCGTTTCCGGCACCCTCGCCGAGCGCATCAAGCTGTGGCCCTTCATGGTCTTCATCATCGTGCTGACCGCGATCATCTACCCGCTGCAGGCCTCCTGGAAATGGGGCGGCGGCTTCCTCGACGCGGCTGGCTTCCTCGACTTCGCCGGCTCGACCGTCGTGCACTCGGTGGGTGGCTGGGCCGCTCTGGCCGGCGCGCTCCTGCTCGGACCGCGGATCGGCAAGTACAAGGACGGCCGCGTGACCCCGTTCCCCGGCTCCAACCTTGCCCTCGCCACGCTCGGCACGTTCATCCTGTGGCTCGGCTGGTTCGGCTTCAACGGCGCATCGCAGCTGGCCATGGGCACCGTGGGTGACGTTGCAGACATTTCGCGCATCTTCGCCAACACCAACGCCGCAGCGGCTGGTGGTGCTGTCGCCGCGATGATCCTGACCCAGCTTCTCTACAAGAAGCCGGACCTCACCATGGTGCTCAACGGCGCGCTGGCCGGCCTCGTGTCGATCACCGCGGAACCGCTGACCCCCTCGCTGGGCGCGGCCACCATCATCGGCGCCATCGGCGGCATCCTCGTGGTCTTCGCAGTGCCCTTCCTGGACAAGATCAAGATCGACGACGTCGTCGGCGCGATCCCGGTCCACCTGGTCTGCGGCATCTGGGGCACCATCGCCGTGGCCTTCACCAACGGTGACGCCTCCTTCGGCACCCAGATCTACGGCATCGTCGTGGTCGGCATCTTCACCTTCGTGGTCTCGATCGTGCTCTGGTTCATCCTCAAGATGATCTTCGGCATCCGGGTCTCGGAAGAAGACGAGATCAACGGTCTCGACATGGCCGAGCTGGGCATGGAAGCCTACCCCGAGTTCTCCAAGGGCTGATTTTCTCCTTCCTTTCAGCTTTTGACCAACTGGCCCGGGCGTTCGCGCCCGGGTTTTTTGTTGCCCAGCTAAAGGTAGTCGTGCCCCCCTTCCTGCGGCATCTGGACCGAAACGGACCCCGCCCCGGCGCGCCCTGGCGCCTGGGTCGGCCGGAGGGGACGGGCGGATGGGGGCTCTGCCCTCGGCCGCGCAGGCGCGGCCTCCCCCGGGATATTTTCGTCTAGACGGAGCTCAGGCGGCAACGGCACGCGGCCAGGCAGCAAGAAGGCCGGCACGCTGCGCGCGTCCGGCCTTCGTCCAGATCGAAATATCCCGTGGGGAGCCCGGAGGGCGAGGGGGCAGCGCCCCCTGCCACATCGATCACCCCCGCCCGGTCACCCGGTCGAAGCGCTGCCGCGCCACGTCCTCGTCGCGCTCGGCCTTGCGGTCGGCGACGAGCGCCGCCTCGACGTAGCCGAGGTGCGCCTGCACCGCCGCCTTGGCGCCTTCCGCGTCGCGCGCCTGCAGCGCCGCGTTGATCGCCCGGTGCTGCTCGAGCAGCGCCTCGCGGGTGGTGCGCTGCTTGAACATGATCGAGCGGTTGTAGAAGACCCCCTCGCGCAGAAGCTGGTACATCGAGCGCATCATGTGCAGCATTATGACGTTGTGGCTGGCCTCGATGATCGCCAGGTGGAAGTCGGCGTCGAGCCGCGCCTCCTCGGCCGGATTGCGCTTCATGTGCGCCGCTTCCATCTTCGCGAAGAGCGCCTCGATCACCTTCAGGTCCGAGGGCGTCCCGTGCAGCGCGGCGCGCTCGGCGGCCAGCCCCTCCATGTCGCGGCGGAAGCTGAGGTAGTCGAAGACCGCCTCGTCATGCTTGGAGAAGAGCTGGATCAGCGCGTCGGAGAAGGCCGAGCCGAGCACTTCGGTGACGAAGATGCCGGCGCCCGCGCGGGTTTCCAGAAGACCGCGGTCCTGCAGGTCGGCCACCGCCTCGCGCAGGCTCGGGCGCGACACCCCGAGTCGCTCCGACAGCTCGCGCTCGGCGGGCAGGCGCTCGCCGGGGCGCAGGATGCCGCGCAGGATCAGCTCCTCGATCTGCCGTACAACGGCATTGGAAAGTTTCTCGGACTGGACGGGGCGGAAGGGCATGAGACGGTCCTGAGAGGCGGGAATTGGTCAGATCATATGACCACGCGCACCGCGGCTCAAGCGCGACGAAAGGACAGTGGCGCTCTCCACGGAGCGCTCACCAGCGTGACAGGGCGTCCTCGTCCTCGTCCTTGGCGGCGACCCAGGAGGTTCCGGCGGCGCCGCTTTCCTTTTTCCAGAAGGGCGCGCGCGACTTGAGGTAGTCCATCAGGTACTCGGCGGCCTCGAAGGCATGGCCGCGGTGCTTCGATGCGGTGGCGACCATCATGATGCGTTCGCCCGGCCCCATGCGGCCGTAGCGGTGGATCACCAGAACCTCGCCGAGATCCCAGCGCGCCTCGGCCTCGGCGGCGATCTTTTCCAGCGCCTTCTGGGTCATGCCGGGGTAGTGCTCGATCTCCATGGTCTCCAGCGTGCCAGACACGTCGCGCACCACGCCGGTGAAGGTCACCACGGCGCCCATGTCGGTGCGGCCCGCGGCGAAGCCCTCGGCCTCGGCGCCGAAATCGAAGGGCTCTTCCTGCACGATAACCCGGATCGCCATGGGCTCAGCCCCCGGTCATCGGCGGGAAGAAGGCGACCTCGCGCACGCCGGCGAGCGGCGCGTCGAACTCCGACAGCTCCTGGTCCAGCGCCACGCGCAGGGCGGAGAGGTCGGAGAAGGCCATTGCGTAGCGCTCTTCGCGGTCGCGCAACTCCTCGATGAGATCGTTGACCGTGGCGGCCTCGGTCTCGTAGCGCTCCTTGGGCAGGCCGATGCGCTCGCGCACCCATGCAAAGTAGAGCAGGTCCATCACGTCTCGTCCTTCAGGAACGGCAGGGCCTTCACGAAGTAGTCCCAGCCGGTGATCAGCGTCAGCGTCGCGGCGATCCACAGCAGCGTCAGGCCGAGGTGGCCGGTCCAGATCATCCCGGCCTCCTGCCAGCGCAGCCCGTGCGGATCGGCGCCGCCCGCGTCGAGCGCCCGGGTCACCACCTGGTCGTCCAGCGCCTCGACGCTGAGAGCAAGATAATGCTCGAAGACCCCCTGTGAAAAGAGCGTGGCGATGGCAATCATCTGGAACGTGGTCTTCCACTTGGCCAGCTTGGTCACCTTCAGCGTGCCGGCGGTGTCGCCGAGATACTCGCGCAGCCCCGAGACGAAGACCTCGCGGAAGAGGATCATCGTCGCGGGCAGCACCAGCCAGGGCGACATCGAGGAATAGCCGACGATCACCATCAGCGCGATCACCACCATGGCCTTGTCGGCGATGGGATCGAGCATGGCGCCGATCTTGCTTTCCTGTCCCCAGAGCCGGGCAAGGTAGCCGTCGAACCAGTCGGTCACGGCGGCACTGATGAACAGCAGCAGCGCGAACCAGTCGGCAAGCGGCCGCGAGAAATACAGGAACATCACCGCCACGCCGGGGGCGGCGATCAGGCGGAGGGCGGTGAGGATATTTGGCAGGTTCCAGCGCATGCGACTTACGTAGCGCGCTTTTTCGGGAGGGGAAAGACGCCTCGACGCCCGGAGGTCAGACGGCGCCGCGGCGAAACCGCTCGACATAGGCGGCGCGGGCCTGCGGCAGAGGGCGATCACGCAGCGCGGGGGCCATGTGGCGCTCGAGAAAGTGTCCAGTCGTGCGCAGGGCGTCGAGGATCTCGCCGTCGCCGCCGGGGCCCTCGCCCTTGAGGATGTCGGGCAGGGGCAGCAGCCGGTCGGCCCACTCTCCCGCCGCCTGCCGCGAGACGGCGCGGCCGGTGCGGGGCGAGACGAAACACAGCTCCTCGTTGGTGCCCCGTACTGCGCAGGCCGAAAGATCGAGCCCGAAGCCCATCTCGTCGAGCAGCGCCATTTCCCAGCGCAGGTAGGCCAGTGGCCAGACCTCGCGCTGAGGCAGCAGGTCGAGCAACTGCTCGGTGCGGGCGTAGAGCCGCGGGTGCGGCTCGCGCTCGGGCAGCGCAAAGGCCAGCAGCGCGCAGACCGCGTTGAGTCCGGCCAGCGACAGCCGGTCCGCCAGCGCATTGGCGGCGCGCGAGCGCTGCGGCTCGGCGGTGAAGCTGCCCATGTGCCCCTCGAGCCGGGCCTTCCACGTCAGGTCAAGCTGCGCACCGGGCTGCAGCAGCGGGGCGACACGCCGCGAGGCACCGCCGCGCAGCACGCCCATGTGCCGCCCGTGATGCGGGGTGAAGACCTCGAGGATCGCCGAGCTTTCGCCGTGCCTGCGCGAGGTCAGAAGGATGCCGGTGTCGCGCCATTCCATGCGCGCACTGTCGGAGTTTGCCGGGTTGGGGGCAAGGGGTGTCCGAGGCGTGCCCGCGGCCCATTCGACGCCCTGTGGCGCTGCGTGCGCTCCCGGCATCACCCCGCTGATTGGGTGAAACGCGGCGCGTGGGGCGGCCGTGCGCGGCCTGTCATGAAAGCCTCGGGATCCTGCCTTAGGCTGGGGCGAGGGGCCTCGCCGACTTTCACCACGACGTGACGCCCCGTCGCTTGATCTCGCAATAAACTCCGCGTTGCAGTAGCATGGTCGGCCCCGGGAGATGCCATTGACCCAGACTCACCGCCTCACCGCCCTGCTCATTGCCGTGCTTGCGCTCGGCGCCTTGTGGCTGCAGGTGCACGTGGGGCTGGCGCGGCGGCCGGACCGCGAGATCTGGGAAGAGCTCTGGCGGCTGGGGCGCTACTTCACCATCCTCACGAACCTCATGGTCGGCATCACCTTTGCGGCGATCGCCGGAGGGCACCGCCCGGCAAGCTGGTGGACCACCGCCGTGACCCTGTGGATCCTCATCGTCGCCATCGTCTACCACGGGCTGCTGGCGCGGCCGCTGGAGGGCATCCGCTGGTGGTCCGACATGGGGGTGCACACCTTCGTGCCGATCGCCGTGGTGCTCTGGTGGCTGACGCTGGCACCGAAGAAGGGGCTGGTGCCGCGGCACGCGCTGTGGTGGCTGCTCTGGCCGCTGGTCTACGTCGGCTACGCGCTGATCCGCGGCGAGGTCGACGGTCGGCACCCGTATTTCTTCATCGACCCGCATGAGGTCGGCTGGGGCGGGGTTGGCCTGTGGTGCGTGGCGCTGGGGGTGAGCTTCTGGCTCGGCGGGCTGGGGATGGTGGCGCTGGGGCGGCTGCTCAGCCGTCCATCTCCTCCAGCAGATGGCGCCCCTGACGGTCCTCAAGTTCGATGACCCAGAGGTCGGGATCGAAGGCGCGCTGCTTCGAGACCCGCGCGTCGACCTCGTATTCCGGCCCCTCGGCCAGCGTGGCCCAGCGGCGCGCGCCGGTCATCAGGTCCCATTCGCGGCTGAAGGCCACGGCATTGCCGTCGAGCGTGGCGAGCTTGACGATCACCGCCCCGGCGGTGTCGTCGCCATGGGCAGTCACATAGGCGGGGATGTCCTGCAGCGACAGCCGCCGCAGGTAGGCGCCGACCCAGACATGGGTGGCGAGCCGCGGCTCAGGCATTGCCGTCCTTGAACTCGAGACCCATCTCGGAATAGCGCTCGGCCTCTTCCAGCCAGTTCTCGCGGACCTTCACCTGCAGGAAGAGGTGCACCTTGCGGCCGAGGAATTCCTCGAGCTCGGCGCGGGCGGCCTGGCTGACCGCCTTGATCGTCTCGCCCTTCTTGCCCAGAACGATGCCCTTGTGGCCGTCGCGGGTGACGTAGATGATCTGGTCGATGCGGGCCGAGCCATCCTTGCGCTCTTCCCACTGCTCGGTCTCCACCGTCAGCTGGTAGGGCAGCTCCTGGTGCAGGCGCAGGGTCAGTTTCTCGCGGGTCATCTCGGCGGCGATCATGCGCATCGGCAGGTCGGCGATCTGGTCTTCGGGGTAGAGCCAGGGGCTCTCGGGCAGTTCCGCAGCCAGCCACTTGCGCAGCGCGTCGACGCCGTGGCCGCGCTCGGCCGAGATCATGAAGGTCTCGGCGAAGGCATAGGCCTCGTTCATCTTCTGCGTCAGCGCCAGCAGGTCCTCGGCCTTCACCCGGTCGATCTTGTTGATCGCCAGCGCCACCTTGCGGCCGCGCGGCAGGTCCTGCAGCCCGTCGAGGATGCGCTTCACGCCATCGGTCATGCCGCGATGCGCCTCGATCAGCAGCACGATCACGTCGGCATCCGAAGCGCCGCCCCAGGCCGCCGCCACCATGGCGCGATCGAGCCGGCGGCGCGGCTGGAACAGGCCGGGCGTGTCGACGAAGACCAGCTGGCTCTCGCCTTCCATGGCCACGCCGCGGATACGCGTGCGCGTTGTCTGCACCTTGTGGGTGACGATCGACACCTTGGCCCCCACCATGCGGTTGGTGAGAGTCGACTTGCCCGCGTTGGGCTCGCCGATGAGGGCGATGAATCCGGCACGTGTGGTCATTGGGGCGTTCCCGTTACTGACGATCCGTGGCCCTTACAGGCTTTTGCGGCGCGGGGCCAGAGCGGCCGCTGCGGATCAGGGTATAGCATCCCGAGACGACAATCAGCAGCGCTCCTGCAAGCGTCCAGAGATCCGGGCGCTCGCCGAAGAGCAGGTAGGCGAAGACCAGCGCCACCAGCAGCCGCGAGTAGCGGAAGGGGGCGACCACCGAGACCTCGCCCGTGCGCATGGCGCGGGTGAGCGCGGTATAGGCGGTGACGCCGACGAGACCCGTGGCCAGCAGGCGCAGCAGCTCGGAGCTCTGCGGCAGGCGCGGCGGCGCGGGATCGAAAGGCAGCAGCAAGAGCCCCGCCACCGTGACCACCGCGAAACCGAGGATACCGAGCTGTTTCGCCGAGACCGCGGGCGGTGCCGCGCGGGTGTAGAGATCGCGCATGGCGAAGCCGAACATCGCCGCGATCGACAGCAGCGCGTCGAGCCGGAAGGCTTCGGGCGTGGGGCGCACGATCAGCAGCACGCCGACAAAGCCCACCGCCATGGCGGCCCAGCGGCGCGGACCGACCGTCTCGCCGAGCAGCAGCGCCGCCCCGGCGGTGACCACCAGCGGCGCCGCCTGCAGGATCGAGGAGGTGACCGACAGCGGCGTGTAGGCCAGCGACAGCGCGAAGAAGAGCCGCCCCATGATCTCGAAGACCGTGCGCAGCAGCAGGCTGGGGCGCAGCATCGCCGGGTGCAGCACGGCCTCGCCCGCGCGCAGGGTCATCAGGGTGTAGAGCGTGACGCCGGTGAGGCCGAAGATCACCGTCGCCTCGCCCGGCGGCAGGCCGGGGGCGACGGATTTGAAAAGCGCGTCCTCGACCGCGAAGAGCGTCATCGCCAGCACCATGAAACCGGCGCCGGTGGCATTCGCGCTCATCCGCGGCGCGGCGGCGTCAGCCATCCGCGGTGACTTGCGCCAGCAGCGCGGCGGCGGCTTCCTGTTCGGCCTTGCGCTTCGAGCCGGCGGTGGCGTCGGCCTTCTGGCCCGAGGCGAGCCGCACTTCGATGGTGAAGACCGGCGCGTGATCGGGGCCGGAGCGGGCGGTTTCCACGTAGGCGGGCGGGGTCATGCCGCGTGCCTGCGCCCATTCCTGCAGAGAGGTCTTGGGATCGCGCGCGTCCTGCTGCACGGTCGAGACCCGGTTGCCCCAGAGCCGCAGGATCATGTCTTGCGCCACCTCGAAGCCGCCGTCGAGATAGACCGCGGCGATCACCGCCTCCATGGCGTCGCCGAGCAGCGCCTGCTTGCGACGCCCGCCCGACATCATCTCGGAGCGGCCGAGCTTCAGCGCGGCGCCGATGTCGACCTCGCGCGCCACCTCGGCGCAGGCCTCCTTGCGGACCAGCGCGTTGAAGCGCGGCGCGAGTTGGCCCTCGCTGGCCTTGCGGTCCTCGCCCAGAAGCGCTTCGGCCATGACGAGGCCGAGCACGCGGTCGCCGAGGAACTCGAGCCGCTGGTTGTCCTCGCGGCCGGGACCGGACATCGACGAATGGGTCAGCGCGCGGCGCAGCAGCTCGGGTCGCTCGAACCGATGCCCCAGCCGCTGCTCCAGCGCTTCTATCTCGGCCGAACGCTTCATGTGATCTTGTGGAAGAACCGGTCGCCGCGCCAGGTCCAGAAGAACAGCATCGAGCGGCCAGACGAGGAGAACATGACGCGCGTCGCCTTGCCGATGATGTTCTCGAACGGCACGAAGCCGACGCCGCCCGCGGCGTTCGGCACGCGGCTGTCTGCGGAGTTGTCGCGGTTGTCACCCATCATGAAGAAATGACCCTCGGGCACGGTGTAGATCGGGGTGTTGTCCGATCCCTGCATTCCGATGTTGAGGATATCATGCTTCACGCCATTGGGCAGCGTTTCGGTCCAGCGCGATTTCTCGCAGACACCGCCGGTGCCGACCGGGCCGTTCTCGCAGCGCGGACGCAGGCCCTGCGGGCCCTGCGGCTCGGCGGTTTCGGTGAAGGTGCCATTGGCCTCGATCTCGACCGGGGTGCCGTTGATGTAGAGCAGCCCCTGCTTGACCTGGATCTGGTCGCCCGGCAGGCCGATCACCCGCTTGATGAAGTCGGTGCCGTTGACCGGGTGGCGGAAGACCACCACGTCGCCGCGCTCGGGCTCGGAGCCGAACAGCCGGGTGTTGTCGCCATCGAGGAAGCCGCAGATGTCCTTGGCGTCGACGTTGATGCCGAAGGAGTTCAGGCGGATCGACGGGCAGGAGGCATAGGAATAGCCGTAGGTCATCTTGTTGACGAAGAGGAAGTCGCCGATCAGCAGCGTATCCTTCATCGAGCCGGAGGGAATCCAGAACGGCTGGAAGAACAGCGTCCGGAAGACGCCCGCGATCACCAGCGCCCAGAATACCGTCTTGACGGTTTCCCAGATCCCGCCCGATTTCTCTTCTTTTGCCATGGAATCCCGCCCTTGTGCCTCGATGTGCCTTGGTTCCTTGGCTTCATGGGCGGGGGCGGGGAGAGTGTCAAGGCGGCGCAAAGGCCGTGCAAATCTCTTCGAAGAGATTTGCAAAACCCTTCGAAGGGTTTTGCGCGGGCGTTACCGTGTCGTGATCGCGCCGTCGGTCGGCCGGGCCTCGATCACCACGAAGGCCTGCGCCCAGGGATGGTCGTCGGTCAGCGTCACGTGAATGATCGCCTCGTGGCCGGGCGGGGTCATCGCGTCGAGCCGCTCCTTCGCCCAGCCGGTCACCTGCATCACCGGTTGGCCGGTCGGCAGGTTGGTCACCGCCATGTCCTTCCAGGCGATGCCCATGCGCAGCCCGGTGCCGAGCGCCTTGGAGCAGGCTTCCTTGGCGGCCCACCGCTTGGCGTAGGTGCCGGCCACGTCCCTGCGGCGTTCGGCCTTGCGCTGTTCGGTCTCGGTGAAGACGCGGTTGCGGAACCGGTCCCCGAAGCGGGCCAGCGTCGCCTCGATGCGCTCGATGTTCGCAAGGTCCGTGCCGATGCCGAGGATCATCCGTGGTCTCCGGGGCCGCGGGCGGTTACGCCCGCGCCTCGTCCATCAGGCGGCGCATCTCGGCGATCGCCGGGCCGAGGCCGCGGAAGATCGCCTCGCCGATCAGGAAATGCCCGATGTTGAGCTCCATCACCTCCGGGAAGGCGGCGATGGGTTTCACCGTGTCGTAGGTCAGCCCGTGACCCGCGTGCACCTCGAGCCCCAGCGAATGGGCAAAGGCGGACATGTCGCGCAGGCGCTCGAGCTCGGCGTCGCGCTCGGCGAGCTTGCCCTCGGCGTGGAGGTCACAATAGGCGCCGGTGTGCAGTTCGATCACCTGCGCGCCGATGCGGTGCGCGGCTTCGATCTGCGGCTTGTCGGGGGCAATGAAGATCGACACCCGGCAGCCCGCCTCGCGCAGCGGCGCGATGAAATGCGCCAGCCGGTTTT
This sequence comes from Alloyangia pacifica, assembly GCF_020524285.1. Lineage (GTDB taxonomy): Bacteria > Pseudomonadota > Alphaproteobacteria > Rhodobacterales > Rhodobacteraceae > Salipiger > Salipiger pacificus_B. Next base: position 138,106 of record NZ_JAIVKX010000010.1, read on the forward strand.
CCTCGCGCGCCACCTCGAGCCCACCCTCGGTGGTGCGCTCCTCGCGCTTCTCGGGGACGACGCAGACCGCGTGCGGCTTGTGGCGCAGGGCGATGGCCTGCATCTCGTCGGTGGCGGCCATCTCGAAGTTGAGCGGCACCGAGAGCGTCTCCATCAGCCCGTCGATGTCGGCGTCCGAGATGTGGCGGCGGTCTTCGCGCAGGTGCGCGGTGATGCCGTCGGCCCCGGCCTCCTCGGCGAGTTTCGCGGCGCGCAGCGGGCAGGGATAGGCGCTGCCGCGGGCGTTGCGCACGGTGGCGACGTGGTCGATGTTGACGCCCAGTCTCAGGCGGCCGGCATAGGAAGTCATCGCGTGTCCTCCGGGGGACGATAGAGGGTCTCTTCGCGCCGGACCCTAGTCCGCCGCGCCGCCCTCGTCAGCCGCTTTCTGCTTCTTTTTCAGGGCCGCGAGCTTTTTCTTCAGCGCGCCGCGGCGGCGGTTCTGATAGGCGCGGATGACCGGTACCGACAGGTAGTAGGCCACGAGACCCGCGATGATGCCGGGAAGGATGCCGCCGATCAGGTAGGGGTAGAAGACCTCGTGGAAGAAGATCCTCAGGTTGGTCCAGTCGGCCGCATCCCCGGTGAAGACGGCGCAGACGTTGTGCCAGAGGTCGTGGCCCGCGTAGGTGAACTTGTCGAGCAGCGAGGCGTGATGCGGCGAGCGCCGGTCGATGCCCAGAAGGAAGTACCCCAGCTCCAGCGAGACGATGCCGATCGGCACGTAGGTCAGCGGGTTGCCGAAGAAGGTGCCGAGCAGCGCCGCGAGGATATTGCCCCGGACCAGCCAGGCGACGGCGGCGGCGACGACAAAATGCAGCCCGTAGAGCGGGGTGAAGGTGGTGAACACCCCGGCAAAGATGCCGCGGGCGATCTTTTCAGGCGAATCGGGAAGCCGGTGCAGGCGGTACTGGACATAACGGGCGGCGCGCCCCCAGCCGCCACGCGGCCAGAAGAACTCTAGCACGGCCCTCCAGACTGGCCGTTTGTCGCGCCGCTTGAAAACCAATGGCGCCCTTCCCCTCTTTCATTACTCCGCGGCGGCAGGCACGGCCGCCAGGGAGGTGTCGCGATGGCGGCTGACGGAGGCCACGTCGCTTTCGGCTTCGAGTGCGGACATCACCGAGTGGAGGTGTTCGGCATCCCTCAGTTCCACGTCGATCTGGAGTCTGAAGAAATCCGGTTTCCGGTCGATGAAGTGCAGGTCCGAGATATTGGCCCCGCGCTCGCCGATCAAGGTGCAAATGCGCCCGAGTACGCCGGCATCGTTGCCGACCGTGAGGTCAAGGCTCATGTCGTAGGCCGCGGGGTGCGTACCGTCGGCCCAGTGCAGGTCGACCCAGCGCTCGGGCTGGTCCTCGTACTTGGCGAGGGATTCGCAATCGATCGCATGCACGAAGACACCCTTGCCGCGCTTGGTGATGCCGACGATGCGCTCGCCCGGCAGCGGCTGGCAGCAGCGTGCCCGGGTGAAACCGGTGCCCGGCTCGAGGCCGATGACCGCGCGCTGCATCTCCACCTCGTGTTCGTCCGAGGGGGTGAGGTCGGGATAGACTGCGTGCACCACCTCGCGGGTGGTCAGCTCGGCGCTGCCGAGGCGGGCGAGCAGCTCGTCCGCGTCTTCGAGGCGCAGCGTCTTGGCGGCCTTCTCGAGCACCTTGTCGGTGGATTTCTTGCCGACGTGCTCGAAGGCCGAGCGCGCCAGTTCCTGCCCGAGCTTGATGAACCGCCCGCGGCCGGCCTCGCGCAGGGCGCGGCGGATGGCGCTGCGCGCCTTGCCGGTGGTGGCGATGTCGAGCCAGGTGGCCTGCGGGGTCTGCCCCTCGGCGGTGATGATCTCGACCGACTGGCCGTTCTTCAGGCGGGTCCAGAGCGGCACGCGGATGCCGTCGACCTTGGCGCCGACGCAGGCCGAACCGATGCGGGTGTGGATTGCGTAGGCGTAGTCGAGCGGTGTCGCGCCGCGCGGCAGCTTCACAACGTCGCCCTTGGGCGTGAAGCAGAACACCTTGTCCGAGTACATCTCGAGCTTCACCGCCTCGAGGAATTCGTCGTGATCCTCCTCGGCGTCGAACTGCTCGGTGAGCGAGGAGATCCACTTAGCAGGGTCGACGGCAAAGGGGTTCTCGGAGCGCACGCCGTCACGATAGGACCAATGCGCGGCAACGCCGGTCTCGGCCACGTCGTGCATCTGGCGGGTGCGGATCTGCACCTCGACGCGTTTGCCGTCGCGGCCCGAGACGGTGGTGTGTATCGAGCGGTAACCGTTGGATTTCGGCTGGCTGACGTAGTCCTTGAAGCGGCCCGGCACGGCGCGCCAGCGCTGGTGGATCACGCCGAGCGCGCGGTAGGTGTCCATCTCGCTGCGGGTGATGACGCGGAAGCCGTAGATGTCCGAAAGGCGCGAGAACCCCATGCCCTTTTCCTGCATCTTGCGCCAGATCGAGTAGGGCTTCTTGGCGCGACCGAAGACCTCGGCCTCGATCTGCGCCTCTTCCAGCTCGTGGCGCATGTCGCCGGTGATCCGGTGGATCACGTCGCCGGCTTCCTTCTGCAGGTTGATGAAGCGGCGGATGATCGAGGCGCGCCCCTCGGGGTTGAGCACCCGGAACGCCAGATCCTCGAGTTCCTCGCGCATCCACTGCATACCCATGCGGCCGGCCAGCGGCGCATAGATGTCCATGGTCTCGCGCGCCTTCTGCACCTGCTTCTCGGGGCGCATCGCCTTGATCGTCCGCATGTTGTGCAGCCGGTCGGCGAGCTTCACCAGAATCACCCGCAGGTCGCGGGACATGGCCATGAAGAGCTTGCGAAAATTCTCGGCCTGCTTGGTCTCCGACGAAGAGAGCTGCAGGTTGGTCAGCTTGGTGACCCCGTCGACCAGATCCGCCACCTCGGTGCCGAAGCGGTCCGCGACATCCTGATACGAGGCACGGGTGTCCTCGATCGTGTCGTGCAGCAGGGCGGTGATGATGGTCGCGTCGTCAAGCTGCTGCTCGGTGAGGATGGCGGCAACCGCGACGGGATGGGTGAAGTAGAGCTCGCCGGAGTGGCGGTACTGCCCCTCGTGCATCCGCAGGCCGTAATCATAGGCCTCGCGGATCAGCGCCTCGTTGGTCTTCGGATTGTAGTTGCGGACCAGTGCAACAAGGTCTTCCGCCGCGATCATGGGCGCCTATCCTTACCCTGGCCCGCTAAAAGCGAGCCTCTCAGCTCTCTCCTTGCGCTTCCATCAGGGCGCGCAGGAGTTTCTCTTCCGACATGTCGTCGTCGGCGGGCTTGTCCTGCTCGGCACCCATGAGAAGCGCCATGCTGTCTTCTTCGGGCTCGTCGACCTCGATCTGGCTCTGGTGCGACTCGATCAGGCGCTCGCGCAGCTCGTCAGCCGACTGGGTTTCCTCGGCGATTTCGCGCAGCGCGACCACCGGGTTCTTGTCGTTGTCGCGATCGACGGTGATCGGCGCACCGGAAGCCACTTCGCGCGCCCGATGGGACGCGAGCATCACCAGCTCGAAGCGGTTGGGTACCTTGTCGACGCAGTCTTCTACCGTGACGCGGGCCATGAGCGTTTCACCTTCGGTTGACCGTAAGAAATGAGACTCCTACCGCGATGCTTCAGGATTGACAAGCGCAAACGCGGCGGCGTCGAGGGGCGGATGGATCACATTGGAACGACCTCTGCGCGGGCCGCTTCGGGGAGCGCGTCGCAGAGCTCTTGCGCGGTGAGATCGAGAATTGGGTGACGCCAATTAGCGGCAATGTCGCAAAGCGGTACGAGGACGAATGCACGGTCCTGAAGTCGCGGATGCGGAAGAATCAGCTCGTCCGGAGTCACCTGCGTCTGCTCCTCCACAGCGATTTCCCGCCATCGCGTCTGGGTTGCCTCATTTGGCATCACGATTTCGCCAACGGCGAGCAGATCGAGGTCGAGCGTCCGGCTGCCCCAGCGGCGCTCTCTTTCGCGTCCGAACTGCGCTTCGACGCGGTGCAGCGCAGCGAGGATCGCGGCGGGATCCGACGGGCCGCTCAACAGGGCGCAGGCATTGCAGTAATCCGGACCAAATCCGGCAGGAAAACAGGGCGTTGCGTAGAAGGTGCTGACCTTCTCGACCACGTAGTCCTCGCGCGCGAGCGCGGAGAGAGCGGAGTGCAGGGTCTGGAGGGGGGTACCTGCCTCGGAGGGCATGTTGGCCCCCAGGGCGATAAGTATTCCGCAAGGTAAACCCATTCTTACACTATCCTTCTGCATATATTGCGCTGCTTGAAAAGCTCCATGAAAGCCTTACTCTCAGAAATGGGCGTCCCATTATTCCATTTTTCCACTCACGGATCTGACGCCCCGATTGCTCGAAAGGACATTTGATGTTTTACAAGGACGAACGGTTGGCGCTGTTCATTGACGGGTCTAACCTGTACGCAGCCGCCAAAGCCCTCGGCTTCGACATCGACTACAAGCTGCTCAGACAAGAATTCGTGCGTCGCGGCAAGATGGTGCGCGCATTCTATTACACCGCACTCCTCGAAAACGACGAATACTCGCCGATCCGCCCGCTGGTGGACTGGCTGCACTACAACGGCTTCACCATGGTGACCAAGCCCGCGAAGGAATACACCGACGCGCAGGGCCGCCGTAAAGTGAAGGGAAACATGGACATCGAGCTGACTGTCGATGCCATGGAACTGGCGCCGCGCGTCGATCACATCGTGCTGTTCTCTGGGGATGGAGACTTCCGGCCGCTGATCGAGAGCCTACAGCGTCAGGGTGTGCGCGTTTCGGTCGTCTCGACGATCCGCAGCCAGCCGCCGATGATCGCGGACGAGCTGCGCCGCCAGGCCGACAACTTCATCGAGCTCGACGAGCTGCGCGAAGTGATCGGCCGCCCTCCGCGTGAGCAGCAGGCGGAGCGCAACTTCGAGGTTGCCAACGGGAACTGAGCCCTTGGCGAAGCCAAAGGTCGGCGGAGTTTATGGGGATGAGGTCCGCCGCCCATGCTGACTGAGGCTGCCAGTTACGGCGGCCTCTTCGTCGCGGCCTTCGGGGCCGCGACAATCCTGCCGTTTCAATCCGAACTCATCTTCGTCGGGTTACAACTCGGCTCAAACCTGCCGATCTGGGCGCTGGTGGTCGTGGCGAGCGTCGGCAACACGCTCGGCTCGGTGGTCAACTACGCGCTCGGCGCCGGTCTCGAGCACTTCCGCCACCGCCGTTGGTTTCCCGTCACCGAGGCGCAGCTCGACCGCGCGCAGCGCTGGTACGCGAAATGGGGCATCTGGTCGCTGCTGTTGAGCTGGGCGCCGCTGGGCGACGGGTTCACCGTGGTCGCAGGGATCATGCGCACGCCGCTCTGGCTCTTCGTGCTGCTCGTCGCGCTGGCCAAGACCGGGCGCTACATCATCCTCGCCTGGCTGACCGCGGCGACGCTGGGCTGAGGAGATACGGGGATCGGATACGCCGGGCTGAAGACAAGCGCGCCCGCCCCTCTGGACCCGCGCTCGCAGAGCCACTAGGTCTGGGACAACAGGAGACGCACCGGTGACCCAAGCCATGACCAAAGCCCCTCTCACCCTCTATCTCGCCGCGCCGCGCGGGTTCTGCGCCGGTGTCGACCGGGCAATCAAGATCGTCGAGATGGCGCTCGAGAAATGGGGCGCGCCGGTCTACGTGCGGCACGAGATCGTGCACAACAAGTTCGTCGTCGACGGGCTGCGCGACAAGGGAGCGGTCTTCGTCGAGGAGCTGGAGGAGTGCCCGCTCGATCGGCCGGTGATCTTCTCGGCGCATGGCGTGCCCAAGGCGGTGCCCGCCGAGGCGGCGCGGCGCGAGATGGTCTACGTCGATGCGACCTGTCCGCTGGTGTCGAAGGTGCATATCGAGGCTGCCCGCCACCACGAGAACGGGCTGCAGATGATCATGATCGGCCACGAGGGCCATCCCGAGACGATCGGCACCATGGGCCAGCTCCCCGAGGGCGAGGTGCTGCTGGTCGAGACCGTCGCCGACGTCGCCGAGGTCGAGGTGCGCGATCCCGACAAGCTTGCCTTCGTAACCCAGACCACGCTCTCGGTCGATGACACGGTGGATATCGTCGCGGCGCTGCGCGCGCGCTTCCCGGCCATCGTCGGCCCGCACAAGGAAGACATCTGCTACGCCACGACCAACCGCCAGGAGGCGGTGAAGGCCATCGCTCCCGATTGCGACGCGCTGCTGGTGGTGGGGGCGCCGAATTCCTCGAACTCCAAGCGGCTGGTCGAGGTGGCGCGCAAGGCGGGCTGCTCCTACGCCCAGCTGGTGCAGCGCGCCGAGGACATCGACTGGCGCGCGCTCGAGGGCATCCGCGCGGTCGGCGTGACCGCCGGCGCCTCGGCGCCCGAGGTGCTGATCGACGAGGTCGTGGCGGCCTTCGGAGACCGCTTCGAGATGACCGTCGAGAAGGTCGAGACCGCGCAGGAAAACGTCGAGTTCAAGGTGCCGCGCGTGCTGCGCGTGCCCGCGTGAGCCTTCCCAGGCTCTCGCTCGCCCTGCTGCCGCAGGAGCACGCCATAGTGCAGCTGCCCGCGGATGTCGCCTTTCCGGACTGGACCGGCGACGAGGGCTGCGTCAGCCTCACCCGTGCGCCGGACGAGCTGTCGGTGGTTTGCCCCGCCGCCGCCGTGCCCGAGGGCACCGAGGCGAGCTTTGGCTGGCGCGCCTTCCGGGTCGATACGCTGGCGGGGCTCGACGAGCCGGGGGTTGTGCTGGCGGCGGTGAAGCCGCTCTCCGAGGCGGGGCTGGGCGTCTTCGTGATCTCGACCTTCCTGCGCGACTATCTTCTGGTGAACGGCGCGCGGCTCGATGCGGCGCGGGAGCTGCTGGAGGCGGAGGGGCACCAGATCACCCCCGTCTGACAGCCGATCCGAGCGCGTCTCCGTTGACAGGGGCGAGGCGATCGGAAACCTTGCGGCCCAAACACGTGCCGAAGGAGAGACCATGCCCCGCCCAACCCCTTCGCGGAGCCGCGCATGAGCTCCGTGCCCCGCGCCCCGCTGATCCTCGCGCTCGCCGGCCTGCTGCCCTTCCTGTGGTCGGTGGCGACCCATTTCAACGGCGCGCTCTACGACTGGTCGCTCGCCAATCTCGGCAGCCGTTTCGTCGCGCCCTACCTGCAGCTCTCCTACGGCACGGTGATCCTCGGCTTCATGTCCGGCGTGCTCTGGGGCTTTGCCACCAAGGCCGGCGGGGCCAAGGCCGCGACGGCATACTTGCTGTCGGTGCTGCCCGCGCTCTGGGCCTTCTTCATGGTCGGCGGCGGGCCGGTGGCGGCGGCGACGAACCTCGTCTTCGGCTTCCTCGGCCTGCTGCTGCTCGACGCTTTCTTCCAGCTCTGGGGGCTGACCCCGCGCTGGTGGCTGGCGCTGCGCGTGCCGCTGACCGCCGCCGTGGTCGCCTGCCTGTCGGTCGAGGCCTTCCTGTGAGGGGCGCGGGCCGGACGGCCGTCCGCGGCAGGGGGAGCGCCACTTCGCTGTCCCGCGGCGCGGGAACCGGGCTTGACGGCACCTCCGCGCCATGGCTTAGCGTGCGCGCTTATGGCTGACCTTTATGCATATACCGACGGAGCCTGCTCCGGAAATCCCGGCCCGGGGGGCTGGGGCGTTCTCATGCGCGCGATGGAGGGCGAGACCGTCGCCAAGGAGCGCGAACTCAGCGGCGGCGAGGCGGAGACCACCAACAACCGCATGGAGCTGATGGCGGCGATCAGCGCGCTCGAGGCGCTGTCGCGCCCGTCGCGGATCACCGTCGTCACCGACAGCGCCTACGTGAAGAACGGCGTCACCGGCTGGATCCACGGCTGGAAGCGCAACGGCTGGAAGACCGCCGCCAAGAAACCGGTGAAGAACGCCGAGCTGTGGCAGCGGCTCGACGAGGCGCAGAAGCGCCACGACGTCACCTGGGAATGGGTCAAGGGCCACGCTGGCCACCCGGAGAACGAGCGCGCCGACGAGTTGGCGCGGGCGGGCATGGCCCCGTTCAAGGGCTGAGGCGGTGAGCCCGCTCGTCCTTCTCGACTACGCCTCCGTCCTGATCTTTGCGCTGACCGGGGCGCTGGTCGCCAGCCGGGCGCAGCTCGACGTGGTGGGTTTTGCCTTCCTCGCCTGCCTGACCGCGGTCGGTGGCGGCACGACCCGCGATCTGCTGCTCGACCGCCACCCGGTGTTCTGGATTGCGCAGCCGACCTATCTTGCCATCGCCTGCGCCGCCGCGCTGCTGGTCTTCTTCACCGCGCACCGGCTGGAGAGCCGGGCCAAGGCGATCCTCTGGCTCGACGCCGCGGCGCTGTCGGTGGCCGTGGCCGCGGGCAGCAGCATCGCTCAGGCCGAGGGCGCGGCCTGGGGGGTGATCCTGGTGATGGGGGTGATGACCGGCTGTCTCGGGGGGCTGATGCGCGATGTGGTCGCCAACGAGGTGCCGCTGCTGCTGAAACAGGGCGAACCCTACGCCACCTGCGCGCTCTGCGGCGCGCTCGCGCTGCTGGTGGCCGGCTGGCTCGGCCTGCCGCCCTTCTCCGCCGCGCTGGTCTGCGCCGGGGTGACCTTTGCCCTGCGCGCCTCGGCCCTGGCCTTCGGCTGGGGCATCCCGGTCTACAAGTCGCGCCCGCCGCGGGCCTGAAGGCCGCCCCTCTTCTTCTCTTTCCAAATACGCCGGGGAGCGCGAGGGGCAGCGCCCCTCGCTTTTGAAGTGAGGGCAGGGGCGCTGCCCCTCTTGCCGCTGCGCGGCAATTCACCCCGGGATATTTTCGCCTAGAAGAACGGGCGGTTGCGGCTCACTGCAGGTCGGCGAAGGCCTTCTGCAGCCGCGTGCCGGCTTCTTCGATGATGGCGCGGGGCGCGGCGAGATTGACCCGCATGAAGGTCTCGCCGCCGGTGCCGAAGGAGGGGCCGGGGCTGACGGCGATCTTGGCGATGTCGCGCACCCGGGCGTTGGCCTCGTCGAAGCTCATGCCGGTGCCCGAGAAATCCACCCAGGCAAGGTAGGTTGCCTGCAGCGGGATCGAGCGCAGCCCGGGGATGGCGTTGACCATCTCGTCGAAGATCGCGCGGTTGCCCTGCAGGTGGGCGATCTGCGCGTCCACCCATTCCGCGCCCTCGGGCGAGTAGGCGGCGGCGGTCATGATCAGTCCCAGCGCATTGGGCTTGCTGTCCAGCGCGGTCAGCCGGTCCTCCATCTGCTTGCGCAGCCCGGCATCGCTGATGGTCAGCGCGCCGACCCGCTGGCCCGCGATGTTGAAGGTCTTGGACGCGGCGGTCAGGGTGATCAGGCGCTCCTCGCTCTCGGGGGCGGCGATCGCCATGGGCACGAAGGTCTCGCCCGGGTAGACCAGATCGTGGTGCACCTCGTCCGACAGCAGCATCAGGCCGTTGCGCTTGGCGAACGCGGCGACGGCGCGCAGTTCCTCGGCGGTCCAGACCCGGCCCGAGGGGTTCTGCGGCGAGCACCAGATCAGCATGGTCTCCTTGCCGGTGAGCCGCGATTGCGCGTCCTCGAGGTCGAGCTCGTAGCGGTCGCCGTCGCGCTTCAGCGGGCATTCGGTGACCACGCGGCCGGCGCGGCGGATCTTCGCGGCGAACTCGTGGTAGACCGGCGAGAAGATCGCCACGTTGTCGCCCGGCGCGGTGTAGACGTCGAGGCACATGGCCACGCCGTTGCCCAGCCCGTGCACCGGCACGATCCACTCCTGCTCGATGTGCCAGTCATGGCGTTCCTTCATCCACCATTGCACCGCGCTCGTGTAGAGGCCCATGGCCGAGAAATAGCCGAAGATCCCGAGATCGACCTGCGCCTGCAGCGCGTCGCGCACGCAGGGCGCGGTGGGGTAGTCGGAATCGGCGGTCCACATCGCCAGACCGTCTTCCTGCGGCACGCCGAACAGTTTCTCCATGAGGTCCCACTTGGCCGAGCCGGTGCCGCGGCGGTCGATCGGTTGGTCGAAGAGGTCTTTCATGGTGTCACTGTCACTTTCTGCTCTGGAACTGCCGGAATGCTGCTGCGGACGCTAGCGGCTTGGCGCCCGAGCGCAAGGGCTGCAGCCGCGGACACCTTGCGCGCTCACGCGCATTTGCCTAAGTGAAGCGCATGAAACGCCCCATCCTCATCCACCCCGATCCGCGGCTGAAGAAGCTCTGCGCGCCGGTGCCCGACCTGTCGGACGAGCTGCGCGTGCTGGCCGACGACATGCTCGAAACTATGTATGACGCGCCGGGCATCGGGCTGGCGGCGCCGCAGATCGGCGTGCTGGAGCGGCTGATCGTGCTCGACTGCGCCCGTCCCGACGACGGCGAGACGCCGCGCCCACTGGTGATGTTCAACCCGAAGGTCATCGCCAGCTCGGACGAGCGCAACGTCTACGAGGAAGGCTGCCTGTCGATCCCCGAGCAATACGCCGAGGTCGAGCGGCCGAAGATGGTCGAGGTCGAATGGCTCGACCGCGACGGCAAGCTGCACAAGGAAGAGTTCGACGGGCTCTGGGCGACCTGCGTTCAGCACGAGATCGACCACCTCGACGGCAAGCTCTTCATCGACTACCTCAAGCCGCTCAAGCGCCAGATGATCACCCGCAAGATGGTCAAGCTGAAGCGCGAGAGGGCAAGGATTTGAGCCTGCTGCCGATCCTGCGCTGGCCCGACCCGCGGCTGTCGCAGGGTTGCGCCGAGGTGGGGTCTGCGGCGGAGGTGGCCGATCTGGTCACCGATCTCTTCGAGACCATGTACGACGCCCCCGGCCGCGGCCTCGCCGCGCCGCAGGTCGGCGCCATGGTCCGGGTCTTCGTGATGGATGCGGGCTGGAAGGACGGCGAGATGACGCCGCGCGCCTGCATCAACCCCGAGATCACCTGGGCCTCGGAAGAACGGGCGACCGGCGGCGAGGGGTGCCTCTCGATCCCCGGGGTCACCGCGCAGGTCGCGCGCCACGCGCGCATCCGCCTGGCCTATACCGACCTCGCCGGCGAGGTGCAGGAGGTCGAGCTCTCGGGCGCCGAGGCGATCGTCGCGCAGCACGAATATGATCATCTCGACGGGCTGGTGCATTTCGACCGGCTCGAGGCAGAGGCGCGCGCGGCGCTGATTGCCGACTACGAGGCGCTGGCGCAAGGAGCCTGACAATGACCGCACGCCCCTGCATTCCCTGGCCGGACAAGCGGCTGCGCACGCCCGCAGGCCCGGTCGAGACCATCACCGACGAGATCCGCACGATCTGGGATGACATGATCGACACCATGGAGGCGATGCCCGGTGTCGGCCTTGCGGCGCCGCAGATCGGCGTGATGCTGCGGCTTGCCGTGGTCGATGCCTCGGAGGAGCGCGGCAAGGCGATCCGCATGGCCAACCCCGAGATCCTGCACGCTTCGGTGAAGATGAACACCCATGACGAGGCCAGCCCGAACCTGCCTGGCGTCTGGGCGAAGATCGAGCGCCCGCGCGGCGTGACGGTGCGCTTTATCAACGCCGAGGGAGAGATGCAGGAGCAGGACTTCGTCGGGCTCTGGGCAACCTCGGTGCAGCACCAGGTCGATCACCTGAACGGCAAGATGTACTTCGACCATCTCGGCAAGGTGAAGCGCGACATGCTGATCCGCCGCTCGAAGAAGCGCGGCTGAGGCCCGCCGTTGCCGGAAGCCGCGCTGGCGGCGCCGGCGGGATTTGCGTATTTGTCAAAGAGAAGAAGGGGCGGGCGCTTTCGGGCGGGCCGCGGCCTTGAGTGTTTGTGGAAAGAGGAAAGGGGCGGCGGATGCGCGTGGTCTTCATGGGAACCCCGGAGTTTTCGGTGCCGGTGCTCGAGGCGCTGGTCGGGGCGGGGCACGAGATCGCCGCGGTCTACAGCCAGCCGCCGCGCCCCGCCGGGCGCGGCAAGAAGGACCGTCCCTCGCCGGTGCAGGCCCGCGCCGAGGCGCTGGGGCTGGAGGTGCGCCACCCGGTGAGCCTCAAGGGGGCCGAAGCGCAGGCCGAGTTCGCGGCTCTGAACGCCGATGTGGCCGTGGTGGTGGCCTACGGGCTGATCCTGCCGCAGGCGATCCTAGATGCGCCCGCGCGCGGCTGTCTCAACATCCACGCGTCCTTGCTGCCGCGCTGGCGCGGCGCCGCGCCGATCCACCGGGCGATTCTCTCGGGCGACCCGGAGACCGGCGTGTGCATCATGCAGATGGAGGCGGGGCTCGACACCGGGCCGGTGCTGCTGCGCGAGGCGACGCCGATCGGCGCCGAGGAGACCACCGGCGCCCTGCATGACCGGCTGTCGGAGATGGGGGCGCGGCTGATCGTCACCGCGCTGGAGCGGTTGGACATTCTGGCCCCGGAACCGCAGCCAGAGGCCGGGGTCACCTACGCCCAGAAGATCGACAAGGCCGAGGCGGTGCTCGACTGGAGCCTTCCCGCCGAGGAGGTGTCGCGCAAGGTGCGGGGGCTGGCGCCCTTCCCGGGGGCCTGGACCATGGTCGGCGACCAGCGGATCAAGCTGCTGGGCGCGCGCGTGGTGCCGGGCGAGGGGGCACCGGGCGAGGCGCTTGACGACGGCTTCGTCATCGCCTGCGGCGCGGGCGCGGTGCAGGTGACGCGGGCGCAGCGCGCCGGCAAGGGGGCGCAGGACGTCGAGACCTTCCTGCGCGGGATGAAGGTTCCCGCCGGCACGGTGCTGGGCGGGGCATAGCGCAAGGAGGCGGAATGGGCATTCTCTGGCTTCTGATCATCGGCGCGGCGGCGGGCTTTTTCGCAACGCGCTTCATGAATGTGCAGACCGGCGTGGTGCAGACGGTGGCGCTCGGCATGGGCGGCGCGCTGATCGGCGGGCTGGTGCTGCGCGGGCTGATCGCGGTGACGGGCGCTCTGGCGGGTCTGGTCGGCGCGGTGCTGGGGGCGATGCTGCTGATCTGGATCCTGCAGCGGTTCGGCCCGCGCTGATCCCGCCGACCCTTTGGCCCCCGTCTGTGCGCTCATGTCGGAGGGGCTGCGCGCGGGTGCCCGTTTGCTCCGGGGGGCGTCTCCCCTACCTGTTCTGGGAACGCAGACACAGGGAGCGCGCGACATGGGCCAACTGGTCGACGGCGAATGGCAGGACACGTGGTATGACACCGACAAGACCGGCGGCAAGTTCGTCCGGTCGACCGCAAAGTTCCGCAACTGGATCACCGCGGACGGCAGCGCCGGCCCCTCGGGCGAGGGCGGCTTCAAGGCCGAGCCGGACCGCTACCATCTCTATGTCAGCTATGCCTGCCCCTGGGCGCATCGCGCGCTGATCTTCCGGGCCCTGAAGGGGCTCGAGGATCTCATCCCGGTGAGCGTCGTGCATCCCGAGATGCTCTCGGAGGGCTGGGAGTTCCGCACCGATTTCGACGGGGCCACCGGCGATCGGCTGCATGACCTGCCCTTCCTGCGCGACATCTACCTGAAGACCGATCCGACGATCTCGGGCCGGGTGACCGTGCCGGTGCTCTGGGACCGCCAGCGCGAGACCATCGTGTCGAACGAGAGCGCCGAGATCATCCGCATGTTCAACGCGGCCTTCGACGGGCTCACCGGCAACACCGATGACTATTGGCCCGAGGCGCTGCGCGAGGCGATCGAGCCGGTGAACGCGCGGATCTACGACACGGTCAACAACGGCGTCTACAAGGCGGGCTTCGCGACCTCGCAGCAGGCCTACGAGGAGGCGGTACGGCCGCTCTTCGACACGCTGGACTGGCTGGAGCAGCGTCTGACCGGACAGCGCTACCTGATGGGGGAGCGGATCACCGAGGCCGACTGGCGGCTCTTCACCACGCTGATCCGCTTCGACACGGTCTACCACGGTCACTTCAAGTGCAACCGGCGGCGCATCGTCGACTACCCGGCGCTCTGGGCCTACGTGCGCGAGCTCTACCAGTGGCCGGGCGTTGCCGGGACGGTGCGGCTCGACCACATCTCGCAGCACTACCACTACAGTCATGACACCATCAATCCGCACCGCATTGTGCCGATCGGGCCCGAACTGGACCTGGAGGCCCCGCACGGACGCGAGGCGCTGCCCAAGGCCGCCTGAGCGCGGTCAGACGGCGCAGCGCGCGCCGTAGTGCTCGACCATCGCCGCGAGGTCGGCCGGGGCCGTCGCGGTGGGCAGGAAGGCGCAGGCATTTGCGCAGTGACGGAAGATCGAGCCGTCCGAGAAGACCGGGGAGTCGGTGACGAAGACCACGCGGCATCCCGGTCGCCGGTAGGAAGCAAAATCCGCCACCGCCAGCGCGCTGCCTTCGGTTAGCATCAGGTCGAGCACGATCACGTCAACCGCCGCGTCATGCAGAAGGCGGGTTGCGCTCTCCTGGCTGTCCGCGACGATGACCTCGGCGCCGTTGCTCCGGAGCTGGCAACTCCATGCGCCGGCCAGATCCGAGTCACCTTGAACGATGAGCACTTTCATCCATGTTCTCCCGACAGACATCTCCCCCTGTCCGCACCTGACTGTGATCCTGATCCATTTTAGCTGGATTTTACCCTTCTCCTCCGTTGTCGGGCGGCTTCCTAAACAAATGATTAATATCGCTCTGACGGCGCGCGTTTTCGTTCACGCCACCGAGGGACGCGCGTGAGCGGCCCGGAATTTGCTCTGCTTGCCAGCCCGCTGCGGGCTGATAGGGTGGACGCAGTTTTCCTGCGAGGTGTTCATGCGTACCCTGTCCGTTCTGACCGCGATGCTGCTGCCCGTTGTGGCGCAGGCGCAGACCGCGCCCTGCGGCGGCGACTTCCGGGCCTTCTTGCGCGGGGTCTCTGAAGACGCGGTTGCGCAGGGGGCGAACCCCGATGCGGCGGCGCGTTTCTTTGCCGGGCTGCGGCAGGATCCCAAGGTGCTGAAGGCGGACCGGGCGCAGGGCATCTTCCAGGCGCCCTTCATCGAGTTCTCGCGCAAGCTGATCTCGCAGGACCGGCTCGACAAGGGGCGCCGCAAGGCCGAGGAGTGGGATGCGGTCTTCGACCGGATCGAGCGCGAGTACGGGATTTCGCGCGGGGTGCTGCTGGCCTTCTGGGCCTTCGAGACCGACTACGGCGGCTACCAGGGCAACTTCAACACCGCCAATGCGCTGGCGACGCTGGCGCACGACTGCCGCCGCCCCGAGCTGTTCCGGCCGCAACTCATCGCGGCGCTGGAGCTCTACGAGCACGGCGATTTCGACCCGGCGACCACCACCGGCGCCTGGGCGGGCGAGATCGGCATGGTGCAGATGCTTCCTAAGGACATCATCGAAAACGGCGTCGATGGCGACGGTGACGGCCACGTGATGCTCAAGACATCGGTGCCGGACGCGCTGATGTCGGGGGGGCGGATGCTCTCGTCGCTCGGCTGGCGGCCGAACGAGCCCTGGTTGCAGGAGATCACCCTGCCGGCGGAGTTCGACTGGTCGCTGAGCGGGTTGGAGACGACGATGAGCGTTGCCGAATGGGAGCGGCTCGGGGTTTCCGGCCGCACCGGGGCGCTGGACGATGGGAGGCTTCCGGCCTCGATCATCCTGCCGCAGGGCCGGGGCGGGCCGGCCTTCATCGCCTATCCGAACTTTCGGGTCTTCTTCGAGTGGAACCAGAGCTTCACCTACGTGCTGACCGCCGCCTATTTCGCCACGCGGCTCGAGGGCGCGCCGGTCTATGACGCGGGCAATCCGGCGCCGGGCCTGGCCGGGCCGCAGATGCAGCAGCTCCAGCGCAAGCTGCAGGCGCGGGGCTTCGACGTGGGCGAGGTGGATGGCATCCTCGGCGCCGGCACGCGGAGCGCGGTGCGGGCGGTGCAGGCGGAGCTGGGTCTGCCGGTGGATGGCTGGCCAACGGCGGAGCTGTTGCAGGCGTTCTGAGCGGAGACCCCTGCGCGTGATCTGAAGGCCGGGCAGCAGATGCCCGGCCTTGCTCGTCTCGGCTCAGCCGAGCGCGGCCTCGGCGGCGGCGGAGAGGCGCAGCAGGCGGTCTTCCTCCATCGGCTTGCCCATCAGCGAGATGCCGCAGCTCGGCGTGCCGGTGGGCAGCGTGGTGACGCAGAGCCCCATGACGTTGCCGACCCGCGTGTTGCGCAGGGTGAGCAGGTTCTCGGTGACGTAGTAGTCATCTTCGCTGAGCAGCCGGTCGACCTTGGGCGGCAGGTTGGGGGCGGTGGGGCAGAGCACCGCGTCGAAGCGCGCGGTGGCCTCGGCCCAGGCGGCGCGGGCCTGCATCATGCGGTCCCAGGCGCGGATGTACTCGGCGGCGGTGAAGGCCTTGCCGCCCTCGAAGCGCTCGCGGATCGGGCCGAACATCAGTTCGCCGCGGGCGGTGATGTCGTCCCCCCAGGTGGCCCAGGCCTCGGCGGTGTAGAGCACCGCGGCATCACCCATGGGGATGGCGACCTCGGGCACCTCCAGCGGCACAATCTCGGCGCCCGCGGCTTCCAGCCGCTGCAGCGCCGACTGGTAGGCGGCCGCGGGTTCGGGGCGCAGGTCATCCATGACGATGGTAGTCAGCGCAGCGAGGCGCACGCCCTCGAGCGAGGCCCCGGTCAGGTCGGGTGCGCGGCGGCCTTCGAGCGCGGCAAGCATCAGCGCCGCGTCCTCGACCGTTCGGCACAGCGGGCCCACCGTGTCGAAGCGCGCCGCAAGCGGCACCGCGCCGACCAGCGACAGCCGGCCCGCGGTGGTCTTCAGACCCACCAGATCGTTCCAGGCCGAGGGGATGCGCACCGAGCCGCCGGTGTCCGAGCCCACAGCCGCGGCGGCGAGGCCGAAGGCGACCGAAGCCGCGGCGCCGGAGGAGGAGCCCCCCGCGACCGCCTCGGCATCGTTGACCGAGGGCGGGGTGGCGGTGACCGGGTTCAGCCCGAGACCGGAGAAGGCCAGCTCGGACAGGTGGGTCTTGCCGAGGCAGACGAGCCCCATGGCGGTGGCGGTCTGCAGCACCCTGGCGTCCGCGTCCGGCACGCGGCCCTCGAGCAGTTTCGAGCCCGCCTCGGTCGCCACGCCGGCGGTGTCGAACAGGTCCTTCCAGCTCACCGGCACGCCGTCGAGCGGCGAGAGGCGCATGCCCGCCTTGGCGCGCTCGCTGGCGGCCTTCGCCTCGGCCAGCGCGCGCTCGGGGGTGAGCCGGGCGTAGATGCGATCCTTGAGCGGGTGCGCCGCGATCTTGTCGAGATAGGCCTGCGCCAGATCGACCGGGTCGACCTCGCCCGCACCGATCGCCCGCCCCAGCTCTGCCGCGCTCTTGCCTGTCCAGTCCGTCATGCCGCTTTCCTTCTTGGAGGCCGCCTTCCATCCTGGGCGGCTTTGCTTTTTTCGATCGGCGCGACGGTAGCGGCACGCAGGCGCATGGACAATCCCACCCGCAGGACCATAGTACGCCCCATGACACAGGACAGCGATCTGCTCATCATCGGCGGCGGCCTCAACGGGCCCGCCCTCGCGCTGGCGGCGGCCAAGGCCGGGCTCAGCGCCACCGTCATCGACGCCCTGCCTGCCGAGCTGCGGGCCGAGCCGGAATTCGACGGCCGCGCCTATGCGCTGGCGCTCGCCTCGGTGCGGCTGCTGGCCAATCTCGGGCTCTGGGAGCAGCTTGCGCCCAACGCCCAGCCGATGAGCGCGATCCGCGTCACCGATGGGCGTGTCGGCGAGGCCGAGGTCTTCCTCGGGCTCGATTTCGCCTCCGCGGAGATCGAGGAAGGCCCGATGGGCCATATGGTCGAGGACCGCTTCCTGCGCCGCGCGCTGCTCGAGGCCATGGCCGCCGAGCCGCGGATCACCCACCGCGCCTCGGCGACGGTGATCGGGCAGGCGGTGGACGTCTCGGGCGTGACCGTGACGCTGGCCGATGGGGGCACCCTGCGCGGGCGGCTGCTGGTTGGTGCGGACGGGCGCAGCAGCGGCACCGCCGCGCGCGCCGGGATCAAGCGCACCGGCTGGACCTACGGGCAGACCGCTCTGGTCTGCGCCATCGCCCATGAGCTGCCGCACGAGGGCGTGGCGCACCAGTTCTTCATGCCGAGCGGGCCGCTGGCGATCCTGCCGCTGACCAAGGGCCGCAGCTCCATCGTCTGGAGCGAGAAGGACGCGCTGGCCCGCACCATCCACGCGCTGCCCGATGACGAGTACCTGCAGGTGCTGCGCCCGCGCTTCGGCGATTTTCTGGGCGAGATTTCCCTGGCAGGGCCGCGCTACACCTACCCGCTGGGTCTGACGCTGGCCAATGCCTTCATCGCCGACCGGCTGGCGCTGGTGGGCGATGCGGCGCATGGCATGCATCCGATCGCCGGGCAGGGGCTCAACGCCGGGCTGCGCGACGTGGCGGCGCTGGCGCATGTGCTGAGCCATGCGCAGCGGCGCGGCGAGGACGTGGCCTCGCCGCTGGTGCTGGCGCGCTACCAGAGCTGGCGTCGCTTCGACACGGCGGCGCTGGCGGCGGCGACGGATCTGTTCAACCGGCTCTTTTCGAACGACAACCCGATCCTGCGCGCCGGCCGCGACCTCGGAATGGCGCTGGTGCAAGGCATGCCCGGCCTGCGCCGCAACTTCGTGCGCGAGGCGGCGGGGCTGACCGGCGAGTTGCCGGACCTCATGGCGAAATAGGGCGGGGTGGCCAAGCTCCTTCGAAGAGAGTTGGGCCGTGCAAGACCCGGGACAGAAAAAGGGGGCGGATGCATGCATCCGCCCCCCTCTCGTTGCCGAAGCGTTACTTGATCCGCTGGCCGTTGGCGAGGACCTGCCCCTGGCCGTTGACCTCGATGGTCGAGGTCTGCGTGTCGGGCTCGGAGCCGGGCACCGTGAACATCCCAAGCATCATCCGGGCGCCCATGGCGTCCTGCTCGCTCAGCAGGCCCATGGCGATCAGCTTGTCGATCAGCCCGTTCGCGCCGCTTAGGTTGAAGGTCACCGCGCCCTCGGGCGCCGGCATGCCGCCGAAGCTCTGGGTGTCGTCCTGGTTGAAGGTGAAGTCGCCCTGTCCGGTGATCTCGGCGCCGGCGGCGGAAATCGTCAGGCTGTTCAGGGTCAGGGCGTTCAGTTCCGCCGGTGCGGCCTCATCCGTTTCCAGCCGCGTCAGATCGGCCGGGTCGAAGACCGACACTAGAGGTGTCACCTTGCCGGTGATGTCGAAGGCCAGGGTCGCCGGATCGCGCGGCAGCGTGGCGCCCGGGTCGAAGATGCCCCAGATCGCCTCCGACAGGGTCAGCCCGCCCAGGGTGAGCCCGAAGGCCATGTCCTGCGGCGCGTCGGCTTCCGCCAGCGGCAGCGACAGGTTCAGCCCGACCTGCTCGATGGCGGCGCTCACCGGGAAGGGCAGCTCGCCG
The DNA here is from genome assembly GCF_020524285.1 of Alloyangia pacifica. Classification (GTDB taxonomy): domain Bacteria; phylum Pseudomonadota; class Alphaproteobacteria; order Rhodobacterales; family Rhodobacteraceae; genus Salipiger; species Salipiger pacificus_B. Next base: position 157,433 of record NZ_JAIVKX010000010.1, read on the forward strand.
CCCTCGGCCTCGTAGGTCAGCGTGTCGAGGTTCAGCGCGTAGCTCATCCGGGTGCCGTCGATCGCCCCCTCGAGCCGACCGCCCTGCGAGCTGCTGCTGCCGGTGGTGGTCTCGCCGTCGTCGGTGAAGGCGAAGCTCGTCTGGCCGCTCTCGAAGGTGAAGGTGCCACTGCCCTCGAAGCCGGAGCTCATGATCGCCGAGGCATCGGCCTCGTCCGTGATTTCCGGGATCACCGACTCGCCGCGGCTCGACAGGCCGGTCATCCGGCCCGAGACCTGCCCGGTGGAGTCCGGCTGCTCGGGATCGCTGCCCGAGAGATCGTAGCGCAGCTCGTCGGTCTGGTAGCTGTGGCTGTAGCGCCGGGTGCCGTCCGCGGTGGCAACCTCGGAGGTGCCGCTGAGCGGCCCGGTGGCAAGGCTGGCGCTGAAGACGTCGCGCGAGAGCTCTTCGCCCTCGGCCAGCAGGCGGACCAGCTCGAGATTGGTGGCCTCGGCGCTATACGCGTAGCTCAGCGCGTCCGGATCGCCCGAGGCGACGAGGCTGAGCGCCTCCTGTGCCAGCTCCAGCGTCATCTCGACCGGATCGCTGCCCTCTTCGGACACCCGCACCTCGATCGGCATCGGGCTCGGGAAGCGCAGGGCCACCGTGCCGTCGCCGAGATCCTCCAGCGTGATATCCGCGAGGCTCACGGTGACATCGCCCTCCGGCTGGCCCTCGCTTTCGGGAATCGCCATGCGCAGGGTCAGATCGCCAAGCATCAGGTTGCCGCCGGTCTCGCTTTCGGTGACCGAGACTTCGTATCCGACGCCTTCGAGCAGATCCGACAGATCGTCCCAGACCTGGGCGGGGGTGACATCGGCATGGGTGGGCAGCGCAAGCCCCAGGGCCGTCGCGCCGGCCGCAAGACCCCCAGTGAGAAACCGCATATTCAATCCTTTCCGCCGTGGGCCGTAAACAATGGCCTAGAGTTCGCCTCCATGCGCGGCGGGGTCAAGAGGCTGGACCGTGGGTAAGCCAGTGTTTACCAAAGAGGGGAATCTGCTAGCGATGGGGCAATCCATGGATCTGACAGGAAAAACCGCGCTGATCACTGGCGCGAGCCGGGGGATCGGGGCCGCGACGGCGCGTCTCTTTGCCGAGGCGGGGGCGAATGTGGCGCTTGTGGCGCGGGGCCGCGAGGCGGTGACCGAGCTGGCCGGCGAGATCGGGCCGAAGGCCATGGCGATCCCCTGCGACATTTCGCGCTACTGGGAGATGGACCAGGCGGTGCAGGCCTGCATCTCGGCCTTTGGCCAGATCGACGTGCTGGTGAACAACGCCGGGGTGATCGAGCCGATCGCGCCGCTGGCCGGGGCCGATCCGGGGGCCTGGGGGCAGGTGATCGACGTCAACCTCAAGGGCGTCTACCACGGCATGCACGCGGCGCTGCCGCTGATGCTGGCGGCGGGCGGCGGCACGGTGCTGACCATTGGGTCGGGGGCGGCGCATCACCCGCTCGAGGGCTGGTCGGCCTATTGCGCCTCTAAGGCTGGGGCGCTGATGCTGACCCGCATGGCCGACGCCGAGTACCGCGAACGCGGCATCCGCGCGATCTCGCTTTCGCCCGGCACGGTGGCGACGCAGATGCAGCGCACGATCAAGGCCTCGGGGGTGAACCCGGTCAGCACGCTCGAGTGGGAGGACCACATTCCGCCGGAGTGGGTGGCCAAGGCGCTGCTGTGGATGTGCGGGCCCGAGACCGACGGGTACCTCGGCGACGAGGTCTCGCTGCGTGACGAGACGGTGCGCCAGGCGATCGGCGTCGCATGATCTCGCTCGCGCGGGAGGGGGGCTATTGGCTGGCGGTGATCGACCGCCCCGAGAAGGCCAATTCGCTGACTCCGGAGATGCTGCAGCGCCTCTGCGAGATCGTCGAGGCGGCACGCGAGGCGCAGGTGCTGGTGATCACGGGCACCGGCAGGGTTTTCTCGGCCGGGGCCGATCTCGAGGCGGCGCGGGCGGGGCTCGCGACCTCGCCGCTCTGGGAGCGGCTGTCGGGCGCCATCGCGGCGCTGCCGGGGCTGAGCATCTGCGCATTGAACGGCACCCTGGCGGGTGGCGCCATGGGCATGGCACTGGCCTGCGATCTGCGCATCGCGGTGCCGGGAGCCAAAGTCTTCTACCCTGTGATGAAGCTTGGCTTCCTGCCGCAGCCGTCGGACCCGCGGCGGCTGGCGGCGCTGGTCGGCCCGGCGCGGGCGAAGATGATCCTCATGGCCGGGCAAAAGGTGCCGGTGGAGGAGGCGCAGAGCTGGGGGCTGATCGACCGAATCGTGCCGCCGGAGGAGCTCCTGCCCGCCGCGCGTGCGCTGGCCGAAGACACGCTGACCGCGGATTCGGCGCATGCTGCCGCGATCAAGGCGCTGATCCGTTAGGGCACCGGCGGAGGGGCGGCGCCCTCTATCGGGGTGCTGAATAACTCTAGGCGAAGGCGTTTCGACGCGAAGGAGAGCCACTTTTCGGGCTCTCTCGCTTAGCTGACAAAAATGGATCGCGTCGGGGGCCGACGAGCAGGATGAGAAGTCCGTTCTCAAAAACCTATTTCAGCGGCCTGCCATAGGCTGGCGCGGAGGCTGCGTATCCCGGGCTGACGCCTGCGGCCAGGACAGTCCGGAGCAGATGCGCTTGGCAAGGCTTGAAAACTCGGCAAGGCTTGAAAACCCAGTGATGTCTGGCATTGCGAACCATGGCGCCACGCTCAGGCGGCGCGCCCTTGCGCCATCGAAGCCTCACCTGGCTTTGGCGAATCTGCGCCGCGTGGGGCGCGCAGGTCGAACTCGCTGACCAATGCGGACAGGCGCTGGGCGCCCTCGGCCAGCTCGGTCGAGGCGTCGCGGCTGGCGTCGGCAACCTCGGTGTTCTGCGAGGTGAGATCACGCATCCGCATCATGGCGCTGTCCACCCCTTGCAGCTCGCGGTTCTGCGCCTCTGCCGTCGCGCTGATATTCGAAAGCACCGCGTCGACCCGCAGGATCTGCTCGAGAATGGCCTGCAGCGCCTCGCCGGTTTCGCCCACGAGGTTGACGCCGCCGCTGACCTCCCGCGCGCTTTCCTCGATCAGCTCCTTGATCTCGAGCGCGGCGTTGGCGGAGCGGCTGGCGAGCCCCTGCACTTCCATGGCGACGACTGCAAAACCTTTGCCGGCCTGGCCGGCGCGCGCCGCCTCGACCCCGGCGTTGAGCGCCAGAAGGTTGGTCTGGAAGGAGATATCCTCGATGACCGCGGTGATCTGCGCGATACGGCCCGAGCTTGCCGCGATGCGGTCCATGGCGGCTACGGCGTTGCGGACCACCTCGCCGGAGCGGTCGGCCCGGCCCTTCGCCTCATCGGCGAGATCCTTCACGTCTTTCAGGGCGCCATTGGTCTCGGCCAGCGAGCCGGTCAGCCCCGAGACCGTCTCGGCGGTCCTGCTGATGGTTTCGACCTGCGTGGTGGTGCGCTCGGCGAGATCGACCGCGGAGCCACGCAATCCGCGCGAACGTTCCTCGATTTCGCCAACCGTGCCCGCGACCGCGCGCATCACCTCGGCCAGCCGGGCGGAGGCGGTGTTGAAGTCGTTCCGGATCGCGTCGTACTCCTCGGCGAGCGGCGTGTCGAAACGCAGCGTGAGGTCGGCCCGCGCCAGGGCGTTGAGCCCCTCGGTCACCAGGTCGACCACCTGCTGGTGGCGGGCGTTGAGCTGCGCCTCGTCCTGCGCGCGCTTCTCGATGGCGGCGCGCGAGAGCTGCTTGAAGCGGTAGATCGACTGCGCCATCTGGCCGATCTCGCCGCGGGACTGGATGTAGGGCACCCAGGCCTCGAACCGCCCCTCGACGAACTCCATCATCACAGAGGTGAGCCGCCCGAGCCGCCGGGTGACGAACTCGGCGATCAGCACCGCGAGGCCGGTCATGGCGAGGGCGGCCAGCAGGGTCAGCGCACCGGTGATCAACAGGCTGCTGCGCGCCTTCTGTGCCGTGGTGAGCGCCAGCGCCGAGGTTTGCCGGCTGAGCCGTGTCTCCAGCTCGCGCAGCGCGTCGATCCAGGCCGTCGACGCCGCGAACCAGGCCGGCGCTGTCAGCGCGCCGCGCGCGCCACCGTAGGGCAGGGACGAGATGGTTTCGACCATGGGCACCAGCGCCTGGGCGGCGGGCGTGCCGTGCAACTCGTCGAGCAGGGCGGGGCGGTGAAGAACCTCGGCGGCGCGGGCGAGGAAGGCGGTTTCCCGCGCGGTGAGGTCCATGAAGCGGCGATGGACCTGCGGCGGGAAGACATCGGTGCCGAGCCCGGTGGCTCCCATGGCTCGGGCCAGCCCGGCGCTTTCCTTGGCCAGACCGATTTCCTCGTGCGCTTCCATCAGGGCGCCGGTCGCCGGGGAGCGCGCGATATCGCGCATCTCGCGTCCGGCTGTGAGCAGCAGGTTCACCAGCCCTGTGTAGGTGGCGGCCAGTTCGGGCACTGTCAGGGCAAACCGGTCGATTCCTCCGCGCAGCTCCGGCAGGTCCGCGAGCTTTTCGCGTGCCGTGGCGATGGTTGCGGTGGCGGCGTGCTCCGTTTCGGGCACCGCCTCGAAGAAGCCGGAGAGCACGGCATCCGTGGCCTGGCGCTGCGCCATCAGTTCGGCGGCGAAATTCTTGCCGCGGGACGAGGTGAAGCCCGCGGAATAGCCGCGTTCCTTCTGCAATTCGTGCACGAGATCGGAAAGCACCTCGGCCTCGGTGGCGATCCTCGCGACCTGTTCGAGGGCCTCGGCGTTGCGTTTCAGGCGCAGAAGCTCCTGCCCCGAGAAATAGAGCACCAGCGCAAGAAGCGGGCCGAGCGCGCCGAGGAGCATCAGTCGCAGGCTCATTCACAAAGTCCCGTCCAGAGGGGCAACCGCGGACACTCTGGGCGGGGAGAGGTGAAGGGTTGCTGAACGGAGCCGGGCTGCTGGCAGGAAAATAGATTGCAGTTGAATGGTATTCCCTCGCCCCGCCTGATCTGGGGCGGGGCGAGGGGACAGCGTCAGTTCAGCGCCGCGGTCACCGCCTCTTTGGCGTCACCACCATCGAGCGTGGTGACGCCCTCGAGCCAGCCGTCCAGAACGCCCATGTTGGCCTTCAGCCAGGCGGTGGCGGCCTCATCGGGATCGGTGCCGTCGTTGAGGATCGCGCCCATGATCTCGTTTTCCATCTGCAGCGAGAACTCGAGGTTCTCGAGCAGCTTGCCGACGTTCGGACATTCCTCGACGTAGCCGGCGCGGGTGTTGGTGTATACCGTGGCGCCGCCGAAGTCCGGGCCGAACCAGTCGTCGCCGCCCGACAGGTAGGTCAGGTCGAAGTTAGCGTTCATCGGGTGCGGCTCCCAGCCGAGGAAGACGATCGGCTCGTCGCGCTTGCTGGCGCGGTCGACCTGCGCCAGCATGCCCTGCTCGGAGCTTTCCTTGACGTCGAACTCGGTGAGCCCGAAGGCATCGGCCTCGATCATGTCGAGGATCAGCCGGTTGCCGTCGTTGCCCGGCTCGATGCCGTAGATGGTCTCGTCCAACGCATCGGCGTGCGCGACGATGTCGGCGAAATCGGTGATGCCGAGCGCGGCGCCGGCGGCATTGGTGGCCAGCGTGTACTTTGCGCCTTCGAGGTTGGCACGGAGGGTGTCGACCGAGCCCTTCTCGCGGTAGGGGGCGATGTCGCCCTCCATCGTGGGCATCCAGTTGCCCAAGAAAACGTCGACGTCGCCGCGGTCCATCGAGGTGTAGGTCACCGGCACCGAGAGCACCTTGATGTCGGTGTCATAGCCGAGCGCCTGCAGCAATACGGTGGTCGCGGCGGTGGTGGCGGTGATGTCGGTCCAGCCGACATCGGAGAAGGTGACGCTGTCGCAGTCGGCCCGGGCGATTCCGGTGGCGCCGGCCGTGGCCAGCGCGGCGAGCAGCGCGAGGCGGGAAATGGTCATGGTCTGGTCCCCTGTTGTTTTTGTGGGCGCAAGTAAGCGCCTTTCGCCAAGGCTTTGCAACAGAGCCGGGCGCAAGACCTCTCGCCTTTCGGGCGCGGGCTGTGGCAGGCTGCGGCAAACACGAGAGCACGACATAACGGCAAGGCCGGCAGACGGAGACAGGCATGGGACAGCTCGAGACGAGGATCGCGCAGGGGCGCGGCGACGAGGCGGCGGATCTGGTGCTGAAGGGCGGGCGCATCCTCGACCTGATCACCGGCGAGCTGATCGCGGGCGACGTGGCGATCTGCGGCGATACCATCGTCGGCGTCTACGAGAGCTACGAGGGGCGCGAGGAGATCGACGTGGCGGGCGCGATCCTGGTGCCCGGGTTCATCGACACGCATCTGCACATCGAGAGCTCGCTGGTGACGCCCTTCGAGTTCGACCGCTGCGTGACGCCGCGCGGGGTGACGACGGCGATCTGCGACCCGCATGAGATCGCCAATGTGATCGGCGCGGCGGGCATCCGGTACTTCCAGGAGGCGAGCGCGCATACGCTGATGGACATCCGCGTGCAGCTCTCGTCGTGCGTCCCCTCGACCCATATGGAGACCGCCGGGGCCGAGCTGCTGGCCGAGGACATCGCCGAGCTGATGGGCCATCCTTCAGGCATCGGGCTGGCGGAGTTCATGAACTACCCCGGCGTGATCTTCCGCGACCCCGAGGCGATGAAGAAGCTGAAGCTCTTCGAGGGCGGGCATATCGACGGCCATTGCCCGCTGCTCTCGGGCCGCGATCTCAATGCCTATGTGGCAGCGGGCATCCGCACCGAGCACGAGGCGACAAGCGCCGAGGAGGCGCTGGAGAAGCTGCGCAAGGGCATGCGGGTGCTGATCCGCGAGGGGTCGGTGTCCAAGGACCTGCACGCGCTGCAGCCGCTGCTGAGCGAGCGGACCTCGCCCTACATGTGCCTTTGCACCGACGACCGGAACCCGCTGGATATCGGCGAACACGGTCACCTCGACTACATGATCCGCACGCTGATCTCGCTGGGCACCCCGCCGCTGGCCGCCTATCGCGCGGCGTCGCTGTCTGCGGCGGAGGCGTTTGGGCTGAAGGATCGCGGCATGATCGCCCCGGGCAAGCGGGCGGATATCGTGGCCATCGACAGCCTTGAGGGGTGTCACGCGCAGATGGTGATGGCGGGCGGCGTGGTGGTGGATGACGCCGCCTTCGCCGCGCGCGAGACGATCCCCGAGGTCGGGCGCGACTCCGTGCATGCGCCAAGGCTCACGGCGCAGAGCTTCCGTGCCACCGCCAACCGCGAGGAGACCGACGTGATCGGCATCCGCGAGGGGCAGATCCTCACCGACCACCTGCACGAGACCGTCGTGATCGAGAACGGCGACAAGGCCCCCGACGTGGCGCGTGATCTCATCCGCATCGCGGTGGTCGAGCGGCACGGCAAGAACGGCAATATCGCCACGGGCTTCGTGCGGGGGTTTGGGCTGAAGAAGGGGGCGATCGCCTCGACAGTCTGCCACGACCACCACAACATCGCCTGCGTCGGCGCGGATTACGCGGACATGGCGCTGGCGTCGAACCGTCTGGCGGAGATCGAGGGCGGGTTCGTGGTGGCGGCGGAGGGAGAAATCCTCGCCGAGCTGGCGCTGCCGGTGGCGGGGCTGATGAGCCTGCTGCCCTTCGAGGCGGTGCGCGACCGGCTGGTCGAGCTGCGCGCCGCGGCGCGCAGTCTGGGCGTGACGCTGGAGGAGCCCTTCCTGCAGCTTGCCTTTCTTGCGCTGCCGGTGATCCCCGCGCTGAAGATCACCGACCGCGGCATGGTGGATGTCACCAAGTTCGAGATCATCCCCGGCTGAGCGGGATCAGTCTTCGTCGTCCTCGTCATCGTCGTAGAACGGCGTGACCTGGGCGACGATCACCGAGTTTTCCTCGAGCGCGCGGGCCATCAGCTCGCGCTCGCCCGCGTCGATCTCCATGCCCTGCGCCTTGCGCTCGTCCTCGGTGCCGTAACCGGTCACGTCGAGCGGGTTCATCTCGGCCTGCTTGAGGATCGCCACGGTCTCGCGCACCGCCTCGGCCTCGTCCACGCCGGAGGCGTAGCAGAGCAGCCCGGCGCCGGTCGCAGCCTTGGGAAGCCCGTCGCCGTCCTTGCGGCCGACCTCGACCAGAAGCGTGTAGACCTGCTGTTTCGACGGTTTCTTGCCCATGTTCTCTCGCTCCGCGATGCCTGCCGCCCGCAATGCGCAAGCGGCAGGGACATGTCAAGCAAGCGGCGTCAGGGGGCGATCACCGCAACCGCAACGGCACAGGCGTAGACCGCCATCATCAGCACGCTCTCGATGCCGATCCGGGCCGGGCCCTCGCGCTGGCGCAGGATCAGCCCGCCGAGCAGGATGGCGGTCATGATGAGGCCGGTGGCCAGCCAGTAGACGTCGGTCTGGGTCATGTTGTGGAACAGCGAGCCCTCGCGGTAGGCGACGTCGGAGAAGACGAGGAACAGGGTGTCGAAGGTGTTGCCGCCGATGATCCCGCCCACGGCCAGTTGCAGCGCGCCGCGGCGCACGGCGACCAGCGTGGTGATCAGCTCGGGCAGCGAAGTGACGGTGGCGGTGATCAGCGCGCCGACGAGGCTGGATCCGAGTCCGAAGCGGGTGATGAAGGTGCCACCGACCTGGGAGATCACCCAGCCGCAGAGGCCCATTATCGCCACCAGAGCGGCGAAGAGGAGCGCGGGCTTGAGCACCGGCGCGTGGGGGTCGTTTTCGTCATCGGGCTCATCGTGGCGGGTGTCGGAGGTTTCCACCGGCTCCCACATGGGCTGCTCCCGCACCGAGGCCGAGAGCTTCACCCCGGCGATATAGGCGATGAGCATCAGAGGCGAGATCGGGTGGATGCCGAGCAGGGTGATCTCGGGGCCGGCCATGGCGGCCAGCGGCAGCGAGAGCAGCAGCATGAGCATCACCGCCTGGAACAGGTTGGCGGGCTCGGCGGCGGCGTGCTCGAGGTTGGCGCGGCGGTGCAGGAGGTCGGCGATGGCAAGGAAAAGCGTCTGCGCGGCAATGCCGCCGACGGCGTTCGACACGGCAAAGCTGGCATCGCCGCCCGCCGCGCCGGTGACCGAAACCACGACGCCCGAAAGCGAGGTCGCGCCGCCCAGCAGCACGCCCCCGGCCAGCGCCTCGCCCATCCGCGTGCGGTCGGCGATGAGATCGGCCAGAGAGGTCGCGCGCACCGAGACGGCCACAACGATGGCGCCGGCCACCGCGAAGACGGCCAGCAGCAGCGGGAGGGAGAGGGAGGAGATCAAGGGGTCAGCGCAGCTTGCGGTAGCCCCAGATCAGCAGGCTGGCCCCGATGATGCCGACGATGAGCTGCGGGATCCAGGTGTTGGCGGCGTAGATGCCGACCAGCGAGAGGATCAGGTTCAGCACGACAGCGCCGATGATGCCGAGGATGATGTTGGTCAGAATGCCGGTGTCGGCCTTCATGATCATCGAGGCGATCCAGCCGGCGAGCCCGCCGACGATGATGGAAGCAAGTATTCCGAGACCCATGATGCGTATCCCTCAGTTGGAAAAGTGACGCAGAGGTAACGCCTTGGGGGGCGGATGGTTCCCCGGGGCGGTGCGCGGGAAGTTCTCTCCCCAAACGGAAAAGGGGCGCCCTGAGCGCCCCTTCGCAAGCTCTCTGCCGGGCGACAGCCCGTGCGCTCAGTCGCGCAGCAGCTCGTTGATGCCGGTCTTCGAGCGGGTCTTCTCGTCGACGCGCTTGACGATGACCGCGCAGTAGAGGCTGACGCCGTTCTTCGAGGGCATCGAGCCCGCGACGACCACCGAGTAGGGCGGCACTTCGCCGTACATGACTTCGCCGGTCTCGCGGTCGACGATCTTGGTCGACTGGCCGAGGAAGACGCCCATGCCGAGCACCGAGCCCTCGCGGACGATCACGCCCTCGACCACCTCGGAGCGGGCACCGATGAAGCAGTTGTCCTCGATGATGGTCGGGCCGGCCTGCATGGGCTCGAGCACGCCGCCGATGCCGACGCCGCCCGACAGGTGCACGCCCTTGCCGATCTGTGCGCAGGAGCCGACGGTCGCCCAGGTATCCACCATTGTGCCGCTGTCGACATAGGCGCCGAGGTTGACGAACGACGGCATCAGCACCACGCCCGGCGCGATGTAGGCCGACTTGCGGACGACGGCGTTCGGCACCGCGCGGAAGCCAGCGGCCTTCCACTGGTTGTCGCCCCAGCCCTTGAACTTGCTGTCGACCTTGTCCCACCAGCCGGAGCCCTGCGGGCCGCCGTCGTGCTGTTCCATGTCCTTGATGCGGAAGCCGAGCAGCACGGCCTTCTTGGCCCACTGGTTGACGTGCCAGCTGCCGTCCGCCTGCTTCTCCGCCACGCGCAGAGCGCCGCTGTCGAGGGCGTTCAGCGTGTCCTCGATGGCGTCGCGGGTTTCGCCGGTGGTTGCGGGGGTGATCGTGTCGCGCGCCTCCCAGGCGGCTTCGATGGCGGTTTCGAGCTGGGCGTTGGACATTTGCGTCTCCTGTCGTCCGGGTTTACTGCCCTATAGCGGCAGGGTGCCGCCGCGACAATGCGAACCATAAGCCAACCGTGGGGGAACCAACGGGCGAGCATGTTTGGACCGTCGCCGCGCGCCCCGCACGGAAGCCAAAACAGGAGAAACCCTTGGCAAAACCCATCCACAGCATGATCCGCGTGCTCGACGAGGCGCGCTCGCTGGCCTTCTACGACACGGCCTTCGGGCTGAAGGTGGCGGACCGGCTGGATTTCCCGGACTTCACGCTGATCTACCTCAGCAATCCCGAGAGCGGCTTCGAGCTGGAGTTGACGGTGAACAAGGACCGGACCGAGCCATATGACCTTGGCGACGGCTACGGGCATTTCGCCGTGTCGGTCGAGGATCTCGATGCCGAACACGCGCGCTTCGAAGCCGCCGGCCTCGCGCCGCGCAAGCTGGTGGAATTCGCCCCGGCGGGCGAGGTGGTGGCGCGGTTCTTCTTCGTCGCCGACCCGGACGGCTACCAGATCGAGGTGCTGGAGCGCAGCGGGCGCTTCGCCTGACCGGCTGGCCTGCGGCGGACGATGGGAGGCGAGGGGGCGCTGTCCAACCGATGTTTGCTGCGCGGCCTGTGAGCATCGCGGCCCCTCGGGAACCTTCGGAGGCAAATAACGAGGGGGCAGGGGGCGCTGCCCTTTCGGCGCTGCGCGCCTCACCCCCTGGATATTGTCGTCTAGGCGAAGGGGCTGCGCGGGAGGCGCGGGGCTCAGCCCAGCGGGTCGGGCGCGATATTGCCGCCGCAAAGCAGAACCGCCACGCGCTCGCCTGGCTCGGGGCGATAGGCGCCCGAGCGCAGGGCCGCCAGCGCGGTCGCCCCGGCGGGCTCGACCAGCAGCCGGTGCGCCTGCCACAGGGTGCGCTGCGCCTCTGTGATGGCCGCGTCGGTGACGGTGACGCGGCGTGCGAGGTGCTCTTGCGCCAATTCGAAGCAGATGCTGCCGATGCGCCGCGCGCCGAGCGCGTTGGCGGCGACGCCGGAGACCTCGACGTCCACCGGCGCGCCCGCCTCCATTGCGGCATCCAGCGCGCGGGCCTGCTCGGGCTCGACGGCGATGATGCGGCGGGCGCCCTGCAGCCAGGCGAGGGCGCCGCCGATCAGCCCGCCGCCGCCGACGGCGATGAGCACCGTGTCGGCCTCGAGCCCCTGCTGCTCCCATTCGCGCATCAGCGTGCCCTGGCCGGCGACGGTGGCCGGGGCGTCATAGGCGTGGACCTGCATGGCGCCGGTCTCGGTTTCATAGGCGCGGGCCTGCTCCAGCGCGTTGGCGTATTCGCCGGGCACCACGGTGAGCGCCGCGCCGGTGCGCTCGATCAGGGCGATCTTGGCGGGGCCGGCCATCTCGGGCACGAAAATCTGCGCGCGGTGGCCGAGCTGCGTGGCGGCATAGGCCACCGCCGCGCCGTGGTTGCCGCCGGAGGCCGCCACCACCCCGGCGCTTGGCACCGGCAGGCTGAGCAGCGTGTTGAAGGCGCCGCGCGCCTTGAAACTGCCGGTGTGCTGCATCTGCTCAAGCTTGAGGTCGACCGGCTGATCCCACAGCACCGTGCTGCGCATCACCGGGGTGCGCTGCACATAGGCACTGCTGCGGTCGGCGGCGGCGGCGATCTCGGCTTTCCAGTCCATTTTCCGTTTTCCTCTGATGCTCTTGGCGCTGCGCACGCTATATTCAGAGTCTGAGCAGAACAAGGACGGCCGACATGAACGACGAACGCCATTCCATCTTCCGCGACGCGGGACGTGACCGCCGGACTGCCGAGCAGATCCCGGACACGCCGCAGACGCGCGCCCCGTCCTACCGCCTCGCCTTTGCCGACGAGGCCTTCCTGTGCCGCGAGGAACTGCGCCCGGTGCGGCTGCAGCTCGAGCTACTGAAGCCGCAGCTGGAACTCGACGAGCGGCAGATCGACAGCACCATCGTGCTGTTCGGCGGCGCGCGCATCCCCTCGCCCGCCGAGAAGGACAGCGCGCGCACGCAGACGCTGGCCGATCTGTCGCATTTCTACGAGGAAGCGCGGCTCTTCGCGCAGGCGATGACCCGCAAGTCCATCGCCAGCGGCAATCGCGAGTTCGTGGTGACCACCGGCGGCGGGCCGGGCGTGATGGAGGCGGGCAACCGCGGCGCCGAAGAGGTGGGCGGCGTGTCGATCGGGCTCAATATCGTGCTGCCGCACGAGCAGGCGCCGAACGAATACGTGACCCCGAACCTGTGCTTCAACTTCCACTACTTCGCGATCCGCAAGATGCACTTCCTGATGCGGGCGCGGGCGATCTGCGTCTTCCCCGGCGGCTTCGGCACGCTCGACGAGATGTTCGAGGCGCTGACCCTGATCCAGACCGGGCGCATGGAGCGGGTGCCCTTCCTGCTGTTCGGCCGCAAGTTCTGGGAGACGATCATCAACTGGGAGGCGCTGAAGGAGGCCGGGACGATCAGTCCCGAGGATCTCGATCTCTTCCGCTTCGTCGAGAGCGCGGACGAGGCAGCGCATGTCATCGAGGAATGGGATCCGGCGCCGGCGCGCAGCGACATTCCCGGCCGCTGAGGGCGCAGCTCTTGGATGTGCGAAGGGGCGCGGTGATCCGCGCCCCTTTCTTCGTGCCCTCGCTGGCGCGCTGTGCTCGGCTCAGAGCGACTGCTTTTCTTCAGCCTTCGCGGGGATCTCCTCGCAGCGCTCGACCCAGCGGGCGATGATCTCTCGGGCGAACGCCTCGTCGCGCTCGCCGATGGCCTGGCGCAGGTCCTTCATCGCGGTGGCGATCTCGAATTCCGACAGGTAGCTCTCCTGCGCGCGGAGGATCTTGTGGTGCGGCGTGGTCAGCATGTCGGTGGAGATCAGCAGCTCCTCGTGCAGCTTCTCGCCCTTGCGCAGGCCGGTGACCTTGATCTCGATGTCGCCGTCGGGGGTTTCTTCGTCGCGCACCGTGTAGCCGGCGCCCTCGATCATCTGGCGGGCCAGCTTGTGGATCGGCACCGGCTCGCCCATGTCGAGCACGAAGACGTCGCCGCCGCGCGAGAATGACCCGGCGAGCAGCACCAGTCGCGCCGCCTCGGAGATGGTCATGAAATAGCGCGTGACCCGCGTGTCGGTGAGGGTGACCGGACCGCCGCGGGCGATCTGCTCCTCGAAGAGCGGGATCACCGAGCCGGAGGAGCCCAGGACATTGCCGAAACGGACCATCGAGAAGCGCGTGTCGCTGCTGCGGGTGGCAAGGTCCTGCACCAGCAGTTCGGCGAGGCGCTTCGAGGCCCCCATGACGTTGGTCGGGCGCACGGCCTTGTCGGAGGAGACGAGGATGAAGCGCTCGACCCCGGCCTCGCGCGCGGCCTCGGCGATGACCTTGGTGCCGAGCACGTTGTTGCGCATGCCGGCGATGACGTTGTTTTCCACCAGCGGCAGGTGCTTGTAGGCGGCGGCGTGCAGCACCACGTCGATGCGGTACTGCTCGAGCACACGGGCGACGAGGGTCTCATCGAGCACCGAGCCGAGCACCGGGGTGATCTTGAGCCCGTTGCCGGAGAGGTCGCGCAGTTCCTTGTCGATATTGTAGAGCGCCAGCTCGGAGTGATCGAGCGCGACGATGCACTCGGGCTTGCAGCCGAGCAGCTGGCGGCAAAGCTCGGAGCCGATGGAGCCGCCGGCGCCGGTGATCAGGATGCGGCGCCCGGAATAGGCGTGGCTGACGCCCGGCAACTCGCTTTCGAGCCGGCCACGGCCCAGCAGGTCATCCAGCGAGACCGGCGAGACGCGCTTGCGCAGTTCGCCCTCGCCGACCAGCTCGGCGAAGGAGGGCAGGGCGTGGACCTCGCAGCCGATCGCGCGCAGGCGGTGGGCGATGCGGGCCAGTTCGGGCTGGCGGATCGAGGGCATGGCGAGCACCACGCGGTCGATGGCGCGGGTTTCGATCAGGTGCTTCACGGTCGAGGGCGCATGCACGCGCAGCCCCGAAACCACCAGCGTCTGCAGCGTCGGGTTGTCGTCGACGAAGCAGATCGGCTCGATCGCATCGTCGTGACGCAGGGCGGCGACGAGCTGCTGGCCGGTCTTGCCGGCGCCGTAGATCAGCACCCGCATGCGCTGCTTCGTGCGGCGGTAGGCGACGATGGTCACATGGCGGAGGGCAATCCGCCAGGCCGCGCTGAGCACCATGAGCAGGATGCCGAAGTTGAAGTAGACCGGCAGGGCGAGACCCGGCGCGAGCAGGGCGTCGATCGCCAGCGCCGCGACTGCGGTCAGCACCGAGAACAGCGCGGTGCGGGTGATGCCGCGGGTCTCGAAGGCGTTGAGCTTGATCCGTGGCAACTGCAGGTACCAGGAGATCGCGCCGCCGGACAGCATGATCAGGATCATCAGCGGGGTCAGCTGCGCGGCGCTCGGCAGGCCGGCGCGCACCATTCCGTGCAGGACCAGCGCAAGCGTGAGCGCCGCCGCGACCATGGCGACATCGAACGCGAGGAAGATGAACTGTTTCTGCGGACGCGACAGCGAGATGGCAGAGCGGTAGAACTGCAGCCGTGTCTTGCTGGGTCGAGACCGCGTCTTGCTGTTTCCTTCGGGGCGTCGGGACGTCTGCTGCCTCTTGCTTGTTCGCCGCATAGTTGCTTCTGCCCAAATAGCCTTCAAATACGTTCACGATCTACGCACTTGCCTAAACATTGGACAAGAGCGGAGATGCTGCCTGCGCCGGGAAGAGCGGATTTCTTCCAAACAATGCGATTTCAATGCCACGAAAAATGGCGTTCGAGAAGGAAAACGCCCTGCTTTCCGGGGTTTTGAGGCAAAGTTTGCCGGAACCGTGGTTATTTCGCAGCAGACGGCTGTTCGGCGCCAGGAAACACTGGAAAACAGCCCTTCCGGATATACCTCGCATGGGATATGACGCGCGCCAGCCTGCAAGGCGGGATCCACCCGCGCGCAGCATCCAGGAAGGAGAGCCAGAACCATGGGCTACAAGGTCGTTGTTGCCGGTGCCACGGGGAACGTGGGCCGCGAAATGCTGAACATCCTCGCCGAGCGCGAGTTCCCGGTTGATGAGATCGCCGTGCTTGCGTCGCGAAAATCTCTCGGAACCGAGGTGAGCTTCGGCGACAAGACACTCAAGACCCAGGATCTCGCCACTTTCGACTTCACCGGCTGGGACATGGCGCTCTTTGCCGTCGGGTCGGGCCCGACCAAGGAGTTCGCGCCCAAGGCCGCTGCGGCGGGCTGCGTGGTGATCGACAACAGCTCGCTCTACCGCTACGACCCGGACGTTCCGCTGATCGTGCCGGAAGTGAACGCCGACGCGGTGATGGGCTACACCAAGAAGAACATCATCGCGAACCCGAACTGCTCGACCGCTCAGATGGTCGTGGCGCTCAAGCCGCTGCACGACCGCGCCAAGATCAAGCGCGTCGTCGTGTCGACCTACCAGTCGGTCTCGGGCTCGGGCAAGGAAGGCATGGACGAGCTCTGGGATCAGACCAAGGCGGTCTACAACCCGGTCTCCGAGGTGCCGCCGAAGAAGTACCCCAAGGAAATCGCCTTCAACGTCATTCCGCACATCGACGTCTTCATGGAAGACGGCTCGACCAAGGAAGAGTGGAAGATGGTCGCCGAGACCAAGAAGATCGTCGATCCGTCGATCAAGCTCACCGCGACCTGCGTGCGCGTGCCGGTCTTCGTCGGCCACTCGGAAGCGATCAACATCGAGTTCGAGGATTTCCTCGACGAGGACGAGGCACGTGACATCCTGCGCGAGGCGCCGGGCATCATGGTCGTCGATAAGCGCGAGGATGGCGGCTACATCACGCCGAAGGAATGCGTCGGCGATTTCGCCACCTTCATCAGCCGCATCCGCCAGGACCCGACCATCGAGAACGGTCTGAACCTGTGGTGCGTGTCGGACAACCTGCGCAAGGGCGCGGCGCTCAATGCCGTGCAGATTGCAGAGGTGCTCGGGCAGAAGGCGCTCAAGAAGGGCTGAGCCTGACCCAAATAACGAAGTGTTCGTTAATGCCCGTCCCCGAGAGGGGGCGGGTTTTTCTCTTAGTTTTAATGCTTTCTTAGAAATTCGGATCGCACCCCATCCATTGGGATAGGTGGGCCTCGCCCACTGGGAGCGGCACCTACTCCGCCGTCAGGATGGGCGGACAATTCAGCCACTGGTAGAAAAGATGCATCAACCGCGACGGTTCCCGCCGCATCCGCCAGAAGGCGCAACCAGTTCAAGGAGTGCCGACATGACCATTGATCTCGCAGACATCGCCCGGGGCCGCCGCATCGTTGCCGTTGCCGCCCGCGACATGTCCCTGCTGAGCCGGCGGAGCCGTCCGATGCCCACCCTGATGGCGCGACTGCTGCGCAGCTTCCGCCTGCCGTCCTGAGGGGCACAGGAGTTTCACGAGTGCCGCCTCGGCGACCTGTTGTCGCCCCGTAATCAGGCCAATTATCCCCCGGGGGCGGGGAGTTTCGAGCCCCCAACGACCCTCGTGTCGCGTTGAGTTTCGTCGGCGGTGTTGTTTTGAGTGCCGACATGGGCGCGAGGGTCTCCGAGCGTTTCGGAGAGTGAGTGGTGTACCAGTAATGGCGGGGCGCGTGGTCGGGTGGTCGCGGGCCCCGCTGGTTTTTGTGCCGGAGGTCTTCCGGTCGTGTTTCAGGGCGGTTGTCATCCAAACCCGCCGTTTCGCAGGCCGCGTCGTGCCTGCCCGGTGTCACTCCGCTCAATCGCGGCGCGTGACACCCGGTCGTCAAACGTGATCCGTTTCCATGGCAAACCATGCTAAGATCGGGATGTTTTCAGTATGGACGAGATTTGAACAATGGATAGTGTTGATCGTTCCGCCGCGTTGGCCGGGCCGTTTTTCGGCGACTCTTCGCCAATCTCCCCACTCCATCCCTCGCGCGATCAGTCCTCCCGCGCGCCGCTTGCGCCGGGCTCCCTGCCGACAGAGCTCGATTCCGAGACCGCCGCGCTGCTCCGCATGGTGGTGCTGCCGCAGATCGAGGCGGCGTCGAGCTGGGCTGATCTTGTCCGCCGTCTCGGCGAGAAGGGCTTCGGACTCGGCTTTCGGGCCGGCCGGATGATTCTCAACCGGCTCGACAGCGGCGACGAGATTTGTACGGGGCGCAGCCTCGGCGCGCCCCTGCGGGCTCTTGCGGCGCGGCTCGGGCGTCCGGCGCTGCGACTCAGCCGCGACGGGCTGAGTGCGCAGCTACACGGCTGAGGCGGGCAGGTTCAGACCACCTGGTAGCCGCCGGCTTTCGGGTCGTAGCATTCCAGCGACCCGCTGCCGATGTCGTGCCAGAGACCGTGGATCGACAGGTCCTGCGATTCGACCGCCGCACGCACGAATGGGAAGGTCATCAGGTTCTCGAGCGAGACCAGCACCGATTCCTTTTCCAGCGCGCGGGCCATGTCGTCGGGCTTGCGTTCAACCACGCGTTCGTAGCCGGGGCGCAGGATGTCCATCCAGCGACCGACGAAGCTCGACTTCTCCTCGAGCTGGGGCGCATTGCCCGAGCACATGTCGAGGCAGCCCTTCACGCCGCCGCAGCTGGAATGGCCCATGACGATGACATGGGCGACCTTGAGCGCGGTCACCGCGTATTCGACCGCCGCCGAGGTACCGTGCTGCTGCCCGTCGGGCTGGTAAGGCGGTACGAGGTTGGCGATGTTGCGGTGAATGAAGAACTCGCCGGTGTCGGCCCCGAAGATCGAGGTGACGTGCACTCGGCTGTCGCAGCACGAGATGATCATGGCGCGCGGGTGCTGACCCTCTGACGCGAGGCGTCGGTACCACGCGGAATTTTCGGCATAGCTGGTCGCCTTCCAGCCCTGGAACCTCTGGACCAGGTAAGAGGGTAGCGGTTTGGCGTTGTGCATCTCGATCCTCCAAGCAACTTGAAGCCTTCGCTCCAATACGCGGGATTGTCGCGGAATTCGAGAGAAGAAACACCATGATCTAACCTTTTGGGAACCCCGGAGCGCTATCAGGGTGGCGCCGTGGGGGCGCAGTAAGAGGAGAGGGCGGTGACCAACTCGCTGACCTCCGGCCCGGCCGCCGCCATGGCGATACCCCGGATTGCCGTGCTCGCACCTTTCGAGAAGGCGGGGCTGGACCCGCAGCCGCTCGTGGACATCTTCGCCCGCCTCGGCCCGTCCGAGGCGGAAAACGCGCTCTGCCGCGCAATGGAAGAGCTGGCCTTCCGGCTTGGGGAGCTCGACCGCTGTCACGCACAGGGGGGCTGGCCGGAAACACGCCGCCACGCGCGCGAGCTCGGCGGCATCGCGGCGTGCCTCGGGATGAGCTCGGTCACGCGGATTTGCGGCGATGTGCTGACCTGCCTGGACCACGGCGATCCGGTGGCCCTCGCGGCAACCGTCGCACGGCTCGGCCGAGTCGGAGAGCGCTCGCTCTATGCCATATGGGACATGGAAGACCCGGGTGATTGACGGCTTGCGGGGCCTGTCGTCGCCCGTCAAGACACGGCCTCGTCGGCGCGTCTGCGCGAAGGTGATCGTGGCTGGTGACCCGACGGCCGCCCCCTTGCGGGTGCCGCTGGCTCGGATAGGCTCTGCCCAAACCGACCAAGGGGACCCCCATGAACCTGACTTTCGCTCCCGCCGACGCCGCGGCCCTGCCGCTGCATGTGATCGAGCCCGACGCCCTGCAGGGCTGGCTTTCGGAGCAGCCCGCAAGCGTGCGCACCTGGGTGGAGGCCAGCGGCTTCGCGGGCGAGATCGGCAACGCGGTGATGATTCCCGGTGAAAGCGGAGCCCCCGAGGCGGCGCTGATCGGTTACGGCACCGCCGCGCGCCGACGCCGCAACCGTTTCGCGCTGGCCGCCGGCGTCGCGCGCCTGGCCCGCGGCAGCTATCGTATCGCCTCCGGCCTGCCCGCCGCCGCCGCCGAGGAAGAGGCGCTCGGCTGGCTCCTCGCCGGCTATCGCTTCACCCGCTACGCTGGCGAGGCGCCCGAGATGCCGCGCCTGATCGCGCCCGAGCGGGTCGATGCCGCGAAGGTCGAAGTGCTGGCCGCCGCCGAGGCGCTGACCCGTGATCTGGTGAACACCCCGGCGTCGGACATGGGGCCGGAGCAGCTCGAAGCCGCCGCGCGCAGCCTTGCCTCCGAGTTCGAGGCCGAGATCGAGGTCACCACCGGCGAGGCGCTGCTGGAGAAGAACTTCCCGATGATCCACGCGGTGGGGCGCGCCAGCCCGCGCGCGCCGCGGCTGATCGACATGCGCTGGGGCAGCACCGGCCCGAGGCTGACACTGGTCGGCAAGGGCGTCTGCTTCGACACCGGCGGCCTCAACCTCAAGCCCGGCAGCTCCATGGGGCTGATGAAGAAGGACATGGGGGGCGCTGCCAACGTGCTGGGCCTCGCCCGGATGATCATGGCGCTGGAGCTGAAGGTGCAGCTGCGCGTGCTGATCCCGGCGGTGGAGAACTCGGTCAGCGGGAACGCCTTCCGCCCGCAGGACGTCCTCACCTCGCGCAAGGGCCTGACGGTTGAGATCAACAACACCGACGCAGAGGGGCGGCTGGTGCTGGCCGATGCGCTGGCGCTGGCGGACGAGGAGAAGCCCGACTTCATCCTGTCGATGGCAACGCTCACCGGCGCCGCCCGGGTCGCGGTCGGCCCCGATCTCGCGCCTTTCTACACCGATGACGAGGGCTTTGCGGACGCGCTCACCAAGGCCAGCGGCCCGGCGGCGGACCCGGTCTGGCGCCTGCCGTTCTGGGAGCCCTACGAGGACAGGATCGAGCCCGGCATCGCCGACCTCGACAACGCCCCGGCGGGCGGCATGGCGGGCTCGATCACCGCGGCGCTTTTCCTGCGCCGCTTCGTGACCGAGACCCCTTACGCCCATTTCGACATCTACGCCTGGAACCCGGCGCCCGCCCCGGCACGTCCGAAGGGCGGCGTCGGGCAGGGGCCCCGCGCCATCCTCGGCGCGCTGCCGCAGGTGCTGGGCCTGTGAGGGACGCCGTTTCGATGGATCGACGTCTCATCCCCGCCAATGGCCGTGTCGCTGCCGCGCATCTGCAAGGGCAGGTCGAGGCGCAGTATTTCACCGAGGGCGAGTCGGCCTCGGTCAGCGCCGATGTCGCCGACCTGCTCAAATCCCCCGATGGCGCGCGTGATCGGCAGCTGACCTATGGCGCCGCCGTCACCGTCTACGAGCGGCACGAGGGCTGGGCCTTCGTGCAGGCGGAGGCGGATGGATTCGTGGGCTATGTCTCGGAGGAGGCGCTGGGGCCGCGTACCGCGCCGACCCACCGCGTCGCGACCCGCGCCACCCATGCCTACGCCGAGGCCAATCTCAAGACGCCCGACCGCGCCTTCCTGACCCTCGGCGCGCGGCTCTGCGTGACCGGCCAGACCGGCAGCTTCCTCGAGACCGAGACGGGCTTCGTCCCCGCCGGCCACCTGCTGCCGCTCGACCGCCCGGAGCCGGACCCGGTCGCAGTGTCGGAACGGCTGCTCGGCACGCCCTACCTCTGGGGCGGGAACTCGGCGATGGGCATCGATTGTTCGGGGCTGGTACAGGCGGGTCTGCTCGCCTGTGGCATCAACTGCCCGGGCGACAGTGACCTGCAGGAGCAGGCCCTTGGCGAGACCCTCGCCCCGGACACCCCGCCGAAACGCGGCGATCTGCTGTTCTGGAAGGGGCATGTCGCCTGGGTCGCCGATCCCGAGACGCTGCTGCACGCCAATGCCTTCCACATGGCCGTCGCCTTCGAGCCGCTGGCCGAGGCGCTGGCCCGCATCGAGACGCAGGGCGACGGCCGCGTCACCCGCCACGCCCGCCTGACCCCGACCGGAGCCTGACATGACCAGCGATCCCTTCTTTCACCCCGTCTCGGGCATGGAGCTGCCGCGCTACGCCGGCATCCCCACCTTCATGCGGCTGCCGCTGGTGCAGCCGGATCACGCGCGTTTCGAAGAGGTCGAGATCGGCCTCGTCGGCGTGCCCTGGGACAGTGGCACCACAAACCGCCCCGGCCCGCGCCACGGCCCGCGCCAGCTGCGCGACGCCTCGACGATGATCCGTGCCGAGCACGGGCATTTCGACATCCGCCCTTTCGAGGCTGCGGCCTGCGCCGATCTCGGCGACGTCGCCCCGAACCCCGCCGACATCCAGGACAGCATGGCGCGGATCACCGCCTTCTACGACAAGATCGTGGCGGCGGGCATCCGCCCGCTCACGGGCGGCGGTGACCACCTCTGTTCGCTGCCGGTGCTGCGCGCGCTCGGCAAGGCAAAGCCGCTCGGCATGGTGCATTTCGACAGCCACACCGACCTCTGGGACAGCTACTTCGGCGGCTTCAAGTACACCCATGGCACGCCCTTCCGCCGCGCGGTGGAAGAGGGGCTGCTCGACCCCAAGCGCATCGTGCAGATCGGCATCCGCGGCCCGATGTACGACCACGAGGACCGCGACTTCGCCAGGGCCGAAGGCATCCGGATCATCCCGATCGAGGAGTTCCACGCCCGGGGTGTGGCCGACGTGATGGCCGAGGCGCGCGAGATCGTCGGCACCGAGCCGACCTACGTCAGCTATGACATTGATTTCGTCGATCCCACCTTCGCGCCGGGCACCGGCACGCCGGAAATTGGCGGACCGAACTCCTACCAGGCGCTGCAGGTGGTGCGCGAGCTGATGGGGCTGAACATCGTGGGCGCCGACCTCGTCGAGGTCTCGCCGCCCTTCGACAGCTCGGGCGGCACCGCCTTCCTGGGCGTGACGATTATGTTCGAACTGCTCTGCGCCATGGTCGGCCGGGGCATGGTCAGCCAGGGCAAGTGAGGTTGCCGGTCCGCGCGGTCACGCCGCGCGGATCACTCCACGGCGCGGATCAGCTTACGTTCCAGCACGCGCAACACGGTCTTCAGGTCGTGCCCCCGCTTGAGGATCTGCCCCTCCATGGTGATCACCGCGTATTCGCCCTGCCGGTTGCGCAGCTTGGGGCGTTTCTCGATGCGGTAGAGGGGGTGTTCGGCGGTGCGCCGGAAGACGGAAAACACCGCCACGTCTCTGAGCGAAGAGATCCCATAATCCCGCCATTCCCCGGCCGCCACCATGCGGCCATAGAGCGAGAAGATCACGTTCAGCTCGGTCCGGTGAAAGGCAACCACATCGCTGCCCTGTCCCGGAAAAGGTGTCAGGCTGTTCATTCTCCAAAGCTGCGCCCGATGTGGTCACAAATCAAGATCTGCCGTGCAACTCACTGCCTTATGATCGCCCACATGATGAAAATGCCCCGAGGAGAGAGGCGCGCAGCGATCGCTACGAAGTTGCAAGGCCTTACGGCGCGGGAGCGCGCCCGCACCGGAGCGGCGCCGGCGGTCGCCCCTCAGGTCCCCGACAGCATCCGCGACACCGACAGCGCGTAGCGGTCGGTCATCCCCGAGACGAAATCCGCCAGCCCGTGCAGCGCCGCCCCGGGCGTGTCGATGTCGCGCAGGTCGAGCGAAAGCGCCCGGGCGATCTGCGCCGGATGCCCCTTCAGCGCCGAGGCGTCCCAGCCCGCCGCCGCCAGCGCCTCATAGACCGGCAGCACCCCGTCCAGCACGTTGCGGATCACCTGGCGGCCCGAGATTTCCAGCTCGGTCTTGCGGCGCGAGGTAAAGATACGCTCCTGCGCCAGGGTGCCGATCTGCGCAAAGCTCGCGCCGCAGGCCGAGACATCGACCAGCGCGGCGGAAAAGCTGCCGTCCATGATCGCGGCATAATTCTCGCGGAAGGCCGCGACGCAGGCCTCGATGGCCCGGCCAATCGCCAGCGAGCGCAGCAGCGCGATCTCCTCGGTCCGGGTATAACCCGTGGTGTCGCGGTTGGGCCGTCCAGCCAGCTCGTTCAGCGCCTCGCGCACCACGTCGAAGGGCAGGTCGCCCGAGGTGAAGGCGTCCTCGAGGTCGACGATGTTGTAGCAGATGTCGTCCGCCGCCTCGACGACGAAGACCAGCGGATGCCGCCGCCACCAGCGGCCCGAGGCACTTTGCTCCATGGGCAGGCCGCAACCCTGCGCGACCTCGGCAAAGAGCGCCTCTTCGCCAGAGAAGACCCCGAACTTCTTCAGCCCCACGTAGCCCTTGCGCACCGTCTCGGGCAGATCCGCGCGGGTCGCGGCGGTGGCGGGATACTTCATGAAGGCACCCAGCACGGCCTTCGACAGGCGCATGCCGCCGGCGTTGCGGTACATCTCGAGCCGGGTGACGATCCGGAAGCCCTGCGCATTGCCCTCGAAGGCGGTGAACTCGGGGCGCAGCGTGGGATCCAGCGCGCCGCACAGGCCGCGCTCCGTGTCGAAACGCTCGGCGAACCAGCTGCCGATCGACGCTTCGCCGGAATGTCCGAAGGGTGGGTTGCCGATGTCATGCGCCGCGCAGGCGGCCTGCACGACATTGGCGAGGCTGTGATCCTCATGCGGGCCTATTTCGCCCTGTTCGATCAGCCAATGCCCGATGTGCATCGCCAGCGAGCGCCCGACGGAGCCGACCTCGACCGAATGGATCAGCCGGTGGTGGATGTGGTCGTTCTCGTAGAGCGGGTGCACCTGGGTCTTGTTGGCCAGCCGCCGGAACGGGGCGGAGAAGACGATGCGGTCGTGATCCTGCACGAAGATCGATCGGTTGCGCCCCTCGACGTAGCTCGGATCGCTCAGCCGTTCGGCGCAAAGAAGCTCGGTCCACAACATCGCTCGTCCCCCGGTCTGGTGTGCAGCACACCTAGCCGAGGCAGGAACGAGGGGAAAGGGCGCGCGGCGCCTCCTTCGTCTGGATGCAAATATCCCGGGGGAGGGCGCGCAGCGGTCGGGGGCAGTGCCCCCCAGACCCCGGCTGGTGCTGCGCGCTGCGCATCGCGGACGCGCCCCCGTACAAGGTGGCCCTCAGATACGAAAGTTTCCGATCTGCTCCATCGCGCGCAAGCAATCACAAAAATTCGACGCAGCGGATGCATTTCCCGTCTTGCCCGAATCCGGGCACTCCCATAGATGCAGCAGCGGGACACCCTTCCCCAACGAAGGGCGACTATCTGTAAGGTTAGAGACATCATGGCTAGACCCCAACCGTCCGCGCGGCCGGCAAACCCGCGCTTTTCTTCCGGCCCCTGTGCCAAGATCCCCCATTTCTCGCTGGACATGCTGTCCGATGCCGCGCTCGGTCGTTCGCACCGTGCCAAGGTCGGCAAGGACAAGCTGAAGGCTGCCATCGAAGGCACCCGCGAGATCCTGAACATTCCCGCCGACTACAAGATCGGCATCGTCCCCGCCTCCGACACCGGTGCGGTTGAAATGGCGATGTGGTCGATGCTCGGCGCCCGCAAGGCAGAGATGCTGGCCTGGGAATCCTTCGGCGCCGGCTGGGTCACCGACGTGGTGAAGCAGCTGAAGATCGATGCCGAGGTGAAGACCGCCGACTACGGCCAGATCGTCGACCTCGCCACGGTGAACTTCGACAATGACGTCGTCTTCACCTGGAACGGCACCACCTCCGGCGTGCGCGTGCCGAACGGCGACGCGATCCCCGCCGGCCGTGACGGCCTGACCATCTGCGATGCGACCTCGGCCGCCTTCGCGCAGGACCTGCCCTGGGACAAGCTCGACGTCACCACTTTCTCCTGGCAGAAGGTGATGGGCGGCGAAGCGGCCCACGGCATCCTCGTGCTGAGCCCCCGCGCCGTGGAGCGCCTGGAAAACTACACCCCCGCCTGGCCGCTGCCGAAGATCTTCCGCCTGACCAAGGGCGGCAAGCTGATCGAGGGCATCTTCGTCGGCGAGACGATCAACACCCCGTCGATGCTGGCGGTCGAGGATTACCTCGTCGCGCTCGAGTGGGCCCGCAAGATCGGCGGCCTGAAGAAGCTGCAGGAGCGCGCCACCACCAACGCCAAGGTGCTGTGGGACTTCTGCGACCGTCACGACTGGATCGCCAACCTCGCAGAGGATGACGCAACCCGCTCCAACACCTCGGTGTGCCTGAAGTTCACCGACGACCGGATCAAGGATGGCGCGGCCTTCGCCAAGGCGGTGGCCAAGAAGCTCGAGACCTACCACGTCGCCTATGACATCGGCGCCTATCGCGATGCCCCGGCGGGCCTGCGCATCTGGTGTGGTGCCACCGTCGAAAGCGCCGACATCGAGGCGCTGACGCTGTGGCTCGAGTGGGCCTTCGAGACCGAGATCGAGGCACAGGCCGAAACGGCCTGATCCCCACGTTTTGACGAAATTGCGGGACCGCGCGGGCGGTCCCGTCTCTCCTCGCATCCAGATTTTCCCGAAAGGACCGCTGTCATGGCTCCCAAGGTTCTCATCTCCGACAAGCTTTCCGCCGCCGCCGTTCAGATCTTCAAGGATCGCGGCATCGAGGTCGACTTCCGCCCCGAGCTGGGCAAGGACAAGGAAGCCCTCGCCGCCGTGATCGGCGACTACGATGGTCTCGCCATCCGCTCGGCCACCAAGGTCACCCCCTCGATCCTCGAGAACGCGACCAACCTCAAGGTCGTTGGCCGCGCCGGCATCGGCACCGACAATATCGACAAGGAAGCCGCGTCGAAAAAGGGTGTCATCGTGATGAACACCCCCTTCGGCAACATGATCACCACCGCCGAGCACGCCATCGCCATGATGTTCGCCGTCGCCCGCCAGCTGCCCGAGGCCAGCGCCTCGACCCATGCCGGCAAGTGGGAGAAGTCGAAGTTCATGGGCGTGGAGCTGACCGGCAAGACCCTCGGCGTGATCGGTGCCGGCAACATCGGCGGCATCGTCTGCGACCGCGCCCGCGGCCTGAAGATGAAGGTCGTGGCCTATGACCCCTTCCTGAGCCACGAGAAGGCCGACAAGATGGGTGTCGAGAAGGTCGAGCTCGACGAGCTGCTGGCCCGCGCCGACTTCATCACGCTGCACGTGCCGCTGACCGACCAGACCCGCAACATCCTCGGCCGCGAGAACCTCGCGAAGACCAAGAAGGGCGTGCGGATCATCAACTGTGCCCGCGGTGGCCTCGTCGACGAGGAAGCGCTGGCCGAGCTGCTGAAGTCCGGTCACGTGGCTGGCGCGGCCTTTGACGTCTTCGCCGTCGAGCCCGCCACCGAGAACCCGCTGTTCAACCTGCCCAACGTGGTCTGCACGCCGCACCTCGGCGCCTCGACCACCGAAGCGCAGGAGAACGTCGCGCTGCAGGTGGCCGAGCAGATGGCCGACTACCTGCTCACCGGTGCCGTGTCGAACGCGCTGAACATGCCGTCGGTGACCGCCGAGGAAGCCAAGGTCATGGGCCCATGGATCAAGCTTGCCGGCCACCTCGGCAACTTCATCGGCCAGATGACCGACGAGGCGGTCACCGCGATCAACATTCTCTATGACGGGGCGGTTGCCGAGATGAACCTCGAGGCGCTGAACTGCTCGCTGATCGCCGGCATCATGAAGACCATCTCGCCCGAGGTGAACATGGTCTCCGCCCCGGTGATCGCACGTGAGCGCGGCATCCAGATCTCGACCACCAACCAGGAGCAGTCGGGCGCCTTCGAAGGCTACATCAAGGTGACCGTGGTGACCGAGAAGCGCGAGCGCTCGATCGCAGGCACCGTGTTCTCGGATGGCAAGCCGCGCTTCATCCAGATCAAGGGCATCAACATCGAGGCCGAGGTGGGCGAGCACATGCTCTACACCACCAACGAGGACGTGCCGGGCATCATCGGCAAGCTCGGCTCGATGCTGGGCGACCACAAGGTCAACCTGGCGAACTTCACGCTCGGCCGCTCGACCGCAGGCGGCGAAGCCATCGCCATCGCCTATCTCGACGAGGAAATCGGCGAGGACGTGGTCGCGGCGCTGCGCGACACTGGCCTGTTCCAGCAGGTCAAGCCGCTGGAATTCGACGTCGCCTAAAAAGAAAGGCCCTGGGCCGAAGGTACGACAGGGACAGAGAAGACAGGGGGCGCCTCACGGGGCGCCCCTTTTTCGTTGGATCGAAGCCTCTGAGCGGGGCGCGCGGCGCGCGGGCCTTGCCTCGGCCCCTGCCGAAGTCCAAGTAGACCTTACGGAAAGGACTTTCTCATGATGCCCATCTTTGTCATCGGCGACATCCACGGCCAGATCGACCGGCTGCACGAGGCGCTGGACTATATTTCCCACGACGCACACGCCGGCGCGCCGATCGTTTTCCTGGGGGACTATGTCGATCGCGGTCCGGATTCCCGCGCGGTGATCGACCTGCTGATGCAGGGGCAGGCCGAGGGCAGGCCCTGGACCTGCCTGATGGGCAACCATGACCGCTTCCTGCTGCGTTTCCTGGAGAACCCGCGCTACATGGACCCGAACGTGTCGCGCCCGCTGCTCTGGACCGATCCGCCGCTCGGCGGAGCCCGCACGCTGGCCTCCTACGGGGTGGACGTGCGCGAGGGCCGGGCGCTCGAGGATATCCATGCCGACGCGCGCGAGGCGGTGCCGCAGGCGCACCGCGACTGGATCGCGGGTCTGCCGCGCTTTCACGAGACCGAGGCGCACATCTTCGTGCATGCCGGGCTGCGGCCGGGGGTGCTTCTGAACTACCAGAAAGAGGATGACCTGGTGTGGATCCGCGCGCCCTTCCTCGACTGGCAGGGCGACTGGGGGCGGCTGGTGGTGCATGGCCACACCGCGCTCGACGCGCCGCAGCTCTATGCCAACCGGCTCAACATGGATGGCGGAGCGGGCTACGGGCGCCCGCTCCGGCCGGGTCTGTTACTGGGCCGCGAGGCTTTCCTGCTCGGCCCCGAGGGGCGCATCCGCCTTTAGGGCGCAGAAGGCCTCGTATTGCGACAGGAAGACCTGTCCCGAGAGCTCGTGCAGGAAGTGCGAGCGCTTGAGGCGGTCCATCACCGGCCCCTTCACCTCGGTCAGGTGCAGGGTGATGCCCTGCTCCTCGAGCCGCCGGTTGATCTCTTCCAATGTCTCCAGCGCGCTCATGTCGACCTCGTTCACCGCCGGGAACATCAGCACCACGTGGCGCAGGTTCTGGCACTCGGCGACGCGGGTCAGCACGTATTCCTCGAGGAAGCGCGCATTGACGAAGTAGAGGCTCTCGTCGACCCGCAGGGTGAGCACGCCGGGCAGGGTCTCGACGTCGTGGCGCAGCACATTGCGGAAGTGATGCGTGCCCGGCACCAGCCCGACCTCGGCCACATGCGGCTTCGAGGTCTTGTAGAGATGCAGCAGGATCGACAGCAGCACGCCCGCCGAGACACCGACCTCGACCCCGACCAGCAGGGTCAGCACGATGGTGGCTGAGACGGCGGTGAAATCGACCTTGGAGTAGGTCCATGTCTTCTTGAGGATCGAGAAGTCGACGAGGCTCAGTACGGCGACGATGATCGTGGCGGCCAGCGTGGCTTTCGGCAGGAAGAACAGCAGCGGGGTCAGCACCAGCGTGGCGAGGCCGATGCCCACGGCGGTATAGGCGCCCGCGGCGGGAGTCTCGGCCCCGGCGTCGAAGTTCACCACCGAGCGCGAGAAGCCGCCGGTCACCGGGAAGCCCCCCGAGAGCGCCGAGCCGATGTTCGAGGCGCCGAGGCCGATCAGCTCCTGGTCGGGATCGATGCGCTGGCGGCGCTTCGCGGCGAGGGTCTGGGCGACCGAGACCGATTCCACGAAGCCGATGATCGAGATCAGGATCGCCGGCATCAGCAGCGTCTTCCACATCGACAGGTCAAAGGACGGGGCCGAGAACGGCGGCAGGCCCATGGGCACCTCGCCGACAACCTTCACGCCCATGTCATTCAGCCCCAGCCCCCAGGTCAGCAGGGTGGTCACCGCGACGGCGGCGACGGGACCGGCCTTGGCAAGGATGTCGGCCATGCGCGGGCCGAGGCCCATGTTGCGCAGCAGCGGCTTCAGCCCCTTGCGCACCCAGAACAGGAAGGCGGTGGCGGCGACGCCGATGGCCAGGGTGATGACGTTGGTCTCGGGCAGGTGGGCGATCAGCGAGGCGACGAGGTCGACCAGCGTGTGACCCTCGGCGCTGATGCCGAAGATATGCTTGAGCTGCGAGGCGGCGATCAGCACGCCCGAGGCGGTGATGAAGCCGGAAATCACCGGGTGGCTGAGGAAGTTCGCCAGGAAGCCGAGCCGCAGCACGCCGATGGCCACGAGGAAGACGCCGGAGATGAAGGCCAGCGTCACCGCGGCCAGCGCGATCTGTGCCGGATCGCTGAGGCCGAGCTGGCCAATCGCCGCGGCGGTCATCAGCGAGACGACAGCCACCGGGCCCACGGCCAGTGCGCGGCTGGTACCGAAGATCGCATAGGCCACCAGCGGCAGGATCGATGCGTAGAGACCCATCTCGGCGGGCAGCCCGGCCAGCAGGGCATAGGCCAGCGACTGCGGGATCAGCATGATCGTCACGATGACGGCGGCCACGAGGTCCGACGTTGCCGTGTCGCGGTCGTAGCGGCGCGCCCAGTCGAGGATTGGCAGGTAGCGGGTCAGGCGGGGAAGTTGCATGGGGCAAGGTCCTGAGTTGCGCGGTCCCCGGGGAAAGTCGGGGATTTGAGGTCTATATATTCTGAAAATAGAATTTGTGAAGGGCGAAACTCATGTTCCCTGCGATTCAGCATGGGCGGAACAATGTCCGCCCATGCCTTTCATTTCCAGAAAAAGGTTTTCAGTACGCCGTGACAGGCTCGGGTTTGGCCATCCACTCCTTCCCGCGCAGCATGGCCTTCCAGTAGACCGGTGGCAGGACCTGCTCCTTGAGCAGCCAGGCGGCACGCGTCGGCTTGGTTCCGTCGATCAGCCATTTCGGGAAGCTTGGCAGCAGCGCCCCGCCGTAGCCGAACTCGGCGAGCACGATCTTGCCCCGTTCAACGGTCAGCGGGCAGGAACCGTAGCCGTTGTAGAGCGCGGCGGGCGACCTGCCGTCGATGTCCGCCGCCACGTTCTCGGCCACGACAGGAGCCTGCATCCGCGCCGCCGCGGCGGTCTTGGCATTGGGCGCGTTCATAACGTCGCCGAGGCTCCAGATATTGTCGTAGCTCTTGTGGCGCAGGGTGCCCTGGTCGACATCCACCCAGCCCGCGGCATCGGCCAGCGGCGAGACCTTGATGAAGTCGGGCGCGACCTGCGGCGGGCAGACGTGCATCATGTCGAAGTCGACGGTCACCTCGGTCGCTTCGGTATCGGGCTTGGCGACCTTGAAGGTCGCCTTGCGGGCAGGGCCGTCGACCGCCACGAGGTTGTGGAAGAAGTTCAGCTTCGCGCGGTATTTCTCGATGTAGCTTTCCAGCGCGGGAACGTAGTCCTTCACCCCGAAGAGCACTCCGCCGGCGTTCATGAACTCGATCTCGATGCGCGGCAGCACCCCGGTGCGGAACCAGTGATCGCCCGAAAGGTAGAGCGCCTTCTGCGGCGCGCCGGCGCATTTGATCGGCATCGGCGGCTGGGTGAAGACGGCGCGGCCGCTTTTCAGCCCTTTCACCAGCTCCCAGGTATACGGCGCGAGGTCGTAGCGGTAGTTCGAGGTGACGCCGTTCTTGCCCAGCGTCTCGACGAGCCCTTCGACCTTGTGCCAGTCGAGTTTCAGGCCGGGGCAGACGATCAGCCGGTCGTATTTCAGCACACGGCAGCCATCCAGGATTACGGCGTTGTCCGCGGGCTCGAAAGCGGCGACCGCGGCCTTGATCCAATGCACGCCGCGCGGGATCAGGCTGCCCATGGTGCGGGCGGTGGTCTGCGGTTCGAAGACGCCGCCGCCGACCATGGTCCAGCCCGGCTGGTAGTAGTGGATGTCGGCGGGGTCGAGCAGGGCGATGTTCAGCTCGGGCTTGCGCGCCTTGAGGCTCGCCGAGACGGCAATGCCCGCCGCGCCGCCGCCGACCACCACCACGTCGAACTTCGCATCGCCGGTGTCGGTCGGGGTCTTGCCGCCGTTGACGATGCGCCGGACGACGCCCGCCATGTCGTAGCCCGCCTGCTTGGTGGCTGCGAGGATATCTGCGGGCGGCAGGCCGCCGGCCTGGCTCAGCGACCAGAGCGTGGCCGAGCGCGTGCCGCTGCGGCAGTAGGCCAGCACCGGGCCCGGCAGCTCGCGCAGGGCCTTGCCGAAGGCCACGGCGTCGGCGTCCTGCACCTTGCCGGCGACGACGGGGATGTAGCGCGCCTCGAGCCCGGCCTGTTTCGCGGCGGCCTCGATCTCTTCGAAGTTCGGCTGATCCGCGCCCTCGCCGTCGGGCCGGTTGCAGATGATGGCGCGGTAGCCGGCCTCGGCGATCCCGGCCAGGTGTGCGGCGGTGATCTGCGGCGAGGCGGCGATGTCGTCGGTGATCTTGCGAATGTCCACGAGGTGTCCTCCCAACTCGATTCGCAAACAGCATACACATTCCAAAATGAGAATGCATTTGGTTCGACGGGGGAGGGCCGATCACATTGTCGCAGGGTCAGCGCGATTGACTTGGGGCGCAAAAGAAAAACGCCGCCCCGAGGGACGGCGTTTTCCGAAATCCGGAAGGGATGGGATCAGAAGCCCAGGCCTTCGTATTTCTTCTTGAACTTCGACACGCGGCCGCCGGCGTCGAGCAGGCGCGACGAGCCACCGGTCCAGGCCGGGTGCACGGTCGGGTCGATGTCGAGCGACATCTGATCGCCTTCCTTGCCCCAGGTCGAACGGGTCTGGTAGACGGTGCCGTCGGTCATCTTGACGTCGATGACGTGATAGTCGGGGTGGATGCCCTTTTTCATAACGGCTCTCCTTATGCGTCGGCGCCGGCGAGCGGCTTGTAGTTGGTCTGCTCTGCGATACGTGCGGATTTGCCGCGACGCGAACGCAGGTAGTACAGCTTGGCGCGACGGACTTTACCGCGGCGCACCACCTCGATCGAGTCGATGTTGGTGGCATAGAGCGGGAAGACGCGCTCGACGCCCTCACCGAAGGAAATCTTGCGGACGGTGAACGAGCCGGCGATGCCCTTGCCGTTCTTACGGCTGATGCAGACGCCTTCGTAGTTCTGCACGCGGGTACGCGTACCTTCGGTCACCTTGTAGCCGACGCGCACGGTGTCGCCGGGCTTGAAGTCGGGGATGGTCTTCCCCAGGGCGGCAATTTGCTCCGCCTCGAGCTGTGCGATCAGATCCATCTGACGCTCTCCTATCTGCTCACGGTTTGTCCCGTGAAGGTGTCGCGTTCTCAGAGCTCCGTGTCTTCGACCGGGTCCGCCGCAGCGCCCGCCGGAGGTAACAACATCTTTGTCTTCTGGGTGGCCATAGGCCGCGTCCGTACCGCTCGGGCCGCGCCGAAGAAACGCGGGAGGCGGGAACGGACGAATCCACGAGCGCCCGAAGGACGTCGCGGATTGGCGCCGTATAGGCGGGGACAGCGCTTGGATCAAGTGAAAACGGGTGCGCCGAGCTCAGAGCGTGCGCTTGAAGCCCAGGTGGCTCGCCTTGAAGCCGAGCCGCTCGTAGAAGCGATGCGCATCGGTGCGGCTGGCGTCGGAAGTCAGCTGCACCGTCGCGCATCCGCGGGCGCGGCACTCTTCGACCGCCCAGTCGATCATCTGGCTGCCCAGCCCGATACCGCGTGCCGGTGCCGCAACGCGCACGGCCTCGATCTGGCCGCGCAGCGCGCCCTTGCGCGACAGGCCGGCAATGAAGGTGAGCTGCAGCGTGCCGATGATCTCGCCATCACGCTCGGCGACCGCGAGGACCTGGTTCGGGTCCGCCTCAATCGCGCGAAAGGCATCGAGGTAGCTCGTGGCGAGAGGCTCCGAGAGATCCTCGCGCATGGCACCCAGCGGATCGTCCGCCAGCATTTCGACGATGATCCGGACGTCCGCCTCGGTGGCGCGGCGCAGGCTGATCCCGCTCATTTGCCGGACCCCTTTGCTGCCTCATGCGCGGCCCAGAGGTCGGGACGGCGGGTGCGGGTGATCTCTTCGGACTGTTCGCGGCGCCAGGCGTCGATCGCGGCGTGGTTGCCCGAGAGCAGCACGTCGGGGATGCGGTGGCCCTGCCATTCGGCGGGGCGGGTGTACTGAGGATGTTCGAGCAGGCCGTTGGAGAAACTCTCCTCCTCGGTCGAGGAGGCGTTGCCCAGTACGCCGGGGATCAGCCGGATGGTGGCGTCGAGCAGAATCTGCGCGGCGATCTCGCCGCCGGTGAGGACGAAATCGCCGAGCGAGACCTCGATGATCTGGTAATGGTCGATGACCCGCTGGTCGAGCCCCTCGAAACGGCCGCATATCAGCGTGACCCCCGGCTCCTGCGCGAGGCGCTGCGCCATCTGCTGGTCGAAACGGCGGCCGCGCGGGCTGAGGTAGATCAGCGGGGCGCGAGCGGGCATGCGGGCGCGGGCGTGTGCGATGGCCTGGCCCATCACGTCGGGGCGTAGCACCATGCCGGCGCCGCCGCCGGCGGGGGTGTCGTCGACGTTGCGGTGCTTGCCCTCGCCGAACTCGCGCAGGGAGACGGTGTTGAGCTGCCAGAGCCCGTCCTGCAGGGCGCGGCCGGTGAGCGAATGGCCCAGCACGCCGGGGAAGGCGTCGGGCAGCAGGGTGATCACCTGCGCCTGGAAGGCGCGGGCGAGCTCCGGTGCCTCGCTCATCAGGTCCCGCGGTGTCAGGCTGGGACGGATGGTCTTGCGCCCCAGGGCGCGCTGCGGTGTGTCGGTCATGGCAGGTGTCCTTCGCGCCCCTCACGGTCGCGCCCCCGTCTAGCGGCGGAGCGCGCCCGGCTCAAGCCATGGTATCGGCATCGCGGCGGAGCGCCGGAGCCGAGGTGTCGCCGGAGCGGAAGATCAGGCCGAGCGGGCCATGGGCATGGGGGCGGTTGCCGCGGCATGCGCGGCGGCGATCTGGCGCACCCGGTCGTGCAGGTCCAGCACCATGTCCGGCAGGCGGAAACAGCGGGCGAGCCCGCCGGCACGCTCGGGTGTCGCCCGCAGTAGCATCGCCAGCAGCCAGAGCTCGGTCAGCCCGCGCGGGGACAGATCTGTGACGGTTCGCGCATGCTGGCAGGCGAGACCGCGTTCGAGAATGCGGCGGATTGCATGCTCGGGGCTTTCCGGCAGCGCGCCGCGCGGTGCCGGGCTGGTCAGCAGCCGCGCCAGTTCGGCGCGCATCTGGCGCAGGGGCGGCAGGGGCAACGGAGGGCGGCGCAGCGCGCGCCGGGTCAGCAGCACCGGCCGCGCCGCACGGAACCGGCGCAGCGCCGAGGTCGCGGCCAGCAGCGCCAGCAGCGCAAGGATCCAGAGCGCGGCAATCAGGTAGAGGGTGCCGTGCGGCAGCGCGGGTGCGGCTGCGGCGACGAGAACAGCGGCGCAGAGGGAAAGCAGGAGTGCCGGCGCATAGCGCGCCCGCAGGCCGAGCCGAACTACCGAAAACACAACACCAAACCTCGGTTCAAAACACAGCATTAACCCTAACATAGGGCTGCCGAATTTTGGACAAAATTCACCAATCGCGCCTGCTTTTCACGTTTGGATGAACAATCGGCCGCGCGGCGTGACCTCGTTTCCGGTGAGCGCGGCAGTCTCAGCTTCCGGTTGTATCGTACGGGGAGTTTACGCAAGCAGCCCTTCGGGTGGATCGGCGATGATCCGTCCCGAGGCGAGGTCGACCGTCGGCACCACCTCGCGGGTGAAGGGCAGCAGCACGGTGGCCGAGGCGCCGGGCACGATCAGCTCGAGCAGGTCCGAGGCCCCGTGGTTGAGCACCGCCTTCACCTTGCCGATCTCGGCGCCGCCGGTGTCGAGCACGGTCAGCCCGATCAGGTCGGTGTAATAGTACTCGTCGTCGGGCAGGTCGGGCAGACGGTCGCGCGGTGCGAAGAGCTGCAGCCCCTTGAGGGCGTCGGCCTCCTCCTTGGTGCGCACACCCGAAAGCCGTGCCGCGAAGCCGCCCTTGAGCGGGCGGGTGATCTGCAGCTCGAAGCTGCGGCTGCCGTCCTCGGAGGTGAGCGGGGCGTAATCGGCAATCGCCTCGGGATCGGCGGTGTAGCTCTTCAGCCGGACCTCGCCATGCACGCCGAAGGCGCCACCCAGAACGCCGACACAGATCATCTCGTCCACTTTGATGCGCCTCCCGTCATTGCGCGTGCCGGATCCGTTGCGCGTCGCGCCGGCTCCGGTGAGGGCCGGGATAGCGCGACCGGGGCCGGATATGCAATCTCAGAAGGTCAGAAGCGCAGGTTGAAGACGCGGGTCACCCCGATGCGGAAGCGCCACTGGTCGTTGTCGCCGGTGTCGACGATCGGGCTGTCGGCGGCGTCGCCCTGCAGGTTGTCCCAGTTCAGCGCGCTTTCCACGCCCCAGAGATCGTTGATCTTGTAGCGCGCGCCGAGCTGGATGCCGGCGCTGATCAGCCCGCCGTCGGGGTCGTAGGCCGGCAGCTCCGGGGTTGCCTCGTCAGATTCGACCCCCGAATAGGTGTCGATGAACTCGTCGTTGGCCCAGATGAAGCGTGGGCCGACGGTCAGCCGCCAGCGGTCGTCCGGGCGGGCGACATAGTCGAGCCCGACCGCGCCGACGAGGCCCTCGTGGCCGCCGAAGCCGCGGCGGATGTCGGCAAAGGCCTCGTAGTTGGGGCCGGCGAAGCCGATGCCGAAGCCGAGCTCGTAGCTCGGGTCGACGTCATGCAGGCTTTCAAGGTCCGGGTCCTCGCTGGCGTCGCGCTCGCCAAGGTAGCGGAACGAGCCGTGCAGGTCCCAGCCGTAGTCCTCGGCCCAGGGGTCGTTGTCGCCGACCTCGGGCAGGCCGCGCAGGCGCAGGTGCTTGAACTGGAAGCCGATGTCCGGGCCGACGTCATACTCGTCGGAGCCGAAGAACTTCGGCTGGGTGGCCACGCCGCCACGCAGGGTGAAGGTGAAACTGTTGCCCGCGGACTGGGTCGAGGTGACCGGCAGCGTCGCGGCGGGGCCGTCGCTCAGGGTCTCCTGCGTCGCGAACTCCTGCGCGAGCGCAGGTCCGGCGCAGAGCGCGGCCGCAAGGCTCAGCGCAGCAGTCTTGGCAGCAAGGGGGCGGAGCAGCGGCATGGCAGAAATCCCGGTGTTCGCAAGGCAATACATGGCTGATGGTAGGCCGCGGATACAACTTATCCAAGCGTCAACGAAAAAGGGTGCGCAGGATTTCTCCCGCGCACCCCTTATTGTGGCTTTGATGCCGCGGAGGATTACTCTGCGGATTCCTCTGCCGGTGCTGCTGCGGCCTCTGCGGCGGCGGCTGCTTTTGCGGCCTTGGCTTCGGCGCGCTCGGTGGCTGCCTTGCCCGGGACGGCTTTCTTGGGGTTGCTGCGCTCTTTCTTCGCGACAACGCCGGCGGCTTCGAGGAAGCGCGACACGCGGTCGGTCGGCTGGGCGCCCTGGCCGAGCCAGTACTGAACGCGCTCGACGTTCATCACCACGCGGCGCTCGTCGTCCTTGGCGAGCAGCGGGTTGTAGGTGCCCAGCTTCTCGAGGAAGCGGCCGTCACGCGGCATGCGCGAGTCGGAGGCGACGATTGCGTAGTGGGGGCGCTTTTTCGAGCCACCGCGGGCGAGACGGATTTTCATGGCCATTGTGGTATCTCCTTGGAATGGCGTTTGATGACGGGCAAAGACCTGTCAGGATTGGTGTTTTTCGTGGTGCTTGATGACTTCCTGAATGATGAAGTTCAGGAATTTCTCGGCGAAGGCCGGATCGAGATCCGCTTTCTCCGCCAGGTCCTTGAGCCGCGCGATCTGCTGCTCTTCACGCGCGGGGTCGGAGGGGGGCAGCTCGTGGGTGGCTTTCAGCACCCCCACGGACTGCGTGTGCTTGAACCGCTCGGCGAGCGTGAACACGAGGATCGCGTCCAGCCGGTCGATGCTTTCGCGGTGCTCTTTCAGAAGGTCAGCGGCGCGGGCGGCGGAATCACTCATGCTCGGCTCCTTTGAACGAAAAAGAGGGGGCACACACCATACACATCCGGTGCACGCGTGGTGCATCGGAGGCGGCAGGAACCGCGCGCCGGGACGTGGAGGAGAACACTTCAGTCAACGGCCCATCCCTTCGGCTTGAAGAGCGGATCGATGTAGTTGGCGATCTCCATGTCGATGCCATGCGCGAGCTGACTGCCGCGCAGCGCCGCCGGCGCCGGGTGGCGGTAGACGGCGTCGCTGCCATCGACGGTTGCGGCCGCGGGATCCTTCTTGGCCCCGAGCCGTTCGGCAAGACGGATGGAATCGAGGTTCTTGGGGTCGATGTAGCTGACCGCGCCCTCCCATCCGGCCTCGTCGTAGAAATACTGGCGCACGCGCTGCGTTGCCTCGAGCGCGTAGCCGCGCCCGCCGCGGTCCGGCCAGATGATCCAGGCGATCTCGCGCTCGGGCCACTTCGCCGGGAACCAGCCACCTGCCATGCCGACGGTCTCGCCGGTGTCGCGCAGGTGGATCATCCACATGCCGAAGCCGCGAATCTGCCAGTGGCCGATCTCGGCGGCATAGAGCATCCAGGTCTCATAGGCGTTCAGCGGGCCGCCCATGAAGCGCGAGCGGTAGGACGCGAAGGTGGCCTTGAAGTCCGGGTAGTCCCCGGCCTGAGGCGCGCGCAGCACCAGCCGGGCCGTGTCCAGCTCGGGAATTCCCTGCAGCACGGCTGCGGGCACCGCCGGAGCGGCCTGATGGTGCACGGCGAGGCTCATCCGGCGATCTCCGGGTGGCGATAGATGTGGGCCACGTGACCCAGCACCATCTCCTCGCGCTCGAAGGTGGCGCCGAGCCGAAGGGCCAGCGCCTTGGAGCGGTCGTTCTGAGGGTCGACGAGGCTGATCAGCCGGGTCAGGCCGAAGTGTTTCGACGCGGCGGCACGTGCGGCAGCGGCCGCCTCATGGGCGTAGCCGCGGCCTTCGAACTGCGAGAAGATCGAGTAGGCGAGTTCGGGCTCGGGCCATTCGATGTGGTTGAGCGGCCCGGTGAAGCCGGCCATCTCTCCGCTCTCGCGGTCGGTGACATGCCAGATGCCGTAGCCGCGGATCTGCCAGTGACCGGCCGAGCGCAGCAGCGTGCGCCAGACCTGGCCGCGGTCGGTGGGACCGCCGACGAAATGCGAGCGCGGCTCGGCGTAGAAGGCGCACATGGCCTCGAGATCGTCCATGTGCGGGGCGCGCAGGGTCAGACGCTCGGTCTCGATGACGGGGATCTCGACGCTCATGCCAGCACCTCCTCGGCGGGAGGGTGGCGATAGAGCATGTCCTCGCCCATGTGGTAGTTCGTGTAGGTGCGCTCGTAGACCGCGCCCAGCCGTTCGGCCAGCGCGACGGAGCGGGCATTGCCCGGCACGATGTTGGAGGTCAGCGTCTTGAGGCCGAGGTCCTCGTAGGCGTAGCGGCGCACGCGCAGCGCCGCCTCGGAGGCGATGCCGCGGCCCTCGTAACCCTCGAAGACCACCCAGCCGATCTCCGGCTCGGGCCAGCCCTCGGGCTCCCAGATGCCGCAGATGCCGGCGGGCTTGCCGGTCGCCTTGTCTTCGATGGTGAAATAGCCGTAGCCGCGCAGGTGCCAGTGGCCCACGTTGAGCGCGAACCAGCGCCATGCGTCGCCGCGGTGATCGTAGCCGCCGAAGCCGTCCGAGCGTTCACGGTCGAGCAGGAAGGCGATCATCGCCTCTGCGTCGGCGGCTTCGGGGCCGCGCAGGATCAGGCGTTCGGTTTCGAGGCGGGGGGCGTTGACGAGAGTCATGCATAGGCCTCCACGCTGCCATCCGAATCGTCCTCGGGCGCGCCGTAGAGTGCGAAGGGATCGGTCGAGGGACGCTCTTGAGACGCGCGCACAACCTCCGTGCCGGCCGCCTGCGGGGCGGTCGGGTCCATCTCCTCGGGAGAGGGAAGGGGGAGGGGGCGCAGCTCGCTCATTTCTTCTTGCCGAACCCGCCGAGGCCCGGAGGCAGCGCGCCGCCGCCCATGCCGGGCATGCCGCCAAGACCGCCGGGCATCTTGCCGCCCATCGCCTTGGCCGCGGCCTCGATCTGCTTGGGGTCCATCTGCGACGGGTCCATGCCCTCGGGCATGCCGCCCTTACCGAACATGCCCTTCATAGCCTGTTTCAGCATGCCGCCTTTGCCCATCTTGCCCATCTTCTTCATCATGTCGGACATCTGCCGCTGCATCTTCAGCAGCTTGTTGAGATCCGACACGTCCATGCCCGCGCCGGCCGCGATGCGCTTCTTGCGCGAGGCCTGCAGGAGCTGCGGGTTGGCGCGCTCCTTCTTGGTCATGGAGTTGATGAGGGCGACCTGCTGGCGCAGGATCTTGTCGTCCATCCCGGCCTCGTCCATCTGCTTGGCCATCTTGGCCGCGCCGGGCATCATCTGCATCATGGCGCCGAGGCCGCCCATCTTCATCATCTGCTCGAGCTGCATCTTCAGGTCGTTCATGTTGAACTGACCCTTCTGGAAGCGCTTCATCATGCGCTCGGCCTGTTCGACCTCGAGCGTCTGCTGTGCCTTCTCGACCAGCGCGACGATGTCGCCCATGCCGAGGATGCGGCCGGCGACGCGGTCGGGCTCGAAGGTTTCCAGCGCGTCCATCTTCTCGCCGAGGCCGACGAACTTGATCGGCTTGCCGGTGATCGCGCGCATCGACAGCGCGGCGCCGCCGCGGCCGTCGCCGTCCATCCGGGTCAGCACCACGCCGGAGACGCCGATCTTGTCGTCGAACTCGGTGGCGACGTTGACCGCGTCCTGGCCGGTGAGGCCGTCGACCACCAGCAGCGTCTCGCGCGGGTTCACCACGTCGCGGACGTCGGCGGCCTGCTGGATCAGCTCGGCGTCGATGTGCAGGCGGCCCGCGGTGTCGAGCATGTAGACATCATAGCCGCCGAGGCTGGCCTGGGTCTTGGCGCGCTTGGCGATCGCCACCGGATCCTCGCCCTTGACGATCGGCAGCGTGTCGACGCCGATCTGCTGGCCGAGGATTTGCAGCTGCTCCATGGCCGCCGGGCGGTTCACGTCGAGCGAGGCCATCAGCACCTTCTTGCGGTCGCGCTCCTTGAGGCGCTTGGCAAGCTTGGCGGTGGTCGTGGTCTTGCCCGAGCCCTGAAGGCCGACCATGAGGATCGGCGCCGGGGCGTTGTCGATGCGCAGCGCGCCGGGCTCGCCCTCGCCGGCGAGGGTGGCGATCAGCTCGTCGTGGACAATCTTCACCACCTGCTGGCCGGGGGTCACCGACTTGGTGACCGCGGCGCCGGTAGCCTTCTTCTCGACGGCCTTGATGAACTGGCGCGCCACGGGCAGCGAGACGTCGGCCTCGAGCAGGGCGACGCGCACTTCGCGCAGGGCGGTGCGGACGTCATCCTCGGAGAGGGCGCCCTGCTTGGTCAGGCGGTCGAAGACGCCGCCGAGGCGTTCGGAAAGAGATTCGAACATGGGCCGTCTGGGCTCCTTCTTCTCTGGTCCGTATCTGGTGTGCAGACCCGAGATGGGGGCCGCGCGGCGTGGAATCAAACGTGACGCGGGAGCGTTTTGTCGCCGGACCCGTGTTCCAATGCGAAAACGCCTCCGTGGGCGCAACGCGCTGACGGAGGGCGATCCCGGGCATTGGCCCAAGGGACCGGAAGCATAGCGGACTCCCGGTGGATTGCGCGCGATGTACGCCCATGGGCACGGCGAGTCAAGTTGCGGCCGGGCCGGGGGCCGGAATGGGCGGAAACTCGAAGTTGAGTTGGCGCCGCGTCATGTAGAGGCGGTGCGTTGTTTGCAAAATGGGCACACTTCGCGCTGTTGCCCGCCGAAGAAGCATGTTTTCTTATTTAATTCTGGCCGGGTGGCCGGAATGACGCTATGTCAGAATTTGAAGACGCTCAATTGATAGGTGCGAATATGAAACTCAAAGAACTGTTTGCTTCCGCAGCCGTCATCTCCATGATCGGCGCTTCCGCGGCTCTCGCTGGCTCGCCGGCACCGGTTGTCGAAGAAGAAGACCCCTACGCTGTGGTTCCGGTTGCTGCTCCCTCGAGCGGCGCTGCTCTGGCCGTGGCTGGTGGTCTCGCAGCAATCGCGCTGATCGCCGCTGCTTCGGACGGCGACGACGACGACAGCTCGGACACCACCGGCGCCACCGACTAATCCTTTCGGATTTTGGCCGTGTCCTGACGCGGCCCGAAAACGCCCGGCAGTGCCGGGCGTTTGCTTTTTCAGGCACTTGTCCCGGTGTCAGCGACTGTTTCGACGCAAGATCGGACAGGGTCCAGCCCTCTTCGCTCCTTGCATTCCCGCACCGCTTCGCGCTTTCTAGCGCGGACCCGTGAGCAGGCGCACAGGAGAGGCCGATGGACAACTGGGACGAGATTCGCACCGCCTATCATGTGGCGCGTCTGGGCACCGTCAGCGGCGCGGCCGAGGTGCTCGGCGTGCACCATGCGACGGTGATCCGCCACATCGATGCGCTGGAGGCGCGGCTCGGGGTCAAGCTGTTCCAGCGCCACGCGCGCGGCTACACGCCGACCGAGGCTGGCAGCGACCTGTCCCGGGTCGCGCAATGCACCGACGATCAATTCCAGCAACTGGTCGGCCGAATCAAGGGCCGCGGCGAGGCGGTCTCGGGCGAATTGCTGGTGACCTCGCTGGTCAACTTCTCGGCTCTGATGATCGGCGCGCTGACCTCCTTCCGTGAGACCTACCCCGACGTGACCGTGCGCTATCTGACCGGCTCGCGCCTGTTCCGGCTGGAATATGGCGAGGCGCATGTGGCGCTGCGCGCCGGTGCGGCCCCGGAAGAGCCCGACAACGTGGTGCAGCCCTTCTCGCGGCGTCCGGTCGCGCTTTATGCCGCGAAATCCTATCTCGCGCGCAAGGGCACGCCGAAGGCCGTCTCGGAGTTCGGCTCGCATGATTTCGTCGGCTTCGACGATCTCGAATCGCGCGCGCCTTATCATCGCTGGATGAAGAGCAACGTTCTGCAGGAGCGTATCGTGTTCCGGACCTCGGATGACCGGGTGCAGTTGCAGGCTATCCGCGCAGGGGCGGGCATGGGCTTCATGCCGGTGACCGAGGCCGAGCAGGACCCCGAGCTTGTGCAGGTGCTGCCGCCGCAGGAAGATTGGACGTCGCCGCTGTGGCTGGTGACCCATGTGGACCTGCACCGCACGCCGAAGGTTCAGGCCTTCCTCAAGCACCTCAAGGCCTACGCCGCCGAACAGGATATCGCGTGAGCTTAACCCCCGCCGCGCGCGGCCATCTTGCGATGCTGGGCTTTTCGGCCTGTGTCGCGGGGTCGTTTTCGCTGGGCTCGATGGCCGCGCCGCATATTGCGCCGGCGGCGCTCAACGCCCTGCGCTTCCTGCTCGGCACGACGCTGCTTGCCGGGCTGGTCTTCGCCCGCGGTGGTGTCCCGCGCACGGCCCTGACGGCGCCCTGGCGCTACCTTCTGATCGGCGCGCTGATGGCGGTCTATTTCCTGCTCATGTTCGAGGGGCTGAAGACCGCCGAGGCGGTGAGCATGTCGGCGGTCTTCACCCTGACGCCGGTGATGGCGGCGGGCTTCGGCTGGCTGCTGATGCGCCAGCGCATGAGCGGGCGCATCGCTCTGGGGTTGGCGATCGGTGCGGCCGGGGCGCTCTGGGTGATCTTCCGCGCCGATCTCGCGGCGCTGCTCGCCTTCGCCCCGGGGCGGGGAGAGACGGTCTTCTTCTTCGGCTGCGCGGCCCATGCGGTCTATGCGCCGCTGGTGCCACGTCTGAACCGCGGCGAGCCGGGGCTGATCTTCACGCTAGGAACCATGCTGGCCGCCACCCTGGTGCTGCTCGTTTGGGGCTGGTCCGATATCATGGTCACCGATTGGGCGGAGCTACCGCCCATTGTCTGGGTGACCATTCTCTATACCACCCTGGCGGCGACGGCGCTGAGCACGGTGCTCCTGCAGTACGCGGCCATGCGTCTGCCGAGCGCCAAGGTCATGGCCTACACCTACCTTATCCCGAGCTGGGTGATCCTCTGGGAGCTCGCGCTCGGGCGCGGCGCGCCGCCAGCGCTGATCCTCGTCGGGGTCGCGATGTCGGTGCTGGCCGTGCTCTTGCTGCTGCGGGACGGGTAGGGGACACCCCTCGCCTCAGAGAGGTGCAAGTTCCTTCGAAGGACTTTGCGTCACCGACCAACGCTGTTCAGGCCGGATCGTCCGTCTTCAGCTCGACCTGAAGGAACCGCTCGAAGGCGTCGAGGTTGATCGGCTCGAACTGGCCGAAACCTTGCATCCAGACCGAGGCTTCGCGCAGCGCATCCGGCTCCAGCTTGCACCATTTCACCCGGCCGCGCTTCTCCTGGCTGATCAGCCCGGCCGCAGCGAGGATCGCGAGGTGCTTGGAGATCGCCGCGAGCGACATCTCGAAGGGCTCCGCGACATCGGTCACCGCCATGTCATCCTCGAGCAGCATGGCGAGGATGCGCCGCCGCGTGGGGTCGGCCAGGGCGGCGAAGACGGTGTCGAGATCGGGTTGCATGGGCTCATAAGCGCCGGAGCGGGGTGGGCCGTCAAGCCACGCCGTGGCGGCGGTTTTCCTATACTCAACCCCGGGGTTGAATATGGATTTGCGCGCCTGGTGGCGCTAGCGGCCCGATGCTGCGCTGCGGCCTCGATGGTGACGCCAGTAAAATCAATGCCTTAGAAGGCTGTTTCAGGCGATCACGGCGGGTTGACTCGAAGCCCCCCTCCGCATAGCAACTCCGGGAACGTCCGAATGGAGCGAAATGGTGGGCGATCCCGATCCGAAGCGGCAACTCGACGCGCTGGAGGCGAAGATCGCGGCGGCCAAGGCTGCCCGGGAGACCCGGAAGTCGCACCACGAGGAGCACTATTCCCAGGCCAATGTCGCCTGGCGGATGGTGACGGAAATGGTGGCCGGTCTCGGGATCGGCTTTGGTATCGGCTACGGCCTGGACGCCCTTCTGGGCACCATGCCGTGGTTCATGGTGCTGTTCACATTGCTGGGCCTCGTGGCGGGCATCCGCGTGATGCTGCGGACCGCCGCCGAGATTCAGGCGAAACAAACTTCCGGCACCGCCGGAGAGGGACAATCCTCCGGCCAGCCCGGAGATGACGAGAAGAGGGATCGCGGCGATGGCGACTGAAGCGGCTCACGGTGCTGATATGGCAGAACACGCGGTAGAAGGCGGCCTGTCCTTCCACCCGATGGACCAGTTCATGATCAAACCGCTCTTCGGAGCCGGCGACGTGGG
This sequence comes from Alloyangia pacifica, assembly GCF_020524285.1. Classification (GTDB taxonomy): domain Bacteria; phylum Pseudomonadota; class Alphaproteobacteria; order Rhodobacterales; family Rhodobacteraceae; genus Salipiger; species Salipiger pacificus_B. Next base: position 202,109 of record NZ_JAIVKX010000010.1, read on the forward strand.
CATGTTCACCATCACCAACGTGACGCTGTGGATGTTCATCTGCATCCTCGCGATCATCGGCGTCATGGTGCTGGGCACCTCACGCCGCGCGATCATCCCCTCGCGCAGCCAGTCGGTCGCCGAGCTTGCCTACGGCTTCATCTACAAGATGATCGAGGACGTGACCGGCAAGGACGGTCTGAAGTACTTCCCGTACATCATGACCCTGTTCATGTTCATCGTCTTCTCGAACTTCCTCGGCCTCATCCCGATGAGCTTCACCACCACCTCGCACATCGCGGTGACCTGGGTGCTGGCTCTCGCGGTGTTCCTCGGGGTGACCATCCTCGGCTTCGTAAAGAACGGCGTGCACTTCCTGGGCCTGTTCTGGGTGACCTCGGCGCCGCTGGCGCTGCGCCCGATCCTCGCCGTGATCGAGATCATTTCCTACTTCGTCCGTCCGGTCAGCCACTCCATACGTCTTGCTGGCAACGTGATGGCCGGTCACGCCGTGATGAAGGTCTTCGCAGGCTTCGCCGCGCTGGCCGTCGTCTCGCCGGTGTCGATCGTCGCGATCACCGCGATCTATGGGCTCGAAGTTCTGGTGGCCTTCATCCAGGCCTACGTGTTCACCATCCTGACCTGCGTGTACCTCAAGGACGCGCTGCACCCTGCCCACTAAGGGCAGGACGGTCCGGACAACCCCTATCCATCCAATTCCATCGTAAGGAGAGACTCAAATGGAAGGCGATATCGCAAACCTCGGTCAGTTCATCGGCGCCGGCCTCGCAGGCCTGGGTTCGGGCCTCGCAGCCCTCGGCGTGGGTAACGTTGCTGCAAACTTCCTGGGCGGCGCGCTGCGCAACCCGTCGGCAGCTGCATCGCAGACCGCCACCCTCTTCATCGGCATCGCATTCGCAGAAGCACTGGGGATCTTCTCGTTCCTCGTCGCTCTGCTGCTGATGTTCGCCGTCTAATCCTTCGGGACCTTATCCTTACGCGGGGGCGGCGCCGTCATTGACGGGCCGCCCCAAGTAGAGACAACGTTCCGACGGAGGACGACATGGCGGTCGAACCCATTCAGGAAGAAATGGCCGGTGTCTGCGTCGATGCCCATGGCTCCGCCATCGGGATGCCGCAGCTTTGCGGCGAGTGGATTCCGAACCAGATCTTCTGGCTCATCATCACTCTGGTGGTGATCTTCTTCGTGCTGTCGCGCATCGCTCTGCCGCGGATCGCATCCGTCCTGGCCGAGCGTCAGGGCACCATCACGAACGACATCTCCGCCGCGGAAGAACTGAAGCGCCAGGCGAAGGACGCGGAAGCGGCCTACGAGAAAGCGCTTGCCGACGCCCGCACCGAGGCACAGGCCATCGCGCAGAAAGCCCGCGACGAGATCAAGGCCAAGCTCGATGCCGCAACGGCCGAGGCGGACGCCAAGATCGCCGAGAAATCGGCCGAGTCCGAAAAGGTGCTCGCCGGGATCCGCGCCTCTGCCGTGGAAAGCGTCGAGGCCGTTGCAAAGGAAACCGCGGAAGCCATCGTGGCTGCCCTCGGGACCTCTGCCGACCAGGCTGCGATCGACGCGGCCGTGGCAAACCGGATGAAAGGCTGATCCCATGCGCCACCTCATTTCCCTGAGCGCGCTCGGAACCCTGATGGCCAGCCCCGCGCTGGCCGCCTCCGGCCCGTTCTTCTCGCTGCGCAACACCGACTTCGTCGTGCTGCTCGGCTTCCTGCTGTTCCTCGCGGTCCTCGTGTACTTCAAGGTGCCGAAGACCCTGGGCGGCCTGCTCGACAAGCGTGCCGACGGCATCCGCGACGAGCTGGAAGAAGCCCGCGCCCTGCGCGAAGAAGCACAGACCCTGCTGGCCTCCTACGAGCGCAAGCAGCGCGAAGTGCAGGAGCAGGCGGAAAAGATCGTGGCCCAGGCCAAGATCGACGCCGAAAGCGCCGCGGACCAGGCCCGCAAGGACCTCGACGTCTCCATCGCCCGCCGCATCGCGGCTGCCGAGGAGCAGATCAAGTCCGCCGAGACCTCGGCCGTCAAGGAAGTGCGCGACCGCGCGATTTCCGTGGCCGTGGCGGCTGCCCGCGACGTGATTGGTCAGCAGCTTGGTGCTGCCGACAAGGCGAAGCTGGTGGACTCCTCGATCAAGGAGGTCGGTGCCAAGCTGCACTGATCTGTCCCGAGCGACACGCTTGCAGAGCCCGGCCCATGGCCGGGCTTTTGCTTTTGTGCCGCGCGTCCAATCCGGAAACCGCGAAAGGTTGCGGGCTTGGGGCGTCTGAAGGCTTTTCCTTGAAGTGGACCCCATATACTGTGGGCCTACCGCAAGCACAGCCAAACATGTGGGCGGGAAACACGAGGGGACAGCGTGGCACATATCATCGTCGTAGGAAACGAGAAGGGTGGGGCGGGGAAGTCCACCGTCTCGATGCACGTGGCAACCGCCCTGGCGCGTATGGGGCACCGGACCGGCACGCTGGATCTCGACCTGCGGCAGCGCTCGGTCGGCCGCTACATAGAGAACCGCCGCGCCTTCTGCGCGCGCGAGGGGCTCGACCTGCCGATCCCGCTCTACCTCGACCTGCCCGAAGTCTCGCCCGAGGCATTGGCGCCCGGAGAGAATGCCTTTGACCACCGCCTGTCCAAGGCCGTCGCGCAGCTTGAGACTGACTGCGACTTCGTGCTGATCGACTGCCCCGGCTCGCACACCCGCTTGAGCCAGGTGGCGCATTCGCTCGCCGACACGCTGATCACCCCGCTCAACGACAGCTTCATCGATTTCGACCTGCTGGCCCATATCGACACCGACGGCGAGAAGATCCTCGGCCCTTCGGTCTACTCCGAGATGGTCTGGAACGCGCGCCAGCTACGCGCCCAGGCCGGGCTGCAGCCGATCGACTGGGTGGTGCTGCGCAACCGCCTCGGGGCGCAGAACATGGTCAACAAGATGAAGATGGAAAAGGCACTGACCAAGCTGTCGAAGCGCATCGGCTTCCGCATCGCGCCGGGCTTCAACGAGCGGGTGATCTTCCGCGAGCTTTTCCCGCGCGGCCTCACGCTGCTCGATCTCAAGGACATCGGCGTCGGCAACCTCAATATCTCGAACGTCGCCGCGCGACAGGAGTTGCGCGAGCTGGTCTCGGCGCTGGAGCTGCCCGCGGTCGAGGTCAACTTCTGAGCTGACGCAGCGCAGCTAGTGGTTCCGCATGTGCAGCGCGATCAGCGTTGCGCCGATCCCGGAACTCAGCAGGTCGATCGCGAGAAAGATGCCCAATAGGCCCGTCGCCGAGCCGGGCAGCGTCGCCATGATCAGCACGCCGAGGCACAGCGACACCAGCCCGGCAAAGACAAGCCAGCCCCAGCCGGAGCGCTCGCGGACCGAGAAGCCGATGGCGATGCGCACGACGCCGAGCGCGAGAAAGAAGAAGGCGATCAGCCAGGTCAGCGAGACCAGGCCGCGCAGCGGGTTGGCCAGCAGGAAGAGCCCGAAGGCCAGGACCAGCAGGCCGAGCAGCGCCTCGGCGATCCGCGCGCCGGTGCTGGCGTGATCGTTGAAGGCAATCCAGAGTTGCAGCGCGCCGGCGATGACGAAGGCAATGGCTGAAATGGTCAGCACGGTCATCGACGCGGCGAAGGGGTGCACGAAGGCCCCGATGCCGCCGAGGGTCAGGACGATCCCGAGAACGAGCATCCAGCCCCATTTCTTGCGTGGGGTGATTGGGGCGGGACCGTCGGGCATGGCGGGGCTCCGTATTTGGGGCGGCGCGTGTCGGGACTGGCACCAGTCTGGGCGGAGAGCGGCGCCGATGACAAGGCGCGGCGGCCGCCATTCAGGGAAAGTTCATAGGTTTGCACGAAGATTTGCGCGGGATGCCGCATTGGCGCGCGCGGATTTCCGCGGGCTGCCGATCGCCGGCGCTTTGGCGCGCAGCTTAGGTTTAGGGGTTGGGCAGGTCCGCGTTCGGCCATGACTTCGACCATGACCTGTTGACGGTCGGTCGAGCGGAGAGATTGAGAGGAGGTACGAAGCGTATGCAGGATGAAGCGTAGGCGTCAGAGCGCCTTTTCGTAGAACAGGCTCGAACTGTTCTCCACGTAGCCGTCGAATGGACCTCGCGGTACGAAGCCCGTACGTTCGTAGAGCGCCACCGCGGCGGGCAGCTTGTCGCCGGTCTCCAGTCGCAGGAGTGGGATGGCTTCAGCCCGTGCCACGGTCTCGAGGTGTTCAAGCAGACGGCGGGCGAGGCCGAGACCGCGCGCTTCGGGGCTCACGAACATCGATTTGATCTCGGCGTAGCCGTCCTTGCGGGCGATTGCGGCGCAGCCCAGAAGCACACCGTTTTCTTCGGCCCCGAACAGGGTGATCTCGGGCGTACAAAGCGCGTCGATGTCGAGGAAGTAATTCTCTTCCGGTGGGAACAGCGACTCCATCAGCGCGTGGCTGGCTTTCAGCAACGCTTCGGCGCGCGGGTCGCGGGGCGGAACTGGACGAATGGTCACCGACATCAATGCTTTCCTCCGGGCATGGCTTCGGATATTGGCCGGGCCTGCGCCACGGTCAACCCACAAAGATAGCGCGGTTCCCGCAATATCTTGTGGACAACTGGCAGCCGCCCGCCACATCCGGTGTAAAGCGTTTGACTTGTGCCCCCACCGGGCGGCAAATTTGGAAATATCTTCGGAATCAGGGCTACGCTTTGCAGTTCACACGGCTTCGACTGACGGGCTTCAAGAGCTTCGTCGACCCCACGGACCTCGTCATCGCCGACGGGCTGACCGGGGTCGTCGGGCCGAACGGCTGCGGCAAGTCCAACCTGCTCGAGGCGCTGCGCTGGGTCATGGGCGAAAACCGCGCCAAGGCGATGCGCGGCGCGGGCATGGAAGACGTGATCTTCGCCGGTGCTCATTCGCGCCCCGCCCGCAACTTCGCCGAGGTGGCGCTGACCATCGACAACGGCGACCGGCTCGCCCCTGCGGGCTTCAACGACCAGGACCAGCTGGAGATCGTGCGGCGGATCACCCGCGACGTCGGCTCGGCCTACAAGGTCAACGCCAAGGACGTGCGGGCGCGCGACGTCCAGATGCTCTTCGCCGACGCCTCGACCGGGGCGCATTCGCCCGCGCTGGTGCGGCAGGGGCAGATCTCCGAACTGATCAACGCCAAGCCGAAGAACCGCCGCCGCATCCTCGAGGAGGCCGCGGGCATCTCGGGGCTCTACCAGCGCCGCCACGAGGCGGAGCTGAAGCTGAACAACACCGAGGCCAACCTGCTGCGCGTCGACGACGTGATCGAGCAGCTTGCATCGCAGCTCGGGACGCTTGACCGGCAGGCCCGGCAGGCGCAGCGCTACCGCGCCATCGGCACCGAGCTGCGGCAGGTCGAGGGGCTGCTGCTGTATCGCCGCTGGATGGAGGCCGAAGAGGCCCGGCAGGCGGCAGAGACCGTGCTGCGCGGCCTTGTCACCGCCGCCGCCCAGGCCGAGAGCGCCGCCCGCGCCGCCGAGCGCGCGCGCGCCGAGCGCGACGAGGCCCTGCCACCGCTGCGCGAGGAGGAGGCCATCGCCGCCGCCATCCTGCAGCGCCTGGCGGTGCAGCGCGACGCGCTGGCCGAGCAGGAAGCGCGGGCGCTGGATACCATCGAGACGCTGACCCGGCGGATCGAGCAGATCGGCCTCGACATCGAGCGCGAGGGCGCGCTCAACCGCGATGCCGGCGAGACCATCGCGCAACTCGAATGGGAGGCGCGCGAGCTGGCCAAGGCCGCCGAGGGGCATGACGAACGGCTGGCGGATGCCGCAGATGCCGCGTCCGAGGCCTCGGACGTGCTGCAGGATCGCGAAGCGGCGCTGACCCAGCAGACCGAGGACGTGGCGCGGCTGGCCGCCCGCCACCAGTCGGCGCACCGCTACCTCGCTGACCTGCGCCAGGCGCTGGTCCGCCACGAGGGCGAGGCCGGCAAGGCGCGCGATGCCGTGGCCGAGGCGCGCGGCAAGCTGACCGAGGCAACCGGCGCCATGGAAGACGCGCAGGCGCGGTCCGAGGCGGCGCAGACCATGGCCGCCCGCGCCGAGGAACTGCTGGCGCAGGCCGACGAGGCCCGCACCGACTGCCAGTCGCGCGAGGCGGAGGCCCGGGCCGAGCGTTCCGAGGCCGAAGGCGAAGCCAGCGCGCTGCGCGCCGAGGTCGGCGCGCTCACCCGGCTGCTCGAACGTGACACCGCCGAGGGCGGGCAGGTGCTCGACCGTCTGCAGGTGGCCCAGGGCTTCGAGAAGGCGCTCGGCGCGGCGCTCGCCGACGACCTGCGCGCGCCCGAGGTGGGTGCGGGTGGGGCTTCGGGCTGGGTGGAACTGCCGCGCTACGAGAGCCAGCAGATGCTGCCCGAAGGGGTGCGCGCGCTGTCGCAGCATGTCTCCGTCCCGGGCGTGCTGATGCGGCGGATGAGCCAGATTGGCCTCGTGGACCGGGCCGAGGGCGACCAGCTGCAGCCGCAGTTGAAACCCGGCCAGCGGCTGGTCAGCCGCGAAGGCGATCTCTGGCGCTGGGACGGCTTCCGCGCCGGCGCCGAGGATGCGCCGTCAGCCGCTGCGCTGCGGCTCGAGCAGCTCAACCGGCTCGAGGTTCTGAAGGCCGAACTGGACCGCGCCGAGGCGCAGGTCGAGGCCACGCGCCTGGCGCATGATGCGCTGGTCGCGCGGCTTGCCGATCTCACCCGTGCCGACAAGGTGGCGCGCGAGACCCGGCGCGAGGCCGACCGCGAGGTCAACGAGGCGATGCGCGCCTTCAACCGGGCCGAAAGCGAGCGCAGCATGGCCGAGAGCCGGCTGGAAAGCGTTGGGCTGGCGGTGAGCCGCCACGAGGGCGAGGCCGAGGCGGCGCGCAAGCAGGTGCTCGAGGCCGAGCGCGGCCTGTCGGAGCTGGGCGATCTGGAAAGCGCCCGGGCGCTGGCCGAGGACGTGCGGATGACCGTCGAGGCGGCGCGCATGACCATGTTGACCCGCCGCTCGGCGCATGACGAGCTGCGCCGCGAGGGCGAGGCGCGCAAGGGCCGGCAGCAGACCGTGACCAAGGAGCTCTCGGGCTGGCGTCATCGTCTCGACACCGCCGAGAAGCGCAGCGCCGAGCTTTCGGATCGCAAGGCGACGCACGAACGGGAACTGGCCGAGGCGCGGGCGGTGCCGGACGAACTGGCTGGCAAGCGCGACGAGCTTGCCCGCTCGATCGAGGAAGCCGAGGAGCGCCGCGCTGCCGCCGCCGACATGCTGTCGGCCGCCGAGAGCGCCATGCGTGCCGCCATCGCCGCCGAGCGGGACGCGGAGCGCGCCGCCTCCGAGGCGCGCGAGGCGCGCGCGGGCGCAGAAGCCCGCGTCGAGGCTGCGCGCGAGACGGTGACCGCCGCCGCCGAGCGAATCGAGGAAGAGCAGGAGACCACCCCCGAGAAGCTGCTGGCCCGGCTCGACATGGCGCCCTCGGACATGCCCGCCTCCGAGACGATCGAGGCCGACGTGAACCGGCTCAAGCGCCAGCGCGACGCACTCGGCGCGGTCAACCTGCGCGCCGAGGAGGACGCCCGCGAGGTGCGGACCGAGCACGAGACGCTGGTGCAGGAAAAGACCGACCTCGAGGAAGCGGTGCGCACCCTGCGCGCGGGCATCTCCTCGCTCAACCGCGAGGGGCGCGAGCGGCTGCTGACCGCCTTCGAGCAGGTGAACGCCAACTTCCGCACGCTCTTCACCCACCTGTTCAATGGCGGCGAAGCGAACCTCGTCATGGTCGAGAGCGACGATCCGCTCGAGGCCGGGCTCGAGATCATGTGCCAACCGCCGGGAAAGAAGCTCTCGACGCTCTCGCTCCTCTCGGGCGGCGAGCAGACGCTGACCGCGCTGGCGCTGATCTTCGCGGTGTTCCTCGCCAACCCGGCGCCGATCTGCGTGCTCGACGAGGTCGACGCGCCGCTCGACGATGCCAACGTCACGCGCTTCTGCGACCTGCTCGACGAGATGTGCCGCCGCACCGAGACGCGCTTCCTGATCATCACGCACCACGCGGTGACCATGAGCCGGATGGACCGGCTCTTCGGCGTGACCATGCAGGAGCAGGGCGTCAGCCAGCTCGTCTCGGTGGACCTGAAGAAGGCGGAACGGCTGGTCGCCTGACCCCGCCTGCGCCTGCGGCCCTGCCTGGCCTGCCTCCGACGGGGATTTTTTCCACCCAGACGAAGGGGCGACTTCGTCTCTTCGTCTAGACCGAAATATCCCGGGGGTCCGGGGGCAGCGCCTCCGGCCTGGCCTCACCCTACCGCGATATTGTCGATCAGCCGCACCCCGCCCAGCCAGGCGGCGGCGAGCAGGCGGGCAGGCCGGGTGGGATGTTCCAGTGGCGCGAGCCCGTCCGCGCCGCGCAGCTCGATGTATTCGACCTCGGAAAAACCTGCCTCGTGCAGCGCCGCCTCGGCCTGGAAGCGCACCGGCCCGAGGCTTTCCCCCTCGGCCAGCCGTTCGGCCACCTGCCGCATCACCCGGTTCAGCGCCGGGGCGGCGGCGCGGGTCCCGGACGGCAGCAGCACGTTGCGCGACGACAGCGCCAGCCCGTCAGGCTCGCGCACGGTGGGGCAGCCGATGACCTCGGTCAGCAGGTCGAGATCGCGCGCCATGCGGGTGACCACCTGCAACTGCTGGTAGTCCTTCTCGCCGAAATAGGCGCGGTCGGCGAGGGTCTGCAGGAAGAGCTTGGCGCAGACCGTGGTGACACCGTCGAAATGCCCCGGCCGGTGCGAGCCGCACAGCCCGTCGGTGAGGCCGGAGACGGTGACCGCGGTGGCGAAACCCTCGGGGTAGATCTCCTCCGGTCCCGGCACGTAGATCGCATCGACCGCGAAAGGCGCGAGCTTCTCGGCATCGGACTCCTCGGTGCGCGGGTAGCTCTCGAGATCGGAGGGATTGTTGAACTGCTTGGGGTTCACGAAGATCGTCACGATTACCCGGTCGCAATCCGCCTTGGCGGCCTCCACGAGGCTCAGGTGCCCGGCGTGCAGCGCGCCCATGGTAGGCACCACGCCGATGGTCTCGCCGGCGCGTTTCCAGCCCAGCACGGCGTCGCGCAGCGCCGCCTTGGTCCGCAGGATGGGAGGGGTCATGTCTTGGTCTCCGGAGCCTCTTCGGCGAAGACGTGCTCGGGTCCGGGGAATTCCCGGGCGCGCACCTCGGCCGCATATTCCTCGATCGCCGCCTCGGCCTGGTGACCGAGCGCCGCGTAGCGTTTCACGAATTTCGGCTTGAAGGCGGTGAAGGCCCCCAGCATGTCGTCGACCACGAGGATCTGCCCGTCGCAGCCCGCCGAGGCGCCGATGCCGATGGTGGGGATCGGCAACTCGGCGGTGAGCCGGTCGGCGAGCGCCGCGGGCACCTTCTCCAGCACCACGGCGAAGGCCCCGGCCTCCGCGACGGCGCGGGCGTCGGCGACCAGCGCCTCGGCGGCGGCGCCGCGGCCCTGCACCTTGTAGCCGCCCAGCGTGTTGATCGATTGCGGTGTGAGGCCGACGTGGCCCATCACCGGGATGCCGCGCTGCACGAGAAAGCGGATGGTCTGTGCCATGTGCCTGCCGCCCTCGAGCTTGACCGCCGCGGCGCCGGTCTCGGCCATGATCCGTGCGGCATTGCGAAAGGCCTGCTGCGGGCCTTCCTCGTAGCTGCCGAAGGGCATGTCCACGACCATCATCGCCTTTTCGAGGCCGCGCTTCACCGCCTGGCCGTGCAGGATCATCATCTCCAGCGTGACGCCCAGCGTCGAGGGCAGCCCGTGCAGCACCATGCCGACGGAATCCCCGACCAGCACGAAGTCGCAATGGGCGTCCATCGACTGCGCCATCGGGGTGGTATAGGCGGTGAGGCTGACCAGCGGGACGCCGCCCTTGCGGGCGCGGATGTCCTCGGGCAGCGGGGCGCTCTTGCGGGCCGTGGCGCTCATCGGCGTCTCCTCTCGTCGCGGCTGCACATCGGGGCTGGCGCCGTTTAGCAGGCCGGGACGCTTCGATCCAGAGAGCAAACCGTGTCGCCGCTTGCACAAACGGGAAATTTGCGGGCAGTCTTGACCGAACGTCCGCTTGCCCGGTCCCGACACAGGAGTTGCCATCCCGATGATCCGTTCGATCTCACGTCTCAGTCTCTCGCTCGCCGCGCTGCTGCTCGGTTCTGCCGCCTTTGCCCAGCAGGACGACCTGATCATCGCGCTGCAGCTCGAGCCGCCGCATCTCGATCCGACCTCCGCCGCCGCCGGGGCCATCGACTCGGTGCTCTACGCCAATGTCTTCGAGGGGCTGACGAAATTCACCGAGGACGGCTCGATCGCGCCCAGTCTCGCCGAGACCTGGGATATTTCCGAGGATGGCACCAGCTACACCTTCCACCTGCACGAGGGCGTGACCTTCCACGACGGCACAACGATGGACGCGGAGGACGTGAAGTTCACCCTCGGCCGTGCCCGCGCCGAGGACAGCCAGAACGCCCAGAAGGCGCTTTTCGCCGGCATCGAGGAGGTCACGGTGATCGATCCGCTGACGGTGCAGGTCACGCTCAAGGCCCCTGACGGGGCGTTCCTCTTCAACATGGCCTGGGGAGACGCGGTGATCGTGGCGCCCGAAAGCATCGAGGGCATCAAGGCGCAGCCGGTCGGCACGGGGCCCTTCACCTTCGCCAGCTGGACGCAGGGCGACAGCATCAGCCTCAGCCGCAACCCGGACTACTGGGGCGAGGCCCCGGCGCTGAGCAAGGCCACCTTCCGCTTCATCTCCGACCCGACGGCGGCCTTTGCCGCGATGATGGCGCAGGACATCGACGCCTATGCCGGGTTCCCGGCGCCCGAGAACCTGCCGCAGTTCGAGGCCGACCCGCGCTTCCAGGTGCTGGTGGGCTCGACCGAGGGCGAGACCATCCTGGCGATGAACAATGGGCTCGAGCCCTTCGACGACCCGCTGGTGCGCGAGGCGGTGGCTCATGCCATCGACCGGCAGGCGATCATCGACGGCGCCATGTTCGGCCTCGGCACGCCGATCGGCACGCATTTCGCGCCGCACAACCCCGACTACGTGGATCTGACCGGCCTGTCGGATTACGATCCCGAGAAAGCCAAGACGCTGCTCGCCGACGCGGGCTACCCCGACGGTTTCACCACGACGCTGAAACTGCCGCCGCCCTCCTACGCGCGCCGCGGCGGCGAGATCATCGCGGCGCAGCTGCGCGCGGTGGGCATCCAGACCGAGATCACCAACCTCGAATGGGCGCAATGGCTCGAGGAGGTGTTCCGGGGCAAGGACTTCGGCCTGACCATCGTCAGCCACACAGAGCCGATGGACATCAATATCTACGCCCGGCCCGACTATTACTTCCAGTATGATAATCCGAGCTTCCAGGAGCTGATGGCCCGGCTTGCCGCCACCACCGATCCCGCGGCGCGCTCGGAGATGCTGAAGGAGGCGGAGACGGTCATCGCCGAGGATCACGTCAACGCCTTCCTCTTCCAGCTTGCCTTCCCGACCATCGCGGATGCCAAGCTGCACGGGCTGTGGAAGAACCAGCCGACGCAGGCGACCGACCTGACGGGTGTCTACTGGGAGGAGTGACCTACTGGGAGGAGTGACCGCAAGCCGGGGGCGCTGCCCCCGGACCGCCGGGATATTTGGGTCTCGGCGAAGGGCCGAGGACTGGCGCAGCGGGCGTGCGCTTCGTCTAGATGAAAAATATCCCCGCCGGAGGCCGGCCCGAGCGGCCCGCCCGTGCGGCCCTCGGCGATCAGCGCAGCAGCAGGCGCTCCAGGCTGCGGGCCATGACCCGGGCGCTGTCGAGCATGTCGGTGACGCCGATCCACTCGTCGGGCTTATGCGCCAGTTCCAGAACGCCCGGCCCGTAGGCGATGCAGTTCTTCAGCTTGCCGATCCGGTCGATGTGCTTCTGGTCGTAGCTGCCGGGCGAGGCGACGTAGGTGGCGTCCTGCCCGAGCACCTCGCGGATCGCCTCGGCGACGGTGGTGACCACCGGGGCCGACTTCTCGGTCATCGAGGGGATGACGCGGTTGAGTTCCCGTATTTCGTAGTCGAAGTTCGCACGGCGCGATTTCAGGTCCTCGAGCAGGGTGATGACCTCCTGCTGCACGCCTTCCACCGTCTCCTCGATCAGGAAGCGCCGGTCGATCACGATGCGGCAGCTGTCGGGCACGCAATGCGCGGGCAGGCCCTCGTGCGTCTCGGCCTGGCCGCCGTGGATCGAATTGATGTTCATTGTCGAGTTGCGCGCGCCCTCGGGGACCACGGGCATCGCGGTGACGCGGGCGGCCATGGCGGGGAAGAGCGTCTCTTCGAAGGCGTCGAGCACCGCGCCCATGTGGCGGATCGCGCAATCGCCGAGGAAGGGCATGGAGCCATGGGCGATTTCGCCCTTGGTCTCGATCTCGGCCCACCATCCGCCGCGGTGGCCGAGGCAGATGCGGTGCTTGTCGAGCGGCTCGGGGATGATGACGTGCTGCACGCGGGCCGGGTCGAACCAGCCCTCTTTCGCCAGATGCGCAACGCCGCCATAGCCGCCGGACTCCTCGTCCGCCGTGGCGCTGATCTCCACCGCGCCGGCGAAATCCGGATGCTGTTCGAGAAAGGCTTCGGCGGCAATGATCGAGGCGGCGAGCCCGCCCTTCATGTCGCAGGTGCCGCGGCCGTAGATGCGGTCGCCCTCGAGCGCGCCGCCGAAGGGGTCGCGGGTCCAGCCGGCACCCACCTCGACCACGTCGTGATGCGAGTTGAAATGCACGCAGTCGCCGGGGCGCGGGCCCTCGCGGCGGGCAACGATGTTCCAGCGTGGGTATGTTGCGCTGTCGCCGGGCGCGCCCTCGGCCCGCACCAGCGTGCAGGCGAAGCCGCGCGCCGAGAGCCGCCGCTCGAGGTAGTCGCAGACGTCGCGGTAATATTGCCCCGGCGGGTTCAGCGTCGGGATGCGGACGAGGTCCTGCGTCAGCGCGATCAGATCGTCACGCTTGTCGTCGATGCGGGTGTCCATGCGGGAGGCGAGAGCGTCGGTCATATGCGCACTCTTCCCGGCTTTGCCGCGCCGCGCAAGCGTGGCGGCGCGGGCCGGGAGATTGGGTTCGTGGGCGCGGCCCCGGAAAGGCTCAGGGGAAGCGCAGCCGCGGCGCCTCGCCGAGCGGGATCGGACCCAGCCGGGCGATGCCCCCGTCGAGCGTCAGCGGCAGGTCGAGCGTGTCGCGGTTGCCCGAGAGCCCGGCGACGAGGCCGAGCCCGTCCTCGAGCGCCTGTGCCATGCCCTCGGGAAGCTGGCCGCTCTGCCGCGCCATGTCGATCATCTCGCGCCAGTTCACCGCCTTGACGGTCACCTGCCCGTCGAGCCGGCCGTTGTCGTCCACGTCGACATCGCCCGCCATCTTCAGTTGCAGGTCGTCGACCTTGTACTCGGCGAGCCGCAGGTCCACGCGCAGCGGCTGCGGGTGCGGGCCCGCCTGCTTGCCGACGCGCAGCGGCAGGTCGGTGTCGAAGCCCGCATCGAGCCGGATGGCATCGGCCACGCGCCCGCCGGAGCCGGCGATCGCATCTGCGCCGACGGCGATGCGGTAGCTGGTCTCCTCGCCCTCGTCGCGGGTGAGCGCGGCGGTCAGCCCAGCCAGCGCCGCGGTGGTGGCGCCGGTGAGGTTGAGCGTGGCGCTCTCGAAATTGGCGCGCACGACGATGTCGCCTTCGTGGATGAAGCTGGCGCGCATCCCGTCCGAGGCGATCTCGGTTTCGCCAAGCTCGGTGGTCACGCGCATCTGCGGTGGGAAGGCGACGATCTCGTGCCCGAAGTTGTAGACCAGCCGGTAGATGTCGACGAAGGGCGCCTCCCAGCGCAGCCCTTCGGGGCTTGCAAGCACCACGCCGCTCAGCCGCGCATCGACGCGGTTCGGAAAGCCCTGGAACGAAAGATCGTCGTAGGTGGCGGTCCAGCCCTCGGCCCGGCGCGCCGCCATCCAGCCATCGATCGCCTTGCGCTCGAAATGCACCGAGACGAACCAGAAGCCGGACCAGGCCAGCGCCGCCACGATCACGGCAAACAACAGTTTCTTCACAACGCGCCCCTTTTCTGACGGACAGGATTGGTGTTTACAGCCGCCATGCGGAAAGGACCAGAATGATGGCACTTTGGGTCTTCGGCTACGGCTCACTTCTTTGGAACCCCGGCTTTCCGGTGGCCGAGAGCGTGCATGCCACGCTGCCGGGCTACCGGCGCTCCTTCTGCATGCGCTCGATCCACCACCGCGGCACCCCCGAGGCGCCCGGGCTGGTGCTGGCGCTGGATGCCGAGCACGAGGCCGCCTGCGACGGGCTGGCGCTGCGGGCGCAGCCGGGCACCGAGGGTGCGACGCTCGCCTACCTGCGCGAGCGCGAGCTGGTCTCGGCGGCCTATTACGAGGCCACGCTGCCGCTGACGCTGCAGGACGGGCGCGCGGTGGAGGCGGTGACCTACATCATCGACCCGGACCACGTGCAGTATTGCGGCGGGCTCGACCTCGAGGAGCAGGCGCGGATCATCGCGCAGGCGATCGGCGGGCGCGGTCCGAACAGCGAATATCTCTACAACACCGCCTCGCATCTCGAGCACCTGGGCATTCCTGATGCCGAGCTGCACTGGTTGGCCGACCGTGTGCGGGGTCTGACGGATAACGGCTTGGCTTGATTGGGGCGACGGCTTACGCTGCCGCGCAGAATAGTACAAATTCAGGTGCCCAGAATGGACCGACGCGACCTCGAGGCAGAGGCCCATTTCAGTCAGCCGGTCCGCCAGATCCTCTTGATGCTGGCGGTTCTCGGGCTGTGCGGTGCCGGCGCGGTGCTGGTGCTGCCGCGGGTGCTGCCGGTGTTCCAGTCGAACCCCTATCTCAACGGCTTCATCCTCTTCGTCTTCGTGCTCGGCGTGCTGGCGTGCTTCCTGCAGGTGGCGCAACTGATCGGCTCGGTGCGCTGGATCGAGGGCTTTGTCTCGGGCCGCGACGCCGGGGCGCGCCCGCCGCGCCTGCTGGCCCCGCTGGCGGCGCTGCTGCGGCGGCACGACAAGCGGCTGCAGATCACCACGACCTCGACCCGCTCGATCCTCGACTCGGTCGCGACCCGGATCGACGAGGCGCGCGAGATCACCCGCTACATCACCTCGCTGCTGATCTTCCTCGGCCTGCTGGGCACCTTCTACGGGCTCGCCACCACGGTTCCGGCGCTGGTCGACACCATCCGCAGCCTCGTGCCGGAAGAGGGCGAGAGCGGGGTGCAGACCTTCTCGCGCCTGATGAGCGGCCTCGAAGGCCAGCTCGGCGGCATGGGCGTGGCTTTCGCCTCCTCGCTTCTGGGTCTTGCCGGATCGCTGATCGTCGGCCTGCTGGAGCTTTTCGCCGGGCACGGCCAGAACCGCTTCTACCGCGAGCTCGAGGAATGGCTCAGCTCGATCACCAAGCTCAGCTTCAGCTCGGGCGAGGGTGAGGGCAGCGGCGACGAGGCGCTGATCGGCATGGTGCTCGACCAGATGAACGATCAGATGGCCCGGATGACCGCGCTCTACACCGAGAGCGAGCAGGGCCGCATGGAAGTCGAAGGCCGGCTCGGCCAGCTTGCCGACTCCATCGAGCGGATGACCGAGCGGCTCGAGGCCACGGCGCCCTCGTCGAACTCGCTGGCGCGGATCGCCGAGGGGCAGGAGCGCCTGATCGAGGTGCTGGAAAGCCGCGAGAGTGCCGAGGGGCTGGATGCAGAGAGCCGGATGCGCCTGCGCTCGATCGACGTGCAGATGCTGCGGCTGCTGGAAGAGGTGGCCGCCGGCCGGCAGGAGAGCATGGCCGAACTGCGCACGGACCTTGCCACGCTGACCCGCGTGCTTGGCCAGATCGCCCGCCCGCAGCAGGCGCCGCAGGTGCGCGCCGTGCGCCCGGGGCCGGCGCGCTCCGGCGGCTCCGAGGGCTGATCCATGGCCCTGTCACGCCGCACTGGGGCCCGTCTGCAGGCCAATATCTGGCCCGGTTTCGTCGATGCGATGACCGGGCTGCTGCTGGTGCTGATGTTCGTGCTCACCATCTTCATGGTGATCCAGTTCGTCCTGCGCGAGACCATCACCGGGCAGGAAACCGAACTCGACAGCCTGTCCGGCGAGCTGGCCTCTCTGGCGCAGGCGCTGGGGGTGCAGGAGCGCAAGAACACCGCGCTCACCAACCAGCTTGGTGAACTGGAGGCGACGCTCTCGGACAATGCCACGCAGCTGGCCGAACAGCAGTCGATCATCGCCGCGCTCACCGCGCAGCGTGACGCGCAGCAGGGCCGCATTGCATCCTTCGAGGAACAGGTGGCCTCGCTGATCGCCGAGCGCGACGGCGCGCAGCAGACCGTCTCCGAACTCACCGCGGAGACCGAGGCGCTGACCTCGGACCGAGATGCGCTGCAGACCGCGCTGGCTTCGGCCCGATCCGAGATGGATGACCAGGCCGAGGCGGCCCGGCTCGCAGCCGCGCAGCGCGAGGCGATGGAGGCGTTGATCGCCGACCTCCGGGCGCAGAACTCCGAGCAGGAGGTGCAGCTGGGCGGGCTCTCGTCGCAGGTCGACGCCTTGCAGCAGGATCTCACCGACGAGGAACAGCGGCGCCTGGCCGAGTCCGAGGCCGCCGCCGCGCTGCGCAAGCGGCTCGAGGGCGCGCAGGCCGAGCTGACCGCCATGACCCTCGCGCTCGAACAGCAGCGCAAGAAGGCCGAGGACACGCTGACCTTGCTTGCCGCCGCCCGCGAGGGCGAGTCCGAGCTGAACGCCCGTCTGGCCGCCGCGCTGGCCGCCGACAACAGCAACGAGCTGGAGGCGCGGATCGTCGCGCTGGAAAGCGAGCTTTCGGAGGCCGAGCAGAGCGGCGAGACCCAGTCCGGCCAGCTCGCCACGCTGCGCGACGAATTGACAACTGTGCGCGCCGAACGCGATGCGGCGCAGGTGAAGTTGGCCGAGGCGCTGGCGGCGCAGAGCGACGTGCAGCTCGACGCTCAGCAGGTGCGTGACCGGCTCGCCGCGGCTCTGGCCGCGAAGGCCGAGGCCGAGGCGAAGCTGGCCGAGGGGCTCAGCGACGACGAGCGTCAGCAGGCGCTGCTGGCACAGGCCCGCAAGGAGCTGGAGGCCAGCGACGACCGGGCCAGCGCGGCGCAGAAGCAGTCGGAACTGCTGAACCAGCAGGTCGCGGCGCTGCGCACGCAGCTCTCGCAATTGCAGGGGCTGCTCGACGACAGCCGCGAAAAGGACGCCGAGGCGCAGGTGCAAATCCAGAACCTCGGGTCCGACCTCAATGCCGCGCTTGCCCGCGTTGCCGCCGAGGAGCGCAAGCGCCGTCAGCTCGAGGAGGCCGAGCGCCAGCGGCTCGAGGCGCAGGCGCAGGATCTCGAACGCTACCGCTCGGAGTTCTTCGGCCGGCTGCGCGAGGTGGTGGGCCAGCAGGAGGGCGTGCGGATCGAGGGCGACCGCTTCGTCTTCTCTTCTGAGGTTCTCTTCCCGCCGGGCGGCGCGACGCTTTCGGCGGCGGGCGAGGCGGAGATCGCGAAGATCTCCGGGCTGATCCGCGCCATCGCGCAGGACATTCCGCCGGGCATCAACTGGATCCTGCGGGTCGACGGGCACACGGATGACACGCCGCTGCGCCCCGGTGCGCCCTTTGCGGATAACTGGGAACTGAGCCAGGCGCGGGCCCTGTCGGTGGTGCGTTACATGGTCGAGAACGAGGGCATCCCGCCGCAGCGGCTCTCGGCCAATGGGTTCGGGCAGTTCCAGCCGATCAATTCCGATGGCACCGCCGAGGCCAAGGCGCAGAACCGCCGGATCGAGCTCAAGCTGACCGAGAAGTAGGGCAGGGGCTTTTGTGCCCCATTTGCGTACGCTCCTCTAAGTGTTGTTCTCGGACACCGGACCGCAGAGCCATTTGAAGGCATCAGGCATCAGGCATCAGGCCGGGGTCACCCTTTGTGCGAGCATCGCGAGGGTAGGGCGGGACAAAGAAGGGGATCGACCCCTCCTTAGTCATGCCCCGCGACCACCGCTACCGCGCAAAAGAAAACCTCCCCGCCGGTCGCCCGGCGGGGAGGTTCTCATTTTTACGGCGCTGCGATCAGTCGGCGGTCAGCAGCGGCGGCTTGCGCGAGGAGAGCCGCAGCTTGTCCGGGCCCTCGGTCTTCAGCACGAGCTTGTCGTCCTTGACCGTGACCTTGACCAGGCCGCCCTTGACCAGCTTGCCGAAGAGCAGTTCCTCGGCCAGCGGCTTCTTGATGTTCTCCTGGATCACGCGGCCCAGCGGGCGGGCGCCCATCTTGTCGTCATAGCCCTTGTCGGCCAGCCATTCGGCCGCCGGCTTGGTGAGCTCGATCGACACATTGCGATCCATGAGCTGCGCCTCGAGTTGCAGCACGAACTTCTCGACGACCGAGAGGATGACCTCTTTCGGCAGCGGCTGGAAGCTGATGACCGCGTCCAGACGGTTGCGGAATTCCGGCGTGAAGGTCCGCTCGATGGCGGCGGTGTCCTCGCCCTCGCGGCGGTCGCGGTTGAAGCCGATGGCCGCCTTGGCCTGCTCCGCCGCACCGGCGTTGGAGGTCATGATGAGGATCACGTTGCGGAAGTCCACGGTCCGGCCGTTGTGGTCGGTCAGCGAGCCGTGGTCCATCACCTGCAGCAGGATGTTGTAGACATCCGGGTGCGCCTTCTCGATCTCGTCGAGCAGGAGTACGCAGTGCGGGTGCTGGTCCACGCCGTCGGTGAGCTGGCCGCCCTGGTCGAAGCCGACGTAGCCCGGAGGCGCACCGATCAGGCGGCTGACCGCGTGTTTCTCCATGTACTCGGACATGTCGAAGCGCAGCAGTTCCACGCCGAGCGAGCTTGCAAGCTGCTTGGCCACCTCGGTCTTGCCGACACCGGTCGGGCCGGCGAAGAGGTAGTTGCCGATCGGCTTCTCGGGCTCGCGCAGCCCGGCACGGGCCAGCTTGATCGCCGAGGACAGCGCCTCGATGGCGTTGTCCTGGCCGAAGACCACGCGCTTGAGCGTCGCCTCGAGGTCCTTGAGCACCTCGGCGTCGTTCTTCGACACGTTCTTCGGGGGAATGCGGGCGATCTTCGCGACCACATCCTCGATCTCCTTGGTGCCGATGGTCTTGCGGCGCTTGCTCTCGGCCACCAGATGCTGCGCGGCGCCGGCCTCGTCGATCACGTCGATGGCCTTGTCGGGCAGCTTGCGGTCATTGATGTAGCGGGCCGACAGTTCGACCGCGGTCTTGATCGCGTCCTGAGTGTATTTGACCGAGTGGTGTTCCTCGAAATAGGGCTTGAGGCCCTTGAGGATCTTCACCGCGTCCTCGACCGAGGGCTCGCTCACGTCGATCTTCTGGAACCGGCGGCTGAGCGCGCGATCCTTCTCGAAGTGCTGGCGGAACTCCTTGTAGGTGGTGGAGCCCATGGTGCGCAGCTTGCCGCCCTGAAGCGCCGGCTTCAGGAGGTTCGAGGCGTCCATGGCACCGCCGGAGGTCGCGCCCGCGCCGATCACCGTGTGGATCTCGTCGATGAACAGCACCGCGTCGGGGTGTTCCTCGAGCTCGGTCACCACGGCCTTCAGCCGCTCTTCGAAGTCGCCGCGGTAGCGGGTGCCCGCGAGCAGCGCGCCCATGTCGAGCGAGTAGATGGTGGTGTTCGAGAGCACCTCGGGCGTGTCGCCGCTGACGATCTTGCGCGCCAGGCCCTCGGCGATGGCGGTCTTGCCGACGCCGGGGTCACCCACCAGCAGCGGATTGTTCTTGCGGCGGCGGCAGAGCACCTGAATGCAGCGCTCGACTTCGTGCTCGCGGCCGATCAGCGGGTCCACGTCGCCCTTGCGGGACTTGGCGTTGAGGTCCACGCAGTACTTGGCCAGTGCCGACTCCTTGTTGTCGGAGGCCTGTGCGCTCTCGTTTTTCGTCTCTTCCTCCGACTCCTGCGCGCCGGTGACCGGGCGGCTCTCGCCGTAAGCGGGGTTCTTGGCCACGCCGTGGGCAATGAAATTGACTGCGTCGTAACGGGTCATGTCCTGCTCTTGCAGGAAGTAGGCGGCGTTGCTTTCGCGCTCGGCGAAGATCGCGACGAGCACGTTGGCGCCGGTCACCTCGGTGCGGCCGGAGCTTTGCACGTGGATGGCGGCGCGCTGGATCACGCGCTGGAAGGCGGCCGTGGGCACGGCCTCGGAGCCCTCGACATCGGTGACGAGGTTGGAAAGGTCTTCGTCGATGAATTCGACGAGCGTGGTGCGCAGTTCCTCGGTGTCGACCGAGCAGGCTTTCATCACGCGGGCAGCGTCGGGTTCGTCGATGAGGGCCAGGAGAAGGTGCTCGAGAGTCGCAAATTCATGGCTGCGGGAGTTTGCCAGCGCCAGGGCCGAGTGAATTGCCTGCTCAAGGGTGTTCGAGAATGAAGGCACGGCGTGCTCCTTCCTGTCTGCGTCGGGCACGGGCCCAACATTGCCTCTTACCGTTAAAGTTTGGTCGATCAGGACCATCCTTCAAGTGTTTTCTAGGCTTGCGGCGCTCACATTTGTCCCGGAGGGCGCAACGTGGCGTGAAAAGCGGCGGCCTAGAAGCGGTCTTTCCTGGCGCGGATTTCGGCAAAGACAACGGCATCCGTCGCCTCGGTCAAGCCGAGCCGCTTGCGGATCTCGGGGGAGTCCGGTCGCAGGAAAGGGTTGGTGGCCAGTTCCTCGGACAGCGCGCAGGAGGCGGTAGGTCGCCCCTCTGTCCGGGCTTTGGCGATGGCGTCACTCCGAGATTTAAGCTCGGCGTTCTCTGGTTCAATAGTAAGCGCAAATCTGGCGTTGGCGGAAGTGTATTCGTGGCCAGAGCAAATCATCGTGTCCTGCGGCAGCGCCATAAGCCGCTGCATCGAGGCCCACATCATCTCGGCATCGCCCTCGAACAGCCGCCCGCAGCCCAGTGCCATAAGGCTGTCCGCGGTGAAGGCGGCCTGCGCCTGCGGCATGTAGAAGGCGACATGGCCCAGGGTGTGGCCGGGCACGTCGATCACGTGCACGCCGACGCCCGCGACCGAGAATTCATCGCCGCCGCCGACCAGCTGTTCGAGCCCGTCGATCTTGGCCGCCTCGGCGCGCGGGCCAATGACGGTGCAGCCGTAGCGGTCGCGCAGCGCGGCGATTCCCCCGACGTGGTCGTGGTGGTGGTGGGTGATGAGAATCGCCGCCAGCGTCCAGCCACGCGCGTCGAGCGCCGCCTCGATCGGCGCCGCCTCGGGGGCATCGACAAGGATCACGCCCTCGGGGCCCTGCACCAGGTATGCGTAGTTGTCGCTCAGGCAGGGGACGGTGACGATCTCGAGGGGCATGGCTTTTCCTTCAAGGCTTTGACAGAGTGACTCGCGAGAGTGACCCAGACTGACGCAAGGGACGACGGCCCGCAATGCATCCGGATGTGCAGGCGCTTCGCGACTTCTACTATCGCAGCGCGCTTGGCCGCGCGGCGCGCGGGGCGCTGCGGGATCAGGTCCTGCGATTCTGGCCCGAGGCGCAGGGACTCAACGTGGCGGGCTACGGATTCGCCGTGCCGGTGCTGCGCCCCTATCTGGCGCAGGCCCGCCGGGTCATGGCGCTGATGCCCGCGCCGCAGGGGGTGATGCGCTGGCCAGCGGGGATGCCCAATGTCTCGGTGCTGGCCGAGGAGATGCTCTGGCCGGTGGAGACCGGGCATCTCGACCGGCTGGTGGTCATGCACGGGCTCGAGACCTGCACCAATGTCACCGCGCTGCTCGACGAGTGCTATCGCACGCTGGGTCCGGGCGGCGAGGTGCTGTTCATCGTGCCCAACCGCTCGGGGCTCTGGGCGCGCTCGGAGACCACGCCCTTCGGGCAGGGCCGCCCCTATTCGCTCAGCCAGCTCGACGCGCAGCTCAGGGCGCATGACTTCCTGCGGGTCTCCAACGCCTCGGTGCTCTACCAGCCGCCCTCGACCCGGCGCTTCTGGATGAAGACCGCGCCGGCCTGGGAGCGGATCGGTCGCACGGTGCCGGCAGTGATGGCCGGAGGCGTGCTGATGGTGCGCGCCTCGAAGCGTTACCCGCCGCAGCGCAAGGGGCTCGGGGACAAGGTGCGGGTGCCAAGCCCGCTCGAGGTTCTGAGCCCGGTGCCGAGCAAGGAGCCGAAGCCGGTCTGACGAAGGCCGGAGGGAAAGATTCGCGTCCGCCAGCCGGATCCGGCGCATCTCCTTAAGATTGTGGGCCTGCGGATGCGTTTGCGCTAGCGTGACGCGTGATCAAAACCTGCGCTTTCGTGACGCATTATTTCCGGCGCTCACGAAAAAGCGAGATATTCCATAGCCCTGTCTGCCGCATTGTGTCGCAGCACCGATCAGGGGCCGGAAAAGCTACGCTCCGCAGGTGGTTAAATGGCCGTTAGCATGTTGCGAGGTCCCCATGGCTCTGATAGATCGTCGGCGATTTCGACGCCTTGAGGGCATCAGGGCAGGGACAACGCCTCCGGACGCCGGATCACTTCCGTGCGTCGCGGGGGCCTCATATCGGAAGGGTGGACGTGTCTGAACCAGCTTCGATCTCCAGCGGCATCGCGGCGCGCTATGCCACGGCGGTCTTTGGGATCGCCAAAGAGGAAAAGGCGCTCGACAAGCTCGAGAGCGGTATCGACGATCTGTCCGCCGCACTCGACGAGAGCGCCGAGCTGAAGGATCTGATCTCTTCGCCGGTCTACACCCGCGAAGCGCAGGGCAAGGCTATCACGGCAATCGCAGCGAAGATGGGCCTCGCGCCCGTGCTGACCAACACGCTTGGGCTGATGGCCTCGAAGCGTCGGCTCTTCGCGCTGCCGCAGCTCATTGCCCATCTGCGCGAGATGATCGCGGCAGAGAAGGGTGAGGTGACCGCCGAGGTGACCTCCGCCATCGAGCTGACCCCGGCGCAGGCCTCCGAGCTTGCCGCGACGCTGAAGTCGCAGATCGGCTCGGACGTGAAGATCAAATCGACCGTGGATGAGAGCCTCATCGGCGGTCTCGTTGTTAAGGTGGGCTCGAAGATGGTCGACACGTCGATCCGCTCGAAGCTCAACTCCCTCCAGAATGCAATGAAAGAGGTCGGATAAATGGGTATCCAAGCAGCCGAGATTTCTGCGATCCTAAAGGAGCAGATCAAGAACTTCGGTCAGGAGGCCGAAGTTGCAGAAGTGGGTCGCGTGCTGTCCGTCGGTGACGGTATTGCGCGTGTCCACGGTCTCGACAGCGTGAAAGCCGGCGAGATGGTCGAATTCCCGGGCGGTATCATGGGCATGGCGCTGAACCTGGAATCGGACAACGTCGGTGTGGTGATCTTCGGCTCCGACCGGGACATCAAGGAAGGCGACGTCGTCAAGCGCACCAACTCGATCGTGGACGTGCCCGCGGGTGAAGCCCTGCTCGGCCGCGTGGTCGACGGCCTCGGCAACCCGCTTGACGGCAAGGGCCCGATCGCAGCCTCCGAGCGCCGCGTCGCAGACGTGAAGGCACCGGGCATCATCCCGCGTAAGTCGGTTCACGAGCCGATGGCAACCGGCCTCAAGTCGGTCGACGCGATGATCCCGATCGGCCGTGGCCAGCGCGAGCTGATCATCGGCGACCGCCAGACCGGCAAGACCGCGATCGCGCTCGACACCATCCTGAACCAGAAGTCGTACAACGATGCCGCCGGCGACGACGACAGCAAGAAGCTGTACTGCGTCTACGTGGCCGTCGGCCAGAAGCGCTCGACCGTTGCGCAGCTGGTGAAGCGTCTGGAAGCAACCGGCGCGATCGACTACTCGATCGTCGTGGCCGCAACCGCGTCCGACCCGGCGCCGATGCAGTACCTCGCGCCCTACACCGCGACCGCGATGGCCGAGTACTTCCGCGACAACGGCAAGCACGCGCTCATCATCTACGATGACCTGTCGAAGCAGGCCGTGTCCTACCGCCAGATGTCGCTGCTGCTGCGCCGTCCGCCGGGCCGTGAAGCTTACCCGGGCGACGTTTTCTATCTCCACTCGCGCCTGCTCGAGCGTTCGGCAAAGCTGAACGAGGATCACGGTGCCGGCTCGCTGACCGCGCTGCCGATCATCGAGACCCAGGGCGGCGACGTGTCGGCCTTCATCCCGACCAACGTGATCTCGATTACCGACGGCCAGATCTTCCTCGAGACCGAACTGTTCTTCCAGGGCATCCGCCCCGCCGTGAACACCGGTCTGTCGGTGTCGCGCGTCGGCTCGTCGGCTCAGACCAAGGCGATGTCCTCGGTTGCCGGCCCGGTGAAACTGTCGCTCGCGCAGTACCGCGAGATGGCGGCCTTCGCCCAGTTCGGCTCTGACCTCGACGCCTCGACCCAGAAGCTGCTGAACCGCGGCGCACGTCTGACCGAGCTGATGAAGCAGCCGCAGTACTCGCCGCTGACCAACGCCGAAATCGTCTGCATCATCTTCGCAGGCACCAACGGCTATCTGGATGACGTTCCGGTCAAGGAAGTCGGCAAGTACGAAGCTGCCCTGCTCGCGTTCCTGCGCGGCCAGCGCAAGGACATCCTCGAGTGGATCGAAAACGAAGATCCGAAGATCAAGGGTGAACCCGCGGACAAGCTGAAGGCAGTGCTCGACGAATTCGCCGCGACCTACGCCTGAGCGCCCTGAAAGGACAGGATTATGCCTAGCCTCAAGGACCTCAAAAACCGCATCTCCTCGGTCAAATCGACCCGGAAGATCACCAAGGCCATGCAAATGGTGGCCGCCGCAAAACTGCGGCGGGCACAGGATGCGGCCGAGATGTCGCGGCCTTACACCGAGCGCTTCAACGCGCTGCTCGGTGGTCTGGCCGCGTCGGTGGGCGGTAGCGCAACGGCGCCGAAGCTGCTCTCGGGCACCGGGAAGGACGACGTGCAGCTGCTCGTCGTCATGACCGCCGAGCGCGGCCTTTGCGGGGGCTTCAACAGCTCCATCGTGAAGAAGGCGCGGACCCATATCGAAACGCTCAGGGCCTCGGGCAAGACGGTGAAGATCCTCACCGTCGGCAAGAAGGGGCGTGAGCAGCTCAAGCGTGACTACGGCGATCTGTTCGTCGGTCACGTCGACCTGAGCGATGTGAAGAAGATCGGCTACGCCGACGCTCAGAACATCGCGAAGGACATCCTCATTCGTTTCGACAATGAGGAATTCGACGTGGCGACCATCTTCTATTCGAAGTTCCAGTCGGTGATCTCTCAGGTCCCGACGGCGCAGCAGGTGATCCCGGCGCAGTTCGACGCGCCCGAGGGAGAAGCTGGCGGGTCCACGCTCTACGAATACGAGCCCGGTGAGGAAGCCATCCTTGCCGATCTCCTGCCCCGTGGTGTCGCAACCCAGATCTTCTCGGCTCTGCTGGAGAACGCGGCTTCGGAACAGGGGGCTCGGATGAGCGCCATGGACAACGCCACGCGCAACGCGGGCGAGATGATCGACAAGCTGACGATTGAGTACAACCGCTCGCGTCAGGCGGTCATCACCAACGAACTGATCGAAATCATCTCGGGCGCCGAGGCGCTCTAAGAACCGGAGACGATAAATGGCAAACGCAAAAGGCAAAGTGACCCAGGTCATCGGCGCCGTGGTCGACGTGAAGTTCGACGACCACCTGCCCGAGATTCTGAACGCGCTGACCACCGAAAACGACGGCAAGAAACTGGTTCTTGAAGTCGCCCAGCACCTGGGTGAGAACACCGTTCGCACCATCGCAATGGACGCAACCGAAGGTCTCGTCCGCGGCCAGTCCGTGGAAGACACCGGCGGCCCGATCTCGGTGCCGGTCGGCAACGCGACCCTCGGCCGCATCCTGAACGTCGTCGGCGAGCCCGTCGACGAGCAGGGCCCGGTTGAAGCCGAAGAAACCCGCGCCATCCACCAGCCCGCCCCGCAGTTCGACGAACAGTCGACCGAGTCGGAAATCCTGGTCACCGGCATCAAGGTCATCGACCTGCTGGCGCCCTACTCCAAGGGCGGCAAGATCGGCCTGTTCGGCGGCGCCGGCGTGGGCAAGACCGTTCTCATCATGGAACTGATCAACAACATCGCAAAGGTGCACTCGGGCTACTCCGTGTTCGCCGGTGTTGGCGAGCGGACCCGTGAGGGCAACGACCTCTACCACGAGATGATCGAATCCAACGTCATCAAGCCCGACAACCTGTCGGAGTCGCAGGTGGCGCTGGTCTACGGTCAGATGAACGAGCCGCCGGGAGCCCGTGCTCGCGTCGCGCTGACCGGCCTGACCCTGGCCGAGCAGTTCCGTGACCAGTCCGGCACCGACGTTCTGTTCTTCGTGGACAACATCTTCCGCTTCACGCAGGCCGGCTCCGAGGTGTCCGCACTTCTTGGCCGTATCCCCTCCGCTGTGGGCTACCAGCCGACGCTGGCAACCGACATGGGCGCGATGCAGGAACGCATCACCTCGACGAAGAACGGCTCTATCACCTCGATCCAGGCCGTCTACGTTCCCGCGGACGACCTTACCGACCCGGCACCGGCCACGACCTTCGCGCACCTCGACGCGACGACGGTTCTCAACCGTGCCATCTCGGAACTCGGCATCTACCCCGCCGTGGACCCGCTCGACAGCTCCTCGCGTCTGATGGACCCGGCCGTTGTCGGTCAGGAACACTACGACGTGGCCTTCGCCGTGCAGGGGATCCTCCAGCGCTACAAGTCGCTGCAGGACATCATCGCGATCCTCGGCATGGACGAACTGTCGGAAGAGGACAAGCTGACCGTGGCCCGCGCCCGGAAGATCCAGCGTTTCCTCTCGCAGCCGTTCGACGTTGCGAAGGTGTTCACCGGCTCCGACGGTGTGCAGGTTCCGCTCGAGGACACCATCTCGTCCTTCAAGGCCGTGGTGAACGGTGAGTACGACCACCTGCCGGAAGGCGCCTTCTACATGGTCGGCGGCATCGACGAGGTGCTCGCGAAGGCCGAGAAAATGGCGGCTGACGCAGCCTGAGACCAGAGGGGGGCCTCGCGCCCCCCAGTAACCGGAGGCCCAAATGGCTGAAACGATGCAATTCGACCTGGTGAGCCCCGAGCGCAACCTGATGTCGGCTGCCGTCAAGGCAGTGCAGATTCCGGGCACCGAGGGCGATCTCACGGCGATGCCCAACCATGCGCCGATGATCACCACGCTGCGTCCGGGCATCCTCAAGGTCGAGACCGAGACCGGCACCGAAGAGTTCGTCGTCACCGGCGGCTTTGCGGAAATCGGCACCTCGGTCAGCGTGCTGGCCGAAAAGGCCGTGCCGCACGGCGACATGGATCAGGCGACCTACGACGCGCTCGTGGAAGACGCTCTTCTGGCCTACAAAGCCGCGAAGGAAGCAGCTCCCGAGAACGAGCCGGGCCCCGTGGACGAGGCAGCCAAGCTGCTTCAGGACATGGTGGCGGTGGGCACGCACATCGGGCTCGACCCGAAAGCGGCCAACCTCAACTACTGAGCCTGGCGTTCGAGACATGCAAAGGCCCCGCGAGAGCGGGGCCTTTTGCTTTTTGGCGGCCTTGATGGGGCCGCGTGAAAACCCGGCGCCCTGCTGACAGGTGCTGTCGGCAGTGTCGGCTACTCCGGAAGAAGACCACCACAGGAGCCCGCCATGATCCCTAACCTGATCCTCTTCTATGTCGCTGATCCCGCCGCAAGCGCCGTCTTCTACGAACGCCTTCTTGGCACCGCGCCCGAGGCGGTCTTTCCTGGCTACGCGGCATTTTCCTTCGCGAATGGTCTCTCCTTGGGGCTCTGGTCCGAAACCGCGCGGGACTTCGTCTCCGGCGGCAGCGGACATCGGTCGGAACTGGCCTTCATGGTGGCAGAGGATACCGAGGTCGACCGAACCCACGCGCGCTGGAGCGAAATGGGTATCGAGATCGAACAGCCCCCGCTCGATGCGGTCTTCGGGCGGACCTTCGTGGCGCGCGATCCTGATGGTCATCGCATCCGCGTGTGCACCCCGGACAACTGAAGCCCAAGGTCATGTGATAAGTGGAAATTCCCCTTTTTCTTTCGCCGGAAGTTGCTCAAGACTGGGCTCGCGAGGATGAGGAAGACCCTGATGAGGAAATTGCGCGGTGCCTGGGTCGGGATCGACCAGGGGAATGTAGACCTGTTCTCGGAATTCGAGAGTGGCGGCAACATGTGGACCGGCTCGGGCGACCGCGAGCGGCGTCAGCACGTCCGCTTCGCCGAGCCTTTCGCAAGCCCGCCGAACGTTCAGGTCTCTCTGGCGCTATGGGATTTCGACAATGGCGGGAACATCCGTGCCGACCTCGGGGCGGAGAATGTCTCTCAGACCGGGTTCGACATGGTGTTCCGCACATGGTCCGACACGCGCGTGGCGCGCGTGCGTCTGGCCTGGATGGCGATCGGGGAGGTGCGGGGCGAGGATGACTGGAGCATCGACTAGCCTGCCGCGGGTCGTGTGGCCTTCGGCCGCCGCTCAGCGGCCGTAGGCTGCCTGCCAGGCAATGTCACGAATGTTGGCGCGGTGAATGCCGATGTCGGCCAGATCGCGATCGCTGTAGGTCTCAAGTTCGCTGACCACGCGGTGGTACTCGGCGCGGCGCGCGCGCGACAGCTTGAAGCGTTCGATCATGCGGCTGAAGCTGCCGCGGCTGGTGTCGGTCGGAAGACTGTGAATGTCCGTCGTTGCCATGATGGCCTCCTGTTTTCGTGATGACCGTGAGATCGGGTTTTGCCGCCCGACTCACAAGGCACGTAAGGAGAAGCCCGCCTTGCGGAGTCTGCATGCCGGGAAAAAATCCAGGCGCGAGGCTCAGATAGGCTTTTCGAAATAGACCCGGTTGAAGCCCTTTTCGTGCACACGCCCGGTCTCGCGGTAGCCGAGCCGGGGGTAGAGCGCGAGATTCTCGGTCATCAGGGCGTTTGTGTAGAGACGGATTCGGTCGAAACCGGCGGCCCGCCCCTGCGCTTCGGCAAACTCCATCAGCGCCCGGCCCAGCCCATGGCCCTGAGCCCGGGGCGAGACGGCGATATTGTCGAGCAGGAGCGCGTCCTCCTGTGGCAGCAGCACCAGCAGCACCAGCAGCGCGGCAGCCTCGCCCTCGAGGTCAACCACGTGAACGTGGTTCGCGGCGATCAACGCCGCGTAGTCGTCGAGCATCGGGCCGGGTTTCTGGCCCATGCGCGGAATGTAGGGGGAGTAGGCGGCCTCGACGATCGCTTCGATCGTGTCGAGGTCCGCGGGGCGCGCCCGCCGGATCAGCGGCGGGCGCGCGGTCATCAGAGGATGCCTTCGTAGATCGGGCCGAGCACGTCGGTCTCGAACAGCGACGACACCGAGGTGCCGTTCCAGATGTTCAGGATGGCCTGGGCGAAGATCGGCGCGGTCGGCAGGATACGGATGTTCGGCGCGGCGGCGACGGCATCGGTGGCGGCGATCGAGTCGGTGATCACCAGCGACTTCATCACCGACTTGGTGACGCGCTCGACCGCCGGGCCCGACAGGACACCGTGGGTGATGTAGGCGTGCACCTCGGTAGCGCCGTGGTCCATCAGCACTTCGGCGGCCTTGCACAGCGTGCCGGCGGTGTCGCAGATGTCGTCGACGATGATGCACTTCTTGCCGGTGACGTCACCGATCACGGTCATCTCGGCGATCTCGCCCGGCTTCTCGCGGCGCTTGTCGACGATGGCAAGCGGCGCGTTGATCCGCTTGGCCAGTTCGCGGGCCCGGGCCACACCACCGACGTCCGGCGAGATCACCATGACGTCCTGCAGCGAGTCCTTGAACTGGTGCTGGATGTCGAGCGCGAAGATCGGCGAGGCGTAGAGGTTGTCGACGGGGATGTCGAAGAAGCCCTGGATCTGCGCGGCGTGGAGATCCATGGTCAGCACCCGCTCGATGCCGGCCTCGTGGATCATGTTGGCGACCAGCTTCGCGGTGATCGGGGTGCGCGCCTTGGTGCGGCGGTCCTGGCGGGCGTAGCCGAAGTAGGGGATCACGGCGGTGATGCGTGCGGCCGAGGAGCGGCGCAGCGCGTCGGCCATGATCAGCAGCTCCATCAGGTTGTCGTTCGCCGGGTTCGAGGTCGGCTGGAGGATGTACATGTCCTCGCCGCGCACGTTCTCGTAGACCTCGACGAAGATCTCCTGGTCGTTGAACCGCTCGACGCGGGCATCGACGAGCCCCACCGCGCCGCCGCGGTACAGGGACATGCGCCGCGCGATGGCGTTCGCGAGCGGCTTGTTGGCATTACCCGCGATGAGCTTGGGTTCGATGACGGTGGGCATTTGGGAGGCTCCGGCGTTACGGAATGACAGATTCGTGACGTTGCGGTCGCCTTAACACGCAGTTAGCGTGGGGCAAAGATACACGGAAGGGCATGTGACCCCATGGCACGAATCCAGTACTATTTTTCGATGTTGTCGCCCTTTGCCTACCTCGCGGGGCCGCGGTTCGAGGAGATCGCGGCGAAGCATGGGGCCGAGATCGTCTACAAGCCCTTCGACATCATGGCGCTCTTCCCGCGCACCGGCGGCGCGCCACTGGGCCAGCGCCACCCCTCGCGGATCGACTACCGCAATGTCGACCTGCCGCGGCAGGCGAAGAAGATCGGCATGCCGCTGAACCTCAAGCCGATGTTCTGGCCGACCAATTCGGCGCCGTCGTCCTATGCGATCATCGCGGCGGCGAAGGCCGGCGGCGGGGATGTCGGCGGGCTGATCCACGCCCTGCTGCGCGCCTGCTGGGCCGAGGAAAAGGACATCGCCGAGGACGCGGTGATCAAGGCGGCGCTGGAAGCGGCGGGCTTCGATCCGGCGCTGGCCGACAGCGGCCTGCTGGTCGGGGCCGAAACCTATGCTTCCAACCTCGAGGAAGCTGTCGGCGCCGGGGTCTTCGGCTCGCCGTTCTGGATCACCGAGGATGGTGAGAAATTCTGGGGGCAGGACCGGCTCGAGGATCTGGACCTGCACCTGAGCGGAAAGCTCTGACAAAAACGCCACGGTAGCGATGCAGCCCGGAATAGAGGCGAAGCCGCCGGGCGAGCGGTTGCCTCTCGAGGCGCCATCGGCGCGAGCCCGATGGACGACGCCGTGCGGGCGGGCAAGCGCCTAAAGACGTGTGGTCATGGCTCGGCGTTGGCCGGACTTGATATGGATAGAGTGACGCTGCCAGAGAGTGCTGCGCCATCCCATGGGCAGGCGCCCGCCCGGCTCGACCGTCAGCCCTTCTGGCCGATCTTCGACTCGGTGCCTTTGCGGATGCGGTCGATGTTCTCGTGGTGTCGCCAGAAGATCAGCACGGTCAGCGCCAGCGTCAGCGCGGTCATCTCGATTTGACCAAAAAGCATCATCCAGACCGTTGAGAGCAGCGCCGCCACCAGCGCGCCCACCGAGGAGATCCGCGACATGGCCGCCGCGGCGAGCCATGTGGCGCAGGTGATCAGCCCCACCGGCCAGTGCAGCGCGAGGATGAGACCGATGAAGGTCGCCACGCCCTTGCCGCCCTTGAACTTCAGCCAGACCGGGAAGCAATGCCCGAAGAAGGCCGCGAGGCCGGCGAGCTGCGCCGCGTCCTCGCCCGTCAGCCAGCGCGCCAGAAGCACCGCGACAGCGCCCTTGGCGCCGTCGAGGATCAGCGTGCCCGCCGCCGCCGCCTTGTTGCCGGTGCGCAGCACGTTGGTCGCGCCGATATTGCCCGAGCCGATCGAGCGCAGGTCGCCGAGGTTCATCGCCCGGGTCAGCAGCAGGCCGAAGGGGATCGAGCCGAGCAGGTAGCCCAGCACCGCCCAGAGGATCAGCACGGGGACCGAAGAGGTGATCTCGGGCAGCATGTCAGGCGCTCCAGACGGGGGTTCCGGCGACGAGGGTCTGCAGCACCTTGCCCTGCAGCCGCGCCCCGTCAAAGGGGGTATTCTTGGATTTCGACTGCAGCTTGAAGCGGTCGAGGATGAACGGCTTGTCGGCGTCGAAGACGACAAGGTCGGCAGGGGCGCCCGCGCTTAGCCGGCCGCAGTCGAGGCCGAGCCGTTTGGAGGGGTTCAGCGACAGCCCGCGGAACAGCGTGGGCAGGTCGACCTCGCCGGCGTGGTAGAGCCGCAGCAGCACCGGCAGCATGGTCTCGAGACCCACCGCGCCCGAGGCCGCCTCCTCGAAGGGCAGACGCTTGGATTCCTCGTCCTGCGGCGTGTGGAACGAGCCGATCACGTCGATCAGCCCGCTGCGCAGCGCCTCGAGCACCGCCTGCCGGTCGTCCTCGGCGCGCAGCGGCGGCTTGACCTTGAAGAAGGTGCGGTAGTCGGCCACGTCCATCTCGTTCAGCGTGAGGTGGTGCATCGAGATGCCCGCCGTCACGTCGAAGCCGTTGTTCTTGGCGCGCTCCAGCGCGGGCAGGGCGCGGGCCGTGGTGATCTGGTCGGCGTGGTAGCGCACGCCGGTCATCTCGACGAGCGCGATGTCGCGGTCGAGCCCCATGCGCTCGGCCATCGGCGAGACCGCGGGCAGGCCCCGCAGCGAGGCGAACTTGCCCGAGCTGGCGGCGGCGCCCTTCGACAGGATCGGCTCCTGCGGATGCGCCATCACCAGCGCGCCGAGCGACCGGGCGTAGCTCATCGCGCGCGAGAGCACCTTGGTGTCGGCGACCACGTGGTCGCAATCGGTGAAGGCCACGGCGCCCGCGTCGAGCAGGAAGCCAAGTTCGGTCATCTCCCGGCCTTCACGGCCCTTGGTCAGCGCGGCCATCGGCAGCACGTTGACCGGCGCGGTCTCATTGGCGCGGCGGCGGATGAATTCCAGAACTTCGGGCGTGTCGATTGCCGGCGCGGTGTCGGGGCGGGTGACCATGGTGGTCACGCCCCCGGCGGCAGCGGCCACGCCGGCGGTCTTGAAGCTCTCCTTGTGACGCTCGCCCGGCTCGCCCACCTTGACGCCCAGGTCGACGATGCCTGGCGCGACATGGGCGCCGCCCAGATCCCGCGCCTCGGTCTGCCCGGCAAGCGTGGCGATCTCGTCGACGGAGGTGACCACGGCCTTGATCCGGCCACCCGAGAGCAGCAGCGCGCCTTCCGAGACGGTCCCGGCCTCGGGGTCGATCAGCCGGGCGTTGTAGAGCAGCGTGTCTTTCATTCGGAGGCTCCGGAAGTCGGGGTCAGGGTCAGGGAGGCGGAGAAATGCATCAGGACGTGCCGAAGATCGCGGCGAGGGCCAGCACCAGCAGGACGCCGAGCCCGAGCAGCGCAAAGGTCAGCGCGCGGCTGCGCGGGGCCGGGGCGCCGCTGTCCGGGTGATCCATGCTGCCGCGCGCGGCGGCGCTGCGCAGTTTTCCGGCGCGGGCGCCAGCCCCCTTGGCTTCCTTCAAGGTGCCGATCCAGCGCAGCGGCGTCGAGATGGTCAGGTCCTGCGAGGTCTGGTCGAAGGCCGCGCTCGGCAGGATCACCACGTGCCCCTTCAGCGCGTCGATGCGCGGCTTCATCTGGCGGAGCTCCTCGCCGCCGACCTGGTAGGCCTCGGCGAGATAGGCCGAGAGCGACATCTCCCCGAGATCGCGGATCGAGACCACGTCGATCCGCGAGGGGCGCAGCTTGCGCGCGCCGAGCGCGTATTGCAGCGGAAACTCCCCGGTGCCGGCCTGGGTGGTGAAGCGCTCGACCGCCTCCGGGGGCAGATCGAGGTGGAAGAGGCGAACCTCGCCATCCACCGAGCCGTTGATGTGCATCCTGGTCATGCCGCGCCCCGCTCAGACCGCCAGCTCGGTGGGGCGGGCGCGCAGGTTGCGGGCGAGCAGGTCCATGGCGGCCATGCGTACCGCGACACCCATCTCCACCTGCTCCTGGATCACCGAGCGGTTGATGTCGTCGGCGATGGTGCCGTCGATCTCGACGCCGCGGTTCATCGGGCCCGGGTGCATGACGATGGCATCGGGCTTGGCATGCGCCAGCTTCTCGGCGTCCAGCCCCCAGCGGTGGTAGTACTCGCGCTCGGAGGGAATGAAGCCGCCGTCCATGCGCTCCTTCTGGAGACGCAGCATCATCACCACGTCGACGTCCTTCAGACCCTTTTCCATGTTGTCATAGACCTCGGCACCGAAGTCGGCGATCCCTGAGGGCATGAGCGTGGAGGGTCCGACGAGACGGATGCGGTTCTCCATCTTGTGCAGCAGCAGCAGGTTCGAGCGCGCGACCCGCGAATGCGCGATGTCGCCGCAGATCGCGATGTTGAGCCGGTGCAGCCGCCCCTTGGCACGGCGGATGGTCAGCGCATCGAGCAGCGCCTGCGTGGGGTGCTCATGGCGTCCGTCGCCGGCGTTGATCACCGCGCAGTTCACCTTCTGCGCCAGCAGGTCCACCGCGCCGGAATGCGGATGGCGCACCACCAGCAGGTCCGGATGCATGGCGTTCAGTGTCAGCGCCGTGTCGATCAGCGTCTCGCCCTTCTTGATCGAGCTGGCCTGCATCGACATGTTCATGACGTCGGCCCCGAGCCGCTTGCCCGCCAGCTCGAAACTGGATTGGGTGCGGGTGGAATTCTCGAAGAACATGTTGATCTGGGTGAGCCCGGCCAGCGCGTTGGCGTGCTTGTCGCGGGCGCGCGACAGGGTCACGTAGCGCTCGGCGAGATCGAGCAGCGTGGTGATCTCGTCCGGACGAAGGGGCTCGATGCCCAGAAGGTGGCGCTGGTCGAAACGCATGGAACGGCTCCCCTGAAGTTGCCGCGGTTATAGAAACGCAGGGGCCGCGCGACAAGTGGTCGCGAATTCGCGGCAAATGCCCGCCACCGTGCCAATATGCCCGGATCAGGCGCAGAGTTTAAGGCGCGGTTTCAAGGCGCTTCCAGAAGCGTCACCGTGGTGTCGCCGTAGCGGCGGCTGTCGAGCGGGGTGAAGCCCTCGGGCGCCTCCTGCGGGCCGCTTTCCTCCCAGACGATCAGTGCCTCGGGCGCGAGCCAGCCCTGCGTGCGCGCCGCCTCCAGCGCCTTGGCGCCGAGGTTCAGCCCGTAGGGCGGGTCGAGGAAGACCAGTGTCGCGGGCGT
This sequence comes from Alloyangia pacifica, assembly GCF_020524285.1. Classification (GTDB taxonomy): domain Bacteria; phylum Pseudomonadota; class Alphaproteobacteria; order Rhodobacterales; family Rhodobacteraceae; genus Salipiger; species Salipiger pacificus_B. The sequence continues at coordinate 237,154 of NZ_JAIVKX010000010.1, forward strand.
TTCGGCAGGGGGCAGGCGGGTGGCGTTGCACGACAGCGTCCGGGCGCGGTCTGCGCAGCCGAGCAGGCGGATGTTCTGCTTGATGAGCTTCTGCGCCACCCGGCCGTCATCCACGAAGGTCGCCGAGGTTGCGCCGCGCGACAGCGCCTCGAGCCCCAGCGCGCCGGTCCCGGCGAAGAGGTCGAGCACCACGGCGCCCTCGAAAGGCTCGCCGAAGCGCCCGCCGCCGAGCATGTTGAACAGGCTCTCGCGCACCCGGTCGGTGGTCGGGCGCAGATGCGCGCCCGGATCACCCTTGCCGACGGCGGTGAGCGCGCGGCCGCGCCAGTCTCCGGCGATGATCCTCATGCCTTCAGCAGCGCCTTGAGATCGCTGCCCGCATCGGCCACGACCTCGGGATCGGCGGTCTTGCCCGCCTCGATGAGCCGCTTGCCGACCATGTAGGCGCGCGGATCGTTCATCGCGTCGAGCGCGATGAGCTGGCCCTCGCGGTAATACCAGTGCGACACCGGCCCTGCGCCGCCGTCCCGCACCACGACCTTGTCGTAGCCCGCGTTCAGCCCGGCGATCTGCAGCTTCACGTCGTACTGGTCGGACCAGAACCACGGCTTCGGCTGGTACGGCGCCTCGGCACCCATGATGTTGTCCGCCACCGCCTCGGCCTGATCGATGGCATTGCCGACGCTTTCCAGCCGCAGCTGTGCCTCGCCCAGCGGGAAAGAGGCGCAATCGCCCGCCGCCCAGACATGCGGGGCGGAGCAGCGGCCCATGGCGTCGGTGCGGATGCCGTTCTCGATCTCGATGCCGGCGGCCTCGGCGACCGAGGTCTCGGGCAGGATGCCGACGCCGACGATGACGAAATCGACGCGCAGGGTAGTGCCGTCGGTGAGCTCCGCCGCGGTGACCTTGCCGTTCTCGCCCACCAGCTTGCCGAGGCCGACGCCCTCGCGCAGGTCGACGCCATGGCCCTTGTGCAGCGCGCGGAACCAGTCCGAGGTCTCGGGCGCGGCGACGCGCTGCAGGATGCGGTCGGCCATTTCCACCAGCGTTACCTGCAGGCCGAGCTTGGAGGCCACCGCCGCGGCCTCGAGCCCGATGTAGCCGCCACCGACGATCAGCACGCGCGCCCCTTCGGAAAAGCGGGCGCGCATGGCGTCCACGTCGGCGATGCCGCGCACCACGCAGACGCCGTCCAGATCGCCGCCGATCGCGGCGGGCAGGCGGCGCGGGGCGGAGCCGGTGCAGAAGACCAGCTCGTCATAGGCGATCTCGCGCGCCCCGGCGATGACATGCTGGGCCTCGGTGTCGACCGAGACGGCGGGTTCACCCAGCATCAGCGTGATGTCCTGCTCGTCGTAATAGGCGCGGGGGCGGAGGTAGAGACGGTCCTTCTCCATCTCGCCCAGCAGGTAGGCCTTGGAGAGCGGCGGGCGCTGGTAGGGCGGTTCTGTCTCGGCGCCGGTCACGGTGATCTCGCCCTCGAACCCCTTGCCGCGCAGACGCGCCACCAGCGAGGCCGCGGCCTGTCCCGCGCCGATCACAACAACATGCCCCATGCCTGGCCTCTTTCCGCTTTCCCGTGATTTGCGCGAAACCTATATCTCGCCGTGTCGGAAACGCAAATGATGGAGAAAACGGCATGGCGCTATCCGCAGGAGACCGGCTGCCCGAGGCAGAGCTGCTGACACTGGGCGAGGCCGGCCCCGAGCAGGTGTCGCTCGGCGCGAAGCTGGCGGGCCGCAAGGTGGTGATCTTCGCGCTGCCGGGGGCCTTCACCCCGACCTGTTCCTCGGCTCATGTGCCGAGCTTCATGCGCACCAAGGAGGGCTTCGCCGCCAAGGGCGTGGACGAGATCATCTGCATCTCGGTCAACGATCCCTTCGTGATGAAGGCCTGGGGCGAGGCCACCGGCGCGACCGAGGCCGGGCTGACGATGCTCGCGGATGCGGAGTGCGCCTTTACCTCGGCGATCGGCATGGAGTTCACCGCCGAGCCGGCCGGGCTGATCCGCCGCTCGAAGCGCTACGCGATGTATGTCGAGGACGGCGCCGTGAAGGTGTTCCACGAGGAGACCGGGCGCGGCACCTGCGAGATCTCGGGCGGCGAGGCGCTGCTGGCGGCGATCTGAGCGAAACGGCATCCGGCGGCGCGGGTGGCGTCGCCGGATTTGCGTATTTGGAAAGAGAAGAAGGGTAAGGGGGCTTCTTCTCTTTCCAAATACGCATGGTGAGGTGAAGCGGCGCGTGTGCGGCTCCGGGCAGCGAGCGGCGCCGGGACGGACGTGCGCTGTCCCGATGCCCGCCAAGGTTGCCTCGGTAAGAGAGGGGGCGGGAGGGTTGGCCCCTCCTGCCGTTGCGCGGCTCAGAGTGAGTCGAGCTTGCGCGCGAGCTTGGCGTCGAGCGAACTGAGGCCGCCCACGTCGTGGGTGGTGAGGGTCACCTCGACGGTCTTGTAGACGTTGCGCCAGTCCGGGTGGTGGTTCCACTTCTCGGCCCAGAGCGCGGCGCGGGTCATCCAGCCGAAGGCCTCGGTGAAATCGGCGAATTCGAAGGTCTTGCAGAGCGCATCCTCTGCCGCGTTCATCTCCCATCCGTTCTCGAGCAGCGGGGCGAGCATGGTTGCGCGGCCGGTGTCGGAGAGTTTCTCAGTCATTGGGTGTCCTTCCCGTGGTCTTTCCGGAACGGCCCGTAGGCGGTGAGCACCTCGATGTCCTCGTCCACGGCCCGTGCCTCGGCCTCCAGATAGTGCGCCACGGCGCGGGCAAACCCCTTGTCGGGAAACCAGTGCAGCGAATGCGTCTGGCTCGGCAGGTATCCGCGCGCCAGCTTGTGCTCGCCCTGCGCGCCGGCCTCGACGCGCGACAGGTCATGGGCGATGGCGAAGTCGATGGCCTGATAGTAACACGCCTCGAAGTGCAGGCAGGGGTGATCCTCGATACAGCCCCAATAGCGGCCGAAGAGCGCATCGCGGCCGATGAAGTTGAGCGCCCCGGCCACCGGCACCCCCTCGCGTTCGCAGAGCACCAGCGCCACGTCCGCGCGCATGGTCTCGTGCAGCTCGTCGAAGAAGGCGCGGGTCAGGTAGGGCGTGCCCCATTTTCGGCTGCCGGTGTCCTGGTAGAAGGTCCAGAAGGCATCCCAGTGCTCGGGCTCGATCTCGTCGCCGGTGAGCGTGCGGATCGTGCCGCCGAACGCCTGCGCCTTGGCGCGTTCCTTGCGGATCGCCTTGCGCTTGCGCGAGCTGAGGTCGGCGAGGAAGCCGTCGAAGTCGGCATAGCCCCGGTTCAGCCAGTGGTACTGCTGGGTCACGCGGCGCAGCAGCCCCATGCGCTCGCCGGCGATGGCCTCGCCCTCGGTGCAGAAGGTGATGTGCAGCGACGACAGGTCGTTCTCGGCCGTGAGCTGCACCGCGCCCTGCACCAGCGCCATCATGCCCTCGGCCTCGTGGCCGGGGCGGGTGAGGAAGCGCCGCCCGGTGGCCGGGGTGAAGGGTACCGCGATCTGCAGCTTGGGATAGTAGCGCCCGCCCGCCTGCTCGTAGGCATGGGCGAAGCTGTGGTCGAAAATATATTCGCCCTGGCTGTGGCCCTTGGCATAGAGCGGCGCCACGGCGATGATCCGTCCCGCCTTTTCCGCCACCAGGTAGCGCGGATCCCAGCCGGTGCCGCGCCCAACCGAGCCGGAGCGCTCGAGCGCGCGCAGGAAGCGCCAGGTGGTGAAGGGATCGTCGGGACGCCCGCCCCGCGCCGCCTCGGGGCAGGCGCAGGCGTCCCAATCTGTCTCGGCGATCTGGTCCAGCGTGGTCAGGACGTTGACGGCGATGGTGTCGCCCGACATCTCGTCGGACGCCTGGCTGGGGCTTTGATCGGTCATTTGGTGATCTCGGCTCGGGTCATCTGCGGCAGTATCTGACCCCGGCGGGGCCGGGATCAAGACACGCTCACGCGAGATATTGCTCGAAGGTCACGTTCTGGGCCACGGCGCGGGCCTGTGCTTCCTGCTCAGGCGTGCGGATGGTCCAGCACAGGATCGCCGCGCCTTCGCTCTTCAGCTCCGCGACGCGCGCGGCGCCGAGGTCTTTCCAGTTGTGCGAGATGAAGCAGGCGCCGCTGCGGGCGTAGTCGGGGATGCCGCGCAGTTCCTCGAGCCGCCAGCCGGGCACGCCGGACCAGTTTTCGGGATCGAAGGCATCGGTGGTCAGCCCCCGCGGCACCTGCGGTGCGAGCCGCGCCATCCGCGCCATGGAGTGGGGGTTGAAGGACATCACCGCCACCGGACCCTCGTAGCCGCGCAGCGCGTTGGCAGTGGCCTTTTCCAGCGTGCCGACATCCGGACCCAGCGCGCCGTCCTGATCCTTGATCTCGATGAGCAGGGGCACCTTTCCGGCGACCAGCTCCAGCACCTCGGAGAGCGTCGGGATGCCCTCGTCGCCGCCCTTGAGCTTGAGCGCGGACAATTCTGCGGCGTCGCGCGCGCCGAGCAGCCCGCGCGCGCCGGTCAGACGTTCCAGCCGCTCGTCGTGAAAGACCATCGCCACCCCGTCGGAGGACAGCTGCAGGTCGATCTCGATGCCGTAGCCCGCCGCTATGGCGGCCGAGATGGCGGCGCGGGAGTTCTCGGGGCGGCCCGCCGCGAGGTCGTGCAGGGCTCGGTGCGCGATGGGCCGGTCGAGGAAGGCGGCGGGAAGCCCGGCCATTAGGCGAGCTCGAAGATCGCTTCGATCTCGACCGCCACGCCCATCGGCAGCGATGCGGCGGAGACCGCGGAGCGCGCGTGCTTGCCGGCCTCGCCGAAGAGCGCGACCATCAGGTCGGATGCACCGTTGATCACCTTCGGCTGGTCGGTGAAGTCCGGGGTGGAGTTGACGAAGCCCACCAGCTTGACCACGCGGGCCAGCTTGGACAGGTCGCCGCCGCAGGCCGCCTTGGCCTGTGCGATGAGCGCCAGGGCGCAGCGCTGCGCGGCCTTGGCTCCGGCCTCGACATCCAGCGTGTCGCCGAGCTTGCCGGTGATCAGCCCGCTTTCGTCCATGCTGATCTGGCCCGAAACGTAGAGCATGGTCCCGCTCTGCACGTAGGGCACGTAGTTGGCGGCGGGGGCAGGGGCGTCGGGCAGGGTGAGGCAGAGCTCTTCAAGGCGGGCGGTGATGTCGGTCATGGGAGCCTCCTTTGGATTTGCGCGGACGCTAGCCCCGGCAGACGGCAAAGAAAAGGGGCCGCGCCCCAGTTGGACGCGGCCCCGATCAAAAGTCTGCCCCAAGGTCACTCGCGGAACGCCTTGGAGAAGTAATCGGTGAAGGGTTTCACCAGGTAGGCGATCGGCGTGCGGTCGGCGGTGCGCAGGAAGGTTTCGACCGGCATGCCCGGCACCAGGGTCGAGCCCTCGGGCAGGCGCTCGATCTGGCCTTCGTCGAGCATGATCTCGGCGCGGTAGAAGCTGGCCGAGGTGTTCTCGTCGGTGAAGGCGTCGGCCGAGATCTGGGTCACCGTGCCGAAGGTCTCCGGCGTGCGGCGCTGGTCGAGCGCCGAGAAGCGCAGGGTCACCTCCTGGCCGACGTGCACCTGGTCGATGTGGATCGTCGGGATCTGCGCGGTGATCACCAGCGGGCGATCCTGCGGGATCAGGTAGAGCACCGGGTCCGCGGCGCGGATCACCGAGCGCGGCGCAAAGACCGTGAGCCCGTAGACGATGCCGCTGACCGGGGCGCGGATCTCCATCCGCTTGAGCTTCTCGAGCAGGGCGGAGCGCTGCTCGGCCAGTTCGCGCTCGCGGTACTGCATGTCGCGCAGCTGGGTGATTGCCTCTTCACGGCGGGAGGTGGCCAGCTTCAGGATCTCGATGTCGATCTCGGTGGTGCGCCCCTCGGCCTCGGCCTTCTGCGCGGTGAGATCGCCCACCTCGCCGGCGAGCCGGGCTTCCTCGCGCTGCAGGGCAAGCACGCGGCTTGCCTGGGCGAGGCCGCGGTCGAGCAGCGATTTCTGGTCGCCCAGCTCCTGCTCGATCAGCGCGAGCTGGCTCTTCAGCGCGGATTGCTGCGCCTCGATGCCCTCGACCTGATTGACGATCTGGTCGCGCCGCTTGGCCAGCTGCTCGGCCTCGCGCTGCTGGGTCTCGAGCCGGGCGAAGAACAGGTTGCGCTGACCTTCCACGAGGTCGGCGACCTCGTCATCGTAGCCGGCCACCTCGAGCAGGGTCTCGTCGAACGCGAGCTCCTCGGAGTTGTCGCGTTCGGCCTGCAGGCGGGCCCGCCGGGCGACCAGTTCGAAATACTGCCCCTCGACGATGTTCAGCTCGGACTGCAGCAGCGTGGGGTCGAGTTTCACCAGCACCTGGCCTTCCTCGACGCTGTCCCCCTCGTCGACCAGGATCTCCTGTACGACACCGCCATCCGGATGCTGCACGACCTGACGGTTGCGCTCGACCTGGATCTGGCCGCCGGCGACGATGGCGCCAGAGATGTTGGTGGTCGCGGCCCAGGTGCCGAAGCCTCCGACGAGGATCAGCAGGGCGACGAGTCCCAGGGTCAGCGGTTTCTTCAGCGGGAAGCGCTTGTCGGTTGTCTGCGACATCAGCGGACACCTCCGGGCCCGGCGTGGCGGGCGATCTGTTCGTGGTTCTTGACCTGCGCGCGCAGCACCTCGTCCTTCGGGCCGAAGGCGACACGGGCGCCGTGCTCGAGCATCAGCAACTGGTCGCATTCGCGGATCGCGGCCGGGCGGTGGGCCATGATGAGGACCGACTTGCCCTCTTCCTTGAGGCGGCGGATCGCGGCATTGACCGCTTCGCTGCCCTCGTTGTCGAGGTTCGAGTTGGGCTCGTCGAGCACGAGGATGACGGGATCGCCGTACATCGCGCGGGCCAGGCCGATGCGCTGCATCTGGCCGCCCGAAAGCCGCCCGCCGGTGGCGGTGACGCGGGTGTCGTAGCCCTTGGGCAGCTTGAGGATCATCTCGTGCGCGTCGGCCTTCTTGGCCGCCTCGACGATCTTGTCGGGGTCGGGCTGCGCGGCGAGGCGGGCGATGTTCTCGGCGATGGTGCCGTCGAACAGGCTGACCCGCTGCGGCAGGTAGCCGATGTGCTTGCCCAGATCCTCGTCGTACTGGTCGAGCGTCGCGCCGTCGAGGCGGATGCGCCCGCCGGCGGGGCGCCAGACCCCGGTGATCGCGCGGGCGAGAGTCGACTTGCCGGCCCCCGAGGAGCCAATCACCCCGATGGCATGACCGGGCTGCAGGTCGAAGGAGACCAGGCGCAGCGAGGCCTGCTGCTCGCCCGGCGGCACGACGGTGAGCTGCTGCACCTCGAGCAGGGCACGTGGCTTGGGAAGCGGCGTGCGGGTTGCCTCGGGGGGCATTTCGCCCAGAAGCTCCGCCAGGTTGTCCCAGCCCTTGCGAGCGCGGGTCACCAGCGGCCATTGCCCGATGGCAAGCTCGATCGGGGCCAGCGCGCGACCCATCAGGATCGAGCCGGCGATCATCGCACCGGCGGTCAACTCGTTCTGCAGCACCAGGTAAGCACCGAGGCCCAGCATCGCCGACTGCAGCAGCATGCGGAAGCTCTTGGTCATCGTGGTGAAGGTGCCGACGAGATCGTTGGTCGAGATCTGGCCGCTCAGCGCCTCGGACCGGGCGCGGTCCCAGCGCGAGAAGGCGGCACCGCGCATGCCCATGGCCTGCACGGTCTCGGCGTCGAGGCGAATCTGCTCGGAGGTCTGTTCGGCGGCCAGCACGGCGCGGTTCGATTTCAGGGTCGGATTGCGGCTGAGGGTGGTGTTGAGCAGGGTGATGACCACCAGCACCAGGCCGCCGGCGATGGCAAGGAAACCGAGCCAGGGGTGGAAGACGAAGATGCCGGCGATGAACAGCGGGGTGAAGGGCAGGTCGAACAGCGCCATGAGCACCGGCGAGCCGATGAATCGCTGTACGGCTTCAAGATCCTTGAGGCCGGTGGCGGCGAGCTCATCGGATTTGACCGCCGAGCGGCGGATCACCGCGTCGAAGACGCGCATGTCGAGCGCCGCCTGGAAGCGCGCGGCGACGCGCGCCATGACCCGGCCCCGGGCGTAGTCGAGAATGCCCATCATGCCATAGAGAAAGACGACCAGCGCGGTCAGGGCGATCAGCGTTGCTTCGGAACGCGATCCCAGCACACGGTCGTAGACCTGCAGCATGTACAGCGGGCCCGTCAGCATCAAGAGGTTGACAAAGAAACTAAATACGCCGACGAACCAGTAGTAGGGACGGCTTTGCTTGCGGACAGATGCGAGCTCGTCTGCCCCCGCGGCTTTCACTCTATTTTTCATGAGCGCTATTTCGCTCTCCAATTGTGAATATCCCGTCTGCGTTGCAGACTTGAAGAATTTTCATGTTACTTTCGCGACACGAGGCCGGCGGGAAATACGAGGCCCCTTGGGGTCCGTCGCGATAGCAATTAGGAAGATCTTGTACATCAAGATCGGATTTTTCCTAATGAGAATTCCCCGGCTGACCGCTCGTGCTCCTGTTTTGCGGGCTTTTGCGGGCGTGGTACTTATCACGGGACTCGCCGGATGCGCGACTCCCGGACCGGGCGAAACACGCGATGGGGTCTTCGATCCGCAAGAACCCGCCAATCGCCGCGTACATGCCTTTAACAAGAGGATTTATTCCCGCCTATCGGGCGACGGAGAGCCGGGATTCGTCGAATCTCTGCCAAATCCTGTCAAAAATGGGGTGGTGAATTTCTCCGATACGGTCGCCCTGCCGCAGACCGTGGTGAATCAGTTGCTGCAGGGGCGGCTGCTACGGGCCTCGCGCAACACGCTCCGTTTTTCGGTCAACGCAACGCTGGGTGTGGCCGGGCTGATCGACGTGGCAAGCCCCATGGGCCTGCCCGAGGACCGCAGCAACTTCGGCGAGACGCTCTACGTCTGGGGCTTCCCCGAGGGCGGCTACATGGAATTGCCGGTGCTCGGGCCCTCGACCGAGCGCGAGACGGTGGGCCTGTTCGTCGACTTCTTCACCGACCCCTTTGCCTATGTTCTGCCCTCGCCGCAGCGCTACGTGCGCTATGGTGCGCGGCTGGGGGAGCTGATGATCAAGCGCAGCGATTACGGCGACGCGATCGACGCGGTGATGGAAGGCAGCGCCGACAGCTACGCGCAGGCGCGGGTGATCTGGCTCGAGAAACGGCGGCACGAGCTGGGGGATGACAGCATCGAGGGATCGGGGTTCATTGACCCGGAAGCCTTGGACACGGAGGGATTCTGATGGGCTATTTCACGAGCAGGCGCGGGTTTCTTGCCGGGGCGTTGAGTGCCGGCGCACTTGCGGGGCTGCCGGGTGTGGCGGGCGCGGCAAGCGCGGCGCAGGCGGAGCAGCTGGTTCAGGGGCTGGTCGGGGACGTCAATACGGTGATCGCCTCGGGTGCGTCCGAAGCGGCGATGATCGCCGAGTTCGAACGCATCTTCGTGCGCTACGGCGACATGCCCTATATCGCTGCCTACGTGATGGGGGCTGACGGGCGCCGGGCCACGGGCGCGCAGAAGAAGGCTTTCACCGCCGCCTTCCAGGGCTATGCCGCGCGCAAGTACGGCAAGCAGTTCCGCAAGTTCATCGGCAGCGCGATCAACGTGTCCGGCACGCAGAAGGTCAAGAACGCCTACCAAGTCGCCACCGTCGCCAAGCTGCGCGGGCAGTCGCCCTTCGAGGTGACCTTCTTCGTCGGCGAGAAGTCGGGCCGCTTCTACAATATGTATGTCGAGGGCGTGAACATGCTGCTCACCGAGCGCACCGAGATCGGGGCCATGCTCGACCTGCGCCGGGGTGACATCGACGCGATGATCGCCGATCTGCGCCAGGCGGGCTGACCGCCGGACGGGCAATCAGCGCCATCGCCCGCGGTGTGCTTCGAGCCCGCGCAGACGCAGGATCCGCGCGAAGGTCAGCCGCTTGGCGCCGCCGCGGTATTCCGGCATGCGCAGGACCTGCCGGATCGCGGTGATCAGGGCGCGACCCGGCTCGCCGGGCGTGACGGCGAGCGAGACGTGGATCTGCCCGCCGCGGGCGATCAGCGAGACGGCGCCGGGGTGCGGTCCCTCCTCGGCCCATGGATCGGGCGCGGGGCCGCCTGCCTGGGGCATCGGCTGAAATCCGTCAAATTCGACACGCTCGACGTGCATGGCTTGCATCCTTCTGCTGCAGGGCGCCTTCTGGGTTGGCTAGTCAGACGGCCTCGGGGAGCAGCATGCGGCAAAGACATTAACCGGTGGTGTCCGAAGCCGCATCGGGCCGCGGCCAAGCCCCTGATGCGGCATTTTTTCACCCGCGATGTTCTTGAACCGTTCAGGGCCTGCGCCCATCTCTATCCCGAGGCCCGATATCGCCCCGTGCTGCCTGGCAGGCGGGGCAAATCCAGGCGGGCGCTTGTGGAAGGAGAGACAGCATGAACTTGGAGAAGTTCACTGAACGGTCGCGTGGGTTCATCCAGGCCGCGCAGACCATCGCAATGCGGGAAGGCCATCAACGGCTGGTTCCCGAACACCTGCTGAAGGCCCTGATGGACGATGACCAGGGGCTGGCCAGCAACCTGATCACCCGGGCCGGCGGTGCGCCGCAGCGGGTGGTGGAAACCCTCGATCAGAAACTCGCGAAACAGCCGAAGGTCTCGGGCGACGCCGGTCAGGTGTACCTCGATCAGGCCACCGGTCGCGTGCTTGACGAAGCCGAGAAGATCGCGAAGAAGGCGGGCGACAGCTTCGTTCCCGTCGAGCGTGTTCTCATGGCTCTCGCCATCGAGCGCAGCGGCGCCAAGCAGGCGCTGGAGGCCGGCGCGGTCACGCCGCAGAAGCTGAACGAGGCGATCAACGACATTCGCAAGGGCCGTACGGCCGACAGCGCCAATGCCGAAGAGGGTTATGACGCCCTGAAGAAATATGCGCGCGACCTGACCGAGGCCGCCGAACAGGGCAAGATCGACCCGATCATCGGCCGCGACGACGAGATTCGCCGCTCGATGCAGGTGCTCTCGCGCCGCACCAAGAACAACCCGGTGCTGATCGGTGAGCCCGGCGTGGGCAAGACCGCGATCGCCGAGGGTCTTGCGCTGCGCATCGTCAATGGCGACGTGCCCGAAAGCCTGCGCAACAAGCGGTTGATGGCGCTCGACATGGGCGCGCTGATCGCCGGGGCGAAGTACCGCGGCGAGTTCGAGGAGCGTCTGAAGGCCATCCTGAAGGAGATCGAGACCGCCGCTGGCGAGATCATCCTCTTCATCGACGAGATGCACACGCTGGTCGGCGCGGGCAAGGCGGACGGGGCGATGGATGCCTCGAACTTGCTGAAACCGGCGCTCGCACGGGGCGAGCTGCATTGCGTCGGCGCCACCACGCTCGACGAGTACCGCAAGCACGTGGAAAAAGACCCGGCGCTGGCCCGGCGCTTCCAGCCGGTGATGGTGCAGGAGCCGACTGTCGAGGACACGATCTCGATCCTGCGCGGCATCAAGGAAAAGTACGAGTTGCACCACGGCGTGCGGATCTCGGACTCTGCCCTTGTGGCCGCGGCGACGCTCTCGCATCGCTACATCACCGACCGCTTCCTGCCGGACAAGGCGATCGACCTCATGGACGAGGCCGCCTCCCGCCTGCGCATGGAAGTGGACAGCAAGCCCGAAGAGCTCGACCAGATCGACCGCAACATCTTGCAGATGCAGATCGAGGTCGAGGCGCTGAAGCTCGAGGATGACCAGGCGTCGAAGGACCGGCTCGAAAAGCTCGAGAAGGAGCTGGCCGAGCAGGAAGAGCGCTCTGCCGAGATGACCGCCAAGTGGCAGGCCGAGCGTGACAAGCTGGCCTCGGCGCGGGACATCAAGGAACAGCTCGACCGGATGCGGGCCGATCTCGAGATCGCCAAGCGCGAGGGCAACTTCGCCAAGGCCGGTGAGCTGCAGTACGGCAAGATCCCCGAGCTCGAGCAGAAGCTCGAACAGGCGGAGAACGCCGAGAGCGACGTCATGGTCGAAGAGGCCGTGCGTCCCGAGCAGATCGCCGAGGTGGTCGAGCGCTGGACGGGTATCCCGACCTCGAAAATGCTCGAGGGCGAGCGCGAGAAGCTACTGCGCATGGAAGACGGGCTGCACAAGCGGGTCATCGGCCAGAACCAGGCGGTGCGCGCGGTGGCCAACGCGGTGCGCCGGGCACGGGCAGGGCTCAACGACGAGAACCGTCCGCTGGGCTCCTTCCTCTTCCTCGGGCCGACCGGCGTCGGCAAGACCGAGCTGACCAAGGCCGTGGCCGAGTTCCTCTTCGACGACGACAGCGCGATGGTTCGCATCGACATGTCGGAGTTCATGGAGAAACACGCGGTCGCCCGTCTGATCGGCGCGCCTCCGGGCTACGTCGGCTATGACGAGGGCGGCGTGCTGACCGAGGCCGTGCGGCGGCGCCCCTACCAGGTGGTGCTGTTCGACGAGGTCGAGAAGGCGCACCCGGACGTGTTCAACGTGCTGCTGCAGGTGCTCGACGATGGTGTGCTGACCGATGGTCAGGGCCGGACCGTGGACTTCAAGCAGACGCTGATCGTGCTGACGTCCAACCTCGGGTCGCAGGCGCTCAGCCAGCTGCCGGAAGGTGCCGACAGCGGCGCGGCCAAGCGCGACGTGATGGATGCGGTGCGGGCGCACTTCCGCCCCGAGTTCCTCAACCGTCTCGACGAGACGATCATCTTCGATCGGCTCAAGCGCGAGGACATGGACGGCATCGTCGAGATCCAGCTCTCGCGGCTGCTCAAGCGGCTGGCGAACCGCAAGGTCACGCTCACGCTCGATGCCGACGCCAAGAAATGGCTGGCCGAGGAAGGCTACGATCCGGTCTTCGGGGCACGTCCGCTCAAGCGGGTGATCCAGCGCGCGCTGCAGGATCCGCTGGCCGAGATGATCCTCGGCGGCGACATCCACGACGGCGACACGGTGCCGGTGAGTGCGGGGGCCGACGGGCTGATCCTCGGCGACCGAATCGGCGCCAGCAACCGGCCGCGCCCGGATGATGCCGTGGTGCACTGAGCGGCACAGTTGGACATGCGAAAGGCCCGCCGGTTCGGCGGGCCTTTTGTTTTGGCCGGGCGCATTGTCCCGTCCGGAAGAGAGGGGGCGCGGCGCTGGCCGCCACGCCCCCTCGCTGATACCGCAAGGGTGCCGACTGGGGATGAATGGATGCCGGCACCGCAAGGAGGGTTATTGCGGCATCAGCACCCCGTCGATGACGTGGATCACGCCGTTCGAGGCTTCGATATCGGGTTGGGTGACGGACACACCGTCCACGGTCACACCATCCGAGGTCATGATTTCGAGGCTTCCGCCCTGCACGGTTTCGGCCATCATGCCGTCTTCAAGGTCCGTGGACATCACTTTGCCCGGCACCACGTGGTAGGTGAGGATGTCGGTCAGCTTGTCCTTGTTTTCGTCCATCAGCAGCTCGTCCACGGTGCCCTCGGGCAGCGCCTCGAAGGCGGCATCGGTCGGGGCAAAAACGGTGAACGGGCCTTCGCCGGTCAGCGTGTCGACAAGGCCGGCTGCCTCGGCGGCGGCAAGCAGGGTCGAGAAGCTGCCGGCCTCCTGCGCGGTCTCAACGATGTTCTTCTCCATGTGGTGGTCGGCCAGTGCCGGGCCGGCGGTCAGAGCTGCGGTGGCGGTGAGAGCAATGGAAGTCATGCGGATCATTTTGAAGTCCTCCTTCGTCAGGTGAATGTACCAAGGGATACGGGCCCATTCCGGAGACGGATCAGCCTGAAATCCGCGTGAGCCGGGCTTGCCGGAGGAGGGCGCGGGGCTATTACGGCGCCCGAAATCGGGCAGAACCGGGCGATCTGGTCGAGCCCGCGTGAGAACATGTCAGCGCCTCGTGACTGATCCGGCGCGGGTCACGGGGCGATCCCTGCTCAGCTATGGCGCTAACACCCGGCGCAGACCGAAATCGCGGTCGTTCCTGCCTTGCCGTCGTGACATGGGGTTGTAACCATGCCGATCGAGAGTTTCGGCGAACACAGCAATCCTACGAAAACGCAGAGGGAATAATGGGCGCGGCAATGTACTTCCTGCAAATCCTGGCACTGGTCTTCACAGTGGCCATCGGCTTTGCAGTGCTGGCAGTGGTACTCCTGTATCTGATCGACACCACGCAGACCGGCGACGCGATCCGCCGCAACTACCCGGTGATCGGCCGCTTCCGCGGCTGGTTCACCAAGCTCGGCGAATTCTTCCGCCAGTATTTCTTTGCCATGGACCGCGAGGAGATGCCCTTCAACCGGGCGCAGCGCGACTGGGTCTACCACGCGACCAAGGGCAAGGATAACACCGTCGCCTTCGGCTCGACCCGCAACCTCAACATCCCGGGCACGCCGATCTTCGTGAACGCGGTCTTCCCGCCGCTCGACGATCAGTTCTCGGTGACCGAGCCTATGGTGATCGGGCCGACCGCCAAGGTTCCCTACGTGGCGCGCTCGATCTTCAACATCTCGGGCATGAGCTACGGCGCGATCTCGCGCCCGGCGGTCGAGGCGCTGAGCCGCGGCGCCGCCGAGGCGGGCGTCTGGCTGAACACCGGCGAGGGCGGGCTTGCGCCCTTCCACGAGCTGGGTGCCTGCGATCTGGTCTACCAGATCGGCACCGCCAAGTTCGGCATTCGCGACGCGCACGGCAATATTGATGACGCCAAGCTGGCCGCCGTGGGCGCACGTCCTCAGGTCAAGATGTTCGAGCTGAAGCTGGCGCAGGGCGCCAAGCCCGGCAAGGGCGGCATCCTGCCCGGCGAGAAGGTCAACGAAGAGATCGCGGCGATCCGCGGCCTCAAGGTCGGCCAGCCGGGCATCTCGCCGAACCGCCACCGCGAGATCGACACCTTCGAGGACCTGCTCGACATGATCGTGCACATCCGCGAGGTTTCGGGGCGGCCAGTGGGCTTCAAGACGGTGATCGGCTCGTCGGACGACTGGGAGCGCATGTTCCAGCTCATCGCCGAGCGCGGCTCCGATAGCGCCCCCGACTTCATCACCATTGATGGCGGCGAAGGCGGCACCGGCGCCGCACCCATGCCGCTGATCGACCTCGTCGGCATGCCGATCCGCGAGGCGCTGCCGCGCATCGTCGACCTGCGCGACCGCTACGGCCTCAAGGAACGCATCCGCATCGTCGCCGCCGGCAAGCTGGTGAACCCGGCCGACGTGGCCTGGGCGATCTGCCTCGGCGCGGATTTCGTCACCTCGGCGCGCGGCTTCATGTTCTCGATGGGCTGCATCCAGGCGCTGAAGTGCAACCGCAACACCTGCCCGACCGGCATCACCACCCATGACCCGCGCCTGCAGAAGGGGCTCGTGGTCGAGGACAAGTACAAGAAGGTCGCCAATTACGCCAAGGCGGTGATCAAGGAGGTCGAGACCATCGCCCATTCGGTCGGGGTCTCGGAGCCGCGGCAGATGCGCCGCCGCCACGTCCGCATCGTGCAGGCCGACGGCAGCTCGATCCCCTTCTCGAAACTGCGCCCAAGTTACAGGGGAGACACCGCAACGTGAGATCGCTTGGTTTGGTGGATCGGCGGACTCCCGCTACCTTTGCTGAAACCTATGCGAAGGAGGACGATCCATGGCGTTCCGCTGGAAAGGCGATCTGAAGGACCATCACGTCACCGACGAGGCGCTCTGGCTGAACCGCCGGCAGATCATCGGCGGGGCAGGGGGGCTGGCGCTCGCCGGCCTCGCCGGTCGCGCCCGAGCCGCCGAGGAGCTGGAGCCGAACAGCTGGGAAGAGATCACCAGCTACAACAATTACTATGAGTTCGGCACCGACAAGGATGATCCCAAGGCCTATGCCGACGCGCTGACCACCGAGCCGTGGTCCGTGACCATCGACGGCATGGTCGACAAACCGGGCCAATACGCGCTCGAGGACATCCTTTCGCAGATGACCATCGAGGAGCGCATCTACCGCTTCCGTTGTGTCGAGGCCTGGTCGATGGTCGTGCCGTGGAACGGCTTCGAACTCGCCGACCTGCTGAACATGGCGGGCGTGCAATCCGGCGCGAAATACGTGGCCTTCGAAACCGTGCTGCGCCCCGAGGAGATGCGCGGCGTCTCCTACCCGGTGCTCGACTGGCCCTATGTCGAGGGGCTGCGGCTCGACGAGGCGATGAACCCGCTCACGCTTCTGGCCACCGGCATCTACGGCAAGGACATCCCCAACCAGAACGGCGCGCCGCTGCGGCTGGTGGTGCCGTGGAAGTATGGCTTCAAGTCAATCAAGTCGATCGTCCGGGTGACGCTGACCGACAGCGAGCCGCCGACCTCCTGGAACAAGGCCAACCCGCGCGAGTACGGTTTCTATTCCAACGTGAACCCGCAGGTGGACCACCCGCGCTGGTCGCAGGCCACCGAACGCCCGATCGGCGGTGGCTTCTTCGCCAAGCGCAAGCCGACGCTGATGTTCAACGGCTACGGGGAAGAGGTCGCCTCTCTCTACGACGGCATGGACCTCTCGGAGTATTTCTGACCCATGATCGACTGGATCAATCGCCAGAGCCGGCGGGTGCCGCCGTGGCTGCTCTATGTGGTGGCGCCGCTGCCGGTGGCGTGGTTCCTCTACCAGGGCTTCACCGGCGCCTTGGGGGTCGAGCCGATCCGCGAGCTCGAGCACAAGCTCGGCGAGCTCGGGCTGCAAATCCTGCTGCTGGTTCTGGCGATCACCCCGCTGCGCCGCTTTGCGGGGCTCAACCTGCTGCGTTTCCGCAGGGCCCTGGGGCTGGTCTCTTTCTTCTACATCTCGCTGCACCTGCTGGTCTGGCTGGTGCTCGACGTTCAGGTGCCGGCGCAGATCTGGGCCGACATCGTCAAGCGTCCCTACATCACCGTCGGCATGCTGGGGTTCGCCCTGATGATCCCGTTGGCGCTGACCTCGAACAATTTCTCGGTGCGCAAGCTCGGCCGGCGCTGGCGCAGGCTGCATTGGCTCACCTATCCGGCGGTGGTGCTGGGAGCGGTGCATTTCGTCCTCTTGGCGAAAGGCTTCCAGATCGAGCCGCTGCTCTACCTGGGCGGCGCGCTCCTTCTGCTGGCCCTGCGTCTGAAGAAGCGCAGTTTCCAGCGTCTCGGCCTGCCGCGTGGGGCGTGAGGCTGGCCGCACGCCTTCCCCTGCATCGCATAGACGCGTGAGGAGGCTGGGGCGTGTCTCTCACGAGTCGCCGGTTCATCGCGATTCCGGGGCTGACTCGGGCCAGTGCGCCCGTGGTTTTGCATGGCCATGTGGATAACCCTGTGGGCGGTGGAATATCTGGTCTCGGATACTTCAAGCGGACCCTGCGGAAAGCGCGCCGACCTGCGGGGATGTGCAAAAAATACGCGGGTCAACCAATTGAAATCGCGTGTCTTTCGTAGAAATTCCAAAAAACTTCGGCTTCCCCGGAAAAATCCGCTTGCAGGCCCCGGGGGGTATCCGTAAAAGGCCCCTCACCGGCGGCGCTGAGGCGCTGAGCGGGACGCCAGACGGGGCGGC
>NZ_JAIVKX010000011.1 GCF_020524285.1 Alloyangia pacifica
CGCCCGAGATCTCGCTCGGGGACATCTTCCGCGCCCTGCTCCCCTTCATCGGGCTTCAGGCTTTCGCGCTCGCTATGATGCTCTGCTTTCCGCAGATCGCCGTCTACTGATGGGCTTCGGCCGACACTGAAACAGGTACGGATCACATGAAGATCGTTTTCCACGGCGCCAATGCACTCACCTTTTTCGAAAGCTTCGACACGCTCCTGGAGACCCCGCATGAGCTCGTCACAGTGTCGGACACGTTCGATAGAGCAGGAGACCTCGAGCACTACCAGACCGCCGAAATCATTGTCGGCACCCACAGCCGCGCCGAGTACCCGCCGACCTCGGCCAAGCTCTTCCAGCTTCCGGCGGCGGGCTATGACGGCGTGCATTTCCCTTCTCTCCCTGAGGGCTGCGCGGTCTGTAACTGCTTCGGTCATGAGAATGCCATCGCCGAATACGTCATGGCGGCGCTGCTCGCGCGGCACGTCCCGCTGGCCGAGGCCGACCGGCAACTCCGACAGGGCGACTGGCACTACTGGGCCGGCGGCCCCTCGGGCCTGCGCACCGAACTTGGCGCGCAGCGCATCGGCATCGTCGGGCACGGACACATCGGCCGCACGCTTGCGGCGCGAGCTCTTGCCTTCGGCATGACGGTACATGTGGCGAACCGCTCACCGGTCTCCACCCCGGACTATGCGGCCACTTATGGCCTTGCGGACCTGACGGAAATGGCATCGCACGTCGACGTTCTGATCAACACGCTGCCGCTGAGCGACGGGACCGCAGGGATCATCGGCGCAGACGTCCTAAACGCATTGGGACCAGAGGCCATCGTGATGAACGTCGGCCGCGGTCCGGTCGTCGACGAGGACGCGCTCTTCGAGGTGCTCTCGACCAGGAAGATCGGTGGCGCGATCATCGACACGTGGTACGTCTATCCGACGCCCGATCAACCGAACCCAATGCCGGGGCACAAACCGTTTCACGACCTCGACAACGTGACGCTAACGCCGCACATGTCGGGCTGGACCAACGGGACAATCACCCGGAGGCAGCAGGCAATGGCGCGCAACATCGATCGCCTTGCGAGAGGTGAGAGCCTTGAAGATCGAGTATGTTGAGTAGGGACGCAGCTTTCGACGAGGCCATTAGATCGTCAATGCGCCACCTCCCTACGCCACGGTTCGGCGAGGCAATACGCACCTCGCCGGCAAAAAAAGACAATTGGCAATTGAGAAACATTGGCTCAGACGGGGTATTTGGCTTCCGCCCGACTTCCAGCTTCGATCCTTGAGATGCCGCGTCTCAAGCTGATGTTAAAACGTGGTCAGGAAGAAAAGACCTCAATCGTCGGGGAAGGGCACGCAGCATTGGATGTATGGTCAAAGAGACGCCATTTCTTTGTCGATCGAAACGGCTGCACAGTGCTCTCAGAATTTGGTGCTGGCATCGGAAGCCTTCATCCCAGTAGATCGAAGGGCGACCATGCATTGGCATTTAACCAGGATAACGCTCTGGGGTCGGATCAGATTCCGCAGGGCTGCGCTCATGTGGTTCGGTCCGCACTATGTTCTGGGCTGACGGACGGGTGGCCGCGGTCGCGGCCCGTGGCGATCTGGTCGTGGAGCATAAGCGCATCCGGTGACAGGCGGCCCTTCTCGCGGGTGACCAGCCAGAAGCCGCGGGTCACCTCCGGCTCCACCAGATCGCGTAGCGTCTGGTCCTCCCCAGCCGAAAGCGACACTGCCGAGAGCGGCAACGGTGCCACGCCGAGACCCGAGCGCACCATCTCGAGCGATGTTGTCGTGCGCTGCACCTCATAGGTCCAGCGCAGCGAGATCCGGTGCCGCGCCAGCATCCGGTCGATCAACGCCCGATTGCCGCTGCCCTGCAGGGGTAAGATCAGACGATGCCCCGAGAGCTCGCTCCAGGCCACCGACCCGGTATCCGCCAGTGGATGGCCGCGCGGCACCGCCAGCACGATCCGGTCTTCGAGCAAGGGTGCAAAATCGAGTCCCGGCTCCTGCGTAATCAGCGAGGTGAGACCGAAATCAGCGTCGCCAGACAACACCGCTTCGGTGACTTCGTTGGCCAACAGGTCGTGGATGCGCAGACGCGCTCCGCCAGCCCACTCGGCAAAGAGCCCCGCCGCTGGGATCAGCAGCCGTGGGATCGCACTCGGCACCGCGGCGACGGTGACGATGGTGGCGGTCTGGTGCCGGAAGCGGGCGGTTTCATCCTGCATCTCGCGCAGGCTCTCGCGCGCATCGTCCAGCATGGTCTGCGCCCGGGCACGAAAGCGCTTCGCCGCCAGCGTCGGCCGGACCGAACGCGTGGTGCGCTCGAAGAGCGCCGTGCCAAGCTCGTCCTCCAGCCGCTGAATGCGCCGGGTCAGGGTGGATTGCGAGTGCCCAAGGTGCCGCGCGGCCCCGACGAAAGAGCCCGTCTCGCAAAGGACGAGAAAGGCCTCGAGATCTGCAAAGTCGAAATTGATCCGCATAATGCAATAATCCCAAGAACAATTGCAATTATCAAGAGGCAAGGCGGTTGCTAGCGTGCCCCGACAAGGGAAGAGACAAGTGACGACACATCCAGACAGATACGACATCGTGGTGCTGGGCGGCGGCAACGCCGCGCTTTGTGCCGCGATCACCGCGGCAGAGAACGGCGCGAAGGTGCTGATCCTCGAAGCCGCGCCGAAGCCCTACCGGGGTGGCAATTCGCGCCACACCCGCAATTTCAGATGCAAGCACGACGGCCCGCTTTCGGTGCTCGTCGAAAGCTACGGCGAGGAGGAGTACCTTGCCGACCTCCTGCGGGTGACCGGCGGACGCACAGACGAGGGGCTGGCGCGGATGGTGATCCGCGAATCCGAAGCGTGCCTACCGTGGATGGAGGCGCATGGGGTGCGCTTCCAGCCCTCGCTGTCGGGAACGCTGTCGCTGGCGCGGACCAACGCCTTCTTCATGGGCGGCGGTAAATCCCTGGTGAATGCCTACTACCGCACCGCCGAGGCGCTGGGGGTGGAAGTGCTCTACGATGCGCCGGTGCGCCACGTGGCGCTGGATGGCCAGCGCGTGACCCGGGTCGAGTACGAACACGACGACGCGACGCATGTTCTGCACCCACGCGCGGTGATCGTCGCCTCGGGTGGCTTCCAGGCCGACATCGACTGGTTGACCGAAGCCTGGGGCCCGCCGGCCCGCAACTTCCTCATTCGTGGCACCCCCTACAACCGGGGCGCGGTGCTGAAGGACCTGCTCGATCAGGGCGTCACCTCGGTCGGCGATCCCACGCAGTGCCACGCCGTCGCGATCGACGGCCGTGCGCCGAAATACGATGGCGGCATCGTCACCCGGCTCGACTGCGTGCCCTTCTCCATCGTGGTGAACAAGCATGGCGCGCGCTTCTACGACGAGGGCGAGGACGTCTGGCCCAAGCGCTACGCCATCTGGGGGCGCCTTGTCGCCGCGCAACCCGATCAGGTGGGCTATGCGATCATCGACTCCCGCGCACTGCGGCTCTTCATGCCCTCGGTCTTTCCCCCGATCGAGGCGGGCACGCTCGAGGATCTAGCGCGCAAGATGGATCTGCCACCGGCGCAGCTAGTCGCCACGGTCGATGAGTTCAACGCCGCCTGCGGCGACACCTCGGGCTTTCATCCCACCGAGCTCGACGGGGTACAGACCACCGGCCTCGAGCCGCCCAAGACCAACTGGGCCCGGCCGATCACCGAGCCGCCCTTCTACGGATACAGCCTGCGCACCGGGGTCACCTTCACCTACCTTGGGCTGAAGGTCGACGAGACCGCGCAATGCAGCACCGCGGCGGGCAAGATCGAAAACCTCTGGGCCGCCGGAGAGACCATGGCCGGCTCGATCCTCGGTCAGGGCTACCTGGCGGGCTACGGAATGACCATCGGAACTGTGTTCGGCCGCATCGCCGGACGGGAGGCCGCAGCCCATGTACGATAATCCCATTGAAGAAGCGCGCCGCCAGTCGCAGATCTGCAACGCCTGCCGCTACTGCGAGGGCTATTGCGCGGTCTTCCCGGCGATGCACGCGGATCGCTTCTTTTCCGACGGCGACCTGACCCAGCTCGCCAACCTCTGCCACAACTGCCAGAACTGCTACTATGCCTGTCAGTACACCGCCCCGCACGAGTTCGCGCTGAACCTGCCCGGCGTGCTGGCAGAGGTGCGTCAGGAGAGCTGGGAGGACACCGCCTTCCCTGCCCCGCTGAGCCGCGCCTTCCACCACCACGGCACGCTCATCGCGGCGGCCACCGTTCTTGCCATGGCCCTGCTCTTCTGGGCTGCGCGGCACCTACCCGGGGACGGGACGGGCTTCTACGCGGTGATAGCGCATAGTGTCATGGTCGCGATCTTCCTGCCCGCCTTCCTGCTGCCGCTGGCGGCGCTGGCGGTCGGGCTGCGCCGGTACTGGAAGCGCGTCGGCGGCCAGAGCGTGACCCTCGCCGATCTTCGCGCCGCCTTCGGCTCTGCTGCCACCATGCGCAACCTCGCCGGTGGCCACGGCGACGGCTGTAACTTCGAGGAGGAGGACGTCTTCTCCCAGAGCCGCCGCGGGATGCACCAGCTGGTGATGTACGGCTTCTTGCTATGCTTTGCCGCCACTGCGACGGGCACGATCCTGCACTACGGCTTCGGCATCGAGGCCCCCTACCGCCTGCTCTCCCTGCCCAAACTCTTCGGGGTCAGTGGCGGGCTGATGCTCTGCGCCGGGACGCTGGGAATGATGCACCTCAAGGCCAAAGCCGCCCCAGACCTGCAGGCGCCCGAGGTGCGTGGCGGAGAGTTTGGCTTCATCGCGCTGCTGTTCACCGTAAGCGCCTCGGGCCTCGCGCTCTATGCATTCGGGGGAAGCGCCGCGCTGGAGCCGTTGCTGGCGCTGCATCTCGGTGCCGTGCTCGCCTTCTTCCTGCTCACGCCCTACTCGAAGATGGCGCATGGCTTCTATCGCCTCGCCGCGCTGACCCGCGATGCGCAGCGCAAGCGCTGAGCCGGCGACGCGCCCATATCAAGCGCTTATGGCGGTATCGGCTTTTCGTTTTTGGCGCATCGCGGCGCACCCGTTAAGACTATGTTCAAACACGCAAACCCATCTCGGGACCGTTTGATGCCACTTGCACGACCCATGACAGTTCCAGAGGCTCAGGCGCTGCCCGATCGCGCGGATCTCGTGGTCTTGGGGAGTGGCGCCGCGGGGTTGAGCGCGGCGCTCACCGCCGCGCTCGAAGGGCTGACCTGCGTGGTCCTCGAGCACGCGCCGACAATCGGCGGCACCTCAGCGCGCTCGTCCGGGACCGTCTGGGTGCCCGGCAATGCCTTTTCCGGAGGTGACGCCGACCTTGTCGAGGCGCGGCGCTATCTAAATGCGCTGGTCGGCGACAAGGCCCCGGCGGAGCTGCGCGAGACATTCCTGGAGAATGCGCGTCGCATGCTGGACGATCTCGGCCAGCGCGTCGGGCTGGAATTCCGGCCGCTGGCCACGTCCCAGGACTACCGCCCCGACGTGCCCGGAGCAGCACCCGGCTCGCGCGCTCTGGAACCCCTGCCCTTTGACGGGCGGGAGCTCGGCGAGAGGTTCTCGACCCTGGCCGAGCCGCTAAAGGAATTGATGCTGTTTGGGCAGGTGATGGTGTCACGCTCCGAGGCCACGCGCCTGCTGAAGGCGGACCGCTCGATTGAGGGGGCTGCGCTTGGGCTTCACCTGCTGGGCCGCGCCGCGACGGACCGGATGAGAGGGTACCGGCGCGGCACCCGGCTGGTCATGGGCAATGCGCTGGTGGCCCGCCTCTACCGTGCCTGCCTCGACGCCGGGGTGATGTTCCGCACAGGTATTGAGATCCAGCGCCTGCCCGTCTCGGCCGGCCGCGTCACCGCGGCCACTCTCGACGGGGGGCAAGAGATCCTGGCTACACGGGGCGTCGTGCTTGCAGGGGGCGGGTTTCCGGCGAGCGCCCGCATGCGCGCCGAACAGATGCCGGAGCCCGTCCCCGAACACACGCCCGCGGCCCCCGGCTGCGACGGCTCGACGCTGACGCTGGGGCTGGAGGCAGGCGGCAGGCTCGGCCCTTCCAGCATCGACAATGCGCTATGGTTTCCCAGCTCGATCTTTCCTCGTGCCGTCGGCGACCGCGTGCCCTACCCGCATATCGTGCTCGACCGCGCCAAGCCCGGCTCGATCGTCGTCGGAAGGAACGGCCGGCGCTTTGCCAACGAAGCGCTGCCCTATCATTATTTCGTCCGCGCCATGTACCGCGCCGACACCAACGGCCAAGCCATTCCGGCGTTCATGATCTGCGACCGGCGTTTCATCTCGCGTTACGGCTTCGGCGCGATCCGCCCGCGCACGCCTTCTCTCGGGCGCTACATCAGGAGCGGCTACCTCATATCCGCCCCCGATGCGCGGTCCCTCGCGCGGCAGCTTGATCTGCCGCCGGACCAGCTCGCCCGCACGTTGGGCCAGGTCAACGCCGATGCCGTCACCGGAAAAGACAGCGCCTTTGGGCGTGGCGAGAGCCCCTATGATCGCGCACTCGGAGATCCGGAGCACGGCCCAAACCCCTGCTTCGGCGCGATCGGAGCGGGTCCGCTCTACGCGCTGCGGCTCGAGCCGACCCCGCTTGGCACCAGCCGTGGGCTGGTCACCGACACCGATGCCCGCGTGCTTGGCGCAGCGGGCGACCCCATCCCCGGGCTCTACGCCTGCGGCAATGACATGCACTCGCCCTTCGGCGGCGAGTACCCCGGCGCGGGCGCGCAACTCGGGCTGGCCCTGACATTCGGCTGGCGCGCTGCACGGCACGCCGCCGGCATCGACACATGAGGGAGGAGAACCCATGACCAAGAAGAAGGGCGGCGAGATCATCACCGATCGCCTGATCGCCGAGGGCATCGACCATGTTTTCGGCATCTGCGGCCACGGCAACGTCGGGCTGCTGGACTGCATGCACGAGCGCAGGGACGAGCTGCGCCTCGTCTCGCCCCGGCACGAACAGACCGCGGTGCACATGGCAGACGGCTATTTCCGCGTCTCGCACAAGCCCGCCGCGACGCTGACATCTACCGGTCCAGGTTCGGCCAACCAGATCATGGGGTTGGCGGTGGCACAGACCGACAGCTCGGCGGTGCTGGCGATCACCGCCAACGTGCCGACCTCGCAGTTCAACCGGGGTGCTTTCCAGGAACTGAACCGTCACCACCAGGCCGATTTCAACAATGTCATAAAGCCGGTGGTGAAACGCTCCTTCCAACCCTCGCGGGTCGAGATGCTGCCACTGGCGATGCGCCAGGCGATGCAGGAGATGACCACCGGACGCCCCGGCCCGGTCAATCTCGACATCCCCTACAACCTCTTCCAGGAAGAGGCCGAAGTGCCCGACGAGCCGGTCGGTGGCGCCTTCGGCAAACGCCGCAGCGGCGCCAGCGCCGAGGACGTGAGCCGCGCCGTCGATATGCTGCTGGACGCGGAGCGCCCGGTGATCTTCATCGGCCATGGAGTGACCCTGTCGGAAGCCGGGCCCGAGCTGAGCGAGCTGGCGCACCGGCTGAGCATCCCGGTAATCTCCTCGCCCAACGGCATGGGTGCGATGGACATGGAGGACCCGCTGTCGCTCGGCTTCATAGGCCGAAACGGCGCCTATCAGGCAAATCAGGCCGGGCGTCATGCCGACCTGGTGCTGGCCGTGGGCGCGCGCTTCGACGACCGCTCGGCCTCATCGTGGAAGCCGGGCTATTCGTGGAACTTCCCACATACCAAGCTCATCCACGTAGATGTCGACCACGCCGAGATCGGCCGCAACTACCTGCCCGAGCTGCCGGTCCTTGCCGACGCCCGCAGCTTCTTGCGACAGCTCCTCGCCGAGCTTGAAGGCCGCGACCTGCCTGCCGGGGAAAGACTGAAAAGCTGGAACAGCGACATCGCCGGGTGGAAGCAGGAATGGGACGCCTACATCGCCCCCAACTGGGGCAGCGAGGTCGTTCCGATCTCACCCTTCCGCATCGTCGAGGAATGCCAAAAAGTCCTGCCGCACGACGCGATCCTGTCGCTCGACTCCGGAGTGCACCACAACTGGTACATGCAGTTCTGGAAGGCGCGGAACCCGCAGTCGATGCTGAACACCTGGGGCTATTCGGGCATGGGCTTCGGCCCCAGCTCGATCCTCGGAGCGAAGCTCGCAGCGCCCGACAAGGTCTGCGTGTCGATCAGCGGCGACGGCGGGTTCACCATGGTGCCGCACGTGCTCTGCACCGCGGTCGAATATGACATCCCCGTTGTGTGGGTGGTCTGGAACAATTTCGCCTGGGGCGCGATCCGCGACCTGCAATACGGCTACTTCGAGGGCCGCGAGTACGGCACCGCATTCTATCAGGGCGACAACAAGACCCCCTACAACCCCGATTTCGCCGCCTGGGCACGGGCCGCAGGGGTCGCGGGCTACACGGTGACCCGCCCCGGGGATTTCGCCGGCGCTCTGGAAGAGGCAATCCGCCTGAACCGCCCGGCGCTGATCGACGTGCACGTGGATGCCGACATTCGGCCGCCTGCCACCGGCTCGTGGGAGCTGCCGCCGCTGAAACCCAAGGAGCCGGTCTTCGGCACCCCATGGCGGCCCTGAGACCCAACGAGGAGGAGACACATATGACCGAGTACAAGACCGTCATCCGCAACATCGCCGAAGAGCCCTGGCAGCAGTTCCCGGCGCACTACGGCTCTGCCCTGTCGAAGGCGCTGGTGCATCCGGACACCACCGGATCGAAGCAGATCGACTACCGCATCTCGACCTACCAGCCCATGGCCTATGTCGAGCGCCACGTGCATAAGGTACAGGAACAGGTCTACCATATCCTCGATGGCGAGGGGCTGATGGAGATCGGTGACGAACGCCGCGTGGTGCGCAAGCACGACGTGATCTTCATCACGCCCGGCACCTGGCATTCGATCCAGAACACCGGGCTGGGTGATCTGACCTTTATCGTGGTGACTACGCCGATCACCGACGAATAGGCCTCAGGCCGTTTCTTCCTGCCGTGTCCGGTCCAGACGGGCCGGTTCGGGCCGCGGCAGGAAGCCGATCCCCTCGGAGCGCTCGATCAGTTCGTCGACGACGATCTTCAACTCCTGCGCCACCGCCGTCGAGGCCGAGGTGATCGCATCGGCGGGGAGCGAATAGAGGTAGTTCGACCGGCGCAACTGAGCATCGCAGACCCTGAGCCGCCGGAAACTGCGGCCGCGCTCGGTCTCCTGCAGGATTGCCCCCATCGGCTTGATGGTCCCGCCGATATTGTCATGCACGCAATTCATCAGAAGTGACAGCGAGTCAATTTCCGCCACCACATTGGGGCTGAGTGCCCGGCTTTCGAATTCCGCCTCGATCCTTTTGCGAAGACCGTGATCCGAGGTGGGAAGGATCAAGGGCACCTCGGCAATCTCCGCCATGGTCACGCTGTCGCGCCCTGCAAGCAATTGGCTTTCCTTGGGGAGGATTAGGAACAATTCTTCGACCATCAGAGGATCAACCGAAAGCTCGTCCGAGCTATCGCGCGAAAAGAGCACCGCGAGATCGAGCCGGTTCTGCCGGATCAGCGTATCGAGATGGCCGCTCATCGCCTCCACCACGTTGATTGAAATTCCCGGATAATTCGCACGCACCCGTTTCACCAGCGGCAGGCCAATCGCCGCGACCGTGGTCGCAGGAAGGCCGATCGAAACCACCCCTTTGACCTGCCCATCCTCGGACCGGGCAATGGTCATCGCATGGTCGAACTGGCGCAGGATCAACTTGGCCTGATGGTAGAGCGAGCGTCCCGCCTCATTCGGCGTGACCCCCTTGGGTGAGCGCACAAGCAGCGGCTTTCCCACCTGATCCTCGAGCTTGGCGACCTGCTGGCTCAGCGCGGGCTGGGCGATATGCAGGCTCTTGGACGCCCGCGACAGGCTGCCCTTTTCCACGATCTCTACGAAATAGCGCAATTGTCTGATGTCCATGGCCGAGCCTAGCATCCTGCGGAGCCATATGACTAGCTTATATCTCCTTCCGAATTCCCTATTTTTGCGGGAAATTCCAGCCTGATAGGCTCCTCGCATGGGATCACGCAAATGGTCTCCATATCTGGGAGGAGAAAATGAAGACTTATCAGACCTCGCGGCTGGCGGGCCAGAAGAGCGTGCTCACACGCCGCACGGCCCTCAAGCTCGCGGGCGGCACATTCGCCGCCTCGACCCTCGGCGCGCCCGCACTTGTTCGGGCGCAAACCGGCCCGATCCGCATCGGCCACCTCACCCCCATGACCGGCTTTCTCGGCACGCTCGGGGGCTGGGCGGTGGAAGGCGCCCAGCTTGCCGCGAAGGAGATCAACGCCGCGGGCGGCGCTGCCGGACGGCAGATCGAGTTAATGAGCGAGGATTCCATCAACCCCGAGAACGGCGCGACCAAGGCGCAGCGGATGCTCGAGCGCGACGGTGTCGACTTCCTGCTCGGCGAGATCAGCTCGGCCACCTCGCTGGCGATTTCCGAGGTGGCCGCCCGCAACGAGAAGCTCTTCGTGGCGGTCGGCCCGCGCTCGGACGTGCTGCGCGGTGAGCGCTGTTCGCGCTACATGTTCTGCACCGACATTCCGAACACCGCGATGGTCAATGCCGTGGGCACTTCGCTCAAGCAGGACGGCATGGTGGACGGCAAGAAATTCTTCACGCTGACTGCCGACTATGTCTTCGGGCACGACCTGCTGGCAGCCGCGAAGTCCTTCTTCGACGCCAACAACGCCGAGCTGATCGGAGATGAGTTGATCGCCACCGACGTGACCGACTTCAGCCCCTTCATCCTGAAGGTACGGCAAGCGAACCCCGACGTGGTTTGCCTCAACCTCGCGGGCAACCAGGTCACCAATTTCGTCAAGCAATACGCCGAGTTTGGCCTGCCCTACCCGATGGTGGGCTTCAACCTCAACACCGCCGACGCCTGGGCGGCGGGGGTCGGCAACCTGTCCGGCACATGGCCCACGGTCTGGCTCGACAGCGTCGAGACTCCGGAGAGCCAGGCTTTCGTCGAGCGCTTCAAGGCCGAATACGGCAAGATCCCCGAGAACCACGCCTGGATCTCCTACATCGCGGTGCAGATCGTTGCGAAGGCGATTGAGGAGACCGGCAGCGCCGCCACGCCCGAGCTGATCGACTACCTCGAGTCGGGGGCCAAGTTCGACATCATGAAGGCCCGGCAGGCCTACTTCCGGCCCGAGGATCACCAGCTCATCCAGGAGGCCTATGCCTTCACCGTCAAGGATGAGGGCACCTACGACGACGTCTACTCGATGCTGCAACTCGATGGCGCGGTGCCGGCTCCGGACGCGCCGCTGGAGTCGATATACCCTTCGGTCGAGGGCGGCGCCTGCAAGTTCTGAGACCCGATCCATGACACGAGGATCGCGGCGCGGGCTCTTCCCTGCCGCGATCTGACAGCCCGGACATATGGGACCACCATGCAAATCGTCTTTCTCCTCGAGCAGGTCGTCAACGGGCTCGTGCTCGGAGGCTATTACCTGCTGATCGCCCTCGGCCTGTCGCTGATCTTCAGCGTCGGCGGCATCGTCAACCTTTCGCACGGGGCCTTCTACGCGCTCGGCGCCTATGTCTTCGTGCAGCTTTCCGGCACCCTCGGTTTCACTGCCGCGGTTGCCGTGTCGCCCATCGTGGTGGCCCTGCTCGGCATCCTCTTCGAGCGTTTCATCCTACGGCGCTTCTACAACGAGGACCCGATCCTCAGCCTGCTGGTGACCTTCGGCCTAGCGCTGGTGGCCGAGCAGGCAATCCGGATGATCTGGGGCGCCGCCCCCCTGCCCGCCACGCTACCTTCTGAAATCCGCGGCTCGGTGATCGTCGGCAACATGCTATTTTCCAAGTACCGCCTGCTGATGCTGCTGGTGATCGCGGTGGCCCTGGGCGGCATCTGGCTGCTCCTGAACCGCACTTCCTTTGGCCGCGTCGTGCGCGCCGGCATCCAGGACCCCGACATGGTCGCTGCCCTGGGCATCCGACTGCAGCCCTACTTGACCACCGTCGTCATGCTGGGGGTCGGCCTTGCGGCGCTCGGCGGCGCGATGTTCGCGCCAATCACCACCGTACACCCGGCCATGGGCTCCGAGATCCTGACCATCGCCTTCGTGGTGGTGATCATCGGCGGGCTGGGCAGCTTCTGGGGCGTGGTGCTGGCCGCCGTGCTCGTCGGGGTGACGCGCGGGGTGACCATCTACTTCGCCCCCGCCGCCTCCGAGGCGTCGATGTACGTGCTGATGTTCCTCGTACTGCTGCTGCGCCCGCGCGGCCTGCTCGGGGAATCCATTGCCAAGTTCGAGAGCTGATCCATGACGTCCAAGACTTATACCATGCTGGGATCGGCCATCGCGCTCCTGCTGCTGCCCTTCGTGCTGCCGCTGGTCGGGCTGACCTCCTCGACGGCAACGCAGATCGTCGTGCTGACCATCGCGGCGCTCGGGTTGAACATGATGATGGGCTTTGCCGGCCTCGTCTCCTTCGGCCATGCCGCCTGGTTCGGCATCGGCGCCTATGCCGCTGCGCTGGCGCAGAAAAACCTTTTCCCCGGCCAGATCCTGCTGCCCATCGTCTTCGGCGTGATCTTCGTCGGGCTGCTGTCGCTGGTCATCGGGGCACTTCTGCTGCGGCGGCGCGGAGTCTACTTCGCGCTTATGACGCTGGCGCTCTCGGCGCTGACCTTCTCAATCGCCTTCCGCTGGACCGCTGTGACCGGCGGCGAGGACGGTCTTGGCGGGTTCAACCGCGATACGCTGCTGCCGTTGAACCTAGCCAACAATCTTACTTACTACTTCTTCACCGCCGCCATCGGGCTCGGCGTGCTCTACCTGCTGATCCGCGTGGTGCGCTCGCCCTTCGGCCACGTGCTGGTGGCGATCCGCGAGAATCAGGAGCGTGCGCAGTTCCAGGGCTATCCGGTGAACCGCTACAAGCTGGTAGTCTTCGTGCTCTCGGCGATGGTCACCGCGCTCGGCGGCATCTTGTCGGGCTTCCAGCACTACATCGTCACTGCCGAGAGTACCTCGATCGAGTTCTCCGGTGAACTGCTGGCCATGGTGGTGATCGGCGGCATGCGCGGACCGATCCTCGGACCGGCGGTGGGTGTGCTGTTCTTCGTCACCTTCCGCGAACTGCTCTCGACCTACACCGGCGACTGGCTGTTCTGGTTCGGGCTGATCTTCGTCGGCTTCGTCATGTACCTGCCCGGCGGCATCGTGGGCATCGTGCAAAAGCTGCGCCATCGCCTGAACCCGCCAGCCGAGGAAGGTGCGGCGATGAGCAAGCGCAAGATTTACGAGGGGCTGGACTTGCCGCAGACCCTCTGCCCCGCCCCTTCGAATGCGGAGAGCGTGTTGTCCGCCCGCGAGGTGTCGAAAAACTTTGGCGGTATCCGGGCGGTGAACAAGGCCGGTCTCGAGGTGCGTCCGGGGCAGATTCACGCCCTCATCGGGCCCAACGGAGCGGGGAAGACCACGCTCTTCAACCTGATCTCGGGCAAATACGCCCCCACATCGGGGGCGATCGAGCTCAATGGCGCCTCGATCGCCGGCAAGAGCCCAGAGTCAATCTGCCAGGCCGGCCTCGCGCGGTCCTTCCAGATCACCAGTCTCTTCGAGGGCGTGTCGATCCGCGAGAACCTGCGCCTGTCGTTTCAAGCCAAGCATCCCGGTCGGTTCAACATTTGGCGCGACGTGGACAGCTATTCCGATATCGACGCCGAGACCGCAGAACTCATCCGCTTCCTCGGACTCGAGGGCATCGAGGATACGCTCGGAGCCGATCTCTCCTATGGCGGCCAGCGGCTGGTCGACCTCGGGATCGCGCTGGCCAGCAAGCCGTCGGTTCTGCTGCTCGACGAGCCGCTGGCCGGGCTAGCCGCCGCCGAGCGCGAGCGGGTGGGACGGCTGGTGACCACCGTGGCGCATCACATCCCGGTGCTGATTGTCGAGCACGACATCGACCGTGTGCTCGGCTTCTCGGATGTGGTCACGGTGATGAACGAGGGCGCGGTGCTGACCGCTGGCAGCCCCGAGTTCATCCGCCGGAATTCCAAGGTGCAGGAGATCTACACGGGCACCGGCACCCCCGCCGTCACGGGCCGCGCCGACATCGGAACCGCGGATGGCGCACCTGTGCTGCAGGTCGACGGGCTCCACACCTTCTACGGCAAGAGCCACATCCTCAATGGCGCTTCGCTCGAGGTGCGGCAGGGCGAGATCGTCGCGCTCCTGGGACGCAACGGCGCGGGCAAATCGACCTTCCTCAAGACCATCTCGGGACTGGTGAATCCGCGCGAAGGCAGGGTGGAATTCGCTGGTCAGAACATCGCGGGTTGGGCCGCGCCGGACATCGCCCGCGCGGGTGTCGGCTATGTGCCTCAGGGGCGCGGGCTGTTCTCGGGCATGACCGTGCGGGACAACCTCGCTCTCGGCCATCTTGCCCGCCCCGTCGGCATGGGCGGTGCGCATTGGACCGAGGAGAAAATCTTCGACTTCTTCCCTCGGCTGAAGGAACGGATCAACTCGCACGCCGATTTTCTCTCGGGCGGCGAACAGCAGATGCTGGCCATCGCCCGGGCACTCTCGGCCGACGTGAAGCTCCTTCTTCTCGACGAGCCCTTCGAGGGCCTCGCCCCGGCGGTGATCGAGGACCTCTTCCGCGTGCTCGACAGGCTGCGCCGCGAGGTGCCGGTGATCATCGTCGAGCATAATCTCGACCTTGTGCTCGCGCTCAGCGACCGGGTCTACGCCATGGAACAAGGGGCCGTCTTCCACGAGGGCCCGGCCAGTCTGCTTCTGAACGACATCGACCAGCGAAAGGAAATCCTATGGCTGTGAACCCCGAGGAACCCATTATGCGCCAGGAACTTCCCACCGCCGCCCTCCACGCTTATCCGAAGACCTTGCCGCTGTTTATCGCCGGGCGGGAGGTCCAAGGCGGCGGCGCGTCCTTTGAGGTGATCGACAAGTTCAGCGGTGAGACGCTTTCTACGGGCCGCGAGGCCAGCGAAGCCCAACTCGAACAGATGATCGAGGCCGCGCAATCCGCCTTCAACAAAGGGGCCCCATCGCCCTATGAGCGCGGCGCCATCCTCGACCGTGCTGCCGCGCTGCTGATCGAGCGATCGGCGCAGATGAAACAGGTGATCCAGGCCGAGTCCGGTTTCACCGCCGCCGACGCCAATGCTGAGGTCACCCGCTGCCTCCAGACGTTGCGCCTTGCCGGAGAGGAGGCGCGAAACCTCTCGGGCGAGATGATCCCGATCTCCGGTGCGCCCAATCAGGGCAATCGCATTGCCTTCACCATGCGGGTGCCGCTTGGGGTGGTACTGGCCGTGACACCCTTCAACTCGCCGCTCAACACCGTCACGCACAAGATCGCACCGGCGATCGCGGCGGGCAACGCGGTGGTCGTGAAGCCCTCCTCTGCGACCCCGGCAACGACATTGATGCTCGCCGCCATTCTGCGGGACGCCGGGCTGCCGGACGGGCTGCTGTCCGTACTGCTCGGCGGAGGATCGATAACCCAGCGCGCCATCGCCGATCCGCGCGTGCGCTTTATCGCATTCACCGGCTCCACCGGCGTCGGGCGGCAGATCCAGCAAAGCGCCGGACTGCGGCGCACCCAGATGGAGCTCGGCTCCATCGCCTTCACTGTGCTTTGCGAAGACGCCGATCTGAACGTAGCGGTGCCGAAAGTGGTCGGAGCCTCTTTCCGCAAGGCAGGGCAAGTCTGCACCTCAGTACAGATTGCCCTCATCCATCGCACGCGCTTCGAGGAAGCAAAGGTGCGCTTCGCCGAGGCGGTTGCGAAGGTTCGCTATGGCGATCCCGCGGTTGAGGGCACCGTGACCGGCCCGCTTATCAACCGGGCCGAGGCCGAGCGCGTCGAAAGCTGGATCCACGAGGCCATCGAGGCCGGGGCCGAATGCCTCGTCGGCGGCAAGCGCGAGGGCTCGGTGGTGCAGCCAACTCTGCTCACGGGGGTCACATCTGGGATGCGCGTTATGAGCCAAGAGGTCTTTGGCCCGGTGCTTTGCCTGGTGCCCTTCGACACGCTGTCCGAAGCGGTCTCCACGGTGAACGCGACGCCCTACGGGCTGGCCACAGGGGTCTTCACCAACCAGCTCGGCCCCGCCCTTGAGTTTGCGCGCAAGCTCGAGGTGGGCGGCGTGCACATCAACGAAACTTCCAGTTCACGGGTCGATCTCATGCCCTACGGCGGCAGCAAGGATAGCGGCTTCGGCCGCGAGGGTCCGCGTTATGCCGTCGAAGAGATGACCGAAGAGCGGATCGTTACCATCAGCATCTAAGCCCCGCCCCGTCACGCGGGACATAAGAAAGGAAATAGATTTGATCAGCAAGACAGCACTCGTCTTCGGCGGCACCCGCGGCATCGGCGCGGCCATCGTCGAGGCGCTCGCGGCGGACGGGTTCGACGTCGCCTTCACCTACACAAGCGCGGCTCCCGATGCCTTGCCCGCGGCAGGCTCGGGGCAGAAGATCACCGCCCACAAGGCCGACATCCGCAATCCAGAAGAAATCGCCGCGGTCATTGACGCCGTGAAGGCGGGCCATGACGGACCGCTCACTTGCGTTGTGGCAAACGCGGGGATCAACGTGCCGCCTTCGCCGGTCGGCCAGTTCCCCGACGATCGCTTCCGCGACCTCGTCGAGGTGAATATCGTCGGCGCGTTCAACGTGCTGCGCGCGGCGGCTCAGAACGTCGCCGACGGCGGCACGATCATCGGGCTGACCACCTCGATGGTGCGGGTCGCGATCCCCGGCGTCGGCCCCTACACAGCGACCAAGGCGGCGGTTGAAAGCCTGCTGCGCTCGATGTCGAAGGAGCTTGCGGGGCGCGGTGTGCGGGTCAACGGCGTCGCTCCTGGCCCGGTGGACACCGACCTCTTCCGCGCGGGCAAGGACGAGGCGGCGATCCAGCGGTCGGCCGGTCTCAGCCCCTTCGGCCGGGTTGGCGAACCGGCCGAGGTCGCAGCGGTCGTAGCCTTCCTCGCCTCGGACAAGGCTTCTTGGGTGCATGGGCAGATCGTCCAGCCCAACGGCGGACTGGTCTAGGGCCTGCCCATCGGGTCGCCCCCCTAACGGGGCGACCTAGACCGCGAGCGTGATCAAGAGCGCAAGCCAGAGGCAGGCTGCGGCGTAAAAGGCCCCGCTCCAGCGCCAGGCGATGGTGAAGGAGGAGACCCCGGTCAGCTGCGCCATCAGCAGGGTGGTTCCCGAAAGCGGCGAGACCGAGGTGCCCATGCCCCAGCAGGCCATCATCACCGCCGCCAGAACCGGCAGTGGCATGCCAAGCGCCGACGGATCCACCAGCGCGGCAAATACAACCAGCGACACCACCGGGTGGATGCCAATCGCACTCACACCCAGGAACCCCCAGAGCAGTAGAAGTGCGTCGAGGTAAAGCCAGCCGGTCAGCTCGCCCGGGCTCAGCGCAATACCTTCGTCTGCAAGCGCGCTCGAGACCGCGGCACCAAAGATGTTGGCCGCCGCAAAGACCGTCGTTTCGCTGCGCATCCCCGGATATCCAGCCAGAACCCTACGGATGAGATCCCCCTGCGCTGCTTTGCCTGCTCCACGGCCCCACGCCAGCGCGAAAATCGGCGCCACCAGCGCGATGGCCACTGTGAGAGGCAGAGCCGCCGCCGCCATCACAGCAAAAACCACCACGAAGAGCATCAGGATCACCCCGAGCAATTGCCCTGCCGGCGCGGCGATTTCCGGGGCGAGCACCGGCGTCGGGCCCGTCCTTCTTCCTGCGCGGAAAACCCTGTTCCAGATCACCGCCCAGATCAGGAAGCCACAGGCGAGTGCCACGCCGTAGGGCAGAACTTGTATCCAGCGAAGCCCCTCGAAGACCGATAGAATGGCCACGGTGCCAACGATAAAGGGCGACCAGCAGGGCGCGGCAGCGAACCCCCAGAGGATCGCACAGCGAAGTCTCCGCCGGTCCCATTCTCCGACGCGCGCAGTATCTAGCATGGGAGCCAGCAGCCCAATCCCGGCAAGATTGAAGCCGGCACCGATCAGATGCGAAGCAAGCGCCAGCGCGGCGAACCTCCGCCCCGCCCCGAGCGTCGGCAGCACCGATCCGAGGCGCTGGACCGACGTGCTCTGCATTGCGGCAGCGCGCAGCCAGCCGACCGATGTGAATATCAACATGAACGGCAGGGTGCGGAGCACACCCTCTCCCAGTGCCTCAGGCAGCCGTCCGGCGCGGAGGGCCACCACCATGGCGACGCCCAGCAAAACCAGCGCGGCAATCTTCTGCGGCCATCCGATCTTGCTGAACTCTAGGACAATAAAGACGACGAGGCAGATCCCCGCCACCCTTGCCAGGATGTCCAGCCCCGAGACCTCGGAGACCACCGTCAGGATCGCGGACAGTGCGAAGACCGCGGCGGAGATCTTGCGATGCAGCTCGTTGGTCCCGAATGTCGCGCAGGAGAGCGGCGCAGTCATGGGCGGACGGGCGTGGCCGTCTCTCTCGGCTGCGTCTCTTCCAGCCTGCGCCTCCGCCAATCAATCGCCAGCCACCCGAGGTATGCCAGTGCGATGGGCAGTTTCCACGGCAACGGCAAGGGCCAGAGCAGAAATCCCCCAGCCAGTCCCGCAAGTGCCCGCCTGCTCATCCCCAAGCGGGTTTCCATCATTCCGCTCATCGCGGCGCTTAGCGCGTGCAGCCCGACCAGTGCTGGTATGAATACCCCCAGCATCTCGGCCCAGTTTCCGCTCAGCAGGGGCGTGTAGGCAAAGAGCAGAGGCACGATGTAGAGCGCCTTGCACAACCGGAAGGCGGCGAACCCGGTCGCCATAGGCGGGCTCTGCGCAATCGCCGCCGCAACGAAGGCCGGGAGGCACACAGGCGGGGTCACGTTGCTGTCCTGCGAGACCCAAAAGATAATCATGTGGGCCGCCAGCAGCGAGGCCATGATGACGTCTTGATCGAGCATCTGCGGGCGCAGCGCCGCGCGTACGTCGATCGGAAGGCTCGCAAGCAATGCCCGCGCATCCTCGGCCGAGAGCCCCGCAACGAGCTTCGCGCCGATCTCGGGATCGGTCAGCGAAAGCATCATGGTCACCATCTCAGGCACCTGCCCGCTGGTGATCTGCTCAATCATCGTACCGGTGGTTATGAGGTCCGCGAGCGACGGAGCCGAGATCGTCGCCAGCACGATGTATGCGGCTGTCACCGGCAGCCCCATGCCCAGCACGAGCGAGACCAAGGTTACCAGCACCAGCATCACGATCAGGCTGCCGCCCGACCAGTCGATGATCATCAAAGAGAAGGTCGGCCCGAATCCGGTGGTGCCGAGAACACCCACCAGAAGCCCAATGGAGATCAGCAGGATCGAGGTCGGCACGGCGCTGCGCACCCCGTCAATGGCCGCCTCCATAATCTGCCTCGGTCCGAGCTTTCGGGGCGTGAGCCAAGAGAAAACGATCGAGGCGACGATAGCACCCGCCGCAGCATAGGTCGCGGTGAACTTCATCATCAGCAGGATCACCAGCACGACGACCGGGGCAAAGGTCAGCCCGCCCGCCTTCAGCACCGCACCGATGGGGCGTGCCTCATCGTCCTCGAAATCGGTGATCCCGTCCTTCAGTGCCTGCATGCGGATGAGGTAGATCACCGACATGAAATAGAGCAACGCCGGCAGCAGCGCGAGCGCGGCAATGGTTAGATACGAAATCTGCGTGTAGCTCGACATCACGAAGGCCCCGGCCCCCATGATGGGCGGCAGCAAGGGACCGCCCGTCGAGGCCGCGGTTTCGACAGCCGCGGCGAAGGTCGGCTTGTAGCCCGAGCGTTTCATCAGGGGGATGGTCACCACGCCCGTGGTCGCGATGTTGGCCACCGCCGCGCCCGAGATCGAGCCCATCAATGCCGAGCCCAGCACCGCGACGATCCCTGGTCCGCCGATCATCCGCCGCGCCGCCGCACGGGCGATGTCGATGATGAATTCGGTCGCCCCGGTCTTCACCAGGAAAGCCCCAAGCAGCACGAACATGAACACATAGCTCATCGAGATCTGCGCGATGTCCCCGAATAGGCCGAGGTTGACGAAATAAGCCCGTGCAACGAGTTCCTCGACCGAGATACCCGGAAAGCGGAAGACCCCGCCGATGTGCTTTCCCCAGAAGGCTGCGTAGCTGAGCGCTACGAGGATCAGTATCGGAATCGCCGGCCCCATGGTGCGGCGCAGAAACTCCAGCGCGAGCAGGATCGCCGAGAGCGCCATTACCCAGTCGAGCCGGGTCATGTGCCCGCCGCGCGCCCAATAGCCGTCCTCGCCAAGAATGAAATAGATGCCGCATAAGAGCGCCAGCAAGCCCAGTGCGATATCGAACGTCAGGGCCAGTCGGCCCCGTGGATGGTCCTTCAGGCCGGGGACCGTCAGCGCGCACATCAGGCCGAAGAGACCAAAGTGCAGCGCCGCGAACTGCAGCTCTGAAATGAGCCCGATCGAATTATAGTAAAGATGGATCGCCGCGGTAACGAGTGCCGCCACCGCGATGGTCCAGTTCAGGAATCGGGGGTCGGCCGAAACGCCGTCCCCCTTCCGCGGCGTAGCCTCGGAGCTTCGTGTCATGGTCAAACGTCCTGTCCCCGCCGCGTCACGACGGCAGCAGATGATCCGGGATCGTCAGTCCCATTTCCTCGTAGTAGCGCACGGCGCCGGGATGCAGCGGGATGGTGACTCCCTTCATCGCGTTCTCGGGCGTCATGTCCTTGAGCGATCCGTGCACGCTCTGCAGGAACGGCAGGTTTTCATACATCGCCTTGGTGATGTCGTAGACCACGTCTTCGGGCACGTCAGCCGTGGACACCAAAAGGTTGGGCTGCGCTACCGTCTGCACGGTCTCGTCCTGCCCCGGGTAGGTGCCCGCCGGGATCGTATAGGGCCCCCAGACCGTGCCGTCGGTCACCTTCGCAAGTTCTTCGTCGCTGAAACCCAGAAGCTTGACCTTGCCCTGCAGGCTAGACATTGCCAGCGTCACCGAGGAATTGGGCACACCCGAAGTGAGGTTGATGCCGTCGAGATTGCCGTTGATCAGCGCCTCTGCGCGCTGGCGGAAGCCCATGTAGCTCTCGTCGAAGAACCCCTCGCCTTTGGGCGCTCCGAGCTTCTGGATGAACATGCGGTATTCGAGCAAGCCACCTGAATTTTTCGCCCCGAGCACAACCTTCTGCCCCTCGAGTCCAAGGATGTCGCTGATTGTGCCGGTGGGGGCCTTGTCGTTGAAAGTGATGAATTGATTGGTGTTGAACATAAGCGCGCTGACCGCGCGCAGGTTGTCTCGCGGCGAGCCGTCGAAATCATTGGTTCCGTGATATCCGAAGTCGGTCATCAGCGATTGGATGATGCCAAACTGCGCGCGCCCGTCCGAGAGGATGTTGACGTTGTCGTAGGACCCCTGCGACGTCAGGGCAGAAAGGTTGATCTTGTTCTCCTCCCGGGTGCCGAGCTTGAGCTTGACCAGCGTCGCGATGCCGACGCCCACCGGATAAAAGGACCCGCCGGTTCCGGCAGTTGCGACAAGATAGTCACGGGTGTCCTGTGCTGTCGCCGCCGTGGCCACGACGAGACTAATCGCTGCCGCGGCAACGCTCCTGAAAATATTCATGTGCTCCTCCCTATTATGTGCCCGCCTATGTGGCGGCCATGACCTCCTGCCAATTCGGCAGCGGCCGGTCTTCGTACCCCTCTCCCCAAGGGGCACAATTCGTGCGGTCAACGATGTCGACCGGAAGCGTGATCTGCCGCGGCACCGGCTGCCCCTCGAGCAGCCGCAGGGTCGCCAACGTCCCCGCGCAGGCGATCTTCATCGCGTCGAAGGCAGCCGTGGCCAGCAACTCTCCCGAGCGCAGCGCGATGACCGCCTGGGGCATCGCGTTGACGCTGACGACCGGCACCTCCAGCCCAGCATCGCGCAGCGCATCAATCACCCCGAGCGCCATGAAATCATTGGCCACGAGCACGCCGTCCATGCCGCCACCACCGTTGAGCAGCCCGGACATGGCCTGTTGCGCCGGCTCTCTCTGGTAGTAACCCACCGCCCGTCCCGCGAGACGGATGCCGGGCGCATTTGACATGGCAGCGAGAAACCCCTCAGTGCGCGGCGCGCTGGTTTCTGAAGCCGGGTTGCCCTCTATGATCGCGACAGAGCCGAAGCCGCCAATCTCGGCGAAAAGTCGGCGCGCGATTGCCTGCGCTAGGGTGAAATTGTCCGAGGTGACAAAGCAATCGGGCGCCACCAATGTCGAGCGGCTAACGAAAGAGACGACGGGAATTCCCCGCTCTTTCGCCAGCGTGAGCAAGGGGTCCAGAGCCTTCGGATCTGCTACCGAGATCATGATTGCATCGGGCGCCAGTGCCAACGCCTCTTTCAAGAGCTGCGTCTGTTCCACCGCATCATCGGGCGTTTCGGGGTATAGCGAAGTCATATCGCATCCGACAGCCTCGGCAATGCGGCGGGCCCCGACACGCGCGCCCTCATAGGCCGGGTTGGTGCCATTCTTGGTGATGCAGACGATATGCCTCGCCACGTTTGTCTTTCCTATCGCTAGCTTGGCGCGCAGGTCTCGCGGCCTTCACAAAAGGGTAGCGCCAGTCGGTCGCATTTAGGAAAAACAATATATCAATAGGACCATAAGCAGCGATGATAGCCCTGAGGTGCTGCACTGAACACTCGCCACGCGCGGAACGGAATACTGCCGCTCGTCGAGTTTGAGCGGCAGCGGAAACTGAGACAAGACGGCGTCTCAGAAACGGAAAGCTAGTCATACGCTGCTGGTTTCCTCGCAATGACATCGGCAGCCCATGCGCTTCTCAACGTTAGATTTCTTTGCTAGCTGGGAGAGGCGCAAGTCGTCATCTAAGATTGGCGAAAGCACTACAATATGGAACGGCTGCATAGCGCTCTCGGATACCGGGTACCGGCACCCGAGGTCGTCATCCCAGCAGATCGAAGGCCGACCATGCATTAGCATTTATCCTAGGCCACTCGCTGGCGTCACCTCAGTCGAGGATTTCGACTTCTTCAGATCTGTGGACGAGATGGTTTTCTGCTGAAGGGCGGACAGCCGACGGCACCCCCTACCCCTGTCTTGCATCAGAGCGTGCAGTAGGCCAGTCCTTGAAAGCTTCGGTTAAGGTCGAACTATGGAACAACAGGCCATGGTCGCCGCACGTTATCGCGAACTGCAAAACATTCTCCGACTGTCGGGCGACGCGAGGCCGAGGCCCGCTCCCGGAGCGCCGTCCAACCAAGATCAACCCTGAAGATGCGGCGGGATCGTCGCGATGAAATGCTAGAGGTGATCGCCCAGCAGCCGGACGTGTGCGCTGGTTGCCGACATCGCCTCGTCGGGCCGCCGTCCTTAGAAATAAGCCACACGTAGCCTTCAGCCAAACTCCTCAAGCTGGGTCGTTCGAGGCGATAGCCAAGAAACGTATCGCTCACGACCGCCCATTGGATGCACTTCACGCGGCAATAGGATTCCGCTCTGGCCGGCGCACTCGCAAATATCTGTGACGTGCTGCATCCTTGCGCGCGTGAGGGAGGGAGACACCATGACCACGATCCGAGGCGAGGACATCACCGAAACGATCCGCGCAGCGCTTCAGTACATCGCGGTTTACCATGCGCCGGACTACATGCAGCGCCTCACCGAGGCTTATCGGAATGAGGAGAGTCCCGCGGCACGGGACGCGATCGGCCAGATCCTGCAAAGCGCGCGGATGGCGGCGCTCGGCCACCGCCCGGTCTGCCAGGACACCGGAATGGTGACGGTCTTTGCGCGCCTCGGTCAGTCGGCGACGATCTCCGGCGACCGGACATTGGAGGAGTATATCAACGAAGGCGTCCGCCTTGCCTATCTCGACGAGGGCAATCCGCTGCGCGCTTCGATGGTGGCCGACCCGATCTTCGCCCGCCGCAACACCCGCGACAACACCCCGGCCGTGACACACGTGGAGAGCTGTCTTGGCGACAGGCTCGAACTGATGGTGGCCGCGAAGGGCGGCGGTTCGGAAAACAAGGCGCGCTATGCCATGCTCAATCCCGCCGCCTCGGTCGCCGACTGGGTTGTCGAGACCGTCGAGGGCTTGGGCGCGGGCTGGTGCCCACCCGGGGTGATCTCGGTCGGTGTTGGCGGGAGCGCCGAGAAGGCCATGCTGCTTGCCAAGCGCGCGCTGATGGACGAGATCGACATGCACGATCTGCTGGAGCGCGACCCCGCAACACCCGAGGAGGAGTTGAGGGTCGAACTCTACCGGCGGATCAACGCCCTGGGGATCGGCGCGCAGGGGCTCGGCGGGCTGACCACGGTGGTCGACGTGAAGGTCACATCCTACCCGACCCATGCCGCATCGAAGCCGGTGGCGCTGATGCCGCAATGCGCGGCAAACCGGCACGCCAAGGTGACGCTCACCGGCGAGGGGCCGGTCTACCTTGATCCACCCGACCTCTCGCTTTGGCCCGAGATCGACGGCAGCGCGTCTGACAGGATCCTGCGCCGGGTGAATGTCGACACGCTGACCAAGGAGGAAATGGCCCAGTGGCAGCCCGGAGAGACGCTGCTACTGAGCGGGCACATCCTCACGGGGCGCGATGCCGCTCACCGGCGTATCAGCGAGATCCTCACGCGGGGTGAGACGTTACCCTTATCACTGCGGGGCCGGGTTATTTACTACGTCGGGCCGGTCGATCCGGTCGGCTCCGAGGTGGTGGGCCCCGCCGGGCCGACCACCTCGACCCGGATGGACAGCTACACGCAGATGATGCTCGATCAGGGGCTGCTGTCGATGATCGGCAAGGCAGAGCGCGGGCCCGATGCAGTCGAGCGCATCGCTGCAGCCGGCGCGACCTACCTCATCGCCGTGGGCGGCGCGGCGGTTTTAGTATCGCGGGCGATCCGGGGCGCACGCATGGTTACCTTCGAGGACCTCGGCATGGAGGCGGTCCGCGAGTTCGAGATCCGTGATATGCCGGTGACAGTGGCGGTGGACAGCACCGGGCAGTCGGTGCACCGGCTCGGCCCGGCGCGCTGGCGCCGGGCCCCCGCGCCTGCCGAAAGCTGAACCGGCCCTCCGCGCGTCAACCGGAGGGGCCA
Organism: Alloyangia pacifica; assembly: GCF_020524285.1. Taxonomy (GTDB): domain Bacteria; phylum Pseudomonadota; class Alphaproteobacteria; order Rhodobacterales; family Rhodobacteraceae; genus Salipiger; species Salipiger pacificus_B. Next base: position 25,207 of record NZ_JAIVKX010000011.1, read on the forward strand.
TAGACTGAGCATATGGCCCCCATGACAAACCCGTATTTCCGCTGATCCGCCGCGATGCGGCAGTCTGCAGACCAAAGCGCCCCTGGGCGCAGGTAAAGCCGACGGAAGGAGAGCGCGTTGCTTCAGCACGTTGAAGAAGATTTTCAGGACATTCGCGACGCAGTGCGCGCGCTCTGCGCCCAGTTTCCCGACGAGTACCACCGCAAGATCGACGAGACCCGCGGCTATCCGGAAGAGTTCGTCGACGCACTGACCAAAGCGGGCTGGATGGCCGCGCTGATCCCCGAGGAATACGGCGGCTCGGGACTGGGGCTGACCGAGGCCTCGGTGATCATGGAGGAGATCAACCGCGCCGGCGGCAACTCCGGCGCCTGCCACGGCCAGATGTACAACATGAACACGCTCGTGCGGCATGGTTCCGAGGAGCAGCGCCGCCGCATCCTGCCCAAGCTGGCCTCGGGCGAGCTGCGCCTGCAATCCATGGGGGTGACCGAGCCGACCACCGGCACCGACACCACCAAGATCAAGACCACCGCCGTCAAGAAGGGCGACCGCTATGTGATCAACGGGCAGAAGGTTTGGATCAGCCGGGTGCAGCACTCCGACCTGATGATCCTGCTCGCCCGCACCACGCCTCTCTCGGAGGTGAAGAAGAAATCCGAGGGGCTGTCGATCTTCCTCGTCGACATCAAGGAGGCGATGGGCTCGGGCATGGAGGTCCGCCCGATCCCCAACATGGTCAACCACGAGACCAATGAACTCTTCTTCGACAACCTCGAGATCCCCGAGGAGAACCTGATCGGCGAAGAGGGCAAGGGCTTCAAGTACATCCTCACCGGGCTCAACGCCGAGCGCACGCTGATCGCGGCAGAATGCATCGGTGACGGCTACTGGTTCATCGACCGGGTTGCGAAATACGTCGGCGAGCGCACCGTCTTCGGCCGTCCCATCGGTCAGAACCAGGGCGTGCAGTTCCCCATCGCGGAAAGCTATATCGAGGTCGAGGCCGCCAACCTCATGCGCTACAAGGCCTGCGCTCTCTTCGACGAGGGCAAGCCCTGCGGCGCCGAGGCCAACATGGCCAAGTATCTCGCAGCGAAGGCCAGCTGGGAGGCGGCCAACGCCTGCATCCAGTTCCACGGCGGCTTCGGCTTCGCCTGCGAGTACGACGTCGAGCGCAAGTTCCGCGAAACGCGCCTCTATCAGGTCGCGCCGATCTCGACCAACCTCATCCTGTCCTACGTCGCCGAGCACGTGCTCGGCCTGCCGCGGAGCTTCTGATGACCCTCCCCCTTGCCGGCCTCAAGGTCGTTGCCGTCGAGCAGGCGGTGGCGGCACCTTTCGCCACCTCGCGTCTTGCCGATGCCGGCGCCGAGGTGATCAAGATCGAACGTCCCGAGGGCGACTTCGCGCGCGGCTACGATGCCGTCGCAGCGGGGCAATCGAGCTATTTCGTCTGGCTCAATCGCGGCAAGACCTCGGTCGCGCTCGACCTGCGGTCCGATGGCGGGCGCGCGGAACTGGCGCGGCTACTCAAGGATGCCGACGTGCTGGTCCAGAACCTCAAGCGCGGCGCGCTTGGGCGACTGGGCTTTACGCCCGAGCGCCTCGCCCGCGACTACCCGAAGCTGATAACCTGCTCGATCACCGGCTATGGCGAGGGTGGTCCCATGGCAGACCGCAAGGCCTACGACCTGCTGATCCAGGCGGAGTCGGGGCTCTGCTCGATCACCGGCGGCCCGTCAGAACCAGCGCGCGTGGGCATGTCCATCGTCGATGTCGCCACCGGCGCCACCGCCCATGCCGCCATTCTCGAGGCGCTGATCGCGCGAGGGATCACCGGAAAGGGCACGGCGATCACCATCTCCATGTTCGACGTCATGGCGGAATGGATGACCGTGCCGCTGCTCAACCACGAGGGCGGCAAGACCCCGCGCCGCGTCGGTATGGCGCATCCTTCGATCTCGCCCTACAGCGCCTTCGAGACCCGCGACGGCCAGCTCATTCTCATCTCGATCCAGAGCGACAGGGAATGGCGGATGCTGTGCGAGCACTTCCTGCAGCGCCCCGAGCTTGGACGCGATCCGCGCTTTGCCACCAACGTTGCGCGGGTGGCAAACCGTTCCGAGACCGATGGCCTCGTCGCCGAGGCCTTCGCCCGGATGAGCCACGACGAGGCTATGGCCGCGCTGGACAGGGCGGATGTGGCCATGGCATCGGTGAACGATATGGCAGGGCTTTCAACCCATCCCCACCTGCGGCGCATCGAGGTCGACACGCCCAACGGGCAGGTGTCCTACCCTGCACCTGCCCCGCGCGTTGCCGGAGAAACCCGCAGCTACGGTCCGGTGCCGGGCCTGCCAGCGCCGCATCTCGAGACGGAGAATTGAGCATGAGCGAAACCATGACCGATCCGGACATCGACATCGACGCCCTTCGTCGCTGGATCGGCCGGACCGAGACCCGCTCGGAACTTCTGACGCCTGCGCTTGCCGAACGTTTCAACGCCACCTTCGGGCGCAACGGACCACTCGACGACGGCGCCGAGGCGCCCCTGCTCATTCACCTTTGCCTCACCCAGCCAGCGGTGCCCGCAGGCGAACTCGGCCCGGATGGACATCCCTCGCGCGGAGGCTTTCTGCCGCCGGTTCCGCTGCCCCGTCGCATGTGGGCCGGCGGTGCCTTCACCTTCCACCGTCCGCTGCGCCTCGGCGCGACGGTTACGCGGCTTTCGACCATCCGCGACGCAGTGCTCAAGCGTGGCCGCACCGGCCCGCTCTGTTTCGTCACCGTCGAGCACGAGATTTCAGACGGCGATGGCCCCGCGGTCACCGAGCGCCAGGACATCGTCTATCGCGGTGTCGATACCGGAGCGCCAAAGGCCGAGCCCGACGCCGCCGCGCCCGGCGCGCACCGCAAGGAGATTGCAGCAGATCCCGTACTCCTGTTCCGCTACTCCGCGCTCACCTTCAACGGCCATCGCATCCACTATGACCAGCCCTATGTCACCGGTGAGGAAGGCTACCCCGGGCTGATCGTGCACGGCCCGCTGCAGGCGACGCTGCTGGCCCAATATGCCGCCGACCTGCGTGGCGCGATGCCTTCCGAATTCCGCTTCCGAAGTCTGTCCCCGCTTTTCGACACGGCGGACTTCACGCTGAACGCGCAGGACACCGCGGAAGGCATGAGCCTCTGGACCTCGCGGCCGGATGGGCCCGTCGCGATGGAGGCAATCGCCCGATGGTAAGCCTCGAGACGCTCCGCGCCCCGCTCTTTGTGCCCGCCAACCGCCCCGACCGCTTCGCCAAAGCGGCGGCTTCGGGCGCCTGCGCGGTGATCCTCGACCTCGAGGACGCCGTGGCGGTGGAGGCCAAGGACGCGGCCCGCGCAGCGCTCGCCTGCGATTTCACCGATCTTCCCGTCCTGGTCCGGGTCAACCCCGCCGCCACGCCATGGCACACGGCGGACGTCGAGGCCGCCGCCGCCCTGCCCTTTGCCGCAGTCATGCTGCCCAAGGCGGAATGCCCGGATGCCGTCGCCGAGGTCGCGCAGCGGGCGGGCCGTCCGATCCTGCCGCTGATCGAAAGCGCGCGCGGGCTTGCCGCCGCGCGCGAGATCGCCGCCTGTCCGGACGTGCCACGCCTCGCCTTTGGGTCGATCGACTTTTGCGCCGACATCGGTTGCGAGCACCTGCGCGAGACTCTGCGCTCGGTGCGGCTCGAACTGGCCATCGCCTCGCGCCTCGCCGGGATCGCCGCGCCGATCGACGGTGTCACCACAGACCTCTCGGACCCCGAAATCACCGAAGACGACAGCCGCCATGCCCGCAGCCTCGGCATGACCGGGAAGCTCTGCATCCACCCGCGGCAGATCGCACCGATTCGGATCGGCTTTGCCCCGACCGCCGCCGAAAGGGACTGGGCCGCGCGCGTGCTGGCCTCGGGGGACGGGGCGGTTGCCGTGGATGGCGCCATGGTCGACGAGCCGGTGCGCCTGCGCGCCCGCGCCATTCTGGCGAACGCGGGCTGAGTTCAGCCTGGAAGCTTACGCAGGACCCGGACCATGTGCGGCTGGGTGAGCTGGTAGGGCGCCTCGTCGCCGGCGGGCTCGGCCCAGTGCAGGAAGTCCCGGGTTACGGCCTCGGGATCAGCTTCGATGAGGGTCCGGCGCGCAGGATCCGCCGCGCAGAGATAGGTGACAAAGGCGTCTACGGACGCGAAGCGGCTGATCCGGTCAAGCTGCACATCCTCCACGGTCTCGCAGCGCTGACCAGCACCGAAGCGATCCAGAGCCGCGCGCGCCTGCGTGCGCACCTCCGTTTCGTCGTCAACCCGGCGCATCGCCTCGAAGAAGCTGCCCCTAGCCAGCGGCTCGATGACCACAAGCACGCCGCCCGGCCGCAGCAGGCGCCATGCCTCCGCGAGCCCGGCGTCCAACAGCTCCTCCGGAACATGGTGCAGGGAATTCAGAAAAACCGCCGCGCCGAAGCTGCCCGCACGCGCGGGGACGGCCTCGGCCCCCGCCTGCAGAAACTCGGCCCCCGGTGCCCGGCCCCGGGCAATCTCCAGCATTTCTGCCTGCGGGTCGACACCGGTGACGGCGTAGCCGCGACGTACCAGCGCCGCTGCGAGATCACCCCTGCCGCAGCCAATGTCGATGACCCGGCGCACCTCCTCGGAGGCAAGCACACCGAGGATCTTGGCCGTTACGACGCTGGTCTCGGGCGTCGCCCCCTGCCCCGTCGCCTGGCGAGTCGCGTCGAGCATCTTGCGGCTTGGCATGGGTCTTCTCCTCTGGCCTGGGGGGTACCGGGACGGGATCCCGGATCAGACAGTTCTGCCGCCGTCGACCTCGAGGATCACGCCGGTGATGAAATCCGCCTCGTCCGAACCGAGATAGAGCGCGGCATTGGCGACGTCGCGCGGTTCGGAGAAGCGACCCATGGGGATCGTCGCGAGGAACTTCTGCCGGTTTTCTGGGGTGTCAGGCATGCCCATGAATTGTTCGAGCAGCCCGGTGACCCCCATGACCGGCGCGATTCCGCAGACCCTGATCTTGTCCGGCGCCAGCTCGACCGCCAGCGACTTGGTCATGATGTTCACCGCGCCCTTGGACGAGTTGTACCATGTCAGGCCGGGCCGCGGACGGATGCCCGCCACCGATCCGACATTGAGCATCACGCCGCCACCCTGCTTGCGCCAGAGCGGCACGCAGGTCTTGGTCATGTGGAAGATCGACAGCACGTTGATGTCGTAGATCCGCCGGAAAGTTTCTTCGTCGGTTTCCATCAGCGGCCGGTTCGGGTTGGTCCAACCGGCGTTGTTGACCACAATGTCGAGACTGCCGAAAGCCTCGCTGGTCTGCGCCACCGCCGCCTCGACCTGGTCGGACTTGGACACGTCGCAGGTGACCGCGATGGCGTTCGGCCCGAGCTCCTCGGCCACGGCGCGGGCGCCATCGGCGTTGAGGTCGGCCACGGCGACCTTGGCGCCCTCGCGGATATAGACCTCGGCGATGCCCTTGCCGAAGCCCGAGGCCGCGCCGGTGATCATAGTTGTCTTGCCCTGAAGTCTCACTTTCATTCTCCTAGCCATGTCTTTCAGGCCGGCCCCGGGGGCCGGCGAAACCTGTCGCAATGTCCTGCAGCCCCGGCGCTCAGCCGTGGTTGTTCACGACCGTCTTGATGTGGGAAAACTCCAGCAATGCCGCGAAGCCCTTCTCGCGGCCGTGGCCGGATTTCCGGATGCCGCCGAAGGGCAGCTCGACACCGCCACCCGCGCCGTAGCCGTTAATGAATACCTGCCCGCAGCGCAGCGCCTTGGCGACACGTTGCTGCCGGGCGCCGTCCTTGGTCCAGACTGCCGCGACCAGCCCGTAGTCGGTGCCATTGGCGATGCGGATGGCCTCGGCCTCGTCGTCGAAAGGGATCATCGCCAGCACCGGGCCAAAGACCTCCTCTTGCGCGATCCGCGCTTCCGGCGCGCAGGGGCCGAAGATGGCGGGGGCAACGTAGTAGCCGCCCTCGGGCGCGTTCGCCGCGATCCCGCCCCGCGCGATCAGCGGCGCATCGGCCTCTGCGATGTAGCCCTCGACCCGGCGCTTCTGCTTCGCCGAGATCAGTGGACCGAGCACCGCCGCCTCATCCGAAGCGCTGGCCTCGATGCCCTCGAAGGCGGTCTTCAGCTCGGACACGACTCGGTCCCAGAGGCTACGATGCACCAGCGCCCGCGTGCCCGCCGAACAGGTCTGCCCGCCGTTCTGGATCAGCGCTTTGACGACCACAGGGATCGCCGCGTCGAGATCAGCGTCTTCGAAGAGGATCTGCGGCGACTTGCCGCCCAGTTCCAGCGTGCAGCCGATGAAGTTCCGCGCCGCCGCGGTCTGGATCATCACGCCCACCTCGGGCGAGCCGGTGAAGGAGATGAAGTCGATGCCGCGGTGCTCAGACAGCGCCTTGCCGGCGACATCGCCGCGCCCGGTGACAATGTTGAGAGCGCCGGGCGGGAAGCCCGCCTCGACCGCCAGCTCGCCGATGCGCAGGGCCGTGAGGCAGGCGTCCTCGGCGGGCTTGAGCACCGTGGCATTGCCCATGGCCAGCGCCGGGGCTACCGAGCGGCCGAACATCTGCGCCGGGTAGTTCCAGGGGATGATGTGGCCGGTGACGCCATGCGGCTCGCGCTGTACCTCGACGTTGTAGCCGGGCTGGAAGGGGATGATCTCGCCATGCACCTTGTCCGCCGCGCCGCCGTAGAATTCGAAGTATCGCGCGGTCACTTGCATGTCGGCGCGCGCCTGCACGATGGGTTTGCCATTGTCGGCGGACTCGAGCTGCGCCAGTTCCTCGGCATGCTCGAGGATCAGTGCCGAGAGCTTCAGCATGAGCCGGCCGCGTTCCGCCGCCGAGAGCTTGCTCCATGCGCCGCCGTCGAAGGCAGCACGAGCGGCGGCAACTGCCGCGTCAACGTCCTCGAGGCCACTGTCAGCAATCGTGGTGAAGGGCAGGCCATCGAGCGGCGAAAGCACCTCCATCTCGGTGCCCGAAGCGGCCGGGAGAAAGTCGTTGCCGACGAGGTTCAGGGGTTTCGGCAGCACGAGGCTGCGCGAGCTAACAGGGAAGTCTTTCATGCACTTTTCCTTTCCGGATCGAGCGACCCTTCGCCGACCTCGCCGCGTTCGATGACCAGCGTCCGGCTGGCGAAACCTCGCAACAGCGAGGGGTTGGATTCAGTAATGATGAGGGTGATGCTGCGGTCGCTGTCGCGCAGGGCGCGCAGCGCGTCGGCGTAGCGCAGGGCCAGTGCCGGTGCGAGGCCCTGGAACGGCTCGTCCAGCATCACCAGCTTCGTGCCGAGCATGAGCGCCCGGGCAAGGGCGACCATCTTGCCCTGCCCGCCCGAGACGTTGCCTGCAGGGCGTCCCGCCATTTCCTTCAGCTCGGGCAAGATGTCGTAGACCTTGTCCAGCCGGCGCTTCGTCTCCGCGGCGCCGAGCCGAGCCGCATCGGCGGGCAGCAGGATGTTCTCCTCGACGGTGAAGGCCGAAAACAGCCGCCTGTCTTCGGGAGAGTAGCCGATCCCCAGTCCCGGGCGCTTGGGTGGCGCCACCGAAGTCAGCGGCTTTCCATCAAAGAGAAGCTCACCGCGCACCTTTGTGAAGCCCATGATCGTGCGCAGCAGCGTCGTCTTACCCGCGCCGTTGCGTCCGATCAGAGCAAGCGTTTCGGCCGGATCGATGCGGAAGTTCAGGTCCCGCAGGATCTCGATGATACCGATCGAGGCGGTCACATTGCGAAATTCGAGCATCAGGCCACCTCCTCGCCGATGACATCCCGGATCACGTCGGGGTGTTCGAGTATCTCTTCCGGCGTGCCGCGCAGTTGCACGTTGCCAGCGTTCCAGACCGCCACTTCGTCGGCGTGGCGGGCGACGATGCCCATGTCGTGCTCGACGAAGACCGAGGTGACCCCGGCCTCGGCGAGCGCGCCGACGAGGATCTCCATCACTTCGTGTTTTTGCGACGAGGCCACGCCCGAGGTCGGCTCGTCCATCAGCAACAGACGCGGTTTCAGCGCCAGTGCCACGGCAATGTCGATCAGCTTGCGCTGCCCCTCCGAGAGCTCGACCACGACCCGGTCCGCCACATCGGTGCAATGCACCAGATCCAGCAGATGCATCATCTCATCACGCTGGCGAATGTTGTGCAGGTTCTGCAGCGGGTTGCGCAGCCCCTCGCGGGCCGAGGCCGAGATCAGCAGGTTCTCGAGCGCGGTGTGCTCGGTGAACAGCTGCGGGATCTGGAAGGCGCGCGCCACGCCGCGCCGCACGATCTTGCGCGGCGGCAGCGGGGTGATGTCCTCGCCCTCCAGGAAAACCTTGCCCGAGCGCGGCTTCAGCCAGCCGGTGCAGATGTTGAGGAAGGTTGTCTTGCCCGCGCCGTTGGGGCCGATGATGGCGAGGTTGCGCCCGGCCTCGATCTGCATCGAGACATTGTTGGCCGCGGTCACGCCGCCGAACTTGATCATCAGCTCGCGCGTCTCCAGCAGCGGCGGCTTGGCGGCATTCGGCATGTTCATTGCGTTCATTCTGCGTTCTCCCTCGTGCTGGTTAGGCTCTTGCCGCCGCGGTGCATAAGCCCGTCCGCGATGCCCATGATGCCGCCCGGCGCAAAGAGGATTATCACCAGCAGGAAGGCTCCGAGCAGCATTTGCCAAATGTCTCCGGCGTAGGCCGAGGCATAGACCCGCACGATCTCGTAGATCAGTGCACCGATGAAGGCCCCGCGCACCGAGCCCGCGCCGCCAAGCACGGCGATGAAGACCATCTCGGCCGAGCGCACCCACCAGACGTATTCCGGTGTCACCACGCCCTGGGTCATCGCCATCAGCGAGCCGCCGACACCACAGAGGATCGCCGACAGCAGGTATCCCGACAGAAGTACGCGCTTGGGCGAGAGCCCGAGGTATTCGAGGCGCGTCTCGTTGGTCTTGATTGTCTGGAAGACCTGACCCACCGGGGAGGCGAACCAACGTAGCGTGAACCATCCCAGCACAACCATAAGCGCGATCGATAGGTAGAAGATCACCGCCTCGAATCCCGCCCGTTCGAGCGCCATGCCCAGCACCGTGGGACGCGGGAGGCGGATGCCGTCGGCGCCGCCGGTGACGTGGTAGAACTTCTCGAGGATGGACCAAAAGATCATCGAGAATGCGAGGTTCAGCATTCCGAAGAAGATACCGCGGTAGCGCACCACGAAGAGCCCAACCAGCAGCCCGCTCAGCGTCGCGCCGATGACGCCTGCTATCAGCACGAGAATAAGGTCCGCCGCCGGAAGCGAGGCCATCAGGAAGGCCCCGGCATAGGCCGAGATACCAAAGAACAGCGCGTGTCCGAAAGACACCTGGCCAGCCCGCAGCAGCACGGTCACGCCGAGCACGGCAATGCCCTTGGCCAGCGCGAGGTTGATCAGAAGCTGCATCGAGGGCGCGATGAAGGGCACCGCTGCCAGCAACAGCACCGCCAGAAGCGTCAGCAGCGCGCGCAGCGAGGGCATGCCGCCGGATTTGACGGCGCCCCGTGAAGTGGAGTGTTGGGAAATATCGCTCATGTCGCGTCCTCAGATCTTGCGGGCGACAGGGCTGCCGAAGAGCCCCTCGGGGCGGACCAGCAGGACCAGCACCATGATGAGATAGGGCACAAGTACGGCAACCTCGGGCCAGACGTAGACGGCGAAGGACCGCCCCAGGCCGATCATCAGCGCAGCGATCGCCGCGCCGCCAATCTGTCCCAAGCCCGCCGTGGCGACCACGGCGAAGGACAGCACGATCATGTCTGCGCCCATGCCCGGCAAGATCGAGGTGGTGGGCGAGGCGAGCGCACCTCCGAGCCCCGCGAGCACCGCGCCGACGACGAAGGTGAACAGGAACACGCGGTCGGCATCGATGCCGATGGATTGCGCGGCCTCGCGATCCTCTGTGGTGGCGAGGATGAGCTTGCCGATCACCGTATGGCGCAGGAAAAAGCGCAGCCCGAAGAGCAGGCCGATCGCGACCAGCGGCAACAGGATCAATTGGTAGACCGTGTAGGTCACGCCAAAGAGCGTCACGTTGCCAAGCGCCTGCAGCGCGCTGGCCCGGAAATAGGGCTGCGTGCCCCAGACGAGACGCTGAACGTCCTCGAGGATCATGAACACCGCGAAAGTGACCAGAAGCTGCAGCACCTCGGGCTTGTCGTAGATGCGCCGCAGCAGCAGCCACTCGATTGGTCCGCCCAGCAGCACGCCCACCAGGACCGCCGACACGAGCATCAGCGGGAAGGCAAACACCGGGGCGAAGCCGAGCGCGAGGAAGAAGCCGGTCAGCGAGACCGTGGCATAGGCCCCGATCGCGTAGAGCGAGCCATGGGCTACATTCAGGATGCGCATCACGCCGAAGATCAGGGTCAATCCGAGCGCGACGATGAAGACCAGCGCCGCGTAGGAGATTCCGTCGAAAAGCGCGAGCAGGAAGATGGTCAGGTTCATGAGACCGCCTCTTGTTGGTGGGCCGTTCGAATGTGTCGCGGGAGAGCGCCCGGGCGCTCTGAATGGCCCAAATCGGCCGGCAACCGGCCTGGGTCGTCAGATCAGCCCAGCACGAACGCCGGCCATGTCGAGAGCCCGTCCGGCGCGTGCGCCGGACGGGAGCGCATCAGTTCTCGTAGGTTTCGACCGACAGCGCGTCGGCGAAGCTTGCATCGAGGCCCTTGATCCAATCGATCGAAGTCTCGCCCACCGGAGGCAGCAGCCCTTCGCCGTCGAAGATCATGATGTTCTCGAGCGTCGCGAACGGGTACTCGCCGGTCTGCGCGCTGGTGCCCATGAGCTGTGACTCGACGCCCTGGTGATCCTCGCGCAGGTGCAGCGCGCGGCCGAGGCCCTGAAATTCGAGTCCGTCGAGCGCCGCCAGCAACTGCTCCTCGTCCGGCCAGTCAACGCCGTTGTCGGCAATAGCCTTCTCGTAAGCGGTCTTCAGCGCCGAAAAGGCTTGGCTGGCATGGAAAACTGAATAGACGGGGATGTCGCCGGTTGCTTCCTTGTATTGCTCCATGAACCCTTTGAAGTCGGGGTCATCGCGGCGCTCGGGGTGCAGGAAGTAGTGATCGCCGCGCGCGCCGACGATGTGGCCTGCGGGCAGGCTGCTGCCGAGACGCTCGAGCGAGCTTTCGGCCAGCGGCAGCACGAAGGTCGAGGTATTCATCAGCCCGCGCTGGAAGGCCTGCTGCACGAAGGTGTCGAGATCGCCGCCCCAAGAGGTCGAGAGCACCACGTCCGGACGCAGCGCCTGCAGGCGCGAAATCTCGGTCGAGAAGTCCGGCGCGCCAAACTTGGGAAAGAACTCGCCCACCACTTCCACGTCGGGCTTCATCACTTCGAGCGCGGTGTGGAAGATGTCCCAGCTGTCGCGGCCCCAGGCGTAGTCCTGGTTCACCACAGCGATCGTCTTGAAATCGGGGTGGGTCTTCAGGAGGTAGGCCACAGCCGCGAGCATCTCGGACGTCGCGTTGCCCTGCGGGCGGAAGACGTAGTCATAGCTGCCTTCCTCGAAGATGCGCTGCGTGCCGCAGTCCCACATCAGGTTCGGCACCTTCAGGTCCTCTGCCAGCGGCGCGAGGGTCTGGCAGTTGCCCGAGGAGATCGAGGCGAGCATCACCTCGGCGCCCTCTGTCTGCGCCACGCGGCGGTATTCCGAGGTCAGCGCCTCGGCGCCGGCGCCCTCGTCGATGTAGGTCACTTCGATGGGCACCCCGTTGATGCCGCCCTCGGCGTTGAGGTTCTCGACAAAGATGTTCATCGCATCGCGCGCCGGAACGCCGAACACCGAGGCCGGGCCGGTCAGGAACGTTGTCATGCCGATCTTCAACGCCTCGGGCTTGTCCGCGGCCATCGCGGCCAGCGGCATCGCCACGCAGAGCGCCGATGTGGTCAGTAGCTTCTTCATGTTGGTCTCCTCCCTGTTTCAGTCCCGATCAGCGAATTGCGATCGGGTTGATGATCATCTGCACGGCGCCCTGCAGTCGGGCCTGTCCAAGCACGAACAGGAACTCGTGCACGCCGTCCTCGGCGAGCGCGCGGGTGTCCATGTTCTCGAGGATGTAGATGCCGTGTTCGGGCTGCAGAATCTGGTGTGCGCGGAAAGCCTGTCCTTCGGTTTCCGCTGGGACCACCTCCATGCCCCAGGTGTCGGCGCCCACGGCCATGACACCGATCTCGGCCAGGTACTCCGCCCCGCTCACTCCGACGCCGGGCTCGACCGCGCCGAAGCGTTCCGGATCCGGCGCGTCGCCATCGAGCAGGTCCATCCAGTTCGAGTTGAACAGGACCACATCCCCTTCGCGCAGTTCGACGCCCTGCGCGTCCGCCGCGGCCTCGATGTCCTCCTTGGTGTAGGCCGTGCCCTCCTCGACCATGTCGGTGCCGTAGTAGGCCGCCATATCGAGCAGCACGCCGCGGCCGACGAGACCAGGCAGCTTTTCGAGCCCCAGTTCGGTGAGGCCCGAGGCCGGAGCGAAGTCGCCATAGGTCCGGCCGCCGTAATAGACATGATCGACCCCGGCATGACCGAGCCCGTCGATCTGCGGCCCGATGCCGAGCCAACCCATGAAAATGTCGTCGTTATAGGTGAAGTTGTTCTCACCAAGGCCCGAATTACCGTTCTGACCCGGCTGCAGCACCGTCAGCGACAGGCTGCGCGGCGGAAAGGCCGGCGTGTCCGCTCCGACGATCATGCCAAGGCTGTAGACCTTGCCCTCGGTGACCAACTCGGCGGCCATCTTCACCCGCTCGGGGGTCATCAGGTTCGCCGCGCCGAGTTCGTCATCGGCGCCCCACTGACTTTGCGTCCAGTCCTGCGCCGACGCGGTCTGCATCGAGAACGTCAGCGCGAGCCCGGCAACGACCAGACCAAGGCCTTTCATCCATGCGCCGTCGCTTACGCTCTCTACTTTTGATTGAGTCCTCATAGCTTCCTCCCAGAGCCCGAGATGTGATGGAGCGTAGGGTCAGAGCGTGAACCGCCGCCAATACGTTGGCGCAATTCCGGTCATAGGTTTAAGCTATGCCCCTAGGGAAAGGTGTTTCGACCCTCGCCCGAAGCCTTAGCCTGAGCATCAGAGGAGCCGCTCTGGCCTATGGGAGGAGAGAAGGATGAAGATCGAAGCTGCCGTGCTCTTGCACGGGGGGGTGGAGCGCGATTTCGAGGCCGCGAATGCGCTGGAGGTGCGCGAGCTCGACCTCGCTGCGCCCGGGCCGGGCGAGGTGCGAATCCGCGTCGCCGCGGCGGGCGTGTGCCATTCCGACCTGTCGGTGATCAACGGCACGCGGCCGCGCCCGGTGCCGATGGTGCTGGGACATGAGGCCTCGGGCTACGTCGAGGAGGTGGGCGAAGGCGTCGGCGATCTTGCCCCCGGGGACCACGTGGTGTGCATCTTCGCCCCGGGCTGCGGCAGCTGCCTGCCCTGCGCCGAGGGGCGCCCGGCGCTCTGCACCCGCGCCGCGAAGCACCATGGCGTGGGCGAGCTGATGACCGGGCACCGCCGCCTGTCGATGGAGGGCGCAGCGGTGAATCACCATGTCGGGGTCTCGGCCTTTGCAACCCATGCGGTCCTTGCACGGCAGTCGCTGGTCAAGGTCGAGGCCAACCTGCCGCCGCATATCTCGGCGCTGTTTTCCTGCGCCATGCTCACCGGCGCGGGTGCCGTGTTCAACACCGCGCGGGTGATGCCCGGCTCGAAGGTCGCGGTCTTCGGGCTGGGCGGTGTCGGCCTGTCAGCCATCCTCGGCGCGGTGGCAGCCGGCGCGGGCGAGATCATCGCCATTGATCCGTTTGAGACGAAGATGCAGACCGCGGTTGAGATGGGCGCGACCCGAATGGTGAGGGCCGACGAACACACAATTGAAGCTGTGCGCGACGCCACGGGCGGCGGCGTCGATGTGGCGATCGAGCTTGCCGGTTCGACCAAAGCGCTGGAGACCGCCTGGGGCTGCACCTGCCGCGGTGGCACGACCGTCACCGCCGGCCTGCCCCACCCCGACGCCCGCATGTCCCTCAACGCGCTTCAACTGGTGGCCGAAGAACGCACACTCAAGGGCAGTTACATCGGTTCCTGCGTGCCGCAAAGAGACTTGCCTCGCATGTTCTCTTTGCACGCGCAGGATAAGCTACCGGTCGAGAAAATGCTGACGCACCGACTGAGACTGCGCGACATCAATCGCGCGATGGACCAGCTCGACCAGGGCACCGCCATCCGCCAAGTGATCGAGTTCGGCGGATGATCGACATCAGACAGCTACGCTATTTTCTCGCCATCGCCGATGCGCCGTCGATTTCGGCGGCGGCGCACAGCATCGGGGTTGCTCAGCCCTCGCTGTCGCAGCACATCCAGCGCATGGAGGAGGAACTGGGTGTCAAGCTGATGGACCGCTCGCCGCGCGGCACGCTGCTGACGCAGGAGGGTCATGTCTTCGTCGAGCACGCGCGGAAGATATGCGATAGCCTCGACCGCTGCATCGACGACATGCGAGAGCTCGGCGGCGTGGTCCGCGGACGGGTGGGTTTTGGCATGCCCCCGTCATGTTCGATGGTCATGTCGGTGCCGCTGGCCGAAACGGTCCGGCTGGAGCTGCCCGAGGTGCGCCTGCGCGCGGTCGAGGCGATGAGCGGTTATCTGAAGACCTGGATCGAGGATGGTACGGTGGACATCGGGTTTCTCTATGACCTGACCGATGCCGGGCATTTGCGGGCGACACATGTGATGGACGAGGAACTGTTCTTCTATTCGGCCCCCGACGCCTGGCCCCTCGATACCCCGCCCGGCACGCCGGTGCCACTGGCCGAACTGCAACCGCTCGATATGATCCTCACGTCGAACGGGCTGCGCAATATGATCGAGGGTTATTGCAGCAAGCACGGGATTAAGCTGAACGTGGTGGTCGAAATGGACGCGATGACTCAGATCAAGGAGTTGGTCGCGCGCGGCTCGGGTTACACGATTTTTGCCCCCGTCGCCGCGCAGGACTTCGTCAAACGAGGCGAGCTGCTGCGCGCCCCGATCATTGCCCCCACGATGATGCGCCCGGTCTACCTCGTGTCGAACCCGGCCCGGGTCATGACGCGGGCCTGCCGCGCGGTAGAACAGGTCACGCTCGACGTCGCGCGCGAATTGGTCCAACGCGGCATCTGGGAGGCCAGTCTGGTTTGATGCCCCAGCTTCACGCGCGGATCAGCGCGCCAATGTCGCGGGCGGAAACGCTACGCGGGTCGGCATCGACCCGTTCCGCCATGACCAGCAGCGGCGCGGCGCGCACACCGAGCACCGTCCGGGCTTTGCCAGCAACGCGCTGCATCAGCTCGGCCGGAGGCACGGGCGCGGCGAGGTCATGCCTGTAGGTGAGCTGGGTTCCGTCTCGCAGAACCAGCGTGCCCGCGCCCTGCTGATCACTGAGCGTGGCGTCGCCCGTGACCTCCACCTTCCGTGCGAAGGCTGCCAATATGGGATCGGCCGCGAGGGCATCTGTGTAGAGCCCTCCCTCACCGGTCTCGAGCCCACTCAGCACCATCCCCGCCAGCCAGACATAACTGAACTTCACCTCGAGCCCGGTGCGCGGTGCCTTCAGGTCGCAGACCTTGAGCCAGCGCGGGTTGGTCCTGACCTGCAGCCTCTCGACCTGCTCGATATCGACCTGCCCGGCAATCGCGCGCAGCCCCTCGATCATCGCGTGCAGGCCGTGGCAGCAGGCGTGGAACTTGTAGCGGTTGTCCATGAACCTAATGTCGGACAATCCGTAGATGAACGGCTCCGGCGCGTCGGCATGAGTCTCGACGAACCCCTGCTGCCCGAAAACGCCATCGTCCGGCGAACTCAGCCCCAGGGCGGCGAGCTGTACGGCCTCGACGCCATTGGACGCCGCAATGCCCGCGTTTAGCGGTTTTCCCATGGTGCCAAATTGGTTCTTGAGCCCCGACGCCCGTGTCGCGCAGAGCCCGAGCGCCGCGCGCATCTGCGCATTGTCGAGCTTCGCGATGCGTCCCGCTGCGAGCGTCGCGCCAAAAGCCCCAGCCGTCGCCGTCTGATGAAAGCCGCGATTGTAATGCGCCAAGCCAAGGACTCGGCCAAGACGTATCGCGCCTTCGGCCCCGACGAGAAACGCTGTGACAAGCTCCTCCGCCGAGGCATCCTGCGCCTCTGCCATGGCCAGCGCCGCGGGGTAGATGCCGACCGAAAGGTGACCGACGTGGTCAAAATGTGTATCGTCGTAGTCCAGCGCATGCGAGATGGTGCCATTGACCATCGCCGCCGTACGCGCCGGCGCATGGCTGCCGCCGAAGACCGAAACCTCGGCGGACGCCTGCCCCTCCGACGCGGCAAAGCTGCGTATCTTCGTGGCCACGGGCTCGGACGCCCCGGCGATGCCGCAGATCAGCCAGTCGACCAGCGAAACGCGGGCCAGCGCGAGGGCCTCTGCCGGGCAGTGGGCCAGCGGCAGCGCCGCCAGCTCGATCAGTGCATCAAGCGGTTCTGCGACGGCGTTTTCCCGCGTGGCGACATGTGCTTCGAGCATGGGGAGACCTATTGTTTGTCACCCGTAGCATCCCGTTTAGGGCCTTCGCGGGCCAATAGTTCTTGGCTCTGTCGGCCATAGAAGGAAGCTCTGACCAGCGATGCGAAGGGTGGATTTGGCTTAAACAATAGCAGGAAAGTTTGCGATGAGCCGATGTGTGGCAAAGAATTTGGACGGCTTTCGCGGGTCTGCAGCGACCGATAACGCTGAAATATGGAACGAGGGCTTTGTCAGGTTGTTTTCGACGGCGCGCAAGAACGGAGCTTTGCGTCTATTTCAAGCAGTCAACTCGTGTGCATATCGGGTCCAAAGATCGAATGCATCGTTTCGGGCATAGCGATAGGAGCGTGCCGAAAGACAGTGGCGCTTGGGACGAAACAAAGCGGCGGTTTGCTCGTGGACTGACAAGAACCGATGCGCCTGACCGGCAAAGCATTCCGGGTCCCAAATAATTTGATGACGGACACACCCCGCTGCCCCGTATCCGCCTCAAGGCGCTCAAATGGGCGCCCCACATGCCCCCCGTCGAGGTCGAGAAGGCGACGCCCGCCCAGCTCGAGGCGATGAAGGTCACCCCCTCGGCCAAGAAGGTCTCGCCCTACGTGCGGACGCTGGCGCATGACCCCGAGAGCTACGTGGCCCGCACCATGTTGTTCAACGCCATCATGTACGCCGAGGGCGGCCTCGTGCGCCAGGACCGCGAGCTAGGCGCGCTCGGCGCTTCGCTGCTCAATGGCTGCCAGTACTGCGCCAAGGTGCACGCCTACCAGCACCACAAGCTCTCGGGCTCCTCGGCGGTGATCGCCGCGCTCTGGACCGTCCGCCCCGAGGCGCTGGCCGAGCGCGACCGGGCAATCCTCGACTTGGCCGAGGCCCTCACCGCGACCCCGCCGACCGCGACCACGGCGCATATCGCGCGGCTGAAGGCCTGCGGCATGGAGCCGTTCGAGATCGTCGACCTGATCCATTCAATCGCGATCTTCGGCTGGGCGAACCGGCTGATGCACCCGCTGGGATCCTCGGAGGTTTGAGAGACGGCAAAATGCGCTGCGGAGGCCCACCCTTCCGGCGCAGCCTCGATAATTTGCGCGTGCGCCTGGACTGCGTTCGCGGCGCAGGCGCGCGCGGTGTGCTTTAGCCAGCCTTCAACTCCGCCCCGTGCGCGTGCGCTGCAGCAGCGCGGCGGTGATGGCAAAGGCGGCGGTGGTGCCGGTGGCATGGTCGATCACCGGCGTGCCGCATTTAAGCGGGCCGCTCACCTCGGTGCCGGTCAGCGCCGAGTCACTGCCCTGCATGCGCGCCTGAACAGGGTCGTTCGGCTCCTCGAGCTTGATGACATCCGCGCCCAGAAAGCCAAGCTGGTGGGCCGCAAACGGACCCGCCAGCACGTGGGTGGTGTCATCACCCGCAGGCGTTCGAGCGTGCCGCCCTTCAGTCGCAGCGTACCGACATGCCGCCGTCGACGACGATTTCGGTGCCGGTGATGAAGCGCGCCTCGTCGGAAGCGAGAAAGAGCGCCGCGTTCGCGGTGTCGCGCCCGTCCCCCATCCAGCCCATCGGGATACGCCCGAGCCGCTGCGCCAGCAGCGCATCCACGTCGCCGCCCGCGCGCTGGCCCGCCAACCGCGCCTCGACCATCGGCGTGTGCAGCTGCCCGGGAACCACGGTGTTCACGCGCACGCCCTTGGCCGCGTATTCCACCGCCGTGACCTTGCCGAACTGGATCACCGCCGCCTTCGACGAGGCATAGGCGACCTGCGCCGCGCCGGTCCAGCGGGTGCCGGAGGTCGAAGAGGTGTTGACGATCGCGCCCGAGCCCTGCGCCTCCATATGCGGCAGTACGGATTTGCAGGTCAGGAAGACGGATTTCAGGTTGAAGTCCATCTGCCGGTCCCAGTCCTCTTCCGAGAGCTGCGCCGCGCCGCCCTTGAACGAGCCGCCGACGTTGTTGACCAGAATGTCGACCCTGCCAAAGCGGGCGATGCAGGCCGCCACCATAGCCTCAACGCTGGCACGGTCGGTCACGTCGCAGAGGTAGGCTTCCACTTCACCGCCCGCGTCACGGGTGCGGCTCAGGGTCTCTTCCATCGTGTCGGCGCGCAGGTCGACGGCGAAGATCTTCGCGCCCTCCTCGGCGAAGCGCACGCAGGCGGCACGGCCGTTGCCCCAGCCCGGCCCGACACAGCCCGCGCCGGTGATGATGGCAACCTTGCCTTCGAGCCGCCGGGTCATGCGAGGTCTCCGAAATCGTAGAGCTTCGCGGGGTTGTCCACCAGCAGACGTTGGAGCGCCTCTTCGGTGGGGGCGATCACCTTCAGCGTGTCGACCAACACACCGTCGTCCGGCGGCGCGGCGCGGAAGTTCGGGTGCGGCCAGTCGGTGCCCCAGATGGTGCGCTCGGGGTAGAGCTCGACCAGCCTCGCTGCAAAGGGCGTGGCATCGGCATAGGGCGGCTCTTGCACCGAGCAGCGCTCGGAGCCCGAGACCTTGAGCCAGATGTGGTCCTTCTCGCCCAGCCGGATCAACTCTTGGAACGGCGCCTGATCCATGCCGAGGCTGGCGTCGATCCGGCCCATGTGGTCGATGACCACCGGGCACGGCAGTTCGGCCAGCACGGGCGCAAGCTCGGCGATCAGCTTTGCCTCCATATGGATCAGCAGTTGCCAGCCGTGCCCTGCCAGCCGTGGCGCCAGCGCGCGCAGTTGGTCGTGGGTGGCTCCGGGTGCGAGGTGGGACATGTAGTTGAAGCGCACGCCGCGAAAGCCTTGCGCATGCATCTCGGCGATCTCCGCGCCCGAGATCTCGGGTGAGGCGAGCGCGATGCCGAGGTACCGCCCCGGACGCGCCGCCATGGCGTCGGCCACCACCGAGTTGTCATGGCCGTGGCAGCCGGACTGGACGATCACGCAGCGGTCGATGCCCAGCATGTCATGCAGCGCGAAAAGCTCTTCCTTGGGCGCGTCGCCTGGCTTGAAGCCGCTCTCGGGCGCGTAGGGGAAACGCGAGGTCGGACCGAAGACATGCACGTGACAGTCGGTGGCACCCTTGGGCAGGGTCAGCGTGGGCGCGCTGCGGTCCGGGTTCCAGGTGATGGGGGCATCGTTCATGTCAGCTCCTTCGGCGCGTCCTGAGGCGGGGAAATGCGGAACACGTTGAGCGTGGCGGAGATCAGCGTGTAGTAGCCGATGACCCCCACCAGATCGACGAGCCGCTGGGTGCCGAGCACCGCTTCGGCCTCGGCGTAAAGCGCATCGGACACGGTGTTGATGGTCAGCACGGAGACGGCGACCTGATGGGTCACGCGCTCTTCGGCGTCGGCGTAGGGCAGTTCGGCCCTGGTGCGCAGCGCCTCGACCAACTCCGGCGAGAGACCGGCCTTCAGTGCTGGCGGCTTGTGCGCGAACCACTCGTATTCGGCGCTCCAGTGGCGGGCCATGGTGAGGATCGCCAGCTCGCTCAGCCGCGGCTCGAGCGAACTGTCATAGCGGCAGTAGCGGCCAAGTTCCTGCGCCTTAGCGGCCAACTCGGGGCGGTGCAGCCAGACCGCGAGCGGCCCGCGCACCCCGCCGCGCGGGCCCGAGGCGATCGCCTCGTGGATCTCGCGCTGGCGGTCGGTGTAGGTCTCGGGGTCGGGCGCAGCGAGGCGCTGCTTGGGCCAGTCGGTCATTGCGGGGCCTCCGTTGCCTCGAATGCGGGTTCGGCAGCGGCGAACCGCTCGAGCCAGGTCACAAGCTCGGGCCAGCGGTCGCGCCACATGACGGGGGCCCGCCAGTCCAGATAGCCGAGTGCACAGGCCAGAGAGATCGCCGCCGCATCGGTGCGGGTCGGGTCCGGCGGCAGGGCGGCGAGCGCCGAGAGGCCGCGCTCCACCTTGCCGCGCTGGTGGGCGAGCCACTCGTCCGAGATCTTCTCGGCACCGCGGAAACGCCCCTCGTAGACCATGAGCAGCGCCGCATCGGTCACCCCGTCGGCGAGGCAGGACTGGGTCAGGCAGTGAAAGCGCTCGCGGCCTTCGCGTGGGATAATGCCCTGCGCCTCGGCGAGCGTGTCGAAGAACTCGAGGATCACCCGGCTGTCGTAGAGCGTCTCGCCGTCGGTCATCAGGCAGGGCATCTTGCCCAGCGGGTTCTGCAGGCGCAGGTCGTCCGAGGGATCGCGGGTGTCGGCGGCGATCAGTTCGATCCGGTCCGAGAGGCCCAGCACCTGCGCCGCCATCCGCACCTTGCGCCCATAGGGAGAGGTCAGCGTGGTGCGCAGGATCGCCCGGCCGCCCTCCCCCGCGCCGCAGAGCGCGAGGGGTTTGTCGAGGGTCATGCTCATAGCATCGTCTCCGGCAGGAAGAGCGCGATCTGCGGGATCAGGCACAGCAGCACCAGCATCGCAAAGCCCGCCAGCACGAAGGGCAGCAGCCCCTTGAACACCTGCTCGAGCGAGACTCGCCCGTTGGAGGCCGATTGCACCACGAAGCAGTTGATCCCCACCGGCGGCGTCACCGCGCCGATCTCGACCAGCAGCACCACGAAGATGCCGAACCAGATCGGATCGAAACCGAGGTTCATCATCACCGGGTGGGTGATCGGCAGGGTGATGGCCAGCAGCGCGGGCGCGTCCATCATCATACCCAGCGCGAGGTAGATCAGCGAGACCAGCAGCACGATCACCCAGCGGTTCACGTCGAGCCCGGTCAGGTAGCCGCCCACCGCATTCGCCACGCCCGACAGGGCCAAGAACTTCGAGAAGACCAGCGCGCAGATCAGGATGCCGAAGATCATCGCCGAGGTCTGGATGGTCTCGAGCAGCGTCTTGCGCAGTTCCACGCCACCAAGCCCACGGTGTCGGATGATCGCCAGCAGGAAGGTGGCGAAGGCGCCGATGCCGCCCGCCTCGGTCGGGGTGAAGATGCCGACGTAAAGGCCCACAACGATCAGCAGGATGATCAGCACCAGCGGACCGGCCAGCTTCAGCGAGGCGAATTTCTCGCGCAGGGTGAAGCTGTAGCTCTCTTGCGGTGCCAGCGAAGGGTTGCGCAGCACGGTCAGCCATATGGCGAGGCAGAGCACGATGGCGAAGACGATGCCGGGGATGAAACCCGCGATCAGCAGCGCGCCGATCGAGCTGTCGGTGAGAATGCCATAGACCACCACCAGCGCCGAGGGTGGGATCATCACCGCCAAGGTGCCGGCGATGGCGATCGAGGCCGAGGCAAGGCTCTTGTCGTAGCCCCGGTCGAGCATCTGCGGCAGCGCCAGCTTGGTGAAGACGGTCGCCGTGCCCACCGAGGAGCCGGAGGCTGCGCCGAAGGCCGCCGCGCCAAGCGTCGTCGAGATCGCCAGACCGCCGCGCAGGTTGCCGAGCCACTTGGTGGTGGCTTCGAAGAGGTCCTCGCCAAGGCCCGCGCGCATGGCGAAGAAGCCCATGAGCAGGAACAGCGGGATGACCGAGAAGTGGAAGCTGTGGGTGGTGTCGAAGAAGACGGTGCCGAGGATTGCCGTCGCGGCCTTGAAGCCGACGAGCGAGGCAAGGCCGAAGGCGCCCACGAGGCCCAGCACCACCATCACGTTGATGCCCAGCAGGATGCCGCCGAACAGCGCGGCCACACCAATCCCGCCAATCAGGAGCGAGCTCATTCCATCACCTCATCAGAGTCGTCGTCGAGAGTTCCGCCGAGCGCCACCCAGATCCCGTCGAGCAGGTACTGGATCGCCAGCAGGCCGAGACCGAAGCAGATCGCGAATTTGATCGGCCAGATCGGGAAGCGGATCGAGCCGCGTTCAAGCTCGCCAATGGCGAAGCTCTTGGCCGCCATCAGCCAGCCTGCATAGGCGGCCCAGGCGAAGAGCACGAAGCCCGCCAGCATCGCCAGCACCTTGGCGACCCGCGCGAGGCTCTGCGGCAGGCGCTGGGTCAGCAGCACCACCTTGATGTGGCCGCCGTGCATCTGGGTCAGCGCCAGCGACAGGAAGATGATCAGCGGCAGCGCGCTTTCGGTCAGCTCCAGCGTGCCGGTGACGGGCTGGTTGAACAGGTAGCGCATCACCACGTTCGCCACGACGAGCAGCATGACCGCGAAAATCAGCACGCCCGCGGCGAGGCCGCATAGCGACAGGAGTGCGCCGTAGCGACGGCGCAGGGTTTCAAGGGTTTGCATCTTTCGGGACTCTTTCGAGGGGGAGGTCCCGCGCCGGGGTACGCTGTGGCGCGAGACCGGTCACGTCCGGGTCAGGACGGTGTGTCGAAATCGAAGCTCTTGGCGATCTCGTCGGCCGGAACGCCAAGCGCGTTGGCCTTGTCGATCCACTCCTGCCGGACTTCCTGCACACCGGCGTCGTCGAGCACGCCCAGCAGTTCCTCCTGCGGGAAGGGGATCACCTCGACGCCCAGCTCGCCTTTCCAGAGCTCGCGCACGCGGGCGGCATCCTCGTCTAGCACGCGGGCGTATTCCACGAGGTAGTCCTTGCCGAGTTGGTCGACGACCGCCTTCGTCTCGTCATCCATCGATGTGTAGCTGTCGAGGTTCATCGCCAGCAGGTGCCCGAAGGAGGCGCCAAGCGGGATCTCGATGTAGTACTTGGCGACCTCGTCGTACTTCCAGCCGCGGGCCAGGGCGGGGCCGATGGGCGTGCAGTCGATGATCGAGCGCTGCAGGGCCTCGTAGGCCTCCGAGGTGGCGATCGACACCGGCGAAGCGCCGAGCGCCTCGATCAGCTTGGGATAGGCAAAGCCGTAGGAGCGGATGCGCAGGCCCTTCATGTCGGCGGCGCTCTTCACCGGCTTGGTGCAGAGCAGGCCGTAATCCTCGAGCGGGCGGAAGCCGAAGGCGTGGATGTTCTGGTTCGCCAGTTCCTCGCTGAACTGCGGGTAGGTGGCGTGCATTTCTTCCATGAAATTCCCGACTTCGAGCGTGTTCATCGGTTGCGGGATGAAGAAGCCCACCGCGTTGTTGAGCGGCATGAGATCGGGGAAATAGGGGGTGATGATGTCGCCGAAATCACCGACGCCCGCGGCCAGCGCCTCGGGGATCTCGCGGGTCTTGGCGACCGAGCCGCCCCAGAAAACCTCGATGCTGTGCTTGCCGCCGGTGCGCTCGGCGAACTGGTCGACGAGCCACTGCGTGGTGATCGCCTGCGCGTCACCCGCGCCCTGCGGCTTGAAGGTGATCCACTTGTAGGTGTCCGCCTGTGCCATGCTGGCAAGGCCGGTTGCCGTCGCGAGCGCAAGCGCCGACGACCGCAGAAATGCGTTCAGAGACATGTGTCCTCCCAAGGTTGCGAGCCATCCTCCTGGCCCGTCTGCGGCGATACTCCGCGATCGCCAGACATGATTCAAATACTGTTATATGATTGACGCGATACCTTTTCGGCATGGCTCCTTTTCGCCATGGCTCAACGCCAGATGCCGGACTCCACGAGCTCGCCGACGATGTCGCGCACCAGCGCCTCGACCACCTGGATCGCCTTCTTGCCGCGCTGGTCGGCCTTGGTGGCGGTGCAGAGCGTCCAGGCCATCCGCGGTTTGACGATGGGGCGGGCTTCGAGCGTGCCGCTCTGCACCTCCGAGAGCACCCCGCCATAGGTCAGGATGGTGAACCCGTGGCCGTGGCGGACCAGGGATTTCAGGTGCCACACGCCGTCGACCCGCTGCACGATGTTCAGCTCGGCGCCGATCTCGTCGGCGTGTTTGTCGACGAGGATGCGCAGGAAATTCGGGCGGCTCGGCATGATCAGCGGCATCGCCGCCGCTTCGGCAAGCGTGTAGATCTCTTTGTCCAGCGAGCCACAGGGGCCGATCACGTTGAGATGCTCGACCAGCAGCTCGGTAGTGACGATGTCCTCCTGCAGCGGCGCGTCATGCATCACTGCCAGCCCGATCTCGCCCTGCGAGAGCTTGTGCTCGAGCGCGTTGGAAAACCCCTCGACGAAACGCAGCTCGATCTCTGGGTACTCGGCCTTGACCCGTGACAGCAGCGGCGGGGTGATGAATTCGCCGGGCGTGGGCGGCATGCCGACCACCACCACGCCCTGTGGCCGCTCGGCATGGGCGGTGACGTCGTGGTGCGCCTGCGCGATCTGCGCCATGATCGCATAGGCCCGCCGCTGCAGGATCTCGCCCGCCTCGGTCAGTTCCATGCCGCGCGCGGTGCGGTTGAAGACCTTGAGCCCGAGATCGCTTTCAAGCCGGGCGATCTGCCGGCTGAGCGCGGGCTGCGCAATGCGCAGCCGCTCGGAGGCGCGGGTCATATTCTTTTCCTCGGCCACGCAAAGGAAGTAGCGCAGGGTGCGCAGCTCTGGCTGCCAGTCGCGCAGCGTGCTTCCGGTTTCGACCATCTCCCCCCTCCCCGGCTCAGTCGTCGGGCCGGATAAGCTCCCACGCCTCGGTGACGGTGGCATAGTCGCGATAGCCCATGCGCGAGATCGGCCGGGCCTTCACCGTGTCGAAGCGTCCGCCGGTGATGTATTCGTCGCGGATGTGGGTCTGCACCACTTGCCCGATGACCATGAAGCGGTTGATCGGCGTGCCGGTCCGGTCCATGAGTTCGGTCACCGAAAGCGTCACGCATTCCAGCGCCGCCGGGCTTTCGGCGACAAAGGGCGCATTGGTCTCGACGCTGGTTCCGAGGGTCAGCCCCGCCTTCTCGAACTCATTGGCACCGTCGGGCATGGCTTCGGACGAGATGTTCATCTCTTGCGCCAGCGCCTCGGTCGCCAGCGAGAAGGTGAACTCGCCCTGATCGCGCGCATTGACCACCGAGTGCTTCAGCCCGTCCGAGGTGAAGCAGATCATGTGCGGGCTGTTGCCGATGGCGTTGAAGAAGGAATAGGGCCCGAGGTTGGGAACGCCTTCGGCGTTGCTCGTGCCGATCCAGCCGATGGGGCGCGGCGCGATGATCGCCTTGAACGGATCGAAGGTCAGAATGTCGGGGCGCGTGTCGCCGTAATGCATGGGCTCTCCTCGGAATTTCACCAGCTTTTTAGGTCGAAACACCGCGGAATGACCACCGCTTTCCACGCAATACGGCTGAGGGGAGTCCTTGGCTGATAGCTCTTCCCCCTGCTGGAGTGGAGACCGCCAAGATGCGAGCCTATCGCGCAGGCGGCGACAGTCGGCCAGTTCTGCCTTCGGACACCGGATCTCGGTGTGCTTCTCCGCCTCTCCTGATGACGCCGTCGCGAAGGTCTTCTTCCGCGCGCCGAGCGCCTACGGAATGCCCCCGGGACGCTCCGACGCTCCGTCAACCGGGTAGCCTCGCTTGGTGATCATCAGGCACCCGGCCCGCTTGACCTCCTCGCTGAAGCTGCTGCTCATCATCACGTCCTTGGCTCAAAATGGGCGACGAAGGCGGCCACGATACACGGGGCTAGGCCGGGGCTGTTCACATCCTGCTCCAGGAGACGGCGCGCGGACCGCAGTGCTTTCAGGTGACGTGGAGGACGGCCCCTCCACCCACTGACAGCGAACGAACGCCCGTGCCGACTGCGATTTCCCAGCGCGGCCGAGCGCAGGGTTGCATCTTCGGACCCTCTGCTAGCCGCCGGGCTTTCCGACGAGAAAACCGAAGTCACACCCCTGCTCCGCCTGCAGGATCTGCTCGTCGTAGAGCCGCGAGTAGCCCCTCTCGGCGCTGGCGCGCTGCGGCACATGCTCCTTGCGCCGCGCCTCGAGCTCGGCATCGCTCACCAGCATCTCGATCATTCTGTCCTTCACGCTCAGCCGCACGCGGTCGCCGGTGCGCAAAAGGGCAATCGGTCCGCCCGAGGCGGCATCGGGCGAGACGTGCAGCACAATCGTGCCATAGGCCGTCCCGCTCATCCGCGCGTCCGAAATGCGCACCATGTCCTTGATCCCCTGCCGCCGCCCGCGCCGCGCTGAAGCGCCCGGAAGATGCCGAGGTCGCCACCGAAGCCTTCCGCCGCGCGCCCACCCTGATCAAGGACGTGAACAAGACGCTGCCGATCTCGCCGCGAACCCACAAGCGCGTTCTGGTGATCGAGAACGGCATTCGCAACGCGCTCTTCGGGTTCAACGTGCGCCGCCCGATGGACCTGCCCGACATGCTCGAGGTTGAGGGGTTCGAGGTACACCGCTTCGATCCGGAGACCCACGAGGGCAGCGCCTTCAACCCCGAGGAAATCGACCTCGTGCTGTATCTGATGGCGGATGAATCCCTGTTCATGAAGAGCCGCATCTACATCGACTGGTACACCATGATGGGAGATTTCGGTCGCGCGACCGAGCGGCCGTGGCAGGACATCCCGACCGTGATGGTCGGCTTTGGACACCCGTACTTCCTCTACGATGCGCCGCGGGTGCCGACATATGTGAACGCCTATTCGACCCTGCCGGAAATGCAGCGCAGCGTGCTGGATACGCTGACCGGCCGCACGGCGTTCGAGGCAAGCTCGCCCGTCGACGCCTTCTGCGGGCAGGAGCAGGCGCTCTACTGAGGCGCCGGCCCGCCCGGCGCTGCCCCGACACAGCCACAAGAAACGACCCAACCCAACAGGAGTATCCTCAATGAAGCGCGTCACGTTCAGTGCCCTGCTCACCACGTCTGTCCTGGCCGTCGCAACCACTACGGCGCGGGCGCAGGAGGCGGATGTCATCCACTGGTGGACGTCCGCCAGCGAGTCCAAGGCCGTCGCCGCCCTTGCCGAGAAGTTCGAGGCCGCCGGGGGCACCTGGTCAGACGCCGCCGTGGCCGGAACCGACGCGGCCCGCACCGCCGTGTCGACCCGCATCCAGGCCGGCGATCCGCCCGCCGCCTTTGTCGCCTCCGCCGTGCTCGAATACCAGGACATGGCCCGCACCGGGCAGATCGCAAACCTCGATGCCGTCGCCGCCGAGATGGACTGGGAAAACACCATCCCGGCCTCGCTGCTGGACGCGGTGAAGGTTGACGGCCACTACTGGGGCGCGCCGGTCAACATGAGCGTGAACAACTTCCTCTGGACCTCGCGGAAGGCGCTCGAAGCGATCGGCGAGACCGAGCCGCCGAAGACATGGGACGAGCTCTTCGAGATGAGCGACCGGCTGAAGGAGGTCGGCATCATCCCATATGCGCATCCGGGCAAGTGGTACTGGGATCTGAACACCTTCGGGTTCATTCTCGCATCGCAGAGCCCAGAGGCCTTCAGCAGGTTCCATTCCCTCGACCCGGAGGTCTTCGACGATCCCGCGGTGCTCCAGGCGGCGGAAATCTACGCCAAGCTGCGGGACTATTCCGACAGCGGTGCGCCGGGGCGCGAATGGAACCTGTCGAACCAGATGGTGATGAACGGCGAGGCCGCCTTCTACCTGATGGGGGACTGGGCCAAGGGCGAGATCACCGCGGCCGGGATGACCCCCGGCGAGGAGGTCATCTGCACCGTCAGCCTCGATGACGCCCCGGCCGCGATCAGCGGCGACGCCATGCTGTTCCCCTCGCTGGATGGCAGCACCGAACCGAGCCCGGCGCAGCTGCTGCTGGCCGAAACGCTGACCTCGGTCGACGCGCAGGTGGCGTTCAACACACTCAAGGGCTCGATGCCGGTGCGCACCGATGCGCCGACCGACAATCTCGACGCCTGCTCGCGCCTCGCGCTCGAGCACGAAAAGGCCCACGGCAGCGTCTCTGCCTATCCGGCGCTGCTCTCCGGAGACGCGGCAGGCAGCTTCGGCGACGTGCTGGGGAACTTCTGGGTCGACAGCGGGGCGACCGCCGAAGACCTGGTCTACGAGCTTCAGGACACCGCTTCGCTGTTCAACTGAGCCCGCCACGCAAGCGCCATCCCGGCAGGACCGGGATGGCCCAAGACGGAAGCATTTCCATGCGAAGACCACTGAAACTTCTGCAGGGCCAGACGGCACTGCTGCCCGGCTGGCTGATCCTGATCGTCGCGTATATCGGCACGATCCTGTGGACGGCCCGCATCTCCTTCACCGCCTCGCGGTCGATCCCCGTGGACACGTTCGTCGGCTTCGACCAATACGCGCGCCTGTTCCGCTCGAACCGCTGGGTGCAGTCGGTTGAAAACATGCTGCTCTACGGCAGCCTCTTCATTCTCGGCTGCCTCATCATCGGCTTTCTGCTCGCCGTGCTGCTGGATCAGAAGGTGAAGGGGGAAAGCGTCTTCCGCACCATCTTTCTCTATCCCTATGCCGTGTCCTTCGTGGTCACGGGGCTGGTCTGGCAATGGGTGCTGAACCCCAGCCTCGGGCTGCAGAAGGCCGTGCGGGACCTCGGCTTCGAGAATTTCACCTTCGACTGGCTGGTGGACCGGGACCGGGCGATCTACGTGCTGACCGGCGCCGCCGTCTGGCAGGCGTCGGGCCTTGTCATGGCGCTGATGCTGGCGGGTCTGCGCGGCGTCGACGGCGATCTGTGGAAGGCCGCCCGCGTCGACGGGGCAAGCGCGCCGCGCTACTACCTGCGGGTCGTCCTGCCACTGCTGAAACCCTCGATCTTCTCGTCGGTGGTGCTGCTCGGGGTCGCGGTGATCAAGTCCTACGACCTTGTCGTCGCCATGACCAGCGGCGGCCCCGGCAACGCGACCGAACTGCCCGCGAAATTCATCATGGACTATCTCTTCGGGCGCCAGAACCTCGGCCTCGCCACGGCCGCGTCGGTGGTGCTTCTGGTCACGGTGATCGCCGTGCTTGCCCCCCTCGCCTACGTCCAGTCCCAGCGCGCGCGGAGGATCCGCACATGAGCAGCCGCCCCCTCTTTCCCGCCCATGCCGAGGGGCCCCGGCCCGCGCGGCTGAACCTCGGGCGCCTCGCGCTCTATCTCTGCCTCATCGCTGCCGCAGCGGCCTTCCTCTTTCCGCTCTGGGTGATGGTCACAACGTCGCTCAAGGACATGGAGGCCGTCCGCAGCGGCTCGATCTTCGGCTGGCCGGCGCAGCCCTCGCTGGAGGCCTGGAAGTCCGCCTGGACAAGCGCCTGCACCGGGCTGACCTGCGAGGGCCTGCGGGGCGGCTTCGTCAACTCGCTGCTGATCCTCGTCCCCTCGGTCGCCCTGCCGGTGGCGCTTGGGGCGGTGACAGGCTACGCGCTGTCCTTCTGGCGGCCGCGCGGCGGCAAACTGCTCTTCGGCGGGCTGCTGATCGGGCTTTTCATTCCCTATCAGGTGTTCATCTACCCGCTGGTGCGGATCCTCTCGAGCGTCGGGCTCTACGGCAATATCGGCGGCATCGTCGCGGTGCACACGATCTTTGCCATGCCGATCATGCTGCTGCTGTTCCGCAACTACTACGCCAGCCTGCCGATGGACCTGTTCAAGGCGGCGCGCATCGACGGCGGCGGGTTCTGGACGATCTTCCGGCGCGTGGTCCTGCCGATGTCGGCGCCGATCATCGTCGTCGCGGTGATCCTGCAGGTGACCGGCGTGTGGAACGACTTCCTCTTCGGCCTGATCTTCGCCGGCTCGGACAACCTGCCGATGACCGTGCAGCTCAACAATATCGTCAACAGCGCCCGCGGCGCACAGGAATACAACGTCCAAATGGCCGCGACCATCCTGACCGCGCTGGTGCCGCTGATCGTCTACTTCTTCTCCGGGCGCTGGTTCGTTCGCGGCATCGCCGCAGGCGCCGTCAAAGGATGACCCCCATGTCGCAAGTTGCCATCAAGAATCTCGATATCACCTTCGGATCCAACCGGGTCATCCAGAACCTCGATCTGCAGATCGAACCTGGCGAATTCCTCGTCCTGCTCGGCGCATCGGGCTGCGGCAAGTCAACGCTGCTCAACGCGGTTGCCGGTCTTACCGACGTGGCCGGCGGCCAGATCTGGATCGGCGAGAACAATGTCACCTGGGCAGAGCCCAAGGATCGCGGCATCGGCATGGTGTTCCAGTCCTACGCGCTCTACCCGCGGATGACGGTCGAACAGAACATGTCCTTCGGGCTCGAGATGGCGCGCCATCCCAAGGCCGAGATCCGCGAGCGCGTTGCCCGGGCCGCGAGCATGCTGCAGTTGAAGCCGCTGATGCAGCGCAGGCCCGCGGAACTCTCGGGCGGTCAGCGCCAGAGGGTCGCGATCGGGCGCGCACTGGTGCGCGACGCCGATGTCTACCTTTTCGACGAACCACTCTCGAACCTCGACGCAAAACTGCGCACCGAGCTGAGGGTCGAGCTGAAGAAGCTGCACGCGGAGCTGGGCGCGACGATGATCTACGTCACCCATGACCAGGTCGAGGCGCTGACCCTCGCCAACCGTATCGCGGTAATGCAGGGCGGCGTGATCCAGCAACTGGCCAGCCCGGACGAGATCTACCGCCGCCCGGTCAACAGGTTCGTCGCCGGGTTTGTCGGCTCGCCAGGGATGAATTTCATCGAAGGAGAGCTTCAGCTTCGCGATGGCAAGGTTGATCTCAAGACCGCCCGCGGCAACCTGGACGTGACCCGCTACCCCTTTGCAGAGCGCCCTGAGGATGGTCGAAAAGTCACTCTCGGGCTTCGTCCCGAGCATCTCCAGCCGGAGCCGGAAGAGGGGTGGTGTCCGGCCTCGCTGACCGTGAGCGTGTACGAAAGCATGGGCGCCGATGCGCTCCTCTGTGGCGAGCTCTCAGGCGCAACGGTCTCGGTGAAGCTGCCGTCCGACTGGTCCCCGATCCCGCCGGCAGGGGCGCGGGTGACCATGTGGTACGATGCCTCCAAGGTCTCCATTTTCGACGCCGTCACGGAAAGCCGGTTGTGACAACCTGCCCGCTGGCAAACGGATGAATTCACACCGGTTGTACTTTGGCCCGCGGCGGGTCTCCTGTTCGCAGGGTCAAGGGAGCAACCAGAACGGAACGCGGGCCCGCGGCATTGCCGCGGGCCCGCGTTAGAGGCATCGCCCGGGATTTACAGGCCGCCGAAAT
This sequence comes from Alloyangia pacifica, assembly GCF_020524285.1. Lineage (GTDB taxonomy): Bacteria > Pseudomonadota > Alphaproteobacteria > Rhodobacterales > Rhodobacteraceae > Salipiger > Salipiger pacificus_B. Next base: position 56,642 of record NZ_JAIVKX010000011.1, read on the forward strand.
GGAACGCCTTGGTTTCGAGGTACTCCTCGATGCCCTCCTGCGCGCCCTCGCGGCCGAGGCCGGAGGACTTGACGCCGCCGAAAGGCGCCTCGGCGTGGCTCACCGCGCCGGTGTTGAGCCCCACGAGCCCCGCCTCCAGCGCCTCGCCGAAGCGGAAGGCGCGGGCCATGTCGGTGGTGTAGAAATAGGCCGCCAACCCGAAGGGCGTGCCGTTGGCGATCGTGAGCGCCTCTGCCTCGGTCTCGAACTTGAAGATCGGGGCGACCGGGCCGAAGGTTTCCTCGGAGGCCAGCCGCATCTCCTGCGTCGCACCGGTCAGCACCACCGGATCGGCGAATTGCGCGGACAGCTCACGCGGTGCGGTGGCGCGGGCGGCGCCTTTCGACAGCGCGTCCTCGACGTGGGCGGTGATCTTGGTGATCGCGGCGGCGTTGATCATCGGACCGATGTGGGCGCCTTCCTCGGTGCCCGGCGCGACCTTCAGCGCATCGACCTTCGCCGCCAGCGCCGCGACGAAACGGTCGTGGATGCCGGATTGCACGAGGATGCGGTTGGCGCAGACGCAGGTCTGCCCGCCGTTGCGGAACTTGCTGGCCATGGCGCCTTCGACTGCCGCGTCGAGATCGGCGTCGTCGAAGACGATGAAGGGCGCGTTGCCGCCAAGCTCCAGCGACATCTTCTTCAGCGTCGGCGCGCATTGCTCGGCGAGCAGCGCGCCCACGCGCGTGGATCCGGTGAAGCTGAGCTTGCGCACCACCGGAGAAGCGGTGAGCGTCGCGCCGATCACCTCGGGGCGGCCGGTCAGCACGTTGAGCACGCCCTTCGGGATGCCCGCCCGCTCGGCCAGCACGCAGAGCGCCAGCGCCGAGTAGGGGGTGAAGTCCGAGGGCTTGATCACCATGGTGCAGCCCGCGGCGAGGCCCGGCGCCACCTTGCGGGTGATCATCGCGTTGGGGAAGTTCCACGGGGTGATGATCGCGCAGACGCCCACCGGCTCCTTCATCGCGAAGATCTTCTTGCCCGGCACCGGGCTGGGGATGATGTGGCCGTTGATCCGCCGCGCCTCTTCGGCGAACCAGCGCATGAAGGAGGCGCCGTAGAGGATCTCGCCCTTGGCTTCGGCCAGCGGCTTGCCCTGCTCGGCGGTGAGGATCAGCGCCAGATCGTCGGCGTGATCCAGCATCAACTGGTACCAGGCCATCAGCAGATCGGCGCGCTCGGCGTGGGTCCTTGTCTTCCAGGCCTTCATCGCCTGCTCGGCGGCGGCGATGGCCAGCGTGGTCTCTTCGGCAGTGCATTCGGGCATGTGGCCAAGCACGCCGCCGGTGGCGGGGTTGCTGACCTCCATGTCATCGCGGGCGATCCACTGCCCGTCGATCAGCGCCGCCTCGCGGAAGAGGTCGGGATCGCTCAGGCTGTCGCGGATGTCGGCGGCGAAGGCGGTGTGAAGGGTCATGGCTCAGGCCTCCAGGGCGGCGATGACGGCCGCGGTGATCTCGTCGGTGGTATTGAGGCCCGGGCGGATGCCGATGCCCTTGGCGGTGGCCGCCTCGATGGCGCTCAGCACGGCGGCGGAGGCCTCTGCCTCGCCGAGATGCTCGAGCATCTGCGCGCCGGACCAGATCGCGGCGATCGGGTTGGCGATGTTCTTGCCGGCGATATCCGGCGCCGAGCCATGCACCGGCTCGAACATCGACGGCGCCGAGCGATCCGGGTTGATATTGGCCGAGGCGGCAAAGCCCAGCCCACCCTGGATCGCCGCGCCGAGGTCGGTGAGGATGTCGCCGAAGAGGTTCGAGGCCACCACAACATCCAGATCCTGCGGTGCCATCACCATCTTCGCGGCCATGGCGTCGATGTGCATGTGGCTGACGGTGACATCGGGGTATTCGGCGGCCAGCTCGCGCGTCACCTCGTTCCAGAACACCATCGAGTATTTCTGCGCGTTGGATTTGGTCACCGAGGTCAGGTGCCCCCGCCGCGCGCGGGCCTGCTCGAAGCCGAAGCGCAGGATCCGCTCGACGCCGGCGCGGGTGAAGACCGAGGTCTCGACCGCCACCTCGTTGTCCTTGCCCTCGTGCACGCGCCCCCCGGCGCCGGAATATTCGCCTTCGGTGTTCTCGCGGATGCAGAGGATGTCGAAACCTTCCGCCTTCAGCGGCCCTTCGACGCCCGGCAGCAGCCGGTGCGGGCGGATGTTGGCGTATTGGTTGAACGCCTTGCGGATCGGCAGCAGCAGCCCGTGCAGCGAGACCGAGTCCGGCACGGTGGCGGGCCAGCCCACCGCGCCCAGATAGATCGCATCAAACCCGCGCAGCGTCTCGATCCCGTCCTCGGGCATCATCGTCCCGTGTTCGAGGTAATACGCGCAGGACCACGGGAAGTTCTCGCTCTCCAGCGCAAAGCCGAAGCGGCTGGCGGCCGCCCCCATTACCTGCATCGCGGCATCGGTCACATCGACGCCGATTCCGTCACCGGGGATCAGCGCGAGCTTGTAGGTGGTCATGTGAGTCTCCTGGAACTGGTCGTTGCGGAAAATGTCGCGCGAAAGCGGAGGGATGTGCTGCTATTTGCGTCGGTGGCACAGCACAAAATACTCCCAGCCGGGGGTGCCTGCGCAGAAGATTGCGTATGTCGTCCAGAGCGCTTCCGCGGAGGCTCCGGAGATTGATCAGCCCTGCCGCATGTGCTCGGTTCAGGGCATTGGCTGCCCGCCGATACCCCCGTTCTTCCTCCCGAGAGACCCCGACATGACACCTGATGACACCTGCACCGCCTCGGACAGAGAGGCGATCGATGCGGGCCTCGCCCTTGCCACCGGTCAGGATTACTGGAGCACCCCCGCGGTCGAGGCCCTCGGGTTGCGGTCGCTGCGCTTCGCGGATGGCCCGCATGGGCTGCGCCTGCAAAACGACGAGAACCCCGATCACCTTGGCCTGGAACGGTCGCTGCCGGCGACCTGCTTCCCGCCCGCGGTGACCCTGTCCTGTTCCTGGGACGAGGCGCTGATCGAGGAAGTCGGCGCCGCGCTCGGACGCGAAGCCGCGGCCGCCGGGGTCGACGTGATCCTCGGGCCGGGCCTCAACCTCAAGCGCAGCCCGCTCTGCGGCCGCAACTTCGAATACTATTCGGAAGACCCGCTGCTGTCCGGCACGCTCGCCGGGGCTGCCGCCCGCGGCATCCAGAGCACCGGCGTGGCCGCCTGCCTGAAGCACTTCGCCGCCAATACCCAGGAGCATGACCGGCATCGTGTCTCGGCCGAGATCGACATGCGGACGCTCCGCGAAATGTACCTGCGCAACTTCGAGATCGCCTTCGAAACCTCCGGTGCCTGGTCCCTGATGACCTCCTACAACCGGATCAACGGCACCTATACCTCCGAGGATCCGTGGCTGCTTGGCGAGGTGCTCCGCGATGACTGGGGCTTCGACGGGCTGGTGATGTCGGACTGGGGCGGTGTCTACGAGCCGGTTGCCGCCTTCAACGCCGGCGTCGATGTCCGCATGCCCGGCCGTCCGCAGGACACCCGGGTGCGCGAGGCGCATGCCGAAGGGCGCGTCTCGGACTTGCGGGTGACGCAGGTGATCGAACGCATGCGGCTGCTCGCGGAGCGCACCGCCGACAAGCCTGCCGTGCCGGTCGAGCCCGAGGCGCAGGACGCGCTGGTCCGCCGGGCAGCCGCCGCCTCCGCCGTGCTGCTTGTCAACGATGGGAGCCTGCCGCTCGACCTGCGCCCGGGACTGAAGGTCGCGGTCATCGGCGAGTTGGCGCGCAAGCCTCGTTACCAGGGCGCGGGCAGCTCGCGGGCGAACCCGCGCCGGATCAGCACCGCGCTCGACGTGCTGAGCGCCGCAGCGACGCAAGCCGGGGCAGAGGTGGACTTTGCGCCGGGGTACACGCTGCAGGAGGATCCGGCGCAGCCGGACGTTATCGCGGCGGCACGGGACGTGGCGGCAAAGGCGGATGTGGTCATCCTGCTGCTGGGGCTTCCCGAGGCCTACGAGAGCGAAGGTCGCGACCGCAGCCACATCGACTTGCCGGAGCAGCAACTGGCGCTGATCGAGGCGCTGCGCGTTCTCGATGCGCCGCGCGTCGTGGCCATGTGCAATGGCGCCGCCGTGACCACCGCGGGGTGGCGCGACGACGTGCAGGCCATCGTCGAGTTCTGGCTGACCGGCCAGGCGCATGGCGAAGCGATCACCGATGTTCTGACCGGCGCTGTAAATCCGGGGGGCCGCCTGTCCGAGACGATCCCCAAGAAGCTGGCCGACACCCCGAGCTACCTCGACTTCCCGGGCGACCACGAGATCGCGCGTCATGGCGAGCGCACCTTCGTCGGCTACCGCTGGTACGACGCGCGCGAGATCGAGGTGGACCATCCTTTCGGTCACGGGTTGTCCTACACCAGCTTCGCGTATGACGATCTCACCGTCAATGTCATGCCGCTGGAGGACGAGACCGCCTTCCGGCTCTCGGTCAGCGTCCGCAACACCGGCCCGCGGTTCGGCAGCGAGGTGGTGCAGCTCTATGTGACCACGCCCGCCGGGTTTCTCACCCCGGAGCGCGAGCTGCGCGGATGGGCCAAGGTGGACCTGGCGCCGGGCGAAGTGCAGCGGGTCGAGATCGCCGTGACGCGCCGGCGGCTGGCCCATTGGCACGAGGCCGCCAACGACTGGGTGTTTGCGGGCGGACAGTTGACGCTGCACGTCGGCGCGTCGTCGCGGGACATCCGGCTCACTACCGCCGTCATGGTGCCTGGCCATCCGCTGCGGCTCGTGCTGGGCAAGTATTCCTCGCTGGGGCAATGGCTCGACCACGACATCATGGGACCGCGCCTCGAGGGTCTGATCGCCGAGCGCGGCGGGTTCCGCGGGCGCATCGCCGATCTGATGAACGATCCCGCCGGGCGCGAAGGCGTTTGCGATTGCCCGCTGGCGTCGCTGTCCGAGTTTCCCGGTGTCCCGCTGGTGCCCGAAGACCTCGACGCCCTCTGCGAGGAGGCTGCGGCGCTCGCCTGAGCGCCGCCTTCTTCGAAACGCCTTCTTTAGAAACGTAAAAGGGCCCCATGAGGGGCCCTTTTACATGCATGAAGCGGCGTTCAGCGCAGTGCGAACTGCTTCACCAGTTCGGGGTCCTGCTCCAGCGACGACAGCCAATCGGTGTCGAGCTGCGGGATCGAGGAGATCAGCAGGCGCGAGTAAGGGTGCTGCGCCTTTGCCGTCATGTCCCGTGCGGCCAGCGCCTCGACGACCTCGCCCTTGTACATCACCAGCACCTCGTCGCAGATCGCCTCGACCGTCGACAGGTCGTGGCTGATGAACATGTACGACAGGTCCAGCTCGCGCTGCAGTTCCTTCAGCAAGTCGATGATCGCGGCGGCGACGACGGTGTCGAGCGCCGAGGTGATCTCGTCGCAGAGGATCAGCTCCGGCTCTGCCGCAAGCGCGCGGGCGAAATTGACCCGCTGCTTCTGACCGCCCGAAAGCTCGCCCGGAAGACGGTGGCGGATGGCGGCCGGCAGTTGGACCATGTCGAGCAGTTCGATCACCCGACGCTCCCGCTCGCGGCCCTTGAGGCCGTGATAGAACGTCAGCGGCCGGGCGAGGATTGCGCCGATGGAATGCGTCGGGTTGAGCGCGGTGTCGGCGAGCTGGAAGACGATCTGGCTCTTGCGCAGCTCTTCCTTGGAGCGTTTCGCGAGGTCCGGCAGCATCTCCTGCCCGTCGATCAGCACGTCGCCGCGATAGGGAGGCAGGATCCCCGCGATGGCCCGCGCCAGCGTCGACTTGCCGGAGCCGCTTTCGCCGATGACGCCGAGGTTGCGCCCCCGCTCGAGCCGGAAGCTCACGTTCTTCAGGACCTTTGCCAGCGGCTCACCGTTGCGCATGTGGCCGTAGCCCGCACAGAGGTCGCGGACCTCGATGATCGGACGGGGACGGGCCTCTTTCGACGCCGGGCTTGCATGCAGCTTGGGTTCGAAAGCGGACAGCAGTTCGCGGGTATAGGGATGGGAGGGCGCGTGCATGATCTGCTCGACGTCGCCCTCTTCCTGCACCTCGCCGCCCTTGAGCACGATAATCCGGTCGGCGATCTGGGCAACGACCGCGAGATCATGGCTGACGTAGACCCCCGAGGCCCCGCTTTCCGCCATGGCCGCCTTGAAGGCGCGCAGCACCTCGATCTGGGTGGTCACGTCGAGCGCGGTGGTCGGCTCGTCGAAGATCACCAGATCGGGGCTGCCGATCAGCGCCATGGCGGCCGAGAGGCGCTGCAGCTGCCCGCCGGAGACCTGATGCGGATAGCGGCTGCCGATGGTGTCCGGGTTCGGCAGGGCCAGCGCCCGGAAGAGCTCGACGGCGCGGGCCTCGGCCTTGGCGCGGGGCATCAGGTCGTGGATCGTGGTGATCTCGATCACCTGGTCCATGATCCGCTTGGACGGGTTGAAGGCGGCGGCCGCGGATTGCGGCACGTAGGACACCTTCGTGCCGCGCAGTTCGGCCCGCTGGCGCTCGGTCATCGCGGTGATCTCGGACGTGCCGAGGCGGATGGTGCCGCCGTCGATTTCGCAGCCGGTGCGGGTGTGGCCCATCAGCGAGAGCGCGATGGTGGTCTTGCCGGAGCCGCTCTCACCGATGAGCGCGACCATCTCGCCGGGCGCGATATCGAAGGAGACGCCCTTGATGATCTCGACTCGGCGGCCGCTGTCGGTGGTCGCGCCGATGCGCAGGTCGGAGACGGATACGAGAGGTTCGGTCATCATTCGCTCCTGTCGCGGATCTTGGTGGGCAGGTTGTCGATGAACATGTTCACCGAGATGGTCAGCGTGGCGATGGCGATGGACGGGAAGATCACCGCCGGCGCACCGAAGCTCATGCCTTCGATGTTCTCGCGCACGAGGCCGCCCCAGTCCGCGTTCGGCGGCTGCACGCCGAGGCCGAGGAAGGACAGCCCCGAGAGCACCAGCACGATGAAGATGAAGCGCACGCCCAGGTCGGCGAGCACCGGGCCGAGGATGTTGGGAAAGATCTCGCGGCTGATGAGGTAGAAGGTCGTCTCGCCGCGGGCCCGGGCCACGGTCACGTAGTCCATCGTGTTGACGTTCACGGCGAGCGCGCGGGCGTAGCGGTAGGCGCCGGGGATGTAGATCGCCGCCAGCGTCAGGATGAGGATCGGTATGGAGGAGCCGAGGGCGGCGACGCTCACCAGCCCGAAGAGCAGCGAGGGGATGCCGTTCAGCGCATCGAGCAGGCGCGAGAGCACCATGTCGAACCACCCGCCGATGACGGCGGCGACCATGCCCAGAAGGACACCGGCGGTGACCGTGATGAACACCGCCGCCAGCGAGATGCCCACCGTGTAGCGCGCGCCCATCAGGATGCGGGAAAACACGTCGCGCCCGAGGTAATCGAGACCGAACCAGTACTCCGCGGACATCGGCGTAAAGTAATCCCAGCCGACGATTTCACCCGGAGGATAGGGCGCCACGATGGGTCCGACGATGGCAATCACCGCCCAGAACAGGATCACGGCAAGGCCGATCCGGCCGACGAGGTTGAAGCGATAGCCGAGGCGCGCGGGTGTGGGCACGCGGGCAAGAAGGGACGTTCGAGCGGTCATTTGCGCAGCCTCGGGTTGGAGAGGATGGCCACGATGTCGGCGAGGGTGATCAGCGAGAGGTAGCTGACACAGAAGATCATCGCGCAGGACTGGATCAGCGGCAGGTCGCGGGTGGCGACGGCATCCACCATCAGCTTCGCGACACCGGGGTAGTTGAAGATCGTCTCGACGATGATCACGCCGCCGACGAGATAGGAAAGCGACAGCGCCACCGCGTTGGCGATCGGCCCGATCGCGTTGGGCAGCGCGTGGCGCAGCACCATGCGCGACCGCGAGGCCCCCTTCAGGAGCGCCATCTCGACGTAGGGTGTGTTGATCGTCTCGATCACGGCGGCGCGCGTCATGCGGATCATCTGGGCCGAGACGCCGATGGACAGGCTGATCACCGGCATCGCGTAGGCCTTCAGCAGCTCACCCCAGCTCTGCGCTTCGGCGCTCGACAGCGACAGCGCGGGCAGCCAGCCCAGCCACACGGCGAAGACCAGCACTGCGAAGGTGGCCAGCATGAATTCCGGCACGGAGATGATCGAGATGGTGAAGATCGAGATCACCCGGTCCAGCGCCGAGCCGCGGTACATCGCCGCCAGGATGCCCAGCGTCAGAGCCACGGGCACCGAGATCATCGTGGTCACCCCGGCCAGCTTCAGCGAGTTCACCAGACGCCCGCCGATCAGCTCGGAGATCTCGATCCGGTTGGCGTAGGAGGTGCCGAGGTCGCCTTGCAGGAAGCCTGTCAGCCAGTTGACGTACTGCTGGATCGCCGGCTCGTCCAGGCCCATCGCCGTGCGCAGACCGGCAACGGCCTCGGGCGTGGCGGCCTGCCCAAGCAGGATCTCGGCCACGTCGCCGGGCAGAAGCTGGCAGGCGAAGAAGACGGTGAGGGAGATGATGAAGAGCGTCAGCAGCGCCAGCGCGAAACGCTGGACGACGTAGAACCAGGGCAACAGGGATGGGGCCACGCGGTGCCTCCTCGTGCGGGGTGGTAGGGAGCGAAAAGGGCCAACGGCCCTTTTCTGGGGTAGGCAAACGCCGAGCCCGCGGGGGCCCGGCGGATTGGGGTCAGTCTTTGAGCCAGACGTACTCTGCGAAGGCAAAGCCCATCAGGCCGCCCAGCGGGTTGGCTTCGAGGCCGCCGACCTTCGAAGAGACACCGTCGACGTTGGCCATGAAGGCGGGGATGACGGTGCCGGCCTCGTTGGAGACCATCGCCTGCATCTCGTGGTAGATGTCCGTGCGCTTGTCCTCGTCGAGCAGGCCGCGGGCTTCCACCAGCATCTTGTCGAACTTGTCCGACGCCCAATGGCTCTCGTTCCACGGCGCGTTCGAGGCGTAGAGCAGCGAGAACAGGATGTCGGGGGTCGGGCGCGGGTTGATGTGGCCGAAGTGGATCGGCGCCTTCAGCCAGTAGTTCGACCAGTAACCGTCCGACGGTACGCGGTCGACGGTGAAGTTCATGCCGATCTTGGAGCCGGCCTGCTGCATCACCGTCGCCATGTCGACCGAGGAGCCGGCGGCGTCGGAGGCGATCAGCGGGATCTCGGTGCCCAGCACGCCCGCCTTTTCGAAGTGGTGCTTCGCCTTTTCGGGGTCGAAGGCACGCGGTTTCAGCTCGGCGTTGTAGTACTTGCTCACCGGCGAGACGGGCTGGTCGTTGCCGATGTCACCGAGGCCGCGCAGTACCGACTTGTGGATCAGCTCGCGGTTGATCAGCGCCTTCATGCCTTCGACGAACTCGGCCTTCGAGCCGGGCTCGATGTCGAGGCGGATGTTCATGTCGGTGTAGTTGCCGACGGTCGTGGTGCTGGCCCAGACCGCATCGGAAGTGTCCAGCATGCGGGTGGCGCGGGGGCCGACGGCGCCGGCGAGCTGGATGTCTCCCGACATCAGCGCGTTCACGCGGGCGGTGTTGTCCGCGATGGCGATGAACTCGAAGCTGTCGAGGTAGGGGCCCTCGTCCTTGAAGTAGTTCGGGTTCTTCGTGCCGACCGACTTCACGCCGGGCTCGAAGACTTCGCAAACAAAGGGCCCGGTGCCGTTGGCGGTCGAGAAGTCGGTGGTGCCGTCGGCGATGATCATGAAGTGGTGCAGTGCGAGGATCGTCGGCAGGTCGGCATTCGCCTCGGCAAGCTCGATGCGCACTGTCAGATCGTCGACCTTGGTGATCGAGCTCATCTGCTGGGCGATGGAGTGCACCTTGGAGCCCGTCGCCTCGTCGAGGTGACGCGACAGCGAGTAGACGACATCCTCGGCGGCGAGTGTCTTGCCGTCGTGGAACTGCACGCCGGACTTCAGCTTGACGGTCCAGACCTTTGCGTCCTCGGTGGCGATGTCCTCGGCCAGCTCCATCTTCAGCACGCCGCCGTCGGCGAGGAAGGTCAGGCGGTTGTAGAACGCACAGATGCGGGCGTAGTCGGTCGAAAGCGAGGCTTTCGCCGGATCCAGCGTGTCGGCGGTGGAGGCGGACCAGCCGGCGGCGCGCAGCGAGCCCCCGAAGACCGGCGTCGCGGCCACGGCTTCGGACGCGCGCAGCAGCAGAGAGCCACCGGCGGCGGCGGCGACACCCGAAGACATCAGCATCTTCAGCAGGTCGCGGCGCGTCGCGCCACGGCGGATCGCATCCTCGATGCGGGCGTCGTCGCGGCCCGTCCAGTTGCTCGGCATCCAGTTGGTGGGTTTGGTCATGTCGTCAGTCCCTGTTGTGGAGGCATCCCGGGGGAGCGGCCTCCTTTATGATCTTATCCCCGTTCCGGGGGCGGAGAAACGGCCGGACGGTCTTCTCGCCGTCTCGACCGTCGCGAGTCCGCCGCGCGAGACCTGCGCGACGGCGGAAGGATCAGCCCTCGAAGGCATCCTCTGCGGCACACGCCAGTTCGATCAGCGCGTGGAAGTGGTAATCGGGCTCGGTGAATTCCTTGGGCTCGATGGTCCCGCCATAGCCGTTCTGCGCGTGGCGGCGCTGGATCCAGGCGTTGGTCATGCCCAGCTCGCGCGAGATGCCGATGTCGTGGTACTGGCTCTGCGCGGTGTGCAGGATGTCGTCCTTGGAGCCGCCATCCTTGGCCACGTAGTCGAAGACCTGTTGGAAGTAGTCGGGGTTGGGCTTCTCGCAGCCGGTGTCGTCGGTGGTGAACCCGGCCCAGAACGGCTGACCCAGCTTGTCCGCGTATTTCTCGAAGGCCCAGCGGCGGGCGTTGGTCATCGCGATCAGTTTGTAGCGCGCCTTGAGCTTGGCCATCGCCTCGGCGCTGTCGGGGAAGGGCTTTGCCTCACCCACCGTGTCGATCATCAGCTGGCGATACTCCTCGGTATCGGGCAGGCCGAAGGCGGCGGCGATGCGCGAGTAGCAGCGACCCAGATCATCTGGGAAGAGGCCCGCGCCCGGCTCGTAGCGCGCGTCACGGTAGACCGAAAGCGCCGCTTCGCCGTCCACGTCCACGCCTTCCTTGGCGGCGATGGTCGCAAGGCCTTCCTTGATAGCCCCCTCGAAGTCGATCAGCGTGCCCACCACGTCGAAGGTGACGTAGCTGAAGGCGGTCAGGGGTTTCACTGCGGTCTCGGTCGCCATCTGGCGCGGTCCTTTCTGTCAGGTGCCGGAAGGAGGATGCGGCACGTCCGGGGGGTGACCCGTCGGGTCTGTCTGGTTCGGCGGCAGGGAATGCGCCGGGTCCGCGAGCGGCTGACGAGAGTGGGGGCACGCCTCGGGACATCATCAGCATCACCGCTTCAGCGCAGTCGCGGATGCTAAATCCCGGACGCAGACGGCAGAAAGTTCCGAAATCTCGGGCCCGGCGGCATATCAGTCCAAGTTGCGGCATCGGCCTTCAGAACGGCGATTTATGCGAAAATCGGCCCGAATATGCCCGTTTCGCAGGCAAAACCCGCTGTGCGCGCCCCGCAATCGTGGGGCTGCGCGCGCCGGTCATGGCGCCAATACGGCACGGCATGCTGCGCTCGGCGTGGAATAGCACATTTCCTGCGGCGAGACCGGACAAACCGGCACACGGCACGGCAGAAGTTGCGGCATCCTGCGCTAAGACAGCTGAGCGCAAGGACCGACGTCATGAAATATTCCTCCTACTGGCATGACACCGCCCCCGTCTTCACGGCGGGGCAAACCGGCCCAGTGGCGGGTCGTGTGGACGTGGCGGTGATCGGCGGCGGCTTCACCGGGCTGAACGCCGCGCGCAAGCTGGCGCGGGAAGGTGTCTCGGTGGCGCTGCTCGAGGCGGGCGCCGTCGGCTCCGGCGCCTCCGGGCGCAATGGCGGCCACCTCAACAACGGTATCGCCCACGGCTACGCCAGCGCGAAGGCGCATCTCGGCGCCGAGAGAGCCCATGCACTCTATAAGGCCTATGACCGCTCCATCGACATGATCGAGGATGTCATCGCCGAGGAGGGCATCTCTTGCGATTTCCGACGTGCGGGCAAGCTCAAGCTGGCCTCGAAGCCCTCCCATGTCGCCGGGCTGCGCGCGAACTTCGAAACGATACACGCCGAAGTCGACGCCGCGACTCGCTGGATCGACCGTGCGGATCTGCCGTCAGAGGTCGGCTCCGAGGCATTCCACGGCGGCATGCTCTACGAGAAGACGGCGATGATGCACATGGGCCGCTATGCGCACGGGCTGGCCGAAGCCGCGGCGCGGCACGGCGCGCTGATCTGGGAGCAGGCCCCGGTCACCGGGCGCAGCCGCAACGGCGCGGGCTGGCTGCTGGAGACCCCCAAGGGCACCCTGCAGGCCGAGCGCGTTATCCTTGCCACCGGCGCCTATTCCGGCCAACACAAGGGCGCAAAGCTGGGCTACTTCCGCCGCCGTATCATCTCGGTCGGATCCTTCATCATCGCGACCCGCCCGCTGACCGACGCCGAGATGGCGCAGGCGCTGCCCGGCGACCGGACCTACGTGACCTCGATGAACATCGGCAACTACTTCCGCCGGTCGCCCGACAACCGCATCATCTTCGGCGGCCGCGCCCGCTTTTCGGCCCGCTCCGACCAGCAGTCCGATGCGAAGTCCGGCCAGATCCTGCGCCGCGGCTTCGAGGAGATCTTCCCGCAACTGGCCGACATCGAGCTGGACTACTGCTGGGGCGGCCTCGTGGACATGACACAGGACCGCTACCCGCGCGCGGGCGAGGCGGAGGGAATGATTTACGGCATGGGCTTTTCCGGCCATGGGGCGCAAATGACCACGCTGATCGGCCAGACCCTGGCCGACATGGCGATGGGGCGCACGGACACGAACCCGCTGGCCGGCATGGAATGGCCGCCGATCCCGATGCACACGGGAACGCCCTGGTTCCTGCCGCTGGTCGGCCAGTGGTTCGCCCTCAAGGACCGCTTGTCCTGAGGCGCGTCACTCCAAGAAAAGGGCCGCCGTTCTTTCGAAGGCGGCCCATTTGCATTCGTTCAGAAGAACAGCGGCTTCGTCAGCCGAGCGAGTGGGTCGCAAGGCCATAGACCTGAGCCCCGGTCGTCGCCCGTCGCGCGGGACCGCGGCGCATCTCGGTAACCGTGTCGTAGACCCCCAGGTTTGCTGCGGACAGCAGCGCCCGGAAGGCCTCATGCGCCACCGGCGCGTCGACGCGGACGAACGCCCCCTCGGAGGCGCGGATCAGCGGCGCAGCAAGCTGCTCGGCCATCGCATCGTCCTCCGCCACAAGTGGTCCGACGACGACACCGCGGCCGAAGGGCCGCTTCAGCGCGAAGCCGCGGACTGCGCCGTCGCGCACCGCGACCAGCCCCTCGGACCGCCGCAGCAGCGCGTCGAGCGCAACCGTCCTGTCGGCCCCGTAGGCCGCTGTATCAAGCTGGCGCACCGCGTCCAGGTCATCCACCTCCAGCGGACGGATAAGCAGGCCCGGCACCGGCTTCGGCACGGGGACGGCGCTGGCAAAGCCCTGGTGCTGCGCGATATTGCAGACAGGCTCCAAGCCCGCGGACGCATAGAAGGCACGCGTCGCAAGTGTCGCGGTGATACGCAGATCGCGGCCCTCGCAATCCTTCAGGACTCGCTCCAGAAGCCGACGCCCCGCACCGTTGCCCTGCAGGCGCGGCGTGACGATCATCATGCCGAGCATGGCGAAGTCCTCTCCCATGGGAAAGTACATCGCCGACCCCATCGCGCGGCCGATCTCGTCATGCGCAATGTACCCCTGCCCCAGCTCGAGAAAGAGCTCGATGTCCCGCCCGCGATGCGGCCAGAAGACGCTGACCGCGAGTTCATGCAGGTGCGGCAAACTCTCGGCGGTCACCGGGCTGATGGTCGCACGGAAGGTCTCGAGTAAAAGGGGGGCGTCCTCGGGCGGGGCGGAACTGTTCTCGCTCAACTTGGTCGGTCCATCTGGTTGTCGGGCGCCAGGCCCGCTCGGAAGGTTCAGCTCCACTATCCAGCAAGGCCAGCAGGGAATTCCACCAAATATCCCGCGCTGTCGAAACTTTATGCTGTTCTTCCCACCCGCGGCCCCGACCTGCCGGCGGACCCGGCGCAGAAGATTGTGTGGCCCGGCCCCAAATCGGCAGGCGATGCCGTGGAAACGGCGCATTCAGTCCCCGCGCGGCACCTTCCAGGTGCGAGAAATGCACATGACCCAAGATGCAGCGGAGCCACGGATGCCCCTTCTCCTTTCCCTCGACACCGCCCCCACCTTCGCCCCAAAGGAAGCCGATGCCGCGCCCGACCGGCTGATCGAGGGCGCGCCTCACTACAAGACCTGGGAGCTCGACACCGCGCTCTACGAGGCCGCGCGCTGGGGCAAGGTCCGCACCGGCATCTGGGAGGCCACACCCGGCAAGACCATCTCGCTGAAGGGCGAGACCTTCGAGTTCTGCCACATCCTCTCGGGGCGCTGCACAATTTCCGAGGACGGCGGCGAGAGCCACACCTTCGGCCCCGGCGACAGTTTCATCATGAAGCCCGGCTTCATCGGCACCTGGCACACGCTGGAAACGGTGAAGAAAATCTTCGTCATCGCCTCCTGACCCATTCCTGACACGGAGCACAAAATGCTGACCAATTCCCTTGTCGAGCTGGACCGCCAGCACCTTGTCCACCCGGTCTCGTCCTTCCGCGGCCACGAGGCGCGCGGCGTGCGTGTGCTGCGGTCGGCATCCGGCGCCACCGTCACCGACGCCGAGGGCCGCGAGCTGATCGACGGCTTCGCCGGCCTGTGGTGCGTCAACGCCGGCTACGGCCATGAGAGCGTCGTCGAGGCCGCCGCCGAGCAGATGCGCAGGCTGCCCTATGCGACCGGCTATTTCGATCTGGGGGCAGAGGCGCCGATCCGGCTTGCCGCCGAACTGGCCGAGCGCAGCCCGGGCGATCTCAACCACATCTATTTCAGCCTCGGCGGCTCGGACGCGGTGGACAGCACGATCCGCTTCATCCGCTACTACTGGCACGCCAAGGGCCAGCCCCAGCGCGACCAGTTCATCTCGGTCGAGCAGGGGTATCACGGCTCGACCACCATGGGCGCCGGCCTCACCGCCCTGCCCGGCTTCCACGAGGGCTTCGGAGTGCCCTACCAGTGGCAGCACAAGATCTCGTCGCACTACGTCTACCGCAATGCCCTGAAGACCGACCAGGAGATCATCGACGCCTCCGTCGCCGAGCTGAAGTCGAAGGTCGCAGCCATCGGTGAGGACAAGGTCGCCGCCTTCTACGTCGAGCCGATCCAGGGCTCGGGCGGGGTGCTGGTGCCGCCGAAAGGCTGGGTGAAGGCGATGCGCGTTGCCTGCGCCGAGATGAACATCCTGTTTGTCGCCGACGAGGTGATCACCGGCTTCGGTCGCACGGGCCCGCTCTTCGCCAGCGCAGAGGAAGGCGTCGTGCCCGACCTCATGACCACAGCCAAGGGGCTGACCTCGGGCTACGTGCCGATGGGCGCGGTCTTCATGCGTGACCATGTCTACGAGACCATCGCCGAGGGCGCGGGGGCCAAGGCAGTGGGCCACGGTTTCACCTATTCGGCGCATCCGGTTTCCGCCGCCGTCGCGCTGGAGGTGCTGCGGCTCTACGAAGGCGGGCTGCTGGAGAATGGCCGCAAGGCCGGGGCGCGGCTGATGGCGGGCCTCGAGACGCTGCGTGATCACCCGCTGGTCGGCGACGTGCGCGGGCGCGGCATGCTGGCCGCCGTCGAACTGGTCACCGACAAGGAGAAGAAGACGCCGCTGCCTGCCGCCGTGCAGCCTGCCACGCGTCTCTTCGACCGGGCATGGGAACAGGGGCTCATCGTGCGCAGCTTCGCGCAGGGCATCTTCGGCTACGCGCCGCCGCTGTGCTGCACCAACGCCGAGATCGACGCGATCGTCGAGCGCACCCGCACCGTGCTCGACCTGACGCTGGAAGATCCGGAGATCCGCGCGGTCCTCGGCTGATGGCGCTGCTCTTCCTGTCCCTACCCGAACGCGCCGCGGTCTGGAAGCCGCTGTTCGAGGCGGCAGGGGTCGAGATGATCGTGGGCGAGGCGACGGTGACCGACCCCGCCGCGATCACCCATCTGGTGTGCTGGGTGCCGCCGAAGGATCTGCGGCGCTATCCCAACCTGCAGGTGGTGATCTCGACCGGCGCGGGGGTCGACTACATGCCCCCGATGCCCGAGGGCGTGCAGCTTGCCCGCACGCTGGCACCGGGCATCGAGGAGATGGTGCGTGACTGGGTGGTGATGGCCACGCTGATGCTACACCGCGAGATGCCGGTCTATCTGGGTCAGCAGCGCGAAGGCCGTTGGCAGACCCGCCCGGTGCCGCTGGCGCGTGGCACGCGGGTCGGGCTCATGGGCATGGGGCGGATCGGGCGACTGGCCGCTGAAACCCTGCGCGGCCTGGGCTTTGACGTGGCGGGCTGGTCGCGGTCCGGTCGCGCCGTGTCGGGGATCGAGGTCTTCGGCGCAGATGGCATGGATCCCTTCCTTGCCCGCAGCGAGATCCTCATCTGCCTGCTGCCACTCACCGCCGAGACGCGCGGCCTGATGGACGCCAGCTTTTTCGCGAAGCTGCCCGAGGGCGCGAAACTGGTCAACGCGGGCCGCGGCGCGCAGCTCGACATGGCGGCGCTGAAACGGGCGCTCGACGCGGGCCGGCTCGCTTCGGCGATGCTCGACGTGACCGAGCCCGAGCCGCTGCCCGAGGGCCACTGGGCCTGGGACGATCCGCGGATCGTCATCACCCCGCATGTGGGCGCCAGCACCGACGCCCGCGAGGGCGCGCTGCATGCGCTCGACGTCGTGCGCGCCACCCGTGAGGGCACGGAAATCCCCGGCCTCGTAGATCAGCTGCGGAAGTACTGAGCGGCGGCGCTTGCCACGACATGGGCCGGAACTCTGGACCGGATCTGGCCCGTTTGGCTGATTGCGCAGCTCTCGGGGGAGACCCGCGTCAGACCTTGTCGGCGAACAGATGGGTCAGCGGCATCTGCGTCTTGGAAAACGGCGTCTTCATCACAACGAAGCTGAAATACTTGTCGATCCCGATGTTGCGGTCGATCAACCCCTCGATGATCGTCTGGTAGTCGGAAATCGAGGCGGCCACGAATTTCGCCAGGTAGTCATAGCCGCCCGACACCAGATGGCACTCGACGCAGCATTCGACCTCCTCCAGGGCTTGCTGGAAGCGGGCAAAATCAATCTGCCGGTGGTTGCTCAGCGTGAACTCGGCGAAAACGATCAATGTCTCGCCAAGTTTCGCCATGTCGATCTGCGCCGCGTATCCGGTGATGTAGCCCGCCTTTTGCAGCTTTTTGACCCGCATCAGGCAGGGCGACGGCGACAGATGCACGAGATCGGCCAGCTCGACGTTGGTGATCCGGCCATTCCGCTGCAACTCGGCGAGAATCTTCAGGTCGATCCGGTCGAGCTTGTAACGGGAAGTCATGATCTTTGGTCCTTGGAGTCTGCGCGCTGCGCATCTTGTGAAAGGCAGAGCCGCCCTCAAGTCAACCGCATTCGACAGCAAGCCATGTCCCGGAGAGACCGGGGTCCGGCAGCCTCGCAAGAGATTTCCGCGCGCAGGCTCCAGAAGCCTTTGAGCATGCCAAGGTTGCTCCGGAGGGTGCGCGAGCCGCGTCGTTCATCTGCCCCCGAGGGTATTGACCATGGTCGCCAAGACGACCCGCGGCGGTCCGTGCTTGAAGCGATCCCATAGCGTTCGAGCGGCAGGGCTGCCTTGCGGGCATACGTCGGTCAGTCGGGATAACAAACATTCCGTTTGATACGCATCAACGCATTTCCCCCGGCATCATGGTTCAAGTCCCTACGGCCCTGCATCGCGCTCCGAAGACGACGCCATCGCACTGACGCAGGGACAGGCTGCCATGGGAGGCCACGATGAAAGTCCTTGTCGGCTATGCCACTGGAGAGGGGCAGACACGGAAGATCGCCCGGAGGATCGCGGACCTCGTCGCGGATCGTGGTCGCGCTGTCGAATTGCTCGCGCTGGACGATGCAGAGCACATCGCGCTTCAGCGCTTCGATCGCGTCATTTTGGCGGCCTCGATCCATGCGGGACACTACCAGAAGGCACTGTCGGACTTCGCCGGGCGTCATTCGGATGGCCTGAACGACATGCCCACGCTGTTCCTCTCGGTTTCGCTTTCCGCCGCGGGCCACGAGGCCGAGGACTGGCGGGGTCTCCAGCACGTTCTGGAAGACCTCGAGGCAGCCACCGGCTGGGCCCCCGGGCGCACGGAACAGATCGCGGGTGCCTATCGGCCTGCCGAGTATGACCTGTTTCGGCGTTTCATCATGCGCCGGATCATCGCGGACAAGGACCCGGACGCGGATTTGGACAACGGCAAGGAATACACGGATTGGGAGGCGCTGGATCGCCTCATCGAACACTGGATCGACGGCTGACCGTGCAGGGCTCCTGAGAGAAGAGTGCCCATGGACGGCGGGGAAAAGGCGTTCGGCGCAAGCTGGATACGCCGTTAAGAAAGGGAGAGCCGAACATGCGCCTGAAATCCAAGCGAAGAGAGCTGCAAGCGGTGAATGGTGCCGTGGGCTTGGTCGCAGGGCTCGGCGGCATCGTGGGCCGCATGTACGCGCCGGAAACCGGGGTGTTTCTGATGTTGGCGATCTGGATCATTGGCGCGACGCTGATCAACTTGCTGACTGATCCGCCCAGCAAGAAATAGAGAATTGCCACCGAACTTGGTCCGGCTAGGTCCAAGGGGGCTCTCTTCTGAGACGGCGGGGCAATGTCCGGCTTCAGTCGAGGGTCACACCCCGTTCCATCCGCGCACGTCGCGGCAGGGGACGGACACCCCGAGCTCACGTCGCCCCCAGGAGCAGGCCATATGCGGATCATGATCGAACTCGCGATGAACTACCGTTTCCCGCGCCCGAATACCGTGTTCTTCGCGCTGGAGGCGGCCAAGCTCGAGGGGCAGGAGGTTCTCCAGGAGAGCCTCGATCTCGGCACGGCGGCGCTGACCCGCATTGCGGGGGACTCGGGCGTCGGAGAACGGATCTGGGCACAGGTTCCCGACTGCGAGGTGAACCTGACCTATCGCGCTTGGCTCGACATCACCAGGGCCGTGCCTCGGCTGGAGACGATGGACGCCGTGCCGCTGCATCTGATCCCCGGGGAGGTGGCGCCTTATCTGCGACCCTCGCGCTATTGCCAGTCGGACAAGTTCGTCACCTTCGTGCAGCGGCGCTTCGGACACCTGCCCGGAGGGCAGAAGGTTCTCGCGATGCGCGACTGGATCGAAACCAACCTCACCTATGTGCCCGGCAGCTCCGATGTGGACACCAACGTCCTGGAGACCTTCGCCGGACGTCAGGGGGTGTGCCGAGACTATGCGCATCTGATGTGTTCCCTCGTCCGTGCCGCGGGCATCCCGGCCCGCATGGTGGCCGTCTACAGCCCCGACGTCGTACCGCCCGACTTTCACGCGGTCACGGAAGTCTGGCTGGACGGCAGATGGTGCCTTGTCGACGCAACCGGCATGGCGCAGGCGGACTCGATGGCAATCATCGCGGTTGGCCGAGATGCCTATGACGTGGCGTTCATGGACTCCCAGGAGCCGGCCGAACTGCTCTTTCAATCGGTGCTCGTGACACCGGCCTGACGCAACTTCCTTGACGCGTCTCATCTCTCCCGCCGCGCGACCTCGCGCTGGCGCCCCTGCTCCTGCTTGCCCAAGCCGCCCAAGAAGAGCCCGATGACACGAAAGCAGACCCGAGAGGCCGAAACTTCGGATACTCTGTAAAATGTGTCATTCACGGACCTCTCGGATCGCGGCTTTGCTTTTGGGCAACCATCATGTCATCGATGAAGGCCACCGCGGCGGATTGCTTCGGGGCTCGGCAGCAAGAGCGTTTCGAGATTGAGCGCGGAGGGCAATGGCGACTATGGTCCTGCCGCAGACCGCGACCGGCAACGGGGGGCGGCACGAGACGAGAGGCATGCATGAGAGTTGAACGCAGGAAAAGCACCGTGGTCCTTGCCGGAGTGGCACTTGCCCTGCTTGCGGGCTGTGGCGGCTCCCATCGTCGTCACGCCGCGGGCGAGCTCGAATGCATGGAAAGGGCGATGTACTTCGAGTCTCTCCGGTCCAGCCGCGACGGGATGGTTGCCGTCGGCAGCGTGGTGATGAATCGCGTGGCCTCGAGCGAATTCCCCGGCTCGGTCTGCGCCGTGGTGGGACAGAAGAACCAGTTTGCACCCGGCATCATGCGGCGCGACATGGGTGGCCCGACGATGCCGGTCGTGCGCGAGGCCGCAATGTCGGTACTGCAGGGCGAGCGACATCCGCTGGTTGGCAACGCGCAGTTCTTCCACGCGGCGAGCTACCGCGCCTCCTACAACAACATGCACTACGTGCTGACCACGGGCGGCAACGCCTTCTACGAGAAACGGCGCCCCGAGAACGTGACACGCCCCAACCCGCCGGGAGCCCTCGAAGGGCTCACCGGGCGCTCCTGACCCGCCCCTCTTTCCAGCGAGATCGCGTCCAGCGCCCCGTCCCATCCCCAGCGCGGCCCGCCGGACGATCACTTGGCGGCAGCATCACGACCCGGCACCCGGGGTCCGCACCGGCGGCCAGCTCGGCAGGAAGCCAGCGCGCTCGGCGGCGATGAAGTCCCAGACAGTACGCGCCGCCCCGGTCACCGGCCTGTCGGCGCGGTGCAGCAGGAACCAGTGCCGCATGATCGGCAGACCGGGCAGATCAAGCGTCACCAGCCGCCCGCTGCGCAACTCCTCGGCCACCGTATGGTAGGAGATGATGGCGATCCCCAGCCCCGCGATCACCGCCTGCTTGATCGTCTCGTTGGAATTCATCTCGGCCCGCGCATAGGGCTTGCCCTCGCCGATCCGGTCGAGAAAACGGGTGGCGAGGATGCGTGTCCCGGAGCCCGGCTCGCGCATCAGGATCATCTCCTTCAGGACGTCCTCGGCGGTGATCTCGGCGGCGCAGGCGAGCGGATGATCCGGCGGCGCGATCAGCACGTGCGGGTGATCCCCAATCGACAGCGCCTCGACCGCCGGCTCGCGCGGCGGGCGCCCCATGATCGCGAGATCCAGCGCCCCATCCTGCAGCGCCGCGATGATCGTGTCGCGGTTGCCGACCTCGAGGACGATCTCGATGTCTGGGCAGGCCTTGCGCAGCCGCGCGACGATGCCCGGGGCAAAGTACTTGCCGGTCGAGACCACGCCCAGAACCACGCTGCCCGCCATGCCCTTCTGCAGCGCGTCGATTCGCTGCAGGGCACGGCGGAACCCCGCCTCTGCCGTCTCCCAGGCCTGCAACAAGGCCGCCCCTTCCGGCGTTGCGCTGAATTTGCCGATACCTTCCCGCGTCAACAGGACGCAGCCAAAGGTCTTATCCAGCGCTCTCAACTGGCTGTGCACCGCCGGGGCTGTCAGCCCGAGCTCTTCCGCGGCCCGTGAAATTGACCCTGCTCTTTCAACAGCTTCCAGAGCGCGGAGCTGTTTCAGCGTGAGCGAGGCAAGTCGGCGCATTAGATTTTCTCTAATTTGAACTCAGAATTTTTAAATTTTCTAACAAGCAAGCTTCCGCAAGATCAAGGGCACGTCACACGTCGAGGAGGAGGAGGCCTTGATGACCGACACCCACGCTTTCCCCGCGGAGGCCCCGATCCCGGCGGCCCTGCGCCCGGCCCTCGAGGCCATCGGCCAGGTCGCCCGCGATCTCGCCCACCGGATCGCCCGCGGCCCGCTCGACGGCCAGATGGCCGCCCATGTCGGCGACAATGCCGACGGCGACGCGCAGAAGGCGCTCGACCTGCTCGCGGACGAAGCCTTTGCCGAGGCGATCCGCGGCACCGGCGTGCGCTGGTACGCCTCCGAGGAGCGCGACGCGCCGGTTCTCCTCGATCCGGAGGGCACGCTGGCGCTGGCAATCGACCCGCTCGACGGCTCGTCCAACATCGAGACCAACGTCTCCATCGGCACGATCTTCTCCCTGCGTGCCGCCCGCGAGACCGGGGCGGAGACCTTCCTCCGCCCCGGGCACGAACAACTGGCTGCAGGCTACGTGATCTACGGCCCGCAGGTGATGCTGATGCTGAGTTTCGGCGATGCGCTGCAGCACCACATCCTCGATCCCGAGACCGGCCTCTTCACCCTGCTGAGCGATGCCGTCAGCGTCGACGGCGGCAGCACCGAGTTCGCCATCAACGCCTCGAACTACCGTCACTGGTCGAAGCCGATCCGCGCCTATATCGACGATTGCCTCGCCGGGGCCGAGGGGCCGCGCGCCTGCAATTTCAACATGCGCTGGATCGCCTCGCTGGTGGCCGAGACGCACCGCATCCTGATGCGTGGCGGGCTGTTCCTCTACCCGTCCGACGCCCGCCCCGGCTACGAGGCCGGCCGGTTGCGCATGGTCTATGAATGCGCCCCGATCGCCCTGCTGATCGAGGCCGCGCAGGGCCGCGCCACGGATGGCACCACCCGCATCCTCGACCTGATCCCCGAGAGCCTGCACGCCCGCACGCCCTTCGTCTTCGGCTCGGCGGGCAAGGTGGATCACGTCGCCGCCTATCACGATCTGCCCGATCAGGAGGTCTCCGCCCTCTTCGGCAACCGCGGCCTGTTCCGCGCCTGACCCATTCGCCCGACGCCCTGCCCCGAGTTTCACGGAACCAAAAGACCCATGAGCAAGAAGCATCCCATCATCTCCGTCACCGGCTCTTCGGGCGCCGGCACGACCACGGTCAAGGCGACCTTCGACCAGATCTTCCGCCGCGAGGGGATCACCGCCGTCAGCATCGAGGGCGACGCCTTCCACCGCTACAACCGCGCCGACATGAAGGCCGAACTGGAGGCACGCAAGTCTGCCGGGGATGAGACCTTCTCGCATTTCTCTTATGACGCAAACGAGTTGGGCGAACTCGAGGAGATCTTTCGGACCTACGGCGAGACCGGCACCGGGCGCACCCGTCACTACGTGCACGACGAGGGCGAAGCCGCGCGCTGGGGCACCGCCCCGGGCAATTTCACCGACTGGGAAAGCTTCGACGAGGGCAGCGACCTGCTGTTCTACGAGGGGCTGCATGGTGCGGTGGCCAACGACGAGGTGAACCTCGCGGCGCTGGCGGATCTCAAGATCGGCGTGGTGCCGGTGATCAACCTCGAATGGATCCAGAAGATCCACCGCGACAAGGCCAGCCGCGGCTACACCACCGAGGCGGTCACAGACACCATCCTGCGCCGGATGCACGCCTATGTGCACTGCATCTGCCCGCAGTTCATCCAGACTGACGTGAACTTCCAGCGCGTGCCGGTGGTCGACACCTCCGACCCGTTCATCGCGCGCTGGATCCCCACCGCCGACGAGAGCCTCGTGGTGATCCGCTTCCGCAACCCCCGGGGCATCGATTTCCCCTATCTCACCTCGATGATCCAGAACAGCTGGATGAGCCGCGCCAATTCCATCGTGATCCCCGGCGGCAAGATGGATCTGGCGATGCAGCTCATCTTCACGCCCATGGTCCAGCGCCTCGTGACCGAGAGCAAGCGCGCCTGATTGGAGGAGACGACATGAACGTTCAGACCAAGGTCACCGCCACCGAAGACCTCATGGCCAATGCCATCCGCGCGCTGACCATGGACGCGGTGCAGCAGGCGAACTCGGGCCACCCCGGCGCGCCCATGGGCATGGCCGACGTCGCGACGGTGCTCTTCAACCGCTTCATCACGCTCGATCCGAAGAACGACCGCTGGCCCGACCGCGACCGCTTCGTGATGAGCGCCGGGCACGGCTCGATGCTGGTCTACGCGATCCACCACCTGCTCGGCTACGACGACATGCCGATCGAAGAGATCAAGCGCTTCCGCCAGCTCGGATCGCGCACCGCCGGCCACCCCGAGTACGGCCACGCCAAGGGCATCGAGACCACCACCGGCCCGCTCGGACAGGGCATCTCGACCACCGTCGGCATGGCGCTGGCCGAGCGCATGCTCAACGCCCGTTTCGGCGATGCGCTGGTGGATCATTACACCTATGTCATCGCCGGCGACGGCTGCCTGATGGAGGGCATCAGCCACGAGGCCATCGACCTCGCCGGCCACCTGAGCCTGTCGCGGCTGATCCTCTTCTGGGACGACAACGGCATCACCATCGACGGCGGCACCGAGCTTTCGACCTCGACCGACCAGCAGGCGCGCTTCCGCGCCGCGGGCTGGCATGTGCAGGCGGTGGATGGCCACGACAAGGAGGCCATCGCCGCCGCCATCGAGATGGCCCGCGCCGACGACCGCCCCTCGATGATCGCCTGCAAAACGGTGATCGGCTATGGCGCGCCGAACAAGCAGGGCTCGCATGACGTTCATGGCGCCCCGCTGGGCGCCGAGGAAATCGCCGCCGCCCGCGAGGCGCTCGACTGGTCGCTCCCGGCCTTCGAGATCCCGCCCGAGGTTCAGGCCGCATGGCGCGCCGTGGCCGCGCGCGGTGGCGAGGCGCGGCAGGGCTGGACCCGCCGGCTCGGGGATGACCCGCGGGCCGAAGCCTTCCGCGCCGCCTTTGCCCCCGTCGACCGCAACGCGCTCGACGCCGCCATCTGCGCCTACAAGCACCGGCTCTCGCGGGAGGCGCCCAAGGTGGCGACCCGCAAGGCCAGCGAGATGGCGCTGGAGGTGGTCAACGCAACGCTGCCTAACACCGTCGGCGGCTCCGCCGATCTCACCGGCTCGAACAACACCCGCACCAAGGGCATGCGCCCGGTGAGTGCCGCCGATTATTCGGGCGATTACATCTACTACGGCATCCGCGAGCATGGCATGGCCGCGGCGATGAACGGGATTGCCCTGCACGGCGGCCTCAAGCCCTACGGCGGTACCTTCCTCGCCTTCGCCGACTACTGCCGCCCGGCGATGCGTCTCTCGGCCCTGATGGGTGTGCCCGTCGCCTACGTGATGACCCACGACAGCATCGGCCTCGGCGAGGACGGCCCGACCCACCAGCCGGTCGAGACCATCGCCAGCCTGCGTGCCATGCCGAACATGCTGGTCTTCCGTCCCGCCGATGCGGTGGAGACCGCCGAGGCCTGGGCGCTGGCGATGGAACAGGACAGCACCCCCTCGGTCCTGTGCCTGTCGCGGCAGGGGCTGCCCACCGTGCGCAGCCGCCATGTGGAGACGAGCCTCACCGCCCGCGGCGCCTATGTGCTGAAGGGCCCGGCGATGCGCGACGTGACGCTGATCGCCACCGGCTCCGAGGTCGAACTGGCGCTCGCCGCCGCCGAACTGCTGGCCGTGGAGGGCATCAGCGCCGCAGTGGTCTCGGCCCCCTGCTTCGAGCTTTTCGAGCAGCAGCCGCCCGAGTACCGCGCCGAAATCCTCGGCGAGGCCCCGCGCATCGGCATCGAGGCCGCGGTCCGACAGGGCTGGTGTCTCATGCTGCGCCCCGAGGACGGCTTTGTCGGCATGACCGGCTTTGGCGCCTCGGCCCCCGCGCCGGATCTCTACCGCCATTTCGCCATCACCGCAGAGGCGGTCGCCCGCCTCGCCAAGAACCTGCAGTAAATCAGGAAAAGGATCAGGGATGACAGTCAGGGTTGCCATAAACGGCTTCGGCCGTATCGGGAGAAATGTGCTCCGCGCCATCGCGGAGTCGGGCCGCACCGACATCGAGGTGGTCGCGATCAACGATCTCGGCCCGGTGGAGACCAACGCCCATCTGCTGCGCTTCGACAGCGTGCACGGGCGCTTTCCCGGCGAGGTGACGGTGCGCGGCAGCACCATCGACCTTGGCCGCGGGCCGATCGAAGTGACCGCCCTGCGCAACCCTGCGGAGCTGCCATGGGAGGGCGTCGATGTGGCGCTCGAATGTACCGGCATCTTCACCGACCGCGACAAGGCGGCGCTGCATCTGCAGAACGGATCAAAGCGCGTGCTGGTCTCGGCCCCCGCCTCGGGAGTCGACAAGACCGTGGTCTTCGGCGTGAACCACCGCGAGTTGCACCCCGAGCATGTGGTCGTCTCGAATGCCTCCTGCACCACCAACTGCCTCTCGCCCGTGGCCAAGGCGCTGAACGATGCCATCGGCATCGAAAAGGGCTTTATGACCACGATCCACAGCTACACCGGCGATCAGCCGACGCTGGACACGATGCATAAGGACCTCTACCGCGCCCGCGCCGCCGCGCAGTCGATGATCCCCACCAGCACCGGCGCCGCCAAGGCCGTGGGCCTCGTGCTGCCCGAGCTGAACGGCAAGCTCGACGGCGTGGCGATCCGCGTGCCCACGCCGAACGTGTCGGTGGTCGATCTGGTGTTCGAGGCGGCCCGCGACACCACGGTCGACGAGGTCAACGCCGCGATCCGCGCCGCCGCCGACGGGCCGCTCAAGGGCGTGCTGGGCTACACCGACCAGCCCAATGTCTCGACCGATTTCAACCACGACCCGCACAGCTCGGTGTTCCACATGGACCAGACCAAGGTCATGGCCGGGCGAATGGTGCGGATCCTGTCCTGGTACGACAACGAATGGGGCTTTTCCAACCGCATGGCCGACACCGCCGTGGCAATGGGCAAGCTCATCGGCGCCGAGGCCCCCGCCTCGCTGCAAGACGCCTGACCGCCGAAGGGAGGAGACCCAATGGCACTCATCACCTTGAGACAGCTTCTCGACCACGCCGCCGAACAGGGCTACGGCGTGCCCGCCTTCAACATCAACAACATGGAGCAGGGTCTGGCGATCCTGCGCGCGGCCGAGGCCTGCGATGCCCCGGTGATCCTGCAGGCCAGCCGCGGCGCGCGCAGCTACGCCGGTGACATCATGCTGCGCCACATGGTCGAGGCGCTGGCGGAAATGTACCCGCGCAATCCGATCGTGCTGCATCAGGACCACGGCAACAACGACGCCACCTGCCTCTCGGCGATCCGCCACGGGTTCACCTCGGTGATGATGGACGGATCGCTTGAAGAAGACATGAAGACCCCCGCGTCTTACGACTACAACGTCGAGATCACCGCGCGGGTCACCCGCGCCGCCCATGCCGTCGGCGCCAGCGTCGAGGGAGAGCTGGGCGTTCTGGGCTCGCTGGAAACCGGCGAGGCGGCGGCCGAGGACGGCTCGGGCGCGGAAGGCAAGCTCGACCAGTCGCAGCTTCTGACCGATCCCGATCAGGCGGTGGACTTCGTGCTCGCCACGCAATGCGATGCGCTCGCCATCGCCTGCGGCACCAGCCATGGCGCCTATAAGTTCACCCGCGCGCCCGACGGCGACATCTTGTCGATGCAGACCATCGCCGCGATCCACGAAAAGCTGCCCGACACGCATCTGGTCATGCATGGCTCGAGCTCGGTGCCGCAGCATCTGCAGGATCTGATCAACGCAAGCGGCGGACATATGCCGCAGACCTATGGCGTGCCGGTGGAGGAGATCGAGCGCGGCATCCGCATGGGCGTGCGCAAAGTGAATATCGACACCGACTGCCGCATGGCGATGACCGGCCAGTTCCGCAAAGTGGCGACGGCCACGCCCGAGGAGTTCGACCCGCGCAAGTTCATGATCCCCGCGATGAAGGAACTGGAAGCGCTCTGCGCCGACCGTTTCGAGCGCTTCGGCAGCGCCGGGCAGGCCGGAAAGATCACCCCGATCAGCCTCGACGACATGGCCCGCCGCTACGCCAGCGGCGCGCTCGCCCCCCGCATCGCCGCCGACCGCGCGGCCTGAGACATCCTTAGGAGGAGGACCACCCCATGAACGACATGTCCACAGTCACCGACGCCAAGAAGCGCTACGCCGCCGGCGTGATGAAATACGCCCAGATGGGCTACTGGGAGCCGGACTACACTCCCGCCGACACCGACATCATCGCGCTCTTCCGGATCACGCCGCAGGACGGCGTGGACCCGGTCGAAGCCGCCGCCGCCGTCGCCGGGGAAAGCTCCACCGCCACCTGGACCGTGGTCTGGACCGACCGGCTCACCGCCTGCGAGAAGTACCGCGCCAAGGCCTACCGTGTCGATCCGGTGCCCAATTCCGAGGGCGAGTTCTTTGCCTATATCGCCTATGACCTCGATCTCTTCGAGCCAGGCAGCATCGCCAATCTCACGGCCTCGATCATCGGCAACGTCTTCGGCTTCAAGCCGCTCAAGGCTCTGCGGCTCGAGGACATGCGCCTGCCGGTCGCCTACGTGAAGACCTTCCAGGGTCCGGCCACTGGCATCGTGGTCGAACGCGAGCGGCTCAACGCCTATGGCCGCCCGCTGCTCGGCGCCACGGTGAAACCCAAGCTCGGCCTTTCGGGCCGCAACTACGGCCGCGTGGTCTACGAGGCGCTGAAGGGCGGGCTCGACTTCACCAAGGACGATGAGAACATCAACTCCCAGCCCTTCATGCATTGGCGCGACCGCTTCCTCTACTGCATGGAGGCGGTGACCCGCGCCTCGGCCGCCACCGGTGAGGTGAAAGGCACCTATCTCAACGTCACCGCCGGCACGATGGAGGAGATGTACGCTCGCGCCGAGTTCGCAAAGTCGCTGGGCTCGGTGATCATCATGATCGATCTGGTGATCGGCTACACCGCGATCCAGTCCATGGCGAAATGGGCGCGCGACAACGACATGATCCTGCACCTGCACCGCGCCGGGCATTCCACCTACACCCGCCAGCGCAGCCACGGCGTGTCGTTCCGCGTCATCGCCAAGTGGATGCGCCTCGCCGGGGTCGATCACCTGCACGCGGGCACCGTCGTCGGCAAGCTCGAGGGCGATCCGGCCACCACCAAGGGCTTCTACGACATCTTCCGCGAGGAAAAGAACCCGATGGCGCTCGAGAACGGCATCTTCTTCGACCAGGACTGGGCCTCGCTCAACAAGATGATGCCGGTCGCCTCGGGCGGCATCCACGCCGGGCAGATGCACCAGCTTCTGACCTATCTCGGCGAGGACGTGGTGCTGCAGTTCGGCGGCGGCACCATCGGCCACCCGC
The DNA here is from genome assembly GCF_020524285.1 of Alloyangia pacifica. GTDB lineage: Bacteria > Pseudomonadota > Alphaproteobacteria > Rhodobacterales > Rhodobacteraceae > Salipiger > Salipiger pacificus_B. Next base: position 85,665 of record NZ_JAIVKX010000011.1, read on the forward strand.
ACGGGATCGAGGCCGGGGCCACAGCCAACCGCGTCGCGCTCGAGGCGATGGTCTTCGCCCGCAACGCCGGACGCGACATCTGGAACGAGGGGCCGGACATCCTGCGCGACGCGGCGCGCACCTGCACCCCGCTCAAGCAGGCGCTCGATACCTGGAAGGACGTCAGCTTCAACTACGCCTCCACCGACGCGCCCGACTTCGCGCCGACCCCCGAGGTCTCGGCATGAGCCGCCTGCCCCTCGCCCCGGGCGCCACGCCGCCCCTGCCGCTGGCGCACGCGCCCTCGGCCCCCCATCCCGCCACGCTGCCGACCCGGCAGAGCCAGACCGCCAAAGGAGATCCCCGATGCGCCTGAGACAAGGACAGTTCAGCTTCCTGCCCGACCTGACTGATGACGACATCCACGCGCAGGCCCAATACGCCATCGACAAGGGCTGGGCCGTGTCGGTCGAATACACCGACGACCCGCACCCGAGGAACACCTACTGGGAAATGTGGGGCCACCCGATGTTCGACAATCGCGACGCCGCGGCGGTGGTCTTCGAAGTCAACGAGTGCCGCAAGGCGCACGGCGGGAAATACATCCGCGTCATCGCCTTCGACAGCTCCGCCGGCTGGGAGTCGATCCGCATGAGCTTCATTGCCGGCCGCCCCGCCGAGGAACCCGGCTTCCGCGTCGTGCGGCAGGAGGGCGAGGGCCGCATCGTGCGCTACACGATCGAGAGCTACGCCATGCGCGAGCCCGAAGGCAGACGCTACGCCTGAGCCCGTTCCGCGTCCGTTCCTCCACGGGCGCGGGCCATGGGGGCGCCCTGCTCCAGCGCCATCAAGGCCCAGTCAGGGCGCCCCACCCTTCCGCTGTCCCCCCGAGTTCGGAGGCCGAAATGACCGAGACCCCGCAGACAGAGACCGAACTTCCGCGCCCCGAGCGCTCCCAGCGTCCCGCGACCGTCGACCTTGCCGCCGCCTTCGAAGAGAGCGGCGTGCGCGAGGTTCTGGCCGAGCTCGACGCCACGATGATCGGCCTCGCCCCGGTCAAGGCGCGCATCCGCGAAACCGCCGCGCTGTTGCTGGTGGACAAGGCGCGCCGGCAGATGGGGCTCGCCACCGAAACGCCGACCCTGCACATGTCCTTCACCGGCAACCCCGGCACCGGCAAGACCACCGTCGCGCTGAAGATGGCCGACCTGCTGCACCGCCTCGGCTACGTGCGCAAGGGCCACCTTGTCACCGTCACCCGCGACGATCTCGTGGGCCAATACATCGGCCACACCGCCCCCAAGACCAAGGAGGTGCTGAAAAAGGCCATGGGCGGCGTGCTCTTCATCGACGAGGCCTACTACCTCTACCGCCCCGAGAACGAGCGCGACTACGGCCAGGAGGCGATCGAGATCCTGCTGCAGGTGATGGAGAACAACCGCGACGACCTGGTGGTGATCCTCGCGGGCTACGCCGATCGCATGGACCGCTTCTTCGAAAGCAACCCCGGCTTCCGCTCGCGCATCGCCCATCACATCGAGTTCCCCGACTACAGCGACGACGAGCTGCTGCAAATCTCGCAGATCATGCTCGGCGCGCAGAACTACGCCTTCGACGAGGGCGCCCGTGCCACGATGGCTGCCTACATCGCGGCCCGCCGCAGGCAGCCGCATTTCGCCAATGCGCGGTCGATCCGCAATGCGCTCGACCGCGCCCGTCTGCGTCAGGCCAACCGCCTCTTCAACGAGGCAAGAGGCCCGCTTGGCGCCGAGGAACTTTCAACCATCACCGAGTCCGACCTCCGCGCCTCGCGTGTCTTCCACGGCGGGCTCGGCACCGACCGGCGCCTGCAACCGGCCGCCGAATGAGCTTTGTCTAGACCTAAATATCTCGGCGGAGTCCGCGGCACGCGGACGGGGGCAGCGCCCCCTCCTCCACCCTCACAAGGAGCCCGACCATGCCCTTCGACCGCACCGTGAAGATCGCGCCCTCGATCCTCTCCGCCGATTTCGCCAACTTCGGCGCCGAGATCCGCGCCGTCGAGGCGCAGGGGGCCGACTGGATTCACGTCGACGTGATGGACGGGCATTTCGTGCCCAACCTCACCTTCGGCCCGCCGCTGGTGAAGGCGATCCGCCCGCATATCTCGACCGTCATGGACGTGCACCTGATGATCGCCCCGGTCGATCCCTACATCGAGGCCTTCGCGGACGCCGGTGCCGACATCATCACCGCCCACCTCGAGGCGGGCGCGCACACCCACCGCACCCTGCAGGCGATCCGGGCTTGCGGTGCCAAGGCCGGCCTCGCGCTCAACCCCGGCACGACGGTGGAGGCCGCCGCGCCGCTGCTAGACATGTGCGACCTGGTCTGCCTGATGACCGTCAACCCCGGCTTCGGCGGGCAGAAGTTCATCCACAGCCAGGTGGCGCAGGTGCGCAGGCTGCGCGAGATGATCGGCGACCGCGAAATCCACATCGAGATCGACGGCGGCGTCGATCCCTCGACCGCCCCGCTGGTGGTCGAGGCCGGCGCCGACGTGCTGGTGGCCGGCTCGGCGGTGTTCCGGGGCGGCACGGTGGACGATCCGGCACCTTACGGGCAGAATATCCGGGCAATCCGCGCCGCCGCGCGCGGCACGCGCGATGCCGCCTGACCCGGACGGGTCTCCGACCAGATCCCGCCCTAGACCCGCCCTAGACCCAAGGAGCCGCTGCCATGGCCGTCTCTCCCCCCGTCTGCGATTTCGGCTGGCCCGCGCCCGGCTTCACCCTGCCCGGCACCGATGGCCGCACCTACAGCCTCGAGGAGCTGCGCGGCCCCAAGGGCACGCTGGTCATGTTCATCTGCAACCATTGTCCCTATGTGCTGGCGGTGCTCGACCGGATCCTGCGCGACGCCTGCGACCTTCAGACGCTTGGCATCGGCGTGGTGGCGATCAGCGCCAATGACGCTGCCGCCTATCCCACCGACAGTTTCGAGAACATGCAGAGAATGGCGCGGGAGAAGGACTTCCCCTTCCCCTATCTCCACGACGCAAGCCAGGAGGTTGCCCGCGCCTATGATGCCGCCTGCACGCCGGATTTTTTCGGCTTTGATGCGGGTCTCGGCCTGCAGTACCGCGGTCGGCTCGACGCCTCGCGCAGGGAGGCCGCGCCCGAGGGCACCCGCCGCGACCTCTTCGAGGCGATGAAGCAGGTCGCCGAGACAGGCACCGGCCCGCAGGAGCAGGTCCCGTCGATGGGCTGCTCGATCAAGTGGAAGGCCGCATGATCCGTCCTGCCTGACCCGGCCTGCGAGCAGGCGCCGAGCATCGCTCTGCCGCCTCTCGGACATGGGAGCACCGATGCTTCCGGCCCGCGATGCGGCGCCTTCGGCGGCCTCGCGCATGGCGTTCCGATCTGTGCGGCGACCCCAGGATCCCTTCTCGTGATCCACCCCGGGCGCGACGGCCTAGATCTCATATTCCGCCGCCATCCTCGGGCGATGAACCACCCCCTTCAGGTCCCGCGCGAAGGTCTCCATCGTTTTGGCTTCGCCATGCACAAGGAAGGTGTGCGCCGGAGACCCGAGACTGTCGTGCCAGGCTTTCAGCTGGGCGCGCCCGGCATGGGCCGAGAAACCGTTGATCGTGTGGATGCGCGCCCGCACCGGCACCTCGTGGCCAAAGAGCTTCACCGATTTCGCGCCGTCGATGATGATGCGGGCCAACGTCCCCTCGGCGGCAAAGCCGACGAAGATGATGCTGGCCGCGGAATGCGCGAGATTGTGGCGCAGGTGATGGCGCACGCGTCCGCCGGTGCACATGCCCGATCCGGCCATGATCACCGCGCCCGAGCGGACGGTGTTCAGCTCCATCGAGTCGCGCGCCTCCTGGGTGAATTCGAGGCCGGGCAGCCAGAAGGGGTCGCGCCCGGCATGGATCATCCGGGCCGGCGCAAGGCCCATGGCCTCGGGGTGGCGCCCGAAGATCCGCGTGGCGGAAATCGCCATCGGCGAGTCGAGATAGAGGCTCAGCCCGGGCGCGACCCGTCCCTGATCGAGGCCGGCGCGCAGGTACCACAGCAACTCCTGCGCCCGCTCGAGCGCGAAGGTCGGAATGATCACGTTGCCGCCGCGGGCACCGGCGTCGCGGATCGCATCGTAGAACTCAGCTACCGAGGCGTCGAGCGGCCGGTGATCGCGGTCGCCATAGGTTGTCTCCATCACCACGGCATCCACGCCGGTGGGCGGCGCGGGATCGTTCAGAAGGGCCCGTCCCCCCGGACCGATGTCGCCGGAGAACAGCAGACGACGATGACGGTCCGCCGCGGAAAGCTCCAGCAGGATCGATGCCGAGCCAAGGATATGCCCGGCCTCGAAGAAGGTCGCGGTGATCCCCGGAAAGAGATCGAGCGGCTTGCCGTATTGCGCGGTGCGGCCGAACAGCGCCACCGCGTCGAGCGCATCGAGACGATCGTAGAGCGCCTCGTGTTGCCCACCATGCCGCCGGTGGCGGCGCGCTTCCTCCTCATGCAGATGGGCCGAGTCCATCATCACCAGCCGGGCCAGATCGCGGGTCGCGCCGGTGGCGATGATCGGCCCGTCGAAACCCCGTTTCACCAGCAGCGGAATGCGCCCGCAATGATCGAGATGCGCGTGGGTCAGCAGCAGTACGTCGATCGTGGCCGGATCGAAGCCGAAGTCGGCGGCGTTCTCGTCGTGCAACTCATGCGCGCCCTGGAACATGCCGCAATCGACGAGGATGCGCTTTCCGGCAGCCGTGACCAGATGGCACGATCCGGTGACCTGCCGCGCCGCGCCATGAAACGAGACCTTCATTGCCTTCCCTCCTTGGCATCACGTCACGAAAATGCCGCTGCCCCGGCGCTGCCGATCACTCGGTATGGGTGTCCCTCACCTTGTCGATCCCGAGCGCCCTCCTCATCAGTTGCTCTTAGAACGGCACGGACGTTCCCAGCCGGACCTTGTCCAGAAAACACTTCTCGAAACTGATCTTGGCGCAGTGCACGCATTTGCCCGGCAAGGCCCAGTTCACGCCGTGCGGCGGGATCTGCGGCTGCGCGACGAAGGCGATGCCGGAATCGCCTAAATCCGCGGGGCAGATGGCCTTGCAACTGCCGCCCTCGCGCGGCGCGTTGCCCTCCATCAGAGCGGCGATATTGAGCGCCTTTGCCGTCACCATGCTCCATAGAAGGCCTTGGTCCCGGTGCGATTCGCGCGTTTGCAAGCCATTCGCAATGGGTGGCGGGAGAATCTGATCTCCGGCGGCAGATCGACCGGAAATTCCACCGGCATCTCCGGCGTCTCGCTGGGCGCAGCCGGCGGCGCCTCTTCCGGGCGCTGCGGTGCCTCGTTCGGAGGCGTGGGGGTTTCCTCGGGCTCCGGCGGAGTTTCCACCGGCGGCGGCTCTGGCGTATCGGCGAGCCGCAAATGGCGGTCCCCCGACCGTGGACCCTTGCGAGCGCGACGGGGCGGGCGCAAAGCGACCACGAGGTAAGTGCTTGGCGATCGCGGAGACACCACCGCCGCGAGAAGGGAACAGCCGCTCGGACGATCGGTCGCGCCGTGCAGGGGTCTCGGCAGGTTTCGCATTTCAGCCATGGGTTTGCCTCCCAGATATGAGCCAAGGGCCGGAGCGCGCCGAAGCTGAACATTCGAACGCGCGCGAAGCGCTCAGGCCATCCCGCGGGCGGTCCTTCCGCGCCTCGATAGGGCTATTCTGCCCGGTTCCGGGACTTTCGCCTTGTCTTGCATCAAGTCGTCCGGCAAGCGCTTGCTCAAAAGAGGAAATCTCCGTCCGAAAGCGCGGTCGCATCGACATTCAGCAGCAGGATGCTCATCTCGGCCGGGTGGTCCCCCGCGAGTGCACCGTCGGCATCGACATAGAGCATCGTATCGCCGCCCTGCTGTTCGGCCCAGGCGCTGTAGGCTGTCGGGCCAGACGCGAAGCCTACGACGCTGCCGATCTCGCTGAAGTCCACGAGATCAGTGCCGGGCTTGAAGTCGGTGATCGTTTCCTGCCCCCCGCCGGAGTGATCGTCTCCGCCGCCGCCCTCCTCATGTCCGTCATCCTCGCCGCTGCCATGGGCCGGAGCCTCGTTGGCGGCGCGGAACACGAAGATGTCTTCGCCCCGCCCCCCGGTAAGCGTGTCCGCCGCAAGGCCGCCCGCCAGACTATCGTTGCCGTTGCCGCCGTCGAGCAGGTCGGGGCCGGGGCCGCCTTCCAGGATATCCTCGCCGTTGCCGCCGCGCAGCGTGTCGGGGCCGCCCTGCCCGTAGAGCGCGTCCGGACCGTTGCCGCCCTCGACCTCGTCCGGGCCGCCGCCGGCGTGGATCACATCCGCGCCGTTGAACCCCAGAATGCGCTGCGGTCCACCACCGGTCTCGATGGCGTCCGGCCCGTTGGAGCCCAGAACGGTGACGGGCTCACGATCGTGCGGCTCCTCTTCGAGCGCGACGATGCCGCGCACCACCGCACGCCCCGGTGCCGATGCCGCGTGTTCGGATTTGCCGGTCATGTCTTCCTCCCAAGTCCATAGAAACCGCCGGTCGCGCCAGCCGGGCTGTAGGTGGCCACCCCTGGTGTTGCCGGGGGCAGCCACGTTCGCGAGGTTTCAGATAAGCAAGGCAGCGTCCTCGGGCGGAATGTCGGCGAAGTCGATCTCCTCGGCCGACCTTGCATGGATGAACTCGATCACCGCCCGCGAGTCATCGGCCGCCTGCGCGAAGTCGTTGACCCCCGAAAGCAGAGCGGGATCCGTCTCGAAGGTATCCTCCTCAGGCGTAGGCCCGGAGTTGATCACCAGCATCTCGTCCTCCCATTGCTGACCTTCGAAGACCGCGACGAAAACATTGCCGTAGGCAAAGTCGAGGTCGTCTCCCTCGACCTCGATCCAGCGCAGCCAGACGTTCTCGTAGGTGGTTTGCCGGTTGTATTCGTAAAGCTCGCCCGCGGCATCGCTGAAGTCGAAATAGTCGACCTCCCCTGTCCCGCTGTTGGCGACATTCACCCCCAGCGTGGTGTTCTCGTAGAGCATCGCGTCGAGCGTGATCTTGCCCTCCTTGCTCCATGCGGCACCAAGCAAGGCCGAGGGATCCCAGTCGGGATCGGTCATGTTGCCGCCCAGCAGATCGAGGAAGGGTTGCTCCCAGCCGGCGGTGACATCCGGCCACGCCCCCGCGGTGTCGCCCCCGGTGGTCATGAGATGCTGGTAGAGGGCGAGGTTCTCGAGCGGCGAGTCGATCGTCGCAAAGGTCGTGCCGCCATCGGTGCTGTACATGATCCGGCCCGCGGTGTCGGTGGTGATCTCGTCAGCCGTCTCGACCTTGCCGAGCGCCTCCTCCAGCGCGTGGGCCATGACCGAGGCCGGCGCGCGTGCGACGTTCGCGCGGTCGAGTTCCACCTCCTGCACGAAGGGCAGCAGGAGCGCCGGAATCTCGTAGTCGCCCTCGGCGTCCTCGGTGAAGTAGATCGGGAACGGATCATCCGGTTGCGCTGGGTCGATACCCACCAGCACCGGCTGCCCCTCGGTGTTGATCGTGTCGAGTTCCGGCTCGCCATTGCCACCGCCGTCTGTCGGATCGAGGTCGCGGAGCAGCACGTATTGGTCGCCGTACAGGTCGCCCTTCTTGGTCCCCGCTCCCGGCGGCTTTCCGCTCCCGTTGCCCTGCCCGCCGCCACCGTGGCCGCCGTCGCCATTGCCGTTCCCGTTGCCGCCGCCATTGCCCGTGCCGGAGCCACGCCCGACCGCCGCCGCCAGTTCCGCGGAGACTGAGGGGAGGACGGGATCATTGATGAATTTACGCATTTTGAGACCCTCCGAATTTTGACCTCCGGAACGTTTCACGGCGCGAGGGAGAGCGTCATTGACGCCGGTCAACGGCCAGGGCGCAGGCGTTCCGGCTTCGGAAAAGGCAAGGATGAAAGTACCTTGACCCTCTCCTCCCCCAAGAGGGCAGATTGCTGCCTAAAAACATGCGGATTCCGGAATTCGATGCCCCGGCCTCCGGCTTCAACCTCCATCAGCGCTCGTGAAAAAAGCTGGTCAAAAAAACCTGCGCAGAAGCCGCTGAAATCGGTCGGCGCCACCGCACTTCGGGCGTTTGAAGGCATGGTGGCCGCACAGCCGGGCCTCGCCTTCCGCAGCGACTCGGCAAATCGGCGGGCCCCGCTCACAGCGCCGGGGTGCGGGCTTCAGAGGATGCGGCGCCGAAGGCTGCGGATCACCGTCTGCTTAGTGCCTTCAGTTTCTATGGAACAAAGGTCGACTTGAAACCTGCTGCGGCTGCCGTCGGGTGCGAGAACCGTAAGCTCATCGATGTCAGCGGCGGACGCCATCCGGTGCCGAACAAAAGACCCACCATATTTTCGTGGCGGAAGGGTGCGACCGATAAAGGCCGCAATCCGATCCGCACCTGCGATGTCGCCAAACTCCGAAGCGGTCGACCAGACCCCCTCCGGATGGAACAGCTGCGCGGCCGCCGCCCCGTCCCGCCGGTCGACACAGTCAAGGAAGCGCATCAGCAGCGAGCGTCGGGAGTTCCGGGCGGCATAGCGGGTGTGAAGCAACAGGTGGGCCGCCGGGGAATTCGGTGCCCCGAGTTCCGACGCATAAAGCGCCCGGACATCCTTGTTTTCGTAGGACCTGCGGCGGGGCGCTTCGGCATCGACGGCGTAGATGGCCGCCGCGCGTTTCCGGAGGATATCCGGGTCCATCGACTTCGGCTCACCGCCGCCCCCGAGACAACCCCCGACGCAGGCCATGACCTCGATGGCCACGAAGTCGCTCCGCCAACTCTCTCCCTCGAGCATGCGTTGGGCCGCGGCGATGCCATTGCACACCGCGACCGTGCCGACACCGGGTATGGTCGCGGTCTTGATGCCCTCGCCGACCCCGCGCAGCGCCTGCCACTCCAAGGGCAGGTCATGGTCCGCGCCCTTGAGGTGCGCCGCCGTGCGGACCATGGCTTCCATGACCCCGCCCGAGGCACCGAAGATCTGAGCCGCGCCGGTGCTCTCGCCAAGCGGGCTGTCGAAGTGACCGTCCTCGGAAAGCGACGCGAAGGGAATGCCCCGCGAGCGGATCATCCGGGCCAGCTCCCGGGTCGTGAGCACTTGGTCGACGTCGCCGGACATCCCGGGCCGAGCGGACTCGTCCTTCTTGGCGGTGCAGGGCATCACGCTGACGACATAGGGTTCTGCCCGGCCCTCGGCGAAATCGGCCCCGAGGGACCGCGCAAAGCCGCTCCGCTTGGCAATCGCGCCGTGCATCTGCTGCGGGGATTTGGTCGTGCTCAGATGCGGCAGCAGCTCCGGGCGGTTGAGCTCGACCCAATTGACCCAGCCGGGGCAGCAGGAGGTGAACAGCGGCAGCCCGGTGCCGGCCTGAAGCCGCGCCAGAAGCTCGGAGCCTTCCTCCATGATCGTGAGGTCGGCGGCGAAGTTGGTGTCGAAGACGTAGTCGAATCCGAGCTGCCGCAGCGCGGTGATCAGGCGGCCCGTGCTCACCGTGCCCGGCGCCAGCCCGAACTCCTCGCTGATGGCGATCCGCGTTGCCGGGGCGACCTGCACCACGGACACGCGACGGTGCCCGTCGAGCGTCTGCAGCACCTCATGCCAGTGCGGGGCTTCGATCAGGGCACCGACCGGACAGACAAGCGTGCACTGGCCGCAGGAAATGCACTTGGTCTCACTGAGGGGCGTGTCGAAAACGGTGACGGGCCGGCGATCGAATCCCCGGCCGGCAAAACCGATAATGAATTGCTCCTGCACGGCCTCGCCACAGACATCCGCACAGAGGCCGCACTCGATGCATTTCGACAGATCCCGCCAGATGCTGGGCGAGGTGTGATCGCTCGACAGGACATCGCCCGTGTCCGCCGCACCGGCGGGAACCTTGGGCCAGAGATCCTCCCACTGGTTTTCGCGCACAAGAGTCTGGAGTTGGCAGGCGCCATCGATCTCGCAGCGCAGGCAATCGTTCGGATGGCGCGCGAGCAGCCATTGCGCGTCCGACCGCCGGAACGCCTGAAGGGCGTCGGTGTCCGTCTCCACTCGGTCTCCGTCCCTGGCCACGGCGCGGCACGCGGGTTGCGGGTCGTCTTCGCCCGAAACCTCCACGAGGCACATGCGGCAGGCGGCATGGGCCGGCAGGCCGGGGTGGTGGCACAGCGTCGGGACGTGCACGCCTGCCGCCCGCGCCGCGTCGAGCAGGGTCGCGCCCTCCTCGACCGAGACTTGCCGTCCGTTCACCCGAACCGTGATCATCCGCTCGCGCCTCCCCGCCCCAGCCTAGCAGATCCGCGCCGCGATGCCCCCTTTCCCCTGGCCGAGGTCATCCCTGCCGTGATGCTCCTGCCGCCTGCAGGTAGGGCACCGCCAGGGCCAGCGTGGCGATCTGCGGGTAGTCGGCCTCGGGGATGTCGATCCCGAGCTGGTCGTGCAGCGCCGCCACCAGGTTCAGCACGTCCATCGAGTCGAGCCCGAGATCGCGCTGGATGTGATCTTCCGCGCCGAGACTGCCCGGGTCGATGTCGGGTGCCACGCCGACAAGCGCGTCGATGAAGGCACGGCGCATCTCTGTCTCTGTCATAGGCCCTCCGGCGTTGCGATCTGCTTTTCAAAGGCGGCGAGAAAGCGCGCCGCCTGCCGTCCGTCACTGACCCGGTGATCGGCGGAGACGGTCACGGTCACGACGTGGCGCGGGACGATCGCTCCCGCCACCACCCAGGGTCGAAGCTGCGGCGCGCCGATGCCGACCAGCGCCACCTGCGGCGGAAAGATGACCCCGGCCATGGCCTCGGCACCGGTCTCGCCAAGGCTCGAGACGGTGATCGTGCCCTCGCTCATTTCCGAGCCCCGCAGCCGCCCGGCACGGGCGCGCATCACGAGATCCCGCATCCCGGCCATCGTTGCGGGAAGATCCAGCCTTTCCGCACCGATGAGCGCAGGGGCGACCAGCCCGCCGCCGCGCAGCGCGACCGCCACGCCGACATTCACCCCGGGTGCCGGGTGAAAGGCCTCGTCGCGGTAGTGCCCGTTCATCACCGGAACCGCCCGCGCCGCAAGCACCACCGCGCGGACGAAGAGCGCGCCAAGCAAAAGCCGCTCGTCCGGTGGCCGGTCCGCGTTGCGCGCACTCAACCAGTCCCGCGCGGGCTGCACATCCATGGTGGCCGAGAGGTAGAAATGCGGAATCTCGCGTTTGGCCCGGGTCATCGCCGCGGCGATCGCCCGGCGCATCTCGGTCTGGGCGTCGGCACGCGGGACCGGTTGCGGCATGACCTCGGCGGGCGGGACGACGTCTGCGAGAAGGATCGCGCCGCCCGGGCCGCTGCCGGTCAGCCCCGCAAGATCAACCCCGAGATCGCGCGCCCGCATCCGCGCCGCCGGCGAGGCGGCAGGACCGTGCGGCGTCTCCGGCGGCAGCGGGGACACCGGCTGCGCGGTAGGCGGCTTCGGGTGCTGTGGCTCGGGGCCGCGCTCGGCGGGGCGATCTTCGCCCGGCGCAAGGATCAGCGCGAGGGGCGCTCCGACCGGCACCTCTGCCCCGACCTCGGCGCGCAGCTCGTCGACCACGCCGTCCTCGAAGCACTCGATCTCGATCGCGCCCTTCTGGGTCTCGACCACGGCCACGACGTCACCGCGAGACACCCGGTCGCCCGGTTTCACCAGCCATTCGGCCAATGTGCCGGCCTCCATGTCCGAGCCGAGCGAGGGCATGGTGAAGAGCCCCATCAGCCACCTCCCACCATCAGCCGCCCCCCAGCAGGGCGCGGGCCGCCGCGACGATCGCGGGCACCTGCGGGATCGCCGCCTGCTCGAGATGCCGGGCATAGGGGATCGGCACTTCGGCCGAACAGACCCGGCCGACCGGCGCATCGAGCGACCAGAATGCCTGCTCCATGATCCGGGCGGAGACCTCGGCCGCCAGCGCGCCGCTGCGCCAGCCCTCGTCGACGACGAGCGCCCGGCGGGTTCTGGACACCGAGGCGATGATCGTCGCCTCGTCGAGCGGGCGCAGGCTGCGCAGGTCGATGACCTCGGCGGAGATGCCCTCTTCCGCCAGCGCCTCGGCGGCCTCCAGCGTCTTGAACAGGGAGCCGCCGTAGGTGATCAGGCTGAGATCCGTCCCGGCGCGCCGGATGGCGGCCGAGGCGATCTCCACCGCACCCGCGGCGCTGTCGATCTGGCCGCTGCGGTTGTAGAGCATGACGTTCTCGAAGATCAGCACCGGGTCAGGATCCTGCAGCGCGGTCCAGAGCATCCCCCGCGCGTCCTCCAGCGTTGCCGGGGCGAGCACCTTCAGCCCCGGGATATGCGCGTACCAGCCCTCGAGGCTGTGCGAATGCTGCGCCGCCAGCTGCTTTCCCGCGCCGGTGGCCATGCGGATCACCAGCGGCACGCCGAACTGCCCACCCGACATGTGCCGCAGCGTGGCGGCCGAGTTGAGGATCTGGTCGAGCGCCAGCAGCGAGAAGTTCACCGTCATCAGCTCGACGATGGGCCGCATGCCGGCGGCGGCGGCCCCGATCCCCGCGCCCGTGAAGCCGCTCTCGCTCAGCGGTGTGTCGCGGATGCGGGCCTCGCCGAACTCCTCCAGCAGCCCCTTGGAGACGGCATAGCAACCGCCGTAGGCCCCCACGTCCTCACCCATCAGGAAGACGCGCTCGTCGCGGCGGAGGGCGTCGCGAAGACCGAGCCGGAGTGCCTCGCGATAGGTCATCTCGACCAGGTCTCCGGAGGACGCAGGAGCTGGCGGTGGCGCGGGCGGCGGGCCCAGCACATGGGCAGTGAGCATCTCTACCGGCTCCCAGCTCCCGGCCTCGGCATAGGCCTCGGCATCGGCGATCTCGGCATCGACCTGCTGCTCGATCTCGGCCACGTCCGTTTCGTGGATCAAGCCGGTCTCCAGCAGCCAGCCGCGGAACTTCACGATCGGGCCCTGCTGTCGCCAACGCTTGACCTCCGCCTTGTCCCGGTAGAGCTGGGGGTCGAACATGGAATGCGCCCGGAAGCGGTAGGTTAGGCATTCGAGAAACTGCGGGGCGCCGGTCTCGCGGATCCGCGCGATGGCGCCACGCGCCGCGACCTCGACGGCGACCACATCCATGCCATCGACCTGCCGCGCCTCGATGCCGTAACACGCCGGCTTGCGCGAGATGTCGGTGAGCGCCTCGGTCCGGGCCAGCGCGGAGCCCATGGCGTAGCCGTTGTTCTCGCAGACAAAGAGCACCGGCAGGTGCCACAGCGCCGCGAGGTTCATCGCCTCGTGGAACTCGCCCTCGGCCACCGCCCCCTCGCCGAAGAAGCAGGCGGTGACGCAAGCGCTGTTCTGCATTCGGTCGGCCAGCGCCAGCCCCGTCGCAAGCGGCAGACCGCCGCCGACGATGGCATTGCCGCCGTAGAATTTCCGCGCCGCATCGAAGAGGTGCATCGAGCCGCCACGTCCGCCCGAGCAGCCCTCGGCCTTGCCGTACATCTCGGCCATGACGGCGGTCATCGGCACGCCGCGCACCAGCGCGTGGCCATGCTCGCGGTAGGTCGCCACGATCCGGTCGCGCGGTTCCAGCGCCGGGATGACCCCGGCCGCAACGGCCTCCTCGCCGTCGTAGAGATGCAGGAAGCCGCGTATCTTTTCCTGCGTGTAGAGCTCGGCGCAGGTGTCCTCGAACCTGCGGATCCGGACCATCTGCCGCAGCAGCGAGAGCACATGCGCCCGGTCGAGTCTGGGTTTCGTAGCGCTGGTGTCCGAGGGGCTCATGACTCGTCCGTCTCCAGCGTGGAAATATCTCCCTCGGGCAGACCCAGTTCGCGGGCCTTCAGCAGGCGGCGCATGATTTTCCCCGAGCGGGTCTTGGGCAGGGTCGTCCGGAAGATCACCTCGCGCGGGGCCACCGCGGGCCCGAGCCGCGCCCGGGCATGGCCGCGCAGCGCGCGCTCCAGGTCCTCGGAGGCCGAGAAGCCCGGGTTGAGCGTCACATAGGCCTTCACCACCTCGCCCGCCGTCTCGTCGGGAATGCCAATGACGCCGGCCTCGGCAACGGCGGGATGTTCGATCAGGGCGCTTTCCACCTCGAAGGGTCCGATCAGGTGACCGGAACTCTTGATCAGGTCGTCGGCGCGGCCGACGAACCAGAAATACCCGTCGGCATCGCGCATAGCGAGATCGCCGCTGAGGTACCAGCCCTCCACGAAGCACTTGTCGTAGCGCGCCTGCTCGCCGAGGTAGGCGCGCATCATCGACGGCCAGCCGGGGCGCAGCGCCAGCTCGCCGACCTCGCCGTCGCCGAGCGCGCGCAGCCCGTTGCCGCCCCCCTGCATGATACCGGCTTCGATGCCCGGCAGCGGCCTGCCCATCGAGCCGGGCCGCACCGCCATCCCCGGCCGGTTGGCGATCATGATGCCGCCCGTCTCGGTCTGCCACCAGTTGTCGTGGAAGGGCTGGCCGAAGACCGCCTCGGACCAGGTCACCGCCTCGGGGTTCAGCGGCTCGCCGACGCTGGCCAGAAAGCGCAGCGAGGAGAAGTCGTAGGGCGCCGCCGCTTCCGTGCCGGAGCGCATCATCATGCGGATCGCGGTGGGGGCGGTGTACCAGACCTCGACCTTCTCGCGCTGGACGGTTTCGTACCAGCGCTGCAGGTCGAACTCCGCCTCGTCGACGATCATCCTCACGCGGTTCACCAGGGGCGCGATGATGCCGTAGGAGGTGCCGGTGACCCAGCCCGGATCGGCGGTGCACCAGTAGATCGTGCCCGGCGTCAGATCGAGCGCCACGCGCCCCGAGAAGGCATGGTAGAGCACCGCGCCGTGAACGTGCACGGCGCCCTTGGGGCGGCCCGTGGTGCCCGAGGTGAAATGGATCAGCGCCGGGTCTTCGGGCCGCGTCGGCACCGGTTCGAACACGGGCGCCGCTGCCGCCAGTGCCGAGCCAAGCGCGACGCAGCCCTCGGGTGCGTCGTCTCCGAGGATCAGCACCAGTCGCAGAAAGGCCATCTGATCGCGCCAGGGCGCGATCTTGCGCCGGTAGAGCGCTTCGGTCGTCACCAGCACCGTCGCGCCGCCGATCTCCATGCGCGTGCGGATCGGCTCGGGTCCGAAGGCGGAAAACAGCGGCGTGAACACCAGGCCGGCCTTCAGCGTGCCAAGCGCGGTGACGTAGAGTTCCGGCACCCGCCCCATCAGCGCGTAGACGCTGTCGCCGCATGTCAGCCTATGCGCGCGCAGGACATTCGCGAAGCGCGCCGTCTGCTCGGCAAGCTCGGCGAAGGAGAGCGTCCGCCGTGCCCCCTCGGCCCCGAGCCAGAGCAGGGCGGTCTCCGCGCCATGCCCATGAACGACGTGACGGTCCACCGCCTCGTAGGCGATGTTCACGCTGCCACCCGGGGCATCGATCAGCCCGGGCACATCGGACCAGGGCGCAT
Source organism: Alloyangia pacifica (assembly GCF_020524285.1). GTDB lineage: Bacteria > Pseudomonadota > Alphaproteobacteria > Rhodobacterales > Rhodobacteraceae > Salipiger > Salipiger pacificus_B. The sequence continues at coordinate 101,070 of NZ_JAIVKX010000011.1, forward strand.
GCGCACCCTCTGCCGGACCCGAGCGGGCTTCGAGCTTTTCGCCCTGAGACATGGCCTCCTCCCGAAGCCGTCTTCCCCTCTACGTGCTAGGTCTAGCGGTTTTCCCACCGCGCCGGTTGACGGCCGTCAATGCGCGCGGGGCGCCGCTCGGGTATGCACGCCACTCCGAGGTGATCTCATTCCAGGGCGATAAGCGGCCCGCCGAGGGCGTCGTCCCGCAGGCCTGCCGAGGGCATCAAGGTCTGCTGTCAAACGATCCCTACCCCTTCTCTCTTCGGCGGCGTGAAACGCACAGCCTCGGGACGCCATGCGGGAAAACTCCGGAATTATCAGTATCGACCGTGAAAAGACCGCGACGCTCGGGCTTGCGCTGGCGGGCCTCGTGGCGGGGATCTGCCTGCACCTCTTGGGCCATCCCGCGGTCGCCCGTAGCGCCTGGATTGCCGGCACCCCGCCCGACCTCGCCGCGGCGGACACTGCCGACGATCTCAAGCAGCGGCGCGGCAAGCCCGGGCGAGCCCTTCGACATGCTCGCGACGCGTCGAGGAAAGCACTTATGCGGGCATCGTCCGACTGGTCGAGGCAGCGCAACGCTCGAAGGCCCCGATGGCGCGGCTGGCGGACCGCTGGTCGCTCGGGTTTCTGCTGGTCGCGGTCACCATTGCCCTCGCGGCCTGGTGGACCACCTCGGACCCGGTGCGCGTGGTGGCCGTGCTGGTGATTGCCACCCCCTGCCCGCTCATCCTTGCGGTGCCGGTAGCGCTTGTGGCCGGCCTGTCGCGGGCGGCGCACTACGGGGTGCTCGTGAAGCGCGCGCAACCGCTCGAGGCGATGGCCCGCACCCAGACGCTGGTGCTCGACAAGACCGGTACGCTCACCGACGGGCAACCGCGGATCACCGGGATCGAGAGCGCCGGGCCGTTGACCGGAGACAAGGTGCTGCGGCTGGCGGCCTCGCTCGACCAGGTCTCCAAGCATCCCGTCGCCCAGGCCGTTGTCGACGCTGCCAAGAGCCCGGGGGGGGGCTTGCAACCTCGACGGACAGGCATGAGGCGCCGGGCGAAGGCGTTGCGGGCACCGTCTAGGGACGCAACGTCCGGGTCGGAAGGTTCGAATACGTTCACACCGCGCCCGAGGCGCCCGGCGCCCGCCCGGAGGATCGCCCTGCAAAGCGTGGTGGCGGGGATCGGCCTGTCGGTGATCGGCATGGTCGCCGCGGCGCTGGGATATCTGGAGCCGGTCGAAGGTGCCTTGCTGCACGCGTTGATCGACGTGGCGGTGGTCCTCAATGCGCTCCGCGCCCTGCGCAATGCGCCGCAGGGCGCGGAGCAGTCACCCGCCTAGCGGGGCTTCAGGAGTTTTGAGGCAATCCGATCAATCGCAGAAGTCTTGCCCAGACTGGGAGGGGGAAGCCCGATGTCGAATGGCAATTATCGTTATTTATAATAGGGTTGAATCGAGACTTTCCCGCGCACGATTAAGTAGAAATTGGACTTCATTTCCGTAGGGCGTTCAGCGCATTCCGACTCTTTGGTATTCTGTTACCACAGCAAAGGGTGCGGAGATGGCGACCGTTACGATTCTTGTTGCCGACGAAGACCGGTGCGTGCGCGACGCCCTGCGCACCGCATTCGAGGCCGAGAACTGGAGTGTGCGTGAGGCTTGCGATCGCGCTACCCTGTTTGACGCGCTCGAGGCGTATCAGGTCGATCTGGTGACGCTGGATCTGGTCCTCGGCGCTGAGGACGGACTTCCGATCGCTCATGCGTTGCGCGAAAAATGGGACATTCCCATCCTGATGATCTCGAGCAAGACCGCCCCGGAAGATCGCATCCGCGGGCTCGAATGCGGCGCGGACGACTATATCGTCAAGCCGTTTCATATTCGGGAAGTTGTGCTGCGCGTCCGAAAAGCGCTCGAGCTCTACCGACGCGAGATTTCGGACCATGCGATCATCCTCTTCGATCACGCCATCTTCGATGCAAAGCGCGGAGTTCTGACCAACCTCAACGGGAGCTCTGTCGACCTGACGGGGCTCGAGCGGAAACTGCTCGCGCTCTTCGTGCAACACCCGGGCCGCATCCTGACCCGCGACGAGATCTGCCAGGCCCTGCACGGGCGGAGTTGGTCACCCGAGGACCGCACGATCGACGGGCACGTTGCACGGCTCCGCCGCAAGATCGAACCGACCGCCAGCAGCGCGGACAGGCTGATCCGTTCGGTACGCGGGGTCGGCTATGTCTTCACCGGCCGGGTCAGGCTCGCGCGCGAACAGGCTCTGCCCGCGCGGAAGCGGGGTGACGGCGCTTAACGGTCGCCATCGAACGCACGGCACCCCCGGCGCGATGGATTGCGCCCCGACAATGCCGCGGCCTCCGACCCGTGTCAGTCTCGTGGCATCGGCCGGAGGCCAGCGCATGATCTCGAAATCGATTCAGAACCGAATGCTCGCCGATGCCCTGCACCGGCTGGGCCGCCTGGACGAGTTGCGGCAACTGGCGTTCGGGCTCGGCCCGCCGATGACCTGGGAGCCGCCGCTGGACCTCATAGAGACCGCAACGGAGCTGGTCGCCTATGTGGTGCTCCCCGGGGTTGATCCCGACTCGGTCGAGATCGAGGTCGCCGGCGGCGCGCTGACCCTGCGCGGGCTTCGCGCGCGCCCGCCGGAGCTCGGAACCTCGTCGATTCTGCGGCTGGAATTGCCCTGGGGGCGCTTCGAGCGCCGTGTGACCATTCCCGACATGCCGTACCGGGTGAGCCGCGAGACTGCGCCGGGCTGCCTCGTCGTCCGGCTCGTCAAGCTTCCGGAGGCCGCGACATGACCGAAACGAACATGCCCACCCCCGGCGAGCCTGCCTTTGCGATCCCCGAGGATGGGCTGATCCTGCTGCCGGTACGCAATTTCGTCGGTTTCCCGGGCACCGTCTTTCCGCTCGCCATCGACCGTCCGGTCTCGATCGCAGGCACCGAGCGGGCGCTGCGCGACGAATTGCCGATCGGCATCATCCTCCAGCGCGCCCCTGAGGACGAGGCCCCCGATGCCGCGGGCCTCCACCCCATCGGCTGTGTCGCCGAGATCCTGCGCTACGTGACCACCCCCGATGGCGGCCACCACGTGATCTGCCGCGGCAGCGCCCGTTTCCGCCTGCTGGAGCTTCTTCCGGATGCGCCCTTCCTCGTGGCCCGGGTCGCGCCGGTCGAGGAGATTCACGATCCCCGCCCCGAAACCGAGGCCCGGTTCCTGCACCTGCGCGAGCTGGCCGTGCAACTCCTGCACATGCTGCCCGAGGCCCCCGAGGGCCTTGCCGAGTCCGTGGCCCAGATCGACGAGCCCGGCTACCTCGCCGACCTCGCGGCGGGCTATACGGACATGTCCACCGAGGAGCGGCAAGCGCTCTTGGAGACGCCGGAGATCTCCGACCGCATCGAGGCGATGACCCGGAAACTGAGCCGCCGGGTGGAAGTGCTGCGCATCACCCGCGAGATCAGCGAACAGGCCCGCGAGGAGCTCGAGGGCCGCAACCGCGAGGTTATCCTGCGCGAACAGCTCGCCGCCATCCGCCGCGAGCTCGGCGAGACCGGTGCGGGCGGGGGCGAGGACGTGGCCGGGCTCTCGAGCGCCGTGATGGCGGCAGGCATGCCGGAGGAGACCGAGAGGCACGTGCTTGCCGAGCTTGGCCGCTACGAGGGCATGGCCCCGGGCAGCGCCGAAGCCGCCATGCTGCGCAGCTGGCTCGACACCATCCTCGACCTACCCTGGCGGCTGCCCGAGGAGACCAGCATCGACCTCGCCGCGGCCCGGCAGACGCTGGATGCCGATCACTACGGGCTCGAAAAGATCAAGGCCCGCATTATCGAGTATCTTGCGGTGCGCCGCCTCGCCCCTGCGGGCAAGGCACCGATCCTGTGTTTCGTCGGGCCGCCCGGCGTGGGCAAGACCTCGCTGGGCCAGAGCATCGCGCGGGCGCTGCATCGGCCCTTCGCGCGGCTCAGCCTCGGCGGCGTGCACGACGAGGCGGAAATCCGCGGCCACCGCCGCACCTACGTCGGCGCGATGCCCGGCATGGTGATCCAGCAGATCCGCCGCGCCGGGGCGCGCAACTGCGTGCTGATGCTCGACGAGATCGACAAGCTCGGCCACGGGCTCGGCGGCGATCCCTCTGCCGCGTTGCTCGAGGTGCTGGACCCGGCGCAGAACGCCAGCTTCCATGACAACTACCTCGGTACGGATTTCGACCTGTCGCACGTGGTCTTCCTGTGCACCGCAAACACGCTCGAGACGATCCCGGCACCGCTGCGCGATCGCATGGAGATCATCGCGTTGGCAGGCTATCTCGAGGAGGAGAAGCTGGAGATTGCCCGGCGCTACCTCGTCCCGGCGCAGCTTGCCGCGACCGGATTGACGGCCGAACAGGTGCGGATCGAGGATGCTGCGCTTCATGCGCTCATCCGCGGCTACACCCGCGAGTCGGGAGTCCGCGGCCTCGAGCAGAAGATCGGCGCGCTGCTGCGCCACGTGGCGGTCAGCTTCGCGGAAGGCAGGACCGAGGCCAAGACCATCTCCGAGACCGACCTGCCCGGAATTCTCGGCCCCGCGCGCTTCGAAAACGAGATCGCCCTGCGGACCAGCCTCACGGGGGTCGCCACCGGGCTCGCCTGGACGCCGGTCGGCGGCGACATCCTGTTCATCGAGGCCAGCCGGGTGCCGGGCAAGGGGCGCCTGACCCTCACCGGCCAACTCGGCGAGGTGATGCGCGAGAGCGCGCAGGCCGCCGTGACACTGGTCAAGGCCCGGGCCGCGACCCTCGGGATCGACCCGCAGCTGTTCGAGACCTCCGACATCCACGTCCACGTCCCCGCCGGTGCGACTCCCAAGGACGGGCCGAGCGCCGGCACGGCGATCTTCGCGGCGCTGGCCTCGCTCCTGCTCGACCGCAAGCTGCGCAGCGATACGGCGATGACGGGGGAAATCTCGTTGCGGGGGCTGGTGCTGCCGGTGGGTGGCATCCGCGAGAAGGTGGTTGCGGCGGCGACCGCCGGGATCACGCGAGTGCTCCTGCCCGAACGAAACCACGCCGATCTCGAAGACATCCCCGAGACGGCCCGTCGGCGGGTGAGCTTCGTCTGGCTGAAGACGGTGGACGACGTGCTGGCCAATGCGCTCGAGCCCAAATCGGACAAGGAGGCGGATACCGCCGCCTGACCGCGGCGACTCCTTCGAAAACTCACCCGGCCCCCACGTACCGGCATTCCCCGCCCCCGCCGGTTGACAGCCATCAATGCACACGAGGCAAAAAAGGATCATGGGTGGGAGGCTTCGCGGATCAGCTGTCCCTGAGTCCACCCCGGCACCCCAACCGGGCCCGCGAACACCGCCGCCGACTGGCCCTGCTTCCGTTCCAAAGGTCCGTCGGCGGCACTTCGACAAGACTTTGGAGGTCACAATGTCCAAGAAATCCGACATCCCCGTGTCCGAGGAAAGCAAAGCTCCCCGCGCGGCCCAGCACCCCGCCCCGCTCGGACAGTGGTCCGGCTTCGGCTCTCTGCGCGACGAGATGGAGCGCCTTTTCGATACCTTCGAGCCCCGGCAATGGTTCGACAGGGCGCCGGGCCGGCAAGGCGCGGATGCCAAGCCGCTGGTCCTGACACCCGCCGTGGATTTGGCCGAGACCGACAAGGGCTATTCGATCACCGCGGAACTGCCCGGTCTCGAGCCCGAACAGGTCACTGTGAAGATCAGCAATGGCAGCCTGACGATCAGCGGCGAGAAATCCGCCGAGGAGGAGACGGAAGACGGCACCTACCACCTGCACGAACGCCGCTGGGGAAGCTTCCAGCGCAGCATCCGGCTGCCGCAGGACGTCGATCGCGACAAGATCGAAGCGGAATTCACCAAGGGCGTCCTGAAAGTGACTTTGCCGAAATCGAAGGAAGCCCTCATGACGGAGCGAAAAGTCGAGGTCAAATCCGCCTGACCGCGCGATGTGGTGCCGGAGAACAGCAATGTTCCGGCACCTGCCAGCTCGGAGGACGGCCCGTCCTGCCTGCCCCGCCTAGGCACCGCCCAATCGCTCGGGTCGATATGCCAGCCCGACAGCAGTCCTGCACAAATCTACTCAATTCTCCTGATGATTTCACATTCCAATTTCTGAAATCATGGACTCCGGGAGGAGTCTCCAAGGGGGGAGGACATGCAGACCTACGTGACATCCAGGCAGTCACAGGAGTGCCGCTGCAACCATTGCGCAGCAAGAAAATCCGGATTTTGCGTCACTCTCGACGCCCATTCACTCCGGGAAGTCTCCAGCAGGAGCACCCTTGTGACCTATCCGCGCGGCGCGGAAATCGTGATGCAGGGCGAGCCGCTCGAGAAGATCGGAATCATCGCCGGTGGCGTGATCAAGATCGGCACCGTCACCGAGGGCGGGGACGACCACCTGCTGCAGATCAGGCGACGCGGCCAGCTGATACACGTGCCCGAAAACACGGGGAGCCTGTTTTCCTGGGAGACGGCGACAGAGGCCCGGGTGTGTTGGATGTCCCGGCAGGTCTGGGACAGCTTCCTGAAGGAGAAGCCATCGCATTTCCAGTCGTTCATGGCGACGATGCACTACGAGCTTGAGCAAATGCAGCGCTCGGTGCTGAACATGCGCGGGCGCACCACGCTGCAGCGGCTGTCATTCTGGCTGCTGGAAGAACTCGCACACTCCGACGCCGGCGATGCCGGCAGCCTGCACATCTGCCTGAGCCGCCGGGATCTGGCCTCCCTTCTGGACATGACGGTCGAGACGCTCTGCCGCTCCCTGCGCCAGTTGCACGACAAGGAGGCCATAAGGCTCCTAGCGCCCGACCGTCTCGAGGTGGCGGACCTGGCCAGACTGCGCCGCATCGCCCGGTGCCAAGAGGAATGCGTCGGCGAGACCCGCGCCAAGCCCCCGCGCGCCCCGCACCGCAAGACCTGGACCAGATGGAGCGAGATCCCGGCCGACAGCCGCGGTCTCGGACCATACTTGAAGGACGCCAGGGCAGAGCGTGACAACCTTGGCCGGAGCGAAGACACGCAGCGGACGCCCCGCTCTTGACCGGGGTCACCCGGACGCCGGCGCCATTCTACCCGCGCAAGATCGGGACAAGGATCAGCCCCGCAAGGCGTACTGTGAGTATCAGACCACCGTGGCCGAGGTCGATACCGGACTGAAGCGCATCCAGGACGCCCTTCACGGGGGCGAAAAGACGATCCTCGTCTACACGGCGGACGACGGGCTGTCGGCCCGCCGCGCGGACAAATCGACAACAACACCAGAGCCTCCGCACGCGGCCGTCTACACCACCCGGGTGGCCACTAGCTCCGCAGCCCGTCCAGCACCCGCCCCATGTCCGCAGCGGTGTCGCACCATCGCGGCAACGCGCGGCCAAGCGCGCGGGAGCGCCCGGCAAGCTGCGCGCGCGCCGCCTCGGACTCCAGCAACCTTCTCAGGTGTGCGGCGAAGGCGCGCGGATCGTCGGGAGGCGCCAGCAGCGCCGCATCCCCGACGGTGCCCGGGACAGCGCCAGCGGCGCAGCTCACGATCGGCAGGCCGTGGCAGAGCGCCTCGGCGAGCGCCATGCCGTAGCCCTCATAGCGCGTCGCGAGCGCGAAGATACGTGCGTTTCGATAGGCGTCGGACAGGGCTGCATCGGACAGTTCCCCGGCCAATACGACCCGCCCCTCGAGCCCAAGTTCGGCGATGAGCGCGGCCAGCTCGTCAGCAACCGCCGCGTCATGGGTCTTGCCGACGATGCGGGCGTTCCACGCCAGGTCGGCGACCTCGGCAAGCGCCCGGATCAGAACGTCATGGCCCTTGCGCCGCGCCAGCAGACCGACCGAGAGAATGCGGGGACCGGAGTCGCGCTGCGGCAGGCCGCGCGGCCCGTCGTATCCCGGCAGCGCAACGGTGATCCGCGCCGGATCGGCGCCAAGCCCGATGTAGGTCTCGCGGGTGTGCGGGCTGGTGACAACGATCTCTGCCGCGAGCGCGAGGTTCGCCGTCTCCTGCGCCAGAAGATGCCGCGCGAGGTCAGGTGCAACCCCCTGCTCCATCCCCATCGGGTGATGCAGCATCGCCACCACGGGGCGGGACAGTCGCGCCAGATCCTCGGACCGCATCGCCGCGAAGACCAGCCCGTCGAGGATGAGCGGCAGCCCGGGGGGCAGCGTCTCGAGCGTCGCGCGCACCTCGCTGCGCAACCGAGCGTCCTGCACGGCGGTGGCGGCTCCCGCGGGCAGCGCCACATGGGTCACCTGCCGCCCGGTGGCCTGCAGCTCTTCGAGCAGACGGCGCTCGTAGATGAAGCCGCCTGTCTTCTGGCGATGATCGCCGGGAATGGCAAAGGCGCAGGGTCTCATCGGGCCAGCTGCTCCGCGCTGGTCCGGGACAGGATCCGGCGTTCCACCGAGGCCAAGAGCGCATGCGCCAGCACCGAGGCGAGCCCGATGAGCGCGATGGCGCTCCAGAGCATTCCGTAGTCCGAGGTCGACGCGACCGTCGCCAACAGCGCACCGATGCCGCGCCCGGTGGCCAGCCATTCAGCGGTGGTCACGGCAAGGATTGCCGCGGGAATGGCCATGCGGGCAGAGGCGAAGAAGGCGGGCAGCATGGCCGGCAGTTGCGCGCGCAGGAGCGGGCTTGCGTCATAGACGGCAAAGAGGTCGAGCACCGCGCGCGGTGTGCGGGCAAGCCCGTGCTGGCAGGCGATCAGCGTCGGGAAGAAAATCATCGTGGCGACGACGGCGATGCTCCCGGTCGCGCCCCGGCCGAGCGCCCAGACGATCAGCGGCGCGGTGGCGACGATCGGGATCGAACGCAGCGCGATCGACAGCGGGATCACCGCGCCCGCCAAGCGCGGCCGCAGCGCCAGTGCCAGAGCCAGCCCCGCCCCCAGCAGCAGACCCGCCAGGTACCCCGGCACCGCCAGCACCAGCGTCTCGCCGAGCGCGGCGAACAGCCGCTGCCGCTGCGCCCCGGCGCCGGGCGCGGTCACCAGGTAGCTCCAGACGTCCTCCGGGCGCCGCGCGAAGAAGCGCGGCAGGCCGAAGACCGCCATGCTGCCCTTCCAGACCAGCAGCGTCACGCCGAGTGCAAGGGCGGCCTCGGCGAGCCCGCTCCAGGCCCGGCGCCCACGCACGACAGGCGGCGCCAGCAGCACCTCGGGCGGCGCGAGGTCGAGACGGCGCCCGAGCCAACCCACCGCGGCAAAGGCGAGCATAGACACCGCCGCGGCGAGTCCCGCGATGCTCCAGGTCGCCGGTAGGTCCAGCGCCCGCAGCGCGCGCACGGTGAGCACGCCGAGACCGCGTTCTGCACCGGTGAACTCGCCGACCATGGCGCCGAGAAACGCCGCCGGCGCCGCGATCTGCAGCCCGGCAACGAGATAGGGCAGCGCCGCAGGTAGGCGCACCTCGCGCAGCTCGGTCATCCGACCGCGGCCATAACTGCGCACGAGGTCAAACCAGCCCTGCGGCGCCGCGCGCAGCCCCACCAGCACCGGCAGAAAGGTGGTGTAGTAGACCGCCAGCGCGGCCAGCGTGACCTGCGGCCCCGCGCCCGGCCCGTAGAGCACCCGCAGGATCGGGCCGGTGGCGACCAGCGGCAGGCAGAAGACCAGCAGCGCCAGCGTCGACAGCAGCCGTTCGCCGCGCGGCACCAGCACCGCCGCCAGCGCCAGCAACACCCCGGCGAGATTGCCCCAGACGAAGCCGCGCAGCGCCGCCCAGCCGGTGGTGCCGAGCGCCCGCAGGAGCAGCTCCGCGTGGGTCGCAAGGTGGTGCACGATCTGGCTTGGTGCGGCGATGATGAAGCCGCTGGCCGTGGCACGGGCCAGCGCCTCCCAAAGCAGCAGCACCAGCAGCGGCCCGCTGCCGCGGGGCAGCGATCTCGCAGCAGCCCGCGGTGCCGGGTCGCGTGACAGGGCCGGTCGCCGCGTGGTCATTGCGCCGCGACGCTCTGGGGGAACTGGTGAACACGCAGGGCTTCGGTGACGTCGCTGCAAAGCGCGCGAAAGTCCTCGGAGGCCAAGACGTCGGCATTGCGCGGATGCGGCAGCGGTACCGCGATGTCGGCGGCCACCCGCGCCGGACGGGGCGTCAGCACGAGGACGCGGTCCGACAGGCGCACCGCTTCGGCGACCGAATGGGTGACCAGCACCGAGGTCGCGCCGCGCGCCTCCCAGAGCGGCGGCAGCTCGGCATTCAGGCGGTCGCGGGTCAGCGCGTCCACCGCGGCGAAGGGTTCGTCCAGGAGCAACAGGTCGGGCTCACCGGCCAGCGCCCGGGCGATGGCGGCGCGCTGGCGCATGCCCCCAGACAGTTCCGCCGGGCGGCGGCGCCCGAAGCCCGAGAGGCCGACCAGCGCGATAAGGTCGCGGATCGCTCGCGGATCGCGGGGCTTGCGCGCCAGCGCCCTCCCCAGCGCGACGTTGCCCTCGACCGTGCGCCAGGGCAGCAGCGCGGCGTCCTGGAAGGCCACCGCGAGCCCGGCGCGGCGGCGCAGCGCATCCGGGGTTTCCGCACCGATGCTGATGCGTCCCTCGGTCGGCGCGTCGAGCCCGGCGATGAGCCGAAGCAGCGTCGACTTTCCGCATCCAGACGGCCCGACCAGCGCGGTCATCTGGCCGCCGGCCAGCACCAGATCGACAGGTGCCACCGCTTCGATCCGGCGACCTGCGGCGCCAAAGCTCTTGGCGACGCCCTCCAGACGTATGTCGGGCCGGGCGCTCATCCGCACGGCCCCGCGTCTCCGGTCACCGCGTTCGGTCTACCCATGCACCTCTTCCAGGATGGACCGATCCCAAAGCTCCGGCGACACCGGCTTGCCGAGCAGCGCCAGCGTCTCGACGTTGGCGGCGACGGTCTCATCGGTGAACCAGCCGAAGCCCTCGGCCTCGGTCAGCGCCGAGAACATCAGCGGCACCTGCCGCGCGGCCTGCAGCGTCTGCGTCGCCAGGTCGAGCCCGGCGTCGGGGAACATCTCGACGGTCAGCGCGGCGGCGGCCTCGGGGTCGGCGTGGTAGTCCTGCCAGCCCATGACCTCGCCCTTCATCAGCGCGACAAGCTGATCGCGGCGGTTGGCGAGGCTGTCCTCGGTGGCGATATAGGTCTGCGAATGCACCGCGTAGCCATGATCGGCGAGCAGCATGGTCACGCTCTCGATGCCCTGGCTCTCCATCGCGACGGGCAGGTCCGTGGCCCAGCACAGCAGGCAGTCGACCTGCCCCTGCACCAGCGGCGCGGCGTCGTATTGCGTCGGCACCACCTCGATCTGCTCGATGTCGACATCGTTGATCGAGCAGAGCGCCTCGAGCACCGGCGTGTTGGCCAGCGCCATGCCGATCTTCTTGCCGACCAGGTCGGCAGGGCTGTTCACCGGGTTCTCGGGCAGCGAGGCGATGGCGAAGGGGTTCTTCTGCATGGCAACGCCGATGATCTTGAACGGCGCGCCCTGGTTCACCGCGGCCGCGGTGTAATCCGCGGCAGAGATCCCGACGAGTGCCGTGCCCGCCACCACCGGCGGCTCGACCGGGGCGTTGGGTCCGCCCGGCAAAAGCGAAACCTCGAGACCGGCGTCGGCCCAGTACGCCTTGTCCTGCGCGATGTAGCTGCCGCCGAACTGCACGGAATGCAGCCACGAGAGCTGCAGGGCGACCGCCGTCTGCGCCCTCGCGCGAGTCGGCATGAGCAGCCTGGCGCCAGCGGTGGACAGGGCTCCGCCAAGAAACAGGCGGCGTGTGGGTTTCAGAAATGTCATGGGACTCTCCCGGTTTGAAATGAGATTAGGCTAATCGCGAGACGAGGCAATGCCGGCGGGCGCCGGGGCCTTTCGGTGCGGCGCGGCACGCAGGAAGAAGGCCCCCGGCAGGGCCGCGAGCAGGCTGGTGACGCCAAAGGCGATGCTGGCGGTGAGCCCGGCCTCGGCGCTCAGCCCGGCCAGGGGAAAGAGCGCCGCCGCCGCCCCCTCGCGCCAGCCCCAGCCCGCCACCGAGGCCGGCAGCAGCATGGCGGTGAGGATCAACGGCACGATCAGCGCGGCAAGACCCGCCGGCAAGGCGCTGCCGCCTGCCCGTGCCGCAGTGGCAAAGGCCGCGACGGTCAAGACCGCGATCGCCAGAGACAGGGACGCCTGCGCCGGAAGCTGTTGCACGATCGCCCTGCGGATGGCCGTGCGCCAGCCGCCGGGACGACCCCGGCGCCGGGCCAGCAGCAGGCCAACACCAAGCGCGAGTGCCGTCAAGACGGCGATCACCTGCCAGGAGGCTGCGGGACTGGCGCCCCACCGCAGCCCCGGCCCGGGCCCGATCAGCAAGAGCGCAAGACCTGTCAGGGCAATCACCAGCATCGCCGCCTGCCCCGCTGCCCGTTCCAGCACCACCGCCTGCGCCGCCGGGCGCATCGGGCCGCCCTGTCGGCTGCGCACGGCCCGCGCCGCATCGCCGAGAACGCCGCCCGGCAGGGTCTGGTTGACCAGTTGCGCCACGTAGTACTCGCGCACCGCCGCGCCGCGGCGCAACGGCAGCTCCAGTGCCGCGGCGGTGAGCCGCCAGCGCAGCGCCGACAATAGAGTGACCGCATTGAGCAGCGCCAGCGTCACCAGCAACCAGCCCGGCGACAGTGCCGCGAGCCGCTGGAGCGCAGCCCGCCCGTCCGCGAGGGCAAGGCACAGCGCGATCAGCGCCAGCGGGATGGCGAGGCGCAGCACCCTCATGAGCCATCGGCCCGCAAATCGCCCGGCAGCGCGCTCGTGGCGCGCAGGAATCTGTCCCGAAATGCGCGCATCGGCCAGGCTGGCTGTTCCGGGTCGGGCTGCAGGCCCTCGCGCCAGCCCCAGCCGTCGAAGAGCGCAAGCGCCTCCGGCGGGCCGATGAGGTGCGCCGGCACGTCCTTGCCCCCCGCCTGCGCGACGAATTCGACGGGTTGATGGTCTCCCAGCACGAGGATCAACGGCGACTTTCGCCGCGGCAGCGCCGCCCAGGACAGCACCGTGCGCAGCGCGTAGTCGAGCGAGCGGCCGTAGTGGTCGCGGATGCGGTCCCGGTCGGCCCAGACCTCGCGCGGGGTCGGTCCCGCGATCGCCTCGGCATCGAAAACGCTGCCGTCCCCCACCGCCACCCAGGGCACCATCTCGGGAACCGGCGTCCAGGGCGCATGGCTGGAGATCAACGCGATTTCGGCCAGCAGCGGCTGATCGGATGGCAGCTCTCGGTCGAAAGCCGCAAGCGTGTACTGGTCCGGCATGGTCACCCAGTTGAAAGGCTCCCCGGCATAGCCGAGATCGGCCGCGGCGCGGATCTCCTGAAAGCCCATCGCCGGGCCTTCCGGCCAGGCCATGACGATCGCCGGGGCCACCGCCATCGTCCTGTAGCCGGCCGTGGCGGCGAGACTGAACAGCGATTGCCGCGCGCTGGCAAGCAGCGCCCGGTAGCGCCGCTGGTCGCTGACCTCGACCCCCGAGGCCAGGGTCGCATGGGCCAGCCAGCTCTGCCCGCCCTGCACCGGCGCGATGAGCCAGCCCGAGCGCACGGCCAGCCCGGCCGAAGCCAGCGCTGCCTCTCCCGCCGCCAGGGTCTCGCGCGAGCGGGCGGCGTAGAGCGGGTTGTCGAGGGCGGCGCGCCCGTAGCTTTCGATGAAGGTGATCACCACGTCGCGCCCGCCGAGCTTGACCAGCAGCCCTTCCTGCCCTTGCCAGAGGTCTTCTGCGGCAGCCGTTTCGAACTCCGCCAGGGCGGCGCGCGCCCGGCCGAAGTCCCGGATGTTCTCGGCGGCGAGCCAGGCGGTGAAGGCGCTGCCGGGAGGCCGCCAGCCCTGCCAGCCGTTCAGCGCCGTCCTGATCTCGGCGGCGCAGAGTCCGGCGAAGACCAGCGCCACGCCGCCAGCAAGAGCCCGGGCGCCGCATGGCAAGCGGCTGCCCCTGCGCGCCCAGAGACTCAGCGCCCGGTACAGCAGCGCCATTGCCGCGACCACCACCAGGAGCGCTGCGCCGCCGACCACGAGCGTTGCCGCCAGCCCGGCGCTGCCACGCAGAAGGTGCGCCGCTGCCGGCACCAGGTGCAGATCGGCGAGCGGGTCGAAGCCGCGCCCGAAGGCGGTGTAGGCCGCAAGATCCGCCAGCTTCAGGACCGTTGCCAAGGTCAGCGCCACGGTGGCCAGCAGTGCCAGCGGAGACGCGCGCTGCCCCAGGGCGAGCATTCCGAGCAGCAGCACCGGCAGTTCCAGCGGCACCATTGCCAGGGCCGGCCAGCGCATCGCGTCCGGGTGGTTGGGCAGGACCAGCAGCAGGTCGACGAGCAGCGCCGCCACGGCCAGCGCCAGCCAGGGGGGCGCAGAACGCATCACCGCCGTGCCGCCAGCCACAGCACGTCGCGCGCGAAGGACCAGCACAGCAGCGCCAGCGCCAGCAGCGCCGCAAGCTCAGACCAGGGCGGTACCGCCACCGGCGCCAGCAGGGCCGCCAGCACCGCGATCTGCACCACGCAGACCAGCTTGCGCCGAAATCGCTGCGGCAACGGCGCGCCGAGCCAGGGCCAGACCCAGCCCGCCAGCACAAAGAGGTAGCGCAGGCCGCCCAGCAGCAGCACCCATGCGCCCGCCGCGCCGCTGCGCCAGGCCACCACCGCGAGGAGCAGCGCGAAGACGCTGTCCACTTCCATGTCGAAGCGCGCGCCCCAGGGTCCCGCCAGCCCGCTGCGCCGCGCGAGGGGGCCGTCCACGCCATCGAGAGCCAAGGTGACAAGCGCCAGGCAGAAGACCACCCAGCCCGAAGCGCCCTCGGTCAGCCGCGGCTCCGCCGCCGGCGCCAGCATCAGCGCCGCAAGCGCCAGACGCCCGAGTGTGAGGCCATTTGCGTAGCCAAGTCGCGGCGCGCGCCAGTGGCGCAACAGGCACTGCCCGCAGACAGCCGCGCCCGCCGCGAACCACAGCACCGGCAAGAACTGCGCCTCACCAGCCAGCCACCACGCCCCGCCGAAGAGCGCCAGTGCCAGACCGGCCGACAGCAACGCAAGGGACGCGAAGGCCGTGCGCGGGCGGGCCAGCGCCACGGAAGGCCGCGGATGGTCTGTCGAATGGCTCATCATGAATGAAGTGTCGCAAGCCCCTGACCTGTCAAGCGCCTTGCTTTACGCAGGGGAATGCCTTCACTAGGCTGTGAAAGCTCGAACAGCGAGGTTCCCGCATGGACGGTTCGTCTGCCTTCTCCCCTCCGCTCCGGTATTCCCGGAGTGCGCGGTTGCTGCATTGGCTTACGGTTGTGCTGGTACTCACCACCATACCGGCCGGGCTGGTGATGGTTCAGGACGGCCTTTCGCGGCCACTGCAGGATGCGCTGTTCCTCTATCACAAGAACATCGGCCCGGTCATCCTGCTGCTTGTCCTCCTGCGCCTTGTCGTGCGGTTGGTCAGCCCGCCGCCACCGCTGCCGGCCAGCCTGCCGACGATACAGGCGCTGATCGCGCGTGCGGTGCACTGGATGTTGTACATCGTGCTGGTGGCGCTGGTGATCTCTGGCACGGTCCGGGTGCAGGCAGGCGGATTTCCGATGGAGATCTGGGATCCTGTGCTCAGCGGCATGGTCGGCAAGGACGAGGCGCTCGCCAAGTCGGCCAGCGAGCTGCATGAGCTGCTGAAGTCGGTGCTCATCGCGCTGATCGCGCTGCATGCCGGGGCGGCCGCGCTGCACGGGTTGGTCAAGCGCGACGGGGTGTTCAGCCGGATGTGGCCTCCGGCGTAGCCCGCGCCGATGCCCTTCGCCCGGATCGGGCTGGCAGCGCCGTCGCGCCGCGGGAACGCTTCGGCCATGTCGCCCGGCGCACCCGCAGGGGCTGACCCGCGGCAGGTGCCGGAATCTGAAACCGTTGCGAGTGTGATCGCCTGATCTCGGCAATTCAGCGCGCCGCCGGCGCTGCGCTAGTGCTCAATCTGTACAGCGAACGCGCCCCAAAAGGGCTGCTCTCCCCGCCTCAGACCTCGGCGATCAAGTCTGAACGGGGAATGTCACCCGCCACGTGAGGCCCTCGCGCGCATAGTCGACCTCTGTCTCTGCGCCGAGCGTGGACTGCAGCATCGCGCCGGTCAGCGTCGAGCCAAAGCCCTTCCTGGACGGCGGCGACACGATCGGCCCTCCCCGCTCGCGCCAGGTGACCTGAAGATGCCCTCCATCCTCGATGACCTCCCAGGCGATCGCAAGCTTCCCCTCGTCTTTCGAAAGCGCACCGTACTTCACCGCATTCGTCGTTAGCTCGTGGATTGCCAGCGCCAAGGATTGCACCGCCGTCGCCGGGACCACGACGTCGGACGCGCCGTCCAGAACAATCCGGTCTCCGATCAACTCTGCGAAGTGCGGCAACTGCGAGCGGACAAGCGCATCGAGGCTGATATCCTGCCAGCTGCGGCGCACGAGCAGATCCTGCGCAGCCGACATGCTTTCCAGCCGCTTTTGAAAGACCGGCAGGAACTCTTCGGGCCGGGAGCGCGCAGTCTGCCGGCATATGGCCAGAATGAGGGAGACCAAATTCTTGCTGCGGTGATTGAGCTCGTGCAGCAGCGCGTCGATGGTTTCCTGCGCCTTGCGTGCCTCGGTGACATCCTCGACGATGGCGGCGAGGCCGGTCACCTGGCCAGCGGACTTGATCGGAAAGAAATGCTCCTTCCAATACCGGATCTCGGAGGGCTTTGCCGGCGTGAAGCCCGAAATCTCCACGTCTCTCTTGGCGGCACCGCTGTTCAGCACATCCTGGAGCAGGTTGGTCACGCCATCGATGTCGTGAACTTCCGGGAGCAGCTGCTTGGGGGTCTTGCCGATGTGGACCTCGGGGTCGAGGCCGTTCATCTCGGCGAGCAGCGGATTGATCTTCACGAACTTCAGATCATGGTCCCAGATGCCGATCCCGACAGGGGCATCGTTGAAGACCGCGCCGAGGATTTCGGCATCCCCGATCCGACCGTCACTGCCGTCAACCCGGCCCGCCCGCTCGCCGATGGAATATCCCGAGTTTTCGACAATTCTTGTGACATCCATCTCGACGCCGGACAGTCTGACCGCCGCGCCGCCGGCATCCCTTGTGACCCGCCCTCGATCCAGCAAGTGGCGCACCCGCCCATCGGACAGCACGATCCTGAAGCTGTGCTCGAAGTGATCTGCGCGGGCGCAGACCTCCGCCATCTCGCGGCGAATGCGCGCCCGGTCTTCCGGGTGAACCGACGAGAAGAACGCCTCGCCGCGATCAGGCGCCCGCGGCAGCCCGTAGAGCTGCAGCAGGCCGTTGCTCCAAAGCAGCCTGTCGCCGTCGAGGTGCCACTCGTAGTGACCGGTCCCCGGTATGATGTCGTCTGTATCCAGCACAGTCTGTTCCAAAGTGCCCCCTAGGTTCGGATGATCTTCAGAACTCCGCCTTGGGTCGTTGCGGACCCAGGACGTTCCTGCATGCCGGTCGAGCCTAGCGGCTAAGGCCTGGGGTAAAAAGGCCGTAGTTGAACGCGCACGTGAAGTTGCGCTGCGGTGCAGCTTTGCAGCACGCGGCGCGGTCGGAGCTGCGGCGGTCGACCTGCCCTGCTCCTTAACCGCACATGTGCAATCGAGCTGCCCCTGAGGGCCGCATACCGTTACTTTCGGCAAGTCGCCCTGCCCTCCGTGACGCGATGGTTCCCGTGCGGCCACACGCCCCCTCCGCGCCCGAAACAATTGTTCTGCAGCCGCTGCAATAAACGCGCCGCGGGTCCGGCGGCGCTGGCACGCTCATCGGCAAGGCACGCTTCCGGTCGCGCCGCTCGTTGACGCGGTCTCCGTGCTCTGGGTGGCAAGCACTGCATCGCGGAGGTGCAGCATGAAATGTTTCAGGCTGCCTTGATCTCGCCTGAACGCCCCCTCGTTCGGAGACCCCCGTTGACCGTCTGCGTCAGGGAGGACACGCACGGTAGCATATACGCCTATCGCACGAAAATTCGGCATCATCGCCAATGCTCTACGCAAACGGCGGCGGGCCCGGGCATCGCGGGGCGTATATTGTCAGCAATTCCCGGGACGGAACGTAAATCAACCCGCTTCCTCGAATTGAGGCAACATAATGTTTTCGCAATTCGCCATTCTGTTCTAGACTGATGTAATTATTCAGCCGTGTATTCGCATGAACATTTATCAAAAGACGCATTTTGGGTCTGTGAGGAAGTTGTCCCCGCAGCAACAATGTCCTCTGGCGACCGAAGTCCTGGTGGTAATTCCGACCTTGAACGAGGCCGGGAACATTGAGGCCTGCATTCGCAGCCTCGTGGGCAGTGATGGTTTCATGCGAGATGTCCGCATCGTGGTCGCGGACGGGGGCAGCACGGACGGCACTCAGGCGATTGTACACGCCCTCGCTCAGAAGGTACCGCAACTGCGCATGATCAAGAACCACGCCCGATTGCAGTCATCAGGCATCAACATCGCCGTCGCCTCCGAAGCCGAGGCCGAGTTCAGCTACATGGTGCGCTGCGATGCCCATTCGATCTACCCCGAAGGCTACGTTCGGAAAGTTGCCGAGGCGCTGTCCACCAACCCCGAGGCCGCCTCCGTCGCCTCGGTGATGGACGCCGCCGGGGACAACCCGTTCCAGCGCGCCTGCGCCTGGGTTGTGGACACGCCGCTCGGCTCCGGCGGCTCGGCGCATCGCGGCGGCAACTGGTCGGGATGGGTCGATCACGGGCATCACGCGGGCTTCCGGCTCGACTGGTTCAACAAGATAAACGGCTATGACCCCTCGTTCAGCCACAACGAAGATGCCGAGTACGACCATCGTCTTGGGCTCGCGGGGGGCAGGGTCTGGCTCGACGCCAGCATCCGCCTGCAATATGAGGTCCGTCCGACGCCGCGCAGCCTGCTGAAGCAATATTGGAACTATGGCCGGGGCCGGGCCCGGACGGTGCTGAAGCATCGCATGCGGCCACGACTCCGGCAGCTTGTCCCCGTGCTGAACCTGCTTGCGGTCTGCGTAAGCATGCTCGTTGCGACGGTATGGCCCGTCGCGCTGCTGCTTCCACTGCACTACCTGCTGACGCTGCTTACAGTTTCAGGCGTTTGCGCACACAGCCTGCGCAGCCGGGACGGGCTGCAGGCCGGCCTGGCACTGGCGATCATGCACAATGCCTGGGCCCTCGGGTTCCTTTGGCAGTGCGCGCAGCAACAGCTGGCGCGGCTGCACCTGGGCCGGATCGCCGGACCGCAATCCTAGTCCGCCCAGAGCTGCCGAAAAGTTACCGGAACAGCTGCACCGCCGCCCGCAACCGCCCGAGGTCGAGCGCGACGACGCCGGCATAGACCAGGCAGGTGAGGCCGATCGCCTCGGCGATGCGCCACACCGGGTCAACGGAGCTCGTGTCCCAGGCCGCGACGTAGATCAGCCCCGCAACCGCCGACAGCGCCGTCGGAAGAACCAGCCCGCCGAGGCACTCGGAGACCCGCAATGGCACCAGCTTGCGCGCCAGGGCCCAGCCTCGCCAGACGTAGACGAGGGCCCAGAGCGTGTAGGATGCCGCAACCGCCTCGATGCTGATCAGAGCCCCGGCGATCACGAAGGGAATCTTGAGCAGGGCACCCTCGACGATCAGCCGCACCTGAATATCTGTTCGGCCGACGGCGCGGAACATGGCCACCAGGCAGGTTACCGTCACGGCTTCTAGCAAGATGCCCGGAAGCGACAGCGCAAAGACGGGGGCAACCGGTGCCCAGGTTTCGGACAGGAACACGACGAAGATCTCGCGCCCGGCGACGGCGATCATCGCCAGCGCCGGGATCAGCACCGCGGCAAGCAGCCGGCAGGACGCCAGGTAGATCGCAACGAGCCGCTCCAACGAGTCCTGCGCCTTGGCCATGCGGACATAGACAACCGCCGACATGGGGCCAGCGAGCCCGAATTGCGGCAGCCGGGTGAAGCGCTGGCTCATGGCGAAGACCCCCAGCGGCGTCGGCCCCAGGAACTTGCCCACGGCGAGTGTGCCGGCCTCGTTTTGCAGCGCGCCGATGATCGAGGTGGAGATCGTGTCCCTTGCAAATCGCAGGTGCCCTGTCAGCCGATGCCTGGAAAACGTGCGGTCAGGACGGAATTCCGAGAGGTACAGCATGCCGCACAGCCGGATCACCGCGACGATGACCTGCTGTGCCACCAATGCCCAGACCCCGGCGTTCGCCAAGGCAAGACCCATGGCACAGACAAGACCCACGCCGGCCGCGACCATCTGAAGCCGCGCTATCGCGGTGTAATGTTCGCGCCGCTCGATCTCCGCGTTCGGCACGGCACAGATCGATTGCATCAGGGGCACCACCGCCAGCGCCGAAAGCACGGCCCAGAGCCTCGGCTCCCCGAAGTACCAGGCCCAGATCGGGGCGAGCAGCAGGATGGCGCCGCACAGAAGCACGCCGATCACAACCAGCAGCCAGAACACGCTCGACCACTCCAACTGGTCGAACCCCTTCGCCCGAATCAGCGAGCGGCCGAGCCCGGCATCGGACAGGACCGAGGCAAAGATCACCACCGACATCGCCAGGGCCATCAGCGCGAATTCCTCGACCGCGAGATGGCGCGCCACCACCGGCAGGATCAGCACCTGCGACAGCGCCAGGAAACCGCGCGCGAAGACCAGTGACCCGACGTTGACGAAGAAGCCGCGACGCGGCGGCTCTCCGGACCCGGACGGTACCGAGGTTTGCGACATGGTCAGCCTTTCCCGTCGACGTCGGACCAGGCCAGCGGCGTGATGCCGGGGTCCTCCGCCACCTGCGCGAGCCAGGCCGGCGTCGCGAAGCCGGGCCAGCACCGGGCCGGGTCTTGGAAGAGCACCGGGCGGTAGTGGTCGCGGAACCGCGAGCTGGCGAGCATGCCGTCATAAGCCTCTGTCGGGACCACCAGCGTTCTGCCCTCGCGGCCCTCGGCACAGCCGCGTTCGAACATCGCAAGGACGTCGGGCGCATGCTTCCAGAAAGTGGGCTCGTCAAAGCTGGCATGATTGCGCATGCCGGTCTTCACCGGATTGGCATGGGCCATCTCGACCCAGTTCAGCCCGAGCAGATCGTAGATGTATCCGTCGTAGGCCAGCGCGATCCCCCCTGCCGGCCCGATGCCGATCGACGGCCGGGGCGAGACCGTATCGAGGTAGTTGCCGAAGTCGATCCCCGCGCCGTTCAGGGTGAACTCCTTAGCCACGTCGAAGCGCGCCTGATAGTAGTGCATCCAGCCCAGCAACGCGCAGGCCGCCGCCGCGGCGAGTGCCGGAACCGCCCATTTCGCCCCAGACACAGAGGCGCCGCCCGACAAGGCCCCAAGCCAGGGGCTCAACCCGATCCCGAGCGCCACAGGCAGCAGCGGTGTGACGGGCTGATAGAACCGCCAAAGCACAAAGTGATCGCCTCCGAGGCAGGCGTAGACCGCGAGAAAGCCGGCGATCGCCGCAGCCACGATCAGCAGCCCCCGGCTGCCCGGTTGCCCGCGCAGGGCGCGCGGGACCGCCCAAATGACCGCGGCGGCCCAGGCCGCCAGAAGCACCGCGACGAAGGGCGCCCCGAGCGCGTAGCTGATGGCGTATTTCGCGCCGTCGGTGATGTCCTGAATCCGATCCGACGAGACCTTGGCATAGAAGGTATTGGGGAAAGGCTGACCGAAATATGCCAAGCGGAACAGCGTCACCGCGGCAAAGGAGACCAGCGCCAGGACCAGCGCCAGCAACAGGCTGCGGCGCCACCGCCGGCAGATCACGGCGGCAAAACAGAGAAGTCCCGCGGCGACGGCAATGCCCTCGGGACGCGACAGCGGCAGGGCCAGCGCCGGCAGGAACAGCCAGAGCCCCGGCGCACCGGCGTCGCCCTCGGCCTCGACCGCGCGCACCAGTTGCCAGACCATCATCAGCGTCATGCACGACCACAGCGCCAGTTCCATCATCGTCCAGACCGACCACAGGAAATAGCCGGGGCTGGCGATCAGCGCGACGCATTGCACGGCCACCGTCAGCGAGGCCGGAGCCCCGGTCCTGCCGGCCAGCCGCCGCGCGATCCGCAGCGCACAGAACACGGCGGCGGCGCTGAGCGCGCCGGTCAACAGCAGGATCGGCACCTCCGGCGTCGATGTCAGCGCGTAGAGCAGCGCCAGGAGCATGGTCCAAAGGAAACTCGTGGAGCCTTCGACGCGCTCGCCGCCGGCGTTGTAGACATAGCCGAGACCGTTGGCGATGTTCTCAGAGTAGGACCGGGTGATCGCCGCGTCGTCGATGCCGATGGCCGGAAGGCCGCCCGCCAGATACCACGCGATGAATGCGCCCAGGCCTGTCAGGCAGATGGCGGCGATCCAGTCCGGCAGGACGACGTTCGCGGCCTCTGCCCGGGAACCGTCCGACGCGTTCAGTTCGGGGGCCGAGGCAGAAAGCTTCCCGCTCCGGTCATAGGAGCCCGTAATCATTCATGTCTCCATTTGATATCGTGTCGGCAGCATCGTCGGCGCAGGCTCGATTGACCGCGTCGAACGCCGCCGGGCGTTGCCGCCCGGCGCCCTTCTGTCCGTCGCGGAGCCGCGCCGGCTCAGGTTCGCGGTTTCAGCCGGGTCAGGATCGCCCCCGGCATCAGCACGTTCATCGACTGGAACAGCGGCAGCGCCCCGATGGAGGGCTTGATCGGCGACAGGTTCGACCGCAGCACCAGCAGGCCCATGTCGATCGGGCTCGGCAGGCTCACCAGGTCTGACACGTCCTCGAGTTCGGGCGCGTCGATGATCACGAGGTCGAAGCGCTCGGACAATACCTTGAACAGCTGGTCCGCCCGCTCGGTGCCGAACAGCGTGGCCGGATCGATCATCGCCGGGACCATCGGCAGCAGCGACACCCCCAGGCCCTCATCATGGATGATGACGTCATCGAGCGACGCATCGCCGTAGAGCACTTCGACGAATCCGGCCGCCGGGCTCACTTCGAAGCGCTCGGTCAGCCCCGCGGATTTCACATCGGCATCGAGCAGCAGACAGCTCTTGCCTCGCCGCGCTGCCGCCCACCCCAGTAGCATGGCCAGCGTCGACTTGTCGCCGGTATCCTGCTTCGCGGCCAATTGCACCGAGCGTGCCGGACGCCCGAGCGTCAGGTCGAAGTTGCGCACCGTCGTCAGGGCCGCCCGGGCCATCGGCCCGGCCACGGTGCCCTGCAACCTGGCGGCGAGAGTACGGGCACTGCATTGCCGCGGCAGGTTCGGAAGATGTCCGAGCACCGACAGACCGGTCAGCCGGGTGATCTGGTCGGAGGTGACGAACCGCTTGGGCAGCAACTCCAGCAGGAACGCCACACCGATGCCCACGAACAGCCCCGCCGCGATCGACAGGATGATCGTGACCTTCTTGCGCGGCAGCGACGGGCTCTCCGGCGGAGAGCCGTAGGTGATCACCTCGGCATCGGCCCGCCGCAGGTTCTGGATCTCGCTCGATTCCTTGAAGCGACCGAGGAAATCCTCGTAGATCCGCCGGTTGGCATCCGCGATGCGCTCCAACTGGTTGAGCTTGATCTGGTCCTTGGAGCGCGCCAGCACCGTGTTCTCGAGGCTCTTGAGGCTCTGGCGAATGGCCTGCAGGTTGACGTGCAGGACGCCGGCCTGGTTTTCCAGTTCCAGCACCGCCCGGTCCACTTCGGCCCGAAGGTCTTCCTGCAGAACGGTAGCCTCGCGCCGGATGGCGGCGAGCTGGGGGCTGTCTTCCGAATAGCGGTCGCGCGCGAGGGCTTCGTCGCGCCGCAACGCTGCCACCTCCGAGGTGTACCGCGAGAGCGCCTCGGAATCGAGGATCGTCGCCGCGGCCACGAGCCCCTCCCCGTCGAGCAACTCTCGCGCCTTCGCGGCACGTGCCTCGGTTTCGGCCAGCCGCGCCGAGGTGTCGACGAAGCGCGTGGTCATCTCCTGCATCTGCTGCTCGAGCCGCTCGGGATTGTCGATCTCGCTGTCGGCAATCGCCTCGAAAGAGATCACCGCAGTTTCCGACTCCTCGACCACATCCGCCAGTTCTCCGACGCGGGTCTCGAGCCAGGTGGTGAACCGCTGCGCCGCCTCGAACCGCCTGTCGCTGACGAAGTCGATGTATTCGTCGACCACGGTGTTGGCGATCGCGGCGGCCTTTGCCGGGTCCTCCGACACTGCGGTCACCTCGACCACGAAGGAGTTGCCGCGCTGGCGCATCGAAAGCCGGCCACGCAGGGCGTTTACCGTATCGGCGTACTCGCCGAGCATCGAATCGCGCGCGCTCGAAGCTTCGGCAATGCCCTCCGAAGGCGCCGCGTCAGCGTCCGGGTCCGCTTCGACGGACGGCGACGTCAGCCCCCTGAGCGCTTCGAGAACCGCGCCAATCGCATTCCGGATCGGATCGATGACGGGCACCGGGTCCGGCGGCGGCCGCAAGGCGCCGTTGAATTCTGGGTCCTGGTCAAGTTCGAGGCGCTGCACCACGCGGATCAGCAGCGCGCTGGAGCCCAAGATCGCCAGCTCGCCCTGAATGGCCGAGTCGGTGAGCGCCCGGTCCTCCAGCAGGTCCGAGGAGTTCCGGTCGTTCCCGCCCTGGGTCCCGAGCAGCATCTGCGCTGAGGCAACGTACTGAGGGCTGTAGGTCGCCAGCGAGAACACCGCCAGCGTCAGCGCGAGACCGACGCACCCGACCAGAAGCCAAACGCGCTTGCGCAGGACCGCGATGAAGTCATCCAACCCGAAGGCCGAGTTGCTTGGTGTCACCCGCTCCTCTCCCTCCAGGCCGCCGGATCGCGGGTGCAGGGGCAAGGCCTTGAGACCGCCGCGCGCGTTCATGTCCGCCCCCAAGAGAGCATCTGGGTGGCAGAGCGCAGCATGCGACGGGGGTGTTTCAGATCGCGCTCAGGACATGCGCCAAGGCGCTCCGTCTTCGATGGAGATGCCGGATAGCAGCGAACGGTGGCCGTGATTGAATCAACGGAGTTGCAAAAATCTTCCATGAAAACCCAGATAAAATAATGGAAAACAAAAGGAATGGTTTATAATCTAAAGGAAGCCGCCCAATTGCGAAACGCGAAGCGACGGATTTCCGCTTTCTGAGCTTAGACCAATAGCACTCACGGACCGAGCGAAATTTCGGCACCTCAGCCCGGTTCGGGCGACATGCACGAGAAAATCGTACAAATATTCCTCGCAGTGCTGAAAAATGCGCCATTTGCCACGGAACTGGCGCTGCTGCGCTGGCCTGGCAGGCGGAAACTCTGGATCGCGATAAAGGGGCTCGCTAGCATCGATCTATATTTTACGTGATTCATTTTTTTCGGATTTGCCATGAATTTGCGCGTTGAGCACCATGTTCGGCTGCCTGACTTCATCATCGGGGGAGCGCCGAAATGCGGCACCACCTCCCTTCATTTCATACTTGCCCAGAACCCATCTGTCGGGATCCCCGACGACGAGATTCATTTCTTTGATGCCGACGATCCGATCGGCCATCCCGACTTTCTGTTCTGCGGCCCCGACGGGCTCGACTGGAACGACCCCCGGCCCGGCAACCCCGAGAGCCTGAGCTGGTACGCGTCACATTTTGATGCGTTTGCAAATCATCCCTGCGTCGGCGAGGATTCCACGATCTACCTGCAGTCCGAGGTTGCTGCCGCGCGGATCGCCGAGACGCTTCCGCGCGTGAAGCTGATCTTCATGCTGCGCGATCCGGTCAAACGGGCCTACTCGCAATACTGGCATCTGGTGACCCGCGGACGCACCAGCTGCAGCTTCGAGCAAGCGCTCACCGCCTTTCCGTCGATCATTCTCGGCTCGACCTACGCGCCCCACCTGCGCCGCTATCTCGACGTGTTCGGCCCCGAACGCGTTCGGATCGGCCTGTTCGAGGATTTTCTCGCCGACCAGCAGGGTTTCGTCGACGGCATGTCCGATTTCCTCGGCGTGCCCCGCATGCCGGTCGCCCGGACCAGCAGCTGGTTCAACCGGACCTACTATCCCACGCACCCGCGCCTGCAGCGCGCTGTGAACCGGATCAGCAGTCGCATCGTGCGCAACCAGTACCGCAATCACTTTGGCAAACGCAGCGGCGCTCAGGAGACTGCCCGCAGCAAGCTGCATTACTACTGGTTCCGCTACGCCCACCCGGTCTTCCTGAAATCGCCGGAGCAGCCGAAAATGGACCCGGGTGTGCGGCGCTACCTCGATCAGCATCTGTCCGCACGCAATGCCGGGCTGTCGACCTTGCTCGGGCGCGATCTGTCCACCGTCTGGCCGGGCTTTACCACATGAGCCGCAGCGGTTTCGACATCCTCGTGCTCACCGATCCACGATTCTCGGGCGGCACCGCCTCGGCGGTGATCAGCGACGTTGCGCGGTTTTCCGAACTCGGCCTGTCCGTGGGACTGATGCCGATCAGGTCGCGATTCTTCGACGGAACCGACGACCTGGAGAATCCGCACGTGCTGAAGCTGCAGGACCTGCCGGGCGTGAGCCTCGCCACCGGAACGGCGAGCGCCGAGCTGACCTTGCTGCATCATCCCCTCGCCTTCTTTCATGGGCTGCACACCCGAGCAGAGCTGACCACCCGCCGCGCGGTGGTGGTGACACACCACCCTCCGTTCCGCGGCGACGGCTCGCTCGAATACAACCCGCTGACAGTCAACCGCCAGATTTCCCGCGCCTTCGGCTGCCATCCGTGGTGGGCCCCCGTATCCGGAACGGTCCGCGCCCAGCTCCGCAGCTTCGCACCCCTGCTGACGCTGACCTCCGAGGACTGGACGAACACTTTCGATCCAGACGAGTGGCGCAGCACGCGACCGGCCTTCAGCGGGCCGCAGGCCACCGTCGGGCGGCATGGCCGCGCAGACAGCCTCAAATGGCCGGACGATCTTGCTGCAATGACCGCACCGCTCTCGCCCGGCCCGGCATGGCGGACGCGGGTGATGGGCCTGCCGGACGACGTCCGGCGCGCGCTGGGGCCGGCCGCCGATGCCTGGGAGATCGTGCGTTTCAACGCGGAGCCGGTCGGCCAGTTTCTGGAGAGCCTCGATGCTTTTTGCTACTTCTACCATCCGCGCTGGATCGAGGCCTTCGGGCGCACAATCGCGGAGGCGATCCTGATGGAGCGCCCCTGTGTTCTCGATCCGCGCCTGCGAGCCAATTTCGGCGACCTCGGGCATTATTGCGCCCCCGGCGACGCCGCCGACTGTCTCGCGCGCCTGCACGAGAGGCCCGAAGAAAGCAGGCAACACGCCCGCGACGCGCGGGAGCGCGCGATCACGCGTTTCGGCAATGCCAGCGTCGACGCACGGTTGCGGGCGCTGATGTCTGACCCCGGCATGAGATCTCGGCACGGAGCGAAGTCGACCTCGGCGTCGACCACCCTGCGCAAGATCGTCGGCCTTGCGCGGCGCCAGAGGGCCCGCACCACCCCGGAGATCGTCTGATGCCCTATGTGACACAAGAGACCGCCTGCCAGATCCATTACGATCTATGTGTGATTGGCGCCGGTGCAGCCGGACTCGCCGTTGCCGACTCTGCCCGGCAGAACGGGCTTTCGGTGCTGATCGTGGAGCGCGGCGGCGAGATCGCCTCGGTGCCACGGCGCGAGCCGCTGTTGCCCGTAGGGTCGCCCCACGATCCGGCCCACAAGACCACGCGCGAGGGCCTGGGCGGAACGCTGAGCATCTGGGGCGGACGCTGCGTGCCCTTCGATCCCGAGGACTTCTCGGACCGCCCCGGGCTCGGGGCGAGCTGGCCGATCAGCTACGAGGACTACGCCGCCTGGGTGCCCGCCGCCTCTGCCCTGTTCGAGGTCGAGCCCCGGTACAACGTGGCAACGCCTGCCGACTGGCCGACGCTCGAAGGCATCCGAATGGACACCGTCGAACTGCTCAGCCGGCACTGGTTCCCCGCCGAATTGCGGGACCGGCTGACCGGGCCGAACGGCCCCGACATCCTGCTCGACACCGAGGTGACCGGCATGAGTTGGTCGGACCGCCGGGTGCGGGCGATCAGCGTAACCGGCTCTGCGGGCGCCGTCAGCATCAGCGCGGCGGATGTGGTCCTGGCCTGCGGTGGCCTGCAATCCACCCAGCTGCTGCTCGAAGAGGAGCGGCGCAAGCCCGGCAGGCTGCGCGGTGCCTCCTGGCTGGGGCGCGGCTACATGGGACATCTCACCGGCAGCATCTCGGAGATAACTTTCCGCGATGCGCAGACCGCCGCCGCATTCACCTATAATGCGCGCCCCGACAGCGCTCCGGGGCGGCGCCGCTTCCTCATGCTGCCGCCCGATGGTCCGCATATCGCGCTGTGGATCGAGAGCATCGCGCCCGGCGACCCACGCCACGGCAGCGCGGAAATCTCGGCGAAAACGCTGCTCCGCGGCGCCCCCTCCGGCACATGGGCCGCGCATCTGGCGAATGTGCTGCGCAGGCCGACCGAGCCGCTGAGCGGCCTGAGAGCCGCGATGCGCCGCGCGCGGCACCCGGACCAACGGTTTCCGGACCGGCTGATCGCGCGCCGGCCAGGGCCCTACAGGCTGGCCTACCATGCTGAGCATCTGCCGAGCCCGACCAGCATCGCGGCCCTCTGCCCACGGCCCGGACCCGATGGAACCCGGCCGCTGCGCATCGATTTCGACTATGGCGCAGACACCATCCAAGGTACGGTGGAAGCGCATCGCAAGCTGGCACGGGCGCTCGAGGACAGCGGTTTCGCACGGCTCGAGCTTGACCCCGACGATGATGTCCTGGCGCAGCGCGTGCGCGCCGCCGCGCGCGACGGCTACCATCAGATCGGGCTGACGCGGATGTCGTGCAGCGCCGACAAGGGCGTGGTCGACGAAGGCTGCAGGGTCTTCGGGACAGACAATCTCTACGTCGCCTCGGCCAGCGTCTTCCCGACGTCGAGTCAGGCCAACCCGACCCTGACCATCGTTGCGCTTGCGCTGCGGCTTGCCGACCGGCTTGTGGCCAACCAGCAGCGCGGTACATCTGCCGGCAGTGCGGTCGCATGAGCCTGCACTTCACC
This sequence comes from Alloyangia pacifica, assembly GCF_020524285.1. GTDB lineage: Bacteria > Pseudomonadota > Alphaproteobacteria > Rhodobacterales > Rhodobacteraceae > Salipiger > Salipiger pacificus_B. The sequence continues at coordinate 130,082 of NZ_JAIVKX010000011.1, forward strand.
TTCCTGGGTCGGACCTACGGCATCTCGCCCGAAACCCGCGACCACGTCCTGGTCACGCTCTGGGTGATCGTGACGTTCCGCCAGTTCGACAACGACGAACTCATTCTCTACCCGCTGGCGCTCTACTTCTTCTGGGCCTTCATCCGGGACTTCCGCGAGATCTTCGTGCTCATTGCGCGGTCCTACGTGCTGTGGCTGTTCCCGATCTGGTGGTTTCTCTCGCTCAGCTGGGGCATCGAGACCGAGGAAATTCTGAAGACCGGGCTGCAGCTCGTCCTGACGCTGATGATCTGCTACGGGGCGGTGCTGCGACTCTCGCCGCGCCAGCTCCTGCTTTCGGTGTTCATCGCAGCCGGCCTGGCCGGCCTCATGAGCTTCCTTAGCGATCCGACCGGCAGCACCGCCAAAGGGGTGTTCCGAAGCAAGAATGCCCTTGGCACCGCGATGGTCTTGCTCTGGGTCTCCTCGCTGTGCATGGTGCTCGATCCCGGCTTCTCCCGGAAGTGGCGGCTGGCGGCGCTGGTGGGCATCCCGCTGTCGCTCTACCTGATCCTGTTGGCCCACAGCGCCACCGCATCGCTCTTCGCGATCGGCACCTTCGCCACGATCCTGTTCCTGCGGTTCCGGAGCGTGCTGGCGCCCCGGGCCACGCTTTGCCTGCTGTTCCTGACCGTGGGGCTGGGCCTTCTCGGGGGCATCTATGCGGCAATGACGATGATCGAGATCGACCCCGTGGGGCAGGTGCTGCACGCCTTCGGCAAGGACACCACGCTCACCGGGCGCACGGTGCTGTGGCAATACGCGACCGAAGAGATCCGTCAGCACCCCCTGCTTGGCGTCGGGCACGGGGGTTTCTGGAAACCCGATGATGCATTCTCCGTCGCGCGACGCATCTACGACGAGTTCTTCAAGCACTACAACTCCAACTTCTCGTTCCACAATTCCTATTACGAAGTGGCGGTGCACCAGGGCCTCATCGGGCTGGCGCTCATCTCAATAGCGACCCTTTGGATCCTCGCTCGCGTGCTGCCCGTCGCCTTCTTTGCAAGCGATATGCCAGCCATCTTCTTTTCCTGCATTGCGCTGATCAATACCGCGATCAGTTTCACGGAAGTCGCTCTCATGGTCCCCTTCCAGTTGCTGTTCATGCTCTTCGTCATCGGTGCGCTGCTGACCCTCAAGGAGCGGCCCGCGCTACAGCAGCGCCCCGCCGCGATGCGGCACCGGACGCCACCGAGGCCCCGCACCGGCATCTCCTCTCTCTCCTGCGGCGCAGGGCTTGCGCTGCTGCTGAGCTGCGCCGTTGTCCCCAGCGGCGCGCCAGCACAGACCGCGGAAGGGTTCTTCGACGACTTCGACACCTTCGACCGAGACCGTTGGCGGATCTCCGACGGTTGGGCCAACGGGTCATGGCAGAACTGCATTTGGAGTTCGGATCGCCTGTGGGTCGAGGAAGGCATCGCGACGCTGAGTCTCGTGCGGCTCGATCCCGCTCCCGAAGACACCTCTGCACAGGGCACGGCCCCGGAGCCGGCGCAGCCCACCGACAGCGACGCTGCCGAAGAGACCTCCCCCCCCGAACAGGCTCCTGACGCGGCTTCCGACGAACAGGATGAGCAGGTTCCGGGCCAGGTTCCGGGAGAGGACCGCGAAGAGGCCGCGCCAGAAACGGTCTATGACTTCGCTTGCGGCGAGTTCCACACCCGGACCCGATATACGCATGGCACCTTCGAAGCGCGGCTTCGCACGGATGTGGCCTCGGGAATAAATGCCGCCTTCTTCACCTACATAGGCCCCAGCCAGAACGAGCCGCACGACGAAATCGACGTGGAGGTCCTGACCCGCAAGACCGACCGGGTCAGCCTCAATACCTATGCCAACGGCGAGCCTCGCCATGGCACCGTCGTGCCCGTACCGAACACCACCGATGCGGAGTACAACGACTACGCCTTCGTCTGGGAGCCCGAGCGGATTCGCTGGTATCTCAACGGCGAGCTGGTGCACGAGGCGACAGGCGAGCTCCCGACCCAGCCGCAGCGAATCTACTTCAGCCTCTGGAGCACCGACAAATTGACCAGCTGGATGGGCCCCCTCGAATACCCCGACCGACCGGTGGAAATGTTCATCGACTGGGTCGCCTACACACCCCCGGGCGAGACCTGCCTGTTCCCGGACTCGATCACCTGTCACGAAGACTAAGCCCGGCTGGCGGCACTCCGTGTTCGGGCAAACCGGCGCGCAGCAAACCCCTAGGAACGATGAACCTCAGGCGCTCGTCGCACAGTCCGGGCCGGCGTTTGAGGCGCAATACCCCTGGGCCGGAGCCGGCTCCAACAACCGCCGTTCGCGGATGAACCCCGGCAGTTCCGCTTCGAGTCGTCCGGCGAGCCGGATCAGGGCACCGCGGGCATAGAGCTCCGCCGCCCGGCGCGACGACAGGGTGCCGCCGGCATTCGCCGCAAGATGCGCCTTTGCCAGACCCTCGGCCCTTGCTTCCGCCGAAAAGTGGAACGCGCTGTTGCTCAGGAAGCCCGCGCGCTGCGCAACGGTGGCATCGTGCCAGACGACGCCCTGCAGCTCGACGATGTTGCGCTTGAGGTCGAGCTCCCGCCGAATCTCGGACTTCTTCAACCCATTGTTGCGCGTGGAGCCCGCGCCGTTGTCGGCCCAGACCGCCTTCGGCTCCAGGCCGATGAAGATCGGCTCACGGATCGAGAAGGTGCGCAAGTGCTCCGCGAAAGTCACGTTGCACGCGTAGCCGACCTCGAGATCCGAGCGCGCGCGCCGTGACCAGAAAAGGCCGCTGTTGGAAACGCCGTGAAACACGAGCAGGGCCATGCGCAAGGTCTGGGGCGACATCACACCCTCGCGGTAGCGCTCGTCCAGCACACCGCAATCGAGCAGCCGGGCGCGCTCGCTTGCGGATTCCAGTTCGACGAACTGGTTGCGCAAAACGATTTCCACCTTGTGCCGGCGGCAATCCTCTATGCCCTGCGCCATATACTCGGGCAGCATAGCGTTGTCGTCTTCGATGATGCAGAAGTAGTCCGCGTCATGGGGGTTTTGCCGCGAGAAGCATTGGTCGATATTCCGGCTCGCGAATTTCTGGCCGGGATTTCGCGTGTAGCGGATTCTCGAATCGTCCAACTCCGCAACCACCGAGCGTGCCGACCCCTGCATGTCGTCGTCAAATACGTCGCAGACCCAGTTGCGCCAAACCTGAGCGCGGATGCTCTCGAGACAGCGACGCAGCGCCTCCGGGCGGCGGTAGGTCGGCGTCCGTACATGAACGAGCGGCGTCCGCTCGGCGCGGGCCGGCACGCTCAGGCGGTCGGTCGAAGCCTCCTTCGCGGCGCTCATGCTGTCTCTCCGTAGACTTCCCGGCGGGGTGGCGCGATACAGCCGGACATGACCCCGATATGGAACGCCGCGCGCATGAACCAGAAAATGCAGCGGTCACTGCGCGTTACCGACAGAAGTGTCCGGACCGCGCAATATATGGCCTTTACCAGACTCTGCCCGAGCACCGCCGCGCGTTTCGCGATATCGTCCCGAGCCGCACAGCTTCCATAGATCACGCCGCCCGCGTAGCGCCGGCGCAGCAGCCAGCCAAAGTTCATGCGCGCCGGGGTGACATGTTCGCGCACACGCGCCTCTTCGGCAATCGCCATTTCCACGCCAGCGCGGTGCAGGCGGAAGAAGAAATCGACGTCCTCCCCCCCAGTCCGCCCGTAGGCCGGATCGAAGCGCGCCAAAGCGATCTCGGCATTCCCCAGATCCAACAGGACATTGCTGGTGTAGCCGGTCTCGACCAGGCCGCTGCGATGCGTCGGGATATTGGAATGGAAATCATTATCGCGCATCCATCGCGGCGCGCTCTCGGGATAGACCGCAAGGGCCGGGCCAAAGACCACAGAGGCGGCTGATTGCCGCCAAACCGAGACCAGGCGCAGGATCCATCCAGGATCGGCCACCTCGTCGTCATCTATGAAAATGAGGCAATCCCCCCGCGCAGCTTCGAGACAGGCATTCCTCGCGATGGAAATATTCCGGGCGGGCGCATGGATATAAGTCAGGGGCAACTGCAGATACCTCGCATGCGCGGTGATGGCCTGCCGATGCACAGGCGTCTCGTCATTGTCGGCGACAAGCACCTGCAGGGTTGCATCCGGTGGCAACTCCTGACCCGCAACGCTGTCCAGGGTGGCCAGCAAACTCTCACGCCTGAAGGTGCATATCCCCACAACTATGCGCATAGCTGGGTCCGCTGAAAGATTTGACGACAGGGTACAAACGAATTATTGAACTTGAATTCTGTCCTACTCGCCTTATTTGTGTGCATCTGACGATGTGCGTCTGGCGATTGGCGGATGCACAGGTGGCATATTCCGGTCTTGGGACCACACGAACCAACGCAGCGATCCGACAAAGGAGCACGTAAACTGGGCAATCCCGAAGATAACGGCGCAGGACGGCATCGCCTTGGGCTAAGAGCCAAGTTGCTCTTGCCTCCGCTGATCATGCTGCAAGTCGTTTGCATTTTGTCGAGTTTCGTCTTCGGTGGCAGCGTTTGGTGGTGGATGCTCTTCGGTTGGATCGCGGCGGCCCCCATGACCCTCCTGTGGGGTCTGCTGACCACGCGCCAGCCGCGCAAGACGCCCGGCGACACCCGCAGTCCGCTGGTCTCTGCGGAGGATACAAAATTCACTTCCCGCCACCGAGCTGACCACTGACAAAAGCGGACATGGTGCGCAGCAATATGGACAGGTCCCTGCCGATGCTCGCGTTCTCCACGTACCACACGTCGAGGGTCACGCGCTCTTCGTAGGACGTATCCGAGCGACCACCCACCTGCCACGGACCTGTCAATCCAGGTTTGACCGACAGGTAGTGCGTCTTGTAGCCACCATATTTCTCGAGCTCGTCGTCAATGATCGGCCGCGGTCCGACAAGGCTCATGTCCCCCCGCAGGACGTTGAACAATTGCGGCAGTTCATCGAGGCTCGTGCGCCGCAGCAGATGCCCGACGCCATCCAGGATCCGCGGGTCGCAATCCAGCTTGTAGCTTTCTTCCCATTCCCGACGCAGGTTGCTGTCAAAGGAGAGCGCGCGCTCCAGCACGGCATCGGAATCACGGACCATGGTGCGGAATTTCAGGCACCTGAATGGCTTGCCGTTCTTCCCAATGCGACGATGTCCAAAGAAGATCGGCGCACCGTCCTCGCGCCAGACCATTAGCGCGATCAGAGACATCAAGGGCGCGAACGCGACGAGCATCGCGAGCGCCAGAAGAATGTCGACCGTTCGCTTGACTGCATTGCGAACCGGATCTCCGACTCCTTCAACGGCCGGAACTCTGAGGCCGGGCTTAATTTCTCTGCCGATCAACAGTTCTTTCTTTCCCTCCGAAATAGGAGGATCAGAAGGGTCAAACTGCAATGTCATAATCGGAACCCCTGCAAATAAACGACTTAGGATAAAGTAGCGAAACTCATCCACTTCAATTTCGAAGAACTGAAAATTATTTTGACGTTATCGTTTGATTTTTAAATTAAACCAGTTTAGCAAAATATCAAATTCTCGGCGGTCGCGCCGCCCTTCCTAGCCTACGCTCAGCCCCGCAACTTTGCGCGGCACCGCCGCGCCGAGCCGCAAACTGGGCGATGGCACCGGCGCCCGCCATGAAATGATCTCGGATATCCGGTCCATCGTCTCAAGAACGGCGACCGACTCCGAGATCGGCATCACCGGGCTCTCTCGCAGCCCGCCAGCCAGGCAGCGCGCTACCTCATCGGCCTCGAAGCGCAGGCCGTAACCGGTGAACGGTCGGCCGAAAAGGGCACCATCACGACCGGTTACGCGCCGCGCTATGGCGCGCGCCACGGGCCAGGCCGGGCTGCCACGCAAGGCATCCTTCAGCGCTGACGGACGTTCGGCCGCGCGCCCTTTTGGCTCGAAATGCACGTGCCGCGCCCGCGAGGCCTGGATGAAGGGCGCTTCGACCGTAATCCGCCCAGAGGCGCCGCTGACATCGAGCGTGTTGCGCAGCAGCGCGCTGTGGCTGGCCCGTATCGAACACAGCACCGGCGACTCGCCCCGATCGTGCTGCATGGTGATCGACACGTCGCGCACGCTCCCAGTGTCGGAATACAAAGCGTCGGCCCAAATTTCCCCCGGCGCACCCAGCAAATCATACGCCATCGACGCCCCATATATGCCGAGATCAAAAAGCGCGCCGCCACCGAGTTTCGGATCGGTCAGGGAACTGGTCGATGCGTTTTCTTCGTAGGGGAACCCGAGCTCCACTCCCATCTGTGACAGGCGCCCGAGTTCTCCGTCCCGGACCCGGCGCCGCAATTCGGTGAAGAGTGGCAGAAACCGTGTCCACATGCCTTCCATGCAGAAGCAGCCCGACGCTTGTGCGGCGTCGGCAATCTCTCTTGCCTCCGCCGCGGTGAGCGCAAAGGGCTTCTCGCAGAGCACCGGCTTGCCCGCCGCCAGCGCCATGAGAACGTGCCGGTGGTGCAGGAAGGCCGGCGTCGCGATATAGATCGCGTCCACGTCCGGGGCATGGCAGAGCGCGGCGAGACTGTCGCTTACCTGGGCGCCGCACGCGCGGGCAAGGGCCATGGCCTCGCCATGATCCCGCGAGGCAATCCGGGACACGCAGCCGGTTTTCGAATATCTCAGATCATGCGCGAAGTGCGCCGCGATCCACCCGGCACCGAGGATGCCCCATCGGATCCGCGCGCTCATGCCCCCGGCCCCTTGCGTGAGGGCGACACGGCCGCACGACCGCGCAGAACGAACTGCTCCGCGAGGTTCGACAACAGGGTCGCGATGACGGCCGGCGGGGCCATGAAGCATCGCGCGATCTCGCCGAGGTCGCGCGATTTCACCGCTTCTATCAACCAGAGCCAGCGCCAGCGTTTCTGCGTCTCGATCTCGTGCTCCCGGAGCATCGCCCGCTCTGCGCGCGTCAGCCCGGCGAGATGGCCGAACCTCTGGTCAGCGGCCACTAGCGCCGCAAGATCCGACGCGCTGTGCCGGCCGCTCAGCGAGTCCGCCCGCGTCAACGCATAATAGCCAAGCGGGTCGGTCAGCAGAAAACGCGCCCCGGCCGCGAGGGCGGCCGCGTAGAAGATGTAGTCCTCGCCCAAACGCAGGGTTTCGTCATATGCGACGTGGTGCCGGACCAGAAATTCGCGGCGGATGAGAGGCTTGAGAAAGCCCATCTCGCCACGGTCCCCATGCAGCCGGGACAGGTTTCCGCGAATGAAAGCCTCGAGCGTGATCTCCTGCTGGCCGATCTGTTGCTGGCTGAAGACCCGGCGCTTCGGCGCACCCTCGCGAAACGAGGCGACCTTGTAGAGATCGTCGGCCACGATGTCCCAGCCCCCGGCATCTGCAAGCGCGAGGAGCCCGGCAAGCCGCCCCTCGATCATGAGGTCATCGGCGTCGAGAACCGTCACATATCGCGCCCGGGTGCGGGACAGAGCAAGGTTGCGCGCCGCGGCGGGGCCAGCGTTGCGCGACACCTGAAGAACCGTCAACCGGGAGTCCTCGCACGCGATCGCGGAGAGGCACTGAAACGTATTATCGGTGGACGCGTCATCAACGGCAATCACCTCGACCTCCGGCCCGAACTGGCAGAGTGCACTTCTTACCGCTGTGGAAACTGTTCGTTCTGCGTTAAATGCAGCAACGATGACGCAAATATCAGACATATTAGGAAATCTCTTGATCCGCTGTCAAATTGCGCGGAGAATTGTATTGAAATAGAACCGAGAAATAGAGACGATTACCAGACTTCCAAACTCGAAGATATGATAGCCGTCTACTTAAAATTGCATTACCAAAAAAATTACAAGTTCAATCATATGGGTCCCGGATGGACAAAGCAACGGTCATAATCGCCGCGTGGAACGCTGCAGACACTATTTTTTCGAGTATTTATTCAGCAATCGACCAAGAGGGCGTTGAATCCATTGCACTTGTTGCCGACGACGCCTCCGAAGACCGCACTGCCGACATCGCCCAAAAATGCGGCGCGCAAGTTGTGCGCCTGGGGCGCAATGGCGGCCCCGGCGCGGCCCGCAACGCGGCTCTGGACGCGGCGGAGACGGAATGGATCGCCGTTTTGGATTCCGACGACGCCATAACCCCTGGCCGCACGCGCGCGATGATCGACCTGGCGCGGCAGTACAGGGCGGACGTGGTACTGGGAAATTTCCAAAGGGTGGATGAAACCGGGCACGCGGTCGATCCGCAGCCCTACCTGCACGGGCCGGCATTCGATGCGCCCCGCCTGATGACCCTGGAAGGCTACGTGGCCGAAGATCAGACGCTCACCGGCGGGCGCTCACTGGGCTTCCTGAAACCGATGCTGCGGCGGGACTTCCTCGAACAGCACGGGATCCGCTACGATCCCAGCATTTGGAACGGAGAGGATTTTCACCTCATTCTAGCCTGTCTGGCCGCCGGCGCCCGGGTCGTTTTCTCGCCCGCACCGGACTATCTGTACACGACGCGGCGCGGGTCGATCTCGCACCGGATCAATCCCGCACACATCGGCCCGCTCATCGCCGCGGACGACGCTTTCGTCGCACGGCATGCGGCGCGACTATCGGACGCCTCACGCCAGCTCTTCACACGGCGCCGCGCGGGGCTCCTGCGGCTTCAGCATAGCGAAATGGCGTTGCAGTCACTGAAGGGCGGTCGCCCTGCCGCCGCCCTTCATGCGCTGGCGAAACACCCTCCGGCAGCAGGCACGATCGTCACGAAATTGCTGGAGGCGGGGAGCAAGCGCCTCCGACCAAGAGGAAAGACCACGTAAACCAACTGAAAAGTGTCAAAGATTTTGGATAATTTACGCTCAGCCAACCTGCCGGATGGGGAAGTCCCCGAAGACTTCAGCCGCCCTGCCCCCACGGATACATCCCCAAAGTGCGCCACCATCCTCGTGCAGCGTCGGCTCGATGACGCGCTGTCCGGGTCAGGCGTGTATCTGTTTGCCCTGATCGACATGCTCGTCGCCTGTGGATACGCGGTTCGCATCGTCTGCGCCCCGACCGCCGGCTTCGGCAGCATTCCCCTGTCCCGTCCAGCCGCCGCCTTCTCCGAGCGCAATTGCGAAATTCATTGGCCTCGGAGCCTGCGCATCGGTCAGGCATATGTCGCCCTGTCCGGCGCGGTCTGGCTGCGGGCGTTCCGGCGCGGGTCACGCCTGCTGGCCTGGGCGCTGTTCGCGCGGCACCGCAAACCCCGCCCCCGCTTCAAAAACACGCTCGGAAGCCCGCCCGCTCCGGCAGACCACCGCGCCCTCGCACGGGCCGAGAACGCCGCTGCCTCCACCGTGACGATCGCCGAATACAGCTCCATGGGGCCGGTGCTCTCGGACTGCATCGGCAGGACCAAGGCCGTTCTGCTGCACGACGTGTTCTCGCTTCGGGCGGACTCCTTCCGCGAAGCCGAGTTGTCCCCGGACCATGTATCCATTCCAATGGCGACGGAACTGGGCTGGCTCAAGGAGGCCGACCTGTGCATCTATGCGTCCGCGGCAGAGGCCAAGCGGCTGTCGCAGGAGCTCCCGGACAAGCGCCACATCTGGTTGCCCCCCTCGGTGCATGTGGTCAATGCCGCCGGCTCGGGCACCCCGCGCGCCGTGTTCATCGGCGTTCGCCACGGCGGCAACCGTGACGCGCTGGAATACCTTCTTGACGAGATCTGGCCCCTGGTCCGCGCGGCGCTTCCCAGCGCCGAACTTCTCATCGTGGGCGAAATCGGAAACGACGTTCACGAACCGCCCGCCGGTGTCACCGTACTTGGCAGGATCGAGGATCTGACACAGGTCGGCGGCGCCGCCTCAGTCGGGCTCGCTCCGGCGCGGGCCGCCAGCGGTGCCAGCATCAAGCTGGTGACCTATATGGAGCTCGGCATGAGCGTGCTGGCCTCGAGCAAGGCACTCGAGGGCTACGACGGGGCGCTCGACCCGCTCGTGGTGAAAGCCGACAGCGCCCGCGAGTTCAGCGAGAACCTGGTGCGACTGCTCAGCGACCATGCCTATCGGGAGACCCTTGCACAGCGCTGCAGCGAACAGATCGCCGCCAGCATTCATGACACCGAACTCGCGCGCTACCTGAACGGGCTGCCCGCGCCGGAGGCGCCCGCTACTGAAGGTACTCCGGATCGTCCAGCGGAACGATCTCGGAGCTGACCGTAATCACGTCGCCGGGCAGCACGCTATCGCTCGCGCTGAGCTGCTGGACCACATCGGCCCCGTTCTCGTCGCGTCGGGCGACCTCGAAGTGAGTCACGACCTCGGTCGCAGAGGACGTGAGCATCCCGATCCCCTGCGCCACCAGAACCTGCTCCATGACGGTCCGGGTCAGTTGCAGCTTTTCCAGCTCGGCCTGAACCTTCTGCAGCTCGAGCGTCGCATTGGTCTGCCTGCTCGCGCTCAGCTCGATGATGTCCCGCTCGTTCTCGGTGATCCGCTGCCGGGCGCGGAAGATGCTGTTTTGTAGGTCGGTGTCGCGGCTTTCCAGTTCGAACAGGTTGCGCTGCGCATCCGCCAGTCGCGACGCGGGGGCAAAGCCGCGGTCTTTCAGTTCGGACATGTTGCCCACCGAGTCGCGCGCGATGGTCAGCTGTTCCGCAAGTCCAGACAGCTTGCTCTCCAGCCCGGCGACCTCTGCCTCGAGCAAGGCGTCCAGATCCTTGAGCGACGCCAGTTCGCGCTCGAAAGCGGCATTGCCGGACGCGAAGATCGCCTGCTCCTCCGCGAGCACCCGCTGCAAGGCCTCCCTGCCATCCGGATGGCGCATATCTCTGGGGAAACTCAACAAGTCGGCGTCGGCAAGGATGGCCTCGAGCCGGACCTTTCGCGCCAGCGCGCGAACCATCTCGGCGAGCACGCCGCGGAGGTTGCCGGTACTGCGGATGCTGTCGATCGAGATGGTTCCGCCCTCTTCCCCGATCGCCTGCCGCGCGCCGCCTGCAAGCGCGACGGCCTGCAGCGTGGTCAGCCCCGGCCCGCCCGGGTACGCCCCCGGATGCTGCACGTCGCCGAGAATGTAGAACGGCCGGTAGCCAGTGATCTCGACCGTGACATGCGGCACATCCCGGAGCCCGCCCTTGTCGACCAGCGTGGCGGCGATCTCATCCGAAAGCTCGCTCGCCGTGAGACCCTGGGCCACGACGGCACCCGCCAGCGGCACGAAGATCTGCCCGCCGGCCTGGACGCTGTATTCACCGCCGAAAATGTCCCAGGGCTCGAAATTGCGCTCGGCCTCGTTCCAGACAATTGCCCGCAGGGCAATCTTGTCCTCGACCCCGAGGCGGTAGTCATTTGCGGCGGCGCTCTGACCGATTCCGATGATTCCGATCATGAGCATCAAAGCGATAAGAAAACGCGTCATGGTAAATATGTACTCCAAAGCAAAAAACGTCTGAAAATTCGTCCCACCCCTGGAAATGTCAGTTGGTGGCGGGGTGGTTCCTGGCTTCTATGCTGGACAATTTTTCGCAAGCATGCACCCTAAACGAGATTTAGCACCAAGTCTTTTTTCAGGAATAGAGTTTAATGACTGCGATTTCCGCAATCGTCGCGACCTGCAATCGCCAGGTGTTCCTTGAGGAAGCGATCGACTCGCTGCAGCGCCAGAGCCGGCCGGTCGACCAGATCGTCATCTGGGACGACGGCTCGACAGACGGAACCGAAACCTACGGGCGGGCACTCGCCAAGCACGCGCCGGGGCAAATCCTCTACCGGCGCAGCCAGAACCGTGGCAAATCCTGCGCGCTGAACGCCGCCTTGCAGGAAACCACGGGCGCCTACATCTGGGTCTGCGACGACGATGACATCGCCCTGCCCTTCGCGGCGGAACGGCTCGCCGGCAGACTTGACGGAACCGATGCGGGCCTGGCCGCCGGGCGCCACGAACGCTTCCGCGACGACCCCCGGACCGGCCGGCGCGAGACCATGGGGACTGGCTACTGGCCGGACCTGAGCGAGGGAACCGTCTTGCGCCACCTTCTCGAAGACGTATTCTTCTTCCAGAACGCGTCCTTGGTCCGGCGCGAGGCGCTCGATCGGGTCGGACCGTATCGCGAGGACCTGCCGCGCTCCATCGACTACGAGATGTTCGTGCGCCTTGCCAGCCGCTACCCCATCGAGATGATCGACGAGGTCCTCTTCCATCAGCGCAAGCACGACGGCGCCCGGGGCCCCGCCAGCCTGCGCCATGCCGCCGATACATCCGAGCAGGTCTGGATGGAGTTCGACCGCAAGATATTCGCGGACTTCCGCCAAGTATTGCCGCTGTCGCTCTATGAGGCCCTGTTCGACAGCGCCGACCCACCGTTGCGCAGCCGCGCCGCCCTTCTGCAGCGCGGCTGCGTCTATGCCCGGCGGTCCGACTGGGAGGCCGCGCTCTGCGATTTTTCCAGCGCCGCCGGACTGCGCCCGGAGACGCCGCTCACCGAGATCGAGCGGCAGATCGCCATCCGTGCGCTGGCGGGAAAACACGGCTGCTCCACCGCGTTCCGCAATCCCATCGCCGAACGGCTGGCGCACCTTCGTCGGCGCGGTGTCGCCGGGCGCTCGCTTGCGGCCGCGCTCGGCCGTGGCGCAATGTGGCGCGGACGGGTGGCCATGGCACAGAAGGACCTGACCGAACTCGCCCGCATCGCCGGCTTTGTCGCGCGCATGTCCGGCTTTGCCCCCACGCACGCCGACCCTGCCGGCGCGGCCCACGACCTTCGCGAGAAGCGCACGCTTGCGCCGCACGACTATGCTTGGTGAACCCGCGCGCAGCCTTGCGCCCGATCCCGCCGCGGCGCATGTCGCCTTCTTCGGGCACAACGCCGGCGACGCCGCGGTCCGCCGCCGCGCCAGCGCCTTCCGGCGCGCCGGCTGCACGGTGACCGGCTTCATGCCACGCCGGGGCGAGATCCCAGCACCCGACTGGACGCTGGTGGACCTCGGCGAGACCCACGACAACGATTACCTGCATCGGATCGGCAGCATCTTCTCCGGCGCCCGCGTCGCCGCGCAGCATGCGGATCTGCTGCGACAGGCCGATGTCATCTACGCGCGCAACCTCGACATGCTGGCCCTCGCGGCGCGAACCCGCAAGCTGCTGAAGCTACGAACGCCGCTGGTCTATGAATGCCTCGATATCCACCACCGGCTCATCGGCGGGTCTGCCGTCGCGCGAACCCTGCGCCATCTCGAGGCCAAGCTGCTGCGCGATTGCAGTCTCGTAGTGGTCTCCTCGCCGCGCTTCGTGAGCGAGCATTTCGACGTCTTCTACCCCGACCTCTGCCCTTCGTTCCTGGTCGAAAACCGGCTCATCCAGGGCGACGCTTTCGGACCGCGGCCGCGGCCCGCCGCCAAAGCGCCGGGTCGCAAGCTGCGGATCGGCTGGTTCGGCAACCTGCGGTGCAAGCGCTCGCTGGCGCTGATGCGCGCGCTGGCGCAACGCTTCCCGGATCAAGTAGAGATCATCCTGCGTGGCTACCCTGCGCCGGGGGTCTTCCCGAATTTCGATCAGGACATTTTAGGACTCGCCAATCTGCGCTTTGAAGGCCGCTACAAGGCACCTGAGGACCTTGGGCGGATCTACGGCGAGATCGACCTGATCTGGGCCGGCGACTGGTATGAGGCCGGCGCCAATTCCACCTGGCTTCTGCCCAATCGCATCTATGAAGGAGGCTACTTCGCAACGCCGGCGCTGGCCCCCGACGGGACCGAGACCGCGCGTTGGCTGACAGCGCGTGGCGCGGGGCTGATCATCGAGGCCCCGGAGGAGGAGAGCCTGCCGCGGAAGATCGCCGAACTGCTCGACGATCCAAGCCCGATTGCCGTCTGCCGCAATCAACTCCTCGCCCTGCCCCGCGAGGTCTTCGTCGAAGACGCCGCGACAACGCGGGGCATTCTGACCGCGGTCGGGCGCTAGAATTCCGTCCAGTCCATCGCCCGAACAGGCTCCGGCTCGCTGCGCGGGACGTACACGGTGCCGAACCTTTCGGGGTGCTGGATCGCCAGCGACACCTCGGTGACATGCAGGGAAAAGGCGCCCGACAGTCGGGGGGGGCGCCCGGATCGGAGCGCCTGCGCCATCTCGGCCAGACCCAGCGCGAAATCCATCGGGTAGCCGCGCTTCGCCGTCGAGATCTCGCGCTTGTGCGCCGGCTCCAGCCGTCGCCCGCCATCCCAGCCAAAGATCTTCTGAGCCTGGCGCCGCACCCGCGAGGTCGGGATCGGCACAGAGCGCACCTGCGCCTTGAAGTCCCAGGTCTCTTCGACCTCGATGATGCCGTCCTCGCAGAAGACCCGAAGATTGTGATCGTGCGGGGCGATGATGCTGTTGGTCAGCCGCGCGACCACCCCATCGTCGAATTCCAGGCACGCGCAAGAGAAATCCGGCGTGCTGTAATTCTCGGGCGTGTCCGGCCCCTTGTCGCCGATCAGCAGCCGCGCCACGCTCACCACCCGGCGCACCGGCCCGAACAACGCGATCAGCCAGCTCAGCGCGTAGCCCGCATGTTCCAGCGTACAGCCGGTCGCCAGCTCGTCCGTCGCCGGCCAGGTCGCGCCGGTGCGGGTCACCCAGTTCTCGTAGCCGATCCTGTGCACCATCCCGTCGTCCATCTCGGCGTAGGCGAGCACCGGCTTGCCACGCACCCGGTCGTGAACCGCCTTGCAGAAGGTCTGCGCGGCCTCTCCAAGCACGCTCGCCGGCGCAGAAACGATGTGAAGTCCGCGCGCATTGGCCAGGCGCACCAGCTCCTCGGCCTGCGCAAGGTCGAGAGCGAGGGGCTTTTCCGAATACACATGCTTGCCGGCTTCGAGCACGCGGCGCGAGATCTCGTAGTGCTGGTCGGGGTTGGTCAGATTGGCGACGATTTCGATGGAGTCATCTGCCAGCACCGCGTCGAGCGAGTCGTAGCAGTCAACCCCGTATTCGCCTGCAAAGACCTGCAGCCGCTCCGGCGAACGATCGTAGACCCCCCTGAGATCAAGCACCTGCGTCCAGTTGCTCAGCGTGTTGAGATAGAGGTCGGCGACATAGCCCACTCCGACGAACGCGATACCAACGGTCACGACAGACCCTCTACCAGAGCCGGAACCGATGCGGGAAACCCAAGCCCACTCGGGCTCAAAACACAATTTCCAAGAATTCTAGTCACTGTCACGTTCCACATCCAAAATCAAAACTACAGCCAGGTCAGATGCCACAGGGCCCGGCCGCGCGATCCACCCGGGGCGTTCGGCCTCAATCAGCGCCCCGACGCCTCATCCGGGACGACGCTATTCGCGGATCTCGATCTGATCCCAGGTCAGCGTGGTCACGCCGCTGTCGGCGGAAATCTCGTCGAGCCAGTCCGGCACGGCAAAGCCCGGCCAGCAATCTGCGCCCTGGCGGAACAGCACCGGCACGAACTCCGCCCGGAACCGGCGGTCGCTGAAGATGCCGTCGAAGGCATCGTCGTTGCTGGCCCAGAACACCTGCTTGCCATCGCCCAGGCATTCCCGGTTGAAGGTTGCCAGAACGTCGGGGCGGTTTGCCCAGAAGGTCGCTTTGTCAAAGCTCGCGTGGTTGCGCATGCCGGTCTTCACCGGGTTGGCATGTGCCATTTCGGTCCAGTTCAGGCCGAGAAGGTCGTAGATGTAACCCTCGTAGGCCAGCGCTATGCCGCCGGCCGGTCCGACGCCAATCGACGGCAGGGGCGTCACCCCGTTGAGATAGGTGCCGAACTCCAGCCCGTCGCGGGTCAGATCAAACTCCTTGGTGATGTCAAAGCGCGATTGGTAGTACTGCATCCAGCCGATGCCGACGACGAGCAGCCCCGACGCCAGCATCGGCGCGCGGAAGACCCCGGCGCCGCACACCCGGACGAGGCAGAGCGCAACGCCCAGGGCGAACGCCGCCGGCAGCAGCGGCATGATCGGCTGGTAGAAGCGCCATTGCGCGAAATGGTCTCCGCCAAGCCCGGCATAGACCGCCAGGAACCCGAAGACCCCGGCCGCGGCGACGACCACACCCCGCGCGCCGGGCTGGCCACGCAGTGCGCCGAGCAGGCCCCAAAGTGCCGCAGCACTCCAGGCCGCGACGAAGACCGACACGAAGGGCGACCCCAGCACGAAGCTGAGCGCGTACTTGCTCCCGTCGATGATGTCTTGCATGCGGTCCGACGAGACCTTGGCGTAGAAGGTGTTCGGGAAAGGCTGCCCGAAATAGCTCAGCCGGAACAGGCTGACTGCGGCGAAGGCGGTAAGAGCCAGCAACACCGCCGCCCCGAGCCGGAGGCGCAAACCCCGGTCCAGCAATGCTGACAGCGCCAGAAGGCCCACTGCAACCGCAATCCCCTCGGGCCGGATCAACGGAAGCGCAACGGCGGCGGCATAGACCGAGGCACCGGGTGCCGCCTCTTCCGCCTCGACGCAGCGCACCAACTTGGAGATGAGCAGCAGCGCCATGCACGACCAGAGCGCCGTCTCCATCATCGTCCAGACGCTCCACAGGAAATAGGCGGGGCTGGCTGCGAGAAACACGCAAAGCGCCAATGTGGCGTGCTGCCCGGACAGGCCCAGCCGCTCGGCAAGGCAGCGCAGCAGCCGCAGCGCCGAGTAGGTCGCCAACCAGGTCAGCAGACCTGTCACCAGCAGGATGGTCACCTCGGGCGTGACGGTCAGCCGGTAGATCAGCGCGACCACCATCGTCCACAGGAAGCTGGTCGAGCCTTCGACATGTTCGCCGCCGGCGTTGTAGACATACCCAAGCCCGTTCGCGATATTCTCCGAGTAAGAGCGGGTGATCGCCGCATCGTCGATGCCGATTGCGGGCACACCTCCGGCGAGCATCGTGGCAAGCGCCGTGCCCAAAAGCGTCAGGAGCGCCGCGGCGAGAAGGTTGACAACCCCGCTTCGATCCAGCGCCATCCACTGCCGCTGCCGAAAGGCGCCATGCGACAGCGGAACATTGTCATGTCGGGTCGTGAGGTTCGACATCATCGCGCCCTCCGATCAGCGTGGGTCATCGGCCCGCTGGGCCGTACTGGCTGCGTGACGCGCTTGAGGACGTCATGGCCGTCAGCACGCGCAAGGCGCACGCCGGGGCGGCACACAGTGAACAGGCGCCGGCAGTCGGCGAGCTCAACGGGTCGTGGATGAGCGGCGTCGGGACCGGTAGGGAGGGGCACACAAGCGAGCTGCTGTGACGGCGGCGAAGCGGGAGAATTCGATCTCGAAATCATGTTAACCAGTGGATGAGCACCCACCGTCCGGAAAGCTTCGCGAACAAATCAGTGCTGTGAAATGGATAAAGTCAGTCTCAATGACTTAGACCATAGTGGACCGGCCGGATTTCTTCGAAAGAATTTTTGGGCCGCGCGAGGGTCATGGACGAATTCAGGCCACAGACACCGGCGCAGCGCCGGGTAGCGCCCAAAAAAACAGCGATCAGACCCCACCCCTGCAGGCCAAGGCCCCCGAACCCGGCCAGATGAAAGATTTGTCAGGAAGCACACCCGTCCCCGGACGACGTCACGCGTCGGTACCGCATTCGCCCCTGGGCGGTGCAGCATTTCCGGCCCTTCGCGGACGGAGGGAGATCCAGCGAGGTGGTCGCGCGCACAAGCGAAGCTTGCCGGTCCCGCGCGGGGTCCAGCACCATCTGAGACGATAACACCTTACCTTGCGGCAACAAAGACAAGGGCTCGTGGAGCGAAGCCTCCGGTCGGATGCACTCACTTCGAAGGCCCGAGCCAAAGAATAGGAGGCAAAGGTTGACCCTAGGTCAAAATTAATTTCGCGCAGGATCCGCACCGGCCAGCCGAATCATCCCCAAGAGCTTCACCAATTCTCAAAAATCCTTTTACCCTACGTAATTATACTTCATTGTACCGAAATGAACAAAGCGTCAGATATTGAATTTGACGTACTTGCGGCATTTGCGCACTTTCCGGAAAATTATAAACGGATCGAACGGAGACAACCTGAGCTTACATATCGAAACACCCAACCCTCATGAAGATGAGATTTAACTCGCAGTTTACATTTATTTTTTTACGCACAGGTCGCAGCATCGGCCCGCAAGCAACGAAAGTTCTGCGCCCTTCCATCGTGGCAAGAAATAGCCATAACACGCTAATTTCTTGTGCACGAACCTAAAAGCGCCGGTACATCCGGCATCGCGAGACGCAAGAATAAGTCAGCATTTAGGCAAGACTTGAGCTTCGAAACTGAACAACTTACGCAAGGGCATTTTCCAAATTGTTCAATTCGGTTAATTATAAAGAATATCATTTCCACCCCCGCCCAATAAATAATCCTCCGGAATAGAAGAGGGTTTCATTTAAGCAGACACCCTAAAAAATCATGTATTTATAGAGCCTCTCGGCAGAAATCTGCCAATACATTTTTGCATGCCAGACAACCGATATGATGCCGTTCTAGCTAAGCGCACCGAAATTCCAGACGGGAGCCGGTCTCGGACTGTTCTCGTTTGGACCCAAATTGCGTCTCAGGCCGGCGACCTACCCCTACCCTAGGGTCAGTTTGTGACGCTTCGAACAATTACGAGCTGAGAAACGGAGAAAGAATATGGCTTCAGACCGCATCCAGGACCTCGTTGGTCGTGGTAGCACGACGTTGGAGGCCGCGATCGAGTCGCAGCAGGCGCTCCTTCAAAGCGCGAAGATGCATGCGCACTCCAATGACGCCGACAAGAGAAGCGACCATCTGGCGATGCTCGACCTCTTCCCCGACGCCAGCGATCCGGATGTCGCCGTAGCGGTCACTGGCGGTTCCTGGTTCGATCCCTCGACCTGGGCCGACGGTCAGGTTCCCGGCGACGGCCAGAAGGTCTACATCCCGCAGGGCATTTCCGTGGTCTACGACGGTGTCAGCGATGCTCGCCTCGACCGCGTCGGCGTCGATGGCGAACTGCATTTCGCGGTCGATACCGACACCAAGATGGTCGTCGACACGCTGCTGACCAATTCGACCTCCGTGTTCACCATGGGCACCGAAGACAATCCCGTGCAGGCCGGGGTCAGCGCAGAGATCGTCATTCACCGCGACAATGGCGCGATCAACACCGCGGAAGACCCGAACCAGCTGTCCAAGGGCATCGTGGCGCATGGCACCACCCGGATTGCCGGCCAGGACAAAACCGACCACCTGCGCACCGCCGAGGATCCGCAGGCCGGCGACACCAGCCTGATCCTCTCCGAGCAACCCTCGGGCTGGCAGATCGGCGACAAGATCGTCGTCGCGGGCACGAAGCTTACCGGGCTCAACGAATTTCAGGACGAAACCGCGATCGTGACCGGCATCGAGGCGCAGTCCGATGGCACCTATCGCGTCACGCTCGACCGCGCGCTGCAATACGACCACAGCACGCCCGAGGATTTCGCCGGCGAGTCCTTCTCGGTTCCGGTCGCCAACTACACCCGCAACATCCGTATCGGCACCGAAACGACCGACGACGCCTACACGCTCGACGGCAACACCGTTCCGATCGACGAGCGCGGGCATGTCATGTTCATGCACAATGGTGACGTCTCGGTGCAGAACGCCGAGTTCTACGAACTGGGCCGCACCGACAAGTCGGTCGCGATCGACGACGACACCAACGTCGCCTCGCGCTATGCCCTGCACTTCCACCGCACCGGCGGCCAGACCGGCGAAGACCCCGCGCTCGCCGAGGGCAACGCGGTCTGGGGCAGCCCCGGCTGGGGCATCGTGCACCACGACTCCAACCTCGATGTGATCTCCAACGCCGTCTACGGCGTAAATGGCGCGGCCATCGTCGCCGAGGCCGGGACCGAAACCGGGATCTGGGCCGACAACATCACCATGAGCACCACCGGCTCCGGCCCGGGCCCGAAGTTCAACCCCGAGGACAGCGGCTCGACCACGCACGACGGCTACCTCCAGCAGTATGAGAATGACGCCTTCGGCCAGGGGGTCGGCTTCGCGTACAAGTCGCGGATGCTCGAGAACTTCGACAACGTCGCGGTCAGCTCGTCCGGCGCAGGTTACCTGTTCTGGCCGATGGGCACCGACGACGGCTCGGGCCGGCACATGAACTCCGACACCGACGCCTTCGAGGCGACCTACGGCTACGATCCCTTCTATGGCCAGGACGAGTCGAGCGTCTCCAAGGTGCCGATCCGCTTCTTCGCCGACAACGAAGCGCTGGTTACCCCGATCGCCTTTGCCACCACCTCCGACAAGCGCCCGTCCGACACCGACCTGTCGTCGATCATCGAGCACATGGTCGGCTGGGAAGTGAACTTCGGCGTCGTGGGCTGGTATCAGCGCGACTACCTGATCAAGGACAGCGTTTTCGTCGCCTCCGAGGACTCGCTCTACCAGGGCACGAGCAAGGGTGTGCGTGGCCACGAGTTCCACGAGGTGAAGCTGGTCGACAATGCCTTCAAGGGCTTCGAGGTCGGCATCTGGGAAGACAACAACGACCAGGGCAACGAGTACAATCACGTCATCCTCGGCAATCTGTTCGAAGACAACGGCGTTGACATGGAGCTCGACAGCGACGCCTCCGGCAGTTTCTACATCGTCTCCGACAACTCGGCGGATTGGGCCAGTGGCTATGATGTCGGTCACCTCGAGGCGCAGGTGAACCTCGACAAATCCGACCTCGTGCTCACCGCCTGGTACGACCACTTCTCCGTCGTGGTCGACAAGGTCGATACGCTCGGCGCGAAGCAACTTACCTTCGGCTCCGAGGATGACCGCAACGGCGGTGCCAGCCAGAAGAGGTGGTGGAAGGAAAACGCCGCGAACGACGGCTACTACACCGACGGCGGCTCCTATTTCCTGATGGTCGACATTCTGGTGGGCGACCGCGTCACCGGCACGGCCGGGGTGATCTCGGTACCGGTCGAGCTTGCCTTCGTGACAAGCCCTGCGGATCTTCCGGAAGGCGCGACAAACCTCGGCGCCCTGCCTGCCTTTGACAACTCGATCACGCTGGTCGATGTGCGCGCCCCCGGCGAGGCGGGCAACCTGCTCGACGAAGATCGCTTCGACCTCGGAAGCGGCGACAGCAGCACCGACACCGGAACCGATGGTGGCACCGACACCGGAACCGACGGCGGCATTGACACCGGGACCGACGGCGGAACCGACGGTGGTACCGACACCGGGACCGACGGCGGCACTGACACCGGGACCGACGGCGGCACTGACACCGGGACCGACGGCGGCACCGACACCGGGACCGACGGTGGTACCGACACCGGGACCGACGGTGGTACCGACACCGGCACCGACACCGGGACCGACACAGGAACCGGTACGGAAACCGGTGGTGGCACCGACTATGCCGTGTTCATCGAAGCCGAAGACATGGTCCTCACCAACTACCAGATCGAGAGCAAGGGCAGCATGTCCGGCAAGGAGATGATCCGAGTCTCCGATCGGAGTATCGGCGAAGGGAACGCCTCGCACACATTCAATGGACCGACCGGGACCTACGACATCAAGGTTGGCTACCTCGACGAAAATGACGGCCAAAGCCGCATCGAGTTGATGGTGGCCGGCCAGACCGTCGAAAGCTGGAACCTTACCGCAGACGACAACGCGGTCCACGTAGGCCTGGCTGAGGGTGTGTCGATCGCATCGGGCGACGAGATCGTTGTCGTCGGATACAACCGGCACGGCGAGCTCGCTCGGGTCGATTACGTCGATATCTCCGGGGTTTCGGACTCGGCAACCACCGAGCCGGACATCGAGGACGAGATCGAGGCCCCCGTCGGCGGCGGCGGCTTCGCGGCGCACGTCGAGCTGGAATCCATGACACTGGACAACTACGTCGTGGAGCGCAGCCCGGATGCCTCCGGAGGTGAGCGCGTGAAGGTTGCGTCGAAAGCCGACGGCGCGGGTGTCGCAAGCTTCACCTTCGACGGCCCGGCCGGGACCTATGACCTCGACCTCGGCGTCTTCGACGAAGCAGATGGCGCCGGCGAGATCGCGATCCTCGTGGACGGCAAGGAGGTCGGCTCCTGGGCCCTCGACGCCGACACCCACGCGGCCCGCGAGCTGTCCCTCGAGGATGTCGTGATTGGCGAAAACGCGACGATCTCGATCGTCGGGCAGTGGGACCGCGGCGAATACGCCCGTGCCGACTACCTCGAGATCACCTCGACCGATCTCGATGTGACCGCGACGGACGAGTTCCTGCTCTAAGCCCCTCAAGGGCTATGCAACAGCCTGTACAGGCGCGGCACCAGCGGCCGCGCCTGCACGTCATTCGGCCAGCGGCTTCAACTCGGGCTCCAGCGGTCTGCCGCGGGCGCCGTACTTGTCCTTGCGGTACAGGTAGACGAGACCGCCGATCGCCCCCACCACCAGGATCAAGCCGAACTCGAGCCAGGCGAGGGCCAGGGCCGGCTCGCCCCCGACACCCCAGAGCCCCAGCAGATAGACGAAGATGGTCTCTCTCAACCCGATGCCATTGATCGTGATCGGCATCATCATCACAAAGATCGCGAAGGGCACGATGACGTAGAAGGCCGTGTAGGGCACCTCGAGACCCAATGCCTGGGCAAGCATCCAGTAGAAGCTGACCACATTCACCTGCAGTGCCAAAGAGATCAGCAATAGCTTGACCATCATGCCTCCGCGACCGTGGAACACCTGAAACCCGGTGACAGACCGGTCGAGCAGGCTCGCCGCCTTCGCCGGCAGACGGCGTTTGACCCATGCCAGCCAGGCGCCATCCTCGTGCCGGACATAAAGCAGCCCGAGCATGCCAAGGATCAGTGCCACCGCGAGGCAGACCGGAACGATGACCACCGACAGCTCGGGCACCGCGTGCCGGACCCCCAACAGCGCGCAGAGTGCGAAGAGCGACAGCGACAGAAGGCCGAACAGGCGGTCCACGAAGAGCGACAGCACGGCGAACCCCGGCGTCGCGCCGGCCCGCCACGCATCATGCCCGCGCAATGCATCGCCGCCGATCACAGAGGGCAGGAACTGCCGGAAGAACAGCGACACAAGCGTCGACTTCAACAAGAAGGCATAGCCGGGCGTCACGTCCCGCATCGAGAGCACCAAGCCCCATCGCCAGGCGATAAGCGCCGCTCCGAATATCTGAGACACCAATCCAAGCAGCAGCCAGCTCATGTCTGCTCCCGAGATCGCGGTGATCACCGGCCCCAGATCGGCACGCGAAACGACCCAGCTGAAGAGCCCGACCGAGACGAACAATTTGACCCAGAAGAAGATGCGCTTGCGGCCGGGGCGGACGTTCAGATCACCGCCGTCACTATGACTTTCGACCATGAAAATATCCCTAATGAGGAAAATTCTGAAAAATGGAACGTCTGAAAATGCCTTCGAAACGCTAGCAACATCCGCCGGCGCTTCCAAGCATCGCTTCACGCCTATGGCGACAAAGCCAGAGATTTGAGCACCGCGCGCACCGCATCGCGCCGATCCGAGGCACAAGCACGTTTTGCGCTAGCCTTGAATCAGCGACACCCCCTAGGGTGACTGAAGTTTGAGATGTAGATTTTCCCGGCTTCAGCCCGCCCCTTTTCAAAAGACATTTCCGAACGCGCCTCGCGTTCCACCACCCTGGGCTGGCCGAAGCGCGGAAAGAGGCAGCCATGGTGCACCCAGACTATCGCCCGGATATCGACGGGCTGAGATCCCTTGCGGTCATCCCGGTGGTCTTCTTCCACCTCGGCCTCACCTGGATGCCCGGCGGCTTCGTCGGGGTCGATGTATTCTTCGTAATTTCCGGCTTCCTGATTACCCGGATCATCGCCCGCGAGATCGGAAGCGGCAGCTTCTCCATCCTCGATTTCTACGTCAGGCGGATCCATCGTATCCTGCCCGCCCTGCTGGTGATGATCGCCGTAACGCTGGCGATCACCAGCGCGTTTTTCGCACCCATCGACCTTTACAATGCAGCGCAGAGCGCTGCGGCGGCCGTGCTCTTCTCGGGCAACATCCTGTTCTATCTCGAGGCCGGCTATTTTGACGCCGCCTCCTACCAGAAGCCACTGCTGCACACTTGGTCGCTGGGCATCGAAGAACAGTTCTACATCTTCCTGCCACTGCTGCTGATGCTGCTCGCAAGACTGCGCTGGCGCATGGACATCTTCGTCGCGGTGCTCACCGCCGTCTCCCTGGCGCTCAGCGTGACGACCACCGTCAGCCAGCCGACCGCCGCCTACTACCTGTTGCCATGGCGCGCCTGGGAGCTCGGCCTCGGAGCGCTGCTGGCGCTTGGGTTCCTGCCCGCGTGGCGCAGCAGGCTTGTGCGGGAGGCGGCTACCTGCTGCGGCCTGCTGCTGATCCTCGGCTCGGCGCTGGTGATCACCCGGCAGACCGCCTTTCCCGGCTGGGCGGCCCTCGCCCCGACAATCGGAGCCGCGCTGATCATCCATGCCGGCAGCGCGGGCGAGTCCCGCGTCGGGCAGCTGCTCTCGACCGCGCCAGCCGTCTGGATCGGGCGGCTTTCCTATTCGCTCTACCTCTGGCACTGGCCGGTGATCGTCGTTTTCGTCTATCTGCGCATGGCCTTTCCCGATGCGGCCGAGGCGACAGGGCTCTTCGCGCTTTCGCTCGCGCTGAGTTGGCTGAGCTGGCGCTACGTCGAGCAGCCGTTTCGCAACCCCGCAGCGGCACGCGGCCGGCGGACGGTCTTTGTGACCGCGGGAGTGGCCATGGCAGCGGTGATCGCCGGCGCCGGGGTTCTGGTGGTGAGCAAGGGATTTCCCGGCCGCCTGCCAGCCGATGCGCAACGCATTGCCGCGTTCAGCCTCGACTATCCGGACCGGATGCCAGAGTGTTTCTGGGACGTGATCGACGAAAAGTCCTGGTCCGAGCCCTGCCATTTCGGAGACGGGCAGGTGCCGGCCGAGATTGCGGTCTGGGGCGACAGCCATGCGCCAGCCCTGATGCCGGCTCTCGACGGCGCCGCGAAGGACATCGGCCTGTCGGTGGCGCTCTATGCAAACGGCGGCTGCCCCCCGATCCGAAACTTCCAGGTGTACTGGGTCGGCCAGGAACACGACTGCCTGGATTTTGTCACCCAAAGCTACCAGTCGATCCTCGCGAACCCGAACTTGAAGCTGCTGGTCATCATGGTCAGGCCGGCGATCTACACCCAGGGCTGGACCCCCTACGGGCTGGCCGAGCGTGACCGCACCGATCTGCTGATCGGCGACAAGAGCGCGCCCCTGTCCTCGGAAGCGGATCGGACCGGCTACTTCCTCGAAGGGATGGAGCAGACCATTCGCAGCTTCCAGGGCACAGGCACGAAGATCGCACTGGTCTACCCGCTCCCAGAGGCCGGATTTTCAGTGCCTGACAGCATCGTTCGAAACGCGATCCTCGGTGCGGAGCCCGCCGACGTCAGCCTGCCGCGCACGCTCTACGACGGGCGCACGTCCGATGTCATCGCCGCCTACGACCGGCTGGTCGAGGCGTATGATCTGCTGCCGGTCCGCCTCGACCAGATGCTCTGCGATGACGACAGCTGCAGCCTGACGCTCGATGGCGACCCGCTCTATCGGGACTCCAATCACCTCAACAAGACGTCGGCGCAGCGCCTGGCCCCGCAGTTCGCCGCGGCCCTGAGGCTCGCACGGCAGGAGAAGCACGTTGAAAACTGATGCCACCCAGCCGCTCCCCCAGTCGTCCGACCGCGAGGCGGCCTATGCCTCCCCCAAGAAAGACCAGGTGATCGCCGCCCTGTCACAGGACGGAGGCGCGCTTCGGAAATACCAGGCCTTCTTCGTCGGCTCGCGGCGCCTGCGCGATCTGCTGCTCTACGAGTTTGCGACGATCCTCGCCGCCCCGCTTCCCGGCGCGCTTGGGTTCGTATTGCGCAAGGCCCTGTTTTCCCGCCTCTTCGCCCAAAGACCCGGCGGCGCCAATTTCGGCCGAAGCATTTCTCTGCGCTGTCCCCTGCGGATGCGGATCGGTGACAACGTGGCGATCGACGATGCCTGCGCCCTGGATGCCCGCGGTGCCGAGTCCGCAGAGGACTTCATCATCGGAGATCGAACGCTCATTGCCCGCGGCTCGATCCTCGTGGTCAAGCAGAACCACCTGCGTATCGGCGCCGACTGCTCCATCGGCAGCCAATGCTGCTTCAGCGCCGTCTCCGGCATCGAGGTCGGCGATTTCACCATCATCGCCGGGCAATGCTACTTCGGCGGTGGCCGCTACCGTACGGCGCTGGGGGCGGGTCCAATGGTCTCGCAGGGGCTGCACAGCAAGGGCCCGGTCATCATCGGCCGCGATGTCTGGATCGGCGCCGGCGTGAAGGTGCTCGACGGCGTGCGCATCGGCGACGGGGCCATCGTCGGGGCCGGCTCCGTGGTGACCCGTGATGTCCCCGCCAATGGAATCGTCGCGGGCGTGCCGGCGCGACCGATTGGTGAACGCAGATGACCCACCATCCGCGCCAGCTTTCACCCCGGTCCGACGCCTCACCGACCTGGCATTCGGGCGGAGTGACTATAAAGTGGGCAATACTTGCCTGATAGCTATCCGGAACTCGGGATTTATCGCCGAAAAGTTGGATTGCCATTTGATGCCCAATGAGCGCTGCGCTACCATTCTTCGATATTGAAGCAATCAAAAGTTATTTACGCGTCCACTCTCCAAATAGTTGAATTTTATCGAATCCATTTTTCGCGGGCGCCACGCAGCATCTGCTCCATTTCACATTCCCTTGCGTCGAAAGTTGGCCTCAAAGCCGGAAATCGACTCGATCAAGTCAAGGCATTTCAATGGCTTATTACACTTCCTTCGAAGATTCCTTCGATGACCTCAACCTCGTCGACTGGCAGATTTCGAGCTATGTGAACGCTGGAAACTGGATTGATACAGCTTGGTCGCCGACCCATGTGGCCGCTGCGAGCGGAACCATCAATTTGAGCCTGACCGACTCCGCCCTATCGGGGAAGACTTATACAGGCGGCGAAATACGCGCCGCCGATCCCACGTATTTCGGGCGCTACGAAATTGTCATGCAGCCGGCGGCGGACGACGGCACGCTGTCGAATTTCTTCGTCTACACCGGCACGCCCTATGGCACCGAAGCCAGCGAGATCGATATCGAGTTTCTCGGCAATGACACCACCAGCGTCCTGCTGACCTACTACACGCCCGAAGGTTCCGTCGGCGAGACGGTCGATCTCGGTTTCGATGCCGCCGACGGGCTGCACACCTATTGGATCGACTGGCAGCCCGACCGCATCGCCTGGTACGTCGATGGCACTTTGCTGCTCGAGGTCGCGGAGTCCGAAATTGGCTTCCCGCAGGTCCCCTCCTACATGTTCATGAGCATCTGGACGGGCAACAACAGCTTCAGTGGCACCCCGGCCAGCGGCGTGTCTGCCACCGCGATCTATTCGGAAGTCAGCTATGCCGCGCGCAGCGCGCCCGTGGCGATGGACGACAGTCTCGAGGTCGCAAGCGGCAGCAGCGGCACGGTTGACCTGCTGGCCAATGACGGCGTCATGGGTGCCACGCTGCTGCCCGGCACCGTGGCGGTGGTCGACGGCCCGGCGCATGGCACGCTCTCGATCGATCCGGTCACCGGGCAGGCGACTTACGCCGCAGATACCGGCTACAGCGGCCCGGACAGTTTCACCTACACCGTGTCCGACGGCAGCGCGCTTTCGAACACGGCCACGGTCGCGCTGGTCGTCTCAGACGGAAACGAAGAAAACGTTGCCGCGTCCGATACGCAGATCAGCTCCGTGGAACTCTCCGCGCTGAGCCTCGCCACCACCGCCGCGGCGCCGGCGACGGGCGGCGATGCGGGGCTGGCGCTGAGCGCCCAGGGCAGCGGCAGCTCCGCGCTCGACATCGCCCAGATCACCCTTTCGGGCAGCTTCACCATCGAGGCCTGGGTCAAACTCGACAGCACCGCAACCGGCGGCATCGCGCGGCTCAACGACGACCAGGCCATCGACTTCAGCAGCGGCTACCTGCAGCTCTATTCCAAGGGCAGCGGCACCCGCACCCGCGTCGAGGCGACCAGCCCCATCGCGCTCGACACCTGGACCCATTACGCCGTCACCCGCGATGCCTCGGGCACGCTGCGCATCTACATCGACGGCGTGCTCGACGCCACGTCCACCACCGCCTGGACCAACACGCTGCGCCTCGACGCGCTCGCCGGCGGCGCCAGCGGCGCCAGCGCCGGGCTGTTCGACAATATCCGCATCTGGACCACCGAGCGCAGCGCCGCCGAGATCGCCGCCGCCATGGGCGACACGCTGGACGGCAGCGAGGCCGGCCTGCTGCGCGCCTACAGTTTCGACACCGCCGGGACCATCGTCGACGACACCGGCAACTCGGCCAGCCTCGCGGTGCCCACCGACATGACGCTGGTCGCCTCCGACGCCCCGATCGGGTCCTCGGGCACGCCCGACACCGGGGACACCGGGGACACCGGCGGCGACACAGGCGATACCGGGAGCAGCGGCGAGACAGGCGGCGACGACAGCGCCGATACCGACGGCAACCTGACCCTCGCCGCGCCCGACACCGAGATCACCGCCGGCGAAAGCAACGCCGTGGCCCTCTCCGTCTCCGGCATCGACGCGGATGCCACCGCCGTGGTCACCGTCTCCGACGGCACCACCAGCGTCACCGGGGGCCTCGCCCAGGACGGCAGCCTCACGCTCGACCTCTCGGGCCTCGCCGACGGGACGCTCACCACCTCGGTCACCGCCACCGACACCAGCGGCAACACCGCCACCGCCGCGGGCCCCGCGCTCAGTCTCGACAGCAGCACTTCGGCGCCCGTGACAGACGACAGCGCCGATACTGACGGCAACCTCACGCTCGCCGCGCCCGACACCGAGATCACCGCCGGCGAGAGCACCGCCGTGGCCTTCTCCGTCTCCGGCCTCGACACGGATGCCACCGCCGTGGTCACCGTCTCCGACGGCACCACCAGCGTCACCGGGAGCCTCGCCCAGGACGGCAGCCTCACGCTCGACCTCTCGGGCCTCGCCGACGGGACGCTCACCACATCGGTCACCGCCACCGACACCAGCGGCAACACCGCCACCGCCTCCGGCCCCGCGCTCAGCCTCGACAGCAGCACCGCGCCGGCGACGGGCGGCGATGCGGGGCTGGCGCTGAGCGCCCAGGGCAGCGGCAGCTCCGCGCTCGACATCGCCCAGATCACCCTCGCCGGCAGCTTCACCATCGAGGCCTGGGTCAAGCTCGACAGCACCGCAACCGGCGGCATCGCGCGGCTCAACGACGACCAGGCCATCGACTTCAGCAGCGGCTACCTGCAGCTCTACTCCAAGGGCAGCGGCACCCGCACCCGCGTCGAGGCGACCACCCCCATCGCGCTCGACACCTGGACCCATTACGCCGTCACCCGCGATGCCTCGGGCACCCTGCGCATCTACATCGACGGCGTGCTCGACGCCACCTCGACCACCGCCTGGACCAACACGCTGCGCCTCGACGCGCTCGCCGGCGGCGCCAGCGGCGCCAGCGCCGGGCTGTTCGACAATATTCGCATCTGGACCACCGAGCGCAGCGCCGCCGAGATCGCCGCCGCCATGGGCGACACGCTGGACGGCAGCGAGACCGGCCTGCTGCGCGCCTACAGTTTCGACACCGCCGGGACCATCGTCGACGACACCGGCAACTCCGCCAGCCTCGCGGTGCCCACCGACATGGCGCTGGTCGCCTCCGACGCGCCGATCGGATCCTCGGGCACGCCCGACACCGGGGACACCGGGGGCAGCGGCGACACAGGCGGCGAGACAGGCGGCGACACCACCGACGACAGCGCCGATGCCGACGGCAACCTCACCCTCGCCGCGCCCGACACCGAGATCACCGCCGGCGAGATCACCGCCGTGGCCTTCTCCGTCTCCGGCATCGATGCCGACGCCACCGCCGTCATCACCGTCTCCGACGGCACCACCAGCGTCACCGGAAGCCTCGCCCAGGACGGCAGCCTCACGCTCGACCTCTCGGGCCTCGCCGACGGGACGCTCACCACCTCGGTCACCGCCACCGACACCAGCGGCAACACCGCCACCGCCTCCGGCCCCGCGCTCAGCCTCGACAGCAGCACCGCGCCGGCGACGGGCGGCGATGCGGGGCTGGCGCTGAGCGCCCAGGGCAGCGGCAGCTCCGCGCTCGACATCGCCCAGATCACCCTCGCCGGCAGCTTCACCATCGAGGCCTGGGTCAAGCTCGACAGCACCGCAACCGGCGGCATCGCGCGGCTCAACGACGACCAGGCCATCGACTTCAGCAGCGGCTACCTGCAGCTCTACTCCAAGGGCAGCGGCACCCGCACCCGCGTCGAGGCGACCACCCCCATCGCGCTCGACACCTGGACCCATTACGCCGTCACCCGCGATGCCTCGGGCACCCTGCGCATCTACATCGACGGCGTGCTCGACGCCACCTCGACCACCGCCTGGACCAACACGCTGCGCCTCGACGCGCTCGCCGGCGGCGCCAGCGGCGCCAGCGCCGGGCTGTTCGACAATATTCGCATCTGGACCACCGAGCGCAGCGCCGCCGAGATCGCCGCCGCCATGGGCGACACGCTGGACGGCAGCGAGACCGGCCTGCTGCGCGCCTACAGTTTCGACACCGCCGGGACCATCGTCGACGACACCGGCAACTCCGCCAGCCTCGCGGTGCCCACCGACATGGCGCTGGTCGCCTCCGACGCGCCGATCGGATCCTCGGGCACGCCCGACACCGGGGACACCGGGGGCAGCGGCGACACAGGCGGCGAGACAGGCGGCGACACCACCGACGACAGCGCCGATGCCGACGGCAACCTCACCCTCGCCGCGCCCGACACCGAGATCACCGCCGGCGAGATCACCGCCGTGGCCCTCTCCGTCTCCGGCCTCGATGCGGATGCCACCGCCGTGGTCACCGTCTCCGACGGCACCACCAGCGTCACCGGGAGCCTCGCCCAGGACGGCAGTCTCACGCTCGACCTCTCGGGCCTCACCGACGGGACGCTCACCACCTCGGTCACCGCCACCGACACCAGCGGCAACACCGCCACCGCCGCGGGCCCCGCGCTCAGCCTCGACAGCAGCACCCCGGCGACCCCCGTCGCAACCAGTTTCGCCGGAGAGACCCGGGCCCTGTCCATCGACCTCGCGGCCGGCACCTATGCCTATGCGGCGCGGGTGCTGCCCTACGGCGACTCGCTGACCTACGGATACCTCGGCGACACCGACTCCGAGACCGTCAACAACCGCGCGGACAGCGCAGGATATCGCGAAGTGCTCTTCGAGAACCTGTTGCAGGACGGTGCCTTCGTCGACTACGTCGGCGTCTACTCGAGCGGCCCGGAGGGGATGCTCGACTCCGATCACACCGGGGTGCCAGGCAAAGAACTGCGGCAGGCGATCAACAATGCCGCAGACGCGGCCTCCTTTCAGGCCAACTTGGCCGATCTCGATCCGGATGTCGTGCTGTTCATGATGGGCACGAACGACTTCAACTATGGCGGCGACGCCTTCTACGCGGACATCTTCGATACGCTCATCGCGCGCATCGAGACGGTGGTCGAGCTGTTCTACCAATCCGACGTGGCCAGCACCGCGCATCTGGTCATCTCGACCATCCCGCCGAAACCCTACCGAAACCTGCTGACGGTCTCGGAGGCCATCAACGAGGGCTACAGCATCGTCAACGGCACGCAGGTCGTCGGCGACGCCGGCAACGGCACCTATCACGCCGGGATCAAGGCCACGGTGAGCGCGCTTCAGGCCACTTACTCGACGCTGCACCTCTACGATGCGCCGTTCGACACGTCGCTGATCGGCGACGACCTCGTGCACCTGACCGCCGAGGGCTATGAAGCCTATGCGGACGGGCTGCAAACGCTGCTGGAGAGCGAGATCGGCATCTCCGGTGGCACGCTCGGCGGCAGCGCGCAGAGCCTTGCGGCAAACGATGTCGAGGGCGGCGAGGCCGGGGACAGGATCGTCGGCAACAGCTCCGCGAACATTCTCTCCGGCGGCGGCGGAAACGATGTTCTGCTCGGCGCCGCCGGAAACGACACACTGAACGGCGGGGCCGGCAGCGATCGGCTCGAGGGCGGGCCGGGTGTCGACGAGTTGACCGGGGGGCTGGACGCCGACAGCTTCGTGTTCGACAGCGGCTTCGCGAGCTCCGGCGGTGCGCCCGACCTGATCACCGACTTCGGCCAGGGGGCCGACAAGCTCTATCTGTGGGACGGGTTCGAAGGGGATGTCACCCTCACCCAAAGCGCGCAGGGCGTGCTCATGACGCTTGCGGGCTCGCTGCAGATCGACGTGCGCGGCAGCGCCGCCACCGACCTGATCGGCCTGTCGCTCGGCGATGGCAGTTTTGCGCTGACCACGGACGAAACCCTGGTGAGTTTTTTCAGCACGGGCTCCCTGCTGGCCTAGGCGAGCACTCAGTTGAGGTAACGAGATGACGGAAGACAGGTTTGCATTGGTCACCGGCGCCACGGGCTTCACCGGCGGGCACCTTGCGCGCAGGCTGCGGGCCGGCGGCTATCGGGTGCGCGCGATGGTCCGTGACCCCGGCGCGGCACCGGCACGGGCGCTGGCGGCTGACGGCATAGAGGTCGTGAAGGGCGATGCCGCCGATGGGCTGGCGATCGAGAATGCTGTGCAGGGCACCAGCCACGTGTTCCATATCGCGGCGGTCTACCGCAGCGCCAACCATCCCGACAGCCACTACTTCGCGGTGAACCGCGACTCCGTCGGCCACCTGCTGGCCGCCGCTCAGAAGCACAGCGTCCGCCGGATCGTGCATTGTTCGACCTGCGGCGTTCACGGCGACGTCGCCGAGATCCCGGCGAACGAGGAGACCGCCTTCAATCCGGGCGACGTCTACCAGCGCTCGAAGCTCGCAGGCGAGATGCTGGCGCGCGAGGGCATCGCCGCCGGCGCGCCGGTGTCGATCGTCCGCCCGACCGGCATCTACGGTCCCGGCGACACAAGGTTTCTCAAACTCTTCAAGACGATCGAGAACCGCAGCTTTCGCATGTTCGGTTCCGGCGACATCGCCTACCATATGAGCTACATCGACGACCTGGTGCAGGGCTTCGTGCTCTGCGGCGAGCATCCGGGGGCGATCGGCGAAACCTTTCTCATCGGCTCGGACAGCTACACGACGCTCAACGGGCTGGTGCAGGAGATCGCGCAGGTGCTCGACGTGCCGCCGCCGCGGCTGCACATTCCCGTCGCGCCGCTGATGGCGGCGGCAACGCTGTGCGAATATGTCTGCAAACCGCTCGGTATCGATCCACCGCTGCACCGGCGGCGCGTGTCCTTCTTCCTGAAGGCCCGCGCCTTCTCGGTGGAGAAGGCACGCCGGCTGATCGGCTTCGAACCCGCGGTGGACCTGCGGCAGGGCCTGGAGCGCACCGCAGAGTGGTACCGGGAGATGGGCTATCTGCGGTCCGACGCCCGCAAGGCCGCCGCATGAGCGTCGCGTCGACAGAAGGGGTCTCGGATATCGGGTCCGAGTTCGCCGACCTCGATCCGTCGACCGATCGCTACGCCCGGCGGTTCCAGGGACCGGCGGGGGAATGGCTACTGTCGTGTCAGACAAAAGCCCTGCGGCGTCTCTGTGCCCCCTACCCCGGCGCGAGGGTGCTCGATGTCGGCGGCGGTCACGCGCAGGTGGCAACGCCCCTGCTGGACGACGGCCACGAGGTCTGCGTCTACGCCAGCTCGCAAGAGGCGCTCGGCCAGATGCGCCGGCTGCACCGACCGGGCTTGACCACGGAGGTCGGCCCGCTGCGCGCCTTGCCCTATGCCGACCGGAGCTTCGACGTGGTGACCTCCTTCCGCATCCTCGCGCACGTCGGTGACTGGCAGGCGTTCCTCGGCGAGCTTTGCCGGGTCGCGCGCCGCGCGGTGATCGTCGATTTCCCGATTGCCAGCGGCGCCAACGCGCTGGAGCCCCTGCTCTTCGGTCTGAAAAAGCGTCTCGAAGGTGACACCCGACGGTTCCAGACCATGTCCCGGCCGCAAGTCCTGAAGACCCTCGCGGCGGCCGGCTTCGCGCCGCAGGGCGAAATCGGCCAGTTCGTGCTGCCCATGGTGGTGCACCGCAAGCTCGCGCGCCCGGCGCTTTCGGCCAGGCTGGAGGCGAAACTCCGGGCGCTCCGTCTCGATCGAAGCTTCGGCACGCCGGTCGTGCTCTGTGCCGCGCGGGACAGCGCAGGGATGCGGGCCGGATGACCATGTCGACCCTGAACGAGAGAAAGCTCCCGCCCCGGCGCATCGGCCTGTCGAGCGCCTGGCTCGTCACTGCGCTTTCGGCCGCGCTGGTGTTTGCCGCCGCGCTGCTGACACGCACGGGGGTGCTCGACCTGCCGCCCATCTACGACGAACTCTACCACCTTGTCCCGGCCATGAGCTGGCAGACCTCCGGCACGCTGGAGGTGCTGGACGGAAGCTACGAGCGCGGCGCGATCTTCACCCGGCTGGTCGCGCTCGGCTTTGCGCTGGCGGGAGAACAGAGCACCGCCGCTGCGCGGCTGCTACCCTCGGCCATTCCGGGGGCGCTTCTGGTGACGGTCATGTTCCTCTGGGTGCGCCATGTGGCCGACCGCCCGGCGGCCTGGATCACGCTGTTCTTCCTGCTGTTCTGGCCCAATGGCATCGAGGTCTCGCAGTACATCCGGTTCTACGCCCTGCACGGGCTGGTGTTCCTCGTCGCCGCGTTGGCGCTTTATGGCGCCGCGACCGCCGCGATCAGCACCAGTGCGCGCATCGGGTTCTGCGCCCTGGCCGTGCCGCTTCTGCTGCTGGCGCTGAAGCTGCAGCTGACCACGGTGATCGGCATCGGCGCCATCGGCCTTTGGAGCGCGCTGGTCTACGGTCCGGGCTGGCTCCGGCGGCATCGCTGGCTGCGTTGGGCGCTGCTGGCCGCGGCGGCGGGTGTCGTGCTGATCGCGGCCAGCGGCGCGGCCGACGAGCTGCTGGCGAAATACTGGCGGATCTACCGCTGGGAGCCCTGGCCGGTGCAGCGCGACACCACCTTCTATCACCGCGACTTCAGGGACAATTACCCGACCTTCTGGCCGCTCTTTCCCATCGCCGCCATAGCCGCCCTGCGGGCCCGCTTCATGCCGGCCTCCTTCGCGGTGACGCTGTTCTCGGTCTGCTTCGTGCTGCAGTCCTTTGGCGGGCTGAAGAACATCCGCTACCTCTACCCGGTGATGCCCTTCTTCTTTGCCACCTGGGGCATCGTGCTGTCCTTCTACGGTGGCCGCGCGCTGCGGCGCCTGCGCGGCGCGCTGCTCGAGCTGTTCCCCCATCGCTGGTCGGTGCCGCTGCGCACCGGTGCCGCGGTGCTGGCAATCGCCGCCAGCAGCCTTTTCGTCGCCGGGGCAAACACCGGCTTCTCGCGCGGCCTGAAGCTGGCGCTCGGCAGCGAGACGCAGATGCTCCTGGGCAAGCGCCGCTGGGAATGGCCCGACGCCCGCGCGCAGCTGCAGCCCTGGCTCGAAAAGCGCGCCGTGGTGGTCACCACCGAAGAGCTGCTGGCCGTGCAATGGCTGGGCGACTACGACTTTGCCCTGAATCGTCCGCGGTTCTCGGAAATGCTGTTCTCGCTCGGGCCCGACACGCAGCCCTTCGTCAGGGACTTCCGCAATGGCCGGCCGCTGGCCGGGATGGTGTCGGATTTCGAGCCGGTGCTGCATTGCGCGCCGGTCGGCGTGCTGATCTCCAATGCCAGCTTCCTTTCCACCGGCCTCGCCCGCGAGTTTGCCGCAATGGCCCGGGCGCAGGGCGCCACGATAAGCACCGAGCAATCCGGATCCAGCGCGTTGCTCGCCTGGGAGCGGGCGGGCGACCCGTCAGGGACGGCCGGGTGCCTCGAAGACGCGGGAATCTTCTACCCCGACGCCGCGGCGGCCCTCCTGTCCGGGACGCGTCAGCCCCAGAGCGTCTCATCCGCCAACGCCGAGAGGTAGAGCCCGCAGGTCGGTTGCCAGGGGTCGAGCTCGGTATATTCGAAGTCTTCGGAGCGGCCCTGGTAGAGGGCAATGATATTGCTGCGCACCAGGATTGTCTGCAGGAACAGCTGCTCGAGCGCTTCGGCCTGCGGGATCATCTTCACCGCGTCGCCATGCCAGGCAAAGTAGAGCTCGGCGCCGGCCTTCTTGAGGAAGCTGCCGGTGCCCGTCTGCGCCGCATATTCCGCCACGAAGTCGTCCACGCCCGCCACCTCGAGTATCTGCGGCCCGAAATGGCCCGCCAGTACGCGGCGCAGGAACGCCTCGAGCCCCCCCATCGCGACCGGGACCGCCGCCACCGAGACGAGGGCGGCGCCGCCGAGCAGCATGGCACGTCTGGTCTGTCTCATCACAGTCTGCTCCCCAGATACAAGGACAGGGCCGACAGCGTCAGCGTCGGGTTGGCCGCGGCGCCGGTCGGAAAGCTGCTCGCCCCCAGGCAGGCAACATTCGGAACGTCGAACAGGCGGCACTCGGCATCGACCACGCCGTCTTCGCGCCGCAGGGCCATGGGCGTACCGCCGATGATATGCGCTTCGGTGGGCTCGAAACCGCCGAACTCGATCTCTTCGGCGAAGGGAAGAAGACCCCCGATCTGGTCGCGGGCCCGCGCAAGCCCGGCGAAGGCATAGGCACTGTGGCCGGCCCAGAGCAGATGCGGCTCGTCGTCGGTGAGCACCACCCGGTTTTCCGGCCGCGGCAGGTCTTCGGCGACAAACTTCAGCTTCAGCCGCTGAAGCCATTTGCCCGGCTCCAGCCTCAGCGAGGGCGGGGCGTTCCAGCTTTCGATCAGCACCGAGGCGGACTCGCGGCGGAAGTCGCCGTCGTAAAGCGCGTAGCCCGCCCCGGTGATCGACGTGCCGCCGTAGTAATTGTCGAACGGCACATTGGCCCAGAGGAACTGGCCGAGCTGTTCATGGACCCCCTGCCCGACTCGCGCGCCGCCAAGCCCGGAGCGCAGCAGGATCGCCGAGGTGCCGATGGGGTTCGCCGCAAGCCCGACGAAATCTGCGCGCAGCTCGGTTTCCGCACCCGCAGCATCCCGGACCACGATCCCCGTCGCCAGTCCTGCGGCGGTGCTGATCGCGCGGCACTCGGCGCCCGTGACCACGTGGAACCGGTCGTCCTCGAAGGCCGACAGCCCGTTGAGAATGGTGAATTTCGCATTGACCGGGCACAGCGAGCAAGCCCCCGACACGCAGCAGCCGCCGCGATCGCCGCCATTGGCGCGGGCGGTCGGCATCGGCGTCCAACTCGGGTCGATCTGCGACAAGCGGCGCTCGGCCCGCGTCGGCACATGGGCGGGAAACGGGTAAGGACGCGAGCGCGCAAAACCCGCCGCCGTGTCATCGCCCGCGACCTGCATGATCTCTTCCGCGTCGCAAAGCCAGGGCTCGAGGCTGTCATAGGATATCGGCCAGTCGGCCCCGACCCCGTAGCGACTCGCCAGGGCGAAATCCGAAGGGTGGAGCCGCGGCGTGTTTCCCCACCAGCAATTCGAGCATCCCCCGAACTGGTGTCTCAGCGCCCAGTCCTTCCGCTGGCCCGAAGTGTTGGTCTGCCGAAGCTGCGCCGGGGTCTCTTCGTGCCGATGCGCCAGCTGGTGGTCCCAGTCGAGATAGGCCCCGCGTTCGACGAACAGCACGTCGAGATCCCGTCCGCGCAGCGCCCGCGCGAAGAAGCAGGCTGCGAAGCTCGTGCCGACCAGCACGACGTCCCAGCGGCGGCCGGCGGCCTGGGAGAGTTCGATCCGCTTCATCCGGCAACCGCCGGGCTGGGAGGCCGCGGCAGCCGCGGCTCGATCGTGGTTTCCAGGAATCCCAGCAGCTTGCGCCGGTAGGCTTCCGGCGTGAACTCGGCCTCGACCCGCTCCTTCGCGGCTGCGACCAGCCGCGCGCGCAGTTCGGGATCCTCCAGCAGCGCGGTAAGCCCGCGCGCCATGTCCTCGGGCGTCGGCTCCACCAGAAGGGCGATCTCCTCGTCGAGCACCTGCGTGTGGGTTGGCAGCCGCGTGGCCAGCAGGGCCCGTCCGCTGTCGAGATAGGAATAGATTTTCATCGGCGTATTGCGGCCCTGCCGGCGCGGCGAGACGGTGATCGTCGCGGCGCCGAGATAGGACCCCAGTTGATCCACCGGACGTGGCCCCAGGAAGCTGGAGCGTCCCGCGATGCCAAGCGCCGCCGCCCGCCGCTGCGCTGCCGCGACATCGGCCTCGCTGCCGCCGATCACCACGAGGCGCGCCGGAGTCCGGGCCGGGTCCACCTGGGCAAACGCCTCCATCAGCAGGTCGACGCCCTGGTAGGGTTCGAGATTGCCCACGTACATCACGACCGGCACGTCAAAGCTGCAATCGACCGGCGCCTGCAGTTTTTCGGAGCCCAGCATGGTGACGTCCTCCAGGGTGCGCACGGGCAACTCCGGCGCATGGGTGCGGACGATCTGCTCCAGCGCCTGGCAACAGGTGATCGCCCCCACCGCCCGGCGCATCGCCGCGCCCTCGGCGCCCTCGAACCAGCGGCGCAGCCAGGACGGCAGGGCGAACTTGTCGTTGAGTTGCTCGGGCATGGAGCTGTCGACATCGGCGATGTAGGGCACTCCGAAGATCGGCTTCAGCGCCATCGCCATGAAAGCGGCCTCCTCGACCGCGATGACCAGATCATAGCGCCCGCGCGCCAGACGCGCCGCCGCCATCGGGAACATCAGCGCATCGGCCACCAGCTTCTTGAGCGAAAATCCGGGCCGGAAGCTGCCCAGCCCCGGCAGGGACGGCACGCGGAACACCCGGCACCGCGCAATGTCGATATCCTCGCCTTCGGGAAAGCAGATCACGTCCGCCTCGTCCCCGCGCGAAGACAATGTCTCGAGAAGCATATGCGTGGCGATGGGCGTGCCGCGCTGCGCCATGAAGGGCTGCGGCGCCAGAACGAGAATTTTCATCTGCAACCCCCGCAAATCCGGAAAGGGCTGCGCACAACCAAGAAAAGAATAGCTACGCCGGCCATGGCAAAAGAACCCACTTTGAAAAAAGAAGTGTAAGAAATTGGCATCCAAAAGAATCGCGCAAAGAACTAAATCATGATGCAAAACAGGCGGGGCCTTGTCACGCTTTCACCAAGAAATCCGAAAGATCTGCCTTCAAAATGTGCACGTGCTGCTGAAATTGCAGACCCCCGGTACACGATGGCCCCAGCGTACGCGCGTTAACTGACTGCGCAAAAACCACTTTCTCTATAACCGCCGAATTCTCGCAGGACTCGAGGCTTAAAGACCTTTTGGAGTCTTAGAGATTTTGCGTATTCTGGATCGGCATTCTTTTACACAACTTCATTTTCTTTAAGCGATATCCGATATGCCTATCGATATTTCCGTCATCGTTCCGATCCTGAACGAAGAAGAAAGCGTTGGCCTGATGCGCGACCGGGTGTTCGAGGCGCTCATCCCCACGGGCCGGCCCTTCGAACTGATCTTCGTCGACGACGGGTCCACGGATCAGAGTTACCCCCGCCTCGCAGCCATGGCGCGCGAGGATCCCCGGGTCGTCGTGCTGAAGTTCCGGCGGAACGCCGGACAGACCGCCGCGATGACCGCCGGCATCGAATATTCCCGCGGCCGCCTGCTGGTCACGATGGACGGCGATCTGCAGAATGATCCCGCCGACATCCCGATGATGATCGAGAAGATCGACGAGGGCTACGACCTCGTGGTCGGCTGGCGGATGAAGCGACAGGACAAATGGTTGTCACGCAAGCTGCCCTCGATGATTGCCAACCGCCTGATCGGCAAGGTGACCGGCCTGCCGATCCGCGACAACGGCTGCTCGCTGAAGGTCTACCGTGCCGACGTGATCAAGAAGGTCCCTCTCTACTCGGACATGCACAGGTTCATTCCGGCAATGGCCTCTCCGCTGGGGGCGCGTGTCGCGCAGGTCGGGGTCCGGCACCACGCCCGGCAGTTCGGTGAATCCAAATACGGCCTGTCGCGGATCTACAAGGTTCTGCTCGACCTGATCGCGATCAAGATGATCCTGCTCTTCGCCCACAAGCCGTTGTCGCGCTTCGCCGGCCTCGCCGGTCTGGCCGCCTGCGCCGCCGCCATCTTCGGCTGGCAGGTGTTGTTCGGCGACGGGGCCACCGGCAGCGGCAGCGTGATGATCCTCACCGCCGTCGCCATGCTTTTCGGGTCTCTGGCCATTTTTCTTGTTCTTCTCGGCACCGTCGCATCGCTGATTTTCCAGCGCGCGCCCAAGATGGTGCCGACCTGGCTCGACGGAGCGCCAGGGTCTCATTTTGACCGAGGGTAATTTCATGACAGTCCACAACGCATTCAGCGAAGCCACCACGGCGGATCCGCAACTCACCGTCATCATCGCCGCCGACGGGGACGGCGGCGGGCTGGCAGCCCTGATCGACAGCTACATTGCGGCGATCGACAACACCGGCCTGAGCTACGAGATGATCCTTCTCTACGAGGACCGCGATCCCGGCATGCGCAAGGCCATCTGCGACCTCGGCGAACGACCGGGGCTGCGGACAACCGCGCCCCGCCCGTGGCGCGGGCTCGACGCCGCGCTGATCCATGGCATCCGCCGCGGGTCGGGCGATATCTTCCTGACCCTTCCGGCCTGGCGCGAAATCGCTCCCGGCGATATCTCCAAGCTGATCGAGACCGCTTCGCGAGACGACGTGGACATGGCGACCGGCGACCGTACCGGCCTCGAGCTTTCGGCGGTGCAGCGGCCGCGCATCGCTTTGACTCACGGCCTGCTGAAGGGGCTCTTCGGACAAAACCTCAAGGACATCTTCTGCCGCAGCCGCGCCGGCAGCAAGGACGTGCTGCAGAAGGTCGCCGACCTTGGCGTGCGCCAGCATTTCCTGCCGTTGATCGCCGCCGCCGAGGGATACAACGTCCAGCCCGTCCCCGTCGCGACCGCCGAAGGTGCCGTGACCCCGACGCTGCACCGGCTGAATGCCGCCTCGCATCTCAGCGCGCTGGTCGACATGATCTCGCTCTACGTTGCGCTGAAATTCCTCAAGCGACCAATGCGGTTCTTCGGGGCGATCGGCCTGCCGCTGCTCACCGCGGGTTTCCTGTTCACCGCGTGGCTGATCGTGACGCGGCTGTTCCTGGGCACGCCGCTGGCCGACCGTCCGGCGCTGGTGTTCTCGGTGATGATGATGGTCCTGGGGATCCAGGTGATGGCGCTCGGCCTCATCGGCGAGATCATCATCTTCGCGTCCAGCCGGCGCATGCGCAGCTACGAGATCGACAAGATTCTGC
This sequence comes from Alloyangia pacifica, assembly GCF_020524285.1. Lineage (GTDB taxonomy): Bacteria > Pseudomonadota > Alphaproteobacteria > Rhodobacterales > Rhodobacteraceae > Salipiger > Salipiger pacificus_B. The sequence continues at coordinate 171,406 of NZ_JAIVKX010000011.1, forward strand.
GCGGCCGTCCGGGCGAATGATGCCGCGCGGAACCGGGATGGGCGGCGTTGCGTGCGACGTGGCCTATCCGCGGCGCCACAGGCAGCGGAGCCACCACCCGAGGATCAGCACCAACCCAACGTAAGACGCGTAGTCGCGCAGCCCGCCGTGGTGCGCATGCGATGCGCCGATCACGACCGTGCCCGGGTCGGCAAAGAGCCCCCGCACCGAAAAGCGCCCCGGCTCATCGGGGAGGTTGCCCTCGAGCCCCAGGCTCTCACCGGTCCATAGCTGCAGGTGGAGGCCATCCGCCTCCGCGCTGACCCGCCCGCGATCGACCTCGACCTGCCGGCCGGCCCGAGTTTCGACCTGCCGCAGCGTCTGGGTGAAATGCACGTCGGCACGCTCGGCCGCCGCAAGAAACGGCAGCGGCCCCGCAAGGTAGGCCACCAGCGCGACGGGCGCGAGCAGCGCGCCCGCCCCCCGTGGCCACCTCAGGTCGGCACCGCTCATCGGCAACCGGAAGACTGCAAAACCCGCGACCGCGAGCCCGAGGAGGGTCAACGCGCCGCTGGGCCAGTCCTCGGGCCAGAACAGGCCAAAATTCAGCAGTTCCCAGTTCAGCGGCGCGAACAGCACGACACCGTTGGCCCATTTCGTCTGCAGCGCATCAAGCAGCAGGTGCAAGAGACTCCCGCCGGCAAGAAGGGCAAAGCTGCGCAGCCAAGCGCGACTGAAGGCCGCCAGCGCCATCGACAGCAGCAGGCAGAAGACAAGCGAGCTCTGCACCACGGCGTAGAGGCGCAGGTCGATCGGATCGACGCCCGCGGAGAACGCCCGCACGATCCGTTGGCCGATCCAGGGCAGGTCCGGGATGATGCAGGCCAGCCAGACCCATTTCACGTCCGCATCGCGCAGCAAGCCGCGACTGATCAGCGTCTGAACCCCGATATGTCCAAGCGTGTTCGGCACGGGGTCAGCTCCAGCGCTTGCGCCATTGCATCGCAACCTGCTGCCGCAGGAATTGCGGGCCCGATGCAAGGCTTCCATAGATGTCCGGCGAGGCGGAGGCGCCGCAAAGCCGTTCGGCGATGCCACGGAAACTCAGGTCGGTGTAGGGCACATCGTGCAGAACGATGCCGAAGCGCCCCGGGTCAATGTCGCCCCGCCGCAGCGGCAGCGGGTCGGTCCCCGCCAGCACCCGCCAGCCCTGTGCCTCGGCGCTCGCAAAGCGCGCCGGGCGCGGCAGGATCGTCGGGCGCACGCCGCTCTCGGCCAGGAACACGCCGGGCTGGCCCCTGCGCGCCTCGATGAGGCGGTCGATGCAGGCGCCGCGCGCGCCGTGCCACTTGCCGACACCCCAGGGCAGCACCGCCAGCGCGCCTTCGGCAACGACCGCGTCGATCACCTCTTCGGCCGCCTGCCCCTCGGCCGGCGCCGCGCGCAGTCCGATCCCCAGGACCTCCAGCCCTTCGCGCGTCACGATCTGCCGGCCGGCGACCAGCAGCAGGTGCGTACCGTCCAGATGCACGGCCTTGCGGGTCACCGCTTCGAGGGTCTCGCTCACCTGCCAGTCGCCATAAGCGCCGCGCAGCGTGCCGAAGACCTCGAGACCGCTGTTCTCGACGATACAGAGCACGCCTCGCTGCCGACTGCCCGTCACCGCGGCCATGTGATGCGCCGCGCTGGAGAAGCAGCGCTCGATGCTGAACCCCGGGTAGAGATGCACATGCGTGTCGACGGGAAGGCGGGCAATCTGCTGCATTTGGGTACGCGTGCCTCAAAAATATCCTATGATAGGTCAATCACTTGCGGTCTGGCGTCGCAGGCATTGCGCCGCGTAGGCGGTCGGGTATTCTCACTCCGTCGACGCTTCCGCAGAGAGACGGCAGCATGCAGAATGAGACCTTTGACTTGATTGTCGTCGGTGGCGGCATCCACGGCTTGATCATCGGCCTCACGGCGGCCGAGGCGGGCCATCGCACCCTGCTGCTCGAGCAGCGGCAGCTCGCAAGCGACGCCTCGGGCGGATGGTTTCGGATCCTGCATGGCGGTCTGCGCTACCTTCAAAATCTCGACCTGCCGCGGTTCCGCGCTTCGCTGCAAGACAGCCGCTGGTTCCTGCGCGAGTTTCCCGAGCTGGTGGAGCGTCAGAAGTTCCTCATGCCGCTCTACGGTCAGGGGCTGAAGCGCCCCGCCGTGTTCCGCCTCGCCTTTCAGCTTGAACGGATGCTCGGCCCGGACCGCAACCGCGGCGTTCCCGCCGCCAAGCGCATTCCGCGCGGCCAGGTACTTGCCGCCGAGGCGACGGCCCGGCTGTTTCCCGCAGTCTCCCGCGACGGGCTGCAGGGCGGCGCGCTCTGGGAAGAGCTTGTCGTGCCGGGTAGCGATGCGCTCATCGCCGCGATGGCGGCGCGGGCGAGGGTCGCCGGACTGGCGATCCGCGAGTACAGTGAGGTGACGCATCTGGTCAGCGCGCAGGGGCGGGTTACCGGGGTGCGCGCGGCGGGCACCGAGGTCAACGCTGCGAAGGTGATCCTCGCCGCCGGCCCCGCGAACAGTGTGCTGACCCGGGCCGTCGATCCCGGCGCCGGCACCAAGCTGGGGTTCCCGGCTCTCGCGTTCAATCTGCTGCTCGACCGCCCCTGCCCCGCGACGACCGGCCTGTCGCTGGCCATTCCCGGAAAAGCCGGCGGGATGATCTTCCTCTACCCCATGGACGGCGGCTGCTTTGCCGGCACGGCCTACCAGCCGTGCCCACGGGGCACGCTGAGCGGCTCGGTCCCGGCGGAGGCCATCCGCGACTTCCTCGCGCAGTGCAATGCCGCCTGTCCAGAGCTCGGCGCGCGCGAGGACGACGTGCTTTCGGTGACCAGCGGGTTGCTGCCGGCGGCCACGTCCGGCGATGTCGATTTGCTCGACCGGGACGTGATCCATGATCACGGCGCGCACGGCGGCCCCAAGGGGCTGATAAGCCTGACAAGCGTCAAGTTCACCACCGCCCCCAGCATTGCGCGGCGGGTGCTTCACAGGGCCTTCGGCACCGGAGGATGACTGCGCGCCCGACATGTCTCAAAGCTGGGTTTTCTTGAAGATCGGTTCGGGGATATTGCGGATCACCGCCATGATCAGGGCCCAAATGCGGCGGACGTAGATCTCGTTCCGCCGCCGCGCCACGGCCCGGAAGATCGCCTCGGCCACCTCCGCCGGGGCGGCGGTCAGCCGCTGCGGCAGGTCCATGCCCTCTGTCATCCGCGTGTCGACGAAGCCGGGCTTGACGGTCAGCACATGTACCCCCTTTCCCGCCAGGCGGTTGCGCAGCCCCGACAGGAAGGCGGTGAACCCCGCCTTGGCAGAGCCGTAGACGTAGTTCGACGCCCGTCCCCTGTCGCCGGCCACCGAGCTCACGCCGACGATCACGCCGCTGCCCTTGCCCGCCATCAGCTCGGCGAAATGGCCCAGGATCAGGGCCGGCCCCTCATAGTTGGTGCGCATCACCAGCGTCGCCGCATCGAGCGAGGCCTCGCTCTCCGCCTGGTCCCCCATTGCGCCCACCACCGAGATCACGATGCCCGGCGGCGGTGACAGCTGCGCGGCAAAATCCGCCATGGCCGCGGTGTCGAGCACGTCGAATTCCGCCAGGGTCACCTCCACGCCGTGACGCAGCGCGATGTCCGAGCGATCCGCGTCGAGCTCGGCGGCGCGCCGGGCGGCGAGGATCACCGGGTGCTCCGCAGCGGCGAACCGGTGGGCGATGGCAAGGCCGATATCGCTGCGGGCGCCAAGAACGAGTACCGGTACAGAAGTCTCACTGGTCATAGCAAAAGCCTATTCGATTGGCCGGAGGCGAAGGCGCGATCCAGGCTGGCCTCCTGGCGCATGGCAACAAACTCGGCGGCGCGCGGGTCGGCGGCATGGAAGGTGCGTGCCGGCAGCCGGGCGTCCTTCGCAAGATAGAAGCGCCCGCCATGCTCGAGGGTGATCCGGTCCAGCCGGTCGAGCAGCGCAAGGGTCGTTGGGTTGGCGGGAAAATCAAGCGCCAGCGTGTAGCCTTCCATGGGGAAGGAAAACCGGCTTTCCTGTGCACCGAGCCGCTTCAGCACCGCCAGGAAGGAGCCTTGCCCGGCACGGGCGGTCTCGGTCAGCAGCGCGGCCAGGCTCCTCTCAGCCCCGTCCAGCGGCACCACGCACTGGAATTGCACAAAGCCGCGCCGTCCGTAGATGCGGTTCCAGCCCAGGATCGCGTCGAGCGGGTAGAAATAGGTATCCCAGTCGATCAACGTCTCGGCGGGGCCCCTGCACCCCTTTCGCCAGTAGAGCGCGTTGAACGCCCGCACCGTGTGCCGGTTGAGCGCCTTGGCCGGTGCATCGAACGGAACGCGGCGCTTGCGCTTGAGCGGGCTGCTCAGCGGCGCGGCGCGATATGCCGCGGGCAGCTCATCCGCCTCGGCGTGCTCGCCCAGCATGACCAGCGAGCGGCCCAGGGCCGCGCCCGAGGCCAGGCAATCGATCCACGCCACGGAGTAGGTTGCCTCCTGCGCGCCTTCGAAGGCGTCGATCGCCGCGCGCAGGTTCTCGGCAACGATCGTCCGCTGCCGGATCCATGCGCTTTGCACCGGGCGCAACCGCAGCGCGGCGCGCAGGATGATCCCGGTCAGCCCCATGCCGCCGAGTGTCCATTCGAAAAGCTGCGAGTTGTCGCGCCGGCTGACGCGCTTAACCGCGCCGTCCGGCCCCATGAGATCGAGCCACTCCACGAAGCTGCCGAAGGCCCCGTCCCGGTGGTGGTTCTTGCCGTGCACATCCGAGGCAATGGCGCCGCCCAGGCTGACGAACTTGGTGCCCGGCGTCACCTGCAGAAACCAGCCGCGCGGCAGGAAGGCATCAATGATGTCGGCCAGCAGAACGCCCGCTTCGGCCACCAGCACGCCACTGTCGGGATCGAAGGACAACATCCGGTTCAGGCGGCGCATGTCGAGCGTCGCGGCGCCGCCGACTGCGCTGTCGCCATAGGCCCGGCCGTTGCCCCGGGCGATCACGCCGCCATGGCCGGCCAACCCGGCCAGTTCCTGCGCATCGCGCGGAGCGGACACCATGCAATGCTTTTGGGGATACCGCCCCCAACCAGAAAGAACCTGTCTGTGCATCATGCCGGTCGCGCTACCGCCCCTTCGGTGAAGACAAACCGACGGTCGAGCCGGTACTTGACGACATACCCCACCGCAAGGCCGAGCACCGCGCCCAGTTCGCGCATCGTGTCGGTCCCCCAGAGCAGCCAGAACAGCGTCTCGGTGCCCCAGAAGATCGCCGTGGTGACGAGGCCCATCGCGGTGTAGAGTGAGAATTTCCGCCCGTGCGCGGCGAGCCCGCCCGAGTAGTCCGCGAAGATCCAATGCTTGTCGAGAAGGTACTTGATGACAAGCCCGGTGAGCGTGCCCAGAAACACCGCCGCGGCATAGGCCCCCGGTTGGTCGCTGCCGGCGAGCACCAGGCGTTGCATGCCCAGGTTCGCCAGCGTCGCGACCACTGCAAAGGCGCTGTAGCGCAGGACCAAATGAAGCGGGCTCATAGCACGGCCCCGACCATGGCCAGCACGAAGATCAGCAGCACGCAGACCAGCGAGACCCGGTCCTTGGCGGCGAACACCACCGGGTCGTCCTGCATCCAGCCGCGATGGGTGATCATCACGGTCCGGCTGATCCAGAACAGCAGCACCAGGCAGATGCCCCAGAGCGGCGCCGTCTCGCTGTAGAGTTTCCGCACCGCGTCGGTGTTGAGGTAGAGCGCCATCACGAGCACCGAGATATAGCCCGAAGACACCGCCATGTTGGCAACGATCGGCGTGTCCGTCGTCCGGTAGCCGCGCCCATGCGCCTGATCCTTGCCCTCCGCCGCGCCCGAAACCAGCTCGGCCTGGCGCTTCACCGCTGCGAGCGAGAAGAAGAAGAATACCGAAAACGCCAGCAGCCAGACCGACAGCGGGATGCCCGTTGCCACACCGCCGGCGATGATCCGCAGGGTGTAGAGCCCGGCCAGGGTGCAGACGTCCACCACCAGCTTTCGCTTCAGCACCAATGAATAGGCCGTGGTCATCGCGAAATAGAAGCCCATGACCGCGAGGAAGGCCGGGCCGAGCACCGCCGCGATGCCAAAGCCCGCCGCCATAAGCGCCGGCGTCATCACCGTGCCCCACGACAGGGGCAGGCGACCCGAGGCGAAGGGCCGCTTGCACTTGCGCGGATGCGCGCGGTCCGAGGCAAGGTCCAGCAAGTCGTTGAACAGGTAGACCGACGAGGCGATGAGGCTGTAGGAAATGAAGGCCAAAGCCGCCTGCCCGAAGGTCCAGAGATCGAACTGATGCGCCGCCAGGAGCGGCAGGAAAATCAGCGCGTTCTTCAACCATTGATGCGGGCGCAGCGCTTTCATCGCGGCGACGCCGTAGCCTTGATCGGCCGACCCCAGATGCTCGACCTGCGCGTTGCCGCTTTCCACGCGGTCGGCAAGGCTTGCAGGCACATTCACGGTGATCGCCTTGGCCGCGACGTTCCACACCGCGACATCCGCCTCTGAATCGCCGACATAGGCAAACCGGCCCGGGCCGTAGAGTTCGATGAGGCGCTGCGCCTTGCGATCGCCCTTCAGGTTTTCCTGCCCGTCGGATCCGTAGACTTCATCAAAGAGCCCCAGGTGCGCCGCAATGCGCTCGACCACCCGTCGGTCCGAGGCCGAGACCAGCGCCGTGCGCCCGCCGCGGCGGCGCCAGTCCTCGACATAGGCAATCACGTCTTCATTGTAGGGCAAAGAGGCCGGATCAACCGGACCAAGGGCGTCGAGCTGTTGCTTGAGCGCGGCGCGGCCCTGCGACAGGGCCGAGATCGCCGGGAAGAGATTGAGCCAACGCCTCGAAATCGCGGACCAAAAAGTCTCGAACAGCATGTCTGTTCGGATCAGGGTCCGGTCCAGATCCACGACAAGGATCAAATCCTCGGCCGCGACTCGGAATTCGCGCGCATCGTCCATGAAAATCTCTCGCCAAAATGAGTTAAAAATCAGTATTAAAGAATTGGTCAACAAATGCCGCCCGAAATCCGGGTTATTGAAAATTCTCAGAGATATGTGGTCTCTGGGCAAGAGCTTTGACCCGGCCCGAGGGCCATCACGTTCAAAAACACGCAGAAAGCCCACAAACAGGGCGAGACCGGGGCCATGACCCATGCCACAAGCCATGATCCGGTCGGCGTCGAAGGCGAAGATCGTCCCGGCGCGGGAAGCGGACGGTTGCAGGGGCCGGTGTCGGCCACCGTCGATGTTCACAATGGATCACGAGACGTGCACGGGAGCATAGAGGGCCATCGCGGCCGACCTCTTACGCAGGCAGAAGTCCCGGCGCTCGGCGACACTGATCGGGCTAAGAACGCCTGGTCCGGCGACCGCGACCAGTCTCACGCGCCCTGACGGATAAGATAGGTGTCCATGATCCAGCCGTGCCGGGCCCGCGCCTCGGCGCGTCGGGTGACGATCTTCGGCCCGGCCTCGGCCAGCGGGCCGCTCTCTAGCACCTGCTCGGGCATGCCGAGAAAACCGCCCCACCAGATGTGCCGCCCCTTGGGCGCCAGCGCCTGAAAGCTGCAGTCGCCGTCGAGCATCACCACAACCGTCTCGGCCCCCGCCGGCCATCCATGATCGCGCAGGCGGCGCCCCGTGGTCACCGTGACCGCGCCGTTCACCGTGTTGAACGGAATGGCATGCGCCGCCGTAAGCGCCTGCAGCGCGGTGATCCCCGGCACGACCCTAAGCTTCGGGACCGGCGCCAGCCGCGCCGCGATGCGCAGGGTGGAATCGTAGAGACCGGGATCGCCCCAGACCAGCAGCGCCACCGGGCCATCGGGCGCCTCGGTCAGCGCCTCCTGCCAGCGCCGCGCGATCGCGTCGTGCCAGCGTTCCACCCGTTCGGCATAGGGCAGCGCCGGGTCGCGCAGGGGCATGTCAAAGGGGATCACCTTTGCCGCCGCACCCGCCGCGCGCAGGATGGCAAGGCGCAGATGCGCGAGGTCTTCCTTGCCCGCGCCCTTGCGCGGGATCAGCACCGCCGCGGCCCGGCGCAGCGCCTCCGCGCCTTCCAGCGTGACGTGTCCGGGGTGCCCCGTGCCGATGCCGACCAACCAAAGCTCGCTCATCGCGGCCCCGCCCCATCCCGGCCCGCGGGCATGAAAGCACCGCCGCCGGGATAAGCCGTCCGATCTGCCGCCTCGCCCTTCGTACAGCGAAGGCAGAACCGGGCGTGGCCGACAAACCCGCTCATGACTCCTCCTGCGAGATGAGGTGAAAGAAGGTCCCCGTGGCACGGCCCCGGCGCGAGCCGGTTTCGGGAACGGCCTTGCCGTCGGCGTCGGTCACATCGGCAAGCGGCGCGTCGGGCTGTTCGAGGATCGTGGAATAATGGAATTCGTGCCCGCGCAGCATCACGCCGGGGGCGACACCCTGCAACGGCCCGCGCAGCGCCGCCCGGCGATAGCCGAGGTGCAGCTTCCGGGTCTCGTAGCTGGTCACAAGCCCGAGCAGCCCGGCCATCTCGTGCCGCGCGCCCTGCTTGTCGATCAGCGCCGCGCCGAGCGCCATGTAGCCACCGCACTCGCCATGGACGGGCCGGTCCTGCGCGTGGCGGCGCAGCCCGGCGCGGAACCGCTCCGCCGCCGCAAGCCGCCCTGCGTGCAGCTCGGGGTAGCCGCCGGGCAGCCAGACCAGATCGGCCTGCGGGTCCGGCGGCTCGTCCGCCAGCGGCGAGAACGGCCGCACCTCGGCTCCGGCGGCGCGCCAGCCCTCGAGCAGATGCGGATAGGTGAAGGAGAACGCCGCGTCCTGCGCCAGGGCGATGCGCTGCGCCGGAGGTCGCGGCAGCGGCGCCGTCGCCGGCAGCGGCGCCCCGGCGGCGGCGGCACGGATGGCGTCAAGGTCCACATGCGCGCGCAGGAAGGCCGCGTAGCCCGCGATAGCCGCCTCGAGGTCGGGATGCTCGACCGCCTGGATCAGCCCAAGGTGCCGCTCGGGCAGGGTCAGATCGCCGCGCCTTGGCAGCACCCCCAGCACCGGCAGCCCCGCGCGCTCCATGCCGAGCCGCGTCAGCCGCTCGTGCCGTGGCGAGGCGACACGGTTGAGGATCACCCCGGCGAAGGGCAGATCCGGCATGTACTGCCGGAACCCCAGTGCCGTCGCCGCAGCGCTCTGCGCCTGCCCGCCGACGTCGAGCACCAGCACCACCGGCCAGCCCATGCGCCGCGCCGTCTCGGCGCTGGACCCGAAACCCGACTGCCCGCGCGTCGCCACCCCGTCGTAGAGCCCCATCGAGCCTTCGGCGACGCAGATCTCGGCGCCCTGCGCCTGCGCCGCCACCGCATCCAGCAGCCGCGGACCCATCGCCCAGGTATCGAGGTTGAACGACGCCCGCCCGCATGCGGCGCGGTGAAAGGCCGGGTCGATGTAATCGGGGCCGGACTTGAACGGCTGCACCGCCAGCCCCGCGTCCGACAGCGCCCGCAGCAGCCCCAGCATCACCGTTGTCTTGCCGGTGCCCGAAGCGGGGGCAGAGACCAGGACCCCGCGCATCAGTCCTCACTCCAGCCGGCCCAGGGGCTGGTCGCATCTTGAGGTCGATAGCGCCGGTCGTAACCGGGGGCATAGAGGCAGCTCTCGTCGAACCCCTCGCCCGCCAGCGCCGGGCCGACGAGGATCAGCGCGGTGCGGCTGATGCCGGCATCCATGCGGGCCTCGATGTCGGCGAGCGTGCCGCGCAGGATGCGCTCATCCGGCCAGCTCGCCCGCCAGACCACCGCGACGGGGCAGCCCGCGCCGTAGAACGGCGTCAGCTCGGCGACCACCGCCGCAAGGTTCTGGATCGACAGGTGCAGCGCCAGCGTCGCGCCAGTGGCGGCGAAATTGGCCAGCGTCTCGCCCTCGGGCATCGACGACGCCCGCCCCGGCGTGCGGGTCAGCACCACCGACTGCGCGAGCCCCGGAAGCGTCAGCTCGGCACCGAGCGCAGCAGCGGCGGCGGCAAAGGAGGGCACGCCGGGCGTAACCGAAACCGGGATGCCGAGCCCCCGCAGCCGCCGCAGCTGCTCTCCCATCGCGGACCAGACCGACAGGTCGCCCGAATGCAGCCGCGCCACGTCGAGGCCCCGCGCATGCGCCGCCTCGATCTCGGCGACGATCTGGTCAAGGCTCAGCGGCGCGGTGTTCACGATCCGCGCACCCTGCGGGCAATGGGCAAGCACCGCCTCGGGCACCAGCGAGCCGGCGTAGAGACAGACCGGGCAGGCCGCGATCAGGTCGCGCCCGCGCAGGGTCAGAAGGTCGGGCGCGCCGGGACCGGCGCCGATGAAATGAACGGTCATGAGGGGTCTCCTGTGGCGATGGCGCAGGTGGCCATCCGGTCGGCTGAAATCACGCGCGGGCCAAGCAGCCGCGCGCCGGGGCCCGCTGCCGCAAGCGCCGCCGCCTCGGCAAGGCTGCCGGTGCCGCGCGCGCGCTTTGCGGCGGCGGAGCGGGTCAACGTGGGCTGCGCGGCCAAAGCGCTTTCCGACAAGCCGAGAACCGGCAAGCGAAGCGTTTCGGCAAGCGCGCGGAAGGCGGCGGTCTCGGTCTTGTCTCTGGCGGTGGCCAGCGCCTCCGCCCCGCCACCAGCGCGGGCGTAGGCCTCCGCGAGGCTTTGCGCGCTGGCCCCGCTGCGAAATCCGAACCCCGCGACGATCACAGGCTCACGCTCCATTGCACGATCGGGCGCGCCGCGGCCCAGCCGGTGCGCGGCCCGAGCGGCGCGGCGTGCGCCAGCTCGATGCGCAGCAGCTCGCCGCCGTGCTGCGCCCGCGCGCCCAGAAGCAGCGCCTCGGTCTCCAGCGTCACGGCATTGGCCACCAGCCGCACGCCCGGCGCCAGTTGCGCGAACAGCCAGCCCAGCAGCGCCGCATCGAGCCCGCCGCCGACGAACACCGCATCCGGGGGCGCCAGCCCGGCGAGCGCCCCCGGGGCGCTGCCGGTCACCACGGCCAGCCGGTCCATCCCGAGCCGCGCGGCGTTGGCCTCGATGCGCCCCGCCCGCTCGGGGCGCGGCTCGATGCTGGTGGCGCGCAGCGAGGGGTGCGACAGCAGCCATTCCAGCGCGATGCTGCCCGAACCGCCACCGATGTCCCACAGGTGCTCACCGTGGCGCGGGGCCAGCGCCGAGAGCGTCAGCGCCCGCACGGGGCGCTTGGTCATCTGCCCGTCGCTCTGGAACCAGTCGTCCGCGCGGCCCGAGGCCAGCGGCAGCGCCGCGCCGCCGCCCTGCACCTCCAGCGCCGCGCAGACCGGATGGGAGAACGCCCCCTGCAGGCGATCGGCGCGGACCGCCGTCACCCGCTCGCGCGGGCCGCCGAGCGCTTCCATGATCCAGAGACGCGATGCGCCGAAACCGGTCTCACAGAGGTAGCCCGCCAGGCCCGCCACCGCCGCGCCATCACGCAGCGTGACCAGCGCCCGCCGGGCCGGCGCCAGATGCGGCCGCAATCGCGCCAGCGGCGCCGCGTGCAGCCCGAGGCAGAGCACCTCCTCGAGCGCCCAGCCCAACCGGCTGGCGGCCAGCGCAAAACACGACGGCCCCGGCAGGGCACGCCATTCCTGCGGCGCCAGGTGCCGGGCCAGCACCGAGCCTGCGCCGAACCAGAACGGATCGCCCGAGGCCAGCACGACCACCCGCCGCCCGCGCAACGCCAGCAGCTTGGGGAGGCCCTCGGCAAAGGGCACGGGCCAGGCCACCCGCTCGGCACCAGCCTCCGGCAGCAGTGCCAGGTGCCGCGGCGGGCCGATCACCACCTCGGCCTCGGTGAGGGCCGCAAGGCTTGCGGAGCAGAGCCCTTCCGCGCCATCTTCCCCAAGACCCAGGATCGTCACCCAAGGAACGTCAGACATGCCCCGCCCCCTCATTCTCGGAGGCACGACCGAAGCTGGCGTGCTCGCGGCCCTGCTGGCCGAGGCGCAGGTCGAGGCCACGCTGTCGCTCGCCGGGCGCACCCGCCACCCCGCCGCGCAGCCGCTGCCGACGCGGGTCGGCGGCTTCGGCGGGGCCGAGGGGCTGGCGCGCTACCTGAAGGACCAGCGGATCACCCACGTCGTCGACGCCACCCATCCGTTTGCCGCGCAGATGAGCCGCAACGCCGCCGAGGCCTGCGCGGTCCTGAGGCTGCCGCTGATCGCGCTGACCCGGGCCGCCTGGCAGGCGCAGCCCGGCGACCGCTGGCAGCATGTGCCCGACATGGCCGGCGCCGCCCGGGCGCTGGACCGGCCCGCCACGCGGGTCTTCCTTGCGGTGGGCCGGATGCAGCTTGCCGCCTGCGCGGCGCAGCCCCAGCATCACTACCTGCTGCGCCTCGTCGACGCACCGCAGGCACCCCTGCCACTGCCGCAGACCGAGGTCGTCGTGGACCGCGGCCCGTTCACCGCCGAGGGGGATCTTGCGCTTATGCGGCGGCACGGCACCGAGATCGTCGTCGCCAAGAATGCCGGGGGCCCCGGCGCCTTGTCGAAGATCACCGCCGCGCGCGCCCTGCGCATCCCGGTGATGATGATCGACCGCCCCGCCCTGCCGCAGCGCCCCGAGACCCATGACCCGGCAGAGGTCTTGCGCTGGCTCGCTCATGCCGACCTCGGCGTGTAGACGAAGGGCGCCCCGGCGCGCGGGATCACCCGCGTCCGCGACGAGCCGACGATAACCACGGTACGCATGTCCGCCATCTCGGGGGTGCACTCGGGCAGCGGCACGACGCTCAGCGCCTCGTCGGGGGTCGAGACCGCCCGGGCGAAGATCACCGGGCGGGCATCGCCGCAGGCCTCGGTGAGCACCGCCAGCGCGCGGGCAAATCCCTCGGGACGTGCCTTCGAGCGCGGGTTGTAGAAGGCCATGGCGAAATCCGCCTCGACCGCGAGCCGCAGGCGCTTCTCGATCAGCGTCCAGGGCTTGAGGTTGTCGCTGAGGTTGAGCGCGCAGAAATCATGCCCCAGCGGCGCCCCCGCCCGCGCCGCCGCCGCGAGCATCGCGGTGATCCCCGGCAGCACCGAGATCTCGAGCCCGCGCCAGGCAGGCGGGCCGGCCTCCAGCGCCTCGAACACCGCCGCGGCCATGGCGAAGACGCCGGGATCCCCCGAGGAGACCACCACCACGCGCCGCCCCGCCGCGGCCAGCTCCAGCGCGTGCCGGGCGCGCTCCAGCTCGACGCGGTTGTCCGAGGCGTGTTTCACCAACCCGGGGCGATCCGCGACGCGGGCGACATAGGGCAGATAGCCGATCACATCCGTCGCCTCGGCCAGCGCGGCGCCGGCCTCGGGCGTGACCAGGCGGTCGGCCCCCGGCCCCAGGCCCGCGATGACGAGCCGCCCGCTCATGGCCGCCGCCCCTGGCCGTGCACGACGATGATCGAGAAATAGGGGGTCACCCTGCGCTCGGCCTCGGCCAGGCGCTGCACGGTCTGCCCGGGCATCGAGGCGAACTCGATCAGCCAGGCCGCGTCGTAGCGCCCGGCGCTCTGCAGGGCCCGGCACACCTTGTCGATATTGCGTCCGATCTTCATCACCACCAGCGCGTCGCTGTCCGCCATCCGCTGCGCCAGCATCTCCTCGGGCAGCGTGCCCATGAGCACGGTCAGCACGTCGTCGCCCCAGGTGATCGGCGCGCCGGTCGCGGTCCAGGCCGCCGACATGCCGGTGATCGCCGGAACCACCTGCACCGGCACCTGATCCACCAGCCGCATGTAGAGGTGCATGAAGGAGCCATAGAAAAACGGATCACCCTCGCAGAGCACGACCACGTCCTCGCCCGCCTGCGCGAGGGCGGTGAGCCGCGTGGTGCATGCTTCGTAGAATGCGGCGAGCAGGCGGTTGTACTCGGGATCCGAGACCGGGATCTCGGTGGTGACGGGATATTCCATCGCGTGTTCCTGCGCGCCCTCGGGGATCAGCCCCTGCGCGATGCGCCGTGCCTGCCCGGGCCGCCCGGCCTTGCGGAAGAAGGCCACATGCCGCGCGCCGCGCAGCAGCCGGTCGCCGCGCACGGTCATCAGGTCCGGGTCGCCCGGGCCGAGGCCGACGCCCCAGATCGTGCCCGTTTCCACCTCGGCGCTCATTCGGCGCGGCTCGCGATGGCATTGACCGCCGCGACGGTGATCGCGCTGCCGCCGAGCCGCCCCTCGACGATGCAGCAGGGCGCCGGTTGCTCGGCCCAGAGCGCCGCCTTGCTCTCGGCGGCACCGACGAAGCCCACCGGGCAGCCGATGATCGCGGCAGGGCGCGGGCAGGCCGGATCCTCGAGCATGTTCAGCAGGTGAAACAGCGCGGTCGGCGCGTTGCCGATGGCCACCAGCGCGCCCTGAAGGTGCGGTCGCCAGAGCTCGAGCGCGGCGGCCGAGCGGGTGTTCGCCATCTCCTGCGCAAGCCCCGGCACCGCCGGATCCTGCAGGGTGCAGATCACCGCGTTGCCCGCGGGCAGGCGCGACCGGGTGATCCCCTCCGAGACCATGCGCGCATCGCACAGGATCGGCGCGCCGGCCTCCAGCGCGGCGCGGGCGCGGGCGGCGAACCGCGCGGAGAAGCGGATGTGCCGCTCCAGTCCGACCATCCCGGCGGCGTGGATCATCCGCACGGCGAGCTGTTCCTCGTCGCGCTCGAACCGCGCAAGATCGGCCTCGGCCCGGATGGTGGCAAAACTCTCGGCGTAGATCGCCGCGCCATTGGTCTGATAGCTGTGGGGCATGGTGGTCTAGGGGACTCCGATTGCAAGGTCGTCGGGCGTCAGCCCGGTGCGGCAGGGGGCATCCCCCGCGCAGCCATTTTCAATGAGGTCGAAACGCCCGTCGCGCCCGACCAGCGTACGGCGCGCGGCGCGCCGGCGGGCACAGCCCTTGGCGCAGCCCGAGACGTGCAGCGTGCCCTCCAGGCGCCTCGCCAATGCGCGCGCGAGCGGGCGCGTCTCCACCGTCGCCGCGCTGCAAAGCGGTGCGCCCGGGCAGGCATCGACGGCAAGAAACGGATCGCCCGCCGCGGTGACAAAGCGCCCCGGCCCCGGCAGCGCGCCGCCTTCGAGCAGGAGCATCCGCCAGGGCGTGAGCCGGATCGCAGCCGCGCCGCTGGCCGTCAGCACCTCTGCCAGCGCCGCCGCATCAAGCTGGCCGAAGGCGGCGCCGATCAGCGCCCCCTCCGGCCGCAGACCCGGCTCCGGGAGGTCCGCAGCAGGCAGGGGCGGCACCACGTTCCAGCCGCGCGGCAGGACGGACCGCGCCAGCACGCCCGCCATGCGGCGGCGCTCCGGCGTGCGGTGGGCGTCGAACCAGCGCACCATCTCGAGCAGCGCCGGGATCGCCTCGGCCTCGGTCACCGCGCGTCCCGCCGCGGCGCCATCGGCGCGCAGGATCAGCCCCGAGGCTGAGCGCTCGAACCGGAAATCCGCCGAAGCCCCTCCAAGCAACGGCGCCGCGCCGGTGTCGACGGCAAAGCCGACCTTGGCGGGCAGATCGGGCATGTCGGGCAGCGCCGCCGTCAACGCCCGTGTCAGGCGCACGGTCAGATCCTCCGCCTGCCAGAAGGGCGACACGAGGATGTTGCGCCGCCGTTCGGCCTCCGCGCTCGCGTCGAGCAGCTCGAGCGCCGCGAGGCCGTCCAGCAGGCCGGCATGGGCCGCCTCGGACACGCCCCTGATCTGCAGGTTCGCGCGGCTGGTCAGGTCGATCACACCGCTGCCGTGAAACTGCGCCAGCGCGCAGAGCCCCAGCGCCTGCCGCAGACCCAGCCGCCCCAAACGTGGGCGCACGCGGACCACCAGCCCGTCGCCCGACAGCATCGGGCGGTGCGCGCCGGGGCACCAGCCCTTGACCGCGCCACTCATCGGTCCTGCTCCAGCGTCGCGCGGATTGCGTTGCGGCGGCTGACCCAGAGCCCGGCATCGAGCAGCGCCCGGAACCGCACCCGCAGCGCCTCGAGCGCGGCGGGATTGGCCTCGGCCATGAAGGCGGCCACCTCTTCATCGCCAAACGTGGCGTCGAAGTAGAGATCGAACAGATGCGGGCCGACCACCCCCGCGAGATGCGCGAAGGCCGCCATGTGATCGAGCGTCGCCGCGATCTCGGCCGCTCCGCGGAAGCCATGCGCGCGCATGCCGTCGATCCAGCCGCGAGACCCTGCCCGCGCCAGCACGGTACGGGCGATTTCTTCGGTCAGCGCCCGGGCGCGGGGGCGCGCGGGGTCGGTGTTGTCGAGATGATAGAGACGCGCCGCGCCGCCGGTGATCGCCTGGGCGGCGGCAAAGCCTGCCTCATGCGCGGCGTAATCGGCGGCAAGCAGAAGGTCGGTTTCAGGCAAATCCTGGCTGTGCACGAAGACGTCGGCCGCGGCGACACGCGCCCGCAGCCCCGCCTCGTCGGGCGTTGCGCTATCGCCGTCCAGCGCCCAGGCCGAGGCCGCGAGCCAGGCCTCGCCCGCCCGCTGCCGCCCGGTGGCGCTGTAGTCCTCGAGGGTCTCGGTCATGCCCAGCCCGAAACTGCCCGGGCGCGGCCCGTAGACCCGCGCGCCCTGCTGCCCGGCATAGGGGTTGAAATCCGGCGCCTCGTCGCGCGCCGAGAGCGCCCGCACCGCGCTGGCGAACAGCGCCGAGAGCGTCGGGAAGACGTCGCGGAAAAGCCCCGAGACGCGCAGCGTGACGTCGATCCTCGGGCGGTCGAGCTCGGCGATGGGCAGCACCTCGATGCCGCTCACCCGTTCCGAGCCCGCATCCCAGACCGGGCGGCAGCCCAGCAGGTGCAGCGCCATGGCGAAGTCCTCGCCCGCGGTGCGCATCGTCGCCGAGCCCCAGAGATCGACCACCAGCCCGCGCGGCCAGTCGCCTTCGTCCTGCAGGTGCCGCCGCACCAGCTCCTCGGCCAGCCGCACGCCCTGCGCGTGGGCGGCCCGGGTCGGCACCGCACGCGGATCGGTGGTGTAGATGTTGCGCCCGGTCGGCAACACATCGGAGCGCCCCCGGTAGGGAGAGCCTGAGGGCCCCGGCGCGATCCATTTCCCGTCCAGCGCAGCAAGCAGAGCGGCACGCTCGGCGGCCACCGAAGCGACGGTGTCGAAGGGAGCGCCCGGCCGCGCCGGGCGCCCCCAGACGTGCAGCCCCTCGCCGAACTGGCTTTCCTTCACGTCGCAGACGAACCGGTCGATGCGGGTGATCGCCTCGGCGCTGCAACCGGCGGCCTCGAGGCCCAGGTCGTCCTCGACCCCGAGGCTGCACGCCTCGAGCCGGATGTCTTCCTGCAGGCGGTCGCGGCGGCGCGGGTCGAGCCCGTCGGCATTGGAGAACTCGTCCAGCAGCGCCTCGAGCCGCGCCAGCCGCAGCGGCGTTCCGCTGGCCTTCAGCGGCGGCGGGATATGCCCCAGCGTCACCGCGCCGATACGCCGCTTGGCCTGTGCCGCCTCGCCCGGGTCGTTGACGATGAACGGGTAGATCACCGGCAGCGCCCCGGTCAGCGCCTCCGGCCAGCAGGCCTCCGACAGCGCCACCGACTTGCCCGGCACCCATTCCAGCGTGCCATGCGCACCGATGTGCACCAGCGCATCCACCCGGCTCTGCAGCCAGAGATAGAAGGCGACATAGGCGTGGCGCGGCACCCGTTGCAGGTCATGGTAGTCGTCCTCGCGGGCCTGCGGCGTGCCGCGTTCGGGCTGCAGCGCGACGAGCACGCGGCCCTGTTGCACCGCGGCGAAGTCGAAGGCGCCGTCCCTGACGGCGGGGTCGTCTTCCGGCTCACCCCAGGTGGCGAAGAGCGCTGCACGCGCCGCCTCCGGAAGCCGCTGCAGCGCCGCGAGATACTCGGGCAGGGGCCAGCGGAGCGCGCGGGACTGCAGCAGACCCGGCAAATCCCCGGGCGTCTCGGGCACATCGTATCCCGTCGCCCGCAGGTCCGAGAGGATCGCGCGGGCCGAGGCCGGCGCGTCGAGCCCCACCGCGTGGCCCATCTGCCAGTCCTTGCCGGGATAGGTCGAGAGCACCAGCGCCACGCGCCGCTCCGCCGCCGCCAGCCCGACCAGCCGCAGCCAGCCGGACACCCGCTCTACCAGCGCCGCGATGCGGCCCGCATGCGGGCGATGCAGCACACGCGAGAATTCCAGCGCGGGATCCCGCGCCCCGGCCTGCTTGAACGAGATCACCCCGCCGCTGAGGCGCCCATCGACCTCGGGCAATACCACGTGCATCGCGAGGTCGGCGGGCGACAGGCCGCGCTCGGCCTGCTCCCAGGCAGTGCGGGTCGAGGTCGCCAGCGCGGCTTGGAACACCGGCACCCCGGCCACGTCGAGCACCGATCCGCCACCGGCGCCTCGGCCGGAAAAGGCCGTGAGATTGACGATGGCATCGGGGGCAAGACCCCGCACCGCCGCTCGCATGGCCTCGGCCAGGGCGGCATCCTTGAGCGACGGCGCGAAGAGGCCCGTGACCTCCGCCCCCTCGGCGCGGAAGGCGGCAAAGAGCGCCTCGACCGGCGCCATGTCCGCAGCGACCAGATGGGCACGGTAGAACACCACCAGCAGCCGCCGACCTGTCATCTTACCCGAACCGCTCCGGGGGTCTCGCGAGGTGGCAGGCCGCGCCACCGCGGGCGAGAATGCCCCCTCCTCGGGCGTCCAGAGGCCCCAGGCCGGTAGGCCCTTCGGGCCCGGCACCGGCCCCGCAGAGAGCCCCGCCGCCAGCGCCATCTGCGCCAGTGCCCCCTGCGCCGCCGCCACCCCGCCGGCATCGCAGAGCTGGGCCAGCCGCCGCAGGGTCGAGACCGGCAGGGTCGAGACCGCATCGAGCTGCGCATCCTCGCGCCCGTCCGCCGGCAAGACCGCCAGCGCGATGCCGCGCCGCTGCGCCAGCGCCCGCAGCTGCGTCAGCCCGTAAGACCAATAGGCCATCCCGCCGATCAGCCGGATCAGGATGCCCTTCGCCCCCTCGAGCGTGCGCTCGACGTAGGTGTCGACCGACAGCGGATGTTGCAGCGCCGCGAGGTTGGCCAGCCGCAGCTCTGGCAGCCGACCCCCGGCGCGATGCCAGGCCTCCGCGAAGGCCCCGAGATCGCTGTCGGAAAACGACAGCACCACCAGATCCGCCGGGCTCTGCCCGAGATCGGCCGGCGTGGCGCTTTCCTCCAGCCCGTGGCTCTCGCGGAAGATGACATGCATGGCGGCCCCCGGGTCTATTCGACGGGCTGGCGCGCTGCGGCCAGCGCGGCCTCGATCACGTCGCGGCGGATGTCGTCATGCTCGGCGATCACCACCAGCCTGCCCTGCCGCGCCTCGCCCGGCTGCCAGGGACGGTCGAACTGCTGGCGCACCCGCGCGCCCACCGCCTGCACGAGCAGGCGCAGCGGCTTGCCCGCCACGGCGGCGTAGCCCTTGACCCGCAGGATGTTGTGATCGCGCGCCAGACCCTCGATGGCGCGCACCAGCGTGGCCGGATCCGCCAGCTCGGGGATGTCCACCACGATCGACTCGAAGTCCTCGTGGTCGTGATCATGCGGCGTGTCGTGATGGCTGGGGCGCGCGTCCATGTCGTCCTCGGCGGCGGCCTCGAGTCCGAGGATCACCCTCGGATCGACGACACCCTCGGCCACCTCGATCACCGGGATCGGGCGCGGCGCCTCGGCGGCGATGACCGCTTTGGCCTTGGCGATGCCCTCCGGCCCGGCAAGGTCGGGCTTGGTGAGCAGCACGATATCGGCGCAGGAGATCTGATCCTCGAAGACCTCCGACAGCGGGGTCTCGTGATCGAGGCTGTCATCCGCGGCGCGCTGCGCGTCGACCCGCGCCACGTCGGGCGCGAAGCGGCCCGCGGCCACGGCCTCGGCATCGGCCAGCGCGATCACCCCGTCGACGGTGATGCGCGAGCGGATGTCCGGCCAGTCGAAGGCCTTCAGCAAAGGTTTCGGCAGCGCCAGCCCCGAGGTCTCGATCAGGATGTGATCGGGGCGCGGCTCGAGCGCCATGAGCGCCTCGATGGTGGGGATGAAATCATCGGCCACGGTGCAGCAGATGCAGCCGTTCGACAGCTCCATTATGTTCTCGGCCGGGCAGTCGGGGATGGCACAGCCCTTGAGGATCTCGCCGTCGACGCCGACGTCGCCGAACTCGTTGACCACCACCGCGAGCCGCCGCCCGCCGGGGTTCTTCATCAATTCGGAGATCAGCGTGGTCTTGCCCGAGCCGAGAAAGCCGGTGATCACGGTGACGGGCAGTTTCGACAGGTCGCTCATGTGTCGCTCTCCTGAAGCGGATCGGGAAACTCGGCAGGGGGGATGCGCGCCACGCAGTTGCGCTTGAAATGTTCGGGCCGCTGCCGCCACGGGATCAGCCCGTCCGGCGCCGCGTGGTAGGCCCGCGCGCCGTCGAGCAGCACCCCGGCCAGATCGGTTTCAAGATTGCCGTAGACATAGGTCCAGCGCCCCGCGCCGCGCAGCGCCACGGTGCAACCGGCATCGCAGTTCTGCAGGCATTCGACCGCGCGCAGCCGCACGCCCTCCGGCGCACCTGCCGCTTCCAGTGTGTCGTAGAGTCGGCGCCCCGGGCGCAGCGCGTCGCCCTCGCCAGTGCCCTTGGGCCTGCATTTCACGCAGATCAGCAGCTCAGCCGCCGGTTTGGACGCGCATCGCGTTTCGGTCATCTCCCGCCCTTTCCGACCGGGGGCGCGTCATGGGCAGGAAACAGCCTCCCGCCGAGCGGGAAACATGCGCCAATGCCCGGAACACCCCGTCCGGCCTTCGTATTGTCTCACGCTGGCAGGTCTCCCGGCTTGCGGAGTCAGGACGGCGCATGCCATCCAGCGGTCACCCTGCCTTCCCAGCCCATTCGGGCCAGTGGCACCCCGCGCAGCGGCGCGGAGGTTTGGGCGACCTCTCCGGTCACGGTCGCGGGGGCGGCTGCGCTTGGCCTCTTGCGAGACGTACGCATTCCCTTTTCACCCGTTTACACGGGCACCAGCGTGATGCCAGATGCGCCCCAAATCCGATCCTTGTCAAGCAAAGGAGCGTTTCGATGCGCGACAACCTCGAAACTCGCCACACCGAAAAAATGAAGAAGATCAAAGCTGCGCGCGACAGGATGATGGCAAAGAAGACCGAGGAGAAAGGGCTGATCATCGTCCACACCGGGACCGGCAAGGGCAAGTCGTCCTCGGGGTTCGGGATGATCATGCGGTGCATCGCCCATGGCATGCCCTGCGCCGTCGTGCAGTTCATCAAGGGCACCTGGATGACCGGCGAGGCCGAACTGCTGCGCACCCGTTTCGCGGCGGAATGCCGTTTCTTCGTCTCAGGCGAAGGCTTCACCTGGGAGACCCAGGACCGCGCCCGGGACATCGCGGCAGCGCAGAACGGCTGGAAGATTGCGCAGCAGCAAATTCTCGACCCCGAGGTGCAGTTCGTGCTGCTCGACGAGATCAACATCGCCCTGCGCTACGAGTACCTCGACATCGACGAGGTGGTCGACTTCCTGCAGACCCGGAAGCCGCCGATGACCCATGTCTGCCTGACCGGGCGCAACGCCAGGCCGGAGCTGATCGAGGCCGCCGACCTCGTCACCGAGATGACGCTGCTCAAGCATCCGTTCAAGGAAGGCGTCAAGGCACAGAAAGGCGTGGAATTCTGACCCGTCCGGCGCCGGCAGTCCCGAGGCTCGCGCGGGGTCGGGGCGCCGTTCGGGCGCGATGACCTGCCCTGCGCCGCGCTCGCCGTCGGCGTGGCGCGGAGAGTCTCGGGCAACCCAGATCTGCCCCGTGCCAGCGCACCGAGCACCGGATCAGAGCCGATGGCTTGCGCGCCCGGCAGCAGGGAGACCTCGCCTGGCGGTTCGCAGCCCGCGCCGCACCCCTGATGAGATTTCAGGCACCCGGGAAATCCCGGCCCAGACTCACCGAAATCGACTGATAAACCGGTTTACTATTTCCTTGCGTCGCCCCTAATCTGCCCAGCACCAAGCGCCCGAAACCGGGCGGCACAACCGGCGAGGAGAGCGACATGACCCAGCATCCCGACCTTTCGGACGTGGCGGCGCTGACGCGCAAACTCGTCGGCTTCGACACGATCAATCCGCCGGGCCGGGAAGCCGACGCGATGCGCTACTGTGCCGGGCTGCTCGAGAGCATCGGCTTCGCCTGCCGCATGGTGCCGCACGGCCCCGAGCGGTGCAGCCTGATCGCGCAGCGCGGTCCCGAAGGCGGGCTGGCCTTCTCCGGGCATCTCGACACGGTGCCACTGGGCCGCGCGCCCTGGACCCGGCCGCCGCACGGCGGCGAGATCGAGGGCGACAGGCTCTACGGGCGCGGCAGCAGCGACATGAAGGGCGGGATCGCCGCCTTCCTCGTCGCGGCCGCCCGCAGCACGTCAGCGACCGGTACCGGGGTGATCCTGACCGTGGGCGAAGAAACCGGCTGCGACGGCGCCCGCTGGCTCGCCGAGGCCGGGGAGTTGCCCAAGGTCGACGCGCTGGTTGTGGGCGAATCCACGGACAACCAGCCGCTGGCCGGGCACAAGGGCGCGCTCTGGCTGAAGCTGATCGCCGAAGGGCGCACCGCGCATGGTGCGACGCCGGAACTCGGGATCAACGCCATTGCCGCGCTGTCGCCGACATTGGCGCGGCTCTGCGCCTACCAGCCCGAGACCCTGCACCCGCAGATGGGCCGGGCGACGTGCAACCTCGGCACGCTCCACGCCGGGATTAACATCAACTCGGTGCCCGATCTTTGCGAGCTGACCGTGGACCTGCGCTCGGTCGAGGGGGTCAGCCATGCCGAGCTGACCGCCGCGGTTGCCTCGTGCTGCGATGCCGATGTGCGGATCGAGACGCTGCTTGACCTGCCGGCGGTCTGGACCGACCCGAGTGACCCCTGGTTCGCGCGGGCAGCCGAAACCGCCCGCGCGGTCACGGGCCGCGAGGTCAGCCTCGCCTGCGCCACCTATTTCACCGATGCCTCGACCCTGAAGCCCGCGCTCGGCGCGCCGCCGGTGATGATCCTCGGGCCCGGGTCGATGGACCAGCCGCATGGCACGGATGAATACGTGCGCCTCTCGCGGCTGGCCGAGGCGGTCGAGATCTACGCCGCGCTGATCGCCTCGGCGGGATAGGCCGCCGAATGGAACTCGATCTCCAACTGCTGGACATGCCCGAAGACCCGCACCGCCTCATCGCGCTGCGCCGGGGTCATCACCTGCCCCAGGGCATCGAGCCGGTCGCGCAGCCAGCGGGCCTGCGCGGCGAACCCCGGTGCCGCGTGCATCTCGACCCAGTCGCGGACCATCGGATCGCGCATCGGCGCCTGCGACACGGCGAGGCACCAGCTCCAGTACATCCACTCGGCGGCAAACATGGCGGTGATGATCGCGGTGAAATCACCCTCGCGGGCGATCTCCAGCATGCCCTCGCGAAACGCCGCGACCCGCGGCTCCGCCTGCAGCGCCGGGTCCGGCGCGATGCCGCGGCGCGCGAAGGCGGCCTCGAAATAGGGCATCTGTTCGTTGGCTAGCGCATCCAGAGAGCCGATCAGCTTGCGCCGGTCGCCGATGTCCGAGGACTTGGCCACCGCGTATCCGAAGATCGCGATGGCGGTCTCGACGAAGGCGCCTTCGATCAGCAGGTACCGATCGAAGACCTCAGGCGCCAGAGTATCCGCCGCGATGTCGCGCACGAAGCGGTGCGAGACCATGGCCTCGAAGACCCGCGCGTTCTCGGCGAGGATGCGGTCGGTGAGCTGCTCAGTCATCGAGCCCCTCCTGCGCCGCAGCGACGAAGCTCTTCACCCGCGCCGGATCCACCGGGTTCCACCACACGCCGCCTTCCTTGAGCGACGAGGCGACGATAACGCCATTGGTGCGCTTGAGGATCTCGGCGATATTGTCCTCGGTCACGCCCGAGCCGACCAGCAGCGGCAAATGCGTCGCGCCACCGATTTCCTCGATCTCCTCGAGGGTGGCGCTGTTGCCGGTGCGCTGGCCGGTGGCGATGATGCCGTCGCTGTCAAAGAACGCCAGGTCACGGGTCAGCTCGGGGATAGAGCGGTCGGCGACGATGGCATGGCTGCCGTGCTTGACGTGCGAGTCGGTGAAGATCTTCACCCGCTCGGCGCGCAGCAGCGCGCGGTAGCGCAGCGCCTCGGCGGCACGGCCCTCCATGAAGCCCTCATTGGCGACATAGGCATTGGCCCATTGGTTCACCCGGATGAAGTCGGCGCCCCCGGCCACCGCCGTCGCCAACGCCGGCAGCGGCGCGTTGGCCAGCACGTTGATCCCCATCGGCACGCCGAGCGCGCGCTTGATGCGGTCGGTGACCACCGACAGGAAGGCCGGGGTCTCGGGGCCGATGTCCTCGGGCTTGGAGAACGGAATGTCGCCGTGGTTCTCGACGACGAGCCCGTGCAGGCCACCCTCGATCAGCCGCTCGGCGTCGCGCATGCAGGCGTCGTAGATGGCATCCAACGTCTCGCCGCGGTAGCGCGGCGCACCGGGGAACGGCGGGCAGTGGATCATGCCGATCAACGCCTTGTCGCGTCCGAAGATATCTCTAATCGCACCGGCGGTCCGGTCGGAGATGAGCTGCATTTCAAGACCTTTCAGGTAAGAAGGAACGTGTGATGAAAGCCTTCGTCATCGGCAATGTCGCCCTGGACGAAACACTCTCGATTGCTGATTTTCCCCAGCCCGGCGCGTCGATTTTCGGCAGCACCCTGTCGCGCGATCTCGGCGGCAAGGGCGCGAACCAGGCCATCGCCATGGCGCGGACCGGACTGGCGTGCACCTTTGCCGCTGCGGTCGGCCGCGGCGCACGTGGAGAAGAAGTGGCCCGGCGGCTTGCGGCGGAGCCACTCGACGCTAGGCTGATCGATCTTGACGGCGTCGACACGGATCTGTCGATCATCCTCATGGCCGAAACCGGCGAGAACGCCGTGATCACCACGCGCGAGGCCGCTTCTGCGCTGAGCCCCGACATGGCGCGGGCCGCGCTCGAGGGTGCCCGGCCCGGTGACCTGCTGGTGATGCAGGGCAACCTCAGCGCCGAGACCACCGAAGCAGCGCTCCGCCGGGCCCGCGCGCTCGGGCTGCGCACCGCGCTCAATCCCTCGCCGCTGCAGCCGTATTTCGGCGCGCTCTGGCCGTTGGTCGACATGGCCTTCGTCAACGAGGGCGAGGCCGAGGCGCTCGGCGGCGTCGAAGCGCTGCTGGCGCAGGGCGTCGGCGACGTGGTGCTGACCCTCGGCGGGCGTGGCGCCGCGCTGATCCGATCTGAGGGGCGCAGCGAGGTGCCGTCGCAGCCCTGCACCGTGGTCGACACCACCGGCGCCGGCGATTGCTTCATGGCGGTGGCGCTGGCCTCCGCGATGCTGCGGGGCGGGCGGCTGGATGCGCGGGCTCTGCGCCACGCAGCGCGCGCGGCGGCGCATACCGTCGCGCGGCCCGGCACCGTCACCGCCTTCCCGGACGTGGCCGAGATGGCGGCAATCCTCGCGACCTGAGCCCGCATTGCCGGGGGCCTCGGCCCCCGGCGCCCGGCGCCGCCGCGCTCAGCGCGCGACCAGCCAGCCGAAGACATTCTTCCAAAGCCGGGCGTAGCCATCCCAGGCGCAGAACTCCGGCGACAGCCAATGCGGGGCCATGTCCGAGGTCCAGACGGCGGTGCGCCCGGCGCCATGGCTGCCCAGCACCAGCAGCGGATGGCCGCCCTGCGCCTCCGGCAGCTTGGCGATCACCTCGGCGCCGTCACGCAGCTCGACCTCGTTGACGCCGAGGATCGGCGGCCAGGTCACCTCGGTCAGACCTTCCATCACAACGTGCCCCGGCGCGGTGATCTCGGCCACGGCACCCTCGGGAATCTCGACCCGGTCGTCCCACGGCAGGCAGGTCACCGGCAGCGTGTCCTCCACCGCGGTCTTGCGCCAGCGCGCCTTGCCGTCGATGCCCTGGAAGGAGAAATAGCCCCCCATCATGATCAGGTTTCCGCCCTTGGCCACCCACTCCTTCAGCATCCGGAGCCGGTTCGGCACGCATTTCGAGCGCAGCCAGACGTCCGGCGGCAGCAGGAAGGTATTGGCGCCGATGTCGGACAGGATGATGATGTCATAGCCGTCGAGACCGGAGATCTCGAAGGGGAAGCCTTCCGCCGCCTCATGGGCGGTCATGTAGTCGATCTCGAAATCGCTGCCCTTCAGCGCGTTCAGCAGCGGCGTCGCACCGGTGTGGAAATGCACCGAGCCGAACTGGTCGAACCCCTTGAAGTGGGTTTCCGAGGTCGTCCAGCTTTCGCCCACCAAAAGTACCTTGGTGCTCATGTCGTTGTCCTTTCGGGATATCGTCAGATCGTCGCGTCGAAGACGCGGCGCGGGTTCGTCACCATCAGCGTGTCGAGCGCGGCGGGATCGATCCCGTGGCGCAGCAGCCGGGGCAGGAAATGCTTGGTCACGAAGGCGTAGCCGTTGCCGCCGTAGCGGGTCAGCATCATCTTCACGAAGACGTCGTGCGACAGCAGGATGCGGTCGAGGAAACCCGCCTCGACCAGCCCCATGATCGCGCGGGCGACCTCGTCATCCGAGGGGCACTGCACACCCTGGTCGGCATAGAAGAAATCCATGCCGATCATGTCGAACTCGAGGAAGGCCCCCCGCTGCGCCAGCGTCGCCTGGTAGACCGGATCCATGTGCGAGGGGTTCATGTGGCACAGCACCGTGTGGCGCAGATCGCCGCCCTCTTCCTCGACAATGTCGAGCACCTTGTGCGCCAGGCGGAACCAGCCCGGCAAGTGCACCATCAACGGCAGCTTGGTGCGGGCCTGCGCGCGGGCCGCGCCGCGCAGGGATTTCTCCTCTTCGGCGGTGAAGTCCGAGGACACGCCGATCTCGCCGATCAGGCCGATCTTCGCGTCGGTGCCGTCGACGCCGGTGAGCGCCTCGGCGACGATCTCGTCGGCGATCTCATCGACGCTGAGCGCGGCCACCGTCTCGGGCATCGAGGAGGCGAGGTAGTAGCCCGCCCCCATAACCACCTGCACGCCGGTCTCGGCGGCGATGCGGCGCAGCTTCAGCGGATCGCGCCCGATGCCGCGGCAGGTCGGATCGACGATGCTCTGCCCGCCGACCGCGGCAAAGGCCTTCACCTCCTCGATGGCGAGCTCCAGATCGTCCAGCGCGATATTGTGCTTGTTGACGAAAGGGTCCTGACGCAGCTCCGAGAGCAGCTCGATGCTGACCTCGGCCTCGGCGAGATAGGCACGTTCGGGCTCCTGCGGCGGGTTCCACCAGCACCGGCAGTCGTTCTGCAGGTGCTCGTGCATCAGCGTGTGACCCAGTTGCGCGGCGGGGATCGGCCCGTCCACGGTCATCACCATGCCCGAGCCGACGTGACAGGAAGAGAGTTCACTCATGCGGATTTCCTCCGGCCGAAGCGCCAGTTGCGGTCGAACAACTTGGTGTTCATCCAGATGGCGATGAGAATGATCGTGCCGGTGACGATCTGCGTGAAGAAGGGCGAGATGTGCATCAGGATCAGCCCGTTGCCGATCACCGCGATGGTCATCGTGCCGAGCACCGTGCCGGTCATCGACGCCTTGCCACCCATCAGCGAGGTGCCGCCCAGCACGACCGCCGCGATCACCTGCAGCTCAAAGCCCTGCGCCGCGTTGGACGAGCCCGAGCCGAGCCGCGCCGCGATCAGCATCCCGGCCACCGCGCAGGCGAGGCCCGAGACCACGTAGACCGAGGCCAGCACCTTCTTGGCGGGCATGCCGACGCGCCGCGCCGCTTCCATGTTAGAACCCACCGCAATCACCTGCCGCCCGTACTGGGTGCGCAGCATGACGATGAAACCGAGCACCGCCACGAGAATGGCGATCAGCGCCGGCACCGGGAAGCCGGCGATCTCGCCGCGGCCCAGCCAGAAGAAGCCGTCAGCGTCGCGGATCGGGATCGAGTAGCCCTCGGTCATGTAGAGCGCGATGCCGCGCAGGATCGACAGGCCCGCGAGCGTGACGATGAAGGCCGGGATGCCCTGGTAGGAGATGAACCAGCCCTGCACGCCGCCGATCACCGCCCCGGCGACCAGCATCACGAGGATGGTTGCGGGCCAGCCCAGCCCGG
Source organism: Alloyangia pacifica (assembly GCF_020524285.1). Lineage (GTDB taxonomy): Bacteria > Pseudomonadota > Alphaproteobacteria > Rhodobacterales > Rhodobacteraceae > Salipiger > Salipiger pacificus_B. Next base: position 199,529 of record NZ_JAIVKX010000011.1, read on the forward strand.
CGGCCATGACCACCGCGGCAAGCGCGTTGATCAGCGCCACCATCGAGCCCACCGAGAGGTCGATGCCCGAGGTCGCGATCACCAGCGTCATCGCCACGGCGACCACCAGGATCGGCGCCGCCTGGCGCAGCACGTTGAGCAGGTTGCCCCCGGTCAGGAAGGTCGTGGTCATGCTGCCGAAGAACAGCACGCAGAGCGCGAAGAACATCGCGATGGACAGAACCTGTGCGTGTTCGGAAATGAAATCAGCCAGTTTCGAGCCGGCCTGCCGCTCGGTATAGGTTGCCATCAGTGGCCTCCCTTGCCGACGATGAGGTCGACGAGTTCCTGCAGATTGGTGTCGGCGATGGCGCGTTCGGCGACCTTGGTGCCCTCGTACATCACAGCCACCCGGTCGCAGACCCGGAACAGGTCCTGCATGCGGTGGGTGACCAGTACCACGGCGACGCCGCGCGCCTTGACGCGGTTGATCAGCGCCAGCACCGCCTCGACCTCGGCAACGGCGAGCGCCGAGGTCGGCTCGTCCATGATAAGCACCTTGGGCTCGAAGCTGGCGGCGCGGGCGATGGCGATCGCCTGCCGCTGCCCGCCCGAGAGCTTCTCGACCTTGGCGGTGAGGCGGGGAATGCGGATCTCGAGCGCCGCGAGCATCTTCTCGGCCTCCGCGAGCATGCGTGCCTGGTCGAGGAAGGGGCCGCGCTTCAGCTCGCGCCCGAGGAACAGGTTGCCCACCACGTCGACGTGATCGCACAGCGCCAGGTCCTGGTAGACCATCTCGATGTGCAGGTCCCGCGCCTCCGAGGGGGTGGTGAAGCGGACCGGGGTGCCGTCCATCTCGATCGCGCCCTCGTCGGGGACGTAGGTGCCAGAGATCACCTTCGAAAGCGTCGACTTGCCGGCGGCATTGTCGCCGATCAGCCCGAGGCACTCGCCGGGGCGGATGTCGAGATCGACGCCGCGCAGCGCCTGGTGCGAGCCGAAGGTCTTGTGGATACCCTTCAGACGCAGGATCGGGGCGGCCGGGAGGGGGGCTTGCCCCCTCCCCTCTTCTGGTTTCGCGGTTGCCGTCATGGTCATTCGAACAGCGACCGGAAGTCGTCGACGTTCTCCTGCGTGACGATGGTCACCGGCACCGAGATCTCGCTCTCGACCTCTTCGCCTTCGGAGAGCTTCAGCAGCGCTTCCACTGCTGCAGCGCCCATGGCGGCCGGGTCCTGCTGGATCACCGCCTTGAGGTAGCCCTCGTCGATGGCGTCGATCGCCTGCGCGGTGAGGTCCCAGCCATAGATCGACACGTCGGACTGCTTGCCCTGGCTCGACACGGCGGCGATGGCGCCCATCAGCGCCGGCTCGCCGGTGGCGTAGATGGTGCTGAGATCGGGGTTTGCGGTGATCAGGTTCTCGGCGGCGCCAAGCGCCACGTCCTGGATGTTCTGGCCGTCGACGGTGCCCGCAACGGTCACCTTGTCCGCGTCCAGCGCCTCTTCGAAGCCGTCCTTGCGGACGTTCTGGATGTACGAGTTCAGCGCGCCGACGATGCCCAGCTTGGTGGTGTCGGTGGTGTCATTGTAATAGGCCGCCAGATCGGCACCGGCCTGAGCGTTGTCGACGCCGATCTGCGCCTTCTGCGGACCCTCGGGCAGGATGGCGTCGATGGCGACCACGGGGATGCCCGCCGCATCGGCCTGCTCGACCGCCGGCATGATGCCATTGACGTCGATGGCGACCACGGCGAGCCCGTCAACGCCTTCCTGGATGTAGGTCTCGACCGCGCTGTTCTGCGCCGCGGAGTCGTTGTTGGCGTTGAAGATCACCAGGTTGACGCCGGCCGCATCGGCCGCTTCCTGGGCGCCGCGGTTCATCTCGTTGAAGAACAGCGCCTGCTGGTTGATCTGCACCAACGCAATGGTCTTTTCCTCTTGCGCCAGCGCCGGCAGGGCCGCCGCACCGAGGAGAGAGGAGGTCAGCAAAACGCCGAGGCTGCGGCGCGTGAATTGGGGATACATGTGTTTTCCTCGCTGTTGGAGGTTGCGTCAGGTTCGTTCGATCGGCGGTGCAACCGAGTCCCGTTCGATCAGCGTGACAGTGAGCAGCTCCTCTTGCGGGAGCTTTCCTGGGGTGTCCGGGCGGGACTCGAGCAGCAGCTCCAGGGCGCGCTTGCCCAGGTCCCGGACCGGTTGACGCACCGCTGTCACAGCCGGTGCGAAAAGGTGAAGCGGGCCGACATCGTCGAAGCCGACCACGGAGACGTCGCGCGGCACGTTGAGCCCGGCCGCGCGCAGCGCCTCGAAGAGACCGATGACCAGCTCATCGGAGGTGGCGAAGATGGCGGTCGGACGGTCCTCGTCCCGCGCGGCGAAGGCGCGGCCGGCCACCCGTCCGGCCTCGAAGGTATAAGGACCGCAACTGCGTTCGATGCGAGCGCCCTCGCCCGCCACCTCGCGCATGCCGCGCTCGAAACCGGCGTAGCGTCGCGCGCCGCTGATCATCTGGTCGACACCGCCGATGAACAGCACGTGGCGGTGCCCGGCCTCGGCAAGGTGGCGCCCGGCCAGGTAGCCGCCCGCCTCGTTGTCGCAGAACAGCTTCGGCACCTCGGTGCCCACCACGTCCTCGTCGACCACGATGCAGGGACCGGCGGCATTGATCTTCTCGGCCAGTTCGGGCGAGCCCTCGTGGTTGGTGACAAAGATCAGCCCGTCGGCAGCGCCATGGCGGATCTTGTCGAGGTAGGACATCTCGCGGTCGGGACGGTTCAGCGTGGCGTGCAGCGCCAGCGACAGGCCGCGGCGGTCGGCCTCGGCCTCGACCGCCGCCACGAAGGTGGCGAAGAACGGCGTCGCAATGTCGGGCACCACCAGCGCGATGGTGTCCGAGCGTCCGAGGCTGAGACGGCGCGCATGCGGATTGGGCACGTAGTTCAATGCCTTGATCGCGGCGTTGATGGCTTCGGCGGTCTTGGCAGGCAGCTCGAGCGAGCCGTTCAGGTAGCGCGAGACCGTGGTCTTCGACACTTTGGCCGCCTTGGCCACATCCTGCAGGTTTGCCATGCCATCCTCTCCGCGACTACCGATTGGCTCAGTAAATCGGTTTAGTAAACTGGTTTACAAGCAGGCTAGTCAGATTCGGATCGAGCTGTAAAGCTCTCGTTGGGGAAAGCGCGCACCGCGTGAATGGTTTTCAAGTCGACTGCGCGAATTCGCGCCAAACTCGCAAATGCCGCGAGGCGCATATTCCGGCGCCCAGGGTCACGACGACGCGGCGCCCGCAAGCGCAAGTCGCGTCCTGGCTGCTCTCGCTCACAGACCACCATGTGCCGGCCCCGCAAGCCGGCATTAGGTAAGCCGCATACCTGGGCTACTGGATGAAACGGGCGGATCTCTCCCGCCCGTTCCGGAGGACAGGCGAGCCCTCAACGGGCGGTATAGCCGCCGTCCACGAGGTGGTAGGAGCCGGTCATGAAGCTAGCCTTGTCCGACAGCAGGAAGAGCGTCAGGTTCGCGACCTCCTCAGGCGTGCCCATGCGGTTCTGCGCCGCCTGGCTTTCGAGGAAGGCCTTGGTGTCGCCGTCGAGGTTCGCATCGAGCAGCGGCGTCTTGATGAATCCCGGGCCGATGGAGTTGATACGGATGTTGTCTTCCGCGTGTTCCAGCGCGGCCGATTTCGTCAGCCCCACCACGCCGTGTTTGGCGGCGACATAGGCTGGGGCGTTGGCAAAGCCGACCGAGCCCAGCATGGAGGCCATGTTGACGATCGCACCGCCCCCCGCGCGTTTCATCGCCGGCACGGCATATCGGATGGCGTAGAAGACCCCGTTGAGGTTCACGTCGATCACGGACTTCCAGCTATCGATCGGATATTCGCCGGCCTTGGCCGAGGCGCCGCTGATGCCAGCATTGCTGACTAGAAGGTGCAGCGCGCCGGTTTCCGTCTCGGCGAAGGCAACCATGGCTTCCACGCTTTCGGGGTCGGCGACATTGCCGGCGAAACCATGCGCCTTGCCACCTGTATCGCGGATCGCCTTGGCCGCCGCATCGGCGGCCTCCTGCTTGAGATCGGCAACGATGACCGTGGCGCCGGACTGCGCGAGCCCTTCGGCAATTGCCAGGCCGATGCCCGAGGCACCGCCTGTCACGATCGCTGTTTTTCCGGAGAACGAAATGTCCATTGGGAAACTCCTTAAGCTTGAGCCCCAAATCTGTGTACAACGGTACACAGCCACAACATCCCGAAACGCACAGCCCTCTGTGCACGGTTTCGTCCAAGAGGAAACAGGTCATCGGCCCCCCCCCCGGAAAGTGAGGATCGGCGGCACAAGCGCGCGACTCCTGAAGTCACGCTCCCAGAGCCCCATGCAATTGCGCGGGATGGGCGCAGGATCGGTCAGCCCGCCTCACCCGCCGCGAGCACAAGGGCACGCAGCCCCGCGCGCAACCCGCGCAGGCTCAGCTCGGGCGCGACGTCGATCCACTCATCGAGCCTGTGCATCCCGCCTCCGGCCCCACCGTGGGAGAATTTCACCGCCGGGATGCCGAGTGACATGGGGATATTCGCATCAGTGGAGGAGCAGGTCAGCTCGGGCTCGAAGCCCTCGGCCCGGATCGCGGCGACGCTGGCCTGCACGATGGGCGCGGTGTCCGGCGTGGCCCCGGCGGGGCGATCGCCGAGCGTGACCAGCTCCGCGGTGATCGCGCCGTGCTCGGTGCCGCAGCGCGCATTTTCGCGGGTCACCGCGGCGTCGACCAGAGCGCGCAGGCTCGCGTCTAGTTGCGCAAGCTCGTCCATGCCTTCCGACCGCAGATCGACCCCCAGCGACACCTCGTCGGGGATCGAGTTGATCGTGGTGCCCCCGGCCAGCGTGCTGGCACAGAAGGTCGTGCGCGGCGTGTCGGGTACCGAGAGGTCGCCGAGCCCCGACAGCACCGCCCCCAGCGCAATCGCCGGATTGGGGCGGCCGAAATCGGTGAGGCTGTGGCCGCCCGGCCCGCGCAGCACGACCCGGTAGCGCCGCGACCCGATCGCGCGGATCGTCAGATCCTCGGTGCGAATATCATCGAAGGTGAAGAAGCCGGCGATCCGGTCCTTCCAGCGGCTCTCGGTGCAGAGGTGGCGAATGCCGCGCAGATCGCCAAGCCCTTCCTCGCCGACGTCGCCCACGAACAGGATGTCCCGTTCGGTTCGCAGTTCACCCGCATTCAGCGCTCGGAGAAACGCCAGGATCGCTGCCAGCCCCCGTGCGTCGTCCGCGATGCCGGGCGCCCGCAGGATCGTGCCCTCGCGCCGGACCGTCAGATCGGTTCCCGCCGGAAACACCGTGTCGAGATGGGCCGCCGCGACGATCACCGGCCCGCCCTCCGGGCCGCGCCCGCGGCGCAGCGCGGTCACGTTGCCGATCGCGTCGATTTCCGGCTCCAAACCTTCGGAACGCAGCAATTCGGCGAACGCACGACCCCGCGCCGCCTCGTCGAAGGTGGGCGCCGGGATCTGCACCAGCGCGACGATGTCCTCGACGAAGCGGTCATGGGTGGCATCAAGCGAGGAAAGCGCGGCCTCGAGGGCTGCGCTTCCGGCGACGGGGCCGGCATCTTTCATGGGTCTGGGCCTTTCTATGGGGTCTTGGGTCAGCGTCCGACCACATCTTTCAGCGCCTTGGAGACCTTGGTCGCGATCCACAGGATCTGCGCCGGCTCCTCGGAGACAGAATATACGGCATGGTCCATGGTGCTGTCGAAATATGAGCTGTCGCCGGCTTTCATGTGCGCCGGCGCGTAGTGTTCGGTGTGCAGGACAACCTCGCCGGAGAGCACGTAGAAGAACTCCTCCCCCGCGTGGTTCGCCATTTTGCGGAAATCCTCGATGCTGCGCGCATGCAGCGTGGTCAGCAGCGGCACGAAGGCGCGATGCGCGAGATCGGCGCAGAGCAGCTCGTACTCGTAGTTGCCGCTGCGGTGGCGCGGCCCGGTGCCGGCGAAGGTGATCGCGCGGCGACCGTTGACGCTCGGCGGTGCCTCGGAATGGAACAGGGCGGTGAGATCGACTCCGAGCCCCGCCGCGAGGCGGTTCAGCGTGTCGAAGGTCGGCGAGGTCTGGCCGTTCTCGATCTTCGAAAGCGTCGAGATCGACACTCCGCTGCGGCTGCCGAGGTCCGAGAGGGTGATTCCCTGCTCCTGCCGGAGACTCTGCACCTTGCTGCCGATCGGCACCTGCGGAGTCGGCCCCTTCCTCTGCGCGTTCGCCATGGTTTTCCTGCCCCTTACCAGCGTCCTGTCGAGGCCGCAGCCTCTTTCCCCTAATCGCTAAATTTTTCGATAAGGAAAATAGAAACCTTGGATTTCACGGCGCTCCGTGGGGTCACGTGGACGTTTCGCACAATATTGCGTCACATAGAGCTTCAGATATGCACATTTTTCGAGCGAACCTTGCATTTTTCGCGAAAATCACCGAAAAGTTTCGAGAAGTTTTTCCATTTCGAAAATTTTTGCTGTTTGGAATGACAGACCATTGGATCTGGAAAGGCGTAAGATGACCGCAAAGACTTACCGGGTGGGGATCGACATCGGGGGCACCTTCACCGACTTCGTTCTCACGGACACACGGACCGGCGAGATTCAGCTCTACAAGCACCTGACCACCCCGGCTGACCCGTCGCTCGGCGCGCTGAAGGGCCTTTCCGAGCTTCTGGACCGCGCGGGCCTTGCGCATGCCGACCTCGCAGAGATCGTCCACGGCACCACGCTGGTCACCAACGCGGTGATCGAGCGCAAGGGTGCGCCCGTCGGCATGATCACCACGCAGGGCTTTCGCGACATCCTCGAGATGGGCACCGAGCAACGCTATGACATCTACGACCTGACCCTGGCCTTCCCCGCGCCGCTGGTGACCCGGGCCTGGCGCCGCGAAGTCGCGGGCCGGATCACCGCCGACGGCAGCGAACTGACCCCGCTCGACGAGGCCGCGGTGCTGCGCGAGGCCGGTGACCTCGTCGCCGCTGGGGCCAAGGCCATCGCCGTGGCCTTCATGCACGCCTACCGCAACCCGGCGCACGAACAGCGCGCCGCCGAGCTGATCCGCGCCGCGCACCCGGATATTTCCGTGTCGATCTCCTCCGACGTCGTCGCCGAGATCTCCGAGTACCAGCGCTTCGTCACCACCTGCGCCAACGCCTACGTGCAGCCGCTGATGAACCGCTACCTGCAGCGCTTCGAGAACGAGCTTGCCGCGCATGGCTTTGACGGCGACTTCCGCCTGATGTCCTCGGCCGGGGGTCTCGTCTCGTCGCGCACGGCGCGCGAACTGCCCATCCGCCTGCTGGAGTCCGGCCCCGCCGGCGGCGCGCTGGCGACCGCCTGGTTCGGCCTCGCCGTGGGCAAGGAGAACGTGATCTCCTTCGACATGGGCGGCACCACCGCCAAGGCCTGCATGATCGAGGACGGCCGCGCGCATATCGCCTCCTTCCTCGAGGCCGGCCGCACGCACCGCTTCAAGAACGGCTCGGGCCTGCCGATCAAGTCGCCGGTCGTCGACATGATCGAGATCGGCGCGGGCGGCGGGTCGATCGCCTCGATCGACGCCGTCGGCCTGATGCAGGTCGGCCCCCATTCCGCCGGCGCCGCGCCCGGCCCCGCCTGCTACGGGCAGGGCGGCGACAAGCCGACGGTGACCGACGCCTCGGTGGCACTCGGCTATTACAACCCCGACAACTTCCTCGGCGGGCGCATGACGCTCGACAAGCCGGCGGCGGAAACCGCCATCGCCACGCTGGCCGATCCGCTCGGCATCAGCACGATGGACGCGGCCTGGGGCATTCACCAGACCGTGGCCGAGAGCATGGCCTCGGCGGCGCAGATCCACCTCGTGGAAAAGGGCAAGGACCCGCGCGCCTACTCGATGATCGGCTTCGGCGGTGCGGGCCCGGCCTTCGCGGCCAAGGTGGCACGCATCCTCGGCGTCGGCGAGGTGATCATTCCCCCGGCGTCCGGCGCCGCTTCGGCCTTCGGCTTCCTGACCGCGCCGTTGTCGGTGGACATGGTGCGCTCGCGCCCGATGGACCTCTCGGCGGCCCTGGCCTCCGGCGAGCTGTCGCAGGTGCTGACGGACATGGCGGCCGACGCGAAGGCCGAGCTTGCCGCGTCGGGCGTCGCAGAGGCCGACATGGTGGCCGAGCCCGCCGCGGACATGCGCCTGCGCGGCCAGCTCCATGACATCACCGTTCCGCTGCCGCAGGGGCCGCTGGGTCCGGACGCGCTGGAGAGCATCCGCGCGGCCTTCGCGACCGCCTATTCCGAACGCTACACCCGCGTTCCCACCGATGCCCAGATCGAGATCCTCTCGCTGCGCCTGCGCCTGCGCGGACCGGAGCCGAAGATCACCATCAACATGACCTCCGAAGGCGTTGCAGCCGCCGCCGGTTCGGCGCTGAAGGGCACACGTCCGACCTATTTCGGCAAGGAGTTCGTCGAGGCGAAGATCTATGACCGCCGCGCCCTGACCCCGGCTGACGAGGTGGTCGGCCCGGCAATCGTCGAGGAACCCGAGTCCACCACCATCGTTCCGCCGGGAGACGTGGCGACACAGGACGCCGCGGGCAACCTGATCATCAAGGTCGCCGCCTCGGCCCGCGCCGCGACGCGCATCACCGCCGAGACCCCGCGCGACGAGGCGATCAAGCTGCTCGAGGCCGATCCGATCACGCTGGAGATCATGTGGTCGCGCCTGGTCACCGTCTCGGAAGAAATGTGGCACACGGTCTGCCGCACGGCCTTCTCGCTGATCATCTCGGAAAGCCAGGACTTCGGCTGCGCCATCCTCGACCCCAAGGGCGAGACCATCGCGCACTCGGCCCGGGTCATGCCGGTGTTCAACCTCACCCTGCCCTGGGCGGTGCGGCACATCCTCAAGACCTACCCGGTCGAGAGCATGAAGCCCGGTGACGTCTACATCACCAACGACCCGTGGGAATGCGCCGGCCACCTGTTCGACCTGGCCATCGTCACCCCGGTGTTCTCGAACGGCAAGGTCGTGGCGCTGATGGGCACCGTCGGCCATGTCGGCGACATCGGCGGGCTGCGCGACGGTCTCTCGGCGACGCAGATCTACGAGGAAGGCATCCAGATCCCGCCGATGAAGCTCATCCGCGAGGGCATGGAAAACGAGGACCTGTTCCGCCTGATGGGCGAGAACATCCGTGACAGCGAGCAGGTTCTGGGCGACGTCCGTTCGCTGATCACCGCCAACGAGCGCGGCCAGCACCGCATCGAGGCCTTCCTCGAGGAATACGGGCTCGAAGATCTCGAAGCCTTCTCCGAGGTGATCCAGTCCCGCTCCGAGGCGGCGATGCGCGCCGCGATCCGCGACCTGCCCGACGGCGTCTACACCTCGACGATCAGCAACAACCCGATGGGCGAGGTGATGACCTTCCCGCTCGAGCTGACGGTCAAGGGCGACACCATCGCGCTCGACTTCGACGGCGCTCCGCCGGCGGTGACCAAGGGCGGCATCAACTGCACGCTGTCCTACACCAGCGCCCATGCCACCTACCCGCTGAAGTGCATGCTGACACCGGGCGTACGGGGCAACGCGGGCTGCTACCGTCCGTTCTCGGTCTCGGCGCCGAAGGGCTCGATCCTGAACTGCGAGAAACCCTCGCCGGTCAGCCTGCGCACCCGCACCGGCTGGTACCTCGCGCCGAACGTCTTCCGCGCCATGGAGGACACCGCGCCCGACCGCGTACAGGCCTTCTCGGGTCTGCCCAGCCTGCTGTCGTTCTACGGCCGCAACGACGAGGGCAAGATGTTCTACGAGCTTCTGCTGCTCGGCGCGGGACAAGGCGGCTCGGCCAAGCAGGACGGCAAATCGCCGATCCTCTGGCCGACCTCTGCGGCGACCACGTCGCTCGAGCTGATGGAGACGCGGATCCCGATCCTGATCGAGGAGAAGAGCCTGATCCAGGACAGCGCCGGCGCCGGTGCGAACCGTGGCGGCCTGGGCGTCCGCGTCCGCGCACGGCGCCTGACCGATGGCAGCCCGATGCAGGCGATGGTCGCGCCCGAAGGCGTCAACCTGCCGATGGAAGGCGCCTTCGGTGGCACCCCGGGGCGCACCGCGCACGGCGTGCTGCGCAACGCGCAGGGCGAGGTGATCCACAACGTGGGCACCGGCGGCATGGTCGATCTGAACGACACCGACACCGTGGTCGAGCTCTGCCTGTCGGGTGGCTCGGGCTTCGGCAAGCCCGAGGACCGCGACCTCGACGCGATCGAGCGTGACCTCTCCGAGGGCTACATCAGCGCCGAGGCCGCCGAGCAGGTCTACGGGCTGTCCAAGCGCCGCAGCTCCGCCGCCTGAGCCCCGAAAGAGCCCCGTGCGCGACTGCTCCCTGACGCGCACGGGGCTCCCGGCGGGACCGTTCCGGCGGTCCCGCCACAAACAATAATCTGGACCCAACAGGAGTTTCTCCCATGAACCTGACCCGTCGCGCCCTGCTGGGCGGTGCTGCCGCCACCGCCGCGCTGGCTCACCTGACGCCCGCCGCCCTCGCACAGGGAAGCAAGGTGATGGTGCTTGCCAGCGCCGTGGACATTCCCAACTTCGACCCGCATGTCGCCACCGGCTATGCGCCCGCGATGCTGTTCCGCAACGTCTACGACCCGCTGGTCCGGGTCTCCGGCAACCCGCCCGAGATCGAACCCGGCCTTGCCTCCGAATGGACCATGTCCGACGACGGTCTGACCTACACCTTCAAGATCGACCCCGCCGCCGTTTTCCACGATGGCTCCAAGGTCACCGCAGAAGACGTCGTCTGGTCCATCGAACGGATCCTGAAGCTGCAGCGCGGCAACGCCTGGATGATCGCCGGCGTCGTCGAGCCCGGCACGACCAAGGCGCTGGACGACAGCACGGTCGAATTCAACCTGGCCAAGCCCTATGCCCCCTTCCTGCAGGTCATGATCTGGATGTTCATCATCAACAAGGCCGCGGTCGAGCCGCACCTTGCCGAGGACGATGGGCAGGCGTGGCTGATGACCAACATCGCCGGCTCCGGCCCCTTCACGCTGGGCCGCTACCAAACCGGCAACCTTTACCAGATGATGCGCGCCAAGAATGACTGGCACGCCAATGGCGGCAACCTCGACGGCGCGATCTGGAAGATCACCCGCGAAACCTCGACGCAGCGCCTGATGGTGGAACGCGGCGAGGCGCACATGGCCATGGATCTCTCTGCCGAGGACATGAAGGCGCTCGAGGGCAAACCCGGGGTCGACCTGGTCTACGAAGCCGAATACCGCACCTTCTCGATCAAGATGAACACCCAGGACGGCCCGCTGCAGGACGTGAACCTGCGCCGCGCCATCAGCTACGCCTATGACTACGACGCGATGCTGGCGGCCGCCGGCCCCGCAGAGCTGATGACCGGCCCGCTGCCCACCGGCATCCTCGGCTTCGATCCCGAGCTCGAGGTGCCGCGCCGCGACATGGAAAAGGCGCGCGAGTACCTGGCGCAGTCGGACTATGCCGAGGGCGGCTTCACGCTGACCGCGCGCTATGCCGCCGGTTACGAGAACATGCGCCGCTGGGCCCTGATCCTTCTGGAAACACTGAAGGAATTCAACATCACCCTCGACATCCAGCCGACCGCCTGGCCGGACATCGTGTCGTCGGTGGCGACGCCGGAAACCGCACCGGACTTCCACTTCATCTTCCAGACCGCGAACTACGCGGACCCGGACAACATCGCCTACGCCGCCTACCACTCGTCGCGCAACGGCACCTGGCAGAACCCGACCTACAGCAGCCCCGAGGTCGACGCGCTGATCGAGGCGGCCCGCGGCGAAGTCGACGCCGATGCCCGCGCCGCGCTTTACGGCGAGTTCCAGCGCGCGGTCGTGGCCGATGCGCCGGACCTCTTCGGCGTGCTCGAGAAGCGCAAGCTGGCGCTGCGCGACAACGTGCAGGACTTCGTGTTCACGCCGGTCGCCGCCAACGCGGTCGAGCTGCTGCCGCTGTCGCTGGGCTGATCCAGCAATTGACACCACCGCCCCGGCCGCACAACGGCCGGGGCCTTTCCAACACTCCGAACCGGGGAGACCTCCATGCTCTGGTACGTGATCCGCCGCCTCCTGCTGATCATACCCACGCTGCTCGGCCTGTCGGTGATCGTCTTCGCGATCGCCCGTCTGCTGCCGGGTGATCCCGTGGGCCTGGCCGCCGGGCCGAATGCCACCCCCGAGGTCATTGCCTCGGTCGCTGCCGAATTCGGCTTGGACAAGCCCATCCCGGTTCAATACTGGACCTACCTCACCGGCCTGCTGCAGGGCGACTGGGGTGTGTCGCTGTTCACCCGCCGCCCGGTCGCCGCCGACCTCGCCGAATTCGTGCCCGCCACGCTCGAGCTGGTGATCGCGGCGCTGCTGATCGCCGTGGTCGTGGGCATTCCGCTAGGGCTTCTCGCGGCGATCCGCCGCGACGGCATCTTCGACTACCTGACCCGCACGGTCTCGCTGGGTGCGATCGCCATGCCGCGGTTCTTCCTCGGCCTGCTGCTGCAGCTCGCCTTTGCCATGGCGCTGAACTGGCTGCCGCTCTCCGGGCGCTTTCCGCTCATCGAGTTTCCGCCCGACCGCATCACCGGCTTCTACACCGTCGACGCGCTGCTGATCGGCGACTGGCACGCGTTCGGCCTGGCGCTGCAGCATCTCGCGCTGCCCGCGCTTGCGCTATCGCTGTCGCCGCTGGCGACGATCCTGCGGATGATGCGCGCCTCGACCATCGAGGTGCTGCAGCAAGACTATATCCTGACCGAGCGCGCGCTGGGGATCCCGTCGTGGATCATCCTGTTCAAGTACACGTTGCGCAACGCGGTCTCGGCGACGCTGACGGTGATCGGCCTCTACGTGTCGTGGCTGCTCGGCGGCACGGTGCTGGTGGAGACCATCTTCGACTGGCCCGGCCTCGGCCTCTACTCGACCCAGGCGATCCTCGGGCAGGACTTCATGCCGGTGATCGGCGTGACCCTCGTGATCGCCATGATCTACCTCGTCACCTCTGTGATCGTCGACATCCTCCAGGCGGTCCTCAACCCGAAGGTGCGCCTGCAATGAGCCAGACCGACACCACCCTCCCCCGCGCCCAGCTCGCCCGCTCCGCCCGCGCCGAGGCGCGGGCTCGCGCGATCTACCGCTTCCGGCAGAGCTGGCTGTCGGTGATCGGTCTCGCCATTGCCGTGGTGCTCGTGGCCGTGGCCCTGCTCGCGCCGTGGATCCTGCCCTACCCCGATGACGTGACCGGCGCGGTGAACCCGGCGGTGGCCTTTCAGCCGCCCTCGGCCGCGCATTGGTTCGGCACCAACTCGGTCGGCCAGGACATCCTGACGCTGGTGATCTACGGCAGCCGCATTTCGCTTCTGTCGGGGCTGACGGTGATCGGCCTCGCGCTGATCATCGGCGGCGCGCTCGGCGTGATCGCCGGCTGGGTCGGCGGCTGGATCGACGAGGTGATCATGCGCATCACCGACCTTCTGCTGACCATCCCCTCGCTGATCCTCGCCATGGCCGTGGCGGCCGCGCTCGGCACCGGCATCTGGAACATGATCATCGCGATCACCATTACCTGGTGGCCGACCTACGCCCGGCTGGTGCGCGCCGAGGTCGCCGCGAAGAAGCAGGAGCAGTTCGTCACCGCCTCGCGCGTGCTGGGCGTCGGGCCGATGCGGCTGATCGGGCGCCACGTGCTACCCAACATCGTCACGCCGGTGGTGGTCAAGGCCTCGCTCGACGTGGGCTTCGCGATCCTGCTGGTGGCCTCGCTCGGCTTCGTCGGCATCGGGGTCAAGCCGCCGACCCCGGAATGGGGCACGATGCTCGCCGAGGCGCGCAACTACATGCCGCAGTACTGGTGGACGGCGATCTTCCCGGGCACCGCGATCTTCTTGGCCGTGCTGGCCTTCAACCTTCTGGGCGACGGGCTGCGCGACGTGCTCGACCCGCGCACCCGCCGCTGAGAGGAGCGACCGCATGGCATTGCTGGACATCTCCGACCTTCACCTCTCGATGCGCAGCTTCGAGGGCGAAACACCGATCCTCAAGGGCATCGACCTGACCGTCGAGCGCGGCCAGATCTGGGGCGTGGTGGGCGAAACCGGATCGGGCAAATCGCTGACCGGGCTGACCATCTCGCGGCTGCTGCCGACCACCACCGCGCGCTATACCGGCGGGCAGGTGCGCTTCGACGGCAAGGACGTGCTGCGCGCGAGCGACCGCGAGATGCGGGCGCTGCGCGGTGGGCGCATCGGCATGATCTTCCAGGACCCGACGACCAACCTCAACCCGAGCTTCCGCATCGGCACACAGATGGTCGACGCGGCGCTACACGCGGCGCGCGACAAGCCCGAGATCCTCGGCCTCACCGGGCGCGAGTCGCGCCGGGCCCGCCGCCGCGCCGCCTGGGATGCCAGCGTTGCGCTGCTCGAGAGCTTCGGCCTGCACGACGCTGCGGACCGGATGACCCGCTTCCCGCACGAGTTCTCGGGCGGCATGCGGCAGCGCGTGCTGATCGCCATGGCGATGATCGGCCAGCCCGACCTGCTGATCGCCGACGAGCCGACCACCGCGCTCGATGTCTCGGTGCAATCGCAGATCCTGCGGCTGATCCACCGCCTGGTCGAGGAGCGCAACATCGGCGTGATGTTCATCACCCACAACCTCGGCGTGGTGGCGCAACTCTGCTCGCATGTGGCGGTGATGTACCGCGGCCGCATCGTCGAGCGCGGTCCGGTGACCAGTGTGCTCAAGGCGCCCGAGCACATCTATACCCGCGCCCTGATGGACGCGATCCCGACCGCGCGGGCCCAGATGGACACCCTGCGCGGCATCGACGGGCCGCTGCGCGACCGCATCGAGGCCGAAATCGCCGCTACCGCAAAGGAGGCCGCCGCATGAGCACGCCGCTTCTCAAGATCGAAGGCCTGGGCCATGTCTACGGCGCCCGCCGCGGACTCTTCGGCACCTCCCCCGCCTTCCGCGCCTTGACCGGCATCGACATCTCCATCGCGCGCGGCGAGAGCTTCGGACTGGTCGGCGAGAGCGGCTCGGGCAAGACGACGCTGACCCGCAATATCCTCGGGCTCGAACGCCCCTCGGAGGGGCACGTGCTGTTCGACGGCCACCCGGTGATCGACCTCGGCCGCGGCGGCGAGCGCCGGCTGCGCCGCCGGATGCAGATCGTCTTCCAGGATCCGCAGGCCTCGCTCGACCCGCGCATGACGATCCACGACACGATCGCCGAGGCGCTGGTGGTCCACGGCCCCGACCTCGGGATCGCACGCAGCGGCTACACCCGGCGCGTGCTCGACCTGCTCGAGGCGGTCGGCCTTGGCCGCGAGCACCTCTATCGCCACCCGCACGAATTCTCCGGCGGCCAGCGCCAGCGCATCAACATCGCCCGCGCGCTTGCAGTGGAGCCGGAACTGCTGATCCTCGACGAGCCGACCTCGGCGCTCGACGTGTCGGTGCAGGCGGATATCCTGAACCTCTTGCAGCGGCTGCAGAAGGAGCTGGGGCTGACCTATTTCTTCATCAGCCACGACCTCGGCGTGATCCGCTACACCTGCGACCGGGTGGCGGTGATCGAACGCGGACGGATCGTCGAGCAGGGCCCGGTGGCCGAGATCTTCGATACCCCGTCGCAGGAGTACACCCGCAAGCTGATGGACGCGATCCCCGACCCCGACCCGGACCTTTCGCCGCTGCGCCGCCTCGGCTGACCTGCCGGGCCGCGCGGCCTTGTCTCCTGACCTCCGGAGGCGGCTATGCACCGGCCTCCGGCAGCGCCGCCTCAGCTCCCGCTGGCGGTGCCGCGTGCCGCCCGCACCACCGGATGGTCCGGCCGGGCCAGCCCGAAGCTGTCGCGCAGCGTCGTGCCCTCGTATTCGGTCCGGAACAGGCCGCGGCGCTGCAGCTCCGGCACGACTAGCTGGCAGAAGCTCTCCAGCCCGTCCGGGGCACCGGCCGGGCTCAGCGAGAAGCCGTCGGCGCAACGGGTCTGGAACGCCTCTTCCATGAAATCCGCGACCGTCTGTGGCGAGCCGACCACGGCGAAATGCGCGGCTCCGCCATTCGCGAGACGGTCGTGCATCTGCCGGATGGTCATCCCCTCGCGCGCCATCTCGGCAAAGGTGTGATACTGGGAAATATGCACAACCTCGGGATCCTCGAAGCTGGGGATCGTGTCATCGACGTCGTAACCCGAAAGATCGAGCCCGGCCAAAGCGCTGGACACCATGGCCTTGATCAGCTTCGGATGCGCCAGCGAATTGAGGTAGTCCGCCTTCTGCCGCGCAAGCTCGTCGGTTTCTGCGACGCAGACGTAGAGCCCTGGCATCATCTTGAGCTGCTCCGGCGTGCGGCCGTATTTCGCCATCCGGCCCTTGATGTCGGCATAGAGCGCGCGGGCGCGCTCGAAGGTCGGCTCGCCGGAATAGACCGCATCGGCATTGGAGGCCGCCAGTTCCCGCCCCTGCTCGGAGCCGCCGGCCTGGAACAGCACCGGGTAGCCCTGCGGCGGGCGCTGCTGGTTGAGCGGCCCGCGGACCTGGAAATGCGCGCCCTCGTGGTTCAGCTCGTGCACTTTGGCGGGGTCGTAGAAAAGCCCCTCGGCCTTGTCGAGCACCAGGGCGTCATCCTCGAAACTGTCGAAAAGACCGCGGACGACGTCGAGAAACTCATGCGCACGGGCGTAGCGCTCGGCGTGTGGCGGCAGATCCTTCAGCCCGAAATTCGCCGCCTCGGCCGGGACATAGGACGTGACCACGTTCCAGCCCGCCCGTCCGCCGCTCAGGATGTCGAGTGAGCCCAGGAGCCGCGCCATCGTGTAGGGGTTGGAATAGGTGGTCGAGGCGGTCGCCACGAGCCCGATCCGCGAGGTCACCGCGGCCATCGCCGAGAGGATGGTGAAGGGCTCGAATTTCACGTTGTAGCGCGCCGTGCGGCTCAGCGTCTCCGGATCGCGCGCGCTGAGCTGGTTGCTGTCGGGCAGGAAGATGGCGTCGAGCTTTGCCGCCTCGGCGACCCGCGCGAGGTGCAGCACGGCCTGCAGGCTCTGCGAGGCATTGTGCGCGGCCCCCGGATGGCGCCAGGCGGAAGTGTGGCTGCCGTAGCCATTGGCGATGGCTGCGATCTTGATCTGGTCCGTGCGCGACATGGCTCTCTCTTTCGTGGTCTGACCGGGCGGCGGCGTGCCGGCCGCCCGGCGGATGATGACTGCGGGACGCGGCGCGGGCCCCTCGGCCCGGCGCGCGCCTGTAAGGTCCGGGCCCCGCCAAACGGCGAGGCCCGACCGGTCATTCGAAGGCGTGAGGGTAGTTGGCGCGGGCGAAGTCCTCCGAAATGTAGCCATCGGAGAGATCCTCGAGCACCGCTTCCTTCGGGCGGGCCGCAGGGGCGCCGTAGCCGCCGCCGCCGCCGGTCAGCAATTGCAGGACACCGCCTTTCGGCACCTTGTATCGGGTGGTCTTCGGACGATCGTCGAGCCGGCCGTCGGGGTGCAGGATGCGGGCGTTGTTCGGGCGCCCCTCGCCGCCGCCCTGCAGGCCCCAGGGCGCGGTCTTCGAGCGTTCGCAGACCGTGGTGATATAGGTGTCCTCGAGCATGCGGAAATGCAGGTCGATCCCCGCCCCGCCCCGCCATTGCCCGGCGCCGCCGCTGTTCTGCGCCAGCGCAAGCTGGTCGATGAGCCACGGGTTGCGCTGTTCCCAGACTTCGATCGGGGTGAAGCGGGTCGCGCTCTCGCCGATGTGCAGCATGGTGCCGCCGTCGCCGCCGTTCCACGCGCCCTGTCCGCAGGGATGCGGTGCGCCGTCGGTCCAGGGCTCGCCGGTCTCCTCGCGGGTGCCCCACCAGACCACCGAGTCGATGCAGCCACCGGAGCAGGCGGGCACCGCGTCCGGCATGGCGCGCGAGACGGCATTGTAGATCACCTCGACCGCCTGCAGCGCCGGCCAGCCATAGAGGAAGGAGGGCGCCGGCGGCTCGGGGTCGAACATACTGCCGGGGCGGGTGATCACCTTGATCGGGCGGAAATGCCCCTCGTGCGGCGGCTCGCCGTAGCCCGCGAGCATGGTGATCGCCACCCGGCTCGCCGAGATGGTCGAGGGCAGCGGGCAGTTGACCGGCCCCTCCTGCGCGTCCGGCACCTCGGAGAAGTCGAGCGTCACCTCCGAGCCCTTGACCTCGATGACGACCTCGAAGGGGATCTTGTCCGGGTTGATGCCGTCATCGTCCATCACCCCCTGCCCGACGTAGCGCCCGTCAGGGATCTTCTCGAAGTAGCTGCGGACGATCGCCTCGCCGTGGTCGAACATATGCGCCACCGAGGCGTCGAAAGACTCGAGCCCGAAGCGCTCGACCACCTCTAGCAGCCCGCGCAGACCCACCCGGCAGCCGGTGACCTGGGCGTCGAGATCGCCCTTCACCGCGGTCGGCACGCGGGTGTTGGCGATGACCATGCGGAAGATGTCGTCGTTGAGCGCACCCTTCTTGTAGATCTTCACGCCGGGGAAGATCACGCCTTCCTGGAAGGTGTCGGTGGTGTCGGTGCAATAGGGGTCCTTCGCGCCGATATCGAGCCAGTGGCCCTTGATCGCCGTGTAGCCGATCAGCTTTCCGCTGTCGTGGAACACCGGCATGATCACCGCCATGTCCTGCGGGTGCGAGCCGGTGCCGAAGGGCCAGTTGTAGAGCAGCACGTCGCCGGGATCGAGCTTCTCGACGCCGCCGACGTTCTTCACCGCCTCCTCGATGCAGAACGACAGCGTGCCCATGAACAGCGGCAGCGAGGGCGCCTGCGCCAGCATGCGGATCTTGTCGTCGTAGATCGCCACCGCGAAATCGAGCACCTCGTAGATCACCGGCGAATAGGCGGTGCGCACCAGCGCGCGCTTCATCTGGTTGGCGGCGGAGTTGAGCGCGTGGCGCACCACCTCCGTGGTGATCGGATCGGCGGTGCCGGCGGTGGGCAAGCCTGCCTGACCGGCATTGTGGATCACAGGGTCCTTGCGTTTCATTGCTGCACCTCCCGGTTCAGGATCATCTCGCCCATGCCGCCGATGTGGATCGTCCACCCGGCGTCGACGAAGGTTGTCGTGGTTTCTTCGGTGACGATGGCCGGCCCGGGGAGGCTGCCGTCGATGTCGGCCCGCGCGATCACCGCGAAGGGCCTGCGTTCACCATGGGTGAAGGAATAAACCAGCAACTCGCGCGCCGCCCCCTCCCCTGCGGTGGCGCGGCTGGTGCCCATCGCCCGCTCGGGCAGGCGCACGGCGGTCGCGGCGCGCACCGAGACCAGTTCGACGTTCTCGTTCATCGTCGCGCCGAAGGTTCGCGCGTATTCGGCGACGAACTCGTCGCGGATCACCTCAATCGGCTTGCCGAGCTTGCCCCCCTCGATCGGCACATCGATCGAGAGCCAATGCTCCTGCCCCTTGTAGCGCAGGTCGAGCCGGGCGGATTTCTCGGCGGCGTCGGCGTGGTGGTCGCTGCGCGCCTCGAGCGTGTCGAAGAGCCCGCCGAGCGTGCCGTCGATCTCGTCGATACAGCCCGGCACCAGGTCGAGGATGCGGGTCAGCGCCGCCGATTGCACCATGTCCGCCCCCAGCAGACCCCAGGCCGAGAAGTTCCCCGCCAGTGGCGGCACGACGACCTTGTTCATCTTCAGCTCGTCGGCCAGCAAGGTGCCCATGAGCGGCCCCGCGCCGCCGAAGGGCAGCAGGGTCATCTCGCGCGGGTCGAGCCCCTGGTCGACCGAGATCTCGCGCATCGCCATGGCCATGGCCGCCGAGGAGATCCGCATGATGCCTGCCGCCGTCTCCTCCGGGCTGGTGCCGATGCCGTCGCCCACGGACTTCAGCGCGGCTTCCGCGTTGCCGATATCCAGCGTGATCCCCGAGGCCAGATCGCCCGGCCCGAGCATCCCGAGGTAGGCCGCGGCGTCGGTCATCGCAGGTTCGGTGCCGCCCTTGCCGTAGCAGGCAGGCCCCGGAACCGCGCCCGCCGAGCGTGGGCCGACGCGCATCAGCCCGCCGGCGTCGACATAGGCGACGGAGCCGCCGCCGGAGCCGATCGACCGCACGTCGACCCAGGGGCTCTGGATCGGCATGTTGTCGATCTCGCCCTCGAAGAGGATCTGCGGCGCGCCGTCCAGAACCAGCGCAGTGTCAAAGCTCGTCCCCCCCACGTCGGCGGTGACGACCGCCGAGAGCTCCAGTGCCTTGGACAGCTCGACCGCCCCCTGCACGCCGCCCACCGGGCCGGACATGATGGTCTCGAACGGGCGCTCCTCGGCCTCGGTGAAGGTCATCGAGCCGGCGCCGGAGCGGGTGATCAGGCTGGTGCCGGTGAAGCCCAGCTCGCGCAGCTTGGCATCGAGCCGGCGCAGGTAGTTCGACATCCGCCCGCGCACGAAGGCGTCGATGCAGGTGGTCGAGGTGCGTTCGTACTCGCGGTACTCGCCCGAAATCCGGTGCGACAGCGACACCCCGCCCGTGAAGCCGAGGTCGCGCAGGATGCGCTCGACCTCGAGCTCATGCGCCGGGTTGGCATAGGCGTTGATCAGTGACACGGCAATGGCGTCCACCCCGGCCTCGATCAGCGCGCGGCCCGCGGCCTCGACCGAGCCGCGGTCGAGCGGCGCCCATTCCGCGCCGCTCGCCATGATCCGGCCGCCCACCTCCAGCCGATGCCGGCGCGGCACCAGCGGCACGGTCTGCTTCCAGAAGAGGTTGTACATCTCGGCCCGGTCGCCGCGACGGATCTCCAGCACGTCGCGGAAGCCCTGCGTGGTGATCAGGCCGATCTTCGCGCCGCTGCGCTCGAGCAGGGCGTTGAGACCCACCGTCGTGCCGTGCAGGAAGAACTGCGCCGAAGCGATGATCTCGGCCGGTACGTGCTGGCGGATCGCGTTGATCACCCCCTCTTCGGGAGCCGAGGGCACGGTCGGCACCTTGCCTTCGAGCGTCTGGCCGGTGGCCTCGTCGAAATACACGAGGTCGGTGAAGGTGCCGCCGATGTCGACACCAATTCTGGTAACCATGGCAATATACTCCTTGCCCCGGCACGCGCGGTGCGGCGGGGTGCTCCGCGTCTCAGCGGGTGGTTTACGAGGCGCGGCGCGCGCGCCTCGCGAGGCGGTAAGGGGCGCGCGTTGTCAGGCGCCCGCCCGGATGGCCCGGCGCAGCGCGTCTTCTTCCTCGCTCGCCACCGGCACCGAGCCGATGAGTTCGCGGGTGAAGCCGGCTTTCGGCGCCGAGAAAATCTCTTCGGTGCTCCCGGTCTCGACCTTTTCGCCGTGTACGAAGACGCTGATCCGGTCGGCCAGCGCGCGCACCACGGCAAGATCGTGGGTGATGAAGATGTAGGTCAGCCCGCGCTCGCGCCGCAGCCGGTCGAGCAGGTTCAGCACCCGCGCCTGCACCAGCACGTCGAGCGCCGAGGTCGGCTCGTCGAGCACGATGAGATCGGGATCGGCCGCCAGCGCGCGGGCGATGGCGACACGCTGACGCTGCCCGCCCGAAAGCGACGCCGGCGTGCGCCGCGCCATCTCCGGGTCGAGCCCGACCTCCTCGAGCAGTTCACGCACCCGCGCATCGCGGCCGGAGCGCGGCCCGATGTCATGCACATCCAGCGGCAGGCGCACCGAGGCGCCGATCCGCCGCCGGGCGTTGAGCGCCGAGAGCGGGTTCTGCTGCACGAGCTGGATGCGCCGCCGCAGCGACCTGTCGCGGTCCTGCCGCAGCGGCTTTCCGTCGAAGATCACCTCGCCGAAGGTCGCCGGGTAGATGCCCAGCACGATGTTCGCCAGCGTCGACTTGCCGGAGCCGGACTCGCCGACAACGGCATGGCACTCGCCCCGGCGCACCTCGACCGAGACGTCCTGCAGGGCCTTCACCTCGTGATCGCCGACGGTGAAATGCTTGGACAGGCGCACCGTGCGCAGAAGGATGTCCTCGCTCATGTGCGCAGCTCCTCGGGTTCGCCGCAGCCCTCGTGCACGATCAGCGGATCGCGGAAGGCGGGCTCGTGTTCGGGCAGGTCCGGCAACCCGCCGCCCACCAGTTTCGGCGCGGCCGCCAGCAGCGCCCGCGTGTAGGGATGGCGCGGATTGCCGAAGAGCTGATCCACCCGGCCGTGCTCGACCAGCTTGCCGCGGTAGATGACGTAGACCCGGTCGGCAAACTCGCGCACCACCGAGAGGTTGTGCGAGATGAACAGCACGGCGGCCTGCTTCTTGGTCACCATCTCGTCCATCAGCTTCAGCGTCTGCGCCTGCACCGTCACATCCAGCGCGGTGCCCGGCTCGTCGGCCAGCAGCAGCTCGGGCTCGTTGACCAGCGCCATGGCGATCATCACCCGCTGGTTCATGCCCCCCGACAACTGGAACGGGTAGCTGGCGAGCGCGCGGGCAGGATCGGGAATGTGGACCTCGGCGAGCGCGGCCTCGGCCGTCGCGCGGGCCTCGGCATCCGACACGTGCCGGCCGCCGGCGCGCAGCACCTGCGCGAAGATCTCGCCGATTCGGAACACCGGGTTCAGCGCCGACGTGGGATCCTGGAAGATCATCGTCACCCGGTGACCGCGCACGCGGGCCAGCGCACGCGGGTCGCGGGTCGCGTCGATCCCGGCGACCTGCACCAGACCCTCGATCAGCGTGCCACGCTCTTGCTGGAGCCTGCCCAGGGCAAGCTGCGCCGTCACCGACTTCCCGGAGCCGGACTCGCCCACCAGCGCGACCTTCTCGCCGGCGTTCACGTGGAGCGAGATGCCGTGCAGCACCTCTGTCACCTGGCGCCCCTTGCGGAAGGCGAGCTTGAGATCGCGTATGTTGAGAACCGGATCGCTCATCTCACACCTCCGCATCGAAGGCTTCGCGCAGCCCGTCGCCCAGCAGGTTGAACCCCAGCACGAGAAGCATGATCGCCAGCGCCGGGAAGATCGACAGCCACCAGGCGTCGGGCATATATTTCGCCCCGTCCGCGACCATCGAGCCGAGGTCGGGCGTCGGCGGCTGCACCCCGAGGCCGAGGAAGCTCAGCGACGAGACCATGAGCACGACGAAGCCCACGTCGAGGGTGATCTTGGTCAGCACCGCCGGGGCGCAGTTGGGCAGGATCTCGCGGAACATGACGTGTGAGGAGGAGGCGCCGATCACCTCGGCGGCCAGCACGTAGCCCTCGCGCGCCTCGGAGCGCACGACGTTGTAGACGAGCCGCGTGTACCAGGGCCACCACATCACCGTGACGGCGAGCATGGCGTTGGTCAGCGTGGCGGGCAGGAAGCCCATGATCGCCATGGCCAGCACCAGCGGCGGGATCGCCAGGAAGATGTCGGTGAGACGCATGATCGCGAATTCGATCCAGCCGCCCTTGTAGCCCGCGAGCAGCCCGAGGATGACGCCCACGGGCATGGCGATGACCAGCACCATCGCGGCCATCGAGAGCGACAGGCGGAAGCCATAGATGATCCGGGTCAGCAGATCGCGCCCGATGGTGTCGGTGCCGAACCAATGCGCCGCCGAGGGCGCCTGGTTAATCGCGGTGAAATCGCCGATCGGCCCGACATGGGTCGGATAGGGCGTGATCACGTCGGCCAGAAGCGCCAGCCCGACGCAGAAGACCACGAGCACGAGGCCGAGGATCGAGATCGGGTTCGATCGGAACTCGGCCCAGGCGATGGATTGCGGGCGGCTGCTCATGATTTTGCCCTCCTCTCGGACAAGCGGATGCGCGGGTTGATGATCGAGACGATCACGTCGACCACGAGGTTGGTGATCAGGAACATCGCGGCGATGACCATGACCGTGCCGACGATGGCGTCGAGATCCTTGCGCAGGATCACCTCGACCCCGTAGCGCGACAGCCCCGGCCAGACGAAGACGCGCTCGACGAGAAAGGCGTTTGCCAGCATCGCCGCGAAATCGAGGCCAAGAATGGTCAGCGTCGGAATGAGCGCCGGGCGGAACGCGTAACGCCGGGCGATCTTGCGCTCGCTGAAGCCATAGGCGCGGGCCATGTCGATATAGGGCCTGCGGTAGGTCTCGATCATCGACGAGCGGGTCAGCCGCGCGGTCTGGCCGATGCCCGAGAGCGCGAGCGCCGTGGCCGGCAGGATAAGGTGGTAGAGCGCGTCGAAGAAGGTGCCGAGCTGACCGGTCATCAGCGCATCGAGCGTGTAGAATCCGGTGATCCTGTCCGGCGCCACGACGCCGGTCGAGAGCCGACCTTCCAGCGGGAACACCGGCCAGATGTAGGCCAGCAGCAACTGCAGGATCACCCCCCAGACGAAGGCCGGGGTGCAGACCGCGAGCACCGACAGGAGCCGCGCGAGGTGATCGGGATAGTGCCCGCTGTAGCGCGCCGCGACCCGCCCCAGCGGCAGGCCGATGAGGATCATCAGCGCTCCCGCCACGAAGACGAGCTCCAGCGTCGCGGGCAGATAGGCCGCGATGTCCTGGGTCACCGGGCGGCGGGTGTAGAGCGAGGTCCCGAGGTCTCCCTGCACCAGGTCACGCAGGAACCAGCCGTACTGCACGATGATCGGATCGTTCAGATGCCGCGCCTCGCGCAGCGCGTCGACCATCTCCTGCGAGGCGTTGGGGCCGAGCGCGATGCGGGCCGGATCGCCGGGCACCACGCGGGCCACGAAGAAGATCAGCATCGACACGCCGACGAGGACGAGCAGCGAAATCGCCAGACGATGGGTGAGCAGGCGCAGGATAGGTCCCATGGCTCAGAACTCCACGCGATTGGCGATCGCGGCGGGCGCGAAGGCGGGGTGGTCGAGATCCTGCGCGGCAGGGGCGATCGCGCCGCCGACCCGGCCGGGCCGCCAGCCGAAGGACTGCGAGACATGCGCAAGGTGCTCGGCAAGGGCGAAGGGCGCGCGTACCGCGTCGATCAGCGGCACGCCGAGGCGGTCGCCGATCGCCGCCGCGGCTTCGTATTCCAGGGTGCAGCCCAGCAGGATCGCCTCGGCCCCCTCGGTCTCGATGGCGGCGCGGGCCTCTTCCTCGACGCGGCGGGCCGTCAGACCCGGATCGCAGGCGAACTCGGTGGGCAGGAGCCCGAGCGGCCGTACCGAGGTGACCCGGTGGTCGAGCCCGTAGCCGCGGATCCGGCGCGTGATGTGAGAGGCCGCCTTGGCCGTGGCCGACAGGATCGTGCAGCGGCTCGCCAGGGCCCCGGCGAGCTCGAGGCCCGCAGTGCAGGGGGCGGTGACGATCATGTCTCCCGACACCTCGCGGGCGGCCTCGAGGGCGGTGTCGTAAAAGCAGCCGATGACGTAGGCGTCATACCCCTCGGCCCGGGCCTGATGCGCCAGCCGCACGATCTGCGGGATCGCCATGGCTTCGAAGGAATCGTATTCCAGATGCGGCGGAACCGCGTCGGCCGCGAAGGAAACCACGGTCCCTGTCGTGCCCGCACGGGCCGCACCGGCCAGCTCTGCCGCAATGCCCGCGTCGTAGTCCGGGCTGCCGCCGGGATTGACCCAGAGGATGCGCATGTCTTCACTCCGTGACTGAATTTCTTGGGTGCGTGGCGGCGCAAAACGCGCCGCCACGCGGGTCAGATCAGTCGTTGATCTGCATGTCCTTGAAGAGCATCGAGTAGCTCGACAGCGGGTAGCGGCTGTCGGCGTTCGACAGGTTCGGCACTTCGACGCCGTTGCGCACCGCGTAGACGCCGGTGAACTCGTAGGCGAAGATGTCGGGCGCGAGGTCACGCAGCCTGAGGTTGAGCTCGCGGTAGATCTCGGCGCGCTTGGCCTCGTCGGTCTCGGTGCGGCCCTGGGTCAGCAGCTCGTCGACCTCGGCATCCTCGAGATGCTCGGCGGACATCCAGGTCGGCGGCACGGTCGAGCTGTACATGTTGAACAGCAGCGAATCCGGGTCCGGGGTCAGCGCGCTCACGGCGATCTCGACCGCATGCGGCGCGGTCTCGGGCTTGGTCACCTGCTCGGACACCAGCGCCCAGGGCGTGCGGATGACGTTCACCTTGAAGCCGAGCTGGCTGAAGGTGGCCTGCATGAGCAGCGCCAGACGCTCGCGGGCCGGCACCTCGGCGATCCACGCGATGTCGAGCGGATACTCGGCCGGGTCGTACTGGCACTCGGCCAGTTCGGCCTTCGCCTTGTCCATGTCCTGCGCGAAGGCCGGGGCGTCGACGTCCGAGCCCAGCAGGCCCTGCGGCAGCGCGGCGTTCATCGGGATGCCCTGCTTGGCGTCTTCGGTCACCGTCAGAAGCTGCAGCGTGGTCTGGTAGTCGTAGGCGTACATCAGCGCCCGGCGGCAGTGCACGTCGTCGAGCGGCGCACGGGCGGTGTTGAGCTTGATGTACTCGCCGGTCGCGCCCGGCTCGAGCTCGAGATGCACGGTGCCCTCTTCGGCCATCGCCTTGTAGACTTCCGGCGGCAGCCAGAGCGAGGAGATGTCATGCTCGCCGCGGGCCATGAGCGCGCGGACCGTCGAGGCCTCGAGCGAGTAGCGGTAGGTGACCTCGTCGGGCGCCGCGGGATCCACCGCCTCGCCGCCGTAGTTCGGGTTCGGCACCATGACCGTCTCGATCTGCGGGTCGTGCTCGCTCACCTCATAGGCGCCCGAGCCGGCGGAGTTCGCCGAGAGCCAGTCCGAGGCGTAATCGCCGAACTCGCCGAAGCTGCCCTCGCCCTGGTGTTCCTGCACCAGCTTGCTGTCGACCACCCAAAGCCGCGCGGTGGCGCCGAGGAAGGGCGCAAAGGGGCCGTCGAGGGTGAACTTCACAGTCTTCTCGTCCACCGCCTCGACCGATGCGACGCGGCCCTGGAACAGCGACGACGCGCCCTGGCCAAGCGCCATCAGGCGGTTGAAGCTGTAGACCACGTCCTCTGCGGTCACCGGGTTGCCCGAGGCGAAGGTGGCGCCGTCACGCAGGGTGAAGGTGTACTCGAGCCCATCGATCTCCCACGACGCTGCCAGCCAGGGCTGCACGCCGGCGCCGCCCTTCTGCGGGTAGACCAGCCCCTCGTAGAGGTTCACCGCCAGAACGGTGTCGGCGTAGTCCGTGCCCTTCGCCGGATCGATCTCCCCCACGGCGCTCTCGTCCAGGCGCAGCGGACGCTCTTGGGCGTGGGCCCCGCTGGCCAGCGCCAGCGCCGCCGTGCAGGCCAGGAGCGGACCTGTCAGGTTCTTCATCATGATGTCAGTTCCTCTGTTGGTCGTTGCTGTTCTTGTGGTTTTGGGCCCCGGCGAAGGCAGGGAGGTGGTCCGCCGGGATCCCTTGGTGTCTCCCTCCGCGCGGGCGCCGGACTGCGACGCCGAAGCTCGTATGTGGAGGGGTGGAAAGCATCGCCTCAGAGCCCGGTCTCGATCACGACCTTGCCGCGAGAACTGCGCGGCTGGCTGAGGTAGTCCCAGGCCTCGATGTAGCCTTCCATCGGGAAGACCCGGTCGACGCGCGGCTTCAGCGCGCCGCTGGCGAGCGCCTCGGCGACATAGGCCGTGCCGCGCGCCAGCGCCTCGGGGGTCTCCACGTAGTTGAACACCGAGTAGGGCTGGAAGGTCGCGTTGGCCTGGAACATGTCGACGAAGGGCAACTGCGGCCAGACCGTGTCGAGCGTGCCGTAGAAGAAGATGCGGGCATCGCGGGCAAGCGCCGGCGAATACTGGTGGATCAGCCCCTCGCCCACCGGGTCGAACACCAGGTTCGCGCCCTTTCCGCCCGAGACGTCCCGCACCTTCGCCGCCACGTCGTCACGCCCGGTGACGATGACATGATCGGCGCCCATCTCGCGCAGGTAGGCTTCGCTGGCGGGGTTGCGGGTGGTGCCGATCATGGTGACCCCGCGCGCCCGGCCGATCTCGAGCATCGCCGCCCCGGCCGTGCTGGTCGCCGCGGTCACCAGTGCCACGTCACCCCGGCCCAGCGGGGTGATCTCGGAGATCGGGAAGTAGGCGGTCAGGTACTGCATCCAGATCGACGCGCATTCCACCGCCGTCAAACCCGGCGGGGCCTTGGCCACGTAGCGCGCGTCGATCACCAGGCTCTCGCCGCTGGCGCCGCGGTTGTAGTAGAAATAGGGCACCGAGGAGACCCGCTCGCCGATCTCAAAGCCTTCGACGCCAGCGCCGATCGCATCGATGATCCCCGCCGCCTCGATCCCCACCTTGGCCGGGAAGCTCTTGAAGGAGAACGAGTAGTTGTCCTTCAT
Source organism: Alloyangia pacifica (assembly GCF_020524285.1). Taxonomy (GTDB): domain Bacteria; phylum Pseudomonadota; class Alphaproteobacteria; order Rhodobacterales; family Rhodobacteraceae; genus Salipiger; species Salipiger pacificus_B. The sequence continues at coordinate 227,755 of NZ_JAIVKX010000011.1, forward strand.
CAGGTCCATGTCGCCCCAGTTGAGGGCAAAGGCCTCGACCCGCAGGCGCAGCTCGCCGGGGCCTGGCTCCTGTAGGGGCTCGTCCTCGAGCCGCAGGCTCTGGTAGCCGGAATAGTCGTGGATGTGCCAGGCCCTGCTCATTGCGCCACCTCCACCACGGCGACGTCGCGGGAAAGCTCCGAGAGCCGCTCGCAGCCGTCCGCGGTCAGGTAGACGATGTCCTCGAGGCGCAGGCCGAAACGGTCAGGCAGGTAGATGCCGGGCTCGATCGAGAACACCATGCCCTCCTCGAGCACGGTCTGGCTCGAGGCGGTCATATAGGGCGGCTCGTGCACCTCGACGCCGAGCCCGTGGCCGGTGCGGTGCAGGAAGTACTCGCCATATCCCGCCGCGGCGATGTGGCCGCGGGCCGCATCGTCGATTTCATGCGCCCGGATGCCCGGGCGCGCGACCGCCATGGCGGCCTGCACCGCGCCCTCGACGATGGCGTGGATCTCGTCGTAGCCCTCGGGCGGCTCGCCCAGCACGGCCATCCGGGTGATGTCCGACGGCGCGCCGTTCAGCCGCGCGCCGATGTCGATGACGATGGCATCGCCGCGCTGGAGCACCGTCTTGCCGGTCTGGTGGTGCGGGAAGGCGCCGTTGCCCCCTGCCCCGACGATGGTGAAGAGCGGGCCCGCACCGGCCTCGGCGAAGGTGTCGCGGATCACCTGCGCCAGATCGTCCTCGGTCATGCCGGGCTTCAGCGCCGCGAAGGCGGCCTGCATGGCACGGTCGTCCAGCGCCGCGCTTTCCTTCAGCGCGGCGAGCTCGGCCGCATCCTTCTTCATCCGCAACCGGCCGATGGTGCTTTCGGTGAAGACATGCGCCGCACCGGGAAGCCGGTCGAGCAGGGTCAGCGCGAAGTCGGCGCGCATGCCCTCGTCGATCACCACCTGTTTCGCCGCAGTGCCGCCCACCGCCTCCAGCGTTTGCGTGAGGGCCTTGTCCGGTCCCTCGGCGTCGCTCCAGAGATGCATCGGCAGATCGCTGTGCTGGCTGGCGCTGTCGGCCTCGAGCGCGGGCATGACGAAGCCGATGCCGGTCTCGGTGATCAACAGCAGCAACAGGCGCTCATCGCCATGCGGCTCGAAACCCAGAAGCCAGTGCATGTGCGGGCCCGGCCCCAGCGCGATCATGTCGTTGCCGGTCTCGCGCAGGCTGGCGCGCAGCGCCGCAAGGCGCTCGGTGACTTGTGCCATCAGATGGTTCCTTTCCGCTCCGGCCCCGCGATGCTGCGCGTTCCGGAAGCTGTGTTCAGGGCGCCGGGGAGCGCGCCAAGCGATGCGCCCGGACATCCGCACCGACGTCGGCCCCGCGCGCGAAGGGTCTCAGCCGTCATAGCCGTACACGTCCTTCGCGTGCTCGGGCGTGAGCAGCCCGTCGAAGATATCCTCGGCGATCTTGGTCGCCGGACGCTCGCAGGGATCGCCCAGCCCGCCACCGTTGCCGGTGATCACCCGGATGACGTCGCCGGGGCGCGTCTTGAGGCCGGAGACGAAGGCAAACTCCTGCGGCGCGCCCTCCTGCGGGATGAAGCGCACGTAGTTGGGACTGCCGTCCCTGCCGCCATCGAGCCCCCAGGCCGGGAAGCGCGACCGGGTGTAGCCGACGGTGACGTAACCGTCCTCGGCGCGGGTGCGGTAGTCGATCACCACGCCGCGCCCGCCGGTCTCGCGGCCCTCGCCGCCGGGTGCGCAGTTCAGCTCCATGCGGTCGATGATGACGCCGTTGCGGGCCTCGTTGATCTCGGCCGGGCAATTGTAGGTCTCGCCATGGAAGGCCGAGAAGATGGCGGAGTTCCCGTCCTTGCCCTGCGCCGCGCCCCAGCCGCCGACCTGCGGCTCGACGATAGTGTAGGGCCGGCCGGTGTCCGGGTGGATGCCGCCGATGAAGGTGCCGCAGACCGAACCGAAGTGACCCGCGCCCAGGTGCTCGGGCATGTGCGGCGCGAGGCAGCGCCACATCAGGTCGTAGGCGCGCAGTTCGATCTCGTAGTAGAAGCCCATGGCCACCGGCTCCTGCGCATCGAAGACCGAGCCCTCGCGGGTCAGCAGCTCGATCGGGCGGAACGAGCCGCCGTTGGCCGGGCCGCGTGGGTCGGTCAGCGATTTCAGGATCATCTGCGCGCCGATCATCACCCCGTCGCGGCAGGAGTTGATCGGGCCCGCCACCTGGTCGGGGTTGTCGCGCAGATCGACGGTGAAGGTCTCGTCGGTGAGCGTGATCTTGACGTTGAAGACCGAGCCGTCGTCCTGCTCCTCGGTCAGCTCGAAGGTGCCCTTGGGCAGCGCCTTCAGCCCCTTGAGCGAGACCGCCTCGCCGAAGTCCATGAAATCCACCAGCGCCGCCTCGAAGACGTCGGCCCCGTATTTCGCCGCGATCTCCTCGATGCGGCGGGCGCCGACGCGGGCCGAGGAAATGGCCGCCCAGACGTCGCCTTCCAGAACCTCCGGCATGCGCGAGTTGAGACGGATGATATCGAAGACCGAGGCGATCGGCTTGCCCGCGTCGATGATCCGGATCGGCGGCAGTCGCAGCCCCTCCTGGAAGATCTCCTTGGCCTCGCCGGTGAGCGATCCCGGCGCCATGCCGCCGACATCGGAGTTGTGCGCGATGTTCGCGGTCCAGGCGACGAGCTTGCCAGAGGCAAACACCGGCATCGCCACGATGATGTCGTTGAGGTGGGTGACGCCGCCGTGGAACGGGTCGTTCACCGCAAAGACGTCGCCCGGGGCAACCTCGCCGGCAAACTTGGCGGCGATCATCTTCACCGCCTTGTCGAGCACGCCGACGAAGGCGGGAATGCCCGCGCCCGACGAGGCCAGCTCGCCGCCGGCGTCGGTGATGCCGGTGCCCATGTCGAGCACCTCGTAGATGATCGAGCTCATCGCGGTCTTCTGCATGGCGACGAACATCTCGTCGGCCACCGCCTGCAGGGAGTTTTGGATGATCTCGTTGGTGATCGGATCGTTCGCCATCACGCGACCTCCGCCGTCTTGAGGATGATGTGCAGGTTGCCCCAGCGATCCATTTCGACCCGGTTGCCCGGGTGAATGACGATGGTCGTGCCCGGGTCCTCGATCACCGCGGGACCGGCGAAGCTCATGCCCGGGCGGATCTTCTCGCCGTCGTAGATATCCGCCTCGTGGATGCCCTCGACCGCGTAGTCGACCTTGCGCCGCCCCTTCATGGCGTCGCTGGCAGGCGCGTCCCCCAGGGGCTGCTCGACCGGCGTGAGCTTGCCCACCTCGGCAGAGGCGATGACGTGCAGCCCGACCATCTCGACCGGGGCGGCCAGGCGGTAGGTGTATTCCTTCTGGTAGGCGGCGTGGAAATCCTCGGTGATCTGCGCCAGCGCAGCCTCGGTCACGGCCCCCTCGATCGGCACCTCGACCGTATGCTCCTGGTTCTGGTAGCGGAACTTGCCGAAGCGCTTGAACTGCACCTTGCCGGGCGAGACATTCTCGGCCTCGAACTGCGCCGTCGCCTGCGCCTCGACGGCGGCGAACTGCGCCTCGATGCCCGCGGATGCGCCCGGTGCGAGATCGGCCAGCGCGGTCAGGAAATAGTCGCGGCGCAGGTCCGACATCATCATGCCCCAGGCCGAGAACACCGAGGCGCCGGTGGGAATCACCACCTTCTTCACGCCCAGTTCCTGCCCCAGCGCCACCGCGTGCATCGCACCGCCGCCGCCAAAGGCCACCAGCACGAAGTCACGCGGGTCGTGGCCGCGGTTGAGCGAGACCAGCTTGAGCGCGTTGACCATGTTGTTGTTGGCGATCCGCACGATGCCGCGCGCCGCCTCGTCGCGGTCGATGCCGAGCGCATCGGCGACCTTCTGCAGCGCCGCTCCTGCCGCCTCCATGTCAGCCTCGACCGCGCCGCCGCAGAAATAGTCGCGGTTGATCCGGCCGAGCCAGAGATTGGCATCCGTCGTGGTGGCGTCCCTGCCGCCGCGCCCATAGGCCGCCGGTCCGGGCGAGGCGCCCGCCGACTGCGGCCCGACGTGCAGCTTGCTGAAATCGTCGACCCAGGCTATCGAGCCGCCGCCATTGCCGATCTCGACGAGGTCGACCACCGGCACCATGATCGGGTAGCCCGCCGAGGTCCGGTCGCGCTCGATCCAGTAGTCGGTCATGATGGTGACCTCACCATCCTTGATCAGCGAGCATTTCGCCGTGGTGCCGCCGATGTCCAGCGCCAGCACGTCCGGCGCGCCGATCAGCTTGCCCAGTTCGGCCGCGCCCCAGAAGCCCGAGGCCGGGCCGGATTCGACCATGGTGATCGGGATGCGTGCCGTCGCCTCGAGGCTGTCGACGCCGCAATTGGACTGCATCACATAGAGCTGCCCGTCGAACCCGTCCTCGGCGAGGCCGCTCTCCAGTCGCCGCAGGTAGCGCTCCGCCACCGGCTGCACGTAGGCCGAGAGCACCGCGGAGTTCGAGCGTTCGTATTCCCGCCATTCGCGGCTGATCTGGTGGGAGCCCACCGCCGAGACGTCGGGCCAAAGCCTGCGCAGCTCCGCCAGGACCGCCTCTTCATGCGCAGGGTTGGCATAGGAATGCAGCAGCGAGACCGCCACGGCCTCGACCCCCTCGGCCTGGAAATCGGCAACGATCCCGGCAAGGCCGGAGAGATCCAGCGCCGCGGTTTCCTCTCCCCTGTAGTTCATCCGGCCCGGCACCTCGCGGCGCAGCGCCCGGCGGACGAAGGGCTTGGGCTTCTCGTAGTCCAGGTTGAAAAAATCGGGCCGGTTGCCGCGGGCGATCTCCAGCGTGTCGCGGAACCCCAGCGTGGTGATCAGCCCGACCTTCACGCCCTTGCGCTCGGTCAGCGCGTTGATCACCACCGTGGTGCCATGCGCCATGAAGTCGATGTCGCCTGCCGCGACACCGCCCTTCTCGAGCACGTTCAGCACCCCCTGCTCAAAGTTCGGCGGGGTGGTGTCCGACTTGGCAGTGGTGACGCGGGACTCGCCGGTCACGCTGTCGGTCTCGAAACAGACCAGATCGGTGAAGGTGCCGCCGACGTCGGTGGCGACGCGGATCGTTTTGGTCATTGCACGGGCTCCTCGCTGAGCCGTCCGACCTCGCTCAGACGCAGCAGGCAGAGCGCGCCGGGCGCCACCAGCCGCGCCGCATGGGCGACGCGCTCAGGCGTGTAGTGGCCCGCGACGTCAAGGCAGTTCAGCGTGCCGAGCACCCTGCCGCCGTAGACGATCGGCAGGTTGAGGCAGCTCTCGCAACCGAGGCTCTGGATCAGCTCGTGGTCGGCGAAATGCCCGGCGATCTCTTCGATGCTGTTGGCGACGAAAGGCTTCTGCTGACCCAGCACCAGGTCGGCCCAGTCACTCTCCGGCAGCGGCTTGGTGCCCTGCGGCGGGTAGGCCTCCGGCATCGACGACCAGATGCGGGTCGACAGGCGGGTATCCTGATCGAAGGTCATCACCGTGAAGAGCGGCGCGCCGATCTCGTGATCGGTGAGCTGCCAGAGCGCCTCGAAGGCTGGCTCGAGATCACCGGGCGCAGCGATGGCGGTCGCGAATTCGATCCATTCAGTCATGTTTCTGGGTCTTTCTGGAAAGGCTGATGCCCGGCGTGAACACCGAGCGCGTCGTCGGAAATCTGGTCGCCGAAAACGTCCATGGTGCAGACGTGCAGCATGACCGCGGGCTCGGGGGTGTGGTTCCAGGTGGCGTGCCTGCGGCGCGACGAGAAATGCAGCGTGTCACCCTCGGCCAGCACCACCGCACGGCCATCGAGCTCCACTGTGATGCTGCCGCGGAGCATGAAGAACATCTCCTCGCCCTCGTGGCTCTGCGGCTCGACACGGACACCGGGCGGCTCGTGGATCAGCACACCGGTGAGGGTCGAGCCCGGGAAGGTGGTGGTGATCCGCTCGTAGGAATGCGTGCCCGTGTCGCTGGGCCGGAGCTGATGCCGCCGCCGCGACAGGGTGCGCGTCGCCTCGGGCACTGCGGAAAGCTCCGGCAGGATGTCCGAGACCGAAACACCCAGCTCCTTGGTGATCGCCGTCAGCGATGTGAGCGAGGGCTCGCAGACGCCGCGCTCGACCTGCGAGATGAAGCCGATGGACAGGCCGGTGCCCTCGGCGACCGCGCGCAGCGGCACCTTCAGGGCCTTCCGGCGGGCCCGAAGTCTATCCCCAACGGTCAGGAAAGATGCGGCTTTCTGAACGGGCTTGGTCACGGATCGGCCTTCAGTTTTTGAAGCGTGACTTCAATTCACGGCAGCCCGGCGGAAAGCGCAAGTCTAAGGTATCTTATTTGTCGACAAAAAAAATACGTGCACGATTTTTGATCGAAGGCGGTGCTTTTTCCCGTCCCTCCTCGCGTGCAGTGCAATCATAGGAAGAGCGGCGCTGCCTTGATCGACACGGTCGAAACGTCGGCCGGCACACCCGCCGACTCAGCGCACCCAGCGCGCAGCCGGAGGCGGTTCACCTTTCGGCGAAGCGCGTCGGGCGGAAGGCGGTCAGCGAGATCTCGGGGGTTTCGCCGGCCAGCAGCGCGCGCACCAGTTCCGCGGTGCCCGCCGATTGCGTCAGGCCGAGATGCCCGTGCCCGAAGGCATAGATCACCCGTTCGGACCGCGGCGAGCGTCCGATCACCGGCAGGCTGTCGGGCAGCGAGGGGCGGAACCCCATCCACTGCGTGCCGCCCTCGGGTTCGAAATCCTGCAGGAAGCTCTTCGCTTTCTGCACGAGGATCTCGGAGCGCCGGTAGTTCGGCGGCGTCTTCAGCCCTCCGAGCTCCACCGCGCCGCCGACCCGGAGTCCCTCGCCGATCCGGCTCACCACGAAGCCGTGGTTGGTGAAGGTCAGGTGGGTCCGCAGGTCGAACGCCGCGGTCGGGAAGGTGGTGTTGTAGCCGCGTTCGGTCTCCAGCGGGATCCGGTCGCCGAGGGTGCGGGCCAGGTGGTGCGACCAGGCGCCCGCGGCGACCACGACCTGCCCGGCCCGCAGGGTGCCCTGCCCGGTGTCGATCTCGACTCCACCCTCGATCGCCCGCAGGCCACGGATCTCGGCGGTCTCGATGCGCGCGCCGGCGGCGACCGCCTGCTGCGCCAAGTACGTCGTCCAGACCTCGGGATCGACGGTGTTCATCCAGGCCGGGGTGAACCCCGCGTGGGTGAAGCGCGGCGCGACGCCGGGCTGGATCTCGGCGATCGCAGCCGGGCTCTCCAGCAGGTCGAAGGCAACGCCATGCGCGCGGCGCAGCTCCCAAGCGGGCAGGCTGGCCTCGAATTCCGCGCGCCCCTCGTAGAGTTGAAGCTGCCCCTCGCGACGCATCAGCGCCTCGCCCGAGACATCCGCGATCAACCGTTCGAGGGCGGCGCGGGACAGGGTCATCAGCTCGGCCTGTGCCCGGATCGCGGCGGCGTGCCGGTCCGGCCGTGTCGCCCGCCAGAAATGCAGCATCCAAGGCGCGATCTTCAGCGCGTAGGAGGGCGGCACCGACAGCGGCCCGAGCGGATCGAGCAGCCAGCGCGGCGCCTTGCGCATGATCCCCGGCGCCGCCAGCGGCTCGATGTCGGTATAGGCAAAGGCCCCGGCATTGCCGCGCGAGGTCTCCGCCGCCACGCCCTTGCGGTCCAGCAGGCGGACGCGGTGGCCCGCTCGGGACAGGGCAAGCGCGCTCGCAACGCCGATGATCCCCGCGCCGATGACGACGATTTCCTCTGTGCCGGACTGGTTCATGCTCGAATGCGCCGTGAAGGGATGCGTGGTCCCGGCGGAGCCTGCCGCCGGGCGGAGTGATCAGAGCGAGATGCCATCCCGGAAGGGATCGCCCTCGGCAAACAGCAGACGGCTTTCGGCCATCACGTAGGCCTGCCCGGTGATCGAGGGGATCACCCCGCCGTTCGGACCCTTGCGCCAGGACAGCCGGTAGGAGGAGCCGATGACGCTTTCCTGCACGATCTCCTCGCCCGCGGCAAGCTGCCCCGAGGCCGCAAGGCAGGCCAGCCGCGCCGAACTGCCGGTGCCGCAGGGCGAGCGGTCGTAGGCATCGTCCGGGCAGAGCACGAAGTTGCGACTGTGTACCCCGGGGGTCTCGCTCGGGCCGTAGAAGATCACGTGATCCACCGGCTCGCCCGTCTCGCCACCGATCCCCGCCGCGTGCAGCGCCCTGCGCGTGGCCACGGTGACATCGGTGAGCTGGCGGATGTTGCCGGTGGCCACCGGGATCGGGCTGGGATCGACCAGGAAGAACCAGTTGCCGCCATAGGCGACCTGCCCGCTCACCGTGCCGATGCCCTCCACCTCGACCGAGGCCTGCGCCAGAACCTGCCGGCTTTCGACATTGGTCACCGTGACCGTATTGGCGTCATGCACCTCGACGGTGACCACGCCCGCCGGTGTCTCGATCTTGTGCGTGCCGGGGCCGATCCGCCCCATGTGCACCAGCGTGGCGGCAAGGCCGATGGTGCCGTGCCCGCACATGCCGAGCACCGCGGCGGCGTCGAAATAGATAACCCCGGTCACGCAGTCGGGATCGACCGGCTCGACCAGGAGGGCGGCCACCATGGCGACCTGCCCCCGCGGCTCGAGCATGATCGCCCGGTAGGCGTCGCGGTACTTCGTGGCCAGCAGATGCGCCCGTTCGGCGAGCGGCCCGGACCCCAGGTCCGGCCCGCCGTCGAGGATCACCCGCGTCGGCTCTCCGCCGGTGTGGCTGTCGATCACATGCATGCTGCCCTCCTCGGCCCGCGCCGCGCTCACTTCACCCAGTTGGCGTACCAGGCCTTGAACAGCTTGTACTGGCTTTCCGCAAAGGCCGCCTGCGCCGGCGACAGCGCGTCGGTCTCGTTGAAGTGCAGCGAGTATTCCGCATCGCCGTTCAGCACCATCAGGTACTTGTAGAAGAGCACCAGGTCGACGCCCTCGTCGAAGCGCGACAGCACCATCAGCGCCTCTTCCAGCTCCTTCGCCTTGGCCCGCGCCTCGGCATCCCCCGCCGCGGCGGCCTTGGCCAGCGACACGAGATGCAGAACCTCCTTGGGCAGCGCGTTGCCGATGCCGGTGATCGCGCCGGTGGCGCCGCAGTTGACGAAGCCGTGGACCACCTGCGTGTCGACACCGACCATCAGCGTCAGATCCGAGTTGCCCGAGGTGATGGTCTCGGCGGCATAGGACAGATCCTTCGCACCACCGAATTCCTTGAAGCCAATCAGGTTCGGATAGGACTGGCGGAGCTCGAAGAAGAGGTCGGCGCGGGTCGCGAAACCGTAGTAGGGGCTGTTGTAGATCACCGCGGGCAGATCCGCCGCCTCGAGGATCGCCGAGAAATGCGCCTTCTGCGCCGAGACCGAGGTGCCGCGCGAGAGCACGCGCGGGATCACCATCAGGCCCTGCGCGCCGACTTCCTTGGCGTGGGCGGCGATGCGCACCGCCGACTTGGTGTTGATCGCCCCGGTGCCGACGATCGTCGGCACGCCCGCCTTCACCAGCGCCTCGACGCCCGCCATGCGTTGCTCATCGGTGAGCAGCGGCCAGTCGCCCATGGACCCGCAGTAGACGACGGCAGACATGCCCGCCTCGATCAGCTCCCGGCCCTTGCGGGCGAGCGCGTCGAAATCCGGCATCCGGTCCGCCGTGCAGGGGGTCATCAGGGCCGGGATGGTGCCGGTGAAGATACTGTCGCTCATGCGCGTGTCCTTTTGAAGCTGCGGGCCGGACGGGTGCGGCCTTGTCTGGGACGGGAGCGAGGCTGTCGGCATCCCGTGCTGTATGCACCATGCCTAACACCGGGCCGACGCTCTGTCGACAAATAAAATTTAATGCTGCCGCGGAAGCCGTCATCGCACCGCAGGCGATGGCCAACCCCCGGTTTTTGCGCGGTTATCAGAGCTGAATGCGCGGCGAGCTGCGATTGTCGGCGGAGATGTAGGAGCGAATCTGCCGCACGATCTGGTCGGCATGGGCGATCGCCAGGGCGTCGGACCGCTCGACATCCCGCGCCACCATGGCGCTGATGATGTCCTCGTGTTCGGTCACGTACTGCCGCGGCAGGTTGTCATCGTAGGAGTGGTAGTAGAGCCGCAGGATGCGCCGCCCCTCGTCGAGCAGTCGCTTGAACAGCGCGGTGTAGTAGGGATTGCGCCCGGCCTCGGCGATCGCAACATGGAAATCCCGATTCGCCGCGATCATGCCAAGCACGTTGCGCTCCTCGACAAAGGCGGCGAACGTCGCCTGATGCGCCCGGATCGCCGGAATGTCCTCGGCGACATGGTTGCTCGCCGCCAGCCGCGCCGTCACCCGGTACATCAGAGTCAGCGCGTCGAAGAAGGCGCCCATCTGCAAGAAGTCGATGTTCGACACGATGGTCGTGCGGTTGGTCAGCGTGGTGATCAGACCATCGGCCGCAAGCCGTACCAGCGCCTCGCGGATCGGCGTCCGCGACATGGCGAACCGCTCCGAGAGCAGGGTCTCGTCGATCGGGCTGCCCGGCACGAGTTTCAGCTCGATGATCTCGTTGCGCAGGATTTCATACACGTGGGACACCCCCTCGCCGCGCTTGACGACCGTTGCTGCCGGATCCTGTTTCTGTGCTGCCTTGGCCATGCGTTCTCTCATGCTGGAATTTTGGTCAACGCATTCTGGATAATATTTGCATTCACGACTAGAGCGTCATGAATATTTTTTTTGTCGACAAACCAAATCCAGATTGCTACGCCTTCTGCATGACGCGGCGACAGCCCCTCCGGGCCCCGCCCCGGGGACATCCCCGAATTGGAACCGACCGAGGCCAAGACCATGACTCCCGTAGCCTATCTGAACGCACGCATTCCCGATCTCGAGGCCGAGACTCTGGGCGCCCCGGTGACCGTGGTCACCTCGGGCGACCGAATCCTGAGCATCGGCGGCGAGATCCCCGGGGACGCGACCCGCATCGACCTCGGCGGCAAGACCCTGATGCCCGGCCTGATCGACGCCCACTTCCACGTGGTCGCCCATTCGCTCGATCTCTGGTCCAACGTCACCGCCCCCGACTCCCTGGCCGCGCTGCGCGCCGCGAAGATCATGGAGGGCCTGCTCGACCGAGGCTTCACCACCGTGCGCGACCTCGGCGGCGCCGACATCGGCCTCGTGCAGGGCGTCGAGGACGGGCTGATCGACGGCCCGGATCTGGTGATCTGCGGCAAGGGCCTGTCGATGACCGGCGGCCATACCGACCTGCGCGCCCGCACCGACGTGCGCCCGGACGCGATGGGCTGGCGGCTCGGCAACATGGGCGTGCTGGTCGACGGCGTCGACGAGGTGCGCCGGGCCTGCCGCAAGATGCTGAAGGAAGGCGCGAAGTTCATCAAGGTCATGGCCAACGGCGGCGTCGCCTCGCCCAATGACCCGATCGACTCGATCCAGTACTCGCGCGCCGAGATCCTCGCGATGGTCGAGGAAGCCGAGAACGCGAACACCTACGTCTCGGCCCATGTCTACCACGATGCCGCGATCCGCCGCTGCGTCGAGCTTGGCGTGAAGTCGCTCGAGCACTGCAACCTGATCACCCCGGAAACCGCGAAGATGGCCGCCGAGGCCGGCTGCTTCGCCGTGCCGACGCTGGTCGCCTACGAGGGGCTCAAGCTGGAAGGCGCGGCCCTCGGGTTGGGTGCGTCAGAACAGGCAAAGGTCGACATCGTCCGGGACAAGGGACTGGAATCGCTGGCCATCATGCGCGACGCGGGCCTGCCGATGGCCTTCGGCACCGATCTTCTGGGCGAGCTGCGGAAGTACGGCGGCATGGAGTTCGATCTGCTGGCCAAGGTGCTGACTCCGGCCGAGATCCTGCGCTCGGTCACCGAGGTCGGCGCGCTCGCCTGCCGCAAGCAGGGCGAGATCGGCGTCATCGCCGAGGGCGCGCGCGCGGATTTCATCGTCGTCGAGGGCGACCCCTTCGATGACATCACCCTGCTCGGCCGGCCCGAGCAGCACCTGCGCATGGTCGTCAAGTCAGGCCGCGTCGCCCGCGAAGCGATGGGAGCGGCGTGATGGCCTATGATCCGGCGAAACTCGCCGCGCTTGTCGCCGGCCCCGATGCCGCCCGCGCGGTCTTTGCCTATCTGATCGAGGGGCTCAACCGCGACATCGGCAAGGGGCTGACCACGGCCTCGGTCTACGACCTCGACGAGATGCGCTCGCGCCGGGTCTTCTCGGAGGATCTCGACGCCTACCCGGCCGGCAATTTCAAGCTGCTTGAGAAGAACCGCTATTACGACACGGTGATCGCCGGCAGCACGCATTTCAGCTCGACCACGATCGAGGAGATCGCCGAGGTCTTCTTCGATTGGGAGAAGATCCGCGACCTCGGCTTCGAGTCCAATATGAACCTGCCGGCGGTCGCCTCGGGCCGGGTCATCGGCACGGTCAACCTGCTGGGACCAAAAGGACATTTCACCCCCGACAGGGTCGCGCGCGTCTTGCAATGGCAGCCGGTCGCCACCGCTGCCTTCCTGCTGCTCTTCCTGCAGGGGATCGAGACCGCAACCTTCCTCCCCGGCGACGCTCCCCTTGGCGCCGGCTACGAGGGCATCGGCTGACGGGCCGCGCGCCCGCGACGCCGCTCTCCCCTGGCGCCGGCCGCTCCCGCGGCGGCAGGGGCAATACCAAAGAAAACCTCTTCCAACACGGAGATTTCCGATGAACCTCCCCTTCAAGACTGCCCTTCTGTGCAGCGCCATCGCGGCGCCGGTCACAGCCATGGCCGACGATCTGAACATCGCCTTCCTCGCCGCCTCGAGCCAGAACGGCTTCAACCAGGCGATCTTTGCCGGGATCGAGGAAGCCGCCGCCAAGTATGACGACGTCAACGTCGAGATCTTCGACGGCGAATTCTCGGCCACCACCCAGTTCAGCCAGGTCGAGGACCTGACCGCCGGGGGCCGCTTCGATGCGATCATCGTGACCCCGAACGACACCGTCGGCATCGCCACGGCGCTCGAGGACGCGATCGCCCAGGGTGTCGAGGTCGCCGCCACGCTGTTCCCGATCGGCCCCGAGCTGACCAACATGGAGCCGCAGGTCGAGGGGCTGACCGTCACCGTCGCCTCCGACCCCAGCATCGGCGCTCGCAAGCAGGCCGAGGCCGTCGCCGCCTATTGCGAGGACAAGGATCCGTGCAAGGTCGCCGTGCTGATCGGCCAGCTGATCTACCCCTTCGACAACCTGCGCAACGACACCTACAAGGCCGTCTTCGCCGATCACCCGAACATCGAGATCGTCGCCACCGGCGAGGGCAACTACAGCCCCGAGACCTCGATGGTCGCGATGCAGGACATCCTGCAGTCCAACCCCGACATCAACGTCGTCCTGGCCAATGCCGACCAGCACCTGATGGGGGCCGAAGTGGCGCTCGCGGACGCCGGGATCGATATTTCCTCGATCTACACGATCGGCGGCGGCCTCAACCAGATCACCGTAGACGGCATCCGCGCCGGCACCTTCAGCGCCACGCTCGCGCAGTTCCCGCATTCGATGGGCATGGCGGCGCTCGATACGATGGTGACCTCGCTGAAGGGCGAGGAGGTGCCGAACTGGATCGACGAGTTCTCGCTGCGCGACATGCCGGCGGTGGTCGACAAGGACTGGCTCGACGCCCATCCCGACTTCGAGGCCGAGTGGCAGGGCTGATCCGCCCAGTGCCGGCCCGCGCTTTCGGCGCGGCCCGCCTCCCGGCGCCGGGACGGGGATCGCACCGTCCCGGCCCCTCTCCTTTGACTCCTGAAAGGTAGGCTATGACCGGCAAGGGACCCGCCGTCCGCCTGCGTGCCGTGGCCAAGAGCTTTGGCGACACGCGCATCCTCGACGACATCACGATCGACTTTCGCGCGGGCTCCGTGCACGCGCTGGTCGGCGAGAACGGTGCCGGCAAGTCGAGCGTCGGCAAGATCGTCGGCGGCTACTACTCGGCGGACGAGGGAAGCGTCGAGGTCTTCGGCAAGCCCGTGACCCGCTTCTCGCCCCGCGAGGCGCTTGGCCGCGGCATCGCGATGATCCACCAGGAACTGCAGCTGGTGCCGGAGCTCACGGTTCTGCAGAACGTCTTCCTCGGGCTCGAAAGCAACACCGCCGGGTTTCTCGGGCGGGGCGACCTGGCGCGGTTCGAGACCCTCGAACAGACCTGCGCCTTCGGCCTCGATCCGCACGCCAAGGTCGCCGACATGCGCATCGCGGAGCGGCAGAAGGTCGAGATCATGCGCGCGGTCGCCCGCGAGGCGCGGGTCATCATCATGGACGAGCCCACATCCTCGCTGACCGAGGACGAGGCCGAGCGCTTGCACCAGCTCATTGCCCGGCTCAAGGCGCGGGGCGTGACGGTGATCTACGTCAGCCATTTCCTCGACCATATCCTGGCAACCTGCGACCGCGTCACCATCATGCGGGACGGCCGGGTGATCCGCACCGACGACATTGCCGGCGAGACCAAGCAGAGCCTCGTCGATTCCATGCTGGGACAGGCCTCGGACATCAGCTGGCCCGAACTTCCGGCCGCGCCGGCGCGGCACATCGCCAGCGTCGTGCAGATGGAAAACGTCGCCACCGAGACCGGCCTGAGGGACATCTCGCTGCAGGTCCGCCCCGGCGAGATCGTCGGGCTGATCGGGCTTGTCGGCTCGGGCCGCTCGGAGGTGGCGCGCGCGCTCTTCGGGGCGGACCGGATCACCGAAGGCACCTATTCGATCATGGGGGTGCAGCAGAACAGCCGGCTCAATGTCACCCGCGCCGTGGCGCAGGGCATTGCCCTCGTGCCCGAGGACCGCCGCAAGCAGGGCCTGGTGCTGACCCAGACCACCCGGCCCAACGTGTCGCTGGCCTCGCTCGGCAAGATCTCCCGCTTCGGCTTCATCAACCCCCGCAAGGAGCGCCGACGCACCGCCGAGATGATCGACCACTTCGGCATCGTCCCCGGCAAGATCGACGGCGAGGTCGCCTTCTACTCGGGCGGCAACCAGCAGAAGGTGCTGCTCTCGAAGTGGGCGGTGGAAAAGCCGCGCCTGCTGATCCTCGACGAGCCGAGCCGCGGCGTCGACATCGGCGCCCGCCAGCGGATCCACGAGTTCATCATCGAGATGGCCGCCTCCGGCGTTGGCGTGCTGCTCATCTCTTCCGAGCTGGAAGAGGTCATCAACCTATCCCATCGCGGCTACCTGATGAGCGAAGGCCAGATCTTCGCGGAGGTCGACTGCCGCCAACTCACCGTCGAGACGGCGCTGAACCGGATATTCCGGCAGCAAGGCGCCGCGGCTCGCACCAAGGAGGTTTCCCCGCAATGAGCGTTGTCCAAAACTCGCCCGGCTCGGCGCCGCGGCGCTTCTCGGTCTCGCCCGGCGATTTCGCCCGCGACTACGGCGTTCTGGTGATCATCGCCCTGCTTCTGGTCGGGCTGAGCCTCATCTCCGACAGCTTCCTGACCGCCCGCAACCTGCTCAACATCCTCAACCAATCGGCGCCGCTGGCGATCATCGCCTGCGCGCTGACGCTGGTGATCATCGGCGGCGGCTTCGACCTGTCCACAGGCGCCATCTTCGGCGTCGCCTCGGTCTCGGCCGGGTGGATCGCGATCAACGTGGACCCCTATCTCGCCATCCTCACCGGGCCGCTGATCGGGCTCCTGCTGGGCTGCATCAACGGGGTGATCATCACCGGCTTCGGCGTGCATTCCTTCCTCGTGACGCTGGCCACGAGCCTCGTCTACCGCGGTGTCGCCATCCTGATCACCGGCGGCTCGCTGATCCCCGTGCGGATCGCCGAGTTCTCCTGGGTCGGCCGGGGCCGCATCGGCATGGTCAACGTCGCGGTGATCCTGTTCCTGCTGTTCATGGTCGTGATGATGGTGGTGCTCAACCGCACAACCTTCGGCCGCCGGGTCTTTGCCGTAGGCGGCAACGAGGAGGCGGCGCTGCTCTCGGGCATCCGCACCAACATGGTCAAGATCGCCACATTCTCGCTGTCGGGCATGGCGGCGGGGCTTGCCGGGGTCATCGCGGTCTCGCGCATCTCGATGGCCGAGCCGCAGGCCGGCACCGGGATGGAGTTCGAGGCGATCGCGGCGGTGATCCTCGGCGGCACCTCGATCATGGGCGGCGCCGGGGCGATCTGGCGCTCGGTGGCCGGTGTGCTGCTGATGGCGCTGATCAACAACGGCTTCAACATCCTCAACGTGAACCCCTTCTTCAAGGACCTCACCACCGGCGTGATCATCGTGGTCGCGGTGGCGCTCGCGGCGTCCGGCGGCAAACGCCGCTGAGCCGAAGCTTTCAAGAACAGAGACATGCAATGACAGACAAGATTACCCGCGTGTCGACGGATGTCGGCGGCACCTTCACCGACCTCGTCTACTTCGAGACCGACCTGGCCAGCGGGGTGCAGACGGTGCGGACCGAGAAGTCCGACACCACGCCCCCGGACTTCGAGAAGGGCGTGCTGAACGTGCTCGAGAAGGCCGGTGTCGATGTCGGCACGGTGGATTTCTTCGCCCATGGCACCACGGTGGTGATCAACGCGCTGACCGAGCGCAAGGGCGCCAAGGTCGGGCTGATCACCACCAAGGGCTTCCGCGACGCGATCGAGATCGGCCGCGGCAACCGCCCCGATTTCTTCAACCTGATGTACCGCAAGCCCGAGCCCTTCGTGGAGCGCTACCTGCGCCGCGAGATGGTGGGCCGGATGGACTACCGCGGCGCCGAGGTGACGCCGCTCGACCTGTCGTCGCTCGACGAGACGCTCGAGCTGTTCCGCGCCGAGGGCATCGAGGCGATCGCCATCAGCTTCCTGCATGCCTATGCCAACCCGGCGCACGAAAAGGCGCTGAAGGCCGAGATCGAGGCGCGCTGGCCCGAGGTGACCGTGGTCGCCTCGCATCAGATCACCCGCGAGTGGCGCGAGTACGAACGCACCAACACCGCGATCCTGTCGGCCTACGTGCAGCCCAAGGCGCAGCGCTACCTCGAGAAGCTGGAAAGCGGCCTCGACGGCAAGGGCTACAAGGGGCGGCTCTTCATCATGCAGTCGAACTGCGGTGTCGATTCCGTCGATGCGATCAAGGCGGTGCCGATCACCATGGTCGAAAGCGGCCCGGCCTCGGGCTTCTGGGGCGCCGCCGAGCTTGGCCGGATCATCGGCGAGCCCAATATCCTCGCGCTCGACATCGGCGGCACCACCGCCAAGTGCTCGCTGATCGAGAACAACCAGGTCACCATCAAGACCGACTACTGGATCGAGCGCGACCGCAAGTCGGCGGGCTATCCGATCATGGTGCCGGTGGTCGATCTCGTCGAGATCGGCAACGGCGGCGGCTCGATCGCCTGGGTCGATGATTTCGACAAGCTGCATGTCGGCCCGCAATCGGCCGGCTCGACCCCCGGCCCCGCCGCATACGGCCGTGGCGGCGAGAATGCCACCACCACGGATGCCAACCTCGCGCTCGGGCGCATCAACAAGGACTACTTCTGCGGCGGCTCGGTCGAGGCGGACATGGACGCGCTGGACGGCGCGCTCGGCCGGCTCGCGACCCGCATGGGCAACAGCCCGCAGGAGGTCGCGCGCGGCATCGTGCGCATCGCCAACTCCAACATGGTCAATGCGCTGAAGCTGGTCTCGGTCAACCGCGGCTACGATCCGCGCGACTTCACCTTGGTGGTCTTCGGCGGTGGCGGTCCTATGCACGGCGTCGCGCTGGGGCAGGAACTGGGCGTGAAAAAGGTGGTCGTGCCGCGCGGCGCGCCGGTCTTCTCGGCCTGGGGCATGATGATGTCGGACCTGCGCCGCGATTACTTCGTGACCCGCCTGATGGACGGCACCGACCACGCCGGGCTCGACCAGCTGCTGTCGCACACGATGGACCTGGCGCGCGAGGAATATGCCCGCGAGGGGGTCGCCGCCGACAAGGTCAGCTTCCAGCCGATGATCCGCTGCCGCTACCAGAACCAGGAGTTCGCGGTCGAGGTTCCGGTGCCCGCAGGGCCCGTCACCGAGGCCGTGACCGCGCAGATGCTCGCGGACTTCCACGAGATCTACGAGCGTGAATACACCTACCGGCTGCAGGCCGGGGTCGAGGTCATCGGGCTGCACCTCATCGCCTCGTCGGAGGTCGGCAAGCTGGAACTGGTGCCACTGCCGAAGACCGGCGCGACGCTCGAGGAGGCCATCAAGGGCCGCCGCATGGTCGACTACGCGACCGAGGGCGTGCACGAGGCGGTGATCTACGACAGCACGAAGTTCGAGCCCGGCATGGCCTTCGCCGGCCCGGCGGTGATCGAGGATCCGGGCACGACCATCGTGATCCACCCGACCAACCGCGTCTTCATCGACGATTTCGGCAACACCCACATCGAGACAAGGGGCTGAGCCATGACCGATCTTTCCTCGGCACAAAAGACCTACGACCCGGTCACCTTCGACATCATCCAGAACGCGCTCGAGGCCATCGCCGACGAGATGTTCTACGCGCAGGTGAAGACCTCGATGAGCGCGATCATCTACGAGGTGCTCGACCTGTCGACCTCGATCCTGACGCCGCAGGGCGAGATCGCCGCCTCGGGCGCCGGCATCCCGGCCTTCATCGGCGTGCTCGACAAGGCGATCATGGGACTCTTGCGGAAGTTCCCGCTGGACCAGATCAGGGAAGGCGACGTCTTCGCCACCAACGATCCCTATTTCGGCGGCGTCACCCACCTCAACGACATGGTGCTGGCGCAGCCGGTCTTCCATGACGGCAAGATGGTCGCCTGGGTCGCCAATATCGCGCATTGGAACGACGTCGGCGGCAACGTCCCCGGCTCGATGTCCACCGAGGCGACCGAGATCTTCCAAGAGGGCGTGCGCATCCCCGCGGTGAAGCTGTTCACCGAAGGCGTCGAGAACACCGCGGTCTTCGACATCCTGAAGATCAACTCGCGCCTGCCGGACTTCCTGCACGGTGATCTCTGGGCCGGCATCGCCGGGCTGCGGATCGGCGAGCGGCGGGTGCTGGAGGTGGTGCGCAAGTACGGCGCCGACACCTTCGGCGCGGCGATCTCCGACTACATGGACCTCGGCGAACGTCGCGCACGCGCGGCCCTCGCGAAGATCCCGCAGGGCCGCTACAGCTTCGAGGAGGAGCAGGACTCCGGCGCGCTGCACAAGGTGACGCTCGAGATCACCGCCGACGAGTTCATCGTCGATCTCACCGACAACCCCGCCCAGTCCGGCTCGCTCAACTGCTCGCGCGAGGGCACCGAGATCGCCGTGCAGCTCGCCTTCAAGGATTTCACCGATCCCGACGCGCCGGGCAACGGCGGGTTCTTCAAGCCGCTGCGGGTGGTCACCAAGCCGGGCACGATCTACCACGTCGAGGCGCCGGGCGCGCTCGGCTACTACTCCGAGGTCGAGATCCGGCTCTTCGACATGCTGCTGCGGGCGCTGGCCGAGCACTTTCCGGGCATCGTTCCGGCGGGCAACTTCGCCTCGATCTGCGGCACCAGCGTGGGCGGCCCGCACCCCGAAACCGGACGGCACTACACGATCGTCGAGCCGCAGGTCGGCGGCTGGGGCGCCTGGCAGGGCGCCGACGGTGTCTCGGGCCAGTTCTCCGGCTTCCACGGCGAGACCTTCAACTGCCCCGCCGAGGTGGCCGAGGCGCGCTACGGGCTCGGCGTCGACCAGGTCGCGCTGAACTCCGAGCCGGGCGGCGAGGGCCAGTGGCGCGGCGGCAAGGGCATCGAGGTGCACTACCGTGTCCGCGCCGACGGCAACTTCCTGTCGATCGGCTACACCCGCTCGCGCATCCCGCCATGGGGCGCCTCGGGTGGCCTCGACGGCTCGGTCAACTACGCCGAAGTTCTGCGCACCGACGGCAGCCGCGAGCGCCATGCCTTCACCACCAACCTGCGCGTCGACGAGGGCGACGTGATCCGGGTGGTCACCGGCAATGGCGGTGGCTACGGCGACCCCAAGCTGCGCGCCCGCGCCGACATCGAGCGCGACCTGCGCAATGGCTACCTGACCGCCGACCGCGCGCGGGAGGTCTACGGCTACGAGGGCTGAGGGGACCGGGGCCTCAGATGACCGCGCCCAAGGCGACGCGGCCTGAGCCCCGCTGGCCGGCGCCAGCAGGGCCCGCCCCGTGACACCCCGTCCTGACGCCCCGTGGAGACACCCCATGCCCCGAGCATCACGCCGCCCCCGTCGGGGCGGCACATCCTTTCAACAGCTCCCCCGAATGGAGACAGACATGAGTTTCACCCCGCACGGCAAGCACCTGATCGCGGGCGACTGGGTGGCTGGCGAGACCACCTTCGCCTCCGAACCGGCGCACGGCCCGAGCCATGACTATTCGGTCGGCACCCCGGCGCTGGTCGACCAGGCCTGCAAGGCCGCCGAAGAGGCCTTCTGGTCCTATGGCTACACCAGCCGCGAGACCCGCGCCGAGTTCCTCAATGCCATCGCCGACGAGATCGAGGCCCGCGCCGAGGCGATCACCGAGATCGGCACGCAGGAAACCGGCCTGCCCGAGGGGCGCCTGCAGGGCGAGCGCGGCCGCACCACCGGCCAGCTGCGGCTCTTTGCCAGCCACATCCTCAAGGGCGACTACCTCGACCGCCGCCATGACGAAGCGCTGCCCGACCGCCAGCCGCTGCCGCGCCCCGACATCAAGCTGGTGATGCGCCCGATCGGCCCGGTCGCGGTCTTCGGCGCCTCCAACTTCCCGCTCGCCTTCTCCACCGCCGGCGGCGACACCGCTGCGGCGCTGGCCGCCGGCTGCCCGGTGGTGGTCAAGGGCCACGGCGCCCATCCCGGCACCGGCGAGATCGTCGCCGAGGCGATCCTCGCCGCCATCGAGAAGACCGGTATGCCCAAGGGCGTCTTCTCGCTCGTGCAGGGCGGCAAGCGCGACGTCGGCCAGGCGCTGGTGCAGCACCCGCTGATCAATGCCGTGGGCTTCACCGGCTCGCTCGGCGGCGGCCGCGC